>SVFF01000018.1 GCA_015057005.1 Lachnospiraceae bacterium | reverse complement strand
AACTGAAGTTGTATAATCGCAGAGATTACAACAACTTTCCGATGCGTCCTTTGGGGTGGCATTCACCAAGACAAGTGCTTAATGATTATTTATCGTCACTGTAACAAATGTTTGACAAACCTACATCAAACTTCCAAACCACAAGAAATATTGCTGACGGAAATATTACTGATCGAAATATTACTGACGGTAATATTATTGGCTATCGGAAACCTTCCACCGAGGCCAAAAATGACCCGTGCAAAAAACACAGGTCATTTGGATTTACATTATTTATTGTTGATATAATTGATCAGGCCTTCTGCAGCAATGATCTTCTGCATAAACTCAGGGAAAGCCTGGCCCTGGAAAGAGGTGCCCTTGGTCACGTTGGTGATCACGCCGGTGTTGAAATCAATCTCAACCTCATCTCCTGCCTCAATACCCTTGGAAGCCTCGGGACATTCGATAATAGGAAGGCCGATGTTGATGGCATTGCGGTAGAAAATGCGGGCGAAAGTCTCTGCAATGACGCAGCTGACACCTGCAGCCTTGATAGCAATGGGGGCATGCTCTCTGGATGAGCCGCATCCGAAATTTTTCTCTGCCACAATGATGTCGCCTTTATTTACCTTCTTAATAAAATCCTTATCAATATCTTCCATACAGTGAGTGGCCAATTCTGCAGGATCAGAAGAATTCAGGTATCTTGCAGGGATGATTACATCTGTATCAACATTGTCTCCGTATTTAAAAACAATTCCTTTTGCGTTGTTCATATTTTTCTCCATTCTGTATGCTTTTACGCATCATATCGTTTTGGAATTACGTAAAACCGTTTTCTTCCCTTACAGTTCATAAGGGCTGGAAATTTTTCCTGTGATGGCGCTGGCTGCAGCCACTGCAGGGCTTGCCAGGTATACTTCGGATTTTACATGTCCCATACGTCCCACAAAGTTACGGTTGGTAGTGGATACACATCTCTCTCCCTCAGCCAGGATGCCCATGTAACCGCCAAGACAAGGTCCGCAGGTAGGTGTGCTTACCACTGCACCGGCCTGGATAAAGATTTTCAACAGTCCCTCTTCCATAGCCTGCATATAGATGGCCTGGGTAGCCGGAATCACGATACAGCGCATGCCCTTGGCAATATGTCTGCCCTCCAGCACCTTTGCGGCAATTCTCATATCGTCAATTCGGCCGTTGGTACAGGAGCCGATCACTACCTGATCAATGGCGATATCGTCCATGGCGTTGATTTCATCAATGGCATGGGTATTCTCAGGCAGATGAGGAAAAGCAACAGTAGGGCGAAGGGTGCTCAAATCAATGGTATATTCCTCATCATAAACGGCATCCTCATCGGCCTCGTAGATGGTATATGCACGGTTGGAATGTTCTTTCATGTAGGCGATTGCCAGATCATCCACAGGGAAGATACCGTTCTTGCCGCCGGCCTCGATTGCCATGTTAGCGATGGTGAAGCGGTCATCCATGGTCAAATTGGCAATGCCCTCTCCCACAAACTCCATGGATTTGTAGAGTGCTCCATCCACACCGATCATGCCGATGATATGTAAGATCACATCTTTACCGCTGACCCATTTGTCAGGCTTACCTACAATATTGAACTTGATAGCGGAAGGAACCTTAAACCAGGCCTTGCCGGTAGCCATACCGGCTGCCATATCAGTACTTCCAACACCGGTGGAGAACGCGCCTAACGCGCCGTAGGTACAGGTATGGGAGTCCGCACCAATGATCACATCACCTGCCACTGTCAGACCCTTCTCAGGAAGCAGGGCATGCTCAATCCCCATCTCCCCCACTTCAAAATAATTGGTAATATCATGGCGTCTTGCAAACTCTCTCACACACTTGCAATGCTCAGCAGATTTAATGTCTTTATTAGGTACAAAATGATCGGGAACCAGTGCGATTTTATCCTTATCGAACACGCCGTCCACCTTCATCTTATCCATCTCTTTGATTGCCACAGGGCTGGTAATATCATTACCCAGCACCAGATCCAGCTGTGCTTCTATCAACTGACCGGCTTCTACCTTGTCAAGTCCGGCTGCAGCGGCCAGAATCTTTTGTGTCATTGTCATTCCCATAGTACTTACCATACCTTTCAATAATAATATCTTTTGCTATAATAACATATATACACTTGTTTTTGAATAGACTCTTTTTAGCCAATTAATTGATTTATTTTATCCTTTTATGCCACCCTTTCATGTTCAATCGTCTATGTTTTTGCATTTTTGCTATTGATTTATCATACAAAACACATCCCCCACAGATTATCCTGCGGGGGATGCCATCTTCACTATATCATCTGACACATTTTAAACCATTAGTTATTGATCAGCTTGTCTTCTTCATTGTTCCAGCTGTAAAGCTTACGGATATCCTCGCCAACCTTCTCAGCGGGATGCTCGGCAGCCAGCTTTCTCATGGCCTTAAAGTGAACCTGCTTACCGGCGTCGGACATATCCACCAGGAAATCCTTAGCAAAAGTACCGTCCTGAATGTCGGACAGGATCTTCTTCATAGCCTTCTTGGTATCCTCAGTGATGATCTTGGGACCGGTGATGTAATCGCCGTACTCAGCAGTGTTGGAGATGGAATATCTCATGCCTGCGAAACCGCTCTGGTAGATCAGGTCTACGATCAGCTTCATCTCATGGATACACTCAAAGTAAGCATTTCTGGGGTCATAGCCGGCTTCAACCAGAGTCTCAAAACCAGCCTGCATCAGTGCACAAACACCACCGCAGAGAACCGCCTGCTCACCAAAGAGGTCTGTCTCAGTCTCAGTACGGAAGTTTGTTTCTAACACTCCTGCTCTTGCGCCACCGATGCCAAGTGCGTAAGCCAGAGCAATATCGGTTGCCTTGCCGGTTGCATCCTGCTCAACAGCGATCAGACAAGGAACACCCTTGCCTGCCTGGTACTCACTTCTTACGGTGTGTCCGGGGCCCTTAGGAGCGATCATGGTAACATCAACATTCTTGGGAGGTACGATACATCCAAAGTGAATATTGAAGCCGTGAGCGAACATCAGCATATTGCCCTCTTCCAGATTGGGCTCGATATCGTTCTTATAAAGAGCTGCCTGCTTCTCATCATTGATCAGGATCATGATAATGTCAGCTTTCTTGGCTGCTTCTGCTGCGGTATATACTTCAAATCCCTGAGCAACTGCTTTGTTCCAAGATCTGGAGCCTTCATATAAACCAATGATTACGTTACAACCGGAATCTTTCAGGTTTAGGGCATGTGCGTGGCCCTGGCTGCCGTAACCGATAATTGCTATTGTCTTGTCCTCTAATAAAGAAAGATTACAATCTTCCTGATAATAAATTTTAGCCATTTTCATTTCCTCCGTTTGGTTCCAAATTTATAACTGATAGGGGTTCCCCTCAATTAACGTGCTACATTATCAATGTATGTAATGTTGTCCATACCACGGCCTAAGCCTGCGATACCTGTTCTTGCGATCTCCAGGATCTCAAAGCCTTCCAGCAATCTGATAAAGGCATCAATCTTGCTCTCACTACCGGTAATCTCTATGATCAGACTTTCCGGTGCCACATCAATGATATTGGCACGGAAGGTATTGGTCACGGCGATCACACTGGGGCGCTCCTGAGGAGCAGCCTTCACCTTGATCAGCGCCAATTCTCTGTATACGCTGACTTCCGGCTCCAACTCCTTAATATCCCGCACATCCACAAGCTTTGCCACCTGCTTCTCAATCTGCTCCAGAATCTCATCATCACCGGATGCTACGATGGTAATACGGGTGATCTTAGGATCCGCGGTCTCACCGGCAGTAATACTCTCAATGTTGTAACCGCGTCTGGAAAACAGACCGGATATACGGCTCAGTACACCGGAGGTATTATCTACCAACAACTGAAATACTTTCTTCTGCATAACTTAACTCCTACTTATTCCGCGTTTCGCGGGACTTTCATAATAATATAGCAACAACTTTGCAGAATGTCAATACAAAACGCTTTAGTTCTTTAAAACTTTAAAACAACACTCCGGTACATTCCCGTAATTCTTATGAAATGGATCAATCATCATTCTCCGTACACTTGGAAAGTGCCAGCGCGCCGGTTCTTGCCACCTCTACAATGCTGATTCCCTGAAGCATCTTTAAAAGCAGCTGCAGCTTGTCAGGCGTATCACAAATCTGAATCATCATAAAGTGCTTGGACATATCTACGATGTCAGCCTTCATGATCTCACACAATTCTATGATGTCACGGCGGTTGTTCTTGTTATATTTTACTTTTACCAGCATCAATTCTCTGGTAATACACTGTCTCTCGGAAAAGGTCTTTACCTTAATGACATCCAGCTTTTTGTTTAACTGCTTCTCAATCTGCTCAATCGTGCGTTCGTCGCCGCTGCTGACAATGGTCATGCAGGATACATCAGGGTCGTCGGTCTCTCCCACCGCCAAACTATCAATATTAAAGCATCGTCTGGAGAACAGTCCGGCCACCTTTACCAGGGCACCGGAGCGGTTCTCTACCAATACGGAATAGATTCTTTTTTTCATATATACCAACCTTCCTTTCCCCTCATCACACCAGATCCATGGGATCAATGATGCACTCTAAGATCATGCTCTCGTCATTTTCCAAAAATGCATCAATGGTCTCCTCCGCCTTCTCCATATTATAGAGGCGCAGGAAAGGAATATCATACGCTGCAGAAAGCTTCTCCAGATCAGGGCTTCCGGACAGGTCTACTACGGAATAATTGTCTTTGTAGGTAAAATGCTGATACTGACGCACCATGCCCAGATAATTGTTTTTCAGCACAATGATCTTTACAGGAATATCATGCTGTTTTAATGTGGCAAGCTCCATCATGGACATCTGGAAAGAACCATCACCGCATACCGCAATAACCTGTCTGTCCGGCGCTGCCACCTTGACGCCCATAGCTGCAGGAATGGAATAGCCCATAGTACCCATTCCGCCGGAAGTAAAGAACTGCCCATCCTTTACCACATGGTATGCGCAGGACCAGATCTGGTTCTGACCAACATCTGCCACATATACGCCATTGTCCTGCATCTTCTCGGAAAGTCTGGTGATGAACACTGCAGGATCCACGTAAGCAGGATCGGGATTTCTCTTTTTCTCCATTGCAGCGCGGTATTCTCCCAAAGACTCCACCCATTCAGAGTAGTCAGCTTCAAACTCTTCCTTCAGGAAATCCTGGAAAATAGCCTTTGCATCTCCTACCAGAGGAATGGTGGGTCCTGCATTTTTACCGATTTCTGCAGGGTCCACATCAATATGTACCAAAACTTTACCACGGGTGATCAGGTCAGGCTGGCTCACTGCACGGTCTGCCACTCTGGCTCCTACCATGATCAGCAGATCAGACTCGTTCATTGCGCGGTTGGCATAGGCCTTACCGTTATTCCCCACCATACCGAAATACAGAGGATGTCTGGTGGGCATAGCACCGATACCCATCATGGTGGACACTACGGGAATCTGATGTGCCTCTGAAAACTGACGCAGTTCTTCTTTTGCCTCGCTTAACAGCACGCCGCCGCCCACACAGAGGATGGGCTTTCTGGCCTTCTCAAGCTCTTTTACCACTTTCTTGATCTGCACCATGTTGCCTTTTACAGTAGGCTTGTAGGTGCGAAGCTTTACTTCTTCCGGATATTTGAAATTTCTGATAGCCGCATTCTGGATATCAATGGGCACATCAATCAACACAGGACCTTTGCGTCCGGTGTTGGCAATATAAAAAGCTTCTTTAAATACGCGGGGGATGTCATTTACATCCTTTACCAGATAGCTGTATTTTACAAAAGATTCCACAGCACCGGTAATATCAGCCTCCTGGAACACATCGCTTCCCAGAAGTTCACTGTTTACCTGTCCTGTGATCACTACCAGAGGAATACTGTCAGCAAAAGCAGTGGCTATACCGGTGATCACATTGGTGGCACCGGGACCGGAGGTAACTGCGCACACTCCGGGTCTACCTGTAATTCTGGCCATGCCGCTTGCTGCATGAGCCGCATTCTGCTCTGTGCGGATCAGAATAGTCCTGATATCGGAATCTAAAATACTGTTATAAAAAGGACAGATTGCTACGCCCGGGTAACCGAAAACTGTTGTTACGCCTTCTTCCTCCAGACATCTGATAATGGCATCTGCACCGATCATATGTGATCCTCCTACTTCTATATCTAACGTTTATTATCAAGTGTTACTAAAAAAATTATAATGTCTTCGTATATTCAATGTATTTCAGTGCCGCATCTTCCTTGTCCATCAACAGATCCATGGCAAATTCATTGACTTCATTCAACTCCTGCGCCGGATTGGCAATGGCCAGATTCAGTCCACTCTTACGAGCCAGCTGCATAAACGCTGCATTGATCATGCTCCTCTCAGGCATTCCATAAGAAATATTAGAAAGACCGCACACGGTGGCAAAACCATTTTCTTTGCAATATTGAATGGTCTCCAACGCTTCCAGAGCAGCTTTCCGGTTGGTACTTACCGCAGTCACCAAACCATCCACAACCATATCATCTTTACTCATTCCAAGTTCCAAAGCTTTGCCGTAAATCTTTTGAATGATCTGTTTCCTCTCCTCAAAATCCTGAGGCAGCCCCTTATCAGACAGCGGCATCAGCACAAACATTGCACCGTATTTTACTGCAAGAGGCAGCAATTTCTCAATTTTTTCAGCCTCTAAAGTAATAGAATTGATAAGTGCCCGTCCCGGGTAACGGCGAAGAGCCGCCTCCAGCACCTCTGCACTGACAGAATCCAGCGAAAGCGGAAGATTCGTCACAAAACTGATCTCATCAATGGCACGCAGCATCATTTCTTTCTCATCAATACCACTCATGCCCAGATTCACATCCAGAATGCACGCGCCATCATCTTCCTGGTCCTCTGCCAGCTCCAGAACAGTATCCAGGTCATCATCAAGCAGTGATTCCTGCAATTCCTCATTTCCGGTAGGATTAATGCGCTCTCCAATGATCAATACCGGATCATCCAATCCAAATTCAACTGTCATACACTGGGAAGTCACGAAATGCTTGCCTGCCGGGCATCTGTCCACTTGCAAAGCTTTTTTATATGCACAAGTAGCAGAAGTATCAGTCCCAGCTGCATTTTCACTAAATTTGGCATGTAATGCAGCAATATACTCAGGAGCTGTGCCGCAGCAACCTCCCAGTACGGTAGCACCCGCTTCCACCAGAAGCTCCATCTCCTCTGCGAATTCAGCAGCACTCATGTCATAACAGGTCTTTCCTGATGCATCCAGGGTGGGAAGTCCTGCGTTGGGCTTTGCGATCAGCGGAATCCTTGTAACCGCCGCCATTGCGGCAACAATACCGCGCATCGCTACAGGACCTGCTGAACAATTGATACCAACTGCGTCTGCTCCAAGACTCTCTGCCACGATTGCTGCCGTCCTGGCATCTGTACCAAACAAAGTTTTACCGCTTGGTTCAAAAGACATGGTGACCATTACAGGCAGATCGCACACTTCTCTGGCAGCGATCAAAGCCGCTCTGGTCTCGGCCAGACTCATCATTGTCTCAATCACCAACAGATCCACTCCCGCCTCTTTCAGACAGGAAATCTGTTCCTTATAAATATCGATCAATTCCTCCAGCTCCATCATGCCTATAGGAGCCAGCTGCTCGCCTGTCATCGTCAGGTCACCTGCCACATAGACCTTGCGGCCCTCAGCGGAGGCTGCAGCCTGTTTGGACAAGCTGACCAATCCTGCAATCATCTCTTTTATCTGACCTTGTAAACCATATTCCTTTAACTTAACACGATTGGCCCCAAAAGTAGGTGTATACAAAATATCACTTCCGGCATTCACATATGCCTTCTGTAATTCCAAAAATACATCCTTGTGTTCCAATATCCACTGTTCCGGACATACACCGGAGGGCATTCCTGCCTTTACCAGATTGGAACCGGTTGCACCATCCAAATATATAATACGCTCTCTGGTAAGCGTTTGAAATTCTTTTCTCGTCATTGGGTAAGACACATCCTTTCGAAACTTTAGAAATTTATTTCTTTATCATATCACAGTAACGCATTAATAGTAAAGGGGTGGTTTTAATATATTATTGATTGATTTTACCATTGCTTTCTATTGCAGACAGCTTCTTTTTCATATATGGGTTGCTAAAAGTGACAAATTATGATAAATTTGTAAGAAAAGATGCACTTTTATTTTCAATTTGTGCATATTGGAAAGGTTAGGATTCCCAATGATTAAAAAATTGAGTGCATTACTCCTCAGTGCTCTGTGCGTATGTTCCCTGACAGCCTGTGGCAGTAATCCCGAACTCACCAAATTCAAAAATGAAATGGATTCTTTCTGTACTTCTATCTCCGAAATCGACTCCGCCATCAACAGCGTGGATCCGGAAGCTGAGGACGCTGTTGAAGAAGTACTTCTGCTTCTGGACAAACTGGATGATGAATTCAGCAAGTTTGCAGAGTTTGATTTCCCTGAGGAATACGACTACCTGGAGGAATTGGCGGACGAGTCCAGCGATTATATGACCGAAGCTGTGGAACACTATCACGAGGCCTACAGCAACAATTCCTACAATGAATATGTGGCAGAGTACGCTCAGGAGAACTACTCCCGGGCATACAAGCGTGTTCAGATCATCATCACTTTCCTTCACGGTGAGGAACCTACCGATGTGGATCTGACTACCACTTAGTTTTGTACAATTTTTAATTCCAACGAGGCAAAACGATGAGCACATATCTGTTTGATTTTGACGGCACCTTGGTGGACTCCATGCCCACATACGGTGCCTGTATGCTGCGTATTCTGGATGATTGCAGTATACCCTATGGCGATGATCTGTTAAAGATCATCACTCCGCTGGGATGTATCGGCACTGCCCAATATTATCGCGATACTTTAGGAGTTACACTCTCCCAGGACGAAATCCTGGAATTAATGTACAAATACATGTTTGAAGCGTACGCTTACCATATTCCTGCCAAAGAAAACGTAGGCTCCGTCTTAAAACAGTTAAAGGATCGTGGCGCCGGCTTAAATGTGCTGACCGCCAGTCCCCACATCACCCTGGATCCCTGCCTGAAAAGATTAGGCCTTTGGGAGCTTTTTGACAATGTGTGGTCCTGCAACGATTTCAACACTACCAAGTCTGATCCTGAGATTTACCGCATGGCAGCTGACCAAATTGGTCAACCTGTTGAGGAAATTATCTTTCTTGATGACAATTATAACGCAGATCTGACTGCCAAGCAGGCCGGCATGATCGTGTATGGAGTCTATGATGATACTTCCAGGGAATATGTGGATGAGATCAAGTCGATTACAGACCGTTATATTTATGATTTTAAAGAATTGCTTTTATAACAGAAAGGATCGGAGTTACTTCCGATCCTTTCTGTCAATCCCCTTGGGATTACTTGTTTTATCTTTGTCCAAAATGATTGAAATTACATGTAACACTACTGCCAACCCGATCACACAGGCCGCAGCAGTCTTGCCATCTTTTGATGTCAGGACCTGCGCCACTGCGCCCAGCTTAGGCATAGACACAGTCACAGTCCCGATAAAATTCTCGTATGCCACCGGATTCATGTCGTTGGTCTGATTGGCATCACCCTTGGTAATGATCTCCCCCATGACCACATGGTTCTCCACCACACGATGAGTGATGATAGCCGCAGAATCTCTGGCACCATAGAAAGCCACCACATCACCCGGCTGGGCCTGTGCAGCGTCCGTACGCTGAATATATACCAGACTTCCGACGGGTATCTCCGGCTCCATGCTTCCTGTGACCACCGTATACACCTGATACCCCAGAAACTGTGGGATCGTCAGCGGTACACAGACTGCTATTAAAATAATGATCAAGAGAGTGCCCAGTGCACTGCACAGCACTGACACCGGGTTCCTCCTATTACTTCTGCTCTTCTGCTTCTTCATTGCTCTTTAAGCCTCTTTGACGGAAAATCATTACAATTACAGCAAGCAGTGCCGCCAGACTGACTCCGGCCAGGGAAGCAATTACAGCCATATTAACTGCCGGCTTATCCTGATCAAGCTGCGCCAGAGGAACCTCTTCATCATCCAGATCTACGATTACATCAGACTTGCCGTCATCAGTAGTATCCTCTTCCGTTCCTGTGCCGTCATCTGTTCCTGTGCCTTCTCCTGTTCCTTCATTGCCGCCTGTGCCCTCTCCGGTTCCGGTGCCTTCATTTTCATTGTCGTCATCCTCAGCACCCTGACCGCCATTTCCGGCATTACCGCCGGTACCCTGGCCGCCGCTGATACCGCCGACCACTCTGTCCACATAGACGATCACGGTATCACCTTCTTCATAAATCACATCATCATTACCTTCCATTGCAACACCATACACAAAGGTAAATACGTTCTCTGCTTCATTGGCAGACAGAGTCTTGGTAAAACCAAATACTGTCGGCACATATCCGGAAATGTACTTGTAAGCAACCACAGGCTTATCGCCTACATTGCCGTAAAAAATATCACTTTCTGCCAGCTTATTGCCGTTCGCATCCACGTAATTTACGGTATAACTGACCTGTTCGCCCTTGATACCATATACGACTACGTAGTCCGCGTCCTCATTCACGGTCACGGTAAGTGCTGCCATCTCTGCTTCGGAATTATCCCGTCCTGCCAGGCGTACGCCCTTCACGTAATACTTGCTGGAAGCATCTGTCTTCACAGCCTCCTGGGCGGTAAAGAACACCTTTGCTCCCGCGGGGATTTCCTCCACGCTCATCAGGTCTGTTCCATCCTCAAAAGTACCCTGCACGCCTGCGGAAAAGGTAACCTTGTAGGTGTAACCTTCCTCTCCGCCTGCCGTTTGGCCACTTCCGTCTGATTCTGCCGCAAGGCTTCCAAAAGAAGGAACCAGCAGCAAGGCGACAGTCAGGACTGCCATAAAAATTCTTTTCCAGATTTTCATTACCGCTCCCCCTTTGTATTTACACGCTTGCTCTGCTCACGATCTCTTAACTGTTTTGTGGCGATCACAAGCAGCACGCCCGCACTTACCAATGCCAGCACACTGAACAGGATGACAGGTGAGTTATCACCGGTCTTTACGGCGTAAATCACTCTTTCCACTTCCACCTGTTTATCTTCTCCCTTTACCACGGTAGGAGATGCCACTTTTACTTTCTCCACTGCAAAGTTCATCTGCAGCTTTGCCAGGGTATCCTGGTAGGCATTGCCCTGGGTCTCTCCGTCCAGTCCCACAAACAAGTGCACAGAGGCTTTCTGGCCGCTTTCCAAACGGTCCAGATAAAAATGATCCTCCAGGGTAGCTGTAGCTTCATGGAGACCTTCTGCCCCTTCAGTCTTTAAAATGTTCTCGCCGCCTACGGACTCACTGCTGTAGATCACGGTCTCCGTGCCGTCCGCAGCCTTGTAGGTCAGAATGTACGTATAAACACCGCCCTGGGCAGAATTGTTGCTGTCCTCCAGGGTCTTTACCACTTCATTGGTCATGTACCAGTCGGTCTTGTCGGTGCTCTTATTCTCGATATTTACCTGCAGGTCGATGCTGTCGCCGGGCTGCAGATTGGTCAGTACTTCGTTGGCTGCATCAGTGGCCTTGAAATTACTCTCCATCTTCTCGCCGGTGAAAGAGACCAGCCAGTCTGCGGAACCTTCGAAATGCTCTGCATTTGCAGTCATTGGCAGTCCAAGCACCATCACCATCGCCATGCACAGGCACAAAATTCTCTTTTTCATCCTCTGTACCCTCCTATCGTAAGCTCAGGCTTCCATCTGCCCCCACAGTCACATCCACGCCCCAGGCACTCTTGATCGCATCCTTGGCATTGTGGGTCTGCACTGCGTCCACTTCTGCTTCCACTACAAATTTGTAACCGTCATACACATAGGTGTAGACCACGGTGGTACCGTTTGCGTCTTTGGTCTCAGTCTTTACCACCTTCGTACCCACCGTAGGATCAATCTGCAGGGTGTCTGACAGATCAGGAGTCACTGCCTCAGAAGCTACCGGCTTGGTATAATACAGCACGGTGCGCTCCTTTGTGGAGGCATCTGTATCTTCGATCCAGCCGTTTTCGCCGGTCAACAGATTCAGTTTGATCAGTTCGGGAGACAGGGTGGTATTCTTCTCATACACGCCGTCGCCATCTGCATCGTTCTGCCAGCTCTTTTTGAGCACTACTCTCACGTAAGCGTCAATGGCGCCGGAATTCTTTACGGAGAGTTTTTCCTGATAAACCTTTCCCAGGGTCAGGGGTCCGTCCGCAGTCAGATCCGCAAGCAGCATGCCGGTCTTTTCGTCCCATTTGTCATCCTTCATGTAATTACGGTAGCTGACTTCTTTGCCGTTCTCCAAGAGGCTTACGCCAATGTTGGATACGGTCACCTCTGCAGAATAATTCTCACTGTAATAGGTCAGGGCTGCCTGCGTACTGCCTACAGTACTGCCCAAAAGCAGCACGCCTGCTGTCAATAAAAGGGCCAGAGGGGTCCACTTACTTCTCTTCTTCATCATTCGTTGCCCTCCTCTCCCTGTACTATTGTCTTACTCACATCTGCGATCTTGTTCCAGTCTGCGTAAGGATTGCCCTCGTTATCATAGAGCACGGGGGTACATTCCTGGATGATGATCACGTTGAAATCAGGCGCCTCCCCATCCTCCGGCTCGGGAAATGTGATGTTCACATCGATGCGGCTGCTGACGCCGGTCTTGGCCGCCAGAATGTCACTGTAATAATAAAAACCTTCTGCACCGGGTGTCCATTTCTCTTCTTCGCCGTGCTCGCTGTAGCTGATGGTATAGTCATCACCTACCAGGGCTTTCATACGCACGTAGCAGTCATAATCGCCGGTATTCTGAATGGTGACCTGCTTTGCCCCATTCACAACCTTCTCATCGGGTGTCGTCTGGGTGAAACCCAGATCCAGCACTACATTCCCCTCAGACTTGGTGTAAGTGGTAAAATATGCCAGCGCGCTGCCTACGGACAAGCTTCCCACAAGGGCTGCAGCCGCTGCTGCAAGGCAAATGGTCTTTTTATTGATTTTGTTCTTCATCCTCATTTACCTCCTTTGCGCCTCATAAGTCCACTCCCCGTTATCGTAGGAGAAGGTGTTCACGATACCGTTTCCGCCGTTATGGCGGTCATCATGGGTATTGGTAAAAGTCACAGTAGCGATCATACTCTCAGGATCTGCCGCAATCACTTCCTCCGCTACAATTATGGTCTGTTGACTCTCTTCTGTATCTTCTGCAATGCTGTAACCGGCGCCGGAATAAACTTCTTTTACTGTAACCACTGCGCCAGCAGGAATAGGACCAACTGTCAGTGTCTGGGTACCGGGACCTGTAAAGTTCATTGCAAATACGTCGCTGAATACTTTCGCAGGAGCACTTCCTTCTGCCGCATCAGGATCTGCCTTTACAGCCTCCACCTGAAATACAAAAGTAGCACTGTCGTAGGTGCCGTTGAATACATCCACATTCTTTTCAATCACCAGGTTTCCGTATAGGTCTTCTTTGGCAGGCTTTAAACCTACTGCATTATTTCCCTGATCATTGTTCACCAGATCGTAGATCCAAGTGTCATCCCCTTCTGCACCATCAACAGCCTTGTAATAGTTGTTATTAGGCAGGGAGATCAGGTAAGGCTGAAAACTGTAACGGTAAATAGCAGACTCTACTGTCTGTGCATCCACCAGATACAGACCTACAGGAAGCTTGTCTTCTTCGCCGCTTCCGATGGTCACAGTGCCGTTCACGATTTTGGCAGTAGGAGCTTCTTCCACATCTGCTGTGTTTACAGCTGCAATAGGAGTACCAGCCTCCAGACCATCCACCACAGCCTTCTTGGCTGCTTCCGCCAGTTGCTTCCACTCATCGGCGCTGGTGGTGTCTGACACGTTTTCCAGGGCGTCCAGTCCCTTATCTTCAAAATCTGCTGTCAGGGTATATTTCCCGGAGACTGCAATGTCGGCCACCTTATAGAGATTTACCGGGATCTCCAGATCCTGCAGTTCACTGAAGCCGGTTTCCGGCACATTGATCTGCAGAGTACATTCCCTGTCAACTTCCACGCCCAGGGCCGCATAGGTTCTGCCTGCAACAAATGCGGATATCCCCAGCACCACCGCCAGCACGAATGCACTTCCCTGTCTTATCTTCTTCCTTATCATCACATCTCCTCCTTCGAATTCGCGATGTTTTCACGCTTCTCCCTGCGTCTTCTATAGCAAAGTCTGATCACAAACTTTATGATCCAAAGGGCCACCAGTCCACCGGACAGTCCCACCATCAGGTTGAACAAGCACTTTTCCTGCAGAGACTTCAGCATGCTCTCCAGTATCTCTGCCTCTACCTGTTCCTCTCCCTCGTAAGGTACTCTGCTGCCTCGCACCAGCAGCCTGTGGGAATTGACGCCATACGGTGTGCAAGTAAACAGCGTCACATAATCTTTGTCCTCAACAATAGAAAGCGCCGATTCCAATGCAGCAGAATCATCCTTGTCCACCATATCCAGAATCTGATCCACCTGATATGCAAACACTTGATCCAGCACATATATGTAAAACATATCGCCTCTCTTCAACTGATCAATATCAGTGAACAATTTGGCGCTGGGTAAACCTCTATGTGCAGCAAGCACCGAGTGGGTACTATCCCCACCAATGGGAAGTTTGCTGCCGTTTAAATGACCAACACCGGTCTGCAGTACCGCTTCCTCGGTACCATGGTAAATTGCCAACTTCACATTAATCTTGGGGATAGTCAAGTATCCTATCACACCATCGTTTCCTACATTCAATACCTTCCAGTATTCGGTATTGCGAAGATCCACATCCCCGGCACCAAAAACATCCGCGTAAATATTGTTCTCTGTGTGCTTCTCATTGAAGGCTTCGGCCTGTTCCCATTCCTCCGTGAAATCTTCCTCTTCCATCTGACTTACCACCTGCTCATAACTGGTGATCAAGTGACTCTGGCGGTAATTGTTCCACATGTTGGAGACTGTTGGATATATCAAAACTCCAAATCCAATTAAAAATATCAATCCAAACAGGATGTTTGTAACGATCCGCTTCATACTCTTTTTAACATTCCACTTCAATATCTTTAAGGCCTTTTGCAATCTTTCGTCTGCGATGAATCCGATCCAAGACGATAATGACCACTATGAATAACGCTGTAACCGACAAGCCTACGATCACCCAGAGCAAATAATCTGTGTGAATACTAATCTGACCTGCTGCCTTGGCTTCTTCCTGCATGACCTTTACTACTTCCGGTTCATAGGGTATGCGGTGGCCTCTCACCAAGAGTCTATGGGAATTCACACCATAAGGAGTACAAGTCATCAGGGTAACATACTCTTGTCCTTCTTCCGGCGCCAGACACTCTGTCTCATATGGTTCTATCACGCTGATCCGATCTACCTCATAGCAAAGGCTCTCGTCAAGTATGTACAACAGGAAATGGTCTCCTTCCATCAACTTGTCAAGATCAGTAAAAAGTACTGCGCTGGGCAAGCCTCTATGGGCAGAAATTACCGCATGTGTTCCCTCTCCTCCAACCGGCAGGGTACTTCCCTCCAAATGACCGGCTGCCTTCAGTAACACCTCTTCACCTGTAGTATGGTAAACTGGTAACTTAATATCAATCTTAGGAATCTCCACATAACCCATCATGCCATCCCCCAAAAGGTTCAGGCTGTCCATGTACTCAGGATCCGGTTCTACAGCCGTTGCAGCCGCGGCAAAGGAATCCGGCAAGACCATAGGCAACAAGGAATCATTATAAGCTTTAGCTTTTTCCCATTCAGCACTATAATCTTTTTCTTCCTGTTGTGTGATTACCTGTTCATAAGTAGTGATCAATTTGCTCTGCCTATAATTATTCCACTCATTGGAAATAAAGGGATACAGCAACAAGGACAATCCGGCTAAAAACACCATTACAATTAAAGTATTCTGTAATATTTTTTTCATCCGACTTCTCCTTGTTGTTGTATATATTACAATTTATCATACTCAGGAGCTTTACAGCCCCTGAGTATGTATAAAACTTGTACGCTATTTGCGCTTTGTTTATTTCATTGGATAATTTCTGATAGGAAATTATCTAGCTTCTCTTCTGCGGTTTGCAAGGAACAGAGCTGCTGCTGCAATCATGATTAAGCAACCACCTACGGTGAAAATTGTAGTACCGATACCACCTGTGGAAGGAAGGGCGATAAGTTTGGTATTCTTAATCAGAGTACTTGTTGCAGTTTGACCAATCTCGTCAACCTTATCAACTTTATTATCTGTAGCATTATTTACATAAGTGCTAGTTCCATCATTTTTTCCATCAATCACAATAGAATAACTCTCTAATGTTCCATCAGTATTGTACTCTGCTGTAATTACAACGGAGTGTTCAGTTGTATCTAATTGATATCCGGTAGGAGCCTTAGTCTCAACAAGTGTATAAGTACCTGCATCAAGTCCTTTAAATTGGATATCACCTTTTACCCCACCAGCACCAGTAATTGCTGTGTATACAGTCTTTCCAGTATAGTCAGCAGGAGCATCTGTTCTGGTAAGAGTAAACTCTGCACCATCCAGATATGTATAAGTAGTTTCTGTTGCGCCCTCTTCGATTACGCCATTATCAGTCTTGAAAAGTTCTGATGTTACGGTAGAACCTAATAAGCTTGCATCAATACCAAATGTATAGTGATATGTTACTACTTCAGGAGTTTTTCCTTTGCTTGTTGTATTAGTAGGATTATTACTATACTCTGCATATACAGTATTCGTATTGCCATTGTAGTTAAGTGCAGCATTTTCATTAAGCTTAGCAACATAAGTCACTTCGACAGCTTTTAAGCCGTTGTTTTTAATATACTCTGAAGCAAAAGCAATTGTCATAGTCTGTCCGCTAATGGTTACAGAGTATGTATCATCCCCCGCCTCAACCATCTCAGTAGTAAGCTCATCAAGTCCAACTTTTACTATCACATCCTCTTCAGCGGATACGAAACTCAAACCGGTACTTAAAGTATCTACGATATTATAATTTACTGTTGTATACTGTTTGCTATAAGAAGGAATCACACCTGTAACTTTGAAGTTGATTTCCTCATTGTATGCACCGTCGTCTCCCTTCACTTCAGTGTTATCAGCTTTCACAATTACCTTGTCTACAGAAGGCTTATCAGACTTTGCATACGCATTTTCAGTTTCAAGAGACCATTTATCTTTAGCACTCACAACCTCAGTGGCAATACCTGTTCCGTCAACCTTATAGTACACACTTGCAATCATCGGATTATATATTGTAGATGCAGACCCAGTAACCAAAATCATATAGGTTCCTGCTTCCAATTCATTTTTACTTATATAAGTAGTAGCGGTAGTAGTATCTTTTTCCATTTCAAATGAATTCAAACTGGAAATTTTGGAAGTAAGAGTTGCTATCTCGGTATCACTCAAGTTTAAAGCGCCATTAGCAAAAACTTCTTTAGTGGCAGCAAATCCGCAACCAGCTGCCCATGAAAAACCAGTAAAGCCCTTTGGAGTGTAATTAGCTTCTACAATCTGATAGGCGGTAACTGTAACACCAGCTTCCTCAATGTTTGTTGCAGAAATTTTCAACTTATCTTCCTTTGACGGTATTGATGTCTCTGCGCTTGCTGTCAATGCCATTCCAAGAATCATTGTGAATGCTAACAACATAGCTAAAATTTTCTTTGTTCTTTTCATTTTGTTTTCCTTTCTTTTGTCTCAAGCTGTGCTCTTTTTTTGTTACCAACTTTTCATTTTTATTTGGTAATCTTTGTTTCTAAAATAGTTCTTTTGGGCTTGCAGGTGCCAAGCCAGTAAAACATTTATGTTTTATCCTCCCAGCACCTCCTTGCATTTTTTGTTATATACCATCAGCGCGCCTGCCATCATAAGCAGCATACCACTGAGCATACACCAGTAAATTCCGGGACCTCCTGTAGAGGGCAATTCATAAAGCACTTCATTCATAAAATAGAATTCTGTAATCACATGACGAACACCAGAATCATCCACTTTTTCCTCTGGAGGATTATCAATCAGTTCTGCATCCGATGGAATTTCACCTTCGATTTTACCTTTGTAAACAACGGGACTTGCTTCCTCTGCAAAAACAATTGTCCAGACTTCTTCGCTTACTGCATACCCTACCGGTGCTTTTGTCTCGGCCAAATAATAAGTGCCCAACGATATGCTTTCAGCAATTGTTGTCATTGCACTGTCTGTATACCACCTAACAGTACCGGTTTCTGTTTCTGCCGTCTGGGGATCATCAACCACAGATTTTCCATAATATGTTTTCTGTCCATCTGCTGAAATCAATGTAAATTCAGCTCCTGCTAACAATTGGCTGCTATCAGTTTTGTTTTGTTTGAAAATAGTCCAATCGTATTGATACTTTTCTTTATTCGTGACAATAACCTGAGCTGAAACATTACCCTTTACGTGATATGTTTTGTTACCATCTGCATCTACTACTGTGCAAGTATCTTCATCATATGTTATCTTTGGAGTTTCGTAGATATTTTTGAGATCTACTTCTTCTACGAAAAAGCTTGTACCTTGATAAAAATCACGAACCTCTGCCTTTTGCCCGACTTTTACATTTGGAATCACTCCATTAACCGTTCTTCCATATGCCTTGGGTAATCCGCTTGATTGTAGTTCTCCTGCATCATCCAAATAAAGATAATTTCCATCGGAGCCTATTAAATAATACTCTCCAACATAAGGAACCATCTTACTAGTTATGTTATCCTGTACTGTAACTTTAAAGTTAAATCCATAATCTGGATTCTGTTCCCCTTTCGAAATTTCCTTTTCAATCCGGATATGTCCAAGAACCGCACTCGTTATGTAATTTATGAATGTAACTTTCTTTCTCTCACTAACTACACGCTCAGTCGTCTTGATAACATCGATAAGTTCTTCTGTGCCAAACAGTTCTTTTTTGGTTATCTCACCTGTCAGCATATCCATTTGCCCGGTTTTTCCATCTTCCGTATATTTTGTATCACTAGCAACAATAACCTTATTCTCTTTTTGTAATTGAGCCAGATTCACTTCTTCTACGTAATACTTTCTATCTGCCTGAATATTTGGGAAGTTAGCAACTTCTGTAGGTTTCAGAGTAAATATTCCTTCTGGAGAAATTTCCAATTTATTTTTTTCACTACCTACATATGCACCACTCTCTGCACCAAGAGGCTCATATTCGTTTTCTGCATATTTTTCTATCCAAACATGTTTTCCATTTGCATCGAGTGCTTCATCTCTATCAACTATCTTCTGTGCCATCACGCGGAAAGCGAATGGTAAATCTGTATAGGCTTCCTGATCTGTATTTCCAAGTTGTTTTTCTACCTGAATCGTTCCTGATGGAACTGTTGGAAGGTTAAAGTTCAGATATAAGTTAGATGCACTCTTTCCTCGTTCCATATAGAACACCTGCATCTTATGGAGCGATCCGTCTGCAAAAGTATTACCTTTAAAGTTATAATCATTGACACCTGTTTTCCCTAAGGCATTAATGAACATCTGCTTAATTGTTGTTTGTGTTCCTGTACCTTTTGGCAATGCTTTTACTACCACTTCACCAGTAGCGAAATTAATGTATCCACTCTGAGCGTTGTGAATACCACCGATATCTAACACAAGTACACCGTCTAAGTATACCCAGAAGTCATCGTCACCGTTAAACTCGAATACCATCTGTTCGCCACGATAAATACCATTGTTTGGCTGCGCAAACTCAGCTTCCAGATACATACCAAAGTTATAATCTACGGTTTCTTTTGTAACATATAAATTTTCATTATATCTGCTAGCATCTGTAGGTAACAGTTTTCCCATTGGGTCGTACAGGTTTGTATTAGATGAAAATTGTCCGGGAGCAATGCTGTTGTATGGTAAGAAATGTCCTCGCTTATGACTATACGAATTCGATATAGCAGAAGATGCTCCTATCTCCTCATAAACTGTAAAGTCTCCGGTAGATTGATCCATACTCGCATAATTTTCAAATCCACTGTAATGGAAGGTACCACTTTCATCATAATATTTTTTAAGAAATAGATAATTTGCTTCTTGAACTGTCGCCACATTTGTATCTTTGTCACTTCTTGTTGCAGCGTCAGCTCCAAACCATTTTTCAAAACTAAAGTTTTTCGTACCAAGCTGTGTTGTCGATGGATAACCATTTGTCGTTGTATTTGTAAGAAGTCCTGCTGTTCTACCTACATTCTCCGCATATGGTCCTCCAAAATTTGTCTGCACATCCTTAAAGTTAACCATTCTTATAGTTACTCCAAGAGCTTTCGAGTCAATAGTCTCAACCTTGTGCAGATCTTCTGCATACACCAATACAATATGTCTGTCGTTAATATCAAAAACCGTGTTTGGAGCATATTGATACTGGAGCTGAGTATCATTCAATTGCAATCCTTGTACTAAGACATTTATTGAACTGGCTGATACATTTTTTGTATTATTCACCGCAGTATAATATGTCTGTCTCGTAAAATTGCTTAATTTGGAAACTAAAACTGCATTTTGGAATTTATATTCTACTCCATCGATCTCATAGGACGGTTCAATCGTACCATTGGCCACTAATTCTTCTATAGATACTGCAGCTGTCGGTGCAAAAGTTCCATCTTCCAATTGCTTTTTTCTCAACGTCACTTTTACTGTATCTAAATTAGTATTGCTTGCATCTGCAAGAACAGCAGTCAGCGTTATTGTCTTTGACACTCCCTTCTGCTCTTTATAGACAAGGAATAAGTTGTAGGTATCGGCACTTGTTTCCTTCATATCTGTCCATGTTGATGTCCCTGCTGTTCGAAACTGCAGTTCATCTCCAAAGATTCTCAACGCATCAATTTTCGTATTGGTCGCATTATATTCCCAATAGTTAAGACCAGCTGCCGTGACATAGGCACCGTCAAATTGATATATCACTCCGTCTATTTCGATCAGGTTCTTAGAATCCTCTCTGTTTACATCTGTATATTCCGCAAATGTCTGATAATCTTCCTCTGCAGTTACTACTTCGCCTGCTTTCTTTATAACCGGAATCACCACATCCGCTATAGCAAGAGTATCTGTCATATCTGCATTTGCAAATTTAGCTGTAATTCTAAGTTCTTCCACATCTGCTCTGCAATATACAAACACAATTTTGCTTTCTTCAGAGAAATCATGTAAACTATTATTATTTGAAACCCTTTGTTTCAAAGTCTCATTAACCAACTGCAGCTCATAGAGCCTTATTGCATTGTCATTTTCCTCATAAACGTTTGTTTTACTATCATACATTACCGCTCGTTTGTACATATAAGTAACACCGTCGAACTCTATCGTATTACCTAACTCTTTATCATTCAATGTAACATATGACTTTGTATTCTCATCAAACAGATTGGTCTGACCTTCTCCTAAATTAACAACTTCATTATTGTAGAAAGTGATATCTACTGTCTGAGATTTTACTGCATTGCCTCCATCTACCAATACAATCTCATGACCACTTATTGTTTTTGTTGCCTTTTCGTACATAAAACGAAGGGTATAAGATGAATCCAAATAAGACCATGCGCTGTCAGCTGACTCTCGGAATTCAATTCTCTCCTCAATAGGATTATACTTTAGGCTGTAAACATAAATATCAGTCGCTGTTCCCACAGAATCAATCCATCGAACATTATCCAATTCGTAATCCATCGTACTAATAACAGGTTCTTCTTCTGTCCCCGTATTAGTCTCAACAACAAGCTTTGAGATTTCATCCATTGTAATCTCACTGCCATCTGTAGGAAGTTCTATCTTCATATCCTGTGTGCCTGCGATTTCTACGCCCGTCAGGTCAACAATCGGACCGGTCACTGTCACTACATCTGATACCCATACAATGGCATATATGGAAAAGCTGTCTGCCTCAAACTCTACTCCGGTGATGGCTGATTCGTCTTCTGTATACAAAACATTAACTTTAGAAGCCTCAACTTCTTCCACCCCGTTTCCTGCCAAGTGCATCACCTGCAAGGTACCTGCAGGTTTATGCTCTCCAAATGTAACCGTAACTTTTACGCACTTAGATTCCTCTGTCTCTTGAGCTACAGAAGTATTACCTTCACCTTCTTCTGTTACAACATCCTCAAAAACAAAGTCATATGCCAGATAGGACTCTACTGCATACTCTGGTAAAGCATTCTTTAATGCTTTTAAAACTTCATCTGAATTTGCCGGAGTAACCGTTAAGGTTTTGTTGGAAAGCCCCGGTCCTGCTACTGTGATTGTTTCCGTAATCTTTTCCCCTGCATCTTTCAAATCGCAGGTAAGTGTTGTACAGGAGCATGCTTCCGCTCCTTTTTCGCAGATATCACACACACCAGTATCTTCTGTGCTTAATATCTCTGCTGCACAGGTACAGGTTTCCCCTTCACATTCTTCACATGTACAATCCGGGTTGCCACATGTACAGGTTTCTGTTGTATCACCTGCTGCTTCGCATGTACATGGATCCACATTACAAATTAAGCAAGTGTTAACAAGAGCCGGTACAGACGCCAGTCCGCATACGCAGGTCACTTCTCCACAGGTCTCACATGCCTTCGGGCAAATGCATTCTACTTCTCCGCAATCATCACATGCCTTCGGACAAGTACATTCTACTTCTCCACAGGTCTCACAGGCTTTCGGACAGATACATTCTACTTCTTCACAGGTCTCACAGGCCTTCTGGCATACGCATTCCACCTCTTCACAGATTTCGCAGACTGTCTGTAAAACACCAGCATCTCCTCCTGAAACCGTATCATCTGCCATAGCAGACACATTTGTACCCAGCAGCATCGCTACGCAAAGCATCATCGCCAATATTCTCTTCATAAGTTCTTTTTTCTTCATGGCTACTGCTGTCCTCCTTCCACATCTGTACTAACTTCTAATGCCTCATCCATCAGCTTCAGCATTTCCAGCGCACTCCGAAAGTTCTGTGACTTTTCTCCTTCTACCCAAGTGATATTTCCCTGCCAGGTGGAATTCTGCCGATTCAATATTTTGACTACAAAAGTATCTCTGCCTTTTTTAATTCCACTTTTCACGGTTTTTACTCACTTTCCTCACTTTTTACTAAATTTTCATCGTTTGTGACTTTTAGGTATCATATAAATCATTCATTGTTCCACTCATCTGCATCCTTAAATTGAGTGCTGTCTATAAGTTTAAGTAATTCCAGCGCACTTCTGAATGGTACTGTTTTATTTTCCTCAACCCAGGTTACATGTCCCTGCCAGCTTGCATTTTGTCTGTACTGTATACGCACCAGAAAAGTTCCTTTATCTCCATTCTTATTATTCATGTCGTCCTCCCTTATTTCTACTTTGACCTTATCCCGCGTTCCATCTTTCGGATACAATATTTGAAAGAACGCATTCGTCTGTTTCTGAATCTGTGATTGGCCAGATACAGTAAAGCTACGGCTGATGGTTGATTCCTGTGGGAATCCCAGCTCGTCCCAAAACAAACCCATAATGCTCAACAGCTCATCAGTACTCTGAAAATGGATTTCTTTATTATTTAATAATGTATAAATCCTGCCCTGCCAGCTATCGATACGAAAATTATCAATACATACGTGAACCGCACTGACAACTGATTTACTAATATACTTTTCCATGTTAGTCCTTCATATCTTTCTTTTTTTATATTGTAACCTGCAAAGGGTTAAGAATTGCGTTAAAAAAAGGTGCTTTTCAGCACCTTTTTAATGTTTATTTCTTAACTTTCTATTTTATGTTCCTATAATCTGCTGCTACAGAAGAGATGTAGTAGTGAATTCTAACGTTTTTCAAGGGACATCTTTTGCGAAAATTCTTATCAATACGTTCTGTTACGATGGAACACTCTTCTCTGCGGATTCCCATCAACATCACCAAATATTGCTTCAAATTGTATTTTGTGAAGACATCTCCTCTTCTCAAGGATTCCTGAATGGCCAGAAACAGATTATCTGAAATTGATTTCACCCATTCCGATTCATCTAATACCTGCCCTGCTTCATCTTTGATAGTACACATGAGCAGATATACTGAATGACCGGAACGTTCCATCATACGGCTCTGTACGCGGTAATTGTCTGCAAAGCTTGGATACTGGCAAAAAAATGCTCCTTTTAAAAATTCTTTTTCGTCCAGTTCCCCCTGTACCTCACTGATATTGCTGGTACGCATCTGAAGACGCTCCCGCATACGCCTGAAGCATTCCATCATTTTGTCTGAAGGAGGCATCGACAGTTCTTTGAAATACATTGTCGTTGTCGCATCATACAACTCCATTGCTGCTTTAGCATCTCCCATGGCCACAAGTGCATCCATGACATATACCTGCCATTCATCAAAGGGAAACAGGGATGAGGCATGATTACAGAGGATGTAAAGTTCCTGATACATCCCTCTTTTTTTCATCATCTCTGCCAATAACGTAAGGCTTTCTGTATATAAACTCCGGAAATGGGCATCTCTCATGATCACCCAATCATCTCCGGCCAATTCAGGAAGAAAATGCCCCTTGTAAAGATTGCAGGCCTCCTGCAACAGTTCATACTTATTTTCACCTTCTGCCGATTTTGCAGCTCTTATCAAATCTTCAAAACGTCTGGCATCTACACTCCAAGAACACTCCGGCGTAAAACGGTATATTCCTGCTTCTATTGAAATATAATTGTGTTCAGGTAAACCTGATCGTTCTAAAATCCTGCGCAGATTATGCACCACTACCCGTAGATTGGCTTGCAGTTCTCCCTCTGCATCCACACCGAATAAATACTGAATAATCTGCGATCTATGTATTCCTTCATTTCCATAAAACAGCAACAACTGCAGTAATTTCATAGCTTTTGTGGTCTGGCTGTGTCCGAGATTCAACATCTGATTGTTATATATAATTTCAAAACGACCAAACATCCTAACAGTCAAATAATTTTCACGTGTCATATCGATCCTCCTCTAGCCAAGGCACCCATACCGCATAATTTGTATTATGTAGTGATTGACCGATACATATAAACCTTAAGATGACACCTTTAGACTGACTGTTGCCGTAAAAAAAGCGCACAATAGTGTGCTCTTTTAAATAAATGGAGCGAAAGGGCATAAAGGTGCCTTTGTGGTAACATTTTTTGTAAAATTTAAATATTGTACAACAAATTTCGCAAAAAAGTGACATATTTAGCAAAAAAATATTGAATTATAAAAAGAACAAGAGTATAGTTATATAATCAGGAGTACTATCCTTATAATGTTCACCACATAATACAAATTATGTGTTTTCGTGAAATACAAGCCCCAGGCTTTCAATCTTCTGACGATGCTCCGATCCTGTTGTCATAATATAAATCCGTGTTGTTTCAATATTGCCATGACCTAGGATATCCGCCAGTTTCGCGATATCCTTTTCCATTCCGTAAAAAGTTCTGGCAAAGAGTTTCCTTAAATTATGAGGAAATACCTTGGATGGATTTACATTTGCGCTGCAACACAGCTTCTTCATATCAGCCCAGATATTACTGCGATCAAGCGGATTGCCTTTTCGTGTCACAAAAATGGTTCCTTCCTTGATTCCCCTTTTACGAATATATCTGGTCAGCTCTTTTATCAGGCTTTTAGGCAATAAAACTGTCCTGGTCTTACTCTTGCATCGCACGATCACTTCACCATGTCTGATTGCTTCCACCGTAAAGAACTTCAGTTCAGACACCCTGATTCCGGTACTGCAGATTGTCTGAAGTACCATATACAGCTGCTCATTGCCACTCGCTGCATTCAAAAGGCGCTTGTATTCTTCTTTGGTCAGTTCTTTCTCCTCACTGCAATACATTTCCCTCTGCAAGCGCATACATTTTACTTTGCAGTCACACCATCCCAAATAATCCATCAGCCGATTTACTGACGTGATCATAGAATTAATGGAACGCGCTGCATACTGTTTTTCTTCCAGATGCTTTTTATAAGCAATGGTAATCTCTTTCGTAACTATTTTCTCTCCCACATAATCAAGAAAAGAACACACATCCCTGAAATATTTTTCTACTGTTGCCGTGCTCTTTTCTTCTCTCAATAAATAATCCCGAAAATTCCTAAGATACTGTAATGAAAGCTTTTTGTTTTGCATACTTTTTCCACCCTTTCTAATCCTTCTTCCTTTTTAACTACAACAAAAAACCTCCTGCCCAATGTGTTTTAAGGATAGGAGGTTTTTGAGGGCAAATAATAAGGACTAGCATAACCTGCCAGCCATTAATATTCTCTTATATTCAATTTTTGTCACTCTTGTAATGGTATTTTTATTTCAGAATTTTGATAGCACCGATGAAAGGAAGTTCCTTCTCCTCATCCTTAGCTGCAGAGATAATGCCCAGAATGATAAACACCCACTGTGCAACATTTACCACGATGGAAAGCAACCAGCCAATAATAGGAATCAAAGGAAGTATCATACCTGCCACAAGACTGAACAGAATGATCACAAGGGACTGATTCAGATGAAACTTTGCGCCCTCCTTGTCACCTGCCAGAAATGCGATCAGCCATCCGATGATCGTCAGATAACCAATAATACCTGTAGTCTTTTTATCCATTTTGTTCTCCTCTTCCGCACTCTTTTGTGCAAATATTTATATGTGAAAAGCACATATATCAATTCGTAAAAGCAAAAGTACATATCCCCAACATTAAATATGCTGAACAGGAATATATCAAATAGTAATATGAAAGCACAGTAGCAATATATTCTTTAAAAGGAAATTCACGATCAATATCCCCAGTGCTCCATACAAATACCAACTGTGGAATTGCCAGCCTTTGATACCCTTTACAGAAAATCGTTCCAGCGTATGGCTCAGCATAAATCCTACGTAGAGGATCACACTGTACAACACCAGCGGATGGTACCAAAGTGACCGTAATATCTCCCCATCAAGCAATGCTTTCAAAGCTCTCGTACCGCCGCAGCCGGGACAATAAATCCCACAAAGATAATACAAAACGCAGGGAAAGCCTTCAAAATAATCCAGGATAAACTTATCATACAACAAAAATCCTAAGATCCCTGCGGGCAGCAGCAAAAGCCCGATTTTGTATAACGTTTCTTCCAAACTGCTTCTTTCGGTCATGTTTTAATAATAATACATGGTTGAAAAGGATTCCACAAAATCCACATCGCTCATCAGGGCAAAAAACATCATCACGCCTAAAATTGTGTACATGATGCCAAATACCAGACCGATAATGGAACAGACCAAACCGGCTGTTGCCATGCCTGACTTGCCATTCTTTTTGGCCAGAACTGCACAGATGATACCGCCGATTCCAAAAGGTACACTAAAAATGCCGGAACAACAGCATAGTACCAGAGAGACAATTCCCAGCACCAAACTTACAACGGCAAGTGTGTCTTTCTTCTGATCGTTTCCATTATTCTGCTGATATTCGATATTATAATCTTGATAATCCTGATAATTCTGATCACTCATTTTGATATCTCCATTCCCATTACTTCTATTATATATAATCTCAAAAAATATCCCTTTATAAATTCTTTTATAAATTCCTTTATAAAATATACTTTATGAAATATTCTCTGGTAATTTATTATATCGGATTCCAACAGCATTTTCCAGTAAAACACATTTTTTTCAGAAAACTTTTATATTCTACCTGGTCAGCTTCTTAGCCCAGTGACCGTAATTGACCTTGATGAAAGCCGGAATGCACTTAAATACTTGATCTGCATTCAGACAGCACACCACCACTATGGGTGAAGCCTTTACCACAAACGCCATAATGAATGACACCGGCAATACGATACACCAGATACTGATCAAATCCAGTTTTACTACAAAGTTGGGACTGCCGCCGCCTCTGATGATACCGGTGTTGGTGGGCATCTGATAGGACATGGTCATGCAGATCACACTTAAAATGATCAGGAACGAATTGGCCATGGCCTTCGTTTCTGCCGACAGATCATAAATCGTCAAAATAGGCATTCTGATCAGGAATAAAATACAGCCGGCCACTATGCCGATATACACAAAAAGCACCTGCAGGGTCTTGGCATATTCCTTCACCTTCTTCATATCCCCGGATCCGATGGTCTTGCCAATGATAACGGAAGCTGTTGCCGAAGCACCTACTGCCATGGATTTTACCAACATAAACAGGGACGATGCCACACTGTTGGCCGCAATGGCCGCTGCTGTCATACGTCCTAAGATCACGGTCTGCAGTGCTGTATTTAATCCCCACAGCGCCTGGACCACGATCATGGGAACTGTCACCTTAAAATAATCACGGGCAAGGCTCCAATCTC
The DNA here is from genome assembly GCA_015057005.1 of Lachnospiraceae bacterium. GTDB lineage: Bacteria > Bacillota > Clostridia > Lachnospirales > Lachnospiraceae > Acetatifactor. Next base: position 7,068 of record SVFF01000018.1, on the reverse strand, counting down.
CGGTCAGATAATCTTTAAGATGCAGCGCCAACCGCTTCTCTTTCACCGCCACATACCAGATGCACACCAGGCACTCTACGATTCTGGCCACAAGGGTACCTATCGCTGCACCTTTGGCTCCCATTTCCGGCATTCCCAGATTACCGAAGATTAGAAGATAATTTACACCGCAGTTGACAAACAATGTCATCACAGACAAGTACAAGGCAATCTTCACCACTTCAACACTTCTCATGGCAGCAAGCAGCAAAATGGTCACCGCAAAAAACAGATAACTGAAACGTATAATGCTCATATATTCCACAGCCTGCTGCTGAATGGGCAGATCTGTGGTAAAAAGTCCTGCTATCCACCCGGGAAACAGCGTGACAGCCGTAAACAAAAGCACCGCCACACACAGACCAGTCTTCATGGAAACAGAAGCAATTTTTTTGATGGGCTCCGTCTGCTTTTTGCCCCAATACTGGCTGCAAAAAATCACCATACCGTCTCCCAGCGCCATCAGTACCTGCTGGTAAACAAACTGAATCTGATTTACAATGGCCACGCCCGACAGCGCAGTTTCACTATAAGCCCCCAACATCACATTATCCAGCAGATTGACACTTAATGTGATCACATTCTGCAGCACAAGGGCTATATATAATCGGAAGAATGTCCTATAAAAATTTTTTTCACGGCTAATCAACATTTATATTTTCCTTCTTATTTAATAGGTTGCGGCAAATCACCCGACGCACAAATTCAATAAGTTCCGGGTGAAACATCATCCGGAACTTATTTTTCAGTCATATTAATATGTAACTTTTATATTAGCTTCTGCGATCAAACGCTCTTGATTAGCCCTGCAGGGAAATGGGAGGCTTGGGCTTGTTCTTGCTTCTTGCACTGGTCTTGCCTTCGGGAATGATTTCGCCTGCGGAAGTAAGTGCACGCTTGGTAAGTGCAGGACCTACTAATTCATATACAAGTACGCTGAACAGGATTACGTTTCTGATCACTGCGCCATCACCCAGATTGGAAGCGGTCAGGGACATACCCAGCGCTACACCTGCCTGAGGCAGCAGGGTGATACCAAGATGCTTTGTAATTTTTTCGTTACACTTGGTAGACACACAACTAAGATATGCACCGTAGTACTTACCTGCGGATCTTGCCATAATATAAATGATACCGATAAACAGGATCATAGGATTGCTTAAGATCTTCAGATCCAGCTCTGCACCGGACAATACGAAGAACAGAATGTTCAAAGGAACAGTCCAACTATCCACACGGTTCATCAACTCTTCGGAAGTCTCACAGACATTGCAGAAGATGGTACCTGTCATCATGCAGACTAACAGCAGAGAGCTGCCAAAATGTACACCGCCGATCTCAAACTTGATCATGGACAGACCAACAGCCAGGAATACAAAGGCTACAGACAGGGACATACGTCTACTTCTGGAATGGAAGAAACGCTCTGTAAAGTTAAGCAGATACCCGATTACTGCACCAAGTACCAGAGACATTACGATCTCGATCATGGGTTCCAGCACCATGCCGGTCACGCTGACACTTCCGGCTTCAATCGCGTTGGCAACGCCGTAGGATACTGCGAACAGTACCAGACCAACCGCATCATCAATTGCAACTACCATCATCAGCAGCTTGGTCAGAGGACCGTCAGCCTTGTACTGCTTTACTACCATCAGGGTAGCTGCAGGTGCTGTAGCGGATGCAATGGCACCCAGCACAATAGCTGCGGGCAGAGAAATGATGGAAGGGAATAAAAAGTGCAGTGCGATCAATACAATGTCCACTACTACAGTAGTGAAGACTGCCTGTACAATACCGATCACAACAGCCTGCTTACCCATGCTCTTTAACTGGCTAAGTCTGAATTCGTTACCGATCGTAAAAGCAATGAAGCCCATTGCCGCCTGAGACAAAGCACTCAAACCTTCTACCTGCTCCAATGTATTGAAGCCCAGTCCGGGAACATTTAATGCACCGATCACGTAGGGGCCAAGTAAAAGTCCTGCAACCAGATAAGCTGTTACTGCAGGAAGATTCAGCTTTTTAGCAATTCTGGACATCATCAGACCACCGATCATGGCCAGTGCTAAGTTAATAAATAATACTTGCATTTCAATTACCTCTCTTTGATTGTTTGTTTCTCCGGGTACTTAGCTTTTCAGCAAATGCTCGGGTAATTGGTTATTATATCATTTGAAATATCCATTTTCCAAAGACATATATTAGCACTTCTGTTGTTGATTATCAAGTAAAATTTTATACTAATTTTATATATTTTATAATCTTAACATTATGCAAAAATAAGCGCATCCTCCCGGAGGGTTTTGCTTTGCCGGAAGAGCTTTCACACGTTAATGTGACAAGGTCTCTTCCCTGTAAAGCAAAAAATCCTCAGGAATTCTCCGGAGGATTGTCTGCTTTTTCTCAAAAAAAATAATGCAGGAGATGGGACTTGAACCCACACGTGGTCGCCCACGTCAGATTTTGAGTCTGATGCGTCTGCCATTCCGCCACTCCTGCATTCGTGAAGTTTCCCTCACAACAAATGATATTTTAACATAAACACCTGCACTTGACAAGTGAATTTTTGAAATATTTTGTATTATATTTTGTATTACCGGTAATTTATTTGTACAGTCGATCTGAAAACTATTTCAAAATATACTCCATGCGGAAATCATTTCCGCAGACCTCTACCTCTCCAATACTTCCTACTACAATAGGCATCATAGGCGGCAAATGTCCGATATCCAGGTCCATGATCACGGGCACTCCTTTGCGGCCCGCAACTTCCAACACTGCAGAATAAGCATCCAGTCCCATCATCTCCTGACCATAATACATCGGACGACCGATCAGAAAACCTTTCACATGCTCAAACCAGCCTGCCTGCTCCATCTGCCACATAGCTCTGCGGATGCCAAACACATTCAGGTCACAGGCTTCCAGGAACCAAATGATGCCATCTTCTTTATACTTTTCAATAAACTCTTTCGTATGGTCAAAACGGGTGCCCAACAGATTCACCAGACAGTCCATACAGCCACCCAACAGACGGCCGGAAAATTGCAGTTTATCAGTGCCTTCGCAGCTTTCTGTTCCGACAAAGCTTCTGATCACGCGCTCTTCTGTCACATGATAAGGTTCTAAAGGATGTTCAGCGTCCTTCAAGGACTCTTTTTCCCATTTATCATAACCCCTTACGTTCTTGACCTCTCCGGTCAATGCGCAAAAAGCATCTTCTATCCCCTTATGCCAGGGTTCCATGCCAAAGGCGGCTGCGCAGGGACCGTAAATCGCTGCCGTATCACAGATTGTTGCCTGCAAATACGTAAAATTTGTATTGTCCGAATAACCCATGTACCACTTTGGCTCAGCTGCTTTCAAACGTTCCAAATCAAGGTGCCCCAATATTTCGCACATCAACTCACCACCGCCGCAGGAAATCAGCACATCATTTTCATTACTACAATAATATTCCGTCAGCTCCGCCGCACACTTTTCAGGAGTGTTGCTGATGCCCACTCCACTGCCCTCATAGCAGTTGGGGCCCAGCTGCAGCTGATAACTCTTTTCAACAAATTTCTTTTGTGCATTTTCAAAGGCACTTCTGTAGGGTTCGATCCCGCACCCAAAAGAAGGTGCAACAAATCCTATGGTCCCGCCAGGCTCTAAATATTTCGGATATCTCATCTCGTATAATCCTTTCTATTTTACACTTTACACATCCTCAATCTGCCAGTCGATGGGCGCAATACCATTCTGCTGCAGGAACATATTGGTCTGACTAAAAGGCCTACTGCCAAAGAATCCTCTATATGCAGACAAGGGACTGGGGTGAGGCGCTTCCAAAATTAAGTGATTTGGATTATTCAGCATTTCCTTTTTCATCTGTGCCGGGCGTCCCCACAAAATAAACACAATGGGACGGTCCTGTTTGTTCAGGGCACGGATCGCTGCATTGGTAAATTCTTCCCAGCCTTTTCCTCTGTGGGAATTGGCCATATGCGCGCGGACAGTCAAAACTGTATTCAACATAAGTACGCCCTGTTTAGCCCATTTGACCAGATAACCATTGTTGGGAATCCTACAGCCCAAATCTGTATGAAGTTCCTGATAAATATTGACCAACGAAGGGGGAATCTCCACATCCGGCTTTACCGAGAAACACAGTCCATGGGCCTGACCCACATTGTGATAAGGGTCCTGACCGATGATCACCACCTTCACCTCACTCAAAGGAGTCAGATGGAAGGCCGTAAAAATCTCCTCTGCCGGAGGGAATACCTGTGTCGTACTGTATTCATTTCTCACAAACTGATACAATTCCTTGTAATAAGGCTTTTTGAACTCTGCTCCCAACTCGGAAAGCCAATCATTGGTAATCATGCTCATAATATATTTCCTCTAAACTACACATACAAAAAACATTAAACCATATTGTTCTGCCTGTTTACACACTACAGACAGCTCTATAACCTTACACTGATACCTTTATTACGCAGATATTCTTTTAATTCTCTGATCTCCATTTCTTTATAATGGAACAAAGACGCAGCCAGCACCGCTTCTGCCTTCGCTTCCGCAAAAGCATCATAAAAATGCTCCAATTTTCCGGCACCACCGGATGCAATCACCGGAATATTTACATTTTCTGCTACCGCCTTGGTCAATTCGATATCATAACCTGCTTTTGTGCCGTCGCAGTCCATACTGGTCAATAAAATTTCACCGGCACCCATTTTTTCAGCTGTCATAGCCCACTCCACGGCATCCATGCCCATATCCACACGGCCGCCGTTTTTGTAAATATTCCAGCCGCTGCCGTCTGCACGGCGCTTGGCATCAATGGCCACCACCACACATTGGCTGCCGAACTTATCTGCAGCATCACTGATCAGCTTAGGATTCATAATCGCAGCAGAATTCACGGAAATCTTATCCGCACCCTCACGCAAGATCGCTTTAAAATCATCTACAGTACGAATACCACCACCAACCGTGAAGGGAATAAACACGGTGCTGGCCACCTGACGCACCCATTCCAGCTGGGTGGCTCTGCTGTCAGAGGACGCTGTAATATCCAGAAATACCAACTCATCAGCCCCGGCCTTGTCATATGCTGCGGCTACCTGGGCCGGATCTCCTGCATCCCGCAGATTCACAAAATTAATGCCCTTTACGACTCTTCCGTCCTTTACATCCAGGCAGGGAATTACTCTTTTTGTATGCATATCAGTCTCCTCCCTATCCTACGCATTTTTCTGTTCTGCAACTTCTTTTGTAACATTCACAAAGTTCTGCAGGATTTTCAGCCCTGTCTCAGAACTCTTCTCCGGATGAAACTGACAAGCAAACACATTGTCCTTTTCTACGGACGCATGAATACAGGTTCCGTATTCCGCAGCAGCCACTACGATCTTGGGATCAGCCGCCTCCAGATAATAAGAATGTACAAAATAAACATAGGAATTCTCGCTAATTCCTTCAAAAAGTCTGCCCTTATTGGGATAAGACAGATCATTCCAGCCAATATGAGGAATTTTCAGCCCCGGCGCATCCGGAATCCGCAAAATCTTACCGTCTAAAAGATGCAGGCCTTCTACTCCCGGACTCTCTTCACTACTCTCAAACATCAACTGCAATCCAAGGCAGATTCCCAGAAAAGGGTATCCCTTTTCTACACATTTGCGGATCACATCCACCAACCCGTAAGAATGCAATTTCTCCATAGCTTCGCCGAAAGCACCCACGCCGGGCAGCACCACACCGTCTGCCGCCAGAATCTCTTCTGCATCCCTGGTCAGAACCACCTCTTCCCCCAAGGAAAGAAATGCTTTTTCTACACTTTTTATATTACCTGCATCATAGTCTATTATTGCAATCATCATTATTCCCGCCTAAATTTATAATTTACTTTCCCTGGAGCCAGCTGACAGCGTTCTGTGCAACAGAAATTCCCTTGTCAGCAAGTTCCTCGGACATCTGATACAGAGTCCCATTCACGCGAATGAACTCTGCCTTCTTATTAAAGAATGCAATCTTTTCAAAAGGCCATCTGGCAACAGAAGGAAATCTCATTCCCACGCCCAATTCCAAAATCACAAGTTTTCGGTTCAATGTACCCTGGAGCCACTTTGTATAAAGCTGCCACATAGGCAGATAACCCTTTTCATCATATTTTTCTGCATAGACATTGTTGCAGATCAAAGGTTTCCCACAATTGGGACATGTGCCGAACAGGGCTTCATTCACACTTTCATTTTTCAAAAATTTCACCAGATCATCTGTATTTTCAAAAATTTCTTCTAAATGTTCTCTCTCTGCTTCGGAAATTTCCTGCAGACCTTCTCCGCACCTTTCAGGACACTGTTTTCTTGTAAGAGAACCGCACGGGCTCACAAGTCTGCCTTCTTTCCATTGTATTTCTTCTATCACAGGATTACCTGACACGGAAAGTACAAAATAATTTTTTCCTTCCAGTGTCTTAGCAAGCGTATCCAATGCGCTTCGAATACTTTCCTCTACAGTTTTATTTTTCTGTCGAAAATATGCCTCACAAGCGGGAAGAAGCCATGTCTTGCCGGATCCGCTGATTTTTTCTGTTGCTTCCAGATAGGCAGTATCCTCTTTTAAAGCTTTTATGGTGTCAAATTCTTCTCCCAGACTTACCAGGACCATATCTGCTACTTTTATTTTTTCACATATCAATTCAAATGTCATGATTCCTCCAACCGCACCTGCTTCCGATCCTATTTTTCATCTTCCTAAAATATTAACATACTTGCCTCATAATTACAAATTATAACGCAAAATATTATATACAAATAAACAAAAAAAGAGTAGAACCATCTACTCTTTAAGGCTTTATACCTTCAAAACCGAACACTGAATCGTTTTATCTTTTAATGATCACTTCGTCAGAAGTTTTCATTTACATCCTTTTCGTTACCTCTTGGATAACTCTCTTGTCTCTTCCACAATCACTTGCGTTTCCCAGCCTTGGTCAAGCCCTCGACCGATTAGTAAATGTCAGCTGAACACATT
>SVFF01000017.1 GCA_015057005.1 Lachnospiraceae bacterium | reverse complement strand
CATGGGTTCTGGATTCCAGACAAACCGAACGGATTCCGCTGTCGTAAATCTTCTGCAGCTCTCTGAGGATCAAACCATCTTCCTCATCATGAAGCCACAAAAAGGGCGCTATGTAATCATGCTGCATTCCTTGCAAATTGTCCTGTACTCTTAAATCCATTTTATTCTCCTTACCTTTCAAGCGCCTGCTACCTTTAATCCGTGGGCACAATTTTTTTCAGTTCAATAGGTCCCAGCAGTCCGGAGGGCTCAAACAGCAGATACTTATTTCTTTCTCTCGTATTTCAGGAAATAATATGCAATATCAAAATAAGTCTGCTCGTCACTTTCTGCAGTAATCTCCCACTCCGGATCAGCATCCAGATCAGCAAAGAAAGCATCCGCCTCGTAAGAGTGGTCAATCTTGGTCACATGAGCCACATCACAATAGGGCAGCATCTGGCGGTACACACTGTCACCACCGATAATGTAGATACTCTCCTCAGGATACTTTTTCAGTTCTTCCAGCAGCTCTTCGATGGAATGCACCACGATGGCATCCTTCACTGTGTAATTCTTGTCCTTGGAAAGAATAATATTGGTGCGGTTCTTCAAAGGCAGTCCCTGAGGGAAAGTTTCCAGAGTCTTTCTGCCCAGCACCACCACCTTGCCGGAGGTCTCCTCCCTGAAGTGCTTCATATCATTGGGAATGCGGATCAGCAGCTCATTCTTATTGCCGATTGCCCAATTATTATCCACTGCAACGATCAAATTCATTTATTTATTCCTCTTTCTTTTTTATGATATTCTTTTTAAATTATACTCTTTTATATACTGTGTGCCTTCCAAGAAACAGCTCAGAAGGTGTTTATGTTCCAATGAAGGGGCCTTAAAAAACGCCGGCACTTAGCGAGGTCAGGCGAAAAATATTTTCGCCTCGAGCTTAGTACCGCTGCGTTTTTTACGGAGCGCAAGCGTACCCGAATGGAATACAAACACCTTCTGAGCGTCATATTATATTGCTACCGGAATATCCTTGATCTGCTCCCCGGTCTCGTAACCATCCACTCTTACATCATTTCTGGTAAATGCATAGAAATCCTTAATCTCAGGATTCAGCCAGAAAGCAGGTGCTTCCTTGGGCTCTCTGCTGATCAATTCCTTGATAATAGGAATATGTCTGTCATAAATATGGGCGTCTGCAATCACATGCACCAGCTCACCCACCTTCATATCACTGACTTGGGCGATCATATGCAGCAGCACCGAATACTGTACCACATTCCAGTTATTGGCTGCCAGCACATCCTGGGAACGCTGATTCAGAATAGCGTTCAGGGTCAGCTTATCATCCCCCGGCTTCTGGGTCACATTAAAAGTCATGCTGTAAGCGCAAGGGTACAGATTCATCTCGTGAAGATCCTGATGAACGTAAATATTGGTCATGATGCGGCGGCTGTAGGGATTGTGCTTCAGATCATAGAGCACACGGTCCACCTGATCCATCATACCCTCTTTGTACTGATGCTTTACGCCCATCTGGTAGCCGTAAGCCTTACCGATAGAACCGTCCGCATCAGCCCACTCGTCCCAGATGTGGCTGTGCAGATCATTGATATTGTTGGACTTCTGCTGCCAGATCCACAGCATCTCGTCTGTGGCGGATTTGAGCGCAGTACGCCTCAGAGTCATAATGGGAAACTCCTTAGACAGATCGTAACGGTTCACCACACCAAATTTCTTGATGGTATAAGCCGGTGTGCCGTCAGCCCAATGAGGACGCACTTTCTCACCTTCCGTGCTGGTACCATTCTCCAGAATATCCCTGCACATATCTATAAACACTTTATCAGCATAACTCATGGTTGGTTTTTCTCCTTATTTTTATTATTACTCTAGATGATTGGAAACTCAATTTATCTTGGCAGGAATTGGTCATAATGCTTAAAATATAGGCGACCAGCCACTGCTTCGGAGCCTGTTTTTGAGCAATATGGACAATTCCTTCGTAGCATCAGGGTGCTTCGCAATCATCTACTCCCACTTGTCACAAAGAGCATTGATCTGATCCGCAAACTTAGCCAGATCCTTGTTGGCATAACCGCTGCATCTGGAAATCAGGGCCGCCAGTCTCTGTCCCGCAGATACCAGACGTGCATATACGCCGCTGACAGGTTTCGCAGCAGCCTTACTTTCCTTCTTCAGGGCAATAGGCTCTGCCTCATAGAGGAAATGTCCTCTGATCAGGTCAAACTCCGTGCCGCTGTAAGGCGCGTAAGCTCTCTGCCCGTGCTCTACTTTCAGGCATTCTGCAAAGGATGCACACACGGCATCTTCACCGTGCACCACAAAGATCTTCTTGGGCTTCTCCTTAAAACCTGCCACCCACTCCAGCAGTCCTTCCTTGTCCGCATGGCCGCTCAGTCCGTGCATCTGCCGGATCTGGGCTCTTACCTGTATGGTCTCGCCGAAAAGCTTCACCTCGTCAGCCCCCTCCAAAAGGGTACGGCCCAGAGTACCATAGGACTGGAATCCTACAAACAGCACAGTACACTCCGGTCTCCACAAGTTGTGCTTCAGATGATGGCGGATACGTCCTGCTTCACACATGCCGGAAGCAGAAATGATAACCTTAGGATTTTCATCAAAATTGATTGCCTTGGACTCATCACTGGTAATGGAAAGCTTAAGTCCCGCAAAGGAAATGGGATTGATGTTGGCATTTACATACTCCATAGCCTCCTCGTCAAAGCATTCCCAGCGGTTCTCCTGGAACACACCGGTAGCCTCCACTGCCATGGGGCTGTCCACATACACTTCAAAATTCTCATGTCCTGTGACCAATCTATTCACCTTGATCTTGCGCAGGAAATAGAGCAGCTCCTGGGTTCTGCCCACTGCAAAGGAGGGGATTACCACGTTACCGCCCTTGTCAAAGGTCTCCTTCAGCACAGCGGTCAGGGATTTCACATAATCCAGTTTCTCCTTGGAGTGGAGTCTGTCACCGTAGGTGGACTCCATGATCACGTAATCAGCAGACTCTGTATGGGAAGGATCCCGCAGCAGCGGCTGATTCTTGTTGCCGATGTCACCGGAAAATACCAGCTTTCTGGTAGTACCTTCCTCTGTCAGCCACACTTCAATACTGGCAGAACCCAGCAGATGACCGATATCGGTAAAACGGATCTGCACTTCATCGCAGACATTTATCTTGGTATTATAGCCACAGGGAACAATATGCTTGATCACACCGTCTGCATCCTCCATGGTAAACAGAGGCTCCTCCAGCGGCTTGTTGCTTCTCTTAGCTTTACGGTTCTTCCATTCTGTCTCCATCATCTGGATGTGGGCACAGTCACGCAGCATAATGCTGCACAGATCGGATGTGGCTTCTGTGGTAAAAATCTGGCCTCTGAAGCCTCTTGCATATAAAAGAGGCAGCATACCGGAATGATCCACGTGGGCATGGGTCAAAAGCACATAATCGATCATAGCTTCATTGACAGGGAGTTTTGCATTTTCAAAGGTATTGATCCCCTGCTCCATACCATAGTCTACCAAAATATGCTTATTCCCCACATTCATGTAATGACAGCTTCCTGTAACCTCATGGGCAGCTCCGATAAACATTAATTTCATAGAATCGTCCCCTTCCTTTTTTATGTTCTTCTGTCTCAAAACTTATATTTGTTTTAATTCAACGCATTAGCAGTCTCATACAGCTGGTAATAAATTCCCTTTTGATCCAGCAGATCCTGGTGGGTTCCTTCTTCCACGATACCTTCCTCCGTCAATACAAGGATCCTGTCAGAATGTCTGATAGTGGAAAGTCTGTGGGCAATGGTCAGTGTGGTCCTGCCCTTGGAAAGCTCCGCCAGGGACTGTGCTACCGCATATTCGCTTTCATTGTCCAGCGCCGAAGTAGCCTCATCCAATATGATAATCGGCGGATTCTTTAAAAATACTCTGGCAATACTGATCCTCTGCTTCTGACCGCCGGATAATTTCACGCCCCGTTCTCCTATATAAGTATCATAACCATCCTTTAATTCCATTACGAACTCATGGGCACCGGCACGTTTTGCTGCCTCCATAACCTCTTCCCTGGTGGCACCGGGTCTTCCGTACACAATATTCTCATAGACCGTACCTGAGAAAAGGTACACATCCTGCTGCACGATACCGATACTGCCGCGCAGACTCTTTAAGGTAAAATGTTTTACATCCTGACCGTCCAATGTGATACGGCCCTTGGAAACATCGTAAAATCTGGGGATCAGATTACACAAAGTGGTCTTGCCGCCGCCGGAAGGTCCCACGATGGCCACCTTTTCTCCTGCTTTGATCTGCAGATTCAAGCCCGTGAACACCTGATTGTGATCATCGGGATATTCAAATTCCACATCCTCAAATACGATATGACCCTGGGGTTTTTCCAACACAACAGCGTCCGGCTCATCAAAAATCTCAATGTCCGCATCCACGATCTGCAGGAAACGTTCAATACCGGTCATGCCTCTCTGGAACTGCTCCGCAAATTCAATGATACGGCGAATGGTAGTGATCAAAGTAGACACATACATCATATAAGCTACCAGGTCGCCGGGAGCAATCTTGCCCTTCACCATGAACAGACCGCCTGCCACCAGCACGATCAGATACATCAGACCGTCAAACATTTTAATGGTGGTATGAAAAGCCGCCATGTAACGGTAGCTCAGCTTCTTTATCTCAAAAAAGGCTCCATTGTCCTTTTCGAACTTTGCATTCTCAATATCCTCATTGGTAAAAGCCTTTACCACCTTATGTCCCAGGAGGCTGTCCTCTATACGGGCATTCAGCTCACCGATCTGGTTGCGCTGCTTGCGGAACACGCCGCGCATCTTCAAATTAAGGGGCATACACACAGCGATCATGACGGGCACACAAAGGAAAATAATAATTGTCAGGGACAGATTGATCCTGGACAGGATCACAAAAGAAATCACCGTCTTGATGCCTGCAATGAAAAATTCTTCCGGACAATGATGCGCAAACTCTGTCACATCAAACAGATCGTTGGTGATACGGCCCATGATCTGTCCCACTTTTGTGTTATTGTAGTAGGTGCTGGACAGCTTCTGCAGATGGTTGTAAGCATCCCTTCTCATGTCCGTCTCGATCTTGGTACCCATAACATGTCCCATATTGGCCATATAGTAGCTGGCAAAGCAGTCTACAATACGCAAACCGAAATACAAAAGTCCCAATCCGCCGATGGTCTTGACGGAAAGCGCCGCCAGATCCTTGATACCTTCATTGGTAATATAGCGCATGATCAGAGGAAGCACCAGTTCACAGACCGTAGTAAGCGCCGCACAGAACAGATCCATGATCAGTGTACCCTTATACTTATACAAATAGGGAGAAAAACGTTTAAAAAGCTGCATTGTAGTGTAGTGCTTGGTTTCCATAATAAAAATTAACTCCTTTTCTCTCTCAGCTGCTGTCGGAATTCCTCCACTGAGCGTTTGCCTTCTTCCGTTACCGGCTTGATCCATTTGCCGGTCCAGGTATACCAAAGTTCAAATATCAATCTCAGGACCTCGTCGGTATACACGAAAGCAAACACTGCCAGAAACGGCAGATGCAGCACCATACCTGCGACCCAAGTAGCCGGCACGCTGATCACATACAGACAGGAAATTTCCAATACCGTACCGAAAACAGCCTCGCCTCCGGCCCGGAAACAAATATTCATAATATAATTGCAGGTCCGGATCGTACCTGCCGCCAGATAGATAAGCAGCATATACTTTCCGTAACGGAGCGCCTCGGCTCCCAACCCAAACAGTCCCAACAGGGGAGCGTTAAATACAAGGCATATCAGACAGATTATAAAAGTAATGGCCGGACACAGTATTGCAAACCCTTTCACATACTGATATCCTCTCATGTGGTGACCGGCTCCCACTTCCTTGCCCACTACCACGGAGGAAGCATCCGCCAATCCGCCAAAGAAAGCAAACACAAAGCCTTCCAGTACGCGGAATGCGGCCATAGCAGCAATGGCCGTCTCATTTTGCCGTCCGATAACCATATTGATCAGCATTTGTCCTATTCCGTAGAACAATTCATTGCAGATAATGGGGAAACATTTCCCGAAATACATCTTCAGAAACGGACCATCCAGATGAAAGATTTCTCCCAGCCTTAATTTCACCGGACTGTCTCCCTTCCACAAAAAGAAGAAAAGCATCAACAGATTCACTAACGCTGAAACCAGGGTGCCAACTGCCGCGCCGGCAACTCCCATCTTGGGGAAACCAAGGCGGCCGTAGATCAGAATCCAATTCAACACAAAATTGGTGATAAGGGCTGCGACAGAGCTGATCAAAGGGGGCTTTACACGCTCTGTGGAACGCATCAGAAAGCTGGTCAGCACCGCAATCACCTGCAGAGGATATGCAAAACCTACTATCTGCATATATTCCTTAGCGGTTGCAATAATATTCTGCTTGTCGGTATAAACGCCCAAAATAAACTCAGGCCGCAGCACTGCCATGCCACCAAACAGCACTGCAACAATGAACATGGAGATAAATGCCACACCAAAGGTCTTATTGATCCCCTTTTCATTACCGGCACCATAATATTGGGAAAAGAACAGCAATGCACCGCCCGAAAATCCAAAATAACAAGAAAAGAACAGCGATGAAATCTGAGAACAAATTCCAACCGCTGCCACAGCCAGTTCTCCCTCGCTGCCGATCATGATCGTGTCTACCATGCTCGCGGTAGTCGACAGCAGATTCTGTAATGCTATAGGCAGCGCAATTGTTACGATTGCCTGAAAAAATACGCTCCAACTTATCTTTGTGCCTTGTGCCTTAACCATCCTGCCAAATCCTCCTACTATCCTACTTAAAATTGTACTTGGTATTAGCCCGGTTGTCAATGCCGGGAACTGTTCCGCCACACTCACTCATAAACCCGTTGTTTTAATTGCATATACAATTCGCCAGAATTTCCCAAAAAGAAGTACACTTTTTCTATTGACTTTTTGGCACCCTTGTAGTACATTAATATTTGTCCAAAGGACATACGGCAAACAAGCCAAATGCGCGAGTGGCTCAGCGGTGGAGCACCTCCTTGCCAAGGAGGGGGTCGCGGGTTCGATCCCCGTCTCGCGCTTTTACTACAAAACTTATATAAAACATGCGCGAGTGGCTCAGCGGTGGAGCACCTCCTTGCCAAGGAGGGGGTCGCGGGTTCGATCCCCGTCTCGCGCTTTTTTCATGCCAAGGTTTATGCCTTGGCTTTTTACTTTGCAGGAAAGTCCTTGTCGCATTAACATGCGAAATTTCTTCCTGCAAAGCAAAACCCTCCGGGAGGATGCGCAGCTCGCAGGAGAAGAAGTTTGCCTTTCAGGCACCGCTCGCGCGCGGAGAGTCCGCAAGCGGACTCTTTTTTATGCGGAAGCCATGATTTGCACGGGCTTATATTTTGTAAAATTAAAATCCCGAAAGCAAAAACTATTTCCGGGAATCAATACAACCCCAAAAATAATATTTTACGATATTTTCATATCTTCCAAACTCCTTTATAATAAAAGCAGCCTTCCCCCATGTCTTCCCATCACCGGGCAGACAATCAGGAAACAGGCATCTTTATACTAGACGAAATCACGCAAAAGGAGACATCCGGTATGAACAACAAAAATGTAAACAGCGAACTGCTTACCACCACCAGTCACTATGCAATGATCTGGCCCCATGTCCTTCCCGACGGCCGCTTATTTGCAATCGCGACCATGGAAAAACCTTATGGCCGCAACAATACCCTTCCCCACGAACAATTTCTTTTCGGCCGTATTTCTGAAGATGGCGGCCGCACCTGGAGCACCCCCTATCCTCTGTACACATGGCCGGAGAAATGTGCATCCATGACATGTGCCGGCTCCATGATCGACAGCCAGGGACATCTGCATGTATTTGCCCTGCAGATCAGAGGCTATTGTGAGGGCTGCATTAGCTATGTGCGTTTTGACAGCCACCTAGGCGAAAATCCTATTTACAGCGAAATGCCCTGTCTCCCCCGCTATACCGGTTCCCTTAACAACTGTCTGGAAACCACAAACGGCAGACTCGTCATTCCCTTTTCCACCATCACAGGCCGGGAAGACAGCAAATTTGTTTCCAGCGTGATCTATTCCGACGATTACGGTCTGACCTGGGCTGCTTCCAATGATATTGGTGTGGTCAGCGATGAAGAAGACGTGGAGTCCGGCGCAGTAGAACCCGTTGTTATTGAAATGGAAGAAAACAAATTGGTTATGCTGATCCGCACTGTGCTTGGCGTATTCTGGTATTCTGTTTCCTATGATAACGGTGAGACATGGACTCAGGCAAAGCCTACCAAGATCACCACTTCCAATGCTCCCGGCTGCTTTACCAGATTGCCCGACGGACGCATCTTCCTTACCTGGAACAATGTCATGGGACATCCCATGCAGGCAATCCGCTACAGTTTTGCAAGACAGTGTCTGCACGGTGCTATCTCCGATGACAACCTGCGCACACTTCAGGGCGCACGTATTATTTTGAAAAAGAGACCCGGCGATACCGACATTCTCCACAATGCGTATCCCTATACCACTCTTGCAAACGAGAATGAAATTTACTTGCGTACCTTTGAAGTAGAAGGACAAGGCGGTTCCAAATGGGGCATGCTGCAGGCCTATCTGACAAAGCTTAATCCTGACTTCCTTGCTGAAACAGAGGTTTGCGACAACTGGAATGAATGGGTATGTGATATTCCTGTCACTGAAGAAGGCATTACGCTCCATCCCACTACCGACAATGTTGCGTACGCCATCACCAGCTTCCCTTATGGCGTTTCCGGTAAAATGGTGATCCAGACAGAAGGCACTCTGCCTGAAAATTGCCAGCTCCTGCTCTCAGACTGTTATCTGGACCGTCTGAACTTTATGACCAATTCCAGACCCAACACCTATGACGACAGCATCAACATTCTTTACCACACCCTGACACCTACCGAAGCAGGTACCTGGGAAATCGTCTGGGATAACAACAATATTTCTCTTACGGTCAACGGAAAGGCTGTACAGACCATTCCCATGACTGCTTCAGCCGGCCTGAACCATGCGGCCATTCTGTTTACCAACGCCGGTGAACTGAAAGTTACCCACTTTGAGGCCAAAGCAGAAGAAAACCGCTGGGATACCGGAATTGAATATTAAAATAGAGAGGTCCTTATGAATACAACACTTCTTAATCCTACTCCCAATATGCCCCGCACTGATTATCCCCGTCCCCAGTGGGCACGAGAAAACTGGTTTTGCCTGAACGGGGAATGGGACTTTGCATTTGACTTTGGCAAAAGCGGCAAAGCCAGAGGTATGGCGGATGCAGGGGAATATCCTTTCAAAATACAGGTTCCATTTTGTCCGGAAAGTAAACTGTCCGGCATTGAATATACTGATTTCATTCCTGCGGTATGGTATCGCAGAACCCTGAACCTGGACGGATTACAATCAAAATTATCAGGAAAGCGCGCACTTCTTCATTTTGGCGCCGTAGACTATCAGTGTGAAGTGTGGGTAAACGGCACTTCCTGCGGCACCCATAAGGGCGGTTACTCTTCTTTCACCTTTGATA
Organism: Lachnospiraceae bacterium; assembly: GCA_015057005.1. Taxonomy (GTDB): domain Bacteria; phylum Bacillota; class Clostridia; order Lachnospirales; family Lachnospiraceae; genus Acetatifactor. The sequence continues at coordinate 27,602 of SVFF01000017.1, read as the reverse complement.
TCACAGATGCACTTCAGGACGGCGATAATACTCTTGTAGTATATGCAGAGGATGATTTAAGAAACGGCAAGCAGCCTTACGGCAAACAATGCGAAGAATACCTTTCCAGAGCCTGCTCCTACACCCGTACCACCGGCATCTGGCAGACAGTATGGCTGGAGCTTGTACCTGAGAAATACCTGGAATATGCCAAGATGGTGCCTGCCGCAGCAGACGGAAGACTTTCTGTAGAAATTCACGGCAAGTATACTTGTACCGGTGACAAAGTGCGCCTGACCGCAAGATATGATGGCCGCGAAGTTGGACAGACCATAGCCACTTTTGCAGGCCAGCTTGCCAAGGCTGATCTGACCGTCTCTGAGAAACATCTGTGGAATCCCGGAGCCCCCAAACTGTATGATCTTACCATTGAGTTGTTAGAGGGAGCAGAGACTGTTGTTGCCCAGTTCCCGGTCGCAGATACCGTAGAAAGTTACTTTGCACTAAGAGATGTGTCTTTGACCGACAAAGCCCTTGCAATTAACGGAAAACCTGTATTTATGCGCACTGTTCTGGATCAGGGTTTTAACCCCGATGGCATTTATACTGCTCCCAGTGATGACTTTTTAAAGAGAGACATTGAGCTTTCCATGGAACTTGGCTTTAACGGTGCCAGACTGCATCTACGCATTTTTGAAGAAAGAACCCTTTATTGGGCGGACAAGTTGGGGTATCTGGTGTGGGGAGAATTCCCCGCCAGCGGCGACCTTGATCTGAGCAGCTGCGATGGTATTTCTTACGTTTTACCGGAATGGATGGAAGTTCTCCGGCGAGACTACAACCACCCTGCCATCATCGGTTGGTGCCCTTTTAATGAGACCTATCATCTGATGGCCCTGGAAGAACAGACCCACCGTCTCTTGTATCAGGTGACCAAGGCTTACGATCCCACCAGACCCGTGATCGATGCCAGCGGAGGTATGCACTATGATACGGACATGTTCGATGTCCATGACTATCAGCAGGATCCCGAAATATTCCGCTCCTACTTTGAGCCTATGAAAGAGGATCCCATGTTCTTCCACAATCCAGTGCCCCGCTACACCGGCAATGCGCCTAAGCGGCCCATGGAGTATAAGGGCCAGCCCTATTGGGTCAGCGAGTATGGCGGAACTTTGTGGAATCCTGCTATGAAGGACGCCAAAGGCGGCTGGGGATATGGCAAAGCACCCCGCAGCGAGGAAGAATTTGCAGACCGGTACGAACGACTGACAAAGGTGCTGCTCTCCCACCCCCGCATTTGCGGATTCTGCTACACCCAGCTTACCGATGTGGAACAGGAACAGAACGGACTGTACTATTACGACAGAAGCCGCAAGCTGCCGGATTGGGTTTATGACAGAATCCGTAAAACCAATACGACAAAAGCGGCAATTGAACAATAAGATCAGCTTGTTACCGGCTGCAATATCATACGCCAGACCACTATCATGTAACAAATCCTAATCCAACAAAAAATAATCGTCCTGATCGGCATTTTTTATCACACTGATCAGGACGATTTTAACTTATCTTTTATTATTCCTTTTATTTTTCCTTCATTCCACCGGTTATCTTTTCACTTTCCGCATCCATCTTGGCATGATGGGCGATTGCAGCTTCATTGGCTGCATCCACACGCTCCACCAATCCCTCTTCATAAATGTCCGCATACAAAAATTCCATAGTCTCTACTCTGCCTTCTCTTCTGGGACTGTCATCCGTGGGTTTCGGATATTGCAGCACCAGGTCTATGACATGGAAAGATACTCCGCCGGCATCCATCAGCTGCTTTACTTCCAGCAGGATCTCTGCTGCTTTTTCCACGCTCACATCCTCATCATTCACATATAACACCAGATGGCCTGCTGCTTTTCCAAGTTCCCCGATATCATATACCTGATCCAATTCCAAATCTTCTGTAAACAATGCATATGCAGGCAGATCATCCGCACCGGCAAATTCCTGTGCAATAAACTCAATATCACCAAACTCTATGTGGGTATCATAGGGAAAAGAAGGACTGGTAAAAATGTTCTCTGTGGCTGCCCGATATTCTTTATTGATCCGGGCTGCTGTATTTTCGCCGCTTAATACTCTGTCCTCATAACTGTCCCAGGACAGTTTTCCCATCATATCAAGCCGGATGGTAAACTCACTGTCCGGACTTTCGGGAGATATGATAAAAGCATGATATCCTCCATCCTTGAAGCTGTAAGTCACGCGCTCAATCTCATAATCCTTGCCTGCATACACTTCAGCCAGTCTTTTTTTCGCAGTATTTGTGGCCAGCCATTTTGAAAGCGGATTGCCCATCAATCCATTGGCAAAAACGCCAACTCCTGCTATCATCCCCAATGCCAATATTAACGACAATATCTTCTTTGTCTTCTTTTTCATAGGCAACTCCCCGCTATTTAAAATCCCAGATAGGATGCCAGCTCATACACTCTTGTTCTGGTGAGTTCCGCTGCTTTCTGATTGGCTACCAGGGGAGCCAGACTTCCGCCGCCAACCTCTTCGCCGGCTTGCTTCACTTCTGCCTCTTTTTCTGCGATCCACGCACGCTGTTCCACCAGCAGATCGCTCATAGTATCTTCATCCAATATCACTTTCAGATTTTTCCACAGGTCATTCAACACATCATCCCACACCTGATATATTTCCATAGACAACATGTTCATATCCGCCTGGGTCAGGGACGGATCCTCCTGCAGTTTCTTCTGCAACGCGGTGGCTTCCTGTTCCGCCTCTTCCAATACTTTTTGCACATCATAATCAATCTGCACGTTGGCGCTTTCCGATTCCACTGTTGCCATTTCCGATTCCACCGTTGCCATTTCCGATTCCACCGTTGCCATTTCCGATACACTTTCTTCGATTGTACTATTCTCCGTTGGTATCGTAGGCTCTGCTCCGCACCCGCTCAAGCACAAAGCTGCCGCTGCTACCATAATTGCAAGTTTACTATTCATTTTTTTCATCTTTGTCATTCTCCTTTGGTCTCTCATAAACATATAAACTACTCTTTCATATGATTCTTCATACATATAGCGGAAAAATATTACATCTACTTTTCACTTCAAAACTTTTTTGTTCGTATCTATCTACTGCTTTGACATTTTCACAAACAAGCTACATTAAGTATATCTGCTTCCTTGGCATATGTAAATCGAATTTCTCTTTTATTCGCGTTTATTTGTTGCATAATTGTAAATATTGACTGAATATCAAGGCTTTGGATTCAAAGTTATAGGTACAAGAGAAAAAGCTTTGCGCTATCCAGATGGTACCTATGCTGATGAATATTTGATGGTAAAAAGATTGTAGTTACAAGTTTATAATGGTTTCTGAGGACGAATTGGATCATTTGAGGAATTTCAGATGCACCTTTTAAGCCTTTCGTAGCGCTTCAAGCAGACTAATTAATAAGTTTCAGAGGTTTCAGATGCACTTTTCATGCATTTTGTGGCACTTTCGGCGGACGAAATGGTGAGTTTGAAGAATTTCAGATGCTATCCGCCCATTTTCCCATGTGCTTCTAGCGGACGAATTGGAGAGTTTAAAGACTTTCAGATGCTATCCGCACATTTTCCCCTGTACTTCTAGCGGACAAATTGGGGAGTTTGAAGGATTTCAGATGCTATCCGCTCATTTTCCCATGTACTTCTAGCGGACGAATTGGGGAGTTTTAAGACTTTCAGATGCTCTTGCCAGGTTTTACAGTTAAGTCTAATGGCGGCAGAATCCTGCCGCCATTATCTTTCTTCTCACTAATTACAAAAACAAATAATTTTCTTTATGGCCGCTCAGTCGGGCTTCCATTTTTTCACTCATTGTTTTCATGAACCCGGGATCAAAATCTCTTGCATGCTGGGGGCAAATGCCCACACAGCGCATGCAGCTGATGCACCTATCTTTGTCAGTCCTGTAAGGATCATCAAAACAGATTGCACTCACGGGACATTCTTTGGCGCACAGGCCGCATCCTATGCAGCTTTCATTGCCTTCCGGTTTGAAAGCCGCACCGCCGAATTCTTTGTATGTACCGTGGTTGCCGGCAAGCACCAAGGTGCCAAACTGATTATCATCCAGCTTCTGCTGTATCTGCTTGGCAAAATCTGCAAGCTGTGCTGCATCATCGGCATCAGGGCGTCCTGTGGCAAACTGCCGGAAAATGGAATGCTCTGCCACCGCAGCCACTGCTGCAACACAAACAAAGCCAACTTCTTCCAAAGTATCCTGCAATTCTGTCAAGGTATCTTCCCATTCACGGTTTCCATACACACAGTTAAGAATCGCTTTAGCGCCGTTTCCGGAAATCTTTTTCAGTCGGCTGATGGCGATTGCAGGCACCCGACCGCCATAGGAAGGAACCGATATCACGCAGACATCCTGCGGCTCCATCGCAATCAGGTCAATCTCTCTGCACAAATCCAACTCTTGATATTCGCCACCAAGATTTTTTACCAGGATATCAGCCACCTTCTTAGTACCGCCTGTGGGGCTGAAATAAATATTATAATTAGACATAACTTTGCCTTCCCTCCGGGACTCTACTACCTGTCGGGTGCCTCTTGGCACTTTCAATCAAATACTGCCTTAATCTGCCATGCATTTCTACGCATTGTATCTCGCAGTAAAAATATCTGCCAGCTTCTGATATTCCGGCACGGGCACTCCGTACTTCGCGCCCAAACGCACTACTTCATATACCAAGCCATCCAACTCGGACTGTTTGCCGGCGCGGATGTCTCTGTGCATGGAAGTGGTGGCATGAGGAGCCAATCCTTTCAGAATATTCAGATTGATCTCCGTGATATTGTCGGGCAGGCTGGCATCCATGGCATCGGACAAGGCCTTTACTTCCCTGATCAGTGCAATAAAGGTATCCTGCATTTCACCGGGTACCTGAGCTTCCTTTGCAGGAATATCGTAAGCGGCACCCAATGCTGCCATGGGAGATACAAAAGAGAATTTCTGAAGTGCATCTCTCTCGATACAGTCTGAAAGCAGCGGCGTGATCGCAGCCTCTTCCAGATCCTTCTCTACAGTCTTCAATACAGGCATCACTTTTGCACAAATCTCTTCCGCAGTGCCTTTTCTCAGGCCATATACCACACGGAAAATTTTGCCGGACATCAAAATAACACCGGGCTCTTTAATCTCCGCCGCAATATAAATACAGCCATCTGTCACGTTAATATGAGGTAATCTTTCCTGCATTTTCCCGCCGGTGCCGTAGATATTTAAAATAGGGATCACGATGGTATCGTTTCCTGCAATCCGCCCAATAAAGGGAATGGTATCCTCCAGGGAATATCCCTTTACGCACACAAAGATCACATCAGGAGTCTCCTGATATTCTTCCATGGTGCAAGCCTTTACCGGCACAGTAAAATTACCCTCTACCGTTTCAAAGGCAAGGCCTCTCTCCTGCATTTTTTTAAGATGGTTGCCCCTTGCGATCAAGGTTACATCCTTTCCGGCTTTCGCCAGAAAGCCACCGATGGCGCCGCCGGTTCCGCCGGCGCCGATTACTGCGTATTTCATAAATCTTTCCTCTCCCGTTACTTCCACATTATCTCCAATGTTGCGTTCCGTACCCTTTTACCGACCTATTTTACGGCATGATTACAGCTTCAATTTCAAATTTGCAAACAAGCTTCCCAGGCTGGTACCAACCTCGCCGTCTGACTCATACTGAAACTCTTCGATTTCATCCGCCTCGGCATCCTCTTCTACTGCCTTGATACTCAGGGAAATCTTGCCGTCGTTGGTATTCAGCACCTTACACTTCACCTTTTCTCCTACAGACAACACCTCAGAAGGCTTGCGGATCCGCTTCTGGCAGATCTGGGAAATATGCACCAGACCACTTAAACCATCACCCAGATTCACAAAAGCACCATAGGCTGTCAGGCTCTCCACAGTTCCTTCCAATACAGTTCCGGGAATGATCATGGCCACTTTACCGGCATGCTCCTGAGCCTTTTCATCCTTCAATACCGCCTTTGCGGACAGCACCAGCTTTTCTTTCTCTTTATCTACAGTGATGACTCTCACCTTTACCGTTTTGCCCAGCCAGGGCTCCACATCTTCCACATAATCCAGCGCCAGCTGGGATGCGGGGATAAAACCCCTGATATCCTCCAGGAAGCAAACCGCACCGCCATTGGTCACACCGGTTATCTTTACGGGAAATTCTTTCTTTTCCTCCAGATAGGTCTGGAATCGGTCCCAGGCAAGTACATGATTGGCTGTCTTTTTGGACAGCAGAATATTGCCTCTGCCATCATCCATCTTCACTACAGATGCTTCGATCACATCTCCAAGATGCACATCCTGCAGAATGGCAAAGTCAGGAGCATCGCTCATATCCTCCGCTTTGATCACACCCTGGGTATAATAGCGCAGATCCAGGATCACGCCCTCTTCACTAATGTGAATGACTGTGCCGGACAAAATATCTCCTTCTTCAATTTTTCTGAAAGATGCCTCCAATTCTTTGGCATAATCCTCCATGGACTCTGTCAATTCCAATCCCAATGTTTCCTGGTTTTCCATTTTCATAGAACATCCTTTCCATCCGCTCTTATTTTTTGCGGCGCCTTGGCCACTGTTTCCTTTCATTTTTGCTTTTCAGGCAATTACTCTTCTTCCAGCATTTCCTTCAGTGCGCCAACTACCACATATCTGGCATTATCGTAATCGTACACACAGGTGGAAAGAATAATCAGCTTATCACTTTCCCCCAGCTCTACATCCGCCTTAAAAGAGGAGGAGCGGCTAAGTTCATATACCAGTGCGTCACGTTCTTCCACCGTATTAAGTAATGTATATACGGTAGAATCTGCAGGAATGGTACAGCCTGCCACCAGCTCGATCACATAATTTTTCTCCGGTGTCAACAGATACATCACCGGATGTTCCTCGTAATAACCCTTTTGACGATAATTATCCAAGGTTCCGAACATAGAATTGTCATGCATATTATGACCATACAGAAAAGTATTCCAATCAGAGAAATCCGGCTGATTGTAATAATCGATAAACAGGGTACCTCCCTTATTGTAGCTGCCGTCCAACAGTCTATGGAGATAATAATCATTGTCCCCGCTCTGTACGATGGGGTAATTGATGGGCGTACCCGGGCTGTAGATCCAGCCCACCACATCAGGGCATACTTTCAAAAGCGCATCAAACTCCACATTGATCATAACCGCTTCTTCTGTGGATTCTTCGGCAGATTCCCCGGCAGCATCTGACCCGGTCTCTTTTTCCCCGGAAGTATCCTTTTTACCGCCGCCAAACCAGTCAGGCTTTTTCAATTCGGATTCCACAACTTCCACCTTGACGTACTTTCCCGCCAGATCATCATAAGCATTCCTGCTCTCCCGATACTCAGAGAAGATGCCCCAGAGTTTCCAAAGGGAAAAGAGCATTACCCCCAGACAAACTATGATCAGAATACTCCGCAAAATTTTACCATACTTCATTCAGATAAGTACCACCATTTCCAATCACTATTTACGAGCCACCTGCTCACTTAATTGTGAGCAGGCTTGTTTAATATTTTCATATTTTTCCGTACAAAAGCAATCGTTTGTCCCAGGAAGACCACCATCAGAATAGTCACGACGGGCACCTTGCCGCTGAGCACAAAGCCAATTGCCACCGCTGTCAGATCCCAGATAAAGCGGATCACCTTGAAGGATACCTTTGATATCTTCTCTGAGATCATCATGGGCAGTGCATCGAAAGGTGCTGTACCCAGATCGGTAGACATATACACAGCCGCAGCAAAGATAAACACAACCAATACAGGCAGCATCACAATGTACCGCACCACTTGTCCGTCAAGCATGGCCTTCAGATCTACCAATTCCCAAATCCAGGTACAGAAATCCACGGTATAGCCCACCAGCACCATATTAAAGATCGTTCCGATGCCTAAATGTTTTCTTCCCCAGAGGATCACCGGGATAAACATCACAATATTCAGACACAGCTGCCAGTTACCCAGCGACCATCCGGCCTTGTTGGCGATGCTCACGTTCATGTAGGTAAAGGAATCCATGCCCAGATCCAGCAGTTTCAGTACAGACAGGGAAATACCCATGAACAACACGCTGACCAGAGTCAACAATGTTCTTTTGCTGAAACCAACGATATCTCTATTTTTCATACCTTAGTATCTCCGTGCCAATCCTCTTATTTCTTCTTATCGCGCTTTCTTGTCAGATAGATATCCAGCTTTTCCTTCATGTTCTCAGGCATTTCCTTGGAAACAGGACACTTGCCGGCATTTACCATCCGGGCGGTAAAGCTGTTGATGAAATCAATGTCGCGGATCATCTGCTCAGCGCTCATAACCTTTGCAGTATCATAACTGTTGTGAATGGTAGCTGTGTTGCCGGGTGCCACACGCGCAAAAGATACAGCAGGGATTCCCTTGTCAGCAAAAGGCGTGGAATCACTGGAATAAACATCCTGATAAGGCTTGATGCCGAAGCCTTCCACCGCACCGAAATACTGCAGATAATGCACCAGCTTCTCCTCGCAGGTACAGCATGCAATAAAGTGACCCATGATACAGCCGATCATATCCAGATTGATAACAAATTGGATCTTACTGAGTTCTTCCTCGTGGGCAGCTACATATGCCTTGGAACCAAGCAGACCTCTCTCTTCACTGCCGCACCAGATAAAACGCATGCCGTAGCGATGGGGCTCCTTTGCAAACTTCTCGGCAATACCCAACAGACCGATACTTCCGGACATATTATCGTATGCACCCTGGGAAAGGGAGGTGGAATCATAATGGGCTGTAAACACAATCACCTCTTCTCTCTCGCCTGGCAGATCCAGCACAACATTGTGGGATGTTCCCTTATATTCATTCTGCTTGATGCGGATGGTAGCTTCCTTGGCGTCGTTTTTCACCAATTCAATGGCCTGCTTTGCGTTGATATTCACGCCCAGGATCTTATTTCCCTTGCTCACATAGGAACGCAGTTCTTTCTGATCCATATCCTCATCTACATAATTGGCATTGCCATCGTATGTAATGAATCCAACTGCGCCCTTCTCCAGCAGATCCTGATATTTCCAGTAGCCCATGCCACCATCATTTAATACGATCTTGCCCTTTACGCCTTCAAGGGAATAAGCATCATCATGAGGCATGTAGTACAGAGGTGCAGTCACCTCACCGCTGCCGCAGCAAAAATATCCCTTGCAGGGAATAGCCTTGCCGTCCACAATAAGTTCTGCTGTTTCAATATCAGCCAGATCCACTTCAAATTCTTCAAGATGTGCCTCCAGGCCCATCTCAGCACACTTACCCTTTAAATAATTGGCACATTTTAATTCTTCCGGTCTGCCGCCCATGCGCACATATGCGGTATCTGCGAAAATCTGATTAATCTGTGTAGTATTCATTTTGTCCTCCCAATATTATGTAATTTTTACAAATATGGTAACTATTCAGAACCATGCAAATATATGAAATAAAGATCGTGTAAGCTTGCTTACAAAGGGCTGTTTTCATATATTTATATGGCGAAGTAACCACATGAGCAAAAGGAAAGCATCGAAGATGCGATTTTGCGAATGGGGTGCTGAATAGTTACCAAATATGTGAATACAACTATCGAAGGCCGCCCCATGGGCAACCTCCGATTTTCCTGTTGTTACTTCACATTATAACGTTAAAAAATGGTCTTGTAAACATGCTTTTCATGCCGCATCCATCATTCCCAAAAGCTGCTCCATTTGCTCCCTCAGTCCATTTCTGCTCTTCTCGCAAATTACCAGCTTATCACTCTGAAACACTTCTCCGTCTGCAGCAATTCCAAAATCTCCGCCTACCTTCATCGCCAATATCTCCAGCAAACTGCTTAAATTCTTTCTGGCACCTTCACCGGCACCGCCTCCGGCAACTGAAGAAATAACGGCCGGTTTGTCCTTCAATACCGGATTCCAATTCATGTCGTTGGGCTGCAGGGTTCTGGAAAGCCAATCCAGCAAGTTTTTTAACACGCCGGGAATATAAGAATTGTACTCGGGAGTAAAGAACCAAATGCCATCCGCTTCCATCACAATCTGGCGTACTCTCGACACACTCTCCGGGGCGGGATATTCAATATCCTGATTCATAAAGGGTATGTCGGCATAGTCCAGGAAACTTACCTGGGCCTTTCCATCCAGCATTTCTTCCGCGATTTTGGCCAATTGCATATTTAAAGAATTATTTCTCAGGGATCCTACTATCATTAATATTTTTTTCATGTGCGTTCCTCCGCTTTCACTTTGCTAGTCCATGTTTCTTTTATGGTTTTATTCTAGCACGGAAACTATTTGTTTTCCGTGACTTTCTCACATATGGAACCGTAAGTTTGATCCCTGTGAAAAGATAAATCTTTCTTTCCAAGAAAAATAAAGGAGTTTCTATTTTTATTCCCGATCATATGGTATAATGAGCCTTGCAGGGCTAAAGTTTTATGCCTGCGCAAAGCGAAAGGAACAGATATAAATATGGAAAATACGAAACACGTAACTATGAAAGATGTAGCCCAAAGCCTGAATGTCAGCGTGACTACTATTTCAAAGGTTATCAACGGCCATAAGGATATATCCGAAAAAACCAAAGACGAAGTCTGGACAAAAATCAACGAAATGGGGTATACACCAAACTTTTTAGCGGCCAATCTCAGGCGGAACAGCAGTAATGTTGTCGCACTCGTATTATCAGATATTTCCAAGCCTTATTTTTCCAAAGTAATACAAGGCTACGAAGAAACACTAAATACAGCCGGCTATCATATGATGATTTTCAGTTCCATGGAACAAAGAGAAAAAGAAGAAAGTCTCCTAAACAAAATTGCTTCCATGAATATCGCCGGAATTATTATAGACCCTGCACAAAACAGTGACATAAAAAAGAGTTGTTTAAAAGGAACAGGAATACCCTATGTTTTTTCCAACCGCTTCTTGGATTCTGAAAAAGATTTTTACGTAGCCGCAGATAACGAAAAAGCCGGATATATCGCAACCAAGCATTTGCTTGAACGAAAACCCGGCAAACCTGTTTATATCGTTAATACTCCCGATAACATTTCTCCCACCCTAGACCGCTTTAAAGGTTATTGCAGGGCAATGGAGGAAGCCAATATGCCCATTTTAAACCATCGGATTTTCAGTAATAATTTCAGTCTTGAGGATGCCTATCAAGCAGGAACCTCCATCGCCAAAGAAATACAAGGGGAATGTTCTGTTTTTTGTGCAACAGACCAACTGGCGATCGGTGTAATGCGTGCTCTTCTGGACTACGGTATCTCTGTCCCCAATCAGGTGGGGATCATAGGGGTTGATGACATCGATGTATCTGCTTATTTATCTCCTGCACTGACCACCGTGGCTCTTCCCAAAAAGAGTATCGGTCAAAAAAGTGCCGAAATGCTGATCAAGCTCATTGAGGGACAAGAAATTGACCAATACCAAATACTGTTGGATCCGCAGCTGATAGTTAGAGCAACTACATAACCTGCAGTTTGCCTTCTATTTCCCTTTTGAAATCTTGACAAACCAATACTCCGATGATAAACTTTAGAAAGCATTTACTTTAACGTTAAAGTTAACATTAAAGTAAATTATCATCTGTAGAATTTACATCCTAAACAGATAAAGCGAAGGTCAAAAAACAGAAAGGGAACGCATAACATGAACAAACATGATAAAATGATCCTCCATGAACTCGGTAGTGTATATGCTGAAATCGCCTCACTGCCCTGGCAGGAGGAAACAAAACAAAAGTGGATCTTATCCAATAATCTCCAACCTGTACAGCCCATGTTCTTTATTGATCAAATACCCTGGTCAGAAATGCAGGTGGGGGATGAATTGACATTAAGATGTCAAGACCCTTTTTGCCGTGAGCTTGAACAAATGCTGCGCAGAAGAATATACAAATGGAATCACATGCGCGATGACTTTGTATTTGAAACAACAATCCGTATACCAAAAATCATTACAGGACTGGGCCTGGGAATCAATATAAAGGAAGATGTTTTGGTAACAGATGAAGCGGCTGCCAAACAGAACGACGTTGCAGTATATGCCCACAAATATTACGATCTGTTAAAGACAGATGAAGCTGTGGACCAACTCCGGTTCCCTGTTGTTAAGTTGGACAAGGACGAAACCGACAGACGTGAAGCCATTGCCAAAGAAGCATTTGAAGGTGTTCTCAATGTAGAAATGGACGGCCATTCGCCTATGTATGAGCCTTGGGACACAATCTCCCGTTACCGGAGTATGGATTCTTTATTATTGGATTTAATTGATAAGCCTGACTTCATGCATAAACTTATAAATAAGTTGACCGATATGTTTTTATCTGAAGTGGACCAGCTTGAAAAACAAGGCTTGCTCTGTCACCCACAGAGCGTAATTCACTGCACCGGTGGCTGGACCGACCAGCTGCCGAGAGAAGGCTATAATCCGGATTGCCCCAGAACAATTGATATTTGGAGCGAGGGAAAGGCACAGCCCCTCGGTTTTGTATCGCCCGAAATGTTTGAGGAATACGAAATCGATTATGCCAAAAAAGTTTATGCCAAATTCGGACTCATAAACTATGGCTGCTGTGAAAGACTTGACGACAAACTGGACTGCGTCAAAAAACTCCCTAACGTGAGAAAGGTATCTATAAGCCCTTGGTCACTTGACAGAAGACGTGCAGCGGAGGAGCTTGGAAAAGACTACATCTTCCTGGGAAAACCCAACCCGGCCCAGCTCGCATATAACTGGAGTCCCGAAGCTGCAGAAGCAGATTTAAGATTAACTCTTGATTATTGCAAACAATACGGCACTCCTGTTGAGTTCGCCATGAAGGATATCGGCACTTTGGAAAAGGGTGCAAAAACATTGTGGGAATGGTGTGATGTGATGCGCAGGCTCTCCAACGAATATGCCTTATAATATAAAAACAAAACAGCTCCCTCGCCAGTGATATGTACCCTCCTTACTGGATGTCCAGTAAAGAGGGTACATATCAGAAGACGGGGAGCTGTTTTATTTTAGAGATTACAACCAATAATAATGGTTCTAAATAATTACTTGTTGTTCAGCGCTGCCTGTGCTGCTGCCAGTCTTGCGATAGGCACACGGAAAGGAGAACAGGATACATAGTTCAGGCCGATCTTGTGGCAGAACTCGATGGAGGAAGGATCTCCGCCATGCTCACCGCAGATACCGAGCTTGATCTCAGGACGAGTAGCGCGGCCCTTCTCTGCTGCAATCTTAACCAGCTGACCTACACCGTTCTGGTCCAGTCTTGCGAAAGGATCGGACTCGTAAATCTTTGCCTGGTAGTAGGAATCCAGGAATTTGCCGGCATCATCACGGGAGAAACCGAAGGTCATCTGGGTCAGGTCGTTTGTACCGAAGGAGAAGAACTGTGCCTCCTCTGCGATAGCGTCTGCAGTCAGTGCTGCACGGGGAATCTCGATCATGGTACCAACGATATACTCGATGTCGGAGTTCATCTCAGCCTTAACTGCCTCTGCCACTTCTACAACGATATCCTTAACAAACTTCAGCTCTTTCTTTTCGCCAACAAGAGGGATCATAATCTCGGGCACTACATTGAAGCCCTTCTCATTTCTAACCTCGATAGCGGCTTCCATAACTGCTCTGGTCTGCATTCTTGCAATTTCAGGATAGGTAACTGCCAGACGGCATCCTCTGTGACCCATCATAGGGTTGAACTCGTGGAGAGCATCACATTTAGCCTTAACATCAGCTACTGTAAGACCCATATCTGCTGCCAGTGCTGCAATATCAGCTTCCTCAGTAGGAACGAACTCGTGAAGAGGGGGATCCAGATAACGAACAGTCATCGGTCTGTCCTCCAGAGCCTCGTACATAGCCTTGAAGTCAGCCTTCTGGAATACGATCAGCTCGTTCAGTGCTGCTTCTCTCTGCTCTACGGTATCAGAAAGGATCATCTTACGGATCTTGGGAATTCTCTCCTCACCGAAGAACATGTGCTCGGTACGGCAAAGACCGATACCTTCTGCACCCAGCTTAACAGCATTCAGAGTATCCTCGGGAGTATCAGCGTTGGTACGAACCTTCAGGGTTCTGAAGCTGTCAGCCCACTCCATGATACGGCCGAAGTTGCCGCCTACGGAAGCTTCAACGGTCTTAATGTCGCCCTTGTAGATCTTACCGGTGGAACCGTCTAAGGAAATGTAATCACCCTCGTGGAACTCGTATCCGCCAAGGAAGAATACCTTTTCTTCTTCGTTGATCTTGATGTCGCCGCAGCCGGATACACAACATGTACCCATACCACGTGCAACTACTGCTGCGTGAGAGGTCATACCGCCGCGAACAGTCAGGATACCCTCTGCTGCGTGCATACCTTCGATATCTTCAGGAGAGGTCTCCAGACGAACCAGGATAACTCTCTCACCGCGGCCGCCCTTGCCGGCTGCCTTAGCGTCCTCAGCGGTAAAGTAAACCTTACCTGCTGCTGCACCGGGAGATGCGGGAAGTGCAGAACCGATCACTTCGCCGGCCTTTAAAGCTGCTGCATCGAAAGTGGGATGCAGTAACTGATCCAGGGACTTAGCTTCGATACGCTGTACTGCCTCTGCGGGAGTGATCTTGCCTTCGTCAACCAGGTCACATGCGATATTGATGGCTGCAGAAGCGGTTCTCTTACCGTTTCTGGTCTGCAGGAAGTACAGGTTGCCCTCCTCAATGGTGAACTCCATATCCTGCATGTCGCGATAATGCTCTTCCAGCTTGTTTGCGATAGCCATGAACTTCTCATAGCACTCAGGCAGATCCTCTGCCAGCTTGGAGATAGGCTGAGGTGTACGGACACCTGCAACTACGTCTTCGCCCTGAGCATTGATCAGGTACTCACCGTAGATGCCCTTCTCACCGGTGGAAGGATTACGGGTGAATGCAACACCGGTACCGGAGGTCTCACCCTTATTACCAAATACCATGCACTGTACGTTTACAGCGGTACCCCAATCGCCGGGGATATCGTTCATACGCCTGTAAACGATAGCACGGGGGTTGTCCCAGGAACGGAATACTGCCTTGACAGCACCCATCAGCTGCTCCTTGGGATCCTGAGGGAACTCCTCACCGTTCATGGCATTCTTATAAACTGCTTTAAACTTCTCTGCCAGCTCCTTCAGATCAGCAGCTGTCAGCTCGGTGTCATAGTGCACACCCTTCTCTTCTTTCATCTCGTCAATGATCTTCTCAAAAAAGGACTTAGGAACTTCCATAACCACGTCGGAATACATCTGAATGAAACGACGGTAGGAATCGTATGCAAATCTGGGATTGCCGGTCTTAGCTGCGAACCCCTCTACAGCTACGTCATTCAGACCCAGATTCAGGATGGTATCCATCATACCGGGCATGGATGCTCTCGCACCGGAACGAACGGATACCAGCAGGGGATCCTGGGTATCACCGAACTTCTTGCCCATTAAATTTTCTAAATCTTCAATATTCTGGAAGATCTGTTCCTTAATTTCCTCAGAAATCTGCTTACCATTTGCATAGTAATCAGTACAAGCCTCTGTTGTTACGGTGAAGCCCTGAGGAATAGGTAAACCTAAACTAGTCATTTCTGCGAGGTTAGCACCTTTTCCGCCGAGCAGGTTTCTCATGTTTGCATTGCCGTCTTTAAACTTATAGACCCATTTCTTCATGCATTTTGTCTCCTTTTGTTTGTATTTTTTATGACAAAAATTGTAAACCCACCCTATCACGACCCCCATATGCCGTGACTAGCGCCCCAATATTATAACAACAAATCCAGAATATGGCAAGGAAATTTTTCATAAAATTTTGAGTAATTTGCGAAAAAATTTACAGGACAATTTCAAAAAAGTGCACGAAAAAACTGCCCCGGGAGGCAGTTTTTTGTTTACACTTTTATCAGGGATTGATGATACCCTGCACTTCTTCCGAATCCACATTGTCACTGTCTACCAGCACAACACCGGTATCAATGTTCTTTTCAGCTACAGAGCCGCCGTTTGCAAGCTCCAGAGCAGTCTTTACACCGTCATAGCCCATGAAGTACTGTCTCTGTACTACAGAAGCCACGTTGTACTCACCGCTGCGGATCATGGTCTCGATCTCTGCGGAGAAATCAAAGCCGACCATGATAATGTCATTTCTCTGTGCCTCAGTAAGGCCGGTTACAAAGCCTACTGTAGAACCGTTGTTAGGTCCGAATACTGCTTTCAGGTTGGGGTAAGTAGTCAGGAAATCCTGACAGAAACCTACTGCCTTGCTGATGTCGCCTTCGTTTACCTTGATGTCCTCATTGAGAACAGTCCAGGCCTTGGGCGCGTTGGCATCCCAATACTCGTTAAAGCCTTTTACACGGTCAATGATGGTCTGGGAGCCGGTAGAACCCACCTGGATTGCCACCTGGGATTCCTCATCCTCAGAGATACCCGCTTCTCGCATTCTGCCCAAAAGCTCTTCTGCAGCCGCCTTGCCAGCCGCTACATTGTTGGTCAAAAGTGCTGCGCTGTAATTGTCGCTGTTTATCACGGTATCTACTAATACTACCGGAATAAAGGAATTGTGAGCCTCTGTGATAGGCTTATCCAGGGATACACTGTCTAAGGGAGCGATCACAATGCCGTCAGCCTGTGCTGAAACAGCGTTCTGCAGCAGGGTCAGCTGGCCTTCAATATCGGACTCCAGTGCGGTACCGACTACCACTACCTTACAGCCCAGATCCTCTCCTGCCTTCTCAGCGCCGGCCTGTAATACGCTCCAATACTGGTTGCCGAGCACCTTTACGATTACATAGATGGTCTTCTCTTCCCCGGTGTCTGCCACAGTATCTGCCACTGTACTGCCCTCCGCTTCGCTTTCACCGCCGTTGCTTTCTTTTGCACCGGTTTCTGCTGTTTCTGTGCCCGGCGTCCCTGCTGCTTTTTTTTCACCGCACCCTGCTGTCAGACCCATAAGCATGGTGGCTGTCAAAATAGCTGCAGCCGCCTTGCCCCATTTCTTAAAACCTTTCATTTCTGTTAACTTTTTCATCCATTCTCCTCCTGATTTTTTTGCGGAAAACCTTAGACTCTTTTCACTTCTTTTATAGAGTCTTTCTCTTTCAAACGTTCCTTTTACGGGGCACTTTTTTCTGAAACATATTTCTGTTTTGGATTCGTTTTTTCAATGCAGCGGTTCTTGCCTTGAACCACACCATCATCTTTCGTTTTATATTATCAATGTTCCCTCCTCTGTTCGCAGTCTGAGACGCCACTGCTACCAAAAGGATCAGTCCCACGATAACCTGCTGCCAGAACGAGTTGACACCGTTTAGGTTCAAACCGTTCCTGATAACGCCCATCATCAGCGCACCGATAATGGTGTTTAAAATAGTACCTTCTCCGCCAAGAATGGAGATGCCGCCCAATACAGAGGCTGCGATGGCTTCCATCTCATAACCGTTGCCGGCTGTGGGCTGGGCACTGGACAATCGGGAAGCCACCAGAATACCGCAGATGGCTGCAGAGAGGCCGGAGATACAATATGCAAACATTCTGGTCTTTACCGCATTGATGCCGGAGAGTTTTGCCGCCTCCAGGTTGGAGCCGCAGGCGTAGATTTGTCTGCCGATCCGGCTCTTGGCCAGCACAATTCCCAGGATCACAGCGTATACCAAAGTAATGATAACACTGTAAGGAAGCCCGTCACCGCCCATCCTGCCGCCTCCCAGAATGTAAAACTGCTTCTGCACGCTTTCGGAAGGAATGTTGGTGGTATATACCGGTGCACCGTTTACCAGCACATTGGCCATGCCCCGGTAGACCCATTGGGTGGCTAAAGTGGCCACAAAGGGAACAACACCCAGAATTTCAATAAAGAAACCATTCATGATACCGGTCATAATGCCCATCATCAGACATAGAATAATACACACCCACAAAGGAAGTCCTGCAATCAGAAGCCTTACCATAATAATGCCGGACAAGGCCATGGACGCACCTGCGGACAGATCATTTCCCCCGCAGACCAGGCAGAAGGTCAGTCCGCAGCCGATGATGGTATATGTAACAATCTGCTGCAAAAGATTTTGCAGATTCCTGGAATCCAGAAACTTATCCGGCTGCAGTACTGCAAACAGTACAAATAGTGCGATCAAAATTACTACTGAAAAAACTGCTCGTCTGGTAGCCGCATTCAGTCTGCCGAAAATGACTGTTCGCTCTTTTTCTTTCTTCATCGTTTTTGCAATCTCCATTATACTGCCCCTTTCTGCTGTACTTTTCCTTCCAGCCTGTTATAGCCGGCTGCCAGATACAGAATCTGTTCCTGGGTGGCCGTCTTTGCATCCAGTTCCCCGTTGATCTCCCCCTGATGGATCACAAGTATCCGGTCGCTCATTCCGAGAATCTCCGGAAGTTCCGAGGAAATCATAATGATTGCCACGCCCTGCTCACTGAGTTTGTTGAAAAGCTCATAAACCTCAAATTTTGCACCTACATCAATTCCCCTGGTAGGCTCATCCACAATCAGGACTTTCACATCATTGCAAAGCCATTTTGCCAGAACCACTTTCTGTTGATTGCCGCCGGACAAATTTCTGCACAGCTGATGGATACCCGGAGTCTTGGTCCTAAGAAGTTTTACATACTTCTCTGCATTTTCCGCGCCGGCCTTATCATTGATAAAGCCCATCCTGGACAATTCCGCCAGATGTGCCATGTTGGTGTTGTACTTTACGTCCAGCCCCAGCGCCAGTCCGTCCCGTTTGCGATCCTCGGTAGCATAGCCGATGCCGTGCCTGATCGCCTGGATCACGGACTTGATCCTCACTGGCTTACCGTCAATCCAAAGCTCCATACTGTCCGGCTTGTCTGCACCGAAAATACACCGCATAAGTTCTGTACGCCCGGCACCTACCAGGCCGGCTATGCCTAAAATCTCCCCTTTTCTCACACAAAAATAATCCGCATTGACCTTGGTGCCTCTGCGCACATTCCTGGCTTCCAGGACCACTTCCCCGATGTTTCTTTTATACTTAGGATATTTGTCCTCCAAGGAACGGCCCACGATCATGCTGACCAGTTCATCCATGGTAATATCCTCTAAATTGCGCGTGCCTATGTATTGTCCGTCGCGGATCACGGTCACCCGTTCACAAATCCGCGAAAGTTCCGCCATGCGATGGGAAATGTACACCATTCCCACGCCTTTTTCCTTCAGGCGGTTAATGATACCGAAAAGCTGATCGATCTCACGCTCCGTCAAAGTGGCAGTCGGCTCATCCAGCACCAGAATCCCGGAGTTGAAACTGATGGCCTTGGCAATCTCCACCATCTGTTGTTTTGCTACACTTAAACTCCCCACTCTGTCGTAAGTGGACAGCCTGATGCCCAGATCATCCAAAATCTTCCGGGCTTCCCGATGCATCTGCCTGTCATCAATCAAAAGACCCTTTTTGTGGGCCCGCCCGATAAAAATATTGTCCGCCACACTCAGATGTCCACACATATTCAGTTCCTGCATGATGATGCTGATGCCCAATTCATGGGCTTTGGCCACAGAATCTATGACTACTTTTTTGCCCTCAATGAAGATTTCCCCTTCGTCTGCCCGGTATACACCGGAAAGTATTTTCATAAGGGTGGATTTGCCGGCACCGTTCTCACCTACCAGCCCCAACACCTCGCCCTTATTCACCTTAAGCGAAACCTTATCCAGCGCCTTTACCCCCGGAAAGCTTTTGCTGATGCCCTCCATGCGGAATAATTCCTCCGACATAACTTTCCTCCCTTCTGCTTCCAGCTGTCTGTTCAATGTCCGTAGTTTAGCAAATCGCAAAAGCGCTTACAATCATTCATGCCATGCCTGAACGACATCTATGCAAAGTATTGATAGGGGGTTAACAGGGAATTGGCGAAGGCTTAGCAAAAAAGGAGCTGATCAAACAGATCAACTCCTTCAGAATCGTTATCGGAAATTATTACACCCTTAAATCAGGGGATACTTGTCAGTCAAAGACTGTACAATGGCGCGGGCCGCAGGAATCTGCTCCTGGCCGCCTTTGATCACCAGGGCGATAGCCTCAGCGATCAGATCCATGTCCTCAGTGTTCATGCCACGGGAGGTGACCGCAGGGGTACCCAGGCGGATACCGCTGGTCACGAAAGGTGACTGGGGATCATTGGGGATGGTATTCTTATTGCAGGTGATGTGGGCTGCATCCAGCAGTTTCTCAACTGCCTTTCCGGTGAGACCGTAAGTGGTCAGATCCACCAGCATCAGATGATTGTCCGTGCCGTCTGAAACGATCTTGATGCCCCTGCTCTGCAGACCCTTGCAGAGAGCCTGTGCATTCTCCACTACATTCTGCTGATAAGCCTTAAATTCCTCAGTTAAAGCTTCCTTAAAGCACACTGCCTTGGCCGCAATCACATGCATCAGAGGACCTCCCTGGATGCCGGGGAAAATTGCCTTGTTAAAGTTGTACTTGTCGTTCACTTCCTTGCTGCACATGATCATGCCGCCTCTGGGACCGCGCAATGTCTTGTGGGTGGTAGTGGTCACAACATGGGCATGACCGAAGGGAGTGGGATGTACGCCTGCTGCCACCAATCCGGCAATGTGAGCGATATCAACCATCAGCACAGCGCCTACCTCATCAGCCACTTCACGGAATTTCTTGAAATCGATGGTTCTGGCATATGCGGAAGCACCTGCAATGATCATCTTAGGTCTGCACTCCAGAGCAAGTTCTCTCATTTTGTCATAATCAATAAAACCATTGTCATCCACGCCGTAAGGCACGATATTAAAATACTTACCGGACATATTTACCGGGCTGCCGTGGGACAGATGTCCGCCATGGTCCAGGTTCATACCCATGATGGTGTCGCCGGGCTTACATACTGCAAACATTACCGCCATATTGGCCTGGGCTCCGGAGTGAGGCTGTACATTTACATATTCGCAGCCAAAAAGTTCTTTGGCCCTTTCAATAGCCAGATTCTCCACTACATCCACACACTCACAACCGCCGTAATATCTCTTGCCGGGGTAACCTTCCGCATATTTATTTGTCAGAGGGCTGCCCATAGCTGCCATCACAGCCTTGCTCACCCAGTTCTCGGATGCGATCAGCTCAATATGACTGTTCTGACGCTCCTGCTCGTCCACAATCGCCTGCGCCACCTCAGGATCTATCATTTTTACATCATCAAGTGAATACATTTAAATCATCACCTTTCCCATCACTTTAACACATTAATGCGTTATCTCGTTTCACTTGCCCACGATTATAACACAGTCCTACCCAAAAGAAAAGAGACACTTGCAAAAAAAGATGTGTTAATATTACCGGCATGTTCTTTACGAAACAGAAGATTGCTGATACTATTATATTATGTGCTCAATTTTACAGGCTTGTCATATCCTTATATAACACTTTATTATACGAAAGAAGAGGTACATTTATGTATCATATCATCATCAATCCGGCCTCCCGCTCCGGCAAAGGCATCAAGCTCTGGACCCAACAAATTGTGCCCAAGCTCCACAATGCCAAAATCCCCTTCCGCGCCTATTTTTCCAAGCAAGTCGGCGATGTAGCGCAACTGGTCCGGGAAATCTGCGAAACCATAAAACGAGAATCCGAAACAAATGCCACTTCTCCCGAAGATACGGTTTTGATCATTCTGGGCGGTGACGGCACCATGAACGAGGCCCTGCAGGGTCTGGATCTTACCCTTCCCATTACACTGGGTTACATTCCCACCGGCTCCAGTAACGATTTTGCCAGAGACTTAGGAATACCCAAAGATCCCGCCGCAGCATTGGAGCTGATCCTGAACGGCGGCAAGGTGACTTCCATGGATATCGGCACCATTACATACCCCAATGGGGAAAATCGCCATTTTGCAGTCAGCTGTGGTATTGGTTACGACGCAGCGGTCTGTGCAGAATCCCTGCGTTCCCGCATCAAAGGCTTATGCAACAAGATCGGTCTGGGAAAACTTACCTATCTGGGTATCGCCTTAAAGCAGCTTTTTGCCACCAAGGCAGTCTCCGGCACTCTGACCCTGGACGATAACGATCCTATCCCCATCGGCAAGATGCTCTTTACCACCGGCATGATCCATCGCTATGAAGGCGGCGGTTTTATGTTCTGTCCCAATGCGGTAGCAGACGACGGACTTTTTGATCTGTGCGTAGCAGGAGATCTGCCCAAGCTTCTGATCCTGTTTGCCCTTCCTACTGCCTTTTACGGCAAACACTATATGTTTAAGGGTATCTCCGGCTACAGGGCTGCCAAAATAAAAATCGAAACACCTGTCCCTCTCTGGGTACACACCGACGGTGAAGTGGGGCATCAGACCACCAGCCTGACCATTACGTGCAAGTCCAAGGCAATACGCGTTATTACTCCTTAATAAAAGTGCCGTCTGCGATCATTCATCCCAATCTGCAGACGGCATTCTTATTTTCGGTTGTCATTTCCAATTATCATTTCCAAGCTTGATATTCAATCCTTTGGTGTAAGCCGCAAAAGCTGCCGGAATAGGGTATTTTTCCCTGGTCTCCTCCGGCTCTATATACAGCCAGTCAGCCAATGCCGGAGCGGTCTGTTTCGGCTCCAGTTCATCCACTCTCACCATATACCCCCTCATATGCCACTCTTTGTGGGTAAAAATATGCTTGGCATCCTCCAAAGGCAGGATGCGGATGGTCTTCAGACCGTTCTGTGAAAGATATTCCGTAACTTCCTCCGCTGTGCGATACCCTTCCAGGGAAGGGAATTCGTACATTCCTGCCAGAAGACCTTTCTCCGCCCGCTTGCGAAGTACAGTCCGCTCTGCGTCCCGGATTACCAGGATCGTCTTCTCCTCTACAGTCCGCTTTTTGGCACCTGCCTTTTTAGGGTACTCTGTCTCGCAACCATCCGCATGGGCCATACAAAGATCTGCCAGGGGACACACTTCACAATGCGGCGCACCGTTGGGAATACATACACAGGCACCAATCTCCATCATAGCCTGATTGAAATCGCCGGGCCTGTCCTCAGGCATAGCACTGCGCATATCTTCCTCCACCGCCTGCTTTACCTTTGCATCGGAAATCAGCCGTTCATCCTTCCGGATGCGGGCGATCACTCTCAGCACATTGCCATCCACAGCAGGATTGGCTTTGCCGTATGCAATAGAAGAAATAGCGCCCGCAGTATAGCTGCCGATGCCTTTTAATTTCAGCAATTCCTCATAGGAATCGGGCATTTCGCCGCCATACTCCTCCATGATCTGAACCGCCGCTTTCTGAAGATTGCGCACCCGGTTATAATAACCCAGGCCCTCCCACAGCTTCAACAGTTCTTCTTCCGGAGCCTCTGCCAGGGCCTGAATATCCGGCAGCTTATTCATAAAGCGCTCAAAATAAGGCTTTACCGCCTCCACGCGGGTCTGCTGGAGCATGATCTCCGACACCCACACACGGTAGGGCGTGGCATCTTCCCGCCAGGGCAGGATACGTCTGTTACCGTCATACCACTTTAACAGGGGCTGTGCTATTGCCTCCAATTGACTCATGCTCAATTTTTCATCTTGAATTTCTAAAGTTTCCATTGTTTGTCTCCGCCAGTTATTTTTCGCCGCCGATCATTTGTCTCTGCCAGCTGTATATCTCCGCCAGTCAGCGGCTTTCTTCAAGTCTGACATCCACGGGATGCTTCACTTCCATACTATCCCTTGTCACCCTGCAGTCGTACGCCAAAATCTCCACGCCCTCCCCGGCTGCTCTTTCCAGGGCAAACGCAAATTCCGGATGGGTCTTGACATTGGGGGTAAAATACTTCACGTTTTCCATCTGGATCACAAAGATTACCAGCACACGGTAACCGGCCTTTCCGGCCTCCACCAGTTCCTCCACATGTTTCACCGCTCTGTCAGAGGGCGCATCCGGAAACCGTACCACACCGTCCTCCTCCAGGGTCACACCCTTCACTTCAATAAAAATTTTCTCCGCTGCCCTTTTGCAGCTTTCATCCCCGGCAGTCTCCACATAAAAATCAAAACGTGAATTGCCGTATTTGGTCTCCGGACGCACCAAAATAAGGTCGGGAAAGAGTTCCTTTTTCCAAAGCCACTCCTCCACCACCTTATTGGGTGCCTGGGAATCCATATTGATCAAACGCTCTCCCTTCTCCACAGCCACCAGATCGTAGGCTGTGGAACGATTGGGGTTCGCACTTTTTTCCAGATAAACTGCAGCGCCCGGTACCAGCAACTCCCGGCAGCGGCCGGTGTTCTTTACATGGACCGTAACGGGTTCTGTGTTATCCGCTGCCTGAGGCCCAGTCCCTGCCAGCTTCACATGGGCGATAAACCGGTTAGGTCTGTCAACAAATTCAGCCTGTACGATATGCTGATATTTCATCCTGATATAATTCTCTCTTTCCGTTCCGCCGATAGGGAACACGTGCCGCCGGTACAACATTTGCCGCACTTTCCGTATTGACGGACTGATCATCAAAAAATATTTGTGCCTGAAAGGCCTTTAAAAACTCTTTCTTGTCCAATCCGCCCAGAAAAAAGGCCTCGTCCACCCGCACATTCCAGCTGCGAAGAGTACGGATCACTCTCTCGTGGGCAGGTGCACAGCGTGCGGTCACCAGCGCCGTGCGGATAGGACATTGCTCTCTGCCGATTTCTGCCTGCAGGTCGGACAATTTTTTCAAAAAACTGGCAAAGGGTCCCTCTTTCATAGGACATCTGGCATGACGACTTTCATTTTCTTCAAAGGCTCCCAAGCCTTTTTCCTTAAAAATCCGTTCAGATTCGTCTGAAAAGAGCACCGCATCCCCATCAAAAGCAATGCGGATCTGGTGGTTTTCGCGAAAAGGCTTGATCTCAGCGGTCCATTTATTCTGCTGCATTTTCCCGGCATCTCCCGGTTCCGTGCAAATAATTCCCGCTGCAATTCCGCTGTCGATGGCGCACTGCACATCATCCTCGTAGGCAGACAAAAATAAATCCGTACGAAAAGCTGCCAGATAGGGCGCCAGGGAAGCACCGCTGACCAGGACTGCTCTGGTAATGGGCAGATTGTAGTGACGGATCGCATTGAATACCCGAAGAGATGTGTCCGGGCTGTTGCGGGACATAACGATCACTTCCACCAGCTTTTGTTGGTCTCTTGCGGCGCAATCATTCAGCCGAAGCAGGGACTGTATCAATCGAAAGCCGGGACCCGGCTTTAAAATTTCCTGCTCATGAGCCACCTGATATTCACAGTAGGCATCCACGCCCCTGCTCTCAAAAATCTCATTTTCCACCGTCATGTCAAAAAGCGCTCTGGTGGAGACACCGATCACCATTTTCGCATCCAATCTGCCTGCCATACTCTTCCTTTCCGGGAACCATGTCAGCAGAAACCGGTTGCCCGGATTACTTTACACTAGCGAAGACGATTGCTCTCGTACTTTTCCAGAGTCAGCAGACAATTTTTCAGAGACTCATAGCGCTCCTCAATATCGCCATCCATCACTTCCACATCACTGGCAATGGCCATGGTAGTGATCATTTCGTCCGTAATACGATGATGCAGGGCCGCCAGAATGTTCAGACGCTGTTCGTAAGTATCTGCATCCAGAAATTCCAGTACCATGGGATCCAGCCGGATTTCTTCCTGCTCTATTTCTGCTTCAACCGGTGTGGGCTGTGTATACTCCTGCCGCGTATACTCCGGCTGAGCCGGCGCACCGGGGCTTGTCTCCTGCGGCATTACCGCTGTGGGCTTTTTTTCCTCACACTGCTGCATGCAGACAGGTGACACTGCCGCTTCTGTCCTCACTATCCCTACATTTCCCTGCAGTTCAAAACGATATTCCTGCGTAACTTCCGGGTACTTCTCTCTGTCCACCTTTTCGGTAAACATTGCAAGCGGTCTGGCATAAATCTTAAATTCTCCGTAAAGCGCCTGGTAAATCACCAGCGGCTCTCCTGTCTCTGAGTGTTCTGCTATTGCAAGTATCTGATATAAGTTCCCTTTAAAATGTTTGTATATTTCCTGTGGTCTGGGAATAAATGACATTTGTTTCGGCTCCCTTCCTGTTCTACCTAAAAACGCCGCTTTCTGTAAGCTCACGTTCTTTCTATGAGTATAACCTGAAATCCTTCAAATGTCATGTAATTCTTTTACTCATAAGCCAGAAATTCATGGAAAAAACTGCAGTTAGAAAAAGTCTCATCTGCCAACAGCCCATACGCTGTCTCCTCGAAATTGCTTGCCAGACTTTCCGCAAGTTCTACGCGCTCTTTAGCACTCATGGCATCAATCTTGCGATGATGAATGGTAAAAGTATAATCGCGATTGCCTTCTGCATCCACTACCCTGGTCAGGGTTACGCCGCTGTTTTTAAAGCCCATCTCCTCTAACTGCTCTCTGATCTGTCCAAGCAGTTCTTTTTCAACTTGATGGTAATATTTTTCAAGTTCCCGGTCTGTCATATCTCCCTTGCTCATCACTGTACCTGCGATACAGAATGCTGTGATCAGTACCAGAATGATCGTCGCTGCTGTGAATAATAAGTTTTTTCTTAATTCTAAAGTGTTTCTCATGTCCGTCACCTCGTATTAGTTTCTTGGATTATGTTCTTTTGAACCTTTGAAGTGACTTAATAATAGCACCCGGAAAGTCCTATAAAACTCCCTCAAAACATGTGGATCCTGCTGAAAATTGCATTTTTAACCGCTTATTTTTGCTTGCAACTACTTTTGCAAACTAGCAGTTACTTTTGCAAAAGGTTATATTTAATTGTAAAACTAAATGCAGGTTTTACTCTCCATTTACTCTTACAATCGTGCGTCTAGTTTTACAAACTTTATCTAAAACAATAGAATCAAATAATTTCCACAATAAAACAACCATGAACACGAAAGGTCATGGTTGTTTTTATAAAGATATAATTCATTTAACTATTCGACATAGTGGAATTGACACTCCACCAAACTGAAATTTCCTATTCACCGTAATAATATGCTTATTATTTACTAAGCAAAATCAAAACCGAAAAAAGAATTGCGATAACAGTATCAATACCAATAAAAATTTTTCGATATTTATTTTGATATTCTGTATGATTTTCTATCTTGCTCTTTTGTTTTTCAGTCATTCTCCATTCGGCTGGAAAAAAGGCACAAAATAAGATAATTAGCCACATAAGAATACCAGTAAAAGATAGCATCACTAAAACACCTGTGTCTGTGGTTCCTATAAAGCATTTTACTATAATTGCAATAACTAATACTGCCAAAGATAAGCTTGCTAGTATTTTTTCATTTTTCGTCATTTTTCCGACCATATATATTCCTCCGTAAACTTCAAATCTTCTGTTGCTTCCAAACTCTCCGTAAGCTTGGAATTTACTTAACTGCTTTTATGGTATAAGTCGCACCCCAATTTTTCAGCACCTCTACGGAAGAAAAACCTGCTTCAAGAAGTGCTTCTGTTTCGTGTTTTACAGTAAGGGGAGTGTCGTAATG
>SVFF01000016.1 GCA_015057005.1 Lachnospiraceae bacterium | reverse complement strand
GATACCCGTCTGTTCGTTATAAATGTGCTTTTCCATAATTACGCCTCCTTGTAGATTACCTTGAATTTCTTTTGTTTCGCATCAATGATTTTCAGTAAGACCTCATCCACCGCATCGGTGTACTTGCTGTTAGCAATAAGATTGTTTCGCATTTCGTTCAGGCAGTTCACAATTACCCGCCGTTCAAAATCATCTAACGCTATGTAATACTGTTTATCCCGCATATCGCAACCTCCTTTGATTCTCTACCATAATTGTACTCAAAGGCGGGTGGATAGTCGAATGTACCGTTATAAACAGAAGAATACCGAGAAAAACCTTTTACGGTTCTTCTCGGTATTCATCTTTTAGGACTTGTCTTAGCTAATACCGGATAATTCAATGCATTAGATGTAGTTTCTAAATTACTTTCTTATCAGGTGTTAGCATTTGGGTACCCTCCTTTTTTCAGACTTAATTATACCGCGGTTGCAAGCGACTTTAAGCGAATATTTAACTCGTCGATGTGTTCATCAAACCATATAAGCATTTTTTTACATAATTTTGCCTGGTCTAAATAAATAGAACGATTCCGTGCAAGAGATTGATAATATTGACCATAGAAATCACATACTGCCAGGAAATAAAAAAACAGTTTTCCGGCATTTTCAATATCGTATGAGGTTAGGCTGCCTTTTTGCATATATGTTTTTAGATAACGTTCAAATTTCTCAAAATCAAAATTCCCGTTTTTACATTCTGGAGCCATGAAAATGTATGAACGCACAATTTCCCATATAAGGGGATGTGTGCAGGCTGTTGTCCAATCAATGATTCCATTGATTGAATTATTCTTACATATAAGCTGGGAAATCATATAATCGCCATGCGTGTTGCCAAAAGTAAATTGGGATATATCAAATGTATATTCTGGAAAGGTGTTTAAGATTTTCAGAATATCACGAATGTCCTTGGTATTTTCGATGTCCCCATTTTTTATGGCTATATGTAATGAATTATTATATGATCCAATGATATTTGCGGGCTTACGATATCGGAAAAAATCGGCTCCGATACCTTCGGGCAAGTCTGCATAATCTTTTAACACCTTATGGATTTCTGCGAGAAGTTTTGGAGCCTGTTCAAATAAAAAATCAGGTACCTCATTATAGGAATATGTTTCACCGTCTATAAACTTCTGAATATGAAATCTGCGTCCGTTTTCATCAATAGAAATAAATCCGCCCTGAAGATTAGGAATAAATTCACTGGCTGGTATTCCATGTTGGCGTAAATGCTCGCACAATTTAGGCTCTAGTTCAGGATGATTCATTTCATTATCGCTGGCATACTTAACTACATATTTCTGATTATTTGCCTTTGCAAAATAGGTAAGTGATCCGGCGCCATTATCTGACAATTCAGCGCTTTCGATTTCAAAACCATAAAGTCTGTAGATGCAAAATTTAAGTTGCTCGAATTCCAGTTGTCTCATTAAATCTAACCGAGAAATATCTAATTTATATAATAACTCCGCGATAGGGAGATGTTCACCTGCAAGAAGTTCATTAACAGTTATTCCCAAAATATTGCAAAGTGGTTCCATATATACCACTTCTGGTAAACCGTTGCCGCATTCCCATTTTGATACGGTCTTTTCTGAGATGCCCAGTTGTTCAGATACTTCTCTTTGAGTGAGTTTTCGTTTTTTGCGTAACGTGGCTATAAATTTACCGATTTTTTCCTGGTTCATATTTTGTTCTCCACAATTTTAAGTATTTGTTGTTTGTGTCTATATAATATTCTTAATAATGATAGGGGAAAACCCACGCTCCATAGAGTTTACTTTAGATTGTTAATTTGTAATGAAAAATACACTTTTGTTCTTTGGACCAATTTGTTGACAAGCACAATTGATTGCTTTAGTATATAACTGTGATTGAGTTTTATCCAATTTGATTATAGATATAGAAAGGCAGGATTTGCATATGAGCGTTTGGAAAGAAGATGGAGATTATATTTACGTGTCAGGTCACAGAGGCTGGTTTGACAAGTATCCTGAGAATACATTGGAGTCCTTTCAGGCTGCCCTGGATCTGGGCGTAGATCAGATCGAGACTGATATTAGGGTGACAAAGGATGGGGAATTGGTGCTGTTTCACGATGGCTCATTGGAGCGTACCACCAATGGAACAGGTCTGCTGATCGAGAAGACTTTGGCAGAACTGAAAGAATTGGATGCAGGCAGTCACAAGGGTGAGCAGTTTGCCGGTTGCAGGATCCCTACCCTGAGAGAGTTCTTTGACCTGGTGAAAGATTATCCTGATGTGACACTGGATCTGGAGTTTAAGGAGTATCCCACAGAAGGCCGTGAGGAACTGGCGTACAATGTCTGCGACAAAATTCTGCAGATGGTGGAAGAGTATGGTTACCGTGACAGAATTTTCATCAATACCTTCAGCGGAAAGCTTCACGAGTATGTAAAAGCTACCTATAAAGATACCTACAGACAGCACGTGTATTTTCCTATCAAGAATCTGGGCACTGTGACAGAGGATCCTTACGCATATGCTTACTGCAGCGGCATGTTCGGCGATTATGCAAAGTGGGAAGCTTATGTGCCTGAAGATGGAAGCGAGAAAGAGCCTTATTTGGATCTGGCTACCACAGAAGAGTGTAAGGAGATGCTGGCACGTGGTGTGAAATGCTGGTCCGGCCCTCACGTGCGAAACGAGAGAGTCATCGACATGGCGATCGAAGCCGGTGTGACTTTGATCTGCTGCAATAACCCCGATGAAGTGCTGGAAATCCTTCGCAAAAAAGGCATGCATGCTTAAAGAGAACAGAAATTTATTGAGGGAACAAAGAGACAAACGGAGAAACACTAAATGAGAATCGAAGAATTAGTAAAAGGCATTTACGATTGTGAATGCGGCCGCGAGCATAGCTGCCCTGTGGATTATGTGGAGATCGGTCACGGTGTGCTGAAAAAGCTCCCCGGCATTTGTGAAAAGTACAGCAAAATTTTAATGGTGTCTGACGAGAATACCTGGAGAGTCTGCGGACAGGAAGCTTATAACCGGCTTGGTGCCAAGGTGGTGAAGAACCTGATCCTGAAGTCTGAAGGGGCTGTTGTGATCCCTGATGAGAGCACCATTGCGGTGATCGAGGCTGCGCTTACCGAAGAGATTGATTTGATCGTGGGTGTGGGCTCTGGCGTTATCAATGACCTGTGTAAGCAGGTAAGCTTCCAACACGATCTGCCTTATTATATTGTGGCCACTGCTCCTTCCATGGACGGTTATGTGTCCACCGGTTCTGCGCTGATCCTGGAAGGCATGAAGATTACCCTGAATGCAAGACCTCCTAAAGCCGTAATCGCTGATACCGCTGTGTTGAAGGATGCTCCCATGGAGATGCTGCAGGCCGGTTACGGTGATATTGTAGGCAAGTATTCCTGCTTAAACGACTGGAAACTGAGTACCCTGATCAATGATGAATATTTCTGTCAGAGAGTGTATGACATTACATATACGTCCGCAAAGCGTGTAGAACAGATGGCAGACGGCATTGCTGCCCGTGATGAGGAAACAGTAGGTGCTCTGATGGAGGCATTAGTGATAGTAGGTATTGCCATGAGTTATGTGGGTAATTCCCGCCCTGCATCCGGCAGTGAGCATCATCTGTCCCATTTCTTTGAGATCACAGGCATCCTGGACAATCAGAAATATTTTGCCCACGGCATTGACGTGGCATTTTCAGCAGTGGAAACTTCCAAGCTGCGTGAAAAGATTGTTGCCGGTACGCCTTGCAGACACGTTTTTGACCGTGCAAAGTGGGAACAGGAGATCAACCGCATCTATTCTTCCTCCGCCAAGGGTATCATTGCCCTTCAGGATAAACTGGGCTGGTATGAGAAGGACGACAGCACTGTTGTGGCTGCAAAGTGGGAAGAAATCAAAAACCTGCTGCAGGAGGCTCCTAAGGCACAGGAGTTTATTGACATGCTTGCCAAAGTAGGATTGGACTATGCAGAGTTTGAAAAGCTTTACGGCGCTGAAAAAATTCATGATGCAGTTCTCTATGCAAAAGACCTGAAAGACCGTTATACAGTGCTGTGGCTCTACGATATGTATTTCTAAAAGTATATACTAAGGCCGGATGTTTTTGTCCGGCCTTTCCTGCAAAGCAAAACCCTCCGGGAGGATGTACAGCTCGCGGAGAGGAAGTTTGCCTTTCAGGCACCGCGCGCGCGGAGAGTCCGCAGGCGGACGCTTTGTGCTGAAAAAGTTTGAAAAAAAAGAAAAATTAGCTTGACATTTTGAATGAAACGAGATAGAATACATATTGTTCGAGGCGAGAGCCGAGAATAAACAAGAAACGCAGGAATGGCGGAATTGGCAGACGCGCACGGTTCAGGTCCGTGTGATAGCAATATCATGAGAGTTCAAGTCTCTTTTCCTGCATGTGAAACCCCAGCATTTGATGTTGGGGTTTTTGTTTTACAGGAAAGACCTTGTCACAGGGACTCTTTGTTCTTGAAAAATTTAAGTTTTTATAACAATTCAAAAAGTTTAAAAAATTCAAAAATTCTATTGACATTTGAAGTAAAACGCGATAGAATGCATATTGTTCGAGGCAGCGAGCCGAGGATAAACAAGAAACGCAGGAATGGCGGAATTGGCAGACGCGCACGGTTCAGGTCCGTGTGATAGCAATATCATGAGAGTTCAAGTCTCTTTTCCTGCATATGAGAGCCCTGGCAGTGGATGCCAGGGTTTTTCTTTATAAAAAAACGGAAAGGCAGGAAGAAAAACATGCCCCACAAATTTGGCAGAATCTTATACGGTGGAGATTATAATCCTAACCAGTGGCCCAAAGAAATATGGAAAGAAGACATGCGCATTTTTAAAGATGCCCGTATCAACAGTGCGTCCATCAATATTTTTTCCTGGGCAAAGATCCAGCCGTCTGAAGAAGAATATGATTTCAGCCAGCTGGATGAAATTGTTGAAATGCTGAGCGCAGAAAATTATGATATTGTCATGGCTACATCTACCGCGGCTATGCCGGCCTGGATGGTAAAGAAATACCCGGAAGTGGCAAGAGTGGATTACCAGGGAAGAAAACATAAATTTGGCCAGCGTCACAATGCCTGTCCTAATTCTACTGTTTTTCAAAAATATGCGTCAGCATTAGTGGAACAACTTGCCAAACGTTATGCTGACAATAAGCATGTGACCTGCTGGCATATCAGCAATGAATATGGCGGTGACTGTTATTGCGAAAATTGTGAAAAAGCCTTCCGAGTATGGTTAAGAAATAAGTATAAGTCAATTGAGACTCTGAACGAAGCCTGGAATATGGAATTCTGGGGCCATACAGTATATGAATGGGACGAAATTGTGCTTCCCAATATGCTGGGCGATGGAATGGAAGATGGGATCAATACCGCCTTTGCCGGATTGTCCATAGATTACCGCAGATTTAATTCAGACAGTATGTTGAACAATTATAAAATGGAGCGGGATATTGTCCGCCGTTACAACAGTGATGTAGTGATTACCACCAATCTGATGGGTGCTTACAAAAATCTGGATTATTTTAAGTGGGCAAAAGAGATGGACATTGTGTCCTGGGACAATTACCCCAGTCTGGATACTCCCTGGAGTTATGTTGCCATGAACCATGATCTGATGCGCGGACTTAAGAGTGAACCTTTTATGCTCATGGAGCAGACACCCAGTCAGCAGAATTGGCAACCCTATAACTCCCTGAAGAGACCGGGGCAGATGCGGGCACAGAGTTATCAAACCATTGCCCATGGCGCTGATACTGTACAGTTTTTCCAGCTGCGACGCAGTGTGGGCGGATGTGAAAAATTCCACGGTGCAGTGATCGCCCACGTGGGAACAGAAGATACCAGAGTGTTCCGGGAAGTAAAGCAACTGGGAGAAGAATTGGCAAGTCTGGGAACTTCCACTCTTGGCTCTGTAAATGAGACGCCGGTAGGAATGATCTTTGATTGGGACAATTATTGGTCATTTGAATATACCAGCGGCCCTTCTGTGGCTCTGGAATATGTTGATCAGATTCATCGCTATTATAAATATTTTTATGATAATAACATTGGCGTGAGCATGATTCCCTGGGACGGGGAGTTCGCAAAATATAAAGTAATTGTGGCACCGGTCCTGTACATGGTAAAGAAAAGCATGAAAGAGGCGCTGGAGGAATATGTGAAAAATGGCGGAATCCTGATTACCACATATATGAGCGGACTTGTAAATGAGTCAGACAATGTATATTTGGGTGGTTATCCCGGTCCTCTCAGAAATCTGACCGGCGTGTGGGTGGAGGAAATTGACGCGCTGCTCCCCCAGGATCAGAATGAAGCAATCTTTGCCGATGGTTACAGAAGTAAATGCACGATTGTGTGTGACCTGATACACCTGGAAGGGGCAGACTGTATGGCAACCTATGGAAGGGATTTTTATGCCGGAATGCCTGCGGTGACGAAGAATCAATATGGTGCCGGATGTACTTATTATATCGGCTCCTGCATGGACCAAGAAGGCATTGCCAAAGTCATGGAAATGGCGGTTTCTGACGGCGGAGTAAAGCCCCTTGTTGCCAATGCCACAAAGTTGGAGATTACCTGCAGAAAGGCTGCAGATTGGGACTTCTATTTTGTGATGAATTTCACAGATGAGGTATTGGAAGTACCGTCTGAATTTGTGGGCAATGAGGATGTGCTGACAGGACAGCCGGTGCAGGCTGGTGATGTCATGAAGAAATATGATGTGAAGATTGTAAAAGTAAAAAGACAATAGGCTTCAAATGACGGGGCGCAGCACTAAGAGATTTAGTGCTGCGCCCCAAGTTTTTTATTATATATGTCTTAAATACTCTTATTTATCTGATGACCATTTCCTTTTCCTATATTCAGTGGGTGTAATGTTATGTTTTTCGCTAAATATTTTGATGAAATAGGAATCGTAATTGTATCCGCAGCAAGTGGCAATTTCGTTTAGGCTCAGGTTTGTGTGGGTAAGGGCTTCTTCGGCCATTTTAATACGATAATGATTCAGGTATTGAATAATAGTCATTCCGGTTTTTGTTTTACATTGATTATTAAGCGTAGTTCGGTTTAAACCCACATATTTACTAATTGAGTTTAGGGTGATTCCCAGATGGTAATTGCTGTGAATATATTCCAATGCGTAGTCAATTGGAAGTTTGTCCGATGTTCTTTTGCCATAATTCTGTAAAAAACTGTCTTCTAATAAATAGAGTATCTGTAACAGATATCTTCGGATGCGGCAAGTCCACATCCCATCACTCTGTGATAAACATTCAGAACCAATAATTGATAGGGATGTATTTATTTGTAAAGAAGAAAAGGCATCCAATGCGAAAAAACCATGATAAGTTTCATTGCGCACTAAAAAGGACTGGAGAATATTGCGGTCGTGCATGTCCTCGATGGTTTCAAAAGCGTCTTTGCGAAGTGCATCCAGGGTTAAACTGCTGTTGAGGAAGGTAGGGTGAAAAACAAAGGTTTTTGCAGCAGACCGAAATTGGTTGATTACTTCAAAATTGTCTTCGGCATTTAAACACAATATGAAGGGGGCTGTTATGCGATATTCGGTACTATTTAGAAAGAATTCCCATGAGCCATCTGTAATTAATGTAAGGGTCAAATGGTCTGCAGAAGGATAGTCGGAAAAGGTTTCCTTCGGGAAAAAATCAATTGGAATATAGCGTTTTTCATGACGACGATCTTTTATCATAATTGGTCAATTCCTCTTTTGGTATTTAATAAAAGTATATGATTTTATGCTTTTTTAGACAAGAGTACTTGCATATTTTCTTATAAACACTTGCATTATGTTTATGATATTGGCAAGAACTTTCAGGTAAAATGGGGGTACGTGCACTGATAATGATAAAAAGTAAGACAAGGGGATCAGAAATGATGAACAGAAAAAAGATAACAGCAGGATATCTGAAATATGTAGTGAAATCACCGATAGTATTTTATATATACGTGATTACATTTCTGCTTCTGTTTTTGTTGATGACTAATGCTATTTCAGTGGATCGAAGAACTTCCTATAGTGCCATTGCCGATAAAGGTCAAGTTCAGATCGTTAATGAGACAGAATTAGAACTTCTGGACAAGCGAATCTATGTGTATACCGAAAAGAATCAAGAGGTATTGACATTACTGGTAAGTTCTATTGAGTTTGGCGACGGAATCATAAGTTTTATTTTGGAACAAGACCAGGACATCCTGTCAGGAATAGTTACAGTTGAAGCTGTAACGGAGAGAAGTACTTTGTTTCATAAGATTTTTTCGGAGGTGAGCAGAACCAGATGAATGTTAGATTAACCTATTTTTCGGCAGTTAGATTCCTATCAAGATACATAAAAAAGTATAAAAAGCACTTTATAACCTTTTATATCGGCTGGTTGATTGACTCACTTCTTGTGGTTGTCATGCCGGTCCTGTTGGGAATCATGATTGATGAGATCGTCTATTATCAAAATCTGGAAGTGTTCCTGAA
Organism: Lachnospiraceae bacterium; assembly: GCA_015057005.1. GTDB lineage: Bacteria > Bacillota > Clostridia > Lachnospirales > Lachnospiraceae > Acetatifactor. The sequence goes on along the minus strand of SVFF01000016.1, from coordinate 32,134 downwards.
ATGTGCGCTGGTCTTGTTCAGCTGTATCGTCTTTTCGGGAATTTTGTATTTCTTCATTTATGCCCAGCATGGCTATTTGATGAACATGTTTGTTTTTTCAATCAGAAAAGATGTTTTCATTCATTATCAAAAATGTGATGCACGCTTTTTGTCAAGTGCAATGTCCGGAGAAATGGTGTCCGTTTTGCAGAGTTATTGTGAAGAATGCATGCATTTTGTGATCCGAAATATCATTCATTTTTCGAATGGAATACTTTTGCTATGTATATACACCATATACTTACTTTTAGTAGACTGGAGGATTGGTCTTATTGCCTTGGGAGCTGCAATCGTTTCTACAATAATCAATATGCGTTTGGAAGGCAAGATTAGGGGATTGGGAACGGAGGAACGTGAATGTTATGGAGAATATATTGGTTGGATATATGAAATTATTACTGCTTTGAGTAATATAAGAATGCTTGGCGCTCAAAAGAGAGTGGAGGAACTGTTTGAGAAGAAGCAAAAAGCGATTTTTGGCGCAGGGAGGAAGAGTGAATTTGCCAAATTGAAAGCGGAAAATGCCATTGCATTTGTGAATTTGGTGGTGAAGCTTGTTATGTATGTGCTGGCAGCTTGGTTAGCGATTAAGGGTAATGTTACACTTGGAGTACTGATTGTTATCTTTGAGTTTTTTGACAAACTGTCATATCAAATTAAAGGTATAAGTTTACGATATTTTGATGCTCAAACACGTATCTCCTATATACAGAAAATATACGACTTCCTGCAGTTGCCGGTTGAGCAGGAAGGAAATGGAGAATTGCTTATAAAAAGAGGAGAGATCCAGTTTGATAAAATTACTATGGGCTATGAAGAAACCCCGGTATTGCTCAAAGAACTTTCATTAATAATTAAGTCTGGTGAAAGAGTGGCTTTGGTAGGAAAAAGTGGATGTGGAAAGAGTACATTGGCTCATATGTTGATAGGATTTTTCCGACCTCAGTCAGGAGTGATTCGAATTGATGGACAGAATCTTTCGGAGTGTAATTTGCGTTCTGTTCGACAAGAAATTGGATTGGTTCAACAGGACGTTTGTGTGTTTGACGGAACAATCCGGCAGAATATATTGTTGGGAAACAAATATGCCAAAGAAAAGGAACTTATAGAGGCCTGCAAAGCTGCCGGGCTATGGGAAGTTATTGAAGCATTACCTGATGGATTGGATACCATGATAGGAAGTCAGGGACAGGGATTATCCGGAGGGCAAAAGCAAAGATTGGCGATTGCCCGGATTTATTTAAATAATCCTCGAATCATCATTTTTGATGAGGCAACTTCTTCGCTTGATATGGAAACGGAGCAAGTGATTCATAGGGAATTGGATAAAGTTTTAAGAAATAAGACAGCCATTATTATCGCGCACAGACAAAGCTCGGTTATGCTATGCGATCGCGTGGTCCTATTGGAAGATGGAAAAATTGTGGAATCCGGGAAACCATATGAAATGATAAGAACAAGTGTCAGGTTTCAGAAATTGTTTGCAATTGAGGAAGCGGGAATATGAGTAGTCGAATTGGTTATAGGTATAAGATTGTAAAATGTCTGTTAGGGTATGCTGCGGGCGTGAAAAGATATTGGATAACTCTGTTCATAGTAAGTGCCGTAATGTTAGGGCTGGAATTGGCTGCGCCTATTTTATATAAGATATTGATCAATGAAGTAATACTGCGTGGGGAATTATATAAATTGACAACAGTGATCATTGGTTATTTGTTGATCTACTTTTCAAATGTATTGGCTAACAATATTATGTTATATGTCAGATACACTCTTTATAATACGGTACTCTTGCGTATAAGGCAAAAAATCCTAACCACATTTTTTGAACGGCCATTTTCTGAGTATGAGAAGCTTAGTATTGGGGAGTTAAAGATGAATATTGACGATGACACAGAGCAGATAAAAGATTTTGCAAATGTTCAGACTGTTGATTATCTGATTGCTTTTATCAAGGTGCTGGGGTGTATTGCCATTTTGTTTTTTATTAACAAAGTAATCGCACTTTTGGCGTTTATTACCATTCCGTTAACTTTCATAATGGATAGGGTTCTAAGTGCACGCGAAAAAAAGGTACAGGATGCAATGCGGGATAATAGACAACAAATGTTGTCCTGGCTGCATGAATCTGTTACCGGATGGAAAGAAATAAAGGCACTAAACTTGGCGAAGTATGAGCAGAGACGTTATTATCAGTATTTGCATAAAGATATGCATGCATTTGCTAATTGGATCAATTATTGGACAACCAGGGTATTGGTTGTTCCCAAGATTAAAAATGAGTTCTTTTTGCAGTTTGGTTTGTATTTAGTGGGGGGAGTATTAATAGTTAACCGGAAACTTACAATTGGTGATTTGCTTGTTTTTGCAGTCTATTATTCACTCTTATTTAGTGCGGTCCAAACGGTATCAAAGGCGGATGCTGATTTGCATACAAAGAGACCGTATATAGACCGGCTTTTATTTAACTTGCAAATAGCTGAAAATGTCCCAAAACAAGGAATTATCCCGGATGAATCTAATAGTATTGCTCTTTCAAATGTGTCGTTTTCATACCCGGACACAGACAAGCTGATATTGAAGGACTTTAATTTGAGCATTAATAAAGGCGAGAGAATTGCAATTGTAGGAAAAAGCGGCAGCGGAAAAACAACATTGCTTAAGTTAATTACGGGGATGTTAGATCCAACAAGTGGGAAGGTTATGTTTTCCGGCATTGATTTGAAGAATATCGATATGCAGGTTATGCATGAGAGAATTGGCTTTGTTATGCAGGAAAATATTCTTTTTAATACATCTATTAGAGAAAATTTGTTTTATGGGAAAAATAATGCTTGTGAGAACGAATTAATAGAGGCGTGTAAAAGTGCAGGAATCTGGAAGTTTATAATCAGTTTGCCGGAGGGGCTTAATACGATTATCGGCGAAAAGGGAGTTAAATTATCGGGAGGGCAACGCCAGAGAATTGTATTGGCCCGACTCTTTTTACAGGATGTGGCTGTCTACATTTTGGATGAAGCCACCAGTGCGTTGGATCAGTTTAGTGAGAATATAGTGCAAGATGCTATTAATAATATTGCAAAGGACAAAACCATTATAGTAGTGGCGCACAGGAAGTCTTCTATAAAGTTGTGTGATAGAGTAGTGCACATTCCCGAGATTAATTAATCCACTTACTCCGAAACTCCGTCGCACTGAGCCCCTCGGACTTCTGGAACTGCTTGTTGAAATAGCTGGCATCGTAAAAACCGCATTGGCGGGCGATTTCTTCCAAGGTGCAGTCGGAGAAGCGCAGCAGGCGCTTGGCCAGAGAAATGCGGCGGGCGATTACATAGGCGTTCAGGGTGATGCCGTGGCAGGCCTTGAATTCACGGGAGAGATGATATTTGCTGATGAAAAACTGCTCGGAAAGCTGGTCCAGAGAAAACTTTTCGGCAAAATGCTCATCCAAATAGGCCCGGACTTCTGCCATCTTCTGGTGGCGGGAATCCCGGGTGTCTTCTGTGCCTGTCAAAAAGAGCAGAATGAGAGACAAAATTTCCGTGAGGATTCTGGAAGCATGGATCTCTGCCTGTAGGTCAGTGCGCTGGCAGAGGTCTGCCAGACCAAGGATTTTGTCTTTCAGTTCCGCAAAGCAGGAGGGACGAAAAGCCGGGGTGCAGTGAGAACAGAAATATTCATAGTGCGCCTGAGAAGCGCTGCCGTTAAAATGAACCCAGAGAAGCTCCCATGGGTCTTCAGGGCTGCTTTGGTGGTAGTATGGGATCTTGCAATCAATAAAGAAGCAGGAGCCTTCTGATAGTTCATATAAACTGTTGTCGTACATAAGAGTCCCTTTTCCGGATAAAACCAGTACGATCAAATAGGAGTCTAAATTTTTTCGCTTGGCCATGTGGCTTTCTTTTAATTTTAAATATCCGGTTTCCTGCACATAATAAAATGCAGAGCGTGCAAAACCACTGGGAGTGGGAATGATACGCCTGGAGCTTGCAGCATAGGAAGCAGGGAATTTGTCAAAATAATTTTTCATAAAATCTCCTGAATAATAGTTCAAAAGGTTTGTTTGATATAGCAATATAATACTATTTGCCAGCAATATAATAAGTTGTTGGATTTAGTATACAGTGGTATAGTAGCAATTACAAGAGGGTGCGAGGGAATTATTGGAGACATTCCCTCGATTATTTTGCTTTTTGTAGAAAAAGAATGGTTCGCGGACGCAGCAAGAAAATACTGCTGCGCAAGGAGGAGATTTCATGTATTATGTTTTGTTGTCAGGTGGTTCCGGAAAAAGATTGTGGCCTTTGTCCAATGAAGCGAGACCGAAACAATATATCCGCCTGGTAAAAAAAGAAAATAATGCCATGGAGCAGTGCTCCATGATCCAGAGGGTGTGGGAACAGTTGGAAGAGGCCGGCATGGCAAAAAGGACCATTGTGACAGCCAGCGGTGAGCAGCAGGAATTGATCTTCAGCCAGGTGCCCGGTGCCCGCATGGCGGAGGAGCCGGCCGGAAGGGATACTTTTGGGGCGGTGTTGTTGTCCTGTGCCTATCTGCACGACAAAATGGGAGCGGGACCGGATGATTATGTGGCTGTCATGCCGGTGGATCCTTATACGGAGAGCGGATACTTTAAAACTGTGCAAAGTCTGGAGCAGGCAATGAAAATAAGCGGTGCAGAGGTGGGGCTTATGGGCGTGGTGCCCGGGTATCCTGCGTCCAAGTACGGCTATATGCTGCCGGAGAAAAAGCAATGGGACACGCAGGCAGTGGAACAGCAAGTCCTGGCCCAGGAGGAATCGTATTTTGCTATAAACGGCTTTGTAGAGAAGCCGGATGAGGAGAGTGCACGAGCATTGATTGCGGATGGAGCTTTGTGGAACTGCGGTGTCTTCTGCGTGAAAATCGGAGATATGCTGGAAAAAGCCCGGTCCTACGGAGTGGGTACCACCTATGACAGTATCTACGAAAATTATGGGATGCTTCCCAAGATCAGTTTTGACATAGAGGTGCTGGAAAAGGCGGAGAAGCTGATCGGAGTCAGGTTCAGTGGATATTGGAAGGATTTGGGCACCTGGGATGCCATGGCAGAACAGATGAGTACGGATACCGTAGGAAACGTGATCATGGATGATACCTGTGAAAATACCCAGGTGATCAATGAACTGAATATCCCTATTGTGGTCATGGGAACCAGTGACCTGGTAGTGGCCGCCTCCAACGATGGCATATTGGTGACAGAGAAAAGTCAGGCAAGCCGGGTGAAGGAAATGACGAAGGAGTTGGATTCCAGACCCATGTATGAAGAGCGCAGATGGGGAACGCTGGAGACGCTGGATGACACCTGCGGAGGAGCGGTTTCCACTCTGACAAGGAAGATCCGTTTTTATGATGGTATGACCTCCAGTTATCATTTTCACCGGGAGCGGGATGAGATCTGGACAGTTCTGTCCGGGACGGGCGAACTGATCCTGGAGGGCAATAAGATCGAACTGACACCGGGGAAGGCGGTGTGCATCCGCAAAAATCAGCGGCATGCAGTAAAAGCAATCCGAGATTTTGAATACATTGAGATTCATGTGGGTTCCAGCACGGGAAGCGATGATATTAATCGTATCACCTTTGATTGGGATGCCATTGAACGTACATGTATATTGTAGAATGAAACAACTGACATAGGAAGGATTAGTTTGATGAAAAAGAAAGCGTTGATTACCGGTATTACAGGGCAGGATGGATCCTATCTTGCGGAATTTTTGTTGGAGAAAGGCTATGAAGTGTATGGACTGTACAGAAGAGGCTCTACCGATACCACTGAACGGATTACCCATATGCTGGAGGAACGGGCAGCGGAAAATGGCAAGCTTCATCTTTTGTATGGGGATATGACTGATTCCATGAATCTCACAAGAATCATATTGGAAATCAGGCCGGATGAAATTTACAACCTGGCGGCTCAGTCCCATGTAGCAGTATCCTTCCAGGTTCCGGAGTACACGGCCGATACGGACGGAGTCGGTGTGCTGCGCGTGTTGGAGGCAGTCCGCATTGCAGGACTGTCGGAAACCACCAGGATTTACCAGGCGTCTACCTCCGAACTCTTTGGCAAGGTGGCGGAGATCCCTCAGACGGAAACCACCCCGTTCCATCCCCGCTCCCCCTATGCAGTGGCCAAGCTGTATGGTTATTGGATCACAAAGCATTACAGAGAAGCTTACAATATGTTTGCTGTAAACGGTATCCTCTTTAACCATGAATCAGAGCGTCGGGGCGAAAACTTTGTTACCCGCAAGATTACTCTTGCGGCAGCCCGTATTGCAGCAGGGCTTCAGGATGTACTGTATTTGGGCAATCTGGATGCAAAACGTGACTGGGGTTATGCCAAGGATTATGTAGAGTGTATGTGGCTTATGCTGCAGCAGGAAAACCCCGAGGACTATGTGATCGCCACCGGAGAGACCCACACTGTCCGGGAGTTTGCCGAGAAAGCATTTGCAAGAGCCGGCATTAAGCTGCGTTTTGAGGGAGAGGGCATGGAGGAAAAAGGGATTGACATGGCCACCGGTAAGACGGTTCTAAAGGTGAGTCCTGAGTTCTTCCGTCCGGCGGAGGTGGATCTGTTGTTGGGAGATCCCGGGAAAGCCAGGAACCGGTTAGGCTGGAATCCAACCCGGACTTCTTTTGAGGAATTGGTAAATAAAATGGTGGATGCAGATACGGCGCTTGTGCGCAAGCAGATGTAAAAGTCAGAAAAAGGATAACGAGGTCTGCGCCGGAAAGTGGAAAGCATTGTTTGGAAAGGATCATTTTAAAATGGGAAATAAAGTAATACCTTTAGACAGAAACGGCAAAATATATGTGGCGGGTCATCGGGGGCTGGTGGGCTCCGCCCTGGTGAGAAGACTGAAGAAAGATGGTTTTTCGAATATTGTGACGCGCACCCATGCTGAACTGGATCTGACCCGCCAGGCGGATGTGGAGACTTTTTTTGCAGAGGAAAAGCCAGATTATGTAATCCTGGCAGCGGCCAAGGTGGGCGGTATTCACGCAAACAATACTTATCCTGCAGAATTTATTATGGAAAATCTGCAGATTATCTGCAATGTGATTGATGCAGCACACAAAAACAAGGTGAAGAAGCTGCTCTTTTTAGGAAGTTCCTGCATTTATCCGAAAGAGTGTCCTCAGCCCATTAAGGAGGAGTATCTGCTCAGTGATTATTTGGAGCAGACCAATGAGGCCTATGCTTTGGCGAAAATTTCAGGCTTAAAAATGTGCTCCTATTACAAGCGGCAGTATGGTGACAATTTCATCAGCGTCATGCCCTGCAATCTGTACGGCCCGGAAGATAATTTTGAATTGCAGAATTCCCATGTGCTTCCGGCTCTTTTGCGTAAATTTCATGAGGCGAAGCTTCGGGGAGAGAAAACTGTGACGGTATGGGGCAGCGGTACCCCGCTGCGGGAATTTTTGCACGTGGACGATTTGGCGGATGCCTGCCTCTTCCTGATGGATCGCTATGAGGGGGAGGAGTTTTTCAATGTGGGAAGCGGTAAGGAAGTGACCATTTTGGAATTGGCCCGATTGATCCAACGGATTACCGGATTTGAGGGGGAACTGATCATGGATGGTTCTAAGCCTGACGGTACCATGCGCAAGGTGGTTGACATCAGCCGGCTGCAGCAGCTGGGCTGGGAACCGGGAATTGAACTGGAAGAGGGAATACGTACCACTTATGAGTGGTTTGGTGCTAAGTATGAAACGGGGGATTTTGCGCAACGATGAAGGGTTCGGAAGCTTTGCGGGAATTATCGAGTGAACCATTATATCTGCAAGGGGTTACGAAAGAGTATCTATGGGGGAAAGAGGAGTGGGTGCTTTCCTGCCAGGAAAAGGGCCCCAGCCTGATACGCAATCAGGGTTTTGAGGGGGTGTCCCTGAAGGATTATCTGTGGCGTGACCAAGAATTTCCTTTGCTCATCAAGCTGATAGAGGCAAAAGAGGCATTGTCGGTGCAGGTTCACCCGGGGGACGGCTATGCACTTGCCAGGGAAGGCTGTCAAGGAAAAACCGAGATGTGGTATATTCTGGACCATGAGCCGGGAGCCTGTCTGTACTATGGCCTGAAATATAAGGTTACAGAAAATGAGATCCGCAAGCGTTTAAAGAACGGAAGTATCCTGGAGGTTTGCAGACAAGTGCCTGTCAAAAAGGGAGAGGTGTATTTTATACCACCGGGAATGCTTCATGCCATCGGCAAAGGAATCCGGTTGGCAGAGGTCCAGCAGAATTCCTGTATTACTTACAGAGTTTACGATTATGACCGGGAGGATTCGAACCACAACAAGCGCCAGATCCATGTGGATCAGGCCATGGATGTAATGGGCTTTGTGCCCGCTATCGGCGGGCACAGCCCCTTGGGCCTGCGGGAGAAAAGGAACGGCTACTCCAGGATCCTGCTGGCGTACTGTTCTAATTTTGCTGTCTGGAGTTATAAGGTGGAGGGCAGTATGGAGCTTTTGGCAGCAGAGCTGATGGGCAGGTCTGCTTTTTTGTCCTTGGTAATCGTACGAGGTGAGGGAAAAGTAAATGGTAGAACTGTGAAGGCGGGTGACAGCATTTACATACCTCGCGGGGGTACGGATGTGACAATGGAAGGGAATATGGAAGTGCTGGTGAGTGTGCCGTAGCGGCAGAAGTGAAATCAAAATATTTATTTGCAATTTTCATATGATGTAATGATTGCGGTTTGGAAGTTGTTGATATAAGATGTATCTATGGTAAACATGCCGTTGAAAAGCAATGTGTTGTGTTTAAAATATTATCGAAAGCATTTAAAACAAAGGAACGGACAATATAGCGGAGGAACAACAAATGAAGATCATGTCATTTAACACCCAGCACTGCTTGAATTACCTGGAACAAAAAATCGACTATCAGATCATGGCTGATGCCATATTAACATGTGAGGCTGATATTGTAGGCCTTAATGAAATGCGGGGTGCCGGTGAATTGGAGGATTATGTGGATCAGACAGGCATTTTGTCCAAACTAACCGGATTGGAAAATCACTATTTTGCACAAGCGATTGCTTTTAATGGTAAAAATCCCTACGGAAATGCCCTGTTGTCCCGTTATCCCTTGCAGTCCGCAGAGACCATCCTTGTGCCCGATCCTGAGCCCAAAGCTTACGACGGGTATTATGAGACACGCTGCCTTTTGAAAGCGAAATTAGAGAATGGCCTGACTGTTTTGGTGATCCATTTTGGCCTGAATCAGGATGAGCAGGAGAGTGCTGTGAAGACAATCCTTGCAAATCTGGAAGAGGAAAAGTGTATTTTGATGGGTGATTTTAATGTAGCCCCCGATGATAAGGTTCTTCTGCCCATCAGAGAGCGCATGGTGGATGCCGGGGAATTGTTTGCTGCACCCAAGCTCAGCTTCCCTTCTGATAATCCGACAATTAAAATTGACTATATTTTTGTATCGAAAGATATTGCGGTGACAGAGGCTGATATTCCTGCGATTGTTGCAGCGGATCATAGACCCCATACGGCAATAGTTGTGATATAAAAAGCGTAATAATTCACTTGCAAAATTGTTGATTGATGATATAATAGAATTATAAAAAGGCAATCGCCACAGAGTGGTTGACCAGCATGAAAAGAAAAACCTTCCTAGACTGGGCAAAGTACAGGGAAGGTTTTTTGTTTTAGTGACAAATCAAGTAAATGAATGTCAGCAGTGCTAAGAGGAACATTCCAAAGGACATAATATCCTTGAAATCAAACGAGTTCTTCATAAGCATCACCCCCATTCTAAGCAGAATGAAGGCCAACCACCCTTGCCTTGCCGTAGCTTGGCGCGTACACGATTGCCGACAGCATAAGCTATCAATTAAAATTATAGTACGCAATGTGTGTGTTTGCAAGTTCGGGAAAAAGTTTTGTTGTGAACGATTTATAGACAAGTGAAAATTTGGAGGAGAAGTGTTTGATATTTGTATCATTTAAAACAGGTTGTATTTTGAGATAGAAACAAGTAAAATAATAATAGACAGAATTAAATATGCAGTGTAATAAAGTGTAAACAACACAACCGCAAATTTAGAGAGGTACCCAATGAATTCCACCAGACCCACCACCCACAGGGACAACAGCATAAAGGAAAAAGCGCCCCGCAAGGAGTGGTATAAGCTGGATCTGTCGGCTATTGTGTACCCTACGCTGCAGCGTAAGGATTTCTCGTCGGTGTATCGGCTGTCGGTGCTTTTGAAGGAAGAGATTAACCCGCAGGTACTGCAGCAGGCGGTGGATATGACGCTGCCCAGATTTCCTACCTACAAGGCGGCCATACGAAAAGGATTGTTCTGGCGTTATCTGGAGCCCAACAACCGGCCGGGGCCCTTTGTTCAGGAGGATGTGCAGAATCCCTGCCAGCCCATGTATTTTAAGGCTAACAACCGCTATCTGATCAGGTTTTATTATTATGGGAACCGCATTGCACTGGAGGCACACCACAGTTTGGGGGATGGCACCGGCTGCATGTGTGTGTTGATGACGGTTGTTGCTACGTATTTGCGGCTTTTGGGACATGAAGAGATACAAAACGGCGGCTTTGTGATGGATATCAACGAAGAGCCGGATAAGGAAGAACTGGAAGATGCGTACATGAAATATGCCAACGCAAAAGTATGTCCGCCCAGACCGGGAGAGAAGACTTACCGGGTGCGGGGAACCAGGGAACCCTTCTATACTTTAAATATCATTGACGGTATTATGAGTGTGTCTGAGGTGATGGCTGTATCCAAAAAGTATCATGCCACAATCACGGAATATTTTAACGCGGTGCTTCTTTATGCCCTGCTGCAGAAGCAGGAGGATGAGAAGCATTATAAACTTCGCCCTGTAAGGGTTGCTATGCCGGTGAATCTGCGGAGATTTTTTCCGTCCAAGACACTGCGGAATTTTATTTCCATGATCTATCCGGGAATCGATCCCAGATTGGGTGACTATTCGTTTGAAGAAATTGTTGTGCAGGTACACAATTACATGCGCTATTACGTGAATGAGAAATTTCTGCGTGGGGACATCACTACCAATGCGGCTACCCAGCGAAATCCTTTTATCAGGGTGGTGCCTCTGTTTATCAAGGATTTTGTGGTGAAGAAGTTTTATGCAAAGGTGCAGGATCAAAATTCTTCTGCGGGGCTTACCAACATGGGAGCCTTGCGCTTGCCGGAGGGAATGGAGCCCTATATTGAGCGTTTTGATATCTGTATGGGGCAGCCTTTCTCAAATAGGACCAACTGCGCTATTGTCAGTTTTGGTGATGTGCTGACCATCAATTTTGCCAGCAGTATCGTGGAGACTGATGTGGAGCGGTATTTCTTCCGCAAGCTGGTGCAGGATGGCATCCATGTAAAAATAGAGAGTAATCGTATATAAATTAGGAGGAACTATGTCATATTGTGTGAATTGCGGAGTAGAATTGGATAAGACAGCGGAGCGTTGTGCCCTGTGCAATACCCCTGTGCTAAATCCCCATCAGCCCATTGATCGCAGTGTGCCGGCCCCGTTTCCCAAGGAAAAGGGACAGGTGGAGACGGTACAGAGAAAAGATATGGGTATTTTCCTGACTACGGTGGTAGTGGCTACGGCAATCACCTGTGGTCTTTTGAATGCCTGGGTGTTTCGGGGTGAGCCTTGGTCCCTGGCGGTGATCGGGGTCTGTCTGATCCTATGGGTCACTATGGTCCCTCTTGTGATCAATCCGGGACAGTCCATTTATCTGTCGCTTTTGTATGATGGTGCTGCAGCAGGCGGATATCTGTATATGCTGACTTTTTTGTCTCACAGCGACAAATGGTTCTGGGGACTTGGCCTGCCGATTGTGGTTTATGTGACTGTAATCGTGGAATTGACTGCGCTGTGTTTTCATAAGCTGCCCCAATCTTTTCTGACGAAAGGGATTTATGTGATTACGGCCATCGGTTTTTTATGTGCGGGAATTGAGATGTTGGTCGATCGGTATGTTGTGGGGAATGTGGTACTTCGCTGGTCTGCGGTGGTTCTTACGGTGTGTATTATCATTGATATTGTGCTGATCACCACCCTGTCCCTTCGCAGAGTGCGTAACGCAGTGCGCAAGAGACTTCATTTTTAAGCATCATTTTTAGATAGAGAAAGGCAATGCGTATTTATGGCAGATGGAGAAAAGAAAAACCTAAATCTCATGCAGCTGCTCAAAAGGGTGCATGATATGGTGGAAAATACAGATTTGGAGAAACATCGTCAATCCCAGGAACATTTCGGAACCTTGTTGGGCAATTTCAAGGATGTTCAGTATAGAGAGCAGAATATTGATGGGATGCATGGTGAATGGGTCAGTGTTACAAAAGCCCATATGAAGAAATTTGTGATCCTGTACTGTCATGGTGGCGGATATTCCACAGGAAGTTGCCTGTATGCCAGATCCCTGACTTCCAAGTTGGCGGAAGCAACATCTATGGATGTGCTTAGTTTTGATTATCGGCTGGCACCGGAAGATCCTTACCCGGCGGCCCTGGAGGATGCCATGAAGGCCTGGAATTACCTGATGCTTTTGGGGTATGGAGCCGGGGATGTGATCGTGGCAGGAGATTCTGCAGGGGGCAATCTGGCTCTGACACTGACATTAAAGTTAAAAGAGGAGGGGCGGATGCTGCCCAGAGGGCTGGTGCTCATGTCGCCCTGGACGGACCTGACATCTTCCGGCAAGTCCATCACCACCAAGGCAGAGGTGGATCCTGTGCTGGACAAGGCGTATCTGGATCGTATGATCCTGGCTTATGCCAAAGAACGGAACCTGACAGATCCTTATATATCACCGCTGTTTGGTTCCTTTGAAGGGTTCCCGCCTGTGTATATCCAGGTGGGAGAGAATGAGATGCTTCTCAGCGATTCCCTGCGCCTGCAGACTGCGCTGGCAAATGCCAATGTGCCGGTGAAGTTGGAACGTTTTCCGGGGATGTGGCATGTCTTCCAGATGCTGCCATTCAAGACTGCCTACGAAGCTATGGAAAAGAGCGCAGAATTTATTTACCAGATCTGCCGCTGACCCGCAGCGACTTCAGAAAACTTCCGGGTGCCCGACTGCGGGCTGGATGCAACCCCATAAAAAATACCCGTGCAAGTTTTTTGATGGATTTTAAGACGCATGACTTTTTAAAAGCGGCGCCGTGGTGAGACTGTCTGAGGACCGACAGGGCATTGGCAAAAAAATGCCGATAAATCTTTCCTGAAAAATATATGATGTACCATTCAGCCGACGAGCTTGACACCAAAATTGCTAAACTCACATACGTTCAAACATAGCAATTTTGGTGTCCGTCTATTGAATGGTACATCATTATTTTTCTAGGAAACATTTCTGGGGACTTTTTTGATCTTTTTTAAACTTATTCAACTTTTACTATTGTTTTTAATTTTTGATGTAACAAAATCCGAAAAATAGCGACTAATAGGGTGAAAGGAGGATCAGGATGCGAAGATTATTAGAAGAATTATTCCGTACATATCACAATGATGTATATCGTTATCTGTATAGTCTGAGCCATGATACCTCCATTTCAGAGGATCTGGCCTCAGAGGTATTCTTAAAGGTGGTCAAATCTATTGGCACATTCCGAGGAGAGTCCGACATCAAAACCTGGCTGTTTTCAATTGCCCGCCATGAATGGTATGACTACTTGAGAAAGAAGAATCGGCAGATCAGAACAGAAGCTTTAACAGAGTTTTGTGAAAACATGGATTTAGGGCCGGAGGCCAAGTACCATTCGCAGGAAGTGATTGATCGGATATATCGTTTGTTGGATCAGGAACCTGAGAGAACCAGAAATATCGTTCTAATGCGTTTGGATGGGTATTCCTTTTATGAAATAGGAACAAAGTTTGGAATATCGGAAAGCTCAGCCAGAGTCATTGATTTCAGAACCAAAGAAAAGCTGCGAAAAATATTAAAAAAGGAGGGTTTCGCTGATGAATGAGATTAGTTGCAATGTGTGTATGGATTTGATTCCGTTGGTGCAGGACGGAATCGCCAGTGAGGACAGTAGGGAAGCAGTAGAACAGCATATCAAGAATTGTGAATCCTGTGCGGCTTGCTATAGCGGGACGGTACCTCCTGTAGCAGATACCGAGAGATTGATGGTTGATGTGAGAAGAAAAGTTCAGTTCTTTTTTGTCATGTTATTGATGTTTGGAATCTTTTTCGGTCTGGGGCTGACAGCCGGCAGTGAGCTGTTCTATAACAGTTTGATTATGCCTATTATTGGTGTCTTTGGGTATGTGATATTCCGGTGGAAGTCCCTGTATGCGGTACCGTTACTGTTGCTCTTTACGAATATGATTTCATTTATATTGAATGTCTTTCGGGGAATTGAGGAGCTGGGAATGTATTCCAGAGTGATGTGGACCGGAATATACAGTATTTTTGTAGTTGTGGGTATAGTGATTGCGGGCTTGATTCATTATGTGTTCAGAAAGGAGTAGCCTATGAAAAAGAAGACGAAGAAGATTTTTGCGTTAATATTGGCACTGGCATTGATTGCAGGCGTTTGTGTGTTTGCCAATGGAGTGGTAGGAAATCCTGTATCAAAATGGTTGGCGACAAGTGCAGCCCAAAAGAGACTGGCTGAAGTATATGCGGATAAGGACTATGAGGTTGAACGTGTAACATTCAGTTTTAAGGACGGCAACTATCATGCTTTTATTGTATCTCCCAGCAGTCCGGACAGTGAATTCTCTATGAGTCTGAATTGGAAAGGGCAACTGAGATGGGACGGCTATGAAGAGCGGGTACTTAGTGGAGAAAATACCGCAGCCCGTATCAATAAAGAATACCGTGCGGCTACGGAAGCTGTATTTACCAGTCCAGCGTTCCCTTATTATTCGCATATTGAGTTTGGTGATATTGAGTTTATTTCCAGGGAATGGGTTGATGCAGAGGATCTGTCAAGATACGCATTATTTACAGAAGATCTGGAACTGGATCAAGTATATGATATCAGAGAATTAGGCAAAACTGCAGGGCATCTGGTGTTATATGTATATGATGAGGATGTGAGTGTGGAGAAGGCCGCAGAAATACTTCTGGAAGTGAAACATCTGATGGATGCCGGCGGAGTATCCTTCCATGTGATTGATCTTGTGTTGGAATATCCAAAACCAGAGGATGACAGCCCAAGAAAAGAAGGCAGAGTTGAAACCATGGAGTTTCTCTATGATGATATTTATGAGGAAGGACTGGTGGAGCGTGTGGATGCAGCGAATGAAGCCGCAATCGCTCATCATGCCAAAATGGATGCTGAGAATGCCAAAATAATAGAGGGAATGAAAGCTGAATAGTGAAAATAATGGTTGTTCCCCCTGTTTTACTACGAGTTGATGTTGATTTTGGAGGATTCAACCACGGGTCGTTTGAAATAATGCTGACTTTACGGTAGGATAAGCGTGGAGGTGGTACTATGGATCAACAGAAATTTGGGTCCTTCTTGTCTGAGATGAGAAAGAAGAAAGGATTGACTCAGACGGATTTGGCAAAAATCTTATCAGTCAGCACTGCAGCGGTAAGTAAATGGGAACGGGGATTGTGTCTGCCAGATATAACAAAATTGGAAGATATAGCCGAAGCATTAGATATTAGTTTGTTGGAAGTGTTAAAGAGTGAGCAGATACAAGAGGAACAGATTCAGACGGCAGAAGCAAATACGATTTGTGCAGATACTGTTACCGAGGCCGTTCATCAACATCGTCGCAAACTGTCCCGAATAATGATATTGGTATTGATAGTAGGCGTGATGGCAGTGCTGATGCATTTCTTCCCGATATGGAGAGTGATTCATGTCTGGAGTCCAAGTTATTATAAAACAGGTGAAATATCAATGCTGTTTTTTATCGGCGATAAAGAAGATCGGAGTCTTGCCGAGAAGGTTCTTATAAAAGCAGAAGAGGCTTTTTCAACTTTGAATATTAGCTCTGAAGAAGCAGAAGAGCAGTTCGGATTGCTATCAAGGTACTGTAACAAAAAGCGAGAGCATGTAGAAATCGTTTCGGAAGAACATGAATTGCAGTTATGGTCATCAAGGTTTTATGGTTCAGAAGGATACATGTGGGTTTATTATAGTCAGAAAACTTTTGACGCTTCAGGAAATACAGTATCAGGAAGCTGGAGGATACCGACTTTATGGCGCTTGGAGAAGAATGAAACAGGTATGTGGGAGGTAGTTCACATTAAAGAGCATCCATAGTGTAGAAAAGGAAATGAGTATGAGGCCATGTCATAGTGATGTGGTCTCATTTTTTATTTTACAAATTATTCTAAAGAAACTTATTCAACTTTTTTAAAATTTTGAAAAAGGATTTCAAGGATTGGCGCAGAATACTATAAATAGGGTTATTGTTTGTTATGCTTATGAGAATATTCAGAAAGTTTTCGTGACGAGATACGTCGGATTGTGAGGCAGACATGACAATCAGAGAAAAATTTGAACAGTACGAAAAAGAAAATTTGAGCCTTTACGCAGCACTCAGCACCAATTCAAAAGGGAGACTTACGGAAGAAGATCCCTGTGATATCAGAACGGTCTTTCAGAGAGACCGTGACAGGATCATTCACTGCAAGGCATTCCGCAGATTAAAGGATAAGACCCAGGTGTTCCTGACCCCTGAGGGAGATCATTACCGGACCAGACTGACCCATACCCTGGAGGTGTCTCAGAATGCCAGGACCATCGCAAAGGCTCTGCGTCTGAATGAGGAACTGGTGGAAGCCATTGCCTTGGGCCATGATCTGGGCCATACGCCGTTTGGTCATGCGGGAGAGCGCGCCCTGAACAGAGTATGTCCTTTTGGTTTTGAGCACAGCGACCAGAGTGTGCGCACGGTGGACAGGCTGGAGAAAAAGGGCAAGGGATTGAACCTGACTTACGAGGTGCGGGACGGTATCCGCAATCACCAGACGACAGGAAAACCCCATACATTGGAAGGAAAAATTGTACGATTTTCTGATAAGATTGCATACATACATCATGATATGGATGATGCAGTACGAGGCGGTATCCTGAAGGAATCTGATGTGCCCGCGGAAATACGGGATGTGCTGGGATCCACGCCGGGAGCCCGTCTGAACTGTTTTATTCATGACATTGTGACCAACAGCATGGACAAAGACGATATTATCATGTCAGAACCCATAGCGGAGGCTATGCAGAAGCTTAGGCGGTTCATGTTTGACAGAGTATATGAGAATCCTGAAGCCAAGAGCGAAGAGAGCAAGGCTGAGGGACTGATGGAGACCCTGTATTTTTATTATTTGAAGAATTTGGACAAGCTGCCGGAGGAATATCTGAATATTTTATCGGAAGGGGAGCCCCGAGAGCGGGTGGTGTGCGATTATGTGGGCGCTATGAGCGACCGTTTTGCCATTGCTGTGTACGAGGAACTGTATATCCCCAAATCCTGGCAGATTTAATTGAAACAAGGTTTAGAAAGGCTGTTACATGTATTATCCTGATGAACTTGTAGAAGAAGTCAGAATGAAAAATGACATAGTGGATGTGGTTTCAGGATATGTGAGGCTGCAGAAAAAGGGCGGTAATTATTGGGGACTTTGCCCTTTCCACAACGAAAAGACCCCGTCTTTCTCTGTTTCCGGCAATAAGCAGATGTTTCATTGTTTTGGCTGCGGCACCGGAGGCAATGTGTTCACATTTGTGATGAACTATGAAAATTATACTTTTCCGGAGGCTGTAAAGCACTTGGCTGACAGGGCCGGTGTGAAACTGCCGGAGATTGAATATTCTGCGGAAATGCAGCAGAAGGTCAGCCGCAGGGCCAGACTGTTAGAGGTCAATAAGGAAGCGGCCAAATATTTTTATTATCAGCTTAGACAGCCAAACGGTCAGATCGGCTATCAATATTTGAAAAAGAGGGAATTAAATGACGAGACCATACACAAATTCGGTCTTGGTTATGCCGGCAAGAACGGTGCCCAATTGGTACAGTATTTGAGAAGCCGTGGATTTGAGGATGATCTGATCAAGGAGGCCGGATTGGCCAATTTCTCGGAGAGAGGGGGACTTCTCAGCCAGTTCTGGAACAGAGTGATGTTCCCCATACAGGACATCAATCATCGTGTGATCGGTTTTGGCGGCCGTGTGATGGGTGATGGGGAACCCAAGTATCTGAACTCCCCCGAGACACCGGTCTTTGATAAAAGAAGAAATCTGTACGGACTGAACTTCGCCCGTACAGCCAGGAGCGGCAATATTATCCTGTGCGAGGGTTATATGGATGTGATCGCCATGCATCAGGCAGGCTTTACCCAGGCGGTGGCATCTCTGGGTACGGCATTTACCTCAGAGCAGGCAAGTCTCCTTCACAGATACACGGAGAATGTGCTGCTGGCTTACGACAGCGACGGGGCCGGCACTAAGGCAGCCCTTCGCGGCATAGAGATCCTGCGGGAGGCGGGGCTTACCGGTAAGGTCATAGACATGCGGCCCTATAAGGATCCGGATGAATTTATGAAGAATCTGGGCAAGGAGGCCTTCCAGGAGCGTATTGACCGGGCGGAAAACAGCTTTTTCTTTGAAGTCCGCATATTGGAGCAGCAATTTAATCAAAAGGATCCGGAAGAGAAGACCAAGTTCCACAGGGAGATCGCCAAAAAGCTCTGCCAGTTCAAAGAAGAGGTGGAGCGGGAGAATTATCTCCAGGCCATCGCTGATAAGTATCACATTAATTTTGAAAATCTGCGTAAGCTGGTGCTGAATTACGCAGCCCAGACGGGACTTGCCACACCGCTTCAGCGGCCCAAATCCGGAGTTGCCCAGAAGAATAAGCCCGAGGAAAATGCCAGAAAGGCCCAGCGGCTTTTGATCACCTGGATCACCGATTCCCCGGGAGTGTACGCCAAGATACAGAAATATATTTCTGCGGAAGACTTTACCGACGAACTTTACAGGAAAGTGGCGGCCAGACTCTTTGATGAACTGGGGCAGGGCAAATTCAACCCGGCGGCTATTATCAGCATGTTTGAGGATGAAGACGAGCAGAGGGAAGCCGCAGCGCTGTTTAACACCAGCCTGCCGGAGCTTACCACAGCCCAGGAGCAGGAAAAGGCATTTCGCGATATTGTTCTTGCTGTAAAAAAGAACAGCTATGAATATTATACCGCTAAATTGGGTACGGATGTTAATGCCCTGAAGCAAGTAATTGAGGGCAAGAAAGCGCTGGAGGAACTGTCTCGGATAAGAATCGCGCCTAACTAGGCTGCAGTTTTTGTATCAGGTTATAAATATTATTATTTTGGTTAAAATGATAGAATGTATTACAAGGAAGGATGGAACCATAGAGATGGAAGAAAACACACAGGCAAAATTTTTAGAAAAATTCAAAGAGCTTTTAGTCTTTGCAAAAAAGAAAAAGAATGTGCTTGAGTTTCATGAGCTCAGCGAGTTTTTTGCAGACATGCCTTTGACAGAGGAGCAGATGGAGAAATTATTGGAATTTCTTGACCAGAATGGCGTGGATGTGCTGCGCATTACAGAGGATGATGTGGATGATGACGATATCATTCTTACTGAGGAGGATGAGGTGGATGTGGAGAACATCGACCTGTCCGTGCCCGAGGGCGTCAGCATCGAGGATCCTGTGCGCATGTACCTGAAGGAAATCGGTAAGGTACCTCTCTTAAGTGCAGACGAGGAGATTGAGCTGGCCCAGAGAATGGAGACCGGCGATCAGGATGCGAAGAAGCGTCTGGCAGAGGCGAACCTTCGTCTGGTTGTCAGCATTGCCAAGAGATATGTGGGACGCGGTATGCTGTTCCTGGATCTGATCCAGGAGGGTAACCTGGGTCTTATTAAGGCTGTAGAAAAATTCGATTACCGCAAGGGATATAAGTTCTCCACATATGCTACCTGGTGGATCCGTCAGGCTATCACCAGAGCCATCGCAGATCAGGCCAGAACCATCCGTATCCCCGTGCATATGGTTGAGACCATCAACAAGCTGATCCGTGTAAGCCGTCAGCTCCTGCAGGAACTGGGCAGAGAGCCCTCTCCCGAGGAGATCGCAGAAGAGATGAACATGCCCGTAGAGCGTGTGCGTGAGATATTAAAGATCAGCCAGGAACCGGTATCCTTAGAGACTCCTATCGGTGAGGAGGAGGACAGCCATCTGGGTGACTTTATCCAGGATGACAATGTGCCTGTGCCTGCAGACGCAGCAGCGTTCACTCTGCTGAAGGAGCAGCTGGTAGAGGTGCTGGGAACCCTGACCGAGAGAGAGCAGAAGGTACTTCGCCTGCGCTTCGGTCTGGACGACGGCCGTGCCCGCACACTGGAAGAGGTGGGCAAGGAGTTTAAGGTTACCCGTGAGCGTATCAGACAGATCGAGGCCAAAGCACTGCGTAAGCTTCGTCATCCCAGCCGCAGCCGCAAGCTGAAGGATTTCCTGGATTAATGGGCGGCGTACAGCTTTCCGAAAGACTTAAGTGCCTCTGCAATATGGTGACGCCGGGCAGGCGTGTGGTAGATGTGGGCTGTGATCACGGATTCGTGTCTATTTATCTTGTGCAGCAGGGCATTTGTCCGGGTGCACTGGCGATGGATGTCCGCAGCGGTCCCCTGTCGCGGGCGCAGGAGCATGTGGCGGAGTATGGGCTTACGGAATACATAGAGACCAGACTTTCCGATGGTCTGTTGACATATCAGGTTGGAGAGGCTCAGTCCCTGGTCTGCGCAGGTATGGGTGGGAGACTTATGGAAAAGATTCTTACCGAGAGCCGGGAAAAGGCCCGTAGTCTGGAAGAATTGATCCTGCAGCCCCAGTCAGAGCTTCGGGAATTCCGGATTTTTTTGAAACAGGAGGGGTATGAACTCCTGGATGAGCATATTTTGTGTGAAGACGGGAAATATTATTTCCTGATGAAGGTGCGCTGGAATGGAGAGACCTGCGGCGAATGCAGTTCTGAATGTGCCGAAGCCGCCGGACAGGAAGATTCAGCGATGAAAGCTTTGGATCTGCGCTATGGCGGACTGCTGCTTGCACGCCGGGATCCTGTGCTGAAGGAATTTTTGCAGGAAAGTCTGCAGAATATGCGTCAGATTGAGCAGAACCTGATGAAAAATGAAAACGAGAGAGCCAGATGCAGGCTGGAAGAAATACGCGGAGAACTCCGCTGTATGGAGCAGGCCCTGGCATTGTATGACAGATAGGCTCTCATAACAGAGTGGCTGTTAGATTTAAATTTGGATTTGAATTTGGACGATAACGGCGGGAAGGGAGGAAAAGGAATGTATACAGTTACCATAAAGGGAGAGCAGAAGCAGTATCCCCAGGGCACTACTTATGAGGATATTGTAAAGGAATATCAGCAGCAGTATCAAAACACGATTGCAGTGGTGGAAGTAAACGGCAAGATCCGAGAACTTTTTAAGAGAGTTTCCAGAGACTGTACGTTGGAATTTTTTACCTTAAAGGATGATGTGGGCTACAAGACCTATGTGCGCTCTGCCACCATGCTGTTTTTGAAGAGTGTATATGATATCTTCGGAGAGACAGCGGCCCAGAACTGCCGGGTGGAATTTTCCGTGGGACACGGGCTGTATATCAATCCGAGACACCAGTTTACTGCCGGTCCCGAGACGGCAGAAAATATCAAGCGCCGCATGCGGGAATTGTCCGAGGAGAAAATTCCTTTCATGAAGCGCGCCTATCCCATGGATGATGCCATGGAATTGTTTCGTGAGCACGGCATGAAGGACAAAGAAAAACTGTTCCGTTTCCGCAGAAGCTCCTATGTAAATATTTACGAGCTGGAAGGTTATTTTGATTATTATTACGGTTACATGCTGCCCCATACAGGCTATGTCAACCTTTTTGATGTGATAAGCTATGATGAAGGTTTTATGCTGCTGTTGCCCACCAAGGGTAATCCCACAGAGGTGCAGCCTTTTGAGGAGCGCAGGAAGCTGTTTGATACCCTGAAGGATTCTGCTGAGTGGGCGGCCAAGATGGGTCTTGAGACTGTTGGTGAACTCAACGACCGGATCTGCAGCGCCACCTTGAGCGAGATGATCCTGGTCCAGGAGGCAGAGCAGGAACGCAAGATAGGCGAGATTGCAAAGGATATTGTGGGCCGGGGCAACGTGAAATTTATTATGATAGCAGGTCCGTCCTCTTCCGGTAAGACCAGCTTTTCCCACAGACTTTCCATTCAGTTACGCACCTTGGGCAAGACTCCCCATCCCATCGCACTGGATGACTACTTTGTAAATCGGGATCAGACACCCAGAGACGAGAATGGTGATTACAATTTCGAGTGTCTGGAGGCCATTGATGTCAAGCAGTTTAATGAGGACATGACCAGACTTCTGGCGGGAGAGCGCATCGAACTGCCCACCTACAATTTTAAGACGGGCAAGAGAGAGTACAACGGTAAATTCAAACAGTTGGGCGCAGATGACATTCTGGTCATCGAAGGTATCCATGGGTTGAATGAAAAGACCTCCTACTCTCTGCCAAACGACAGTAAGTACAAGATTTATATCAGTGCGCTGACCAGCATCAATATTGATGAGCACAACCGCATTCCCACCACGGACGGCAGACTCCTTCGCAGAATGGTGCGGGATGCAAGGACCCGCGGCGCAGATGCCCGCAGGACCATCGAAATGTGGCCTTCTGTGCGCAAGGGTGAAGAAGAGAATATTTTCCCCTTCCAGGAAGAGGCAGACGCGATGTTTAATTCTGCCCTCATTTATGAACTGGCAGTAATTAAGCAGTTTGCGGAAGCGCTGCTGTTCCAGATCCCTAAGGGAGCAGAGGAGTACCATGAGGCCAGAAGACTGTTGAAATTCCTGGATTATTTCCTGGGTGTGAGCAGCGAGAGCCTGCCCTGCAATTCCATTTGCAGAGAATTTGTAGGCGGCAGTTGTTTTCATGCCTGAGAAGGTTTTGCTTGCTTTTTTGAACAGATACCTTTATAATCACTTAAGTGTAAGTAAGAAGTATGATCGCGGCTGCTTTACGCAGGTGAGGAAAGTCCGGACTTCACAGGGCAGGATGCCAGATAACGTCTGGTGGAGGTGACTCCAAGGCTAGTGCAACAGAAATATACCGCCATGCTTGGGCATGGTAAGGGTGGAAAGGCAGTGTAAGAGACTACCGTCCGACTGGTAACAGGCGGAGCCATGTAAACCCCATCCGAAGCAAGACCAAACAGAAAGCCATAGGTCGGCCCGGCCTGCTTTCAGGTAGGTCGCTTGATGCGGCTGGCGACAGCCGTACTAGATAGATGATCATAGAAAACATAATCCGGCTTACCATTTTGCTTACATTAAGAGTCCGCTTGCGGACTCTTCTTTGTTTACAGGAGAGAAAGCACATGAAAAGAACAGAGGGCTGCCGGGGCGGCAGACAAAAAATTAGGATAAGGATGCTTGCTTTGATGTTGGCGGCGGTCTGGTGCTTCTGTGGCTGCGGTGAAAACAAAGAAAAAGCTGTAATTTTGTCTCCGGTGGTGAGAATTGATCTGGGATCAAGTAAAGCCAGCGGTGTGGTCTATGAGCGAACGGAAGAAAATCTGGTGATTGTGACGGCAGGGCATGTGCTGAAGAAGGATTTTCCGGCGAGGGAGTATTCTTCGGTAAAGGTGGTTTTCGGAGATGTGTCGGTATCTGCATCGGAGGTATTCTTGTCGGGGACTTCCGAAACGGCGTTTATTACCATTCCGTTTCGGGAAATTCCGAAAGATATTTTGGAAAACTGTCAGGTGGCGGTCAGTGATCAGGAACGCTTTGATCGGTTGAAAGAGGATGATGCGGTGGTGTTGAAAGGATTTTCGGCAGACGGAGAACTTTTAGAGATTCCCGGGGCGCTTATATATACTTGGATATACGCGGAAGATTTTGCACAATACATGATGCTGGTGGACGGAGAGAGTTTTCCGGGTATGTCCGGAGGCGGCGTCTTCGATGAGGCAGGTAATTTGGTAGGCATTCTCTGTGGTGTAAATGAAGCCGGGGAGAGTGCGGCAGTTCCTCTCAGTATTATTGTGGCGGAGTATATGCAGGCATATCAGGGCGCCCGGTAGAAGCCGGAAACAGCAATCTGTAAATATTTGAGAAAAGTTTTAGAAATGGTATTATTGACAAGTGCCCGAATATGGGGGAAAATAAGTGGGTAGTTTGTATGGGAATACAGACAGATGTTAATTAAGGAAAGAGACAAAGAAGAATAGATAGGAAGCGGGAAAGCGTTACGCTTTGGAATGGAGGAAAAAATGACAAAAATTGATGTGGTATCCGGATTTTTGGGTGCGGGAAAGACGACACTGATAAAAAAACTTTTGAAGGAAGCGCTGGACGGCAGTAAGACTGTGCTGATTGAAAATGAATTTGGTGAGATTGGTATCGACGGCGGTTTTCTGAAGGAGGCAGGCATCGAGATCAAGGAAATGAATTCCGGTTGCATCTGCTGCTCTCTGGTAGGTGATTTCGGGACTTCCCTGAAGGAAGTAATCCAGACCTATCAGCCTGAACGTGTGCTGATCGAGCCCTCCGGTGTGGGCAAGCTGTCTGATGTATTGAAAGCAGTTGAGGATGTGGCTGAAGATCTGAATGTACAGGTGAATAGCGCTGTTGCCGTTGTAGATGCTGCAAAATGTAAAATGTATCTGAAGAATTTCGGTGAATTTTTCATCAATCAGATTGCTTATGCAGGCACCATCATCCTGACCAGACTGGACAAGGTGAGTCCTGAGAAACTGAACGCCTGCGTGGAGATGCTGCGTGAGCATAACGACAAAGCTACCATTATCACTACTCCCTTGAGCCAGTTGGATGGTGTGGAGGTATTGAAGACCATTGAGGGTGTTGACACCCTGGAAGATATGATGAAGGAAATGCTGGAGCATGCCCATGAACATCACCACGAGCACGACGAGCATTGCACCTGCGGCTGCCATGACCATGAACATCATCATGACCACGACCATGAGTGCCATCATGAGCATCACCACGATCACGAACATCACCATGAGCACGACGAGCACTGCACCTGCGGCTGCCACGACCATGAGCATGAGCATGACCATGAACATCATCATGACCACGACCATGAGCACCATCACGACCATGAGCATCATCATGACCACGACCATGAGCACCATCACGACCATGAACATCATCATGATCACGACCATGAGTGCCATCATGAGCATCACCACGATCACGAACATCACCACGAGCACGACGAGCATTGCACCTGCGGCTGCCACGACCATGAGCACCACCATGACCACGACCATGAACACCATCACGATCATGAGCATCATCATGACCACCACGGTCATCATCATGCAGATGAAGTGTTTACCAGCTGGGGTATGGAGACTCCCAATATCTACAGTGTGGAGGAAATTGCCCGGATCCTCAGCGCCCTGGACAGCGGCGAATATGGTATGATCCTGCGTGCCAAGGGTATGGTACCTGCTGAGGATGGTACCTGGATCTATTACGATTATGTGCCTGAAGAGCAGGAGATCAGAGTGGGCAAGCCCGAGGTGACAGGCAAGATCTGTGTGATCGGTTCCAAGCTGGAGGAAGAGAAGCTGGCAGTGCTGTTTCGCAAATAGCCGAAAGGAGTAAGCATGAAACCTGTATATATGATCAACGGTTTTCTGGAGAGCGGAAAGACCGAATTTATCACTTTTACATTGGAGCAGCCTTATTTTCAGATCAAGGGTAAGACCCTGATCATTCTCTGTGAGGAGGGTGAGAACGAATACGATTCCAAGCTCCTGGCTAAGAGCAGGTCCGTAATCGAAGTGATCGAAGATGAGGAAGATTTTACACCTGCCAAGCTGATGGAACTTGAAAAGAAGCACAAACCGGAGCGTATTGTCATAGAATATAATGGCATGTGGAATTTCAAAAATGTAAAGCTGCCTTGGCATTGGAAGATCGAGCAGCAGATCACCATGATTGACGGTTCCACCTTCCCTATGTACTATACCAACATGAGATCTCTGTTAGCAGAGATGATTCGCAAATCCGAAATGATCATCTTCAACCGATGTGACGGCGTGGAGGATCTTAACAGCTACAAGAGAAATGTAAAAGCGGTCAATCCCGGTGCGGAGATTATTTTTGAGAATGAGGACGGCGAGATTGACGAAATCTTTGAAGATGATCTGCCTTACGATCTGAATCAGGATATTATCGTGCTGGATAATGAAGGTTACGGTATCTGGTATCTGGATTCCATGGATCATCTGGAGCGCTATATTGGTAAAAAACTGCAGTTTGTGGCAATGGTATTAAAGCCTGAGGATTTCCCTAAGGGATATTTTGTGCCCGGTCGTATGGCCATGACCTGCTGTGCGGATGATATGGCCTTTTTGGGCTATGCCTGTGAATTCCCCGGTGCAGAAAGCCTGAAGCAGAAGGAATGGGTCAAGGTTACCGCCACTGTTACCAAGGAGTATTGGGCGGACTATAAGGGCGAGGGACCTATGCTGCATGCCATCAGCGTGGAAAAGACCAAGGCCCCCAAGGAAGAGATTATTAATTTCACTTAACAAGAGGTAGGATATGGGTACAGCGATAGCATTATTGCTTCCGTTTATAGGAACCACAGCGGGAGCGGCTTGTGTGTTCTTTTTGAAAAAACAGATCAGTATGAACCTGCAGAGGGTGTTTACGGGATTTGCGGCCGGTGTTATGGTGGCTGCGTCCGTCTGGTCACTGTTGATACCGGCTATGGATATGAGCGAAAGTATGGGAAAGTTTGCTTTTTTCCCTGCATTGGCGGGTTTCCTGCTGGGTATTGTTTTTTTGTTGTTCATGGATAATCTGATTCCCCATCTGCATGTGGGAAGTGATCATCCCGAAGGACATAAGAGTAATCTGGGCAGAAGCGCCATGATGTTTTTGGCAGTGACCATCCACAATCTTCCGGAGGGAGCTGCCTGCGGTGCCATCCTGGCAGGCGTTCTGAGCGGAGAGGGCAGTGTGACCATGGCCGGAGCCATTACGCTGACCATCGGTATTGCCGTCCAGAATTTCCCTGAGGGAGCGATCATCTCCCTGCCCCTTCGCAGTGAGGGCAACAGCAAGGGAAAATCATTTGCATTGGGAGCATTGTCCGGTATAGTAGAGCCAATCGGGGCCATCATTGCCATTGCGCTGGCGGGCATCATTACGCCGGTTCTGCCCTATTTGCTGGCGTTTGCGGCAGGTGCCATGATTTATGTGGTTGTGGAAGAATTGATTCCGGAGTCCTGCGAAGGCGAACATTCCAACCTTGGAACCATTGCTTTTGCAGTTGGATTTGCACTGATGATGGTGCTGGATGTAGCACTGGCGTAAAATACAGGGCATCGAGGAAATGCGGCCTTTGTACAAATGAAGTGGCGGCAGAGGCGTGAAGAGACATAAAAAAGGAGGCAAGGACGTGGCACTGGAAAATGAAAAAGAGCTGCAGCAGCTGAAAAACAGGTTCCGCGACCTTGCGGAAAAGTCCTTTCAACAAAATGTATTTACTTTTACAGGTTTTCTGGGACTGAGCGAACAGGATATCTTCTGGCAGATGGAGCCACAGCTGCGGTTTGCCGGATGTGTGACGGAGGGCGGCGTGGAAGGCGCAGACCGGGTGATGGTGCGGTTCGGCAAGCCGGAAGAACTGGGGTATGATGTGCCATTTCCCATTGTGTGTGTCCATATAAAACCTTTGGCAGTTAAGTTTGCGGACAAGCTTTCACACAGAGATTTTCTGGGAGCGTTAATGAATCTGGGGATCGAGAGAAGTACCATCGGCGATATCAAGGTGGGAGATAAAGAAGCGTATCTGTTTTGTCAGGAATCCATTGCGGAATATATCTGCCGCAACCTGGAGCAAATAAAGCATACTCACGTAAAATGTGAACTGGTAGAACATATGGAAGAGGTGCCTATAGAGGAACCTCAAAGCCTTACGGTCCAGGTGTCCTCGGCAAGAGTGGATGCGGTGATCGCAAAGGTGTACAACAAATCACGAAGTGATTGTCTGGAACTTTTCAGGACAGGCAAGGTCTATATTGATGGAAGACTTTGTGAGAACAATTCCAGACAGCTGAAGGTGGGCGAGTCAGTCAATGCCAGAGGTTATGGTAAATTTATTTTTGCCGGAGAACCCAGGGAGACCAGAAAGGGAAAACTTAGCTTGAACATTTTGCTGTTTGGTTAAATAAAGGAGAAAACACACGGCCGCCAGGCCTTTGGAGAGTAATTTCAAAGGCGGGGTGGCTGATTTTAATAAAATCTTAAAGAATTTGCTGATTTTTTGTTAATAGTGATTTTGCTACAATGCTCTTATGGAGGAGACGGACTATGTACAATATTTTAATTTGTGATGATGAAAGAGATATCGTAAATGCCTTGAAAATCTATCTTTACGATACCAATTACACGCTGTTCGAAGCCTACAATGGGGCAGAGGCACTGAAAGTGATCAGGGAGAATGAGATCCATTTGGTGCTCATGGACATTATGATGCCGGAAATGGACGGTATTTCGGCAATGGTAAAGATCAGGGAGATCAGCAATGTACCGGTGATTCTGTTGACTGCCAAGAGCGAGGATGCGGACAAGATCCTGGGACTGACAGTGGGGGCGGATGATTATATCACCAAGCCCTTTCATCCGGTGGAGGTGGCTGCCAGAGTGAAATCCCAGCTTCGTCGTTATATGCAGTTGGGCGGCGGGAATGTACGCCCTGAGATTATGAAGGTTGGCGGTATTGAGATGGATGACAAGGAAAAGATGGTGACCCTGGACGGAGACCCTATTGCATTGACACCCACAGAATATGATATTTTGAAGCTTTTGATCCAGCATCCCGGCCAGGTGTTTTCACCCAAGGAGATCTACACCAAGATTTGGAATGACCTGCCTTATGGCAGTGAAAATACCGTGGCCGTACATATCCGTCATCTGCGTGAGAAACTGGAAATCAATCCTGCGGAGCCCAGATATTTAAAGGTAGTCTGGGGCCAGGGCTACAAAATTGAGAAAGGGAGCAGAGAATGAGAAGAGAAGATACTGCGGATAAAAAGAGATTGACAGGAAGTACTTTGGCAAAGGTAACAGCATTTTTCCTGTTGGCTGTCAGCTTTCTGACCGCTGGAATGTCGGCCATCATTACTGCTTACATGGCCTCCAGAGAGGTGTACACCTATGCGGATACCAGACGGAGTGCGGAAGCATGGGCCTACGAAATGATGGAGAACCAGGCTCAAAATGATATTTATGATTTCTACTTCGCCAGATGGCCGGAAGAGCAGGAAGAACTGGAAAATTTCCTGGTGGATTTCTGTGCCGATAAAAATATCAGGATTGAGATCACAAAGACTTATTCTGCAAAATCAGGCAAAGAACCGGAAGTGATTGTGAGCAATTACGATGGTTTTGAAACACCATATGTCTACCAGCATACTTTTTATGAGTACGAGCAGGTCTTTTCAGAGCAGACTGAGCCCGGAAAGAATGAAGCCGGAGAAATCGGTGCGGTAGAGATTGAAGTGCCTGATTCGATAGTGATGGATATTACCGATAATGCCACTGCCGGCGAAGAGACTGTGTCTGAGACAGAGGTGTCTGTTGATACAACTGAAAGAGATGCGACGGAAGTAACAATTGAGGCAGTCGAGACACTGACTGATAATGTTGCAGATGATGAACCGGTTATGCAGGAGGTATGGTATCATGTGAAAGGATATGTTAATCCTGCTTTTGCTGTTTACGATGAGTACTGTGCCCAATATGGCAGGGCCTTGTCCCTTTGGGAATTAAGGTTCGTGTTTCCGTTGATAGTGCTGATTGGCGTGCTTATTTTTGTAGTGTGCTTTGTGTTCCTGATGTGCAGTGCGGGACACCAAAACGGTAAAACCGGCATTCAGCCCGGCGTGTTGTATCCTGTTCATTTTGATGTGCTTACCGCATGTGCGGTTCTGGTGGCGATAATGTTGGGAGTTTTCGGATTGGAAAGCGCACGTTACTTTGATGAATGGGTCGGATTGGCTTGCCTGGCGCTGGCAGGATGCGTGGAAGCAATCTGGTGTACCTTGTACTTTATGGAGGCTGCGGTGCGTTTGAAACTGGGCAAATGGTGGCAAAATACGCTGATTTACCAGATCTTCCACCTGACAGGAAAAATGTTCAGAGGTATTTGGAGGGCATTTGCATCGTTGGTACGGGGACTGCCGCTGATTGCAAAGACGGTATTTTTATTCTGCGGTATCAGTTTCACAGAAATGTTTCTGCTGGCAATCTGGGGTGTGGATGATTTCCTGTTCCTCTGGATATTGGAAAAGATCGTGTTATTCCTTCTTGTCATTTATATTGCACTGACCTGCAAAAAACTGCAGGAGGGCAGCGCCGCATTGGCAGAAGGAAATCTTTCCTTCAAGCTGGATACTTCCAAGATGATTCTGGATTTCAAAGACCATGGAAACAATCTGAATCGAATCGGTCAGGGCATTTCCAAGGCGGTGGAAGAGCGCATGAAGAGTGAACATCTGAAAACAGAACTGATCACCAATGTGTCCCACGATATCAAGACACCTCTGACTTCCATTATCAACTATGCGGATCTTTTAGGAACCGCGGCGGGCAAGGAAGAAGGAGTTGATCGGGAGATGGTGTCGGAGTACAGCGAAGTGCTGCTCAGACAGTCCAAGAGACTCAAAAAGCTGTTAGAGGATCTGGTGGAAGCTTCTAAAGCTACCACGGGCAATCTGGAAGTGAAGATGGAGCGCTGCGAGGTGAGCGTGCTCTTGTCCCAGGCGGTGGGAGAGTATGAACAGCGCCTGTTGGAAAAGGAGTTTGAACTTATCACCAGACAGCCCGAGGAACCTGTCTGGATCATGGCAGACGGTAGAAGGCTTTGGCGTGTTTTTGACAATCTGCTGAACAATATCTGCAAGTATGCCCAGGAGCATACCAGAGTTTATATCACTGTGGAACGCAAAGACGCTGACGTAGAGATCATCTTCCGCAATATGTCCAGATACCCGCTGGACCTGACCGGTGAAGAGTTGGAAGAGCGGTTTGTAAGAGGTGATAAGTCCAGACATATGGAGGGCAATGGTTTGGGACTTTCCATCGCCAAAAGTCTGGTAGATCTGCAAAAGGGCAGAATGGAGATTGTCACGGACGGCGATCTGTTCAAAGTGATTTTAAGATTTCCCGTGCTGTAAATTTAATTTTGGTCATATGTGGTAGTTCCACGTTCATCTAATAATCAGGCTAAATGCACGTCAGATGGCAATTTTGACGGGGGTTTGGTCTGGTTATTTTTTTATGTTATGCTAATATAAGATGTAAGTATGTGCCATTCTGTAAGAGTATCCTAAGCTTATACCTTCGCCTGGAACTGATGATCCGATACGGTTATAAGGAGCTGGTTCTGGAAGAATGCTGTGATTTCTTCCTTGGCATGGCGGAACTGACAGGCACTCTCTGGGAGCATTCCAGATTGAATGCCAGCTTGAATCATGGCTTCACGTCTATGGCTGCGGTGTATATTGATGAGTGTGTGAAGAGTGGAAGAGATTGTCTAAAAAAGCGTAACAAAGTGTGTCAATAAAACAAACAATTCGAGAAAAAAGATTGTTCTTAAATAAAAACAATCTTGAAAAAGGATGCGCAAAATGCCGAAAAAACCTTATTTTATGGGCTTTTTCGGCATTTATAAAGGAGAAGGAAAATTGTTTGAAAAAGTTGAAAAATAGTGTTGACAAATGAGAAACCCGGTGATATACTCTTCCTTGTCGCTGAGGTAAACGAACCGAAGCAGACAAGTTTCAATGAAAAATTGAAAAATAAAAAAAGTTGTTGACAAAGCGTGCGACACATGATAACATGTCAAAGTTGCCGCTAAGCAGAGAGCAACAAAGCACCTTGACAAATAAACAGTAATGCAACCCTGAAAATTCCAAAAAAGAATTTCAGAGAACAAAACGGTTCGAAAGAACCAACCCAAACAAAACAGTAAGATCCAGAAATGTT
>SVFF01000025.1 GCA_015057005.1 Lachnospiraceae bacterium | reverse complement strand
ATCCTTGATTTCTTGGTAGGTGGCTTTCTTCTCTGCATCGGTCAGATCCAGCTCATCCATATCCAAGTTAATCTCGATATGTTGCTTTGCATTAAGTTTGGACAATAAACATACCGTCTCCACATGCACCGTATGTCCAAATTGATCCACGCCTCTCACCTTCTTGATCTCATACCCGCCATCACACAGTATCCTCAGATCCCTTGCCAGCGTAGCAGAATCGCAGCTTACATAGACGATCCTTTCAGGCTGCATCTGTAGCATGGTATTAAGACAAGCAGTGTCGCAGCCCTTGCGGGGAGGGTCCACTACGATGACATCCGGGTGAAGGAATTTGTCAACGGATTCTCCCTGATTTCGGAGAGCACCGCCTGCCATCATCACTTCTTTCATCTTATTTTCATAAAACTCCGGCAGTACTTCTTCAGCTTTGCCCACGTGGAAGATGGCGTTGGTGATGCCGTTGCGCTTGGCGTTGGCCCGGGCGTCATCAATTGCCTGGGGGATGATTTCTACGCCGCGGACTTCACCGGCTTTTCCGGCCAGGAAAAGGGAGATGGTACCGATGCCGCAGTAGAGATCCCAGACAATCTCGTGACCGGTAAGGCCGGCATATTCCAGGGCCAGGCTGTAGAGTTTTTCGGTCTGCACGGGGTTCACCTGGTAGAAGGACAGAGGTGAAATGTGGAAAGTCAGGGAATCTCCGGTGCAGGGATATCCTTCTTTTTGCATATCGCGGACGTGAATGGTGTCAGAGATGGTATCACTTCCCCAGAGGGTGTGAATCTCAGTGCCCATGATCACGTTGGTGTTTTCGGTGTTGATGCTGACAGAAATACTGGTCATGCCGGGAATCTGGGCCAGTTTAGCCAGAAGCTCTCCCTGACCCGGAATAAACTCGTTATTTTTATTCATACTGTCGCCATGGATACCCATTGACATATGAGCAGAATTTTTACTTTTCACAACAGAACGCTTAGAAGTATCCTTATTGATTACAATACACACCATGATCTCCCCGCTGGTAAATCCGGTGCGGATCAGCACGTGGCGCACCAGACCAAGACCTGTAGTTTCGTCATAGGCGGTAACACCATGGCTGCGCATGTGATCCAGAATCCTCTCCAAGATTTCCTGATTGCCGGGGGCCCCCAGGTGACAATCGGTATTGGCAATGATGCTGTGGGTGTGTCCGGCATAAAAACCGGTAATAATATTGCCGTTTTTGTCAGTGCCCACAGGATACTGAGCTTTGTTGCGGTAATGGTAGGGTTCTTCCATGCCAACGATGGGCTCCATGCGCTCATCGATGTAATCGGCGGCGAAGCCGCCGATGCGGATCAAGTTATTGCGGATTTTGGCTTCCTTAAACTCCAGCTGTTTTTCGTAGGAAAGAGCCTGGATCTGGCAGCCGCCGCACTGTCTGTGGTAAGCGCATCTGGGTTCCACACGAAAAGGAGAAGGTGTGATCACCTTCTCTAATCTGGCATAAGCATAGTGCTTCTTACTCTTTATAATCTTGGCCTGCACGGTGTCGCCGATTATCGCGTCCTTAATGAACAAGGTAAAACCATCTACCTTGCCGATACCCTCGCCGTCATTGCCAATGTCCTCGATTGTCACTGTTACATAATCATTTTTCTTAAATTCCATGTATTATTTCTCCAGCCTTGTAGCTCTCAGATTGGACTCAAACAATCTGTTAAATCCAAGCCAGCCCTGATTTTCGCTGTTATTTTCCAGAATTTCCTTAAAAGTCTCCAGCTTGGCATCGGTGTCATCGGCATAATTCAGAGCCAGCGCCTCAATAATAGCAGGAAGCTTGGGAGAACCGTATTCGTATTTGCCGTGATGAGCCAGGATGCAGTGCTGCAGCTGGGACAGAATACTGTGAGGAAAAGCGGGAATGGTTGCTGCCCTCTCTGCCACCATCTGGGCGCCGATCACAATGTGGCCCAAAAGCTGTCCGTCGTCGGTGTAATCATTCTCCGGGAAAGGAGAGATTTCTTTGGTCTTACCGATATCGTGGCACATGGCTGCTGCCAGCAGCAGATCACGGTTCAGGATAGGATAAGCGCCACAGTAATAATCACAGAGCTTCACTACACCTAAAGTATGCTCCAACAGACCGCCCACGAAACCATGATGCACCATTTTTGCAGCAGAAGAATTGCAGAAAGCTTTTGCAAAAGCAGTATCTTTTATAAAAAAGGCTTCCATCAGCTGGCGCAGATAAGGATTCTGCAGGGTGCCTATGATGGTCTTCAGTTCCTTGTACATGGGCTCAATGCCCTTGGAACTTACGGGCAGATAATCTGCAGGGTTGTACTCGTCGGGACCGCATACGCGGATTCTCTTTACATTCACCTGCAGTGCTCCCTGGAAATTATTTACATCTCCGTATACTTCTATGTAGTCCAGCGCATCATAATCGCTGATGCCCGGATTGTTGGGCTCCCACACTTTGGCATCAATGGTGCCAGTCTTATCCTGCAGGATCACATTTTCATAAGGTTTTCCGTTTTTGGTGACAGCAGACTGTTTGTGCTTGCACAGATAAATGTCAAACACGCGGTCTCCTTCTTTAAAATCCTTAATATATTTCATAATTATTCCGAGTCACAAGGACTCTGCTCCTCTCTGTTTTTTCCACTTTCCTTAATTGCGCTCCTCCAGGACCACATCAAATTCCATCTCTTTGTACTCTTCCTGGACCTGACGCATCACCAGCACTTTTAAATTGTCTCCGCCGCTCATGCTTGAAATCGTATTAATATACATATTATAAGAAGTGATTTCTTTTCCATTAATAGCCACGATCACATCGCCCTGCTGGATACCTGCCATCATGGCGGGAGAATCCATATCAATCTCTGTCACGTAAGCTCCATAAGGCACATTTAACTGCAAGTTGGCCTCTCTGGTCACATTCACGCCGCAAATTCCCATATAGGGTTTTTGCCTGCCGTTTGCCATTTGCTCTATACGGTTCTTCAGTTCTGTAATGCCGTAAGCGGTAATCATATTTTTCATATCCAGACTGCCCCGGCTGTTGGTAATGATACCTACCACCTGACCCTGAAGATTGAACAATACACCGCCTGCTTTTTCACTGCCTGTAATGTCTGTCTGAATCAGTTTATAATTGGTATCGGCCTCCTGAATACTGGTCCCGGAAGAAGTGATCATGCCATAACCGATAGATCCTTCTGTTCCCATAGGTCTGCCCAGTGCTACTACCGGCTGACCTACGATCCTGCTCAGATTGGAACTACCAAAAGCGGCAATGGTAATGCCTTTTTCCAAATAACTATTATCAAAATCTTCCAAATTCACTGTCAGAATTGCCAGGTTGGTAAATTCGTCCAATTTCTTTAAATATGTGGGAACCTGCAGGTCATTGTTAAAGGTCAGATGCAGAGACTCTGCTGTCTTCAGAGGTGCATAGTCCACCAATATCAAAAGTTCTTTGCCGTTATTGGCAATGATCACACCGGAAGCCTGATTCTCGCTTTCCTGTACATTGTTGAACCAATCAAGATTGGACACCACACCGGTCACTGTTACCATGCTGCGTCTCATTTCCTTTGAAAAAGCAGCCATAGCACTGTACATCTCTTCATAATTCTTCAGATCAAAGGTTACTTTCTGTAGAATTTGCTGAATCTGATCACTATTGAGCTCGGCAGAGGAATTTCCTGCGGCAGCCTGCTGATTTTGCAGCTGCTCCTGCAATTGCTGCTCCATCTGCTGCTGTTCCTGTTCCATATTATCAGCTAACATTTCTTCCGGGGACATTTCCTCCTGATCCTCGGGAAATACCACTATCTGGGTCTTCTCCTCAGGATACAGCCATTTGCTGATAACAGGCTCCAGAATCAAAAAAGTCACGCAGGCGATCAAGCCAAATATCACCGCCATAGACGCTGTGATAATGGTACGCCTAAGCAGTTTCTTTTTGTTCACAGGCCGTTCCTTCATTTTTTCTATGATAACTTCATTTTGTTTATTCCAGTTAAATTCCTGCATTATTTCCTCCTGTTCGCAGAGTGAACGCTATGAAGTAAGTATAACGAAAAAAGAGGCAAATGTAAATCAAATAAAAGGATTGAAATACCGGCTTCCATTCAAAAATGTGATCAGGAAAGAGAGGACCATCAATATCATACATATGGCAATACTGATGATATCCATTTTTGAAAATTTTCTTCCTGAGTACCAGGTACGCTTTGCATTTTTTCCAAAACCACGAAGCTCCATAGCGTTGGAAATGGTCTCGATCCTTTCCATGGAGGACAGAATCAGCGGAATCAGAATGGAGCTGGCTGCCTTCAGACGGTTCACCAGACTTGCCTTCTTGCTCATCTCCGTACCGCGAGCCTGCTGAGCTAAGGAAATGTCCCGGTACTCCCGCTGGATATCCGGAATATAGCGCAGGGCAAGAGAAACTGCATAACTGATCTTATAGCTGACTCCGATGCGGTTCAGGGATGCTGCAAATTCAGAAGGATTGGTGGTACAGACGAACAACAGCACAATGGGAATAGTGCAGGCATTCTTCAAAATAACGTTTAAGTGATAAAACAGCTGCTCCGCTGTGACAACATAAGGTCCGGCCAGTTTGAACAAAACCGTTTGCGTGCCGTAGATGGTGGTGCCATGCTCCGGGCTGAACAAAAATATCAGCACATTGTTTATTACGATATACACCAGCATTAAGCCCAGCACAAAAGAAATATCCTTCACCTTCAGTTTTGCCAGGCGGAACAGCAAAAAGGACATAATAGTCAAAGCAAGCAACAGGGGAGTATAAAAGCTTGTCATTGCCGCCAGACTCCAGGCAATCAGACACACCAGCTTACATGCACCGGTGAGCCGGTGAATCGGGGAATGCCGGTCGATGTAGTTGAACAGATTGATCATTGGCGCACCTCCCTATCCCTTGCGATAAACCGTCTGGTGAACTCTTCAGGATCTCCAATACTGCACAGGGCTGACAAATGATACAGAGAAGTCTCTTTCAGGTGAGCTTCCTCCACGATTTCCGGAGAGTTCAATACTGCAGCGGCGGACTTATCCGCGATGACCTGACCTGCGTTGAACACGATAGCCCTGGGAGTGTACTCCAACATCAGGTGCATATCGTGGGTTATCAGAACCACTGTCACTCCCTGTTTATTCAGTTCGGTTAAAAAGTCCATGATCTCCGTATAATGCTTCAGATCCTGCCCGGCAGTAGGCTCGTCCAGCAGGATCATTTCGGGATTCAATACCAAAATGGAAGCGATGGTAACACGCTTCTTCTGGCCATAGCTTAGAGCGGACACCGGCCAATTGCGGAACGGGTACAGACCACAGATTTTAAGAGTCTCTTCTACTCTGGTCCGTATCTCTTCTTCTGAAACACCGCGATTGCGCAGACCCAGGGCAACCTCATCGAAAATCTGATTTTTTGAGATCATTTGATTGGGATTTTGCATAACATAACCGATATGGTCTGCACGTTCCTTGATGGAAAAGGTGTTCAGATCTACACCTTCCAATTCCATAATGCCGCCCTGTGGCTTTTCGAATCCGCATACCACCTTAGAAAAAGTGGATTTTCCTGCACCGTTGGTGCCGACGATACTGAGCATTTCACCTTTATGAATGATGGCATTGATACCTCTAAGGGTATGATGTCCCCCTTCATAAGTAAAATTCAGATTTTCAATACGCAAAAGTACTTCCCGTTCCGGCGTTTCTTCCGGTGTCATCTGCTTATTAAACCAAGCTTGAACCATTGCCTTCTGTGCACCGGACAGCTTCAGTTCCGGCAGATAAGAGGGGCGCATATCAGGTGTAAGTTCTACACCTGCGTATTTCAGTGCGGTAACATACAGCGGTTCCCGGATTCCCGCCTGCTGCAAAATTCCGGAACAGAGCAGTTCATCCGGATCACCGTCATACTGGATCCGCCCATCTCCCATGACCACCACCCGGTCAACAGGACAATACAAAACATCCTCCACACGATGTTCAATGATGATTACGGCACAGCCGGTACGCTTTTGGATCTCGTCAATCAGAACAATAGCCTGTTTACCGGTAGCAGGATCCAGGTTGGCAAGAGGCTCGTCAAACAAGAGCACATCCCCCTGCGCCACCATAACGCCGCCTAAGCCTACACGCTGTTTCTGTCCGCCGGAAATCTCATGAGGCGCATGCTTCAAAACACGCTTTACGTCCACAATCTCCGCTATACGCTCTACTTCCCGGTACATTTCTTCTGTGGGGATGCAGTCATTTTCCAGCGCAAAGGCAATATCTTCTGCCACAGTCAGACCGATAAACTGACTGTCAGAGTCCTGCAAAACCGTACCTACGATCTTCGACAGACCAAACAGCCCCAGATCCGACGCATTTTTGCCGCAGATGATCAATTTCCCGGTACTTTTTCCCGGATAAGAGCCGGGCACCAAACCATTGATACAGTGAGCCAAAGTAGACTTTCCGCATCCGGAAGGGCCGGCGATCAACACCTTCTCACCCTTGCGGATCTTCAAATTGATATTATAGAGCGTTGGCTCTGCCTGGGCAGTATACTGAAAGCCAAAATCCTCAAAGGAAATGATCACTTTATCATCCAATTGATTTTCCTCCTAATAACAAAGGCAGGCACAAGGCCTGCCTTTCAAAAACTCATAATTACTCTTTGGTCAGGCTGCCGGCCTTAGTCTTGGTTGCTGCATATGCAACACACAGCAGGCTGCCAACGATAGCAGTAGTAATAACGTTGGATGCAGTACTGAAAAAGCTCTGAACAAGAATCTTATTGAGAGGTTCGCTGTACATCAGCACATCCAGTACATTGGCCACAACGATCCAGCAGACAGCATGTACGATCAGCTGAGCGATGTTGAACTTGATCAAACCCTTCTTGCCCATTTCGCCCTGATTTACCTTAAGCATATTGCCGGCACAGCCCATCAACAGACCGAACACACCGGAAGCAATAACCCAGCTCCACCAAATACCCCATCCGTAACTGAAATCGATGAGTGTATGACCGATAAAGCCGATCAGAGCACCTGCTATAGGACCAAATACTACAGACATAAATGCCAATAAACCGTACTGTACACAAATAGTAACATTAGGAACAGGACTGGGAATGGAAACAAAACGGCCCAGAACAAAGAACAGAGCTGCGCCGATACCAATTGCAACAATAGTTTTCACTGAAAAATTTTTCATGATTTCTTCCCCCGTAAATTTTTAGGCTTTTGTAATAAATTACCACTGCAAATATTATAGAAATAAATTAAAAAATTGTCAATCCGATTTTATCTCCTATATACCCGGCACCATAAAAGAAAAATTTGCAAAAAAAATCTGCAAAAGAAAAAATTTGCGAACGAAAAAATAATAACATAATGTAGGTTTGTCAAACATTTGTTACAGTGACGATAAATAATCATTAAGCACTTGTCTTGGTGAATGCCACCCCAAAGGACGCATCGGAAAGTTGTTGTAATCTCTGCGATTATACAACTTCAGTT
>SVFF01000024.1 GCA_015057005.1 Lachnospiraceae bacterium | reverse complement strand
CTCTGAAATTCTTTTTTGGAATTTTCAGGGTTGCATTACTGTTTATTTGTCAAGGTGCTTTGTTGCTCTCTGTTCAGCGGCAACTTTGATATCATATCATGTGCTCCGAACTTTGTCAACATCTTTTGTTGTTTTTTTAACTTTTTTGTTTAATCTTGTCGGTATTGGTTCGTTTACCTCAGCGACAAAAAGGAGTATAGCACCACAATTCCCACTTGTCAACACTATTTTTCCACATTTACAAACAATTTCTTTCTATATATTAACGCGTATTTTGTCAGTTTTATTTTTAACTGCACAAATATTTCTGATACTTATCTGCATCCTGACTCTGACAATTTACTTTCAAGAACACTCCGTCCTCCCGGTACTCCGTGGACAACACCGTTGCATTTTCCATAAAATAAGAAACAACAGCACCATCCTTATAGGGAATCAACAGTTCACATTCCTTGTTTCCTGCATAAATTGTCTTTTTGATCAATTCTGCCAATTCAGCTATACCCACATCATTCACTGCAGACATGTATATCTGTCTGTCTTTCACCACCGGCAGCACTCTCCCGGTCCAGAGGTCGCATTTATCCGCTTTATTGTAAATGATCAGCTGTGGGATGTCTCCGGCATCCAATTCTTTCAGCGTATCCATGGTCACTTCCATCTGTTGTCTGTGATTCTCATCAGAAAAATCCACTACTTGCACCAACAGATCGGCATATTTCACTTCTTCAAGGGTAGATCGGAATGCTTTTACCAGACCATGGGGCAGTTTGTTAATGAAACCAACCGTATCTACCAAAAAGAATGGCTTATTATCTCCTGTATCAATACTCCGTACACTGGTATCCAATGTAGCAAAGAGCATATCCTTCTCCATGACTGTCTTTTCAGGTTTGTCGCCGAACCGATCAACCATATGATTTAATATCGTAGATTTCCCGGCATTGGTATACCCCACCAAGGCAACCTGTGGAACTCTGGACTCGCTTCTACGCTTTCTCTGTGTATCCCGGGTCCTGGCTACATCCTCCAATTCTTTTTTCAATTCTGAGATGCGGTGTTCAATCCTTCTGCGGTCCAGTTCCAGCTTTTTCTCACCGGTACCCTTGTTACTCATGCTGCCGCTGGCACCACCCTGTCTGCTGAGAGCCTCATGCATTCCCACCAGTCTGGGCAGCATGTACTGCAATCTGGCAGTTTCCACCTGAAGCTTTGCCTCCCTTGTCTGGGCCCGCAGTGCAAATATATCCAAAATCAGATTTGTCCTGTCAAAAATAGGCAATTCCAGTTCTCTTCCCAGGTTTCTGATCTGGGAAGGCGAAAGCGCATTATCAAAAATCACTTCTTCTGCCTGACATTCCTGAGCAAATTCCTTTACCTCAGACACCTTTCCCGTACCGATGTACAGTGCCTTGTTTACCATATCCAGCTTCTGGGTGATAATACCCACCACCTGCTTATTGGCGGCCTCCGCAAGACTTTTCAACTCTTCCATGGAATGGGCAAAATCCTGTTCTTCACCGGTGTCCACTCCCACCAACAAAACCCTGGGATAAATTTCATCTGCACCTGTATCAAATAAATTCTGTCTGTTATCTTCTTTCACTCGTCTCTCCATTTCCAATTATTGCTCCTGCACAGTCTCCAGTTCAAACCAAAAAAGTACTCCATTTTCACGATTTTCCACACCATACTCCTGATGCAGCGACTCCATGATCGCCTTTACAATAGAAAGTCCTACACCGCTGCCGCCGTATTCCCTGGTACGGGCTTTGTCCACCTTATAAAACTTCTCCCAGATATGATCAATGGAATCTTCCGGAATAGGAGAACCGGTATTAAACACAGACACCTTCACTTTGCCACCGATCTGTTCCAGTAGCACTTCTATGATATTTTCACCCTGACAGTGGTTAATGGCATTAGTGAAATAATTCATAAATACCTCTTCCACCTTAAACTCTTCCGCCCAAACATAAATAGGACCGGACTCCTGCATCCGCACGGTAATATCATTTTGCCTGGTAAGAATCGCAGAAGACTGAATACAGTTGGACACCAGAGCTGCAATATCAAAACGTTCCATGTTCACCACATCATTGCCAAACTCCAATTGATTCAGAGACATCAGCTTTTTCACCATGTTATTCATCTTGGAAGCCTCGTCGATGATCACTTCACAATAAAAATCCCTGCTCTCCTGATCATCATTGATCCCTTCCTGCAATCCTTCCGCATATCCCTGAATCAGCGCAATAGGCGTCTTCAGTTCATGGGACACATTGGAGAGGAACTCTTTTCTCATCTCATCAATCTGCTCTTTTTTCTCAATATCCTTTTGCAGTTCGTTATTTGCCGTTTTTAACTCAGAAATAGCCTTCTCCAGGGAATTGGAAAGCTTGTTCATATTATCGCCAAGCATTCCAATTTCATTTTTAGATTTGCCTTGGTACTTCACATCAAAATCCAAATGCACCATCCGCTCGGAAATATCATTCAGTTTTTGTATCGGCCTGGTAATCTTTCTGGTCACAAACCAAATGACCAGCCCCCCCAACACAGCACCGATGCAGCCCACATAGGCAAAAAAACGATTGGCCAGAGCAGCACTCTGCCGAATACTCTCAAGAGGAGTCCGCATTATAAAAGAGAAACCGGTACTTAAACGGCCTTGCATTTCCAGATATTCATTTCGAGTTCGTCCCGTGCGACGCAGCGAGTAATCCTCGCCAACCTCCAGCACAGTAAAATCATCCATAGGAACATCTAAAAG
Organism: Lachnospiraceae bacterium; assembly: GCA_015057005.1. Classification (GTDB taxonomy): domain Bacteria; phylum Bacillota; class Clostridia; order Lachnospirales; family Lachnospiraceae; genus Acetatifactor. Next base: position 4,925 of record SVFF01000024.1, on the reverse strand, counting down.
ATATCCCATCAGCCGCATTTGCAGCTCCGTTCCACCATTTCCGGACACAAAAACACTCTCAGAAGTAACATCAACAATACAAACAGCAATATTGTTCTGGAGACAGATCTCATCCAGCTGATCCTGAAACTCTATGGTGTCGTAGCTGTCACCTGCCGCCGCCTTACCGATGGATTCATAGGCATCAAATAAGATACCTGTTTTCATACTGATATAATATTTGCCCAAAAAAGCGTTATTAATAAACAGGCACAGTAAAACTGTGCCTGCCATTAAACCGATAAATATCCATGCAAATTGTGTACTGATAGATGTTCTGATTGAACGTTTAAATTTTTTCATGCGATATCTCCATAGGCATTATCTCATAAATGCCAAGCAGATACATTGTATCACATTCCGTTTTCCTATGCAACAATAGACGCCTTGATGGAAACCACGCTCGCCTTAGGAATCACAATAGGATTGGCAGTATCAATTGGCACCTCATAAGTGGCCACTTTATCGGGATCCTCAAAGGTATTGCACGCCCGGTAATCCTCATGGGTAAGAACTGTCATGACAGCATCCTGTGCAAGCTTCTTACCTACCGCTTCCAGTGCAAATTCCACATCCTGATCCGCATTTACATTGGTGATGGTAAGGATCACAGCATCTTCTTTATAAGAAGCAGAAACTGTAAGATCCTCCACTTTGCTTTCCTTACCTTCCTTATTATTGAAAGTAATGTACTCCTTGTCCATACAACACTTAACTGCAGTACCATTCTGGTGTTCAGCAAACATTTTGAACACATGATAGGTGGGGGTGGTAATACACTTGTCACCTGCAGACAGGAACAGTGCGTGAAGGTTGTTCACCATCTGGGCTACATTCGCCATCATTACCTTGTCACAGTTATTATTAAACACATTCAGGGTGATCGCAGATACCAGCGCGTCTCTTACAGTGCTCTGCTGCTCCAGCAGATTTTTGCCCTTGCTGGGACCTGTCCCCTGAGGATGCCAGCATCCCCATTCATCAATGACGAGACGGGCATACTCTTCCATTTTATAACCTCTGATAATTCCCCAGTGTCTGTTGATCAGTTCGTCCATGTAACCGGCACTGGACACCACCTGATACCACTCATCTTTTGTAAAATCAACCACTTTGTCATCCGTAGCACAATAATAGTGCATGGAAAGACCGCGCATACGCAATCTGGAATTCTGCATTCGCTTCATGAACTCAGCAGTCCAATGATAATCTGCAGTATTGGGGCCACAGGCGATCAGATCCTTATCGCCGGGCACATTTCTGCAAAGCTCGGAATATTTGCGGTACTCGTTGGCGTAGCAGTCCACAGACATATTGCCGCCGGCCTCCCAGCTCTCATTACCGATTCCCCAATATTTTACATTGAAAGGTTCCGGATGACCGTTGGCTGCACGTTCCCGGGCACAAGTAGTAGTTCCTTCCGGCGAATTACAGTAATCCACCCACTCACGCATCTCCCTTGCTGTGGAGGATGCAATGTTCACTGCCAGGTAAGGTTCTGCACCAATCAGCTCACAAAATCTCATAAACTCGTGGGTCCCCACTTCGTTGGTCTCATATTTACCGTCGCTTCTGGTCCACCAGTTCAGTCTTGTAGGACGCTCATCGCCGATACCGTCACGCCAATTATAAGTTTCTGCAAAACATCCGCCGGGCCAACGCACCACCGCAGGATGAATGTCTTTTAACTTATCAATAATAAATTTGCGGAAACCGTCAACATTTTCCACCTCAGAATCTTTGCCCACCCAGATACCGTCATAGATCACACCGCCGATATGCTCGGTGAAATGACCGTAAATCTCGGGGGCGATGGTTCCGATCTCATCGGGGAATACTACGTAAAGTTTTCTCATGCTCATGCTCCTTCTCCTTTACAAATAATCACTGTTTTATTGACTCAGCTATGCTTTTCTGCCAAAAATTGTCCTGCACCGGGCAGGACAATTTTATTTTAGTATAAAAAAATTATATAAAATCAGAAGAAAGAATAAAAGCCGATAGTTGTGGACGAGTGGCAAATAGTTATCTTTTTGCATGAAAGTATCTTAGGTCTACTCTTCCAGTTTATACCCCATTCCCCAAATAGTCTTGATCATATTCCCATGTTCACCCAGCTTGCTCCTGAGTTTCTTTACGTGAGTGTCAATGGTGCGGGCATCACCGAAGTAATCGTAATTCCAGACGCTGTTGAGGATTTTCTCACGGGACAGGGCAATTCCCTTGTTCTCAATGAAGTAAGTAAGAAGCTCAAACTCCTTATAGCTTAAGTCGATTTCACGGCCATCGATGGTGACCTGATGAGCAGTTTTGTCCACCTGGATGCCGCCGCATTCCAGTGTCTGCTCAACGCCGATCTGGTTGGTACGGCGAAGGATTGCTTCGATGCGCGCTACCAGAATCTTAGGGCTGAAGGGCTTGGTGATGTACTCGTCCACACCCATCCGGAAACCTTGCAGTTCATCCCGTTCGTCAGATTTGGCAGTAAGCATGATGATTGGCACCTTGGAATAGGCACGGATCTCCTGGCAAACCTGCCAGCCATCCATTTTGGGCATCATGACATCCAGAACGATCAGGGCAATATCCTTTTCCCGGAAGAAAATATCCACAGCCTGCTCGCCGTCTTCTGCTTCCAGCACCTCAAAATTGCTCTTTATCAGGAAATCCCGTACTAATTTACGCATTCTGCTCTCGTCATCAACCACTAAAATTTTCAATCGATTCATCCGCTGCACACCTCTCTAAACGTATACACTCAACTTTCGTACTCATACAGACTACCATCTATGATAGGACATCAAAAATGCAACAATTTTAAACGCATCCTCATTCTAGTAAGATGATACACTATAATTATGTTAAAATTGTGAAATCCCGAAAAAACTCACCCATTCTTGCGATATAAATGAAGCAAGCCCTTAAGCAGCAGATCCTCATCCAGAATAATTTCTTTTTGGCAGAAAGGAACAATATTCTTGGCCAGACCGCCGGTAGCTACTACAGTGGTCTCCTCTCCCAACTCGCCCTCAATCCTATCAATAATGCCGTCCATGCTGGCTGCATTGCTGTAAATAATGCCGCTCTGCATACACTCAACAGTGTTCTTTCCTATAATGCGCTTAGGAGCAGATATGTCTATGCCGGATAATTGAGCCGCATTGGCCGTCAGGGCATCCAGAGATGTGCGGATGCCGGGCAGGATCATTCCGCCAATGAAATTCTTCTTTTTGTCCACCACGCAAACAGTAGTCGCCGTGCCCAGATCAAAAATGATCTGAGGTACCGGATACTCACTGATGGCGCCCACTGTGGCGGCGATCAGATCCGCTCCTGTCTGTGCAGGATTATCCACAAGAATGTTGAGACCGGTCTTGATGCCGGGGCCAAGTACCAGAATCTCCTTTTGCAGGATCTTTCTGGCAGCTGCACGTACAATCTGGGTGATCTGGGGTACTACGGAACTGATGATACCGCCCTCCAATGCAGCGGGCTGAATGCGATAAATGTCCAACACATTTTTGATCACAATGGCGTACTCCAGCTCTGTTTTGCTTCTGTCGGTGGACAAACGCTCGATAAACCAAGTCTTATTTTCATCAATACAGCCTATTACAATATTGGTATTTCCTATATCAATCGCTAAAATCATGCTTTTCAAAAACTCCTCTCTTTATCTCCCAGCATCTGCTCCCGGTATTCTCTGGGAGTACATCCCACATATTTGTCAAAATCTCTATAAAAGGATGTCACACTGCTGCCGCCTATTTTTAAGATCACATCCCGAATAGGCATATCCGGTTCTTCTAATAAAAGTTTCTTGGCAGAATTCATCTGGAGCGACTTCTGCATTTTTTTATAGGAGACTCCATAAGTCTTCCTGATGATACGGGAGACCTGTTTCACGGAATAACCCATGCGTCTTGCAATCTCCGAAAGAGGCAGATGCACCGACTGGTTTACCAGCACATCCAAGAGCGCTGCTTCATGTTCCCGCAATACGTTTTTCTCAGTAAAGCCGTCGGGATGGACTGCTCCGAAGCCGGCGATGGCTTCAAAAAGGCTGTACACAACCTCGTAGGCAGCCACCTTCTCCTGGCTGGACTCCATGATATTAGTGGGTTTCAGCTGTAAAAAAAGCAAAATCTTGTCACGCAGCACCCCCGGAACCTCAAAGGCATTCATGGCATAATTGTCCAGTAAACTTTTAAAGTATTCATAAAAGCCTTTTTCACCGTTTCCTCTGTCAATCTGCAGATTCAGCACGATCCGTTCAAAGGGCTCCTTCTCATTTTCCGGCAATGTCACAACATGGAGATCGTTTGGTCTAATGACGATCATCTCACCATTTGACAGAAGTACATTTTTCTTGTCAGATTTTACATTACACCCGCCGTTAAGGACAATCTGAATTTCATAATTATTGTGGCTGTGCAAAGCATCCGATACCTCTGCCTGACTTGCTCCACCATCCGGGATATCATTTTCTGCGCTCTCCCGCGCCGCTCCGGCAATCTGTACCAACAGGATCTTGGCATCTCCCAATACAACATTTGCACTTTTGATGACATATCCGCTCAGCTTCATAGTATGTTCCTCTCCGCGTAAAATCTTCTCTGTTATTTCATCATACCATACTCCGGGATTTTCATACACACCAAAATATATTTTTTAGTAGAAGCTTTTTTAGCAAAATGAACAGGCGGCAGATCGCTCTGCCGCCCGGATTTTTGTTTTATGGTTTTATGCCTCTACACGGTATTTGTTCACTCTGCTGAAGGACATACGGAAGTCGATCGCTCTGGGAGGAGGACAGGAATCCCATGCCTCATCGATGAGATTTTCCAGAGCTTCACCCTGGATATCATCACCAAGACCGCGCTCCT
>SVFF01000015.1 GCA_015057005.1 Lachnospiraceae bacterium | reverse complement strand
ATTGTTTACCAAGCTAATATTATCAACATGGATAAAAATATTTGATCCTAAAAATGAAGTGGCGTTAGATTTTGCCAAACGATGGGCTAGTGTAATCGAAGAAACTTTTTCAGACGGAGCCTATAATGCCGAAGCATATCAAAATGCATATTATACAGCGTTTGGCAAAAGTCTCTATTTGGCTGCTGTTGAAATTCTTTCAGAATACGGTTTGGCTAAGCATAAATTGGATTTTGTTGTAAATTGGGTATTTTATAATAGTGTAAAAAGAGCAATGTCTAACAATTCGCTATTTATGGTAAAGACAAAAAGAAGCTGTTTTGCTATGCTTTTTGTGGAGGTGACACAATGGATTTAGTAAGAGTTGGAAAATTCATAGCAGAACTAAGAAAGGAACAAGAGCTTACACAGGAGCAGCTTGGAGAGAAAATAGGCGTAACAAATAAGACAGTATCCCGTTGGGAAAATGGAAATTATTTACCACCGGCAGATGTTCTATTAACCATGAGCCAATTATTCGATGTAAGTGTAAATGAAATATTAAGCGGCAAGAGATTGTTAGCAGAGGAATATAAAGAAGCGGCAGAAATAAATCTTGCTCACACATTGAAGGTAAGTAGTTTTTCGCTTAAGGAACGAATTGATTTTTATAAAACGAAATGGTTGAAAGAACACATTTCAATTATGGTATTTATAGGAATTTGCATTATAGGTGTAGCTCTTTTAGGGATAGTATGCAAACAGGGATGGATAATTTTTATGGCTATATTGTTTCTGCTTGTAGCACATGGTTGGAGAAATAATACTATGATGACATACATAGAAAATAATGCATATGATGGAAGCGGAGCAAGATAATGTACAAATTTCAGTTTGATGGAGCGTCAAATTCCAATTTATCTAATTGATAATAAGATACAAAAAAAGAAACCTGCCCACTTTTAATTGTGGAAAGGTTTCTTTTTTCTAGCCCTTTAACTTAATGACATTGGGTACTGCTCACATGTTTTTTTAACACGCAGCTTAGAATATTCGTACAGACTGAGCGTGGCTTATGAAAACATGTAAAGAGTACCCCTCCGCCCCTCCTTCTGTTTCCTCACATAACCTTTTCTTGACATCCCTGCAATTCCTACGTAAAATAAAATGTATATGATGAAAAGTATATGATGCATTGTGGAGAAGGAGTCGGATGGAATGAAAAAAGAGAACGGTCTGTTTGGTCGCATTGAAGAGCGTTACGAGCGCATGAGTAAGAGCCACAAGGCCATTGCCAATTACATTTCCGAACATTTTGATCAGGCTGTTTTCATGACAGCGGCCAGGCTGGGTGAAGAGTTGGGCATCAGTGAGTCTACAGTTGTCCGTTTTGCTTCCGGAATCGGTTATGAGGGATATCCGGAATTTCAGAAGGCTTTGGAGCAATGTGTCAAGGACAAGCTAAATGGTGTACAGCTGACTACAGCAAAATACGGAAAAAGCACTCAATCAGAGATCTTGACTTCCGTTCTGACTTCTGACATTGAAAAAATTCAGGACACCATAGACAATCTGGATCCTGCAGCCTTTGAGACGGCCGTCTCCACCATTCTTGGAGCGGATACTGTCTATATTATGGGTCTTCGCAGCAACGAACCCTTGGCAGCATTCCTGCATTTTTATTTGAACATGATCCGGGGGAAAGTGGTACTTTTGAATTCCACCAGTGTAACAGAGACTTTTGAGCAGATGATCCGCATCAGCGAGAAGGATTGCTTCATCGGCATCAGTTTTCCCAGATATTCCATGCGCACTTTAAAAGCTATGGAATTTGCCAATGACCGCAATGCCAAGGTGATCGCGATTACAGACAGCATCCATTCCCCCATGAATCTGTATTCTTCCTGTAATCTGTTGGCCAGAAGCGACATGGTCTCCATCGTAGATTCCCTGGTAGCACCTTTAAGTGTCATCAATGCTCTTGTGGTGGCTCTGTGCCTGAAGCGCCCCAAAGATGTGAAGAAGAATCTGGAGATGCTGGAGGAAACTTGGAACAATTACCAGGTATATCTGAACGACGAAATCAATTTTATTGATGATGAACCGATGCTGAATTATTCCCTGCGCAAAGAGGGCAAAAGAAAATGAGTAAAGTAATTGTAGTGGGCGGCGGAGCCGCTGGTATGATGGCAGCAATAACAGCTGCGCAGAATGGTCATCAGGTGACACTTCTGGAAAAGAATGAAAAGCTGGGCAAGAAGCTTTTCATCACCGGAAAAGGCCGCTGTAATGTGACCAATGCGGCGGATATGGAAGTATTGTTTGCCAATGTGTGCACCAATGAGAAATTTTTGTACAGCGCCTTTTACCAATATGACAATAAAGCAATCATGAGCTTTTTGGAGAAGGCGGGCTGTCCTTTGAAAATAGAGCGGGGAGACAGAGTGTTTCCTGTATCGGACCATTCCTCAGATGTGATCGCAGCGTTTCAGAGAGAATTGCGTAAGCTGAACGTAAATATAATGCTGAACACGGAAGTGAAAAATATTCTGACAGAGCCTATGGAACAGGAGTATGCCGGGGACAATGAGGAGTCCCGGTCAGGCCGTAAAGGAAAAGAAGCAGGGCAAAGAATTAGGGGAGTGGTACTTTCGGATGAGAGGACAATCCACGCAGATGCCTGCATCCTCTGTACCGGCGGACTTTCTTATGCAAGCACCGGTTCCACGGGAGACGGCCATCACTTTGCGGAAGAATCGGGTCATAAAGTGACAGAATGCCAGCCGGCCTTGGTGCCTCTGGAGACTTCCGAAACCTGGTGCAGAGATTTGATGGGACTGTCCCTTAAGAATGTTTCCCTTCGCATGACAAACGGTAAAAAAGAATTGTACAGCGAGTTTGGTGAGATGCTGTTCACCCACTTCGGCGTAAGCGGTCCCTTGGTGCTCAGTGCCAGCAGTTTTTATAAAAAGCCTAAAAACGGTGAGATGAAGCTTTATATTGACCTGAAACCGGCTCTGGACGCAGAACAGTTGGATAAGCGTATCCTGCGTGATTTTGAAGAAAGTAAGAACAAGCAATTCAAAAATGCGTTGAATGGGCTTTTCCCCACCAGGCTGATTCCGGTTATGATTCAATTGTCCGGCATTGACCCGGAAAAGAAAGTCAATGAGGTGACCAGGGAAGAACGGAGAAGCTTCGGGGAGTTGATCAAGAATCTGCCCCTGACAGTTACCGGTACCAGACCTTTTGCGGAGGCCATTATCACCAAAGGCGGCGTGTCTGTCAAGGATGTAAATCCGTCCACCATGGAATCAAAAAAGGTGTCCGGCCTGTATTTTGCCGGTGAATTGCTGGATCTGGATGCTTTGACCGGAGGGTTTAATCTGCAGATTGCCTGGTCCACGGGATATCTGGCAGGAAGCAGCATAAAATGATCAGTATGGAATGAACAGTACAGAATGATCAGTATAGAATGAACAATACAGAATGATTAGTATAGAATGATCAGTATAAAATGATCAGTATAAAATGCTCAGTAAAAAATGCGCTGCATAAAGTAAGCATAAAAAATCAGCCGGATGCGGATGGCTGAAGTAATAAATATCAAATTTGGAGGTTATCATGAGTTATAATGTAGCAATAGACGGACCTGCAGGCGCAGGCAAAAGTACCATTGCAAAGGCAGTAGCCAGGAAAAAAGGATTGATTTATGTGGATACCGGTGCTATGTACCGTGCCATGGCCCTTTTTATGATCAGAGAGGGGATTGACGCTTCCGATGCAGAGGGTATCAGCAAAAAGTGTCAGGAGGCTGATATTACCATTGCTTACGAGAACGGTGAACAGGTTGTTTTTTTAAACGGTGAAAACGTAAATGCATTTCTGCGCACAGAGGAAGTGGGCAATATGGCTTCTGCCACAAGTGTGCAGCCGGCAGTCCGCAAGAAACTGGTGGAACTGCAGCAGGCATTGGCTGCCAAGAGCGACTGTATCATGGACGGCAGAGATATCGGTACCTGTGTGCTTCCGAATGCCCAGGTAAAGATTTATCTCACAGCCAGCAGTGAAGTACGTGCCAAGAGAAGATTTGACGAGCTGACCGCCAAGGGACAGCAGTGTGACCTGGAAAAGATCAAGGCAGACATTGAGGAACGAGACTACCGTGATATGAACAGAGAGCATTCCCCCTTAAAACAGGCGGAGGATGCTATTTTGGTGGACAGCTCTTATATGGGTATTGATGAGGTGATTGCCCATATTATCAATATTTGTGAAGAGAAAAAATAAGACTTGCGTAAAAGCATACCTGCATCGCAGGGAAAGCTGATGGCAGAGCGGAAAGAAGGAAATATGGAAGTCAGACTGGCTGAATGTGCAGGTTTTTGTTTTGGAGTGAAACGTGCGGTAGATACTGTGTATGAACAGATAAATACCGGGAAGACTATATATACTTATGGGCCGATCGTTCACAATGAGGAAGTGGTAAGGGAACTTGAAGAAAAGGGTGTGATAGTCCTGGAGAGCAAGGAGGAGTTGCTGGAACTGGAATGCGGCGGCACTTCTGATGTGAAGGGCTGTACCGTCATCATCCGCGCGCACGGTGTGCCAAGGGAGATTTGTGATATTATCGCTCAAAAAGGCTTAGAGTGTGTGGATGCCACCTGTCCTTTTGTAAAGCGGATTCACAGAATTGTGGAGAAGGCAGGAGCAGAGGGAAAGCATGTGGTGATTGTGGGAAATCCGGGACATCCTGAGGTGGAAGGCATCAAAGGATGGTGCAGCGGGCCTGTTACCATACTGGAAACTGTTGAAGAAGCCGAAAAAATGCTCTTTTCGGAGGGGGAAGATATCTGTATCGTTTCCCAAACGACATTTAACTACAATAAATTTCAAGATATAGTTGAAATTTTTCAGAAAAAAGGTTACAATGATAGTGTTGTGAACACTATCTGTAATGCGACTGAAGAACGACAGCAGTCAGCAAAAGCTCTCGCATCTGAGGCTGATGTTATGATTGTAATAGGAGGCAGGCACAGCTCCAATACAAGGAAGCTGTACGAGATTTGCAGCAGGGAGTGTGCAAACACCTATTTTATACAGACACTGGATGACTTGCATTTAGAGCTACCTAAAGCTGTTCGACTAGTGGGTATTACTGCGGGGGCTTCCACCCCAAATAAATTAATTGAGGAGGTTCAAAATTATGTCAGAATTAACTTTTGAACAAATGTTGGAAGAATCTTTAAAGACAATACATGCAGGAGAGGTAGTCGAAGGTACAGTCATCGATGTGAAGCCTGAAGAGATCGTGCTGAATATCGGATATAAATCAGACGGCATTCTTACCAAGAACGAATACACAAATGACTCCAGTGTCGACCTTACTTCTGTTGTAAAGGTCGGTGACACCATGGAGGTTAAGATTCTTAAAGTAAACGATGGTGAAGGACAGGTTCAGCTTACTTACAAGCGTCTTGCTGCTGACAGAGGCAACAAGAGAATCGAAGAAGCCTTCAACAACAAGGAAGTATTAAAAGCTGTTGTTACTCAGGTACTGGATGGCGGCTTAAGCGTAGTTGTGGAAGAAGTTAGAATCTTCATCCCTGCAAGCCTGGTTTCCGATACTTATGAGAAAGATCTGACCAAGTATGCAGGTCAGGAGATTGAATTCGTTATCAGCGAGTACAATCCTAAGAGAAGAAGATACATCGGTGACCGCAGACAGCTGATCGCAGCTAAGAAGGCTGAGATCCAGAAGGCTCTCTTCGAGAGAATTCACGAAGGCGATGTAGTTGACGGTGTTGTTAAGAATGTAACCGATTTCGGTGCATTCATCGACCTGGGCGGCGCAGACGGTCTGCTTCACATCTCCGAGATGTCTTGGGGAAGAGTTGAGCATCCCAAGAAAGTATTCAAGGTTGGCGATGAGCTGAAGGTTCTGATCAAAGAGATCAACGGCAACAAGATTGCTCTGTCCCTGAAGTTTGCAGATGCTAATCCTTGGAAGGATGCAGATGTTAAATATGCTGTAGGCAATGTTGTAACCGGTAAGGTTGCAAGAATGACCGACTTTGGTGCATTCGTAGAGCTTGAGTCCGGTGTTGATGCTCTGCTTCATGTTTCCCAGATTGCTAAGGAGCACATCGAGAAGCCCGCAGACGTTCTCAGCGTTGGTCAGGAAGTAACTGCAAAGATCGTTGATTTCAACGAGGCAGACAAGAAGATCTCACTGAGCATCAAGGCTATGTTCGCTCCCCAGCCCAAGGAAGAAGCTCCCGTAGAAGATGCTGATGTAGTAGCTGTAGATATCGATGCAGTGATCGCAGCAGAGGATGCTGAATAATTTTTAAGATTCCAAACAAAAATTTCACCCTGGTGTACTTAATGTACATCAGGGTGTTTTTGTTTTTTTAATACGTTGCCGCAATCATACTGATCACATGGGCCGCATAAGCAGTAAACGCGCCCCGGTCTTTTTTCATTTCGTCCGTCAATTCAAAGAAAAGTTCTCTGCTCTTGTAGTCCCGCTTGAAAAAGGGCTCAAAGACTATTTCCCACTGAGGCAGATAGGAAGAATATTTTCTGGTATAGCAGGTGGAGGCGGTGGCAGGCAGACGGTGTTCCTTTGCCACAAAGCTTGCTACAGACTTGTGCAGCGCCACATCTTCCTCCGGCAGATAATAGTAGTCCTTGTAATTGGAGTAAAAATATTTCAGTTCCTCCTCATAAATAGGTACCTTCAGCGTGGCCTCAGCGCCTTCTCCGCGGAAATAGCAGTTGTTGGCGGCAGAACTTACCGGACAGGGAAGGGGAGTGGGCAGCTGCAGTGTGATCAAAAGCTCCTTATGTTTGGCACCGTTTATGTCTTTGTAGTAGTTGGCCTGGACTTTTTTTGCTTTCAGGGTATCCTCATTGAACAAATCATAATAAGCAAGGATGGGCAGGGTTTGCAACATACCTTTCAGATCATCTGCATTGTGGAGGAGCAGGGTTTTCTCTGCGAATTCGCTGGGGGATTTCACATAATCCTGATAAATGCCGATCAGCTCGCCGCCGGAGAAAATATCCTTGCGGTCTATCCCTAAAAACTGTTCGATGGTCTTTTGCTTACAGTTGGGCAGCTTTAAAAAGAATTTATAGGGTGAGATACGCTTGTACAGGTCCACACCGCTGAAATGCCCGAAGGTGTGCGGAAGCTGCAGCTGACTGCATTTTTGCTCCACGAAGGGCAGGTCGAAATTGTTGCCGTTAAAGTGGATCAAATGGTCGTAGGAAGCTGCGAATGTGAAAAAAGCATCCAGAACAGCAGTCTCCTGATCGTATCGGTCTGCAAACCACTGGATGGTATGCCAGTTGCCGTCTTCAAAATAAGCACATCCGATCAGATACAGATAAGAAGATCGGGCAGACAGACCGGTGGTCTCTATGTCAAAAAAGAGAATTTTATCCGGGGGGGCAATTTTTTCCAGAGGATAAGAGAGTGAAAAATCAGCAAGTGTTTCTTTAAAGATTTTCATGGTGGACCTCGTTTCTATGTAAGTTCAAAATTATATACTATCATAAGTTGCAGTTCGCATCGCGTCATTCGCAAAGCCGCGCTATTGTGTCGTGTGAACTGTAACTATCATATCATAGATTTCCAAGAATGTCACATCTGTTCATTGAAAAAAAGTATTTACTGTGATAACATATTTCTAAATAATCATAATTGGATGAGAGGTAACGGTTATGCTTGCTAAGACTCCCCCTATGGGCTGGAATTCCTGGAATACCTTTGGCCCTAATATCAATGAAACCGTAGTTATGGAAATGACAGACCTTATGGTCGAAAAAGGATATAGAGATGCAGGTTATGAGTATGTGGTAATCGACGATTGCTGGGCACTGCGTGAGAGAAATGAGAAGGGCGAGCTGGTGCCCGATCCGGAAAAATTCCCTCACGGCATGAAGTATCTTGCTGATTACATTCATTCCAAAGGGATGAAATTTGGTATGTATTCTGCTGCAGGCGTGCGTACCTGTGCAGGCTATCCGGGTTCCTATGGTCATGAGTATGAGGATGCAGCCATGTTTGCCTCATGGGGCGTGGATTACTTAAAATATGACAAGTGCCATTTTGCAGGTTCTGCAGATGCCAGAAATGCTTACGTGACCATGTCCATGGCGCTGCGCGCTACCGGCAGGGATATCGTATTTTCCGGCTGTACTGTGGGAGAGAATAATCCTCACGACTGGATGAGAAGTGCAGGTGCCCATCTGTATCGTTCCACTGTAGATATTTTTGACAGCCCGGAATCTTTCAGAAATAATTTTACACAGCAGTATGACAAATTTTCCCAGAGCGGTCCCGGCTGTTTTAACGATATTGACATGCTGATCGTGGGCATGCGCGGTACCGGCAATGTGGCAAGAATCGGTGGCTGCAGCGATGAGGCTTACAAGATGCACTTTGCATTGTGGTGCTTCTGGGGTGCACCTTTGATGCTGGGCGCAGACCTTAGAAAGCTGGATGATTTCTGTCATGAGCTGCTTACCAATAAGGAACTGATCAGACTGAACCAGGATCCTGAGTGTCGTCCGCCTTATATTGATGAGAGACAGCGCTATCACAACCTGAATAAGAGACTGGCAGCTATCAAAATGCTGGACAACAACGAGTTTGCCCTTGGCCTGTTTAACTACAGCGATGACGCAGAACTGGAAGTGCTGGCTTATTTTGACGATCTGGGTATTCCTTCCGGCAAGGGTATCGGCCTGGAACTGACAGATATCTTTACCGGTGAGACCATCACCAAGTTTGATTTCTATACACCTAAGCTTCCTGCCATGACCTGTAAAATCTACAGAGCCAAGATCGTAAAGAGATGACAGAGCAGGAACTGTGTACAAGGTGCGGGCAAAAGACAGGTGTGCTGGACAGGGGAATGTACCGCAAAATTCTTTCACGGACAGATGAGCAGTTTTTGTGCATGAAATGTCTGGCGGAGAAATTCAAAGTCCCGGAGGAAACCCTGAGGGAACGGGCTGAATTTTTGAGGGAGACTTGCTCCTTGTTTTATTAAGAAATAGGATAGTAAGAATTGATATATCAGCAATTGTTTTAAAATAAAGTGACTAAGGAACGGTAATTGTTATGGAAGTATTATACAGCAGTACCAGAGGAAGCAGTGAAAAGGTGACAGCTTCCCAGGCGATTTTAAAAGGATTGGCAGAAGACGGCGGTCTGTTCGTGCCCGGTGCCATTCCTGCATTAGAGAAAAGCTTAAAAGAGCTTTCTGCCATGACCTATCAGGAAGTGGCGTATGAGGTAATGAAACTCTATCTGACTGATTTTACAGAAGAAGAACTGAAAAACTGTATCACAAAAGCTTATGATGCTAAGTTTGATACGGATGTGATCGCACCTTTGGTGGAGACCAAGAAGGCCTATTATCTGGAATTATTCCACGGTTCCACCATTGCTTTTAAGGATATGGCCTTGTCCATTCTGCCCCATCTGATGACTACTGCGGCACGCAAAAATCAGATTACAAATGAAATTGTGATTTTGACCGCCACCTCCGGAGATACCGGAAAAGCCGCACTTGCAGGATTTGCAGATGTGGAAGGTACCCGTATTATGGTATTTTACCCTAAGAACGGTGTAAGTCCTATCCAGGAGAAGCAGATGCTTACCCAGAAGGGAGCCAATACTTCCGTTGTAGGTATCTACGGTAACTTTGATGATGCCCAGACCGGCGTGAAGAAGCTGTTCTCCGATAAGGAACTGGCAGCAGAACTTGGAGAAAAGGGATTCCAGTTCTCCTCCGCCAACTCCATCAATATCGGCCGTTTGGTGCCTCAGATCTGCTACTATGTATATGCATACGCAAAACTTCTGGCAGAAGAGAAGATTGCTGATGGTGAGTTGATCAACGTAGTGGTGCCCACCGGCAATTTTGGCAATATTCTGGCTGCATTTTATGCGAAAAATATGGGAGTGCCCATCGGCAAGCTGATCTGCGCTTCCAATGACAATAAGGTGCTGTACGACTTCTTTGCTACCGGCGTGTATGACCGCAACAGAGACTTCGTACTGACTACATCTCCTTCCATGGATATCCTGATCTCCAGTAATCTGGAGCGTTTGATCTACCGCATTGCAGGCAATGACGCAGGTAAGAATGCGGAACTGATGGCGGCGCTTTCGGGTCAGGGCAAATACGAGATTACTGAGGAGATGAAAGCCGGCCTGTCTGATTTCTACGGCAACTTTGCAGACGAAGCGGAGACCGCAGCAGAGATCAAGGCTATCTATGAGGACTGTGGTTATGTGATTGATACCCATACGGCAGTTGCGTCTGCAGTATACGGCAAATATGTGGCTGAGACCGGTGATACCACAAAAACTGTGATCGCTTCCACGGCAAGCCCCTACAAATTCACCAGAAGCGTTATGAACGCCATTGATGAAAAGTATGATGCTTTGTCTGATTTTGAACTGGTGGATGAACTGTCCGGGATTGCAAATGTGGCTGTGCCGAATGCTATTGAAGAGATCCGCACTGCGCCCATTCTCCACGATAAGCAGTGTCAGGTGGATGAGATGAAGGATGTAGTGAGAGCGTTCCTGCAGTAAGTGATTTCGGAAACGAAAGAACTAAAATGTAAAGAATATAATAAAATATAAAGAATGGTGATTACGATGGAAAACAAGGTGATTTTAGAGCGCCTGCAGGTGCTGCGTGAGTGTATGAAAGAAAACGGCATTGACTTTTACATGATGCCCACCGCAGATTTTCACAGCTCCGAATATGTAAATGACTATTTTAAAGTAAGAGAATATTTCAGTAATTTTTCCGGCTCCAACGGTACTCTGGTGGTATGGCAGGAGGGAGCGGGCCTGTGGACGGATGGCAGATATTATATCCAGGCCGAGAAAGAATTAGATGGTACCACCATTGATCTTTACCGTATGCAGGAGAAGGATGTGCCTACTATTGAGGAGCTGCTTTGTGAGAAGATGCAGGCAGGACAGACTCTGGGCTTTGACGGCCGCGTGGTATCCGCATCCGAGGGCAGAAATCTGGAAAAGAAGCTGGCAGAAAAGCAGGTAAACATCGCATATGCCCAGGATCTGGCAGAGACAATCTGGACGGACAGACCTGCATTTCCAGCAGGGAAAGTAACTGTGCTTTCTGAAGAAATTGCAGGGGAAAGCGTGTCTGATAAGCTGGCACGTACCAGAGAAAAGATGGCAGCAGAAGGTGCTGATGCCTTGATGCTTCCCAAGCTGGATGACCTTATGTGGCTTCTCAACATCAGAGGCTGCGATGTGGAATGTAATCCCGTGGCAATGTCCTATGGTTACATTACCGCAGACGAGGTGATCCTGTTCATTCAGGAAAAAGCGCTGGATGAGACTGTAAAGCAGCATTTTGCAGAGAATGGCATCACAGTAAAAGAGTACAATGAAATCGTGGCATTTTTACAGGGCCTTTCTCTGCAAAAAGAGTCCGGGTGTTCCGTTTGGGTGGATACCAGATGCTGCAGTTATACTCTGTACAAGATTTTGGCAGAGGGGCAGAAACTGATTGAGAAAAGGAATCCCACAGAGCTTCTGAAGGCTGTGAAAAATGCTGTTGAAATGGCCCAGATGGAGCAGGTTTACTTAAAAGACAGCGTAGCCCTGACCAAATTTATTTATTGGCTGAAGACAAACATAGGCAAAGCAGAGATTAATGAGATTACTGCAGCGGACCGTCTGGAAGCGTTCAGACGTGAGATTCCTGAGTTTTTGGATCTGTCCTTCCCTACCATCGCAGGCTATGGATCAAATGGTGCAATTGTCCATTACGAGGCTACACCTGAAAGCTGTGCGGAACTGAAGCCCGAAGGATTATTCCTGGTGGATTCCGGCGGACAGTATGTGGGCGGTACCACAGATGTGACCAGAACCATTGTTTTGGGTCCTGTCACAGATGAAATGAAGAGAGATTATACTCTGGTAGCTGCCGGTACACTGCAGCTTGCAGCAGCCCGTTGGCTGTACGGCTGTACCGGACGCAGTCTGGATATTTTGGCAAGGCAGCCCCTTTGGAATCAGGGACTTGATTTCAAGCACGGCACCGGACATGGTATCGGTTATATGCTTAATGTGCATGAGGGTCCTCAGAGCGTACATTCCCGCTATGTTCCCGGCGGTCTGGAGGCTGTTCTGGAAGAGGGTATGGTGATCAGCGACGAGCCCGGCTTCTACGTGGCAGGCAGCCATGGTATCCGCATTGAGAACGTGGTGATGGTTAAAAAAGACGTTCAGAATGAGTATGGCCAGTTCATGCACTTTGATACACTGACCTGGGTCCCCCTGGATATGGAAGCTATTGACGAACAGTACCTGAATGATACCACGAAAGCTTTGCTGCGTGACTACCAGCAGAAGGTATTCGAGAAAGTGGCGCCTTTCCTGACAGAAGAGGAGCGGGAGTGGTTGAAGACTACCACAGTATAGCAGTGACAAAGAACCGCATTTTATAAAGAACAATAAAATGGAACTTATAATTTGCCAAAATTTACAGTTGTAATATTGTGGCCGATTGGCTATAATATAATTAACCTGAGATGTTCGATAACTCTTGTTAGTTTTTGAACCTACATTCTTTAAAAAGGGATTCCTATATCGCCAAGTGGCTGTCAAGCCCTCACTCACCTTCGTATTACGAACGTGCAGGATTGGAAGGGAAGGCAAAAGGTTGGTTGCGGTTACCCACCTAGCATTGCTAGGAGTCAAAAGGCAAGAGGCGGCACCTTGGGGGTCATACAGAAGATAAGAGAGCAGTCCGAAAGGGCTGCTTTTTACATAGCGAAGGATGGCCCGGAAACGTGTCATCCGTTTTTTGAATAAAACCAAAGGAAGGACAAAAATTTGAAGGACAAATTGAGAACTATATGGGGAGAACTGACTAGGAGAGAACAGTTGCAGTTGAAAGCATGGTTTTGTGTGCTGGGCCTGGGGTTACTTCTTTTGCTGTTGGTGGTGCGGATACTTACAACGGTTCTGGACTACGATAATAAAAGAAAGGAGCAGGAAAGTGTTCCGGAATATGTTCCGGTGGTCCAACTACTGACTAATGTGTGGATCATGGATGCTGATGAGGGGAAAATGCAAATTTTCAGGGATGGTGTGGAGGAAATCCGGTATTTTGCGGAGCAGTCAGAAAAAAACATGCCGGAACCGGAAGCGTTCAGGGAACAGATTGCCGATATTGAATTGACAGATGGCCGGATTACTGCAGTGCGTGTAAAAAAAGAGCGGATTCACGGTAAAGTACTGAGTGCCGCCCCAGACAGCCTGGAATTGGAGGGCTACGGCCGGCTGCCTTTAGCATCTGACTATAAAGGGTACCGCATTTATAATACGCTTGTTATGTGTACGGCGGCAGATCTTCCCTTTGGCTATGATTTTGCGGATTTTTGTGTGGATAATGGAGAAATTTGCGGTATTTTGATGGCCAAGGAGGCTGCCATGGAGTATATACGGGTGCTGGTGAAGACATCTGATTATGCGGAAACATTGCATCGGGAACTTGTTTTGACGGCAGACTGTGATTTTATGGTCCAGTATGGTACTCCTGAGGCGCTGCAGACAGAAAGCTTTCCGGCAGGCACGGAGCTTACGCTGAAGGATGACAGCAGCTTTTTTGCGGGAGACAGAGTGCGGGTGGTACCTTCCGTTCTTACGGGGAAGCTGTATTTGAATAATGTGCGCCGTAACTGTGAAAATGCAGGTTACAGAGGGCGTTTGGAGCTGCAGCCCACGGAAGGTGGCATTGCAGTGATCAATGAACTGC
Organism: Lachnospiraceae bacterium; assembly: GCA_015057005.1. Taxonomy (GTDB): domain Bacteria; phylum Bacillota; class Clostridia; order Lachnospirales; family Lachnospiraceae; genus Acetatifactor. Next base: position 39,737 of record SVFF01000015.1, on the reverse strand, counting down.
TTTTGGAGGAGTACTTATATAGCGTTGTCCCCAGTGAAATGCCGGCCTCATACCCGGCAGAGGCCCTTAGAGCACAGGCTGTTTGCGCCAGAACCTATGCTTACGGTTATATGCTTCGGGCAGGCTATCCCCAGTACGGCGCCCATGTGGATGACAGTACTTCTTACCAGGTCTACAACAATATTGCAGAGCAGGAGAGCACTACTACTGCAGTCAAAGAAACCTACGGACAGCTTTTGGTCACAGCGGACAATCAGCCGGCACAGACCTATTATTACTCTACCTCCTGTGGAGCAGGGACGGACGCAGGGGTGTGGAATGGGGATGGTATGTCCGAACTCCCTTATCTGACTGCAAAAGTCCACAATTTTACAACGCTGCAACAGGATGTGGTTTTAGAAAATGAGGGGGACACTCTGGTGGAGAATCCGATAGAGAACCATTCGGAGAGTTTGCCGGAGAATCCTGCCCTTCTTCTGGGACAGGAGGATGCTTTTGGTCACTTTATTACAGGAGAAAATCCGGATGATTTTGAGGCTGGTGAAATTTGGTACCGCTGGAATTATCATGTTCCTGAATTGGACAGGAAAGTGATTTTGAAAGCCCTGCAGGAGCGCTATGCAGCCAATCCCCAATTGGTATTGACACTTAAGGATGGAGAATATGTCAGCGCCCCTATCAAAGAACTTTCCCAAATAAAGGAGCTGTATATTTCAAAACGAGGCAGTGGCGGTGTGGCGGCAGAATTGGTGATTGATACAGGAAAGCACACTTATAAGGTACTTACGGAATACAGTATACGGTACGTGCTCTGCAGCGGAGATGATGTGGTGATACGCCGGGACGGCAGTAAATCAACACCATTGACGCTTTTGCCCAGTGCCTTTTTTGTGCTGGAAACAGAAAAAGCGGGTGGCAAAGAGGATGGAAAAGTGGTAGGATATAAATTGATAGGCGGTGGATTCGGTCATGGCGTGGGTATGAGCCAGAATGGGGCCAAGAACATGGCTGCTGCAGGGTATAAAGCAGAAGAAGTTTTGCAATTCTATTATGAGGGCTGTGATGTGCGGCATATATATACAGAGTAAAGAATACTGCTGTCTTGGAGGAAATGAGTGGATTCGATCATGAAGAAAGCGATGATCATATTGCGGGAATTTTCCGCGCAGATAAAAAAACAGAATATCAGTGCCCATGCGGGCAGCTCGGCTTTTTTTATTTTTGTATCGCTGCTGCCTATGTTGATCATGATCTGTACGATTATTCCGTTCACCCCTCTTACTGAGGGGCATCTGGAGCGTGCCATTACAGATATTACGCCTGAAGTGATCGATCCGCTGGCAGTGAGTCTGGTGCAGGAGGTCTACGAGAAATCAGCAGGTATCCTGTCAGTTGCGGCAGTGACTACACTGTGGTCTGCCGGCAAAGGGGTACTGGCGCTTATGCGGGGGCTGAATGATATTAACGATGTGGAGGAAAAGCGGAATTATTTTCTGGTACGGACCGTGGCATCCGGTTATACATTGATCCTGCTGTTTATGGTGATTGTTTCTTTGCTGGTGACGGTGTTTGGAAACCAAGTACTGAGGGGATTTCTGCTGCGTTTCCCATGGATGGAAGTCCCCGTATCTTTTTTATATTACTTTCGTTTTGTGTTGGTATGGGCCGTGCTGACAATATTTTTTGCGCTGATCTACACTTATATTCCTAACGTAAAATTGAAATGCAGGGAGCAGCTTATCGGTGCTGTGTTTACAGCAATATTGTGGAGTGTGTTTTCCTGGGGCTTTTCCATTTACGTGGATCAGGGGCTGACTAAGGGGATATATGGCAATCTGTCCATTGTGATCATTGTAATGCTGTGGCTTTACTTTGGAATGTACATTGTATTTGCAGGGGCCTGTTTGAACCGCTGTTTGAACGGTAAAACACTGAATAAAAAATTTTGAATGAGAAAATAACGAATGCGAAAATAATAAATGAGAAAATTACGAATGAGAAAATTGCGAATGAGAAAAATGCAAATGAGAAGGGGGAATGGGAAATGAAAGGATCAGAAGCAGTTACAGAGAAAGGGCGCCGCAGAAAAGCAACGAAAAAGTACGAGATCGATATGTGCAACGGTCCGCTGTTTGGCAAGATCATTGTTTTTGCCATACCCCTAATGCTTTCCGGTATACTGCAGCTTTTATTTAATGCAGCGGACATGATCGTGGTGGGACGTTTTACCGGAAGTGAGGCATTGGCGGCGGTAGGGTCTACCAGCTCATTGAACAATCTGATCATCAATTTTTTTATTGGTCTCTCTGTGGGCAGTAATGTTATGGTGGCCCGTTATTACGGCGCCGGTAAGAAGAAAGAATTGTCTGAGATGGTACATACAGCGATTACCACTGCCCTGGTAAGCGGCGTGTTCCTGGGCGTTTTGGGTATCTGCGTATCCAGAGTGGCACTGCAGGCCATGGGGACTCCTATGGAGGTCATTGATCAATCTGTTTTATATATGCGCATTTATTTCCTGTGCATGCCCTTTTTGATGGTCTACAATTTCGGCAGTGCTATTTTGAGAGCGGTAGGAGATACCAAACGACCTCTGTATTATCTGTTTTATGCAGGTGTGGTCAATGTGTTGTTGAATCTGATCCTTGTAATTGTGTTCCATATGGGAGTGGCAGGCGTGGCCATCGCGACGGTGGTCTCCCAGATCCTATCGGCAGTGCTGGTAGTGCGGTGCCTGATGCAGACAGAGGGAGATTGTCGACTGGAGCTGAACAGATTGGGTATTAAACCAAGATATATGCTTGAGATTGTGCGCATTGGTCTGCCGGCAGGACTTCAGAGTATCTGCTTTAACATTTCCAATGTGCTGATCCAATCATCGGTAAATTCTTTTGGCGCTGTGGCTATGGCAGGCAATACCGCGTCTCAGAACATTGAGGGCTTTATCAGTACCTCCAATGCCGCCTTTTATCAGGCGGCCATGAGCTTTACCGGACAGAATTACGGTGCCCATAAGTTTAAGCGGATCAAAAGAATTGCCTTTATCTGCATGGGAATGTCTCTGATAGTGGGCTTTATTGTGGGTGGAGCAGCAATTTTCTTTGCGGAGCCGCTCCTTGGGCTGTATGCGACAGACCCGGAAGTGATCGCGTATGGAATGCTGCGATTGGGCGTGTTGGCTATGTTCTATTGTATCGGCGGTATGATGGATGTGGTTGTGGGCCTGATGCGTGGTATGGGCTATGCCATGGTGCCTATGTTCGTCACTTTAAGCGGTGCATGTCTGTTCAGAATTGTCTGGATTTATACGATTTTCCAGAAGATACATACTTTGCCCTGTCTCTATTCCTCGTATCCCATCAGCTGGACGTTGACACTTTCGGTGCAGTTTATCTGTTTCGTGGTGATCTACCGAAGGGTGATCAAGAAGGCAGGTTCTGCAGATTAGTACTTGATAAGTTCGTGTAAAGTATTTAGATGTATTTAGTTGAATGTGATGTGACGAGCTTTGTTCTTGAATGAAATTAAAAAATGTGATATATTGTTTATAAGTGTGGGCTTGTGACATACTTGCAATCTGAAAATAGATTTTTGAAACGAAAAATCCACAAAAACAGTAGAATGGAGATTGAAATGAACAACAATCCAAACATGACAATTCCCCGACCGCTTCATCCGACGCCGGATAAGGTCAGAAAAAATTGGGTCAATCTGAACGGAGAGTGGGAATTTTCCTTTGATATCCCAAGCTTTGACAAGAAGATTACAGTTCCCTTTTCCTGGGAATCCCCCCTCTCGGGTATTGGTGAGGAGTACAAAGGTACCGGCTGGTACAGAAAGAAAGTTACATATAATGCCGGAGGCAACCGTCTGTTCCTGAATTTGGGCGCAGTGGATTATGAGAGTGATGTGTTTGTAAACGGTGTTCATTTAAACCACCATTTCGGCGGGTACACTCCCATTTCTGTGGATGTAACAGCGGTTTGGTCCAATACCGAAGAAAATGAGATCATTGTAAGAGCTGTGGATGCCGATTATGAATATCAGACCTACGGCAAGCAGGGTTACGGTAATGTGCGTGGTATCTGGCAGACTGTGTGGCTTGAGGAGCGTGGATGTACCTATATTGACAGTTTCCGCATTACTACCCTCTGCAGCGGTGAGGTGACTATTGAGGCCCGGATTGTAGGGCTGGACAATTGGATCCTGGAAGCTGAATTTGCCTGTGAAGGCGGAGAAGTTGTGAAAGCACAGACCAACACCAATATCCTTGCTTTACATGTGAAGGAACCCAAGCTTTGGTCTCCCGAGGAACCCCATCTTTACGAAGGTAAGCTGCTCCTGAAGACCGAAGAGGGTGCGGATGAGATTGCTACTTATTTCGGTATCAGAGAAGTAGGCAGTGCCCGTGTGGACAACAGAAAGCGCAAATATATTACCTTAAACGGCAAGCCCATTTATATCAATGGCTGCCTGGATCAGTCCTTTAATGCAAAAGGCTTCTTCACTTTCCCGGAGGATGAGGACTGCAGACGTGAGATTGAACAGATGAAGGCGTTAGGCCTTAACTGTGCAAGAATCCACATTAAGCCGGAAGAACCCCGCAAGCTGTATTGGGCTGATAAGCTGGGGCTTTTGATCATGGAAGACATTCCTTGTTTCTGGGGAGAGCCCAACGGTGTGGCAAGAGCTTTTTATGAGCCTCAGATGTTTGAGGTGTTAAAGCGCGACATCAATCATCCTTCCATCTTCTATTGGGTAGTATTTAATGAGACCTGGGGTCTGTTTGACTTTTATCAGAAAGAGGATGGAACGAAAGGCAAAGTTTATACAGAAGCGACCCAGAAGTGGGTTGTAGATTGTTATCATAAGGTAAAGGAATATGATCCCACCAGATTGGTAGAGGATAATTCTCCCTGCAACAAAGACCATACCGTAACAGATGTAAACACATGGCATTTCTACGCAAATGGTTACGAAAGCACCAAGAAACATATCGTAGATTATGTGGACAGCAGTAATGTGGGAGATAAGTTCAACTTTATCGGTGAGTATGCCTGTACCGATGTGCCTTTGATGAACAGCGAATGCGGTAATGTATGGGGCATGGACGGCAGTGCAGGAGACAGTGATATTTCCTGGCATTACAAATATATGATGAACGAATACAGACTTCATGATGAGATCTGCGGTTTCATCTTTACGGAATTCAGAGATGTTATCAATGAGTTCAACGGTTATTACCGACTGGATGACGCAATGAAGGAGTTTGGTTTCGGTGGCTATGTGCCCGGTATGACATTGAAGGATCTCCACAGTTATGATTTTCTGGCAGTGGACAGCGAGCCTATGAAGACCTGCAAGGTTGGGGAAGAAATTGAGGCTCCTTTGGTAATTTCTTCTTTCACGGACGAGCACCATGGCAAGGACATGAAGGTTGTGTGGGAGATTGCGCTGGATACCGGTAAAACGGAATCTGTAGTATCTGAAGGCAGCATGGACATTCACTATGACCATTATGGCTGTACCCAGCTGGGCGTTTTGAAAGTGAAACTTCCTGAGCAGAATGGTGTTGCCAAACTTCGCCTGTATCTGATGGATGACAGTGACAACTGCATCATGAGAAACTTTATGGTATACGATGTACAGGGTGAAGTGGAAACGCTGACTGTGCAGCCTGCAGAGTTTGAGTGCACCGGTTTTAAGCGTGCATGGGTTCTGCAGGAGGGCAATAAGCTGAACTGTATCGGCGCAGGTACTGCAAAGGCTACTGTTGAAAAGGCTTCTATTCCCGGTTATGAGCAGGGTAAGGACATCTGCATTCGCTTTGAAGCATCTTCCAAGGAGGAACTTACCAAGGACAGACTGGACCGTGATGAAAAAGACAGTATTGATTTGGACTTTATGCGCGGCTATCGTGTGGACAGAGGCGAGAACCCTAACAGCTATTTCCAGACCGATGAGGTGCTTTGTCCCGAGACTATCCAACTGTCTGTGGGTGAAGTGTTTACGAAAGAGATCATTGCAGCAGATAATCCCGCGGACAGCCGAGGCTGCCTGTCCTGGCATTATCAGGCACAGACAAGAAAAATCGACGAGGCCGGTTCCTATGGTTTCGTGTGTGTGGCTGTAATTCCTGCTGAAACAGCAGATTTATTACCTGAATCCTTTGAAATCTCACTCAAGGGTCAGAATGGCTTCTCCATTTATGGCAGATGCAGCGGACGCTATCCTATCGGATTTGAAGTTTCTGCCGAGTAATAGTAAGTTAATAAAGTCATATATAATGATAAAAATAAAAACACAGCCTATTGAAATAGGCGGATAGGAGAAAATCATGGAAAAGAAAAACGTATGGGAAACTTATAGTGCAGAGCAGCTGACAGAGCTGGAAAAGATCTGTGCTGATTACAGAACTTTCCTGGACAATGGTAAGACCGAGAGAGAATGTATTGACACAATGGTGAACATTGTGGAAGAAGCCGGTTACATAGAGCTGGAGAGCGCTGTTAAGGCAGGTACTGCTTTAAAGACAGGCGACAAGGTTTACAGCGTTTGGATGAACAAAGCGATCGTAATGTTTGAACTGGGTGAGCAGCCTTTGACTGAAGGTATGAACATTCTGGGCGCTCACATCGACAGCCCCAGACTGGACATCAAGCAGAATCCTCTGTATGAAGACGGCGGTTTTGCTTATCTTGACACCCACTACTATGGCGGTGTAAAGAAGTATCAGTGGGTAGCACATCCCCTTGCAATCCACGGCGTGATCGTAAAGAAGGACGGTACCACCGTAGAACTGAACATCGGTGAGAACGAGGACGATCCCGTATTCTTCATCTCCGACCTGCTGCCTCACCTGGCTCAGGAGCAGATGCAGAAGACTGCTTCCAACCTGATCGAAGGCGAAGCTCTTGATATCATCATCGGCAACAGACCTATCGTGATCAACAAAGAGGGTGAAGAGAAGAGCGCAGGCAAGGATGCTGTTAAGACCGGTATTCTGAATATCCTGAAAGAGACTTATGATATTGAAGAGGAAGATTTCCTCTCCGCTGAACTGGAAGTAGTTCCCGCAGGTAAAGCAAGAGAAGCCGGCTTTGACCGCAGCATCATTCTGGCATACGGTCAGGACGACAGAGTGTGTGCATATACCTCCATGCAGGCTATGCTGGACACCGGCGTGACCAAGAGAACCAAGTGCTGTATCCTGGTTGATAAGGAAGAAATCGGTTCTGTAGGTGCTACCGGTATGCAGTCCCGTTTCTTCGAGAATGCTCTGGCAGAGGTTATGAACCTGACCGGCGAGTACAGCGAACTGAACATGAGAAGATGTCTGGCACGCTGCTGTATGCTTTCCTCCGACGTTGCAAGTGGTTTTGATCCTTCCTTTGCAGGCTGCTTTGACAAGAAGAACGTGGCTAACTTAGGCGGCGGTATGGTAATCTGCAAGTTCACCGGTTCCAGAGGTAAGTCCGGTTCCAACGATGCTAACGCAGAGTACTTAGGACATCTTCGCAAGATTTATGAGGAGAAGAACATCCACTTCCAGACAGCCGAACTCGGCAGAGTAGACCTGGGCGGCGGCGGAACGATCGCATTCATCCTGGCTCTGTATGGCATGAATGTTATCGACAGCGGTGTTGCTGTTATGAATATGCATGCTCCTTGGGAGGCTACCAGCAAGGCTGACGTATATGAAGCTTACCGTGGTTACAAAGCATTCGTAGAAAGTGCAGAATTATGTTAAAAAAATCAGATTTTTACTTTGATTTACCTGAAGAATTAATAGCTCAGGATCCCCTGGAGGACAGATCGTCCTCCAGGCTCCTGGTTCTTGACAAAGAAAGCGGTGATGTAAGTCACCGTATTTTTAAGGACATAATTGAATTCCTGAAAGAGGGAGACTGTCTGGTATTGAATAATACCAAGGTCATCCCTGCCAGACTCCTGGGTGAACGTGAGGGCACAGGAGCTCATGTGGAAGTCCTTCTTTTAAAGAGAAGAGAGGGAGATGTGTGGGAGACATTGGTAAAGCCCGGCAAAAAGTGCCGCCCCGGCACCAGACTTTCCTTTGGCGACGGCCTGTTAAAGGCGGAAGTGCTTGAGACTGTGGAGGAGGGCAACCGCCTGATCCACTTCGAGTACGAAGGTATTTTTGAGGAAGTGCTGGACAGACTGGGCGAGATGCCCCTGCCTCCTTACATTACCCACAAACTGCAGGACAAGAACCGTTACCAGACTGTCTATGCCAAGTATGAAGGTTCTGCTGCAGCGCCTACCGCAGGATTACATTTTACACAGGAACTTTTGGCGCAGATTGCAGAAAAAGGCGTGCAGATTGCTTATGTGACCCTGCATGTAGGGCTTGGCACCTTCAGGCCCGTAAAAGAGGAAAATGTGCTGGAGCATCATATGCACTCGGAGTATTATCAGGTGTCCGAGGAAGCAGCAGAGATCATCAACCGTACCAAAGAGCAGGGCGGCCGAGTGATCTGCGTGGGTACCACCAGCTGCAGAACGGTGGAGAGTGCTGCCACAGATGACGGAAAGGTGCTGGCAGGATGCGATAATACTGAGATCTTTATTTATCCCGGTTACAAATTTAAGGTGCTGGATGCCCTGATCACCAATTTCCATTTGCCGGAATCTACACTGGTGATGCTGGTGTCTGCGCTGGCAGGCCGGGAAAACGTACTGAATGCCTACGAAGAAGCTATCCGAGAACAGTACAGATTCTTCAGTTTTGGCGATGCTATGTTCATCACGAAAATTGACTGATTTTAGGCAGTATCATTTGAAACGTTTGTAAGGCCATTGTAATTATTCAGATTGAGAGGACTTTAAAATGGAATTTTCCAAGAGATTTGTTTGTGAATGCCATGAACGTTCTACCTATGAACAGCATATTCCGGCTCCGATCTTCAGGAAAAGTTTTTTGATGAAGGGCACCGTAAAAAAGGCAGAGATGCTGATCTGCGGCCTGGGCTTTTATGATCTGTTTGTAAATGGCAGGAAAATTACCAAGGGCGCTTTGGCTCCTTATATTTCCAATCCTGATCATCTGATTTATTATGACCGTTATGACCTGGCCCCCCATCTTACAGAAGGCGAGAACGTGATCGGCGTAATGCTGGGCGACGGTTTCCAGAACGGAAAGACAAGAACGTGGAATTTTAAGGATAATGTGTTTAATTCCGCGCCCAGACTGGCATTAAGTGCACACATCGAAACCGAAACAGAGTGCATTTGTTTTGATGCTGCGGACTTTGTCTGCAAAAAAGGTCCCATTTGGTTCAATGATTTCCGTTCCGGCGTGTTCTATGACAAGAGACTGGAAGATAAAGGGTGGTGCGAACCGGGCTTTGTGGAGGATGAAAGCTGGCATGTTCCTCTTACAGCATCTATGCCAAGAGGTGAGGCTAAGCTTTGCGAGGCAGAGCCTATTGTTATCACCAAGGAAATGAAGCCGATAAGTATTCACAAAGGTGAATTGGGATCTTATAAGGCTCCCCATAATGAGAGTATTACGCCTGAGGATCCTGTTCCGGCTAAAGGCGGTTATATTTATGATTTTGGAGAAAATAATGCGGGTACTTTTCGCCTGAAGATCAAAGGTCATGCAGGTCAGAAAATCAATCTGCAGTGTGCTGAACTTCTGGACGAAGAGGGCAGGGTAAGCTACGACAATATTAATTATTATCCGGATGGTTATTCGCAGCGTGATATTTACATTTTAGGCGGAGAGGATGAAGAAATCTTTGAGCCAATGTTTGTTTATCACGGCTTCCGCTATGTGTATGTGGAGGGGATAACCGAAGAACAGGCCACTCCGGAACTGCTCACATATCTGGTAATGACTTCTGGGTTAGAAAGCCGAGGTTCTTTTGCCTGTTCCGATGAGCGGACAAATAAATTGTTCGAAATTGCATGTCGCAGTGATAGGGCTAACTTTTACTATTTCCCCACAGACTGTCCTCATAGAGAGAAAAATGGATGGACGGGAGATGCTGCTGTCTCTGCAGAACATATGATTATGACTCTTGGAACGGAAAACAGCTGGCGTGAGTGGATGCACAATATCCGCGCGTCGCAGCAGGCAGATGGTCAGATCCCCGGCATTGTGCCCACAGGAAATTGGGGATACGAATGGGGCAATGGTCCGGCCTGGGACAGCGTGATGTTTATCTTGCCGTATTTGACATATCAATACCGGGGTGAAACCACGATGATTACTGAAAATGCCGGCATGTTCCTGCGCTATCTGGAATATATCAGCAGACAGCGTGATGAGCGCGGTATTGTGGCAATCGGATTGGGGGATTGGGTACCCACGGGGAAAAGCAGTGCGGCCGATTACGATGTGCCGCTGGGATTTACCGACAGTGTGATGGTGCTTGATATGTGCCGCAAAGGACAGGAAATGTTCGATGCGGTAGGTCTGCCTCTTCACAGTGCTTTTGCTAAGCAGTTAGGTGATGAGATGTATGAAGCAGTACGGAGAGCCTATATAGATTTCGATACGATGACTGTTTTGGGAGAATGTCAGTCAGGTCAGGCACTCGGTTTGTATTTTGATGTGTTTGCTCCCGGTGAGCGAAAGGCTGCCTTTGACAGACTGCTTGAAATCATTGCCCGTGACGATGAGTTCTTCACCTGTGGTTTCCTGGGACTGCGCGCTTTGTTTCATGTGCTTTCCCGTTTTGGCTACAGTGAGCTGGCTTACAAGATGATCATGCGCAAGGAAGCACCTTCCTACGGAGCCTGGGTGGATGCCGGGTTTACTACTTTGGCAGAATGGTTTACTGCCGGTGGTGAGACACTCTTTAACGGATCTCAAAATCATCATTTTCTGGGAGATGTGTCTAATTGGCTTATGCGATATCCGGGCGGTATTAATGTGCTGGACAGCAAACATGTCAAAATTAGACCTCATTTCTTGGAAAATCTTTCTGACACTCATGCAGCCCACAAGCTTCCGGCTGGTGAAGTCCGTGTGTGTTGGAAACGGCAAGGCCGGGATATTTTGCTTGAGGTGACCTGCCCTGAAGAGGTTAGCTGTGACATTGAATTGACGGACAGCTGGATTTTAAAGGATGCGGGCAGAAATTATCGCGAGAAGGCAAAAAATGGAGTATACATGTGCGTTAAGCGCTGAGAATACGGATCATTTATATATTATTAAAAAATCGCCGCTGCATGAATTGTGCAGCGGCGATCATTGTTGTACGCCTGTCGGCGCATCTTTACTAAGTATAGCTTCTGAATATAATATATATTCGAATTAGAAATCAACCTCGGTATCATAGTAGCAGCACTTCAGCAGCTTCTCCATCTCTTCCTGGGTAGGAATACGAGGATTGGAACCGGTACAAGCATCTGCGATAGCGTTCTTAGCAATCTCAGGGAGTCTCTCAAGGAATACTTCCTCGGGAACGAAGCCCTGCTCGCAAGGGTAGCTGTCTGCGCCGTAGTTCTTGATGCACTGAGGAATGTTCAGGGCATCGTTCATGCCGCGCAGGAAAGCGATCAGGTTAGCAACCTTCTCTTCAACAGTCTCGCCGCCCAGCTTCATGTAATCAGCGATTACAGCGTAGCGCTTAGCTGCGGTCTCGTTCTTAGCATTGTAAGCGATAACCTTAGGAAGGTACATAGCGTTTGCGGCACCATGGATGATGTGAGCACCGAAGTCCTCGAAGATAGCGCCGGTCTTGTGAGCCATGGAGTGAACAATACCAAGCAGAGCGTTGGAGAAGGACATACCGGCAAGACACTGAGCGTTGTGCATGCTTGCACGCTTCTCCATGTCGCCGTTGTAGGAATCTACCAGGTCGTTCTGGATCATCATGATAGCGTGAAGGGCCAGAGGATCGGTGAAATCGCAGTTGGCGGTAGAAACATAAGCTTCAACAGCGTGAGTCATAGCGTCCATACCGGTGTGAGCTACCAGCTTCTTGGGCATGGTCTCTGCCAGATCAGGATCAACGATAGCGATATCGGGAGTGATCTCGAAGTCAGCCAGAGGATACTTGATACCCTTTTCATAGTCAGTGATTACGGAGAAAGCAGTAACCTCTGTAGCAGTACCGGAAGTGGAAGGGATTGCACAGAAGTGAGCCTTGGTACGCAGCTTAGGAAGACCGAATACCTTGCACATATCCTCGAAAGTGGTCTCGGGATACTCATACTTGATCCACATAGCCTTTGCAGCATCGATAGGAGAACCGCCGCCCATTGCAACGATCCAGTCAGGCTGGAATTTGCTCATAGCTTCAGCGCCCTTCATAACAGTGGTAACGGAAGGATCGGGTTCGATACCGTCGATCACTTCAACTTCCATGCCTGCCTCTTTCAGGTAGCCGATTGCCTTGTCCAGGAAACCGAACTTCTTCATGGAACCGCCGCCTACGCAAATAACTGCGCGGGAGCCCTTCAGGGTCTTTAATACTTCAAGAGAGCCCTTACCGTGATATAAGTCTCTGGGGAGTGTAAAACGTGCCATTGGAAAAACCTCCTTGATTTGAATTATGTAATATTTTATGGGTCGGATGGCAGACAAACTGCACATCTATAAATATATTATTACAGAAATTGTAAAATAACAATTGAGTTTCACGGATTTTCACACTTGTATGTAAATTAGTACAAAAAGCCTGACATTTATGGGATAATATGGTAGAATGACTGAAGTTGGTGTGAGGTCGGATCCCTCCCAAAATGGGAAAAGTAACAGGAACATATACAAGGAAAGAATATGAGAAGAAATATAAAAAACAATAAAATAATGAGTGAGAAAAAAATCTGGGTAAGCATGCTGTCGGCGGTGTTGTTGGCCCTGTTATATGTGATGATCTTTTCGTTTTCGGAGCAGGATGGAGCGGAATCAGGAAGCTTGAGCCATTTGATTTCCCAGAAGTGTGTGGAGTTGATCAACGCCCTTGCCGGCGGTAATTGGACGGAGGTCTTTAAGGAAAGTCTGATTGCTTATTTTGAGAATCCCATCCGTAAGCTGGCCCATTTTGCAGAGTATGCCCTGATGGGAGTGTTGCTTTACGGCGTATGGCGTCCCTGGAAAGAGAGAAATGTAAAATTATATCTTCTGATCCTGAGTTGGGTCTTTGTATCAGCGGCCGGAGATGAGATACATCAATTGTTCGTGCCCGGCAGATACGGAAGTGCTGCGGATGTACTGCTGGATACCTGCGGCGGCGGATTCGGTTTGTTCTGTTGTGTGATTGTTGAGAAACTTTGGCGGAGACGAAATAGAACAAGACAAGGAAAGACGTCAAAACAGGATTTGTAGTGTTAATTGCATATGACACAAGGCGGCATGCGAGTATAATTGTATACAATATTTAATGATTGTTATAAGTAAATTGCCCTGAAAATGCAGAATATTTCGAATTGTTTGTGCAATAACACACAATCACTCTGGCAAAATAAAAAAATATTGACAGAAATAACAAAATTGCTTGTAAAATTCAAAAATATTTAGTAAAATACTCCCATGGGGTTATCGAATCCAATATTTTGTGATGGCAGTACACCCAAAAACATCAAAATTGGAGGACCAAAAATGAAGGTTTACACAACAGACAAGATTCGTAATGTGGTATTATTAGGACATGGTGGCAGTGGAAAGACCAGTCTTGCAGAGGCTTTTGCATATTTATCAGGTATTACTTCCCGTTTAGGTAAAGTATCTGACGGCAACACTATCAGCGATTACAGCAAAGAAGAGCAGAAGAGACAGTTCTCTATCAATACATCCGTTATTCCCATTGAGTGGGAAGGTCACAAGATCAATGTTCTGGATACTCCCGGATATTTCGACTTCGTTGGTGAAGTGGAAGAGGCTATCAGTGCAGCAGGTGCTGCTATTATCGTTGTAAACGGTAAGTCCGGCGTGGAAGTAGGTACCCAGAAGGCTTGGGAACTTTGTGAAAAGTACAATATTCCCAGATTCGTATATGTTTCCAACATGGACGTTGACAATGCTTCCTTCCGCCAGGTTGTTGTTGATATGACCGAGATGTACGGCAAGAAGCTGGCTCCCATCCATCTTCCCATCCGTGAGAATGAGAAATTCGTAGGTTACGTTAACGTTATTACCGAGTCCGGTAACCGTTGGCAGGGCAAGGAAGTTGTTCCCTGTGAAGTACCTGAGTACAATAAAGAGAACCTGGGTATCTGCCGTGAGACCCTGCTTGAGGCAGTTGCAGAGACCAGTGAAGAGATGATGGAGCGTTATTTCAGCGGTGAGACTTTCTCCGAAGCTGAGATCAGAGCAGCTCTTCGTACCAACGTATGTGACGGCAGCATCGTTCCCATGACCATGGGTTCCAACACTCTGTGTCAGGGTATCTATACTCTGCTTGACGATATCGTTAAGTATATGCCCAGCCCTGAGAACCGTGAGGTTGCAGGTATCAACATGAAGACCAGCGAGATTTACAAAGCAGACTACGATTTCTCCAAGGCTAAATCCGCATACATTTGGAAGACCATCGTGGATCCTTTCATCGGTAAGTACTCCCTGATCAAGGTAAATTCCGGCGTATTAAAGACTGATGACCTGATCTACAATATTGATAAAGATATCGAAGAGAAGGTTGGTAAGCTCTATGTGCTTCAGGGCAACAAGCCTCAGGAAGTAACCGAGCTTCACGCAGGTGATATCGGTGCTCTGGCTAAGCTTTCCGGCGCAAGAACCGGCGACTCCCTGGCTACCAAGACCACACCTATTAAATATGGTAAGTTTGAGATTTCCACTCCTTATACATACAAGAGATACAAACCCAAAAACAAAGGTGACGTGGATAAGATTTCCCAGGCTCTGCAGAAGATAACTCATGAGGATCTGACCGTTAAGGTTGTGAACGATTCCGACAACAGACAGCTGCTGCTTTACGGAATGGGCGACCAGCACCTGGATATCATTGTAAGCAGACTGATGAACGAGTACAAGGTAGAAGTAGAACTTGACAGACCTAAGATCGCTTACAAAGAGACTATCAAGAAGACATCTGATGTAGAATACAAGTATAAGAAGCAGTCCGGCGGACATGGTCAGTACGGTCACGTTAAGATGCGTTTCTCCCCTGCAGCAGATGATTCTGTAGCATACACCTTCGAGCAGGAAGTAGTAGGCGGCGCAGTTCCCAAGAACTTCTTCCCTGCAGTAGAAAAGGGTCTGCAGGACTCTGTGGTGAAGGGACCTTTGGCTGCATATCCCGTAGTTGGTGTTAAGGCTGTTCTGTACGATGGTTCCTACCATCCCGTGGACTCCTCTGAAATGGCATTCAAGATGGCTACCATCCAGGCCTTCAAGAAGGGCTTCATGGAAGCACAGCCCGTACTGCTTGAGCCCATCATGTCCTTAAAGGTTACCGTGCCTGATGCATACGCAGGTGATGTTATGGGTGACCTGAATAAGAGACGCGGCCGTGTACTCGGCATGAATCCTATCGGCGGCGGCAAGCAGGTTGTTGAAGCTGACATCCCTATGAGCGGACTGTACGGTTACTGCACAGACCTTCGTTCCATGACCGGTGGACGTGGTGATTACTCCTATGAGTTCGCCCGCTATGAGCAGGCTCCCTCCGATGTACAGGGCAAGGAAGTTGCAGCAAGAGCAGCACTTGCAGCTGAAGGTGGCGAAGAGGATTAATCCTAATCAAAAAAATGTTATCAAAATGATACAAAGAAAGGACTACCGCATTGATCTGCGGTGGTCCTTTTTAACGTAATGCGCCTGCTCGAGAGTTCAGCTTTGCAGGAAGAACTTTCACATGTTAGTGTGAAAAGGTCTTTCCTGTAAAGTAAAAAACAGAGGTATATTTACCTCTGCGACTATAGTAATTATAACAGAAATGAAAGAAAAATACAAGTCTTGTGAATAGGCGTTTTGCATGTTATTCTACAATTCCAGATATTTATTGTAAGGTGAATGTTTTTTTATCTGACAGACTGGGAAGATGCAGTAATTGAAGGAGGAAGGCCTGATTGAAGACGGTGCAGACAGAAGTTGCTGAATTACAAAAGGAAGAACAATATTTGCAGGATGTAATCAGCTTTGCAGAAAAGCGCATTGAGGAACTTCAGAACAAACAGGAACTTTTACAGGAAGAGATTAATTCACAGTCTAAGCTGCTGCGTGAAGAAGTGACCCAGCTGATCCGGGATTTTGATGATATTGTTCAATTGACCATGGAAAATGCAATGCTTTCACGGGCACAACAGCAGTACACAGATGCTGCAAAGGAAATCCTGCGCCTGCAGAAATTAAAAGGTTCCCCCTATTTTGCCAGAATTGACTATATTGACAAAGAATTGGACGAAATAAATTGCGCGTACATTGGTGCTTCCGGATTGAGTGATGCAAAGACTTATCAAATGTATGTCTGCGACTGGCGGGCACCTGTTTGTGAGCTTTTCTATGGTTTTGACACAGGAGATGCCTGGTATGAGACTTCCCATGGCAGAATTGATGTGGAGCTGACCGGCAAGCGACAATATAAAATAGAGAACGGCCGTATTGTGGGAATGTATGATTCCAATTCCGCCCTCTATGACGAAATATTGGGAGATGTGCTGTCAGGACATACCGGCCCCAAACTGAAGGTCATAGTGGAGAGCATTCAGAAAGAGCAGAACAGGGCGATTCGCTTTACAAAAGCACCTCATGTGCTGATTTACGGGCCTGCAGGAAGCGGCAAGACCAGTGTTGGCATGCACAGGCTGGCTTATATTTTATATGTACAAAAAGATCAGTTGAAATCAGAAGATATTGTGGTGTTGTCCAATAATCGGATTTTTTCCTCTTACATAGCGGGGATTTTACCGCAGTTGTGTGAAGAGGATGTGTCCCATATGGTTTTTCAGGAACTTTTGGACTCCCTGTTGCCCAGGCGGATTGTATGCGAGGATTTTTATAGCCAGTATCGGGTTTTAGAACGTTTGCAGACGGATGATGATTTTCAACGCAGTCAATCTGTAGATCAGGACCGCAGAGCCCTGATTGCGCTGAAATATTCCAAAGAAATGCTTTTGTTTATTGATCGGTATTTCAAAGAGTATACGTTTGATTTGCCGGATATTATGTTTGAGGGAGAAATTCTTCTTACAGCGGAAGAATTAAATCTGCGGATGCAGCGGCGTACCCTTGATTATCAGGGCAAGGATATGGGGGAGACCTACGATCAAAAGCTGGATTTCCTGATTGAAATTGTAAAGAAAGCTTACGAAAATTATTTTCTGGAACATCAGAAACAGATCCAGGATTCATTGGCTCAGCGTTTCACAGACGAAAACGGAGACCCGTTGGAGGAATCCAAGCTGCAGGTGCGCGGCAAATGGCTTCGCAGGCAGACGGTAGCGGAGACGGTGGAAACGATCAGAGAGCGCAATCAATTGGACACTTATACGCATTTGGTGCGGATATTACAGTCCTTCGCTGAAAAGACGGGCTGTGAGGTGTCTCTGGATGAAGCTTTCAGGGAGGATTGGGAGTACGGAAGTATTGCCTTTGAAGATGCACTGTTATATGCCATAACAGGTATTTATGCAGGAGAGATCAAGACTTTCCCCAAAGTACGCCACGTGCTGATTGATGAACTGCAGGATTACAATCCTCTGCAGTTGTATCTGGTCAGATTACTTTATCCTCAGAGTGCATTTACTTTTTTGGCAGACAGCAGTCAGGCGGTAGATTCTGTGTTGTCAGTCCAGAATTTCAGTTTGCTGGATGAAATCTGGGACATGGGTTCGGAAGAAAAGATAGAAAAACTCTTATTGGAAAAAAGTTACCGTTCCTCAGCACCTATTAATAAGTTTGCCTTTAGTTGGCTGGAAAAGTTTGACAAGGAGTGTTGCAGTAAATATTCTTATTTTGAACGCCCGGGAAAGGAGCCTGAGGTGCTGAACACACAGATGCCTGAGGAAAAACTGTGGGAAGTGGCAAAGACATTAGGGGAGCATCAGCTGGTAGGTATCATCACAGCGAATGAAGAGGAAGCAGGAATCCTTTATGAACACTGTGATAAGGATCAATGGCAGCTGCTCAGTGAGCCTTGGGAGGAAATCAGTGGTAAACAGGTAATCCTGCCCTTGATCCTGTCAAAGGGATTGGAGTTCGATGCGGTCATCCTGTATCGCTGCATGGACAGACTGTACAATACGGACTCCTTTGAGCGGAAGATGTATCTGGCCTGCACCAGGGCGCTCCATGAACTGTATTTGATTGATGCTGACGTAAAGTTAATGTGATCTGCATCAGTAAATTACATTATTTCCCGGAGTGATTTTGATTAACTTCTTGACATCTCTATAAAAAAACGCTACAATTGTCGATAGTTTCATATACTTAATGACAGTGATAAGGAATAGTAGGATTCCCAAGTTTACAGAGAGCCGGCGGATGGTGTGAGCCGGCAGCGTAAGGATCTGAACTGGCCTTGGAGTTTCTGTGGCGAGGAGACAGGTGGCTTTAGGCAGCAAGCAGTTGCGGCAAGGAGCGTCTGGGTCGTAGCTGCAGACGGTATATCCCGTTATCGATAATAAAGTGCACAGACTATATTTTTGTCTGTGAATTAGAGTGGTACCACGGAAAACAGCCCCTTTCGTCTCTAAAACGAGAGGGGTTTTTATATTTTCTGTATTTATTTGAGGAGGAAAAATCATGGCAGTACCTTATAACCACCATGAGGTGGAGAAAAAATGGCAGACATATTGGGCTGAGAATAAGACATTCAAGACAGACGTCTGGGATTTCAGTAAGCCGAAGTATTATGCGTTGGATATGTTCCCGTATCCTTCAGGCGTAGGCTTACATGCAGGTCATCCGGAGGGTTATACCGCTACGGATATTATGTCCCGTATGAAGCGTATGCAGGGTTACAATGTATTACACCCAATGGGTTACGACTCCTTTGGTCTGCCGGCAGAGCAGTATGCAGTAAGCACCGGCAATCATCCAAACGGTTTCACCCAGATGAATATTGAAACTTTTTCCAAGCAGTTAAAGGAGCTGGGATTTGACTATGATTGGGACAAAATGATCGCAACCAGTGATCCTGAGTTCTACAAGTGGACCCAGTGGATTTTCAAGCAGTTATATCTGGACGGCTATGCAAAGTACGTAGACATGCCGGTTAACTGGTGTGAAGAGCTGGGAACCGTGTTGTCCAATGACGAAGTTATTGACGGTAAGAGTGAGCGTGGCGGTTATCCGGTTATCCGTAAGAATATGAAGCAGTGGGTTATCAATCAGCCTGCGTTTGCGGAGAAATTGTTAGAGGGTCTGGAAGAAATTGACTGGCCGGAATCTACGAAGGATAT
This sequence comes from Lachnospiraceae bacterium, assembly GCA_015057005.1. Taxonomy (GTDB): domain Bacteria; phylum Bacillota; class Clostridia; order Lachnospirales; family Lachnospiraceae; genus Acetatifactor. Next base: position 20,399 of record SVFF01000015.1, on the reverse strand, counting down.
TCAGAGACATTGGATTGGAAGATCCGAAGGTGTTGAGGTGGATTTTGAAATCGTTGGCGGCGGCAAGTTCTCTATTTATACAACCTGTATCGAGACTATTTACGGAATTACCTTTATGGTACTTGCACCCGACGGACAGACTGTAAAGGATTTGATGCCCCGTGTTCAGAATCCTGAAGAGGTTCAGGCTTATATCGATGAAACACTGAAGAAAAACGATATGGACCGTACAGAACTCAACAAGACTAAGTCCGGCTGTATCTTAAAGGGCTTATATGCCATTAATCCTGTAAACGGCAAGGAAGTTCCCTTGTTTATCGGTGACTTTGTATTGGCAGGCTACGGTACCGGTGCGGTTATGGCTGTTCCTTCTCACGATCAGAGAGACTTTGAATACGCTATCGCACACAACATTCCTATGATCCAGGTTATTGACGGCGGTGATGTAAGCCAGTGTGCTTTTGAAAAGACCTCTTACCTGGGTAAGGGCTGCAAGTTAATGAATTCCGAAGAATTCACCGGCTTGACCGTAGAAGAAGCCAAGGAAGCAATCACCCAGAAATTAGTACAGAAGGGTGTTGCCAGAAAGACTGTCAACTATCACTTCCGTGAGTGGATCTTTGCCCGCCAGCGTTACTGGGGCGAGCCCGTTCCTGTAGTTTATACAGAGGACGGCCAGATTCATGTACTTCCGGACGAAGAACTGCCTCTTGTTTTACCTGAATTGGAAGATTACAAGGGCAAAAACGGCAAGGCTCCTTTGGAAAATGCAGTAGAGTGGAAGCAGTACGATGCAAACGGCATTAAGGGTGTCCGTGAAACATCTACTATGCCCGGCAGTGCAGGATCCAGCTGGTACTACATGAGATATATTGATCCCCACAACGATAAAGAGTTCGCAGATCAGGAACTGTTAAAGCACTGGCTGCCTGTTGACCTGTATGTGGGTGGTCCTGAGCATGCTGTTGGTCACCTGATGTACTCCAGAATCTGGAACCGTTTCCTCTATGACAAGGGCTTATCTCCTGTTAAGGAACCCTTCCAGAAGTTAGTTCATCAGGGTATGATCCTTGGAGAAAATGGTATCAAGATGGGTAAGCGTTTCCCTGAATTTGTAGTAAATCCCAGTGATATCGTAAGAGACTACGGTGCAGATACCCTTCGTCTGTACGAGATGTTCATGGGTCCTCTGGAAGTTTCTAAGCCTTGGAATCCTCAGGGCGTTGATGGTGCAAGACGTTTCATCAACCGCGTATGGAACTTCTTTACTGCAGAAGAGAATATCGCAGCAGAGAACGATGAAACCTTAAAGAAGGTATATCACCAGACTGTGAAGAAGGTTACAAGTGACTTCGAACAGCTTGGTTTCAATACCGCGATCAGCCAGATGATGATCTTTGTAAATGCAGTTTACAAAGAAGGCAAATGTCCTATGGAATATGCAGAAGGCTTCATTAAGATGTTCTCCTGTATCTGTCCTCATGTGGGCGAAGAAATCTGGGCAGTCTTAGGTCACGATACTACCATTGCTTATGAAGCATGGCCGACCTATGACGAAGCGGCTATCAAGGAAGATACCATTGAGATCGCAGTTCAGGTCAACGGTAAGGTAAGAGGCCAGGTTGAGTTGGCCGTAGATGAAGCAAGCGATGCTGCAATTGCAAAGGCAAAAGAAGTTGCTTCTGTAAAGACCTTCATCGAAGGCAAGACTATTGTAAAAGAAATCTACGTTAAGGGTAAGATCGTAAATATTGTTGTCAAATAGGCAGTGCAAAAAAGTAAAGAGCCTCGTGTCGTCTGCTCGCAGAACGACACGAGGATTTTTGCTTTTTTATAGGGCGTATGCCCGTCAAGCCTCGCGCTACGGCATGGCCGTAGTGTGAGGCTTGCAACACTGCCGTAGCAAGGCAATGTGTGCAGTCACGAGATTGGGCACTGCCGTGGCGAGGAGTTGTCTGCCGTGCCTAGTTACGGCATTCCCTTGGCTTTCTCTGACAATTGTGATAAAATAGGATAAATATTAAGTATTTAATTCCCGGAGGTCCCCATGAATAACTTCACCATTCGATACGCAGAAGAAAAAGATGTTTCCATCATTCTTTCCTTTATAAAAAAACTTGCAATTTACGAAAACATGTTGGACGATGTAGTAGCCACAGAAGAACTGTTACATGAGTGGATTTTTGAAAAGAAAAAAGCAGAAGTAATTTTGGCAGTAGAAGGTGGTAAAGAAGTAGGTTTTGCCCTCTTTTTCCATAATTTCTCCACTTTCCTGGGACGAGCCGGAATTTATCTGGAAGATTTGTTTGTGCTCCCCGAATACCGCGGCAAAGGATACGGAAAAGCTCTTTTAAAAAAGCTTGCAGAAATTGCAGTGGAAAGAGGATGCGGCAGACTGGAGTGGAGCTGCCTGGATTGGAACAAGCCCAGTATAGATATCTACCTTGCCCTGGGTGCAGAGCCCATGGATGAGTGGACGGTTTACCGCCTTACAGGAGATACTTTGAAAAATCTAGCGGAACAGTAGAAACAGTGTAGTAAATTGCAAGGTAGAAATTGGCAGGGTAGTAATTGGCAGAGTGGTAAAATGCTGAGTAGTAAAGGACAGCGTGATTAAAGGCAAGAGAAAAGTGTCTAAAATTCCTGAGGGAGGCGTATGCTATGTTCAGAGCCAATATTCGACAGGCGAAACTAGAAGACCTGGTCAGAATTGCTGAAATCGAAATCTTCAATTACAGACTGAACTTTTATCCTATATTCCAAAATGATGAATTCTATTTTCAGGAACTGCAGGTTCCCAAAATGATGCAGAATTATCTCGAAACAGAAAGTTTTCTAAGTAATACATATGTCTACGATGACGGCGTGGTCAAAGGATTTGTCCGAATAGAAGATCAGGAAGTGAAAAAACTGTTTGTGGAACCAATACTTCAGGGAAAAGGAATCGGAGCGGAGTTACTGGAGTTTGCAATGGAAGAGAAGAACGCTCAATTTTTATGGGCCCTTGAAAAGAATACAAGGGCAATTGTGTTTTATAAAAGGCATGGATTCCACATTACAAATGATAAAAAATTTGAAGAGGATACGGAGGAATATCTGGTTCGATTGGAGCGGTATAGTAAGCATATAGATTTTTCGGCTATAACAGCTTGCGGTGAATGCTGTGCGGGCTGCAAAAAAAAAGAAAATGGTATATGCAAAGGATGTATTGATTCAGATGGACATTGTGAAGAATGGGCTCAGTCAAAAGGATGTCCAATACATAAATGTGCCAAAGAGCATAGTGTACAATTTTGTGGCTTATGAAGAGAGTTCCCTTGTGAATGGCTGATTCAAAAGATCTATTGGAGAAAAAATGTGATTGAGGAACTTACAGCGTTGGCAGATTTATATTGCCAACAGAGTTTATGTTAACGCAGGTGTGGTGAATCAAATGATAAAGTACTTTGATGGGTTTTATCTGACTGATGAAAAAGATGTGATATTAGAACGATATGAAGAGGTTAATAATTTATTGAAAAATGCATATTGGGCAAAAGATAGAGAGGTCTCAACTATGTGGCATGCGATTGCCAATTCGCTCAACTATGCCATTTTCCATGCCGAGTCGAAAAGTCTTGTTGGTTTTGCAAGAGTTGTTACTGATTATGCTACAGTTTATTATGTATGTGATGTTTTTATTGCGGAAGAGTTCCGATGCATGGGACTTGGAAAAGCCCTTGTTGAATGGATTGTATTAAATGAGACAAAATTGAGCGGAGTAAATGGATTGTTGAAAACCAGAGATGCAAAAGCACTATATGAAAAATATGGTTTTGAGGAATGTAAGGCAATTTGTATGGTTCAAAAGAGAAAATGAGGGAGTTGGTATGATAGAAAAGGTATTTGCAAAATGCGGAATGAGATGTGATCTTTGCTTGATTTATCGTCCTTATGTTGCGATAAATGATAGACGTAATGAAGTTTGCAAGGTATATGAAGAGATGCATCCAGGGTATAAACCTGATCCCAAAACAATTATTTGTGACGGCTGTATGTGTGAAGAAGAAAATGCAATACTGCTTGAGCCGACTTGTAGAGTAAGAAAATGTGTGCAGGATAAAGGCTATGTTCATTGTGGTTATTGTGAGGAATATCCATGCGAAATATTTCCTGCGGAACCGTCATACGAAGAACTTGTACAAATAATTGATGTGGAAAAGAAGTGGACTTGGGAAGAACAACAAATGTTAGAAGCATATAATTGCAAAAATAATATGGATGAATTTAGAAAAAGTAGATGAATAGTATTTTACATAGAGGAGTTCAAATGTCAGATAAAATTTATTCGAAATGTGGAATGAGGTGCGATTTGTGTTTAATATATCGCCCTAATGTTGAAAAGAATGACAGACGTGAAGAAATTTGCAATGTTTATAAGAAAGCTTTTCCCGGATATAATCAGAATCCTAAAACAATAATTTGTGATGGATGTTCAAATGAGAAAGAAAATGCAATACTGCTTGAAGCAACATGTAAAACACGAAAATGTGTGCAGAATAAAGGGTATATTCATTGTGGTTATTGTGAGGAATATCCTTGCGAAATATTCCCGGCCGAACCATCGCATGATGAACTCGTACATATAATTGATGAGGAAAAGAGATGGACATGGGAAGAAGAGAAATTGATGGAAGCATATAATTGCAAAAGAAATATGGATGAGTTTAGAAAATTATTGATAAAAATTTAGCATGATTGATAGCGTTCAACCTTGGGAGGAATGAAATGATGAAAATCTTAGTAATAGGCGGTACCAGATTCTTTGGCATACACATGGTAAAGGAACTTCTGAAAAATGGTCATGATGTTACTATCGCTACCCGAGGAAATACACCCGATGAATTTGGTGATAAAGTAAAGCGAATTGTTTTGGAGAGAACAAATCAAGCCAGTATGAAGGCTGCATTAAGCGGTACCCATTATGATGTTGTAATTGACAAAATTGCTTATTGTTCAAATGACATTAAGTATGTAATGGAAGCGGTAGATTGCGATAAATACATACATATGTCCAGTACAGCGGTATATGATCCCAAGCACATGAATACGGTGGAATCTGATTTTGATGAGATGGCAAACGAGTTGGTGTGGTGCGATAGAGGTGCTTTTCCCTATGCCCAAATAAAGCGTCATGCAGAGTATGCCTTGGCGCAAGAATATTCTGACAGAAATTGGATTGCGGTAAGATATCCCTTTGTAATTGGAGAAGATGATTATACAAAAAGATTGCTTTTCTATGTAGAACATACCATGAAATCTATACCCATGAATATAGACAATGTGGATTGTCAGATGGGATACATCCGCTCCGACGAAGCCGGAAAGTTTATGGCCTTTTTGGTTGATAAAGAGGTAAATGGCGCATTTAACGGTTGTTCTGAAGGAACGATTTCAATCAGAGAAATAATTGATTATGTTGAGCAGAAAACAGGAACAAAAGCAATTATTGATGAGGCAGGAGATCGTGCTCCATATAACGGAGAAGCTGAATATAGCATAAATATCGAGAAGGCAAAGGCGTTAGGATTTGAGTTTTCGGTGCTTAAAGAGTGGATATATGAGTTATTGGATTATTATATTAAATTAGTTGAAGAAACTCGAAATTAGTAGAACACCTGTTATGTAAAGTGTAATCGTTTATCTTTGAAAAGGGAAAGGAATTACGGAAGATGAAAATTGTAAACTTTATGAATTTTGTAAGACAGTATGATCCACGTTTTGACAATTCCGAAGCCCAGCTTTTTGAGACTACGCAGAAAGAGCTTGCTCTGGCGAAGGAATTTCATCTGGAAAATACTTTTTTGCTTCAATATGATGCTATACTTGATGAAAAGTATGTACATTTATTTAAAACAGAAGCTGATGAGCGTACGGAGCTGGGCCTTTGGTACGAAATCGTGAAACCCTTGACTGACAAAGCAGGTTTGCGCTGGCGCGGCAAGGAAGGATGGACATGGGATTGGCATATTGTGCCGGGATTTTCCATGGCCTACACCAAGGAAGAGCGTGAGCTTCTGATTGACATTGCCATGGGGGAATTTAAGGAGGTTTTCGGTTATTATCCCAAGACGGTAGGCAGCTGGATGCTGGATAGCCACACAGTAAACTATTTAGTAGAAAAATATCAAATCTCTGCAGCAGCTATCTGCCGAGATCAGTTGGCCATTGATGCATATACTTTAGTCGGCGGATATTTTAATCAGGCTTATTATCCTTCCAAGAATAATATTATTACCCCCGCCCAGAGTCCGGAATATCAGATCAATGTGCCTGTGTTCAGACTGCTTGGTCCTGATCCCATTCACTGTTACGACAAAAAGAAATATATTTTGGATCCTGAAGTGTCCGGGAAGGCAAGTTGTTTTACCTTGGAGCCGGCTGGGAAAAGTGGTTCTGACAGGGAGATTGTACAGTGGTATTTTAAAAATTATTTCACCAATGAGGATTTGGGATTTTCCTATGCACAGCTGGGGCAGGAGAATAGTTTTTGCCAAGGCTGTATTCCTCCCCTGAGAATGCAGCTGGAAGAAATGCAAAACTATCCTGATGTAAAGTTTATGAAAATGTGTGACACCGGAGAATGGTTCAAACAGCAATACCCGGAGAAGACGCCCGCCACATGTGTTTCCGGTCTGGACGATTGGGCTACAGACAATGAAGTTCAGTCTGTCTACTATGACTGCTGCAATTATGTGGCCAATATTTTCAGATGCCGCGATAAGATTTTTTTACGTGCACTGTATCTCTTTGATGAGACGGTAAAGGATTATTATTTGGAAACACCTTGCGATACTTGGGATGCCACTTACGAAAATCTTCCGGTAGTGGATACTCTTGTCTGGAAGGAGAAAGACACAGGCAATACCGGCCTTGTGTTGGACGAACAGGGCAGCGCGTTTACGATTGAAAAGATTGCGGATCAAGTGTTAGCTGTAAAATGGGACGACAAGAGTGTGGTATTTTCCGAAAACGAGATCTGTATCCGCAATTTAGATAAGATTTCCTACGATTTCACAGGATGTACCGCCAAGATTCAGGTGGAGAAAAACAACATTGCATTCAATTATAGAGGTACCGATTACGCAGTTTCCTTTTCAGATGCTGACTTGAAGGAAAATGCGTCCGGATGCGCAATTGAAAGTACCGGAGAAGAGATTGTGATTTCTTTTTGAGTACGCTCGCTTGCGGAAAGTCTGTAAACATACGCTTTATTAATTTGAAGGAGGAACCTAAATGGAATTTAAGTTTGAAACAGCCTATAATCAAGAGGCGATCACGATCATGGCAAAAGCATTACGAAAGACCGTACGCAAAAAAAGAAGCCGCCGTTCCCATATTTTCGGAGTAATTGTTGTTATATTTGCGATCTTACTTACGCTGCCACTTGGCGATAAAGAATTTGTGTTGGATTTTCGGACAATTATTACCTGGCTTGTATCTGCTGTTATGATTTTTGTTTTACTCTTTGAGGATAAGATAAACAGTTATATTGCCCGCAAAAGAATGTTGCCGGGCTTGAATAAATCATGCGTCACCTTCAGTGCAGACAGTTATTATTCGGAAACAGAACTGGGAAACTCAGAATTTAAGTATAATAATATTATAATGCTTGCGGAAGCGGATGATTATTTTGTGTTTATATTTAGTCAGAGTCATGCGCAGGTTTATGATAAAAAGAGTATTTCAGGCGGCACCATCGAAGAATTCCGTGAATTTATCAAGGGTGTTACCGGAAAAGAAATACAAGCGATATAGTACTCCGAACGGAGGGTAAGTATTTTTATGACCGGAGTCATTAAAACCGATTTGCGTGAAATGAAAAGAATATGTTTATAAGGAAAAAGCAGAATATGACAGTAAAAACCACACCTGTAATCAACACCGCACGTTTGTGTCTGCATGCATTTTCAGAGGAAGATGCAGAGTTCATGATCGCATTGTTGACTAACAGCGAAGTCATTAAAACCTACATGGTACCGGATTTTAAGTCTCATAGTGAAGAAGTAAGGATGTTTAAACGCTTTCAAGAATTGTCCGATTCCAATGAACATTTTGTGTATGGAGTCTATTTGGAAGAAAAGCTGATCGGTTTCATAAATGATGTGGAGATAAAATTGCCCTCAAACGAGAATAAAGATGATGGAAGGGCTGAAATTGAACTGGGATACGTGATTGATCCTTTTTATAAGAATCAAGGATTTGCCACAGAAGTATTGGCAGCGGCTATAAAAGAACTGTTCGCCGCAGGCTTTTCTGTTGTTAGAACAGGTGCTTTTGAGGAGAATACAGCCAGCATGCGTGTCATGGAAAAATGTGGAATGGTGCGGTTGGAGCAGCAGGAAGAGATCAAATACAGAGGGAAATTGCATCGTTGTTTTCTTTATGAAATCAGGAAATGATAGTTAGGGGATGTAATTTTATGCTTTATAATGCCAAAGAACAGAAACTAAATCTTCAGAATCTACAGGTGGATTACATTACCTTTGGCAAAGGATCCCAACCATTGGTGATGATACAAGGCTTAAATACCGGAGGGATCAAGGGTGCTGCGTTGTCCCTGGCTTATATGTATCGGATTTTTGCCAAGGATTACAAGGTGTATTTGTTTGATCGGCGAAGCAATATTGGAGAGAGCATAACAGTGCGTGAGCTGGCATCAGATATTGCGGTGGCCATGGACGCATTGGAAATTAAAAATGCTGATATATTCGGGGTATCCCAGGGAGGTATGATCGCACAGTACCTTGCCATAGACAGGCCTGATCTGGTGAGAAAAATGGTGCTGGCGGTGACGCTTTCCCGGAATAACGATATTGTTACAGCGGTAATTCAAAAATGGGTCCAATTGACTGAGCAAGACAAGATGAAGGAACTTGTGGCAGATATGGCAGTAAAAATGTATTCTGATGCGTATGTGAAGAGATATCAGCCATTTTTGCCCTTGTTAACGATTCTGCAGAAGCCCAAGGATGTACAGCGCTTTATTACACTGGCGAAATCCTGTCTTACCTGCAATGCTTATGAGGAATTAGAGAAGATTCAATGTCCTGCGTTTGTGATTGGCGGTAGTTTGGATAAAGTAGTGAGCGGAAGAGCATCTGAGGAAATTGCAGAGAAACTGAACTGTAAACTATATATGTATGAGAATCTGGGACATGCCGCATACGAGGAAGCAAAGGATTTTAATAAACGAATACATGATTTTTTGAAGGAGTAAGCAGCGTGACGCTGTGCTTTGAAAGGGAGATTGTTATGAGCATTTTAGAAAAATGTAAGGAGTGCTTGCAGAAGGGGCAGATTTATGAGCTGCAGGCCGGAGTGAAAGTTTATAAGATCGAAAAAGGGAGTACCACATCAGAATACGCTCTTGTGCAGAAGGGAATATTGGATGATGGTTACGTACTTGCGGATTCCTGGGAAGAATGTGGTTCTCATTTTGCCACTTATCAAAAAGGAAACGAACTGCTTTACATAGCTCTTTGGGAGCGCAGCGGGAAACTGCAGGTAATCAGTGACAGGAATGAGAGACTTGTGGCATTGGATGGCAAGAACCGTGCAGCATTGGCTGATAAGTGTATTTGTTCTCCCCTTTTAACCCAGGTGCGCATGATGTATTATGCGGTTAATTGCGGTATGTCCTACATTATCAGATTGACAGACGGACGTTTCGTGATCATTGATGGCGGAGATGGAGAGTATGAGGAATCAGAACATCTGCTGGAGCTTTTAAAAGAGCAGAATGTGCTGGAAGGTAAGCCTCAGGTTGCGGCTTGGTTCTTTACCCATCCTCATGATGACCATGTGTTACTGTTCCATGATATCATGAAAAATCATAGAGATGAGCTGCAGATTGAAAGCTTGGTTTACAGTTGGGCTTCGCCGGAATATGGTGTTCAGGACTGGGTGAGTGTTCTGCATAATGAAGTGGTGGCAAAATATTGTCAGGATATGACTGTGATCCAACCTCATACAGGACAGCGTTTAATTTATCCGGGCGTGACTTTTAGTGTACTGTATGTACATGAAGATATGTGCCCGGAATATATTAGTTTCCTTAATGACACTTCTCTGGTGATGCGTATGGATGTGGATGCAGAGGAGGAAGAAAAGACAGAAAAGCGCCGTGTAATGTTCTTTGGTGATGCTTTGCAGACTACTGCAGATGTACTTTGTGCCCAGTATGAACCCGGTATCCTTCAGTGTGAGATGATGCAGGTGGCTCATCACGGTTTTGGCGGCGGATCACCGGAACTTTACCGCATGGTTGATCCTGAAGTGGTACTGTGGCCTTTGCCTGATTATTGCTATTTATTGGTGTGTGATCAGAGGAGCAATAGTGTTATCGTACAGTCTGAAAAGGCTGAAACAGTATATATGGGAGGCAGTCAGGAGGTAACCATTGATTTGTGGCAATCGGTTCTTCCCTCAGACAAGCCTTATGAGCCTTATGAAAAAGCAGTAAGCGGTGATGTGCTCTATGAGGAAAACTTTGGAAAAGACCGCATATTTGATCTTCACTGGAGTTGTATCTATACAGCCACGCCTGACTACGCAGCAGCCAAAATCGCTCTGGAAAATGGGGAATGTCATCTGGAGTCCCAGAATAAACTTGCTATGATCGTGCTGATGGAGCCCGGAATGTTTTGCGCCGCTCAGAAGTGGACTGTAGCGTTAAAGGGTCGCGCAAATGCGGTGGAGGAGGCATTCCTTACTTGGAATTATGTATATCCGGAAGCATTCAAGGCCGAAGAAGCGTTGCCATTACCTATGATAGACGGCGAAGAATTTGATTTTCAGGTCAGCGTAGACTGTGATGCAGGAAAAGCAATCCTTACAAATAACGGAAACATTGTGCAGGAGTTTTCTTTCCCTGTGGAGTGGAAGAAGGGGCTTTACTTTGTTATAAAGAATGGGGATATCACCATGAAGCATATCAGAGTGGTAAAGGATTGATATTTGATTTGTAAAAGAATGATGGAAGAATGACAAAGGGCTGCTTGATAAGAGCAGCCCTTTTACTTTAGGGTAGAATAAGGCGTTTTGGCCCAGAGCAGAATTACTTTATCTTGTTCATTACATTGTCGATCTGCTTTCTTTCCTCCTCAGAACTGTGTTTTTTGATGGCGGCGATACAAGCTGTCATTTCCTGGGGAGTAAAGGACAAATTTTCCTGTTTGGCCCTGGCCATCATTGGCATGAGGATTGTCATCATTTCTTTGGGGCTTTTTCCGATCGTCTTGCCCTGGGTATCCTGAAACATTTTTCCCAGAAAATTCAATTTAGTCTGAGGAATACTTCTGACCAGCTCGTCATCCATCCAAGCTGGTTTGTTTTGATTCTGATTCATAAATGAGAACCTCGCTTTCTGAATATTAACATTTTTTGTGATTCTGTAGTCTTTTGTTCGTGGAATAAATTATGATAAGAGTAACATGAGGCAGTTTATGTTTCTCCGCAAGGGGACAGAGCGGAAGCTGCCTGCATGGAGCCAAAGAGATCCATGATGTCTCCCAGACCGGACAGCGCTGCCAGATCCGGCATGCTTCCGCCGCCAAATCCTCCCATCCCTTCGGGAAACATATCTTTCATCATTTCCATCATACTCATCATTTCTTGCATCTGTTCCATGCTGTGCATCATATTTTTCATTTGCAGGATTTTTTCCCGTTGCGTCATGTCGCAAAAGGGGATGATCTCGTCAAAGAGCTGATTGGTATCCGGTTTATCTGTGAATGAATAAGAAGTAAAGGCAGCATAAGGGTGCTTTTGGAAAAGGGTCATGGTGTATTGAAACTCCATATATTTTATGTATATGACCAGATTTTTTTGCATAGGAGGAGCCATGTAGGGAATCAGGACTTTAAAAAGTTGAATCTGATTGGTGGTATAGAGGGAATCAAAAGCATTGATGTTGTCATTTGCCGTTTTTTCCATGGCAGCCTCCGTTGTTTGCCGGGTGGGCTCCCGCAGGAGCCACCCGGTTTTTTTCAGAACAGGATAAAGATACCTGCAAAGCAGGAATTACAGCTGTTTAGCAGCAGTTGTTACAGCCGCCGCCCAAAAGGCCGCCGCCATTGCCGCACAGACAGGAGATCAGAAGGATCCAGATGATAATATCACAGCCGTTATTGTCACAGCCATTATTGCATCCGCCGCCCAGCAGACCACCGCCGCCATTGCCGCAACCACCGCAGCAAGATAACAGAAGGATGATCCAGATAAAGTTGCCTCCCATAAGACCGCTGTTATTGCCGCAGCCGCAATTGTTTCCACAGCCACAGTTTGTAGCAGTTAAATCACTCATTGTATTGCCTCCAAGTTTTGTTTATGGTCTATTCTATGCATGGAGGCTTGTCGATGTTTCTACGGTATCAGCATGGTACAAAAATAATTCTGCGGCATATCTTAATTAAGAAAAAGAGCACTGGGAGACGGTATGAATCGTGTGCGGAAGCAACTTGAGGTGCCTGAAGTAATAGAGAAAGCTGTAAAAAAAGTAACAGTGGCAGTATTGGATACCGGTATTGGCCGTCATCCGGATCTGGCAGGGAAAATATTGGGTTTTCAGGATTTTGTTCATGAAAGAAAGCTGATGTATGATGACAGCGGTCATGGGACCCACGTCAGTGGTATTATCTGCGGGATGGGGAAGCTCTCAGGAGGGGATTACCGGGGAGTGGCCCCGGAGTCCATGCTTGTGGTGGGAAAAGTTTTAGATCAAAATGGCGACGGCACCACGGAAAATATGCTGGCAGGGCTGCGTTGGATCGGTGAAGTAAAGAAGCGTTTTCATATAAGAGTGCTTAACGTGTCGGTGGGAATCGGTATGCTGGACAGTTCAAAGAAGGAGGAATTGTTAAAGTGCCAACTGGATGAGCTGTGGGATCAGGGGATTTTTGTGGTGTGTGCAGCCGGCAATAAGGGCCCGGAAAATAATTCCATATCGGCTCTCGGAAGCGGGGGAAAGATAGTGACTGTGGGATGTCACGACGGAAGTTTTTTTCGGGAAAATGCCCGCAGATGTGAGAGTTATTCCGGGCGTGGTGAAGCTTTTTCTGCTATGAGAAAGCCTGATTTGGTGGCACCGGGAACGGATGTTATTTCCTGCAATGTGGCGTGTCACAAAAGAAATGGCAAGTGGAACCATTCCTATGTAGCCAAAAGCGGTACATCCATGGCAACACCTATTGTGGCAGGAGCAGCGGCTCTTGCCCTGGAAAAGTATCCCAATATGACGAACGAGGAACTTCGCCATAAGATGACCCTGACAGCCACAGATCTGGGAGAACCATGGAACAAACAGGGATGGGGCATGATTAATATAAAGAGGCTTTTAGAGTGAGTATATTGTGCTGCAGTGACGCGGAAAAGTTTTTTTGATAAACATATTGACAGAATTTGTATCATTGTATACAATTATTCCTATCGTTGCAATCACTTTCAGCAATAGAGGAAAGGTATGGATATTAGCATGAGAGAAAATGAAACATTTTTAAATCGTCCGGTCTCGATGAATCCCAAAAACAATCTGCTTCAGATTGAAGAGCATATGTATATTTTGGATGACGTGAAAAAGCCCAACGTTTTCCGTAATATGTTCCCTTATTCCGAGATTCCCAAGATCCCTTTTAACGATAGAATCGTACCCCACAATGTGCCTAAGGAAATCTGGATCACAGATACTACCTTCCGTGACGGACAGCAGTCCCGTGCACCTTATTCCACAGAGCAGATCGTTACAATCTATGATTATCTGCATAAGCTGGGTGGTCCTAACGGTATGATCCGCGCCTGTGAATTCTTCCTGTACAGCAAGAAGGACAGAGACGCTGTTTATAAATGTATGGAGAGAGGATATCAGTTCCCTGAGGTAACCAGCTGGATCCGTGCAAGTAAAGAGGATTTCAAGCTTGTTAAGGAGATCGGTATGAAAGAGACCGGTATCCTGGTAAGCTGTTCCGATTATCATATTTTTATGAAGCTGAAAATGACCAGACGTCAGGCGATGGAGCACTATTTAAGTGTTATCCGTGACTGTCTGGAGGAGGGAATCAGCCCCAGATGTCATCTGGAGGATATTACCAGAGCAGATATCTACGGTTACGTGGTTCCTTTCTGTCTGGAACTGATGAAACTGATGGAAGAGTACAAGATTCCCATCAAAGTGCGCGCCTGCGATACTATGGGTTATGGTGTCAACTTCCCCGGTGCGGTTATTCCCAGAAGTGTACAGGGTATTATTTATGCGATCCACACCCATGCAGGTGTGCCTCACGCGTTGATCGAGTGGCATGGTCACAATGACTTCTACAAGGCAGTTGCTAACTCTACCACAGCATGGCTGTATGGTTGTGCCGGAGTAAACACATCACTGTTCGGTATTGGAGAGAGAACCGGTAATACGCCTCTGGAGGCTATGGTTATGGAGTACGCCCAGCTGAAGGGTGACCTGAACGGTATGGATACCCGCGTGATCACTGAGCTGGCAGAGTACTATGAGAAGGAGATCGGTTATCAGATTCCTCCCCGTACTCCTTTTGTTGGTAAGAACTTTAACGTTACCAGAGCAGGTATCCATGCAGACGGCTTGCTGAAAAACGAAGAGATTTACAATATCTTTGATACAGAAAAGTTCCTGAACAGACCTGTTCTGTGTGCGATTTCCAATACATCCGGTCTTGCCGGCATTGCACATTGGATCAACACCTACTACAAGCTCAAAGATGACAAGCAGATAGACAAGAATAATGAGTTGGTAAAAGAAATCAAAAAGTGGGTTGATGAAGAGTATGCGGGCGGTCGTGTGACCGTATTGACTGATGATGAGATCATCGCTTGTATTAATCGTGTATGTCTGGAAAAAGATCTGAAGATCGGCGAATAAACTCCGGGGGGAGTTACAGCCTGCAAAACAGGCGGATGGGAGAGCGCAATGAGCGGCTATGATGTAAAGCAGGAAGTGAAGGACAAATATTCACTTCGGGGACGTGTATTTCATAAGCTCAGAGATGATATTCTCAGCGGAAAATACAAAGAATATGAAGAATTAAAAGAAGTGGCCATCGGCGAGGAACTGGGAGTCAGCAGGACTCCGGTGCGAGAGGCTTTCAGACAGCTGGAACTGGAGGGGCTGATCAGGATTATTCCCAACAAGGGTGCCTATGTAACCGGTATCACAGAGAAGGATGTAAAAGATATATACATGATCCGTTCCTTGCTGGAGGGTTTATGTGCCCGCTGGGCCACGGAGCATATTACAAAAGAACAAATGGAAGAGATGGAAGAGAACATCTATCTGGCACAGTTCCACGCCAGAAAGGGCCATCTGGATCAGCTGGCAGAGTTGGACAACCGCTTTCACGACATTATGTATGAAGCCTGCAACAGCAAAATGCTGGAGAATCAGTTGAAGGATTTTCATCAGTATGTGCTCCGTGTGCGTAAGAAGACCTTGGCAAATGCAAACAGAGGTCTCATGTCCAACAGTGAGCATGAGCAGATCATGGAGGCCATCAAAGCCGGCAATGCCGACCTGGCAGAGCAGCTGGCTAACCGCCATATGATCAATGCCTATGAAAATATGGTAAAAAACGGTCTGCATGAGATTTATGCCGTGAGGGATGCTGAAAATTGACACGTGCATGTATAAAAAAGCGGAAAAATAAGGGCACAGCGCAGGGAAATGCGCGGAAGCAGTGCTGAAATGTAAAGAGGGAATAATAATTATGGATAAGATTAAAATGAGTACTCCTCTGGTGGAGATGGACGGAGATGAGATGACCAGAATTCTCTGGCAGATGATTAAGGACGAGTTGCTTTTGCCCTATATTGAGCTGAAGACCGAGTATTATGATCTGGGTCTTGAGAACCGCAATGCTACTTGCGATCAGGTGACTGTGGATTCGGCAAACGCAACATTAAAATACGGCGTTGCAGTAAAATGTGCCACCATCACTCCTAACGGAGCCAGAATGAAGGAATACGATCTTAAGGAGATGTGGAAGAGTCCCAACGGCACTATCCGTGCCATTCTGGACGGTACTGTTTTCCGTGCTCCCATTTTGGTAAAGGGAATTGTGCCTTATGTAAAGAACTGGACCAAGCCCATTACCATTGCCAGACATGCCTATGGTGATGTTTACAAGAATACCGAGATCAAAGTGCCCGGCCCCGGCAAAGCTGAACTGGTCTACACTGCAGAGGACGGTACTGAGGTGAGAGAAGTGATCCACACCTTTAAGGGTGCAGGTATCCTGCAAGGCATTCACAACACGGAAGCTTCTATTGAGAGCTTTGCCCGTGCCTGCTTTGCCTATGCAATTGATACCAAGCAGGATCTGTGGTTTTCCACCAAGGATACCATATCCAAAAAGTATGACCATACTTTCAAGGATATTTTCCAGGAAATCTATGACAATGAATATAAAGCTAAATTTGAGGAAGCCGGCATTGAGTATTTCTACACCCTGATCGATGATGCTGTGGCACGCGTGATCCGCTCTGAGGGCGGTTTCATCTGGGCCTGCAAGAACTATGACGGTGATGTAATGTCCGATATGGTGGCGACTGCTTACGGCGATCTGTCCATGATGACCTCTGTGCTGGTGTCTCCCAGTGGTGTCTACGAGTATGAGGCTGCTCACGGTACCGTACAGCGTCACTACTATAAACACTTAAAAGGTGAGGAGACTTCTACCAACTCCATCGCAACCATCTTTGCATGGACAGGAGCTCTTCGCAAGCGTGGCGAACTGGATAACATCCCTGAATTGTGTACATTTGCGGACAAGCTGGAGAAGGCCTGCGTCAAGACCATTGAGGATGGCAAGATGACCAAGAGTCTGTCTATGATCTCCACCTGCGAGAATCCTGTGATCCTGAACAGCCTGGAATTTATCCAGGCGATCAGAGAGACATTGGACAGCCTGTTGTAATATTTAAAATTGTCAATAAAATATGTTTGCAAAATAGGAAAATCCCCTGTTATGTCATTGGCATAGCAGGGGATTTTAAAATCTAATGTAAGGTTTAGAACTCAACCTGGTTGATAACAGCCTTCAGGTTATTTGCGCTCTTCTGAAGCTTGGCAATCTCTTCCTCGGTAAGGGGATTGAGGATCTTGCCGCGAATACCATCTCTGTCAACAATAGTCAGAGTAGACAGGCAAACATCTTCTACACCGTACTCACCGTGCATCAGAGTAGAAACGGAGAGAGCAGTACCTGCATCGTTGAAAATACATTTGCAGATATGGCATACGGACATTGCTACTGCAAAGTAAGTAGCGCCTTTGTTAGCAATGACAGTACCGCCGGATTTCTTTACGAAATCTTCGATCTCGTCATAGTCGTTGTTCCACTCGATGCGGTCTGCGTCGGGAGAACCGGCAAGGAATGTGTCGATATTGTTGTTTGCGATGGTAACCAGAGACCAGGGAACAAATGCACTGTCACCGTGCTCGCCGTAAATGTGAGCGTGTACATTCTTAGGGCTGATGCAGAAACGTCTTGCTAATTCGGACTGCAGACGGCTGGTATCCAGAATAGTACCGGAACCGATGATCTGTTTCTCGGGGATACCGGAAATCTTGTGGAATACGTAAGTAAGTACATCAACAGGGTTGGAAACGATAATATAAATTGCATTGGGGGCATAAGGAGTAACGTTTGCAGAAACATCTTTTAAAATACCAACGTTAACCTGAGCAAGATCAAGACGGCTCATGCCGGGTTTTCTTGCCACACCACAGGTGATGATAACGATGTCAGAATTCTCTACATCAGAATATTCACCGGGACGAACAATAGCGGGGCTGCAGAAAGGAGCACCCTGATAAATATCAAGTGCTTCACCAAAAGCCTTCTGCTTATTTATGTCTACCAGAACGATCTCAGAAGCTAAACCCTGGATCATCAAGTCATTGGCAATGGTTGCACCTACGAAACCAGCACCGATTACACTAATTTTACTCATTCTTCTTCCTCCATATTGAGCAGTATTATATGTGTTATGTGGAGAAGTTTTCTCATACTTCTTTTACCACGCAGTAGTATATCTTTTTGCAATTGGAAAGTCAAGTTGAATTAGAATTTCTTAACCCGTTTTTTACATTTTACTGTGGCAAATTCCCGACTTATTTAAAAATCAAAGGACTATTCTGCAAGGAGTTCCCACTGGGCATAAAGCTCCTCTAATTGTTGGTTCAGTAAGGCTTGTTCTTTTGCCAGATCCTGAAGCCTAAGGACCTGGGTGCCAATCTCGGGATCTGCCATTTCTTCATCAATTTCCTGAAGTCTGTTTTCTAATTCGGCAATTTTGTCCTCGCATTTTTTTAAGTCGTTTTCTTTTTTGCGAAGTCTGGCCTGCTCTTCCTTCTGGGCTTTCCAATCAAGCTTATTCTCAGAGACGGGCTGGACGGGAGCAGCATTGGCGCTTGTGGCAGACGCATTGGAAAGGCTGGCTTTGCCGGAAGAGGCTGTGTCGGTGACAGAAGTACCGGTGACAGCTGCCATCATGGTGTCATGCTTTTCCAGATAGTAATCGTAATTGCCGATATAATTGACAAATTTATGGGCGGTCAGATCCAGGATACGGTGTGCAGTCTTGTTGATAAAATAACGGTCGTGGGAGACATAGAGAACGGTGCCGGTGTACTGATTGACGGCATCCTCCAGAATCTCCTTGGACATAATATCCAAGTGGTTGGTGGGCTCGTCCAGAATCAGGAAATTGGCATTGGACAGCATCAGTTTGGCCAGGGATACCCGACCCTGCTCACCGCCGCTCAAGTCCTTGATCTGCTTGAATACATCATCGCCGGTAAAGAGGAATGCTGCCAAGACATTACGGATCTCTGTATTGGTGAGATAGGGATACTCGTCGGAAATTTCTTCGAATAAGGTCTTCTCACCGTGGAGTACGTGATGTTCCTGATCATAGTAACCGATCTCAACATTGGTGCCCAGCGTAAATTTGCCGGAGTCTGCAGGGAGGATCTGGTTTAAAATTTTCAAAAGAGTGGTCTTGCCGGTGCCGTTGTCGCCGATGATAGCCACATGCTCGCCGCGCTTGAGCTCGAAGTCCACATTTTCAAAGAGGTGCAAATTGCCAAAGGATTTGCTAAGGCCCTGTACAGTAAGTACATCGTTGCCGCTTTGAATATGGGGAGTAAGAGTGAGCTTCATGTCTGTGCGCACTTCGGTGGGCTTTTCGATGACCTCTATTTTGTTCAGCAATTTTTCACGGCTCTCAGCCCGTTTGATGGACTTTTCCCGGTTGAAAGAGCGGAGCTTTTCAATGACTTCCTCCTGATGCTTGATCTCACGCTGTTGGTTCACATAGGCGTTCCATGCAGCGGCGCGCAGCATTTCCTTTTTGGCTGCGTAATCGGAATAATTACCCAGGAAAGTAGTAGCTTTGGTCTGGTCGATCTCGATGACTTTGGTTGCAATCTTGTCCAGGAAGTAGCGGTCGTGGGAAACAATCAGTACGGCACCTTTATAATTTAACAGGTAGGTCTCCAGCCAGGAGATGGAGTTCATGTCCAGATGGTTGGTAGGCTCGTCCAGAATGATCAGATCGGGCCTTTGCAGCAGAAGCTTGCCCAGAGCTACACGGGTCTTCTGACCGCCGGAGAGTGTGGATACAGATTTGGTAAAATCTTCTTCTGTAAAACCAAGGCCTTTCAGTACGCCTACAATCTCACTGCGGTATGTGTAACCGCCGTCGCGCTCGAAAGAGTGGGTGTCGCTGACATATTGCTTCATCAGGGCGTCAAGGGCATCACCTTCCGCATGCTTCATATCTGCTTCACATCTGCGCATGCGTTCTTCCAGCAAAACAAGCTGCTGTTTGGTGCTGAGCAGCTCATCGTATATGGTGTTGGCTGTATCAACTGCCGCCTGCTGGGCAAGATAACCTAAAGTCTTGTCCTTGGAGAGAGTCACAAGTCCCTGATCGGGAGCCAGTTCTCCTACGATAATGCGCAAAAGCGTGGTCTTACCGGCACCGTTAATGCCCACAACAGCGGCTTTTTCGTAATCTTCAATGTGGAAACTGATGTTTTCCAGCACTTTGTTGTCTACAAATTCTTTACAAATATTTTGACAGGAGAGTATCATTTTTAATCTTTCCTTTTTGAAATTTCTTTTTTGTTCTGAATAGTTACATTTTACAAGGAAGTGGGCAGACTGTCAAATGTTACGGCAAGAAATCAGAACAAGAATTAGTGAATGTAGGTTTGTCAAACATTTGTTACAGTGACGATAAATAATCATTAAGCACTTGTCTTGGTGAATGCCACCCCAAAGGACGCATCGGAAAGTTGTTGTAATCTCTGCGATTATACAACTTCAGTT
>SVFF01000006.1 GCA_015057005.1 Lachnospiraceae bacterium | reverse complement strand
TGCATCTTTGGCTTAACATTGGCTTAAATTGGTTTAAATTTTGGTTTAAACCGTTCTATACTCGCCTATACACGCCTAAAAGTAGACTTTTGTAGAGATTATTTATCAAGCGACTTCATTGTTGGGAAGAGCAGCACGTCTCTAATGGCAGGTGAATCAGTCAGCAGCATGCACAGTCTGTCCAAGCCGTAACCGATACCGCCTGTAGGAGGCATACCGATCTCCAGGGCGTTCATGAAGTCTTCGTCAGTAGTGTTGGCTTCATCGTCGCCCGCTGCCAGTGCTGCTTCCTGGGCTTTGAAACGCTCTCTCTGGTCGATGGGGTCGTTGAGCTCGGAGTAAGCGTTACACATTTCCCAACCGTTGATGAAGAGCTCGAAACGCTCTACATAGTCAGGCTTGTCAGGCTTTCTCTTGGTCAGAGGAGAAATCTCTACAGGGTGGTCCATGATGAAGGTGGGCTGGATTAAGTGCTCTTCTACGAACTCTTCGAAGAAGAGGTTCAGGATATCGCCCTTTTCATGGCGTGCTTCGTATTCTACGTGCTTTTCATCCGCAATTTTCTTTGCTGCTGCGGTGTCGGGAATCTCATCGAAATCCACACCTGCATACTTCTTAACTGCTTCGATCATGGTCAGTCTCTCGAAAGGCTTGCCCAGATCGATGGTGTGAGGACCGTAAGTAATGGTGGTGGTGCCGCATACTTCCTGAGCAACGTACTTGAACATACTCTCGGTCAGCTCCATCATTCCGTAGTAATCGGTGTATGCCTGGTAGAGCTCCATCAGGGTGAACTCAGGGTTGTGTCTGGTATCAACGCCTTCGTTACGGAATACTCGGCCAATCTCGTATACTCTCTCCAGACCGCCTACGATCAGTCTCTTTAAGTAGAGTTCCAGGGAGATGCGCAGCTTCACATCCTCATCCAGTGCATTGAAATGAGTCTCGAAAGGTCTTGCTGCTGCACCGCCTGCGTTAGCTACCAGCATGGGAGTCTCTACTTCCATGAAATTGCGGCCGTCCAGGAAGGTACGGATGCTCTTCATCATCTTGGAACGCTTCACAAAGGTATCCTTTACGTCTGCGTTCATGATCAGGTCGGTATATCTCTGACGGTATCTCAGATCTGTGTTGGTCAGGCCGTGATACTTCTCAGGAAGGATCTGCAAGCTCTTGGAGAGCAATGTAACCTTAGTAGCATGGATGGACATCTCGCCGGTCTTGGTACGGAATACCTCACCCTCGATACCGATGATATCACCCACATCATACTTCTTGAAATCAGCGTAAGACTCTTCGCCCACGCTGTCTCTTGCCACGTAAGACTGAATATTGCCGGGGAGATCCTGCACGTTACAGAAAGATGCCTTACCCATAACACGTTTGGACATCATACGGCCTGCAATACGAACAACCTTACCCTCCAGCTCCTCAAAGTTCTCTTTGATGTCGGTGCTGTGGTGTGTTACATCGTATTTGGTGATCTGGAAGGGATCTTTGCCGGCCTCCTGTAAGTTTGCCAGTTTCTCTCTTCTCACCTTCAAAAGCTGGTTGAGATCCTGCTCCTGTACGTTTGCGTTCTTCGTGTTCTGTTCATTCATGTTCTGTGTTTCTGCCACGTTTTTCACTCCTTTTGTTCTTATCCGGTCATCCTCGTTTTTATTCCCTATGGGACGGTTCCGGAAATCATTGTTCCTTAGTTACTTCTCTGGATCTCCAGGATCTTGTAAGAGAATGCACCGCTCTGGGTCTCTACCACAACGGTCTCTCCCACCTGCTTGCCCATCAGCGCTTTACCTACAGGGCTCTCGTTGGAGATCTTGCCCTTTAAGCTGTTAGCCTCGGTGGAACCTACGATCTTGTACTCCAGTTCCTCATCAAATTCAACATCCAGCAGTCTTACCAGACATCCGATATTGATCTTGTCTAAATCTACTTCATCTTCTACTACTACTTCAGCGTTCTTGAGGATTTTCTCCAGTTCTTCGATTCTTGCCTCGATGTCACGCTGCTCGTCCTTAGCTGCATCGTACTCGGCATTCTCGGACAGGTCGCCCTGCTCTCTTGCCTCTTTGATCTTCTGGGCAACCTCCTGACGCTTTACAACCTTCAGTTCATGAAGCTCATTCTCATATTTTCTTAAGCCTTCATAGGTCAAAATGTTTTTCTTTTCCTGCATGTCCCCGCACCTTCCTATTTTTGTTACTTTTTTTACTTGTTCCCGGCATGTATGCGCCCGGAATTTTTACTGCTATTTTACTTCTATAATAAAGTAATCCCTCATATCCCAATTAACTTACGTATTATACCCATTTTTAGGGATAGTGTCAAGTTGATACAAGGCTTTTTGTGGCTCTTTCCACTCCTTTTTTAGGGAAAAATACGCTACTTTCGCGCTTTGTCGTCGAAGTCTCTCCCTTTTCATTTCCGAGGACTCCATATCCAGCCATCTGCTCCCCGCTGCCAAGCCTGCGCAGGACATTTTTTCCTCTCCGCTAAAATCCAGTACGGTCACAGGGAAAAAACTTCCCAGCTGAAGGCGCCTGTAGTCTGCCGCCTCCTCCAAAAGCTGTGTTTCCACAGCCAACCCGTACTGCCTGCAGATTTCATCCACGTAGTCCTGCTCCCCTTCGCCGTACTGCCTCTCCGGCAGTATCCAGCGCAAGCTTTTCAGTTTCTTCAAATAGGGGGCCAACAGCCAGGGGAGACAATTCACCCGGCCCAGGATAATAAAATGAGGCGGACAGGCATAGCCCATCATATGTGCCAGCCACTCTTCCTGCAGATACCCGGTGAAACTCCAGCCCTCCAAAAAAGGAATCGGCTCCTGACAGACAAAGCTGCTGCGGTCCGAATCCCCCGAAAGGATTCTTCTTAAAAACCTGCCGTCCTTTTTCTCCTGCAGGATCCGCAAAAATTCCGGGGAAATACCAAACCTCACCAGCCGGTAATCCCCCATGTCATATTCTTCCCTGCAGGCTCCCACTTTATGAAATTCTGACGGTGCTCTGACCGTGTAAATATAAATGATCGTGTCCATAGTCATAGATATGCACAGACCAGCCAAGCCATGCGTATAAGATTATACGAACAGTGCGGGGGAGCTTGCTCACCAAGCGCTGTTCTTATAATCTTATACATAGGGCGCCCTGCCAACATCGAGATTTGTAGCTGCGAAGCAGCGGAACAGCCACGAAGTGGCGAAATCGAGATGCTGGCCAGGGCGACGCATGGCGCAAGCATCACTCTCCGAAAATCGTCTCCACGCCCCGAACCAGTTCCTCCATGCTCTCCATGGTGTTGATGGTCTGGCGGAATTTGGCAGAATGAGGCATGCCCACGGTGTACCAGGACAAGTGCTTGCGCATCTCCCGCACGCCGGTGTACTCGCCCTTATATTCCAGCTGCAGCGCCGCATGGCGCAGGATGATCTCTTTTTTCTCTGCGTTGGTGGGCGGTGCCGGTATCACACCGGTCTCCAGGTAGGATACCACATCCCGGAAGATCCAGGGATTGCCCTGAGCCGCTCTGCCGATCATGACACCGTCACAGCCGGTCTGTTTGAGAATTGCTTCCGCAGCCTGAGGGCTGTCCACATCGCCGTTGCCGATGACGGGAATCTTCACAGCATCTTTTACGGCGGCAATAATATCCCAGTCAGCCTTACCGCTGTAATATTGCTCTCTGGTACGTCCGTGGACTGCTACCGCTGCCACGCCACAGCTTTCCGCAATCCTGGCAATCTCCACCGCATTAATGCTGCTTTCATCAAAGCCCCGGCGGATTTTCACTGTCACAGGCTTATTCACAGCCTTCACCAACTTGGTCAGGATTTCCTCTACCAGCCTGGGATTTTTTAACAATGCGGAACCCTCACCGTTATTTACCACCTTGGGTACCGGGCATCCCATGTTGATGTCCAGAATAGCAAAGGGGCGCTCCTCAATACGTTTGGCCTGCTCGCTGATAATATCAGGATCTGAGCCGAACAGCTGCAGTGACACAGGCAATTCTTCAGGATGAATTTCCATGAGGCTGTCCGTATTTTTGTTGTTGTAGAGAATGGCCTTGGCACTGACCATCTCCATGCACACCAGGCCCGCTCCCATCTGTCTGCACAGTAAACGAAATGGCAGGTCTGATACACCTGCCATGGGAGCCAATATTACATTATTGTCCAAAACAATACTGCCTATTTGTAATTTGCTCATTTTTGCAATTCTCCCTTGTCACAATCTCAGGAGTTCCGGAGGCGCCGGGCTTTCCGGAATTTCTCTTTTACTCTTCCAGCAGATCCGTGAAATCCTCTTTTAAAATAAACACCTTATAATACAGGCTCAAGGACTCAAAAAGCTCCTGGCGTTTTCTTCTGATCTCGCCCACCAGCAGACCACTGGAAATCTCATCATAATAAATATCGTCCTCTTCTGCATTGGTCTCCATGGAGACGGTGCCATCCTCCTCAAACACAATGGTAAAAATACCGCCCACTTCTTCAGTAAACAGCACGCAGATAATGTGCAGTTCATCCTTGATAGAATCGGGAATACCGTTAAACTGCTCATTAAAATAGTATTTCATATCATATGCATTTGCACCGCAAAGCACTACTCTGTTATCTTCCATAATAATCCCTCTTCCTTACACATAACCGTAAATACCTCTGACCGACACCTCACCGGCATATACATTGGATAGTTTTCCGTCCGGTAGTTCCACGATCAGTTCGCCATTGTTATTAATGCCCCGGGCCACACCGGTGTACTCTCCCTTGGGATCCAGCACACGCACCTCTCTGCCCCGGTTGATCAAGCCGGCATTATAACATTCTACGATTCCCGACAGGTCCTCTGTCTGCTGAAAGCGCCCGTATTCTTCTTCAAAAACTCTCATGATCTCCTGCAGGATAAGGCTTCTGGAAAACTCCTGTCCACATTCTGCCTCAAGACTGGTGGCTTTATCCACAAGTTCCTCCGGGAAATCCTGGTCTTTCACATTGATACCCACACCGATTACCACATGACCGATCCGGTTCTTACAGAGGCTCATCTCCGTCAGGATACCGCAGATTTTCCTGCCGTTTAATACGATATCATTGGGCCACTTGATGCCAAGGTTTCCATTACAAAGCGTCCGTGCGTCTGCCGATCCGTTCCCTAGGCCGTCGTTCTGCGCCCCCAGGCCTGTACCCTGCAGCACCTGTTCCAGCCCTCCAAGCACCGCCATGGCCATTACCAGCGTCAGCATAGGCGCCTTGTCCGGCGCAATATCAGGCTTTAAGATCAGGGAAAAATAAATATTTTTGCCCGCCGGGCTCTCCCAGCTTCGTCCACGTCTGCCCTTACCTGCGGTCTGGGTGTCCGCCACAACGATGTGCCCGTGGGCATCGCTGTCTGCGGCCAGTTCCCCGGCCCGGACATTGGTAGAATCGATGCAATCATAAAAGTGCACCGTCCGCCCTATGTATTTGGTCTGCATTCCGCCGAGAATCGTCTCCCGGCTATATTGCTTGTTCATTACTCTCCCAAGGTAGCGGCAATCACTGCCTTGATGGTGTGCATACGGTTCTCTGCCTCCTGGAATACCAGGGACTTTCCGGACTCGAATACCTCGTCCGTAACCTCCATCTCGGTGATGCCGAATTTCTCTGCAATCTTGGCACCAATGCCGGTGTTCAGATCGTGGAAAGCAGGCAGGCAGTGCATGAAGATGGCAGTCTCGCCTGCATTGTCCATAATCGCTTTATTTACCTGATAAGGAGAAAGTTCTCTGATACGCTCCTCCCACACTTCGTCAGGCTCTCCCATGGACACCCACACATCGGTGCAGACTACATCCACATCCTTGGTGCCCTCGAAAGCATCCTCGGTGAAGGTGATGCTGCCGCCGGTGGTAGCTGCAATGGCACGGCACTCCTCGATCAAAGCCTGATCAGGGAAATACTTTTCCGTGGTACATGCTGTGAAATGCATACCCATCTTGGCGCAGGTCACCATGTAGGAATTACCCATATTGTAACGGGCATCGCCCATATATGTCAGTTTGATACCCTTCAGGTATCCGAAATGTTCTCTGATGGTCAAAAGGTCAGCCAGCATCTGGGTGGGATGGAATTCGTTGGTGAGACCGTTCCAAACAGGCACCTTGGAGTACTTGGCAAGTTCTTCCACAATACTCTGGTCAAAACCTCTGTACTCAATGCCCTCAAACATGCTGGACAGCACTCTGGCAGTATCTGCAACACTCTCTTTTTTGCCGATCTGGGAGCTGTCAGGCTCCAGATAAGTAGTGCCCATTCCCAGATCATGAGCAGCCACTTCAAAGGAACAGCGGGTACGGGTACTTGCCTTCTCGAAAATCAGAGCTACATTTTTGCCTCTGTGCATATGGTCCACCAAAATGCCGTTTTTCTTCTTCTCTTTCAGCTCTGCTGCCAGATCCAGAAGATACACAATCTCTTCCTGGGTGAAATCCAATAATTTCAAAAAGTCCCTTCCCTTTAAATTCATAATACCTGCCTCCTTGTACAACTATATAACTGATTATCCTAAAAAAACATCTCTTCTGTCAAAAAAGAATATTAACAGAATAACACACTGCAATTATCTTTTCAACCACAAAAATACCGATAAACAAAGGAAAAAAACCATTCTGTCATGAATTCCCCCGCAACAAATGAGAGGAGTCCCGCCCGGGAACTCCTCTCATCTCACAATTTACGCAAATTTTTTCACGAAGTATGCTTTTCTTTTATTCAGCTGCCTTAGTACCTTCCTTAAACGCAACAGCCATACTTGCAATACCCTGCAGCTCTGAAGGGAGCAGAATGGTGGTCGCCTGACCGTCAGCAACCTTCTCAAAGGCCTCCAGGCTCTTGATCTTCAGCACCGCTTCGTCAGCGCCGGCACCCTTCAGCATACGGATACCGTCTGCCTTAGCCTTCTGTACGGTGAGGATTGCTTCAGCCTCACCTTCTGCTTCGCGGATCATCTTTTCTTTCTCAGCCTCAGCACGCAGGATTGCGGACTGCTTGTCAGCCTCTGCACGGAGGATTGCAGATTCCTTTTCACCTTCTGCTTCCAGGATCTTGGCCTTCTTTTCGCCCTCTGCACGGGTTACAGCCTCACGTCTCTCACGCTCTGCCTTCATCTGCTTCTCCATGGCGTTCTGGATCTCAGCGGGAGGCATGATATTCTTCAGCTCTACGCGGTTTACCTTAATACCCCAGGGATCGGTAGCCAGATCCAGCGCTGCGCGCATCTGGGTGTTGATGGTCTCACGGGATGTAAGGGTCTGGTCCAGCTCCAGATCACCGATGATGTTACGGAGATTGGTAGCAGTCAGATTTTCAATAGCCATCATGGGATTTTCCACACCGTAAGTAAAGAGCTTGGGATCAGTGATCTGATAAAATACTACGGTATCGATTCTCATGGTAACATTATCCTTAGTGATAACAGGCTGGGGAGGGAAGTCTGCAACCTGCTCCTTCATGTTCACTCTTCTGGCCACTCTGTCGATAAAAGGAACCTTAAAGTGGATACCTACGGACCAGGTCGCCTGATAAGCGCCCAGACGCTCCAACACATAACTCTGTGCCTGGGGCACGATCTTGATACAAGATACAACGATCAATAATACAATAACAACTCCAACAATTAAAAACGGCATATAATCTCCTTCCTGTGCCTTGTAGTGGGCACTCACTTTCTCAACTTCTGCTTTTGTGTTCTGTTTCTTTGTCCTGTTTTCTTTTCAGATGGTGATGCCATCAGGCGCATCTACTGCTTCGAGTCCTCCGCAGGCTCCACGATCAGCTTGACACCATCGATGGCAAGGATCTTAACGATCACACCGGTCTCGATCTTACTCTCCGGATCATGGCTTCTTGCAGTCCACTCCTGACCGCCCACGGTCACCCGGCCTGTTGCCTGCAGATTATTGATCTCACCGGTTACAATACCTTTGCGTCCCACGATGCTCTCTGCATTGGTCTTAACCCGGTCTTTATTGAAATATTTCACTGCTACAGGTCTTGTGAAGATCAACAATACCAGAGAAACCACAAAGAACAGTATTATCTGTAATACAATGGGGCCTCTAAGCGCCGCAACACCCAGCGCCAAAAGTCCGCCTCCCGCAAACCAAATGGAGGTCAGCCCCATGGTCGCTGCCTCTATTGCAATGGCCGCAATCACCAGCACCGCCCAGAAAAACATCATTTCAGTCATAGCATCCATCCTTTCTTTCCTTGAGCGTTTTTATTGTATTCTTATAGTACTATATTTTATTCCCTTGTGCAATTCTTTTTCAAGCACGATAAGAACCTTTAACGTGCAACATCCCTTCACCAATCCTCAGCGTCTTTGAAAATCTGCAAATAGGAAATGTTTTTATCAAAATAGGATATGGACATTTCCGCTGGAATTCACTATTCTGTATGGTGGATTTCATATATAATATACATAGAAGTTTTTATAACAAAAGTTTTTTCTTACATTACAAAGGAGTATTTTTTAATGAAAACAAAACAGCTTTCCATTTCAATCATATTATTTGCCTGGCTGGCGTATTTATTTTCCTACATGGGCCGGGCCAACTATGGCGCCTGTATCGTAGAGATCGTGGCTACCACCGGCGTTTCCAGAGCTACGGCAGGCATGGTCACCTCTGTATTTTCCCTGTTCAATTCCTTCGGACAAATAGGCAGCGGATTTTTGCTCAAAAAGATACACCCTGTCAAGATCATTGCCGCTGAGCTCTTTATCGTTGCGTCCATCAATCTGCTGTTCCCTGCCAGCAATAGTTTCGTGATCATGGCTCTGCTGTGGGGCATCAACGGTGCCATGCAGTCCACACTGCTCTGCAGCGCCACCAAGATTTTTATGGAAACCTTAAAGGAGCCCTGGCTTTCCAAGGGCGCTGTTATGCTCAACACCGTAGGTGCAGTTGGCGGCACACTCAATTATGTACTCACCTGGTTCCTGATCCGCTACGCCACCTGGCAGACCGTGTTCTTTACCGTATCTTCCATCCTGTTCGCAGCCGGCATCCTCTGGGTGATCTTTATGCCGAAATTTACTGCCTCTGCATCCGGCCAATCTGCCAAGGCCTCAAAGTCCACAGATGCCAAAGACTCTGCCCGCAAAACAGCTGCTCCCGCTTCAACTGCGGGAAAGACCTCTCTGCTCTCCCAGCTGACCCGCTATGGTGCCGCATTCATGCTGGCCGGCTGCTTTATGATTGGTCTGATGAGAGAAAGTGTGTCCCTGTGGATCCCCTCTTATATTAATGAAGTATTCGGTTTAAGCAGCAGTCTCTCTATTATTTTGACGGTATTCGTCCCCGGCTTCCAGGTTTTCGGAGCCATTTTAGGCGGAAGACTGGGACGTAAAATGCAAAATCTCCACTTCCCCGGCTGCGTGGTCTTTGCCATTTCCGGTTTCTGTATGGGTATGCTTTTATTGGCAGGAGACTTCAATCCCTTTTTATCCGTGGGATTGTTCGTTATCAACGCTATCTGCATGACAGCAGCACTGACCTTATCCCTGTCTCTGTTCCCCATCCGTTTCCTGGCAAAAGAGCATGCGCCCATGTTTGTAGGAATCCTGAACTTTTTCGTACATGCGGGAGACTTCTTCGCCTCCGCAGGTATCGGCTGGCTGTCCCAGTACAGCGGCTGGGGAATCACTTTCACAATCCTGTGTACAATTGCATTTACCGCCTCTGTGGTGTATGCTGTAGGTGGTATCTATTGTAAGCGAGAATTGGAAAGAAGATAACTCCCAATGGCCAGAACAGTATTTGAAGGAAAATTTTTTAAGATCACGCACACAATTGAGGAAGAAGGTCCCCACCCTTCTGCGCTCCAGGATTACTACGATGACACATTTACTATCTGCACACTTCTGCAAGGCGGCGGTGCCTGTTATGTGGAAGGTAACTGTTATCCTTTAACTCCCGGTGACATGATGTTGATGGGGCTGGATGAGATCCGGTCTTTCCGTTTTGACCAGGACGGATACCACGAAAGGCTCTCCCTCTATTTTTCCTCTGCGCTGCTCTCCCCATTTTGGGAGTATGAGCTGCCGCTGATGCAGCCTTTCTGCGGACATGCTCCGGGAATGGGCAACAAATATTCACCGGAAGATTACGATTGTGAAAAAGTTTCCCTCATTTTGAGTGACATCTGTCGTGTGATGGCAGCTTCCGAGGCCACTGATATCATGGGCGGCCCCGCTATCCCGAACTGCGCCCATATCCCGAACCGCGATGATGTAAAAGCAGAAGCCGACAACCCCGGCGGTGCAGACATCCGTGAAGCCAAGCTCCATCTTTTACTCCTGCAGCTGCTCTTTGTGCTGTACGAGGCTTATGAAAAGCTGCAGTTGCCGGATCCCAATCATGACAGTGATTCCTGCATCCGGGATATCTGCAAATATATCCAGGAAAATCTTTCCGAGAAGCTGACCTACGAGCATCTGCAGGACCGCTTTCTGGTCAGCCGCTATCAGCTGACCGAGATTTTCCGCCGCAACACAGGCATGACTCTGACAGAATACATCCTGCAGAAGCGCCTGATGAAGGTAATCACCCTGGTTCATGCCGGCACCGGCATTGAACGGGCTGCATTCCAGGCAGGCTTTCGTAATTACTCTCATTTTTACAAGGAATTTGTGAAACACAAAAATATTTCTCCCCAGAAATACTTTGGCCGCAAGACCAAAACCCTTTCCGGCGAGAATGAAAAATAAAAATCAAGACTATCATAATAACAAAGGAGAATTATCATGGCAGACCATTACAACCATTATGAACTGAAACAATTTGCAAGAACGGTAGCAGACTGTATGAATTTCCCTCTTCCGGAGGATTACGCCCCCGGCATCACCTGGGCTTCAGAGACCCTGAAAGAGCGCCTGGGCGGCGCAGCAGACCGGGCGGTACTGTATCACGCCGACGCCGTGCCCATGTACGTTTGGCAGAAGTATACCGATCTGTTTGCACCTGTTTACAAGCATACTTCCATGTCCCTGCCCTTCTTAAGCACTGTGGAATCCGTTACTCCCGTGGCACACGCCTCCATGTACACAGGCGTTGATCCCGTAGTTCACGGCATCATGACCTACACCAGGCCGCAGCTTACCTGCGACACTCTCTATGACCAGCTGGTAGCTGCAGGCAAAAAGGTAGCAATCCTGGCAATGCCCGACTCTACCTTCCTCCACATCTTCGCAGGACGCGACAAAGTTGATTACTTCTGTGAAGAGACTCCCGAGGCAATTCAGGACAAAGCGCTTGAGCTTATCGCTCAGGATATCTACGACGTGATCAGCATCCACACCTTCGAGTACGATACCCAGGCTCATCACCACAGTCCTGAGTCTCCCGAAGCATTACATGCCATCGAAATTGAAGCAGACGGTTTCCAGCGCATTGCAAAAGCTCTGGAAGCATTCAGCGGCAAGCACCGCACCCTTTTGACCTACTCTCCCGACCACGGCCAGCACCCCTACGATATGGGCGGCAAGCTCGGCGGCGCTCACGGCAGTATGATGATCGAGGATATGAATGTGCTGCACTTCTTCGGCACGATCAATTAATGTCGGCAGCAAACACATTTCTCTGTGTCTGTCTTCTTATTTTGACCATAAAAAGAACTGCAAGATGCCTCTTGGGTATCCTGCAGTTTTTTCTTTTCATTCTAAACTTTTTTAGTAGAACACGTGATTTCCGATCACCAGACCCTCGCGTCCGTTGTTACGGCGGAAGTGTGTCAAGTCACCCACATTGGATACACCTGCAAGTGCTTCCTCTGCTGCCTTAATACAACTGGAATAAATCTTACCGGATTCGTATACACGGTTCAGCTTTCCGCTCTGTGCGGGTGTAAACTGGCCTGACGCATAAATAACACCATGAATGGTATCAGGATATGCGGAACTTCTGACACGGTTCATAACCACCGCGCCTACTGCCACCTGGCCTTCGTAGCTTTCACCGCCGGCCTCACAATGAATCAAGGCTGCCAGCAGCATAGTAGTATCTGCATCTGTGGTATACTCACCGTAATTCTGGTGACGCTTTGCTTCACGTTCTGCCTTTTGTCTGGCTTTGATCTCTTCCAGGGTCTCACCTGCGTCGATTTGGAAATCCAGCACCACATACTCAGCGGCCACATAGCCGTCCTGTCCTTCAAAATCAATACAGATCCAACCATTCTCCTCCTGGCTGAGAGCTTCTACGATCTCACCCGCGGGAAGAAGGCCCAATACTTCTGCGTCCTGGGATTCTTCCGTACGCACACGCAGAGTCTCTGTATTTACGGTTGCAGTCAATCTGCCTACATCCTCCGCGAGGGCCTCTGCCTCCTCGCCAAACAATAAATACTCATCGCTTGCCCAACCGATGAGATTACCGGACTGTATCTTGGTCCAGCCATCCTTTCTCTCCAGGATGGTGCCGCCGCAGTCCTTGTAAATCTTGCCGACCTTATCGGCATCTGCGCTGGCTTCGCTTCTTACATTTAAAGATTTCTTAACATTGACCATGACCAGATCAGACTCTTCTTCTGCGACTTCAGCCTCCAGGGTCAGGTTCAATTTTTTTGCCGTAGCATTAATGATCCGGCTTGAGTCTTTGGTACCGGGCTCTAAGATGGCAGCCACGCCGCCATTTAAGCTTTCCAGATAATTGCTGCCAGCTTGTACGGTCATATCAGCGCTCATTACCAGGACGAATGCAACAAGCATTCCGGCAAGAACTGAAAGCCGTCTTCTGCTTTCTGCCATTTTCTTTACCTCCAACAAATTTTCACAGCTAAAAAGAGTATATCCACTTTTCAGCCAATATATTACGAATTTGTTAAATTTGTTACGGGTCATATAATAACAGATGATTTCTTATTTGTCAACTTTTTAAATTTTTTCCCGTAAAATCAGGGTTTATAAGCAAAAAAACAGCCCTTTCAGGCTGTTTTTTGTGAAAAATTTATTACAAATTCTTTGATTTCTCAATGCAGGCTTCCATAGCGCTCATAACCGCACCGCGCAGGCCCTTTTGCTCCAATACCTTAACTGCCTCAATTGTGGTGCCGCCGGGAGAACAAACCATATCCTTAAGCTCACCGGGATGCATGCCGGTCTCCAGCACCATCTTGGCACTTCCCAGCACTGCCTGGGCTGCAAACTCGTAAGACTGCTTTCTGGGCATGCCTGCTGCCACCGCAGCATCGGCCATTGCTTCAATAAACATAAACACATAGGCCGGAGAACTTCCGCTGACACCTACTACCACATCCATGAGACGCTCTGGCACCACACTGGCCTTGCCGAAGGATTTTAAAAGCTCCAACACAGTTGCCAATTCTTCTTCATTTACATTCTCATTTGCACAGACACCGGTGCAGCCCTCCAGCACCAAAGCGGGGGTGTTGGGCATGCAGCGCACGATCTTGTGTCCGCTTCCGAATGCTTCCCCCAGGAATCCCAAGGTCCTGCCAGCCGCAATGCTGACAATGACAGTCTCCGGCTTCACGGCCTCTTTGATCCCGCTGATCACCTCTGCCATAAAAATGGGCTTTACTGCCAAAAAGAGAATATCTGCTTTGGCCGCTGCTTCTTCATTATCTAATGCCACAAGGATCCCGAACTTTTCTTCCGCATTTTTCCTGGCTGCTTCTGACACATCATAGCCGATAATATGCTGCGCCTCCACCATTTTCTTCTGCAGCATTCCGCCTATGATGGCAGATGCCATATTTCCCAAACCAATAAAACCGATTACTCTATCACGCATTTTTCTCTCCTCTACTTCTCAATTTTCTGTGTAGCCTATTTGCCTGGGGGCTCATATATATTTCGTTCGGACGCGCTCTCGCTCCGTAAAAAACGTAGCAGTACTAAGCTCGAAGACGAATCACAGATTCGTCTTGACCTCGCTAAGTGCTGACGTTTTTTAAGGGTCCTCACGGAACATATATGAACTCCAGGCAAAATAGCACTTAAACATCGAAAATACTCCTCTGCCTGTGGGTCTCATACATCAACAGCGCCGCCGCTACTGCCGCATTCAAAGACTCCACCTGTCCCTCCATGGGAATCTTCAGGTAACTCTTTGCTCTATCTGCCAGTTCCCTGGTCAGGCCGTTTCCTTCATTGCCGATGAGAAATGCGGTAGGCTCTTTAAAGGAAAAGGAGTCATAAAAAACTTCTCCCTTCAGATGGGCCGCATAGGTATGTATGCCTTTTTCATGAAGCCTGTCCATCACTTCTGCCAGATCATCTGCATATAGGAAAGGAACTCTGTACACAGAGCCCATGGTAGCCCGGATGGTCTTGGGATTGTAGATGTCCACCGTTCCGGCGCTCATGATCACGCCGGTGATGCCGGCACCTTCTCCGGTGCGGATGATGGTACCCAGATTGCCCGGATCCTGCAGATTTTCCAGCAATACAAAGCAGGGATTGGGATGGTCTAACAGTTCGTCCAGGGTATGCTCCCGGCGCTTCAGCACTGTCAATATCCCCTGCGGCGTCTGGGTGTCCGACATTTTGGCAAAAATTTCAGGGGTTACCACCTCGTAACCTACCTGCTTCAGCTTTTCACCGATGCCTGCCCGCATTTCCTGCCCCGCAAAATTGTCAACAGTCTTCCCTTTTGCGGCAGCCAACAACTGGTCTTCCACATCCTTGGATACATAGACCTCCACAATACGGTCCAGCGGTGCTTCCTCAAACATTTTGAGCCCCTCTGCCAGGAAAATACCATCCTTGCGGCGCTCTTTTGATTTGGTCTGCCACTGTACGATCTGTTTCACTCTGGGGTTGGCACTGCTCGTTATCATGAAACATCCTTACCTTTCTTATTTTTTAACTATTCAGAGTTAAGTTAAGCAGCATCCGTCAGACCGGATGCTGCCTTTGTTAACCTTCTTAAATGGACAGCAGAGAAGAAACCTCATACTGATAAGGATCAATTTCCTTCTTCATCTGCAATGCCTCATCAATATCATAATCCACGAATTCGCCATGGCGATATCCTACGGTTCTGTTGGTCTTGCCTGCCAGCATAATATCCACAGCATATGCGCCCATAATGGAAGCAAAATAACGGTCCTTGGCAGTGGGAGTACCTCCGCGCTGCATGTAGCCCAGAATGGTCGCTCTGGTCTCAATACCGGTGGCAGCCTCAATTCGCTTTGCCATGGAGGTGGAGTGTCCGATACCCTCTGCATTGATGATCAGATGGTGCGTCTTGCCGCGTCTGCGGTTGTTGATGATACTGTTGATGATACTCTGCTCGTTGTAATCATATTTCTCAGGAATCAGGATATCCTCTGCGCCGTTGGCGATACCACACCACAGTGCAATATAGCCTGCATCACGTCCCATTACCTCAATGATACTGCAGCGCTCATGGGAAGCAGAAGTATCCTTTACCTTGTCAATCGCCTGCATGGCAGTATTGACCGCCGTGTCAAAACCGATGGTATAATCGGTACATGCAATATCCAGATCAATGGTGCCGGGAATCGCAATGGTGTTAATACCCAGGGCAGAAAGCTTCTGGGCACCACGGTAAGTACCGTCGCCGCCGATTACCACAATACCGTCTATACCATACTCTCTGCAGATATCAGCGCCCTTCTGCTGACCTTCGGGAGTCATGAACTCCATACATCTGGCTGTACCAAGTACAGTACCGCCCAGCTGGATCATATCAGAAACATGTCTGGCTTCCATATCGCTAATCTCTTCATTTAAGAGACCCTGATAACCCTTTTTAATACCTTTTACTTTTACTCCTCTGGCAATGGCCGTACGTACTACCGCACGAATGGCTGCATTCATACCGGGTGCGTCGCCGCCGCTTGTCAGGACGCCAATTGTTTTAATTTCTTTTGCCATTCCGGTTACCTCCTACAAGTCCGAAAACAGAAATCACAGAAACCGATTTCCTTTAAATGTCATTTTAATGCATTTTTCACAGGTTTTCAATATATTTTATCACATCTTGAGCCGGATATTTCCTGCTCCGAAAACACCTGCCAATTTTTGACACAGCGCCTCGTCCGCTTTCACCTGCAGATTCTGGGGCAGTATCTTAATCTGCTTGGTATCCTTCAGGAAGATCACCACATTGTCCTTACCGTCAGACTCTGCAATTGCCTTCAGAAGGTCCTGCCGCCTGCTCTGATATTCGGCGGCATCCGCAAACTGGATCCAGATACCCGATGGTACTTTTTTGACCTGTGGGGACGTGCTTTGTGCAGCGTTTGACGGCACCTCTGCCATTCCTGCACCCAACTTGCCGTTGCCTGCGTCATAGTTCCGGCTGCTTGCCTGAGTGGCCATGCCTGCGCCGTAACCCGGATTGCCCGGCTGGCCGTTCACGCCTCCGCTGCCGGCTCCTGCACCGTCAAACTGACTTCCCCGATATCCGCCGTTGGTCCTGCTTCCTCTGCCACCGTACCTGCTCTGGAAGATTTCTCCGCCCTGAGCCGCTGCCGCCTCATCGAAGCTTACAATCTGCTCACAGATCAGTTTACCGTCTTTGTCCTCTTCCAGGGACACACGGCCTTTCACGAAAATCTTGGAATCTTCCTGCAGCAGCTTGCCGTAGCGTTCGTAATCATTGGGGAAGACCACAACCTCTACATTTCCTACCAGATCTTCCAGGTTCAGGAATGCCATGACTTTATCATTCTTGGTATATTTAATAGTCTTATCTGCGATCAGACCGCCTACCACTGCCGTGGTCTGGTCTTCCACGCGCACGGTTCCATTCTCCTCATCCAGGGCAAAATCGTTGGTGTGATTGGTAATATACTTCTGCCAAAGAGGCTGATACTCCTCCAGAGGATGGCCGCTGACGTAGATACCCAGCACCTCTTTTTCAAATCCCAGCCGCATTTCCTTGGCGTATTCTCCCACGTCAGGCATACGGATATCAAATTCTTCCTTGTCCTCCTCGGAAGCAATATCAAACAAGGAAATCTGGCCTGCCAGATTGCTCTTCTTATCCTTTGTGATATGATCCACAATCTGCACGTAAACACTCATGAACTGCTTTCTGGTACCGCCCAGACTGTCCAGCGCTCCCGCCTTGATAAAGTTTTCAATGGCACGCTTGTTCATATCCTTGTCGGCCATTCGTGTAATAAAATCCTTAATATTGGTAAAGGGGCCTCTCTCCCGGCGTTCCTGCACCAAGCTCTCGATCACCGGACGTCCCACGCCCTTGATGGCCGTCAGCGCGTAGCGGATGCTTTTTCCGGACACGGAGAATCCGGCCTCACCCTCATTTACATCCGGCGGCAGAAGCTCAATGCCCATGCTGCGGCATGTAAGGATATATTCGGACACCTTCTTGGAATTATCGATAACGGAGGTAAGTAATGCCGCCATGAATTCCACAGGATGATAATACTTCAAATACGCGGTCTGGTAGGAAACCACCGCATAGCAGGCTGCATGGGACTTATTAAAAGCATATTTTGCAAAGTCCATCATATCCTCATAGATCTGCCCTGCCACCGCTTCACTGATGCCATTGGCGGCACAACCGGGCACACCCTCCTCGGGATTGCCGTAGACAAAGTTGGCCCGCTCCTTCTCCATCACAGACTGCTTCTTCTTACTCATGGCACGGCGTACCAGATCACTTCGGCCCAGGGTATAACCACCCAGGTCGCGCACGATCTGCATAACCTGCTCCTGATACACAATACATCCGTAAGTAGGCGACAGGATCGGCTCCAGCTGAGGGCAGGAGTACACTACCGCGTCGTGATTGTTCTTTCCTTTAATATATTTGGGAATAAAGTCCATGGGACCCGGACGGTACAGGGAAATACCCGCAATAATATCTTCCAGATTCTGGGGGCGAAGCTCCTTCATGAAGCTCTTCATACCGCCGCTTTCCAGCTGGAACACGCCATCCGTCTTGCCGGTGCCGATGGAAGCCAATACCTTGGGATCATTATAATCAATCCGGTCCACATCAATATATTCCCCGGTACTCTTCTCAATATACTCCACCGCATCACGAATCACGGTGAGGGTGCGCAGGCCCAGGAAATCCATTTTAAGCAGACCCAATTCTTCCAGGGTGGTCATGGTAAACTGGGTGGTAATGGAACCGTCGGAGCCTCTGGACAAAGGCACGAACTCCTCCGCAGCCTTGGGGCAGATCACCACGCCCGCCGCGTGCATGGAGGTATGTCTGGGCAAACCTTCCAGCCGCTTACACATATCGATCAGGTACTGAACCTGTTCTTCCTCCTGATAGAGCTTACGGAATTCCGGATTCAGTTCCAGGGCCCGCTCCAAAGTAATGTTCAATTCGTTGGGCACCATTTTGGCAATAGTATCCACATAAGAGTAAGGAAGATCCATAACTCTTCCCACGTCTCTGATAACACCCTTTGCCGCCAGGGTACCGAAGGTAACGATCTGCACCACCTTCTCTGCGCCGTACTTGCGGCCCACATAGTCAATAACCTCCTGTCTTCTCTCGAAGCAGAAGTCAATATCAATATCCGGCATGGTGACACGCTCCGGATTTAAGAAACGCTCAAAGAGCAGACTGTACTTGATAGGATCAATATTGGTGATCCGCAGACAATAGGCCACGATACTTCCCGCCGCAGAACCACGTCCCGGTCCCACGGGGATACCGTTACTCTTGGCATAATTAATAAAATCCCAAACAATCAGGAAATAGTCCACAAATCCCATGGTGCGGATCACATCCAGCTCATAATCCAGGCGCTCTTTCAGCGTCTGTCCGGTATCTCCTGCAGGCTGGTTCACATCCCCATAGCGGGCAACGAGACCGTCACTGCAAAGTTTGTTTAAATAGGTCCAGGAATCATATCCTGCAGGCACCTCGTAATGAGGCAGCTTGGTCACACCGAACTCAATGTCCACATTACAGCGGTCTGCAATGCGCTGGGTATTCTCCACCGCCTCCCAGGCGTAGGTGAACAACCCCTTCATCTCCTGCTCGCTCTTTACATAATACTGGCCGCCCTCATAGCGCATACGGTCCTCATCCGCCAGCTTCTTGCCGGTTTGCAGGCAGAGCAGGATGTCATGGGAATCCGCATCCACGGCATTGGTATAATGCACATCGTTGGTGGCCACAAGCGGGATCTGCAGTTCCCGGCTCATCTTCATAAGTTCCATATTTACGGTCTTCTGCTCCGGAATACCGTGATCCTGCAGTTCCAGGAAATAATTGCCCCTGCCAAAACATTCTTCGTACTTGCGGGCAGCTTTTCTGGCCTCATGAGGCAGCCCCTTCACAATATAGCGCTGCACCTCACCTGCCAGACAGGCAGACAGCGCAATGATGCCCTCGTGGTACTCTCGCAGCACTTCCATATCCACTCTGGGTCTGTAATAATAACCTTCGGTAAAGCCACGGCTGACGATCTTCATCAGATTGGCGTATCCCACATTATTCTCCGCCAGCAGCACCAGGTGATAATAACGGTCCTCTCCGCCGGTAAGTTCCTTATCAAAACGGGAGTTGGGCGCCACATAAACCTCGCAGCCCAGGATGGGCTTGATGCCGGCCTCTTTAGCTGCCCGATAAAAATCAATGGCACCGTACATAACGCCATGGTCGGTAATGGCAGCACTGTCCATGCCCAGCTCTTTCACACGGGCCACATATTCTTTTATTTTGTTGGAACCGTCCAGAAGAGAGTATTCTGTGTGGACGTGAAGGTGTGCAAATGCCATGGTGGGGCTCCTTTTCTGAATATGACGCTCATGGGGGAGACATGTTCCACTCGGACACGCTCTCGCTCCGTAAAAAGCGTAGCAGACGCTAAGCTCGAGACGAAATTGCATTTCGTCTGACCTCGCTAAGCGCTGACGCTTTTTAAGGGTCCGTCGTTGGAACATGTCTCCCTCATGAGCTGGTTATTCATTCAAATAGTATTTTATAAGTAACTTATAAGTAACTTGTTTGTAGGGTTTATAGTGCTTATATCTTCTTCCAAAACAGGGATATGCAAAAATAAACAAAGCAACTGTGATTCAACTTTAATCCACACATATCTGGCAGCTGCGCATGGTTTCCAGAGCTGCTGCATGTTTCTCGGGGGTCACGCCTGCGCAGCAGGCGGAATCTACTTTGATGGTCACTTCCGGCAGGAATGCTTTTAAAATCAGGGCGTTGGACACTACGCAGATGTCTGTGCAGAGACCGATCAGTTCGATGCTTTCAATAGTCTGCTCTGCCAACATATCCTGCGCCAGCTCCACGCTGCCGAAGGTCAGTTTTTCGTATACTTTACAATTGTTTTCGGTGCAATATTTTTCAAGAGGCGGGATCAGCTGCCAGCCTTCCGTGCCCTTGATACAGTGTTCCACGGGCAGCATTGCGCCCTCAGAGGTTGTCAGATAGTCTTCAAAATGAGTGTCTTTCGTAAAGATCACTTCGCCGTCAAAAGAGTTTACTTTATCTAATACTGCGGGGACGATTGCCTCTGCCTCTTTGGTGCCCAGGGCGCCGTCCACGAAATCTTTTTGCATGTCAATTACGATCAAATATTTCTTCATAATCATCCCTCCTAATGGAAACACAACAAAAACTCATAATGAGTATACCACGTTTTGAATGCAAGCGCTATAGGAAATATAAAGGTACATCCAACACACTTTTCTTTAAACACAAAATACCCTCGCCACTTTTTCTTTATAACAGGACGAGGGCATCAGTCAATGATATATAATTAGTATTTTTGCCCAAAACCCAATCTGTTCGGACAAACCAAATGCTATTTTTGTGATATAATTGCCGTGAAAAATCTTCTGACGCCTTCGTCTACAGATGTACTTACATCTTTCACCTCCAGATCGTAATAAAATTTTCCACTTCTAATATCAATGGACAAGGAATCCAGCGGAAAACCTTCCACACGCTTTGCATGGGGCTCAGACACCATAATAAAGGGTTCCGTAGCAATGGACATATCCATGCTGGAATAATGATGCTTCCCATCCAATATGAAATAAATGGCATTCCGATACCGTCCGGTTAGTTTCCCACCATATTTCGCCGCTAAAGAAGCATAATATTGTATCATTTCCTCATCTGCTAATTCTCGACCATTAACTCTTCGCACATGGATTCCCGGCTGTTCCTCCTCTTTTACTTCATCAAAATACAAGCCGCTGTCACAGGAAAATACCGGCATATGAAATGCTTCATAGTATGCTCTCGCCTTAATCTCCGCATTCTCTAATGGCGTGTTGCCAATTTCATTTATATCGGGAAGCTCACCGTCTATATCATTTAAACCAACAAGTTCTACATCCAATACCTCAACTGCTTTTTTCATCGCCTGTAATTTTGCATTGTTGGTCGTACCATATAAAATCTTCATTATAGTGCCTTTCTGCATCCTTTAGATTGTTCCTTATGACTCCTTAGAGGAATCCTCTGCTTTTTGCCTCTTCCATTAATCTCGGTTGGATCAAAGGGTAGGTCCAGTTATCTGGCAATGTGTCTGTAATCCATATCTTTTCAATTTCGCTATGTATTTCTTCAAAATCTACAATATCTGCGAAATAAAGCATTCCAAACGTTTCTTGGGCAATGTTCTCGTTTACTTTTGTTTTACCCTTTACCGAATATACACATATGGGCTTTATATCATAAACAACTGCCCCTGTTTCCTCACGCAGCTCTCTTTTGGCGGTCTCTAAAATGGTTTCCCCGATTTCTCTGTGTCCACCCGGAACTTCAAAAGTATCACGTTCCCGATGTTTGCAAAATACCCATTTGCCTTCGGTCTTCGCAATGATTACTGCGAATTTTAATAAGCTATCCTCTACGGTATCGTAAAAATTTACTTCTATCAAACTACAGTCCTCCAGCAGATTCCAGTATCTATCAGTCACTGTCAATTATATTGATATTTCTTCAATTTCCTACCTATGATGATGCAAATCAAACTTCCGCTGACACCGAGTATGAACATCACAAGTGCCGCACCGGAACCTTTGCCCACACCAAAAAGCATTTTCAGGATTGGCATTTCACCATATACACTCATAAATGGTTCACACACATTGTCTACCATAAAGCCACCCAAGAACAAACCTATGGGAATGGTAAAAAACTGAAACGTATTTCGGCATGCATAAACACGGCCTTGTAATTCCACCGGAATCTGGGTTCTGAGAATCACATCCAGATTGGCGCTCATAATCGGCACAAGAATCCATCCGATGATTTGCCCAATGCACCACATGACCGGCGCTCTGGAAAATGCCAGCAAAAGGTTCTCGGCTCCTAATGAAAAAAGCATCGTTAGATATATAACCTTTATTCTGTCTTTCGGCTTCGGCAAAACAGAGACCAGCAGACTGCCAATGATCATAGCTACACCGGCACAGGATGTAACAACTCCCAAAACAGTGGCTCCACCTTTCGGATTGGGAAGCACATATCCTGGCAAAACTGCATCGAACGCTGACGCTATCAGATTGACCCCCGACATAAATAATATCAATGTCATAATCATTGGGTTTTCATTCAAAAACAAAAGTCCTTCTTTTGCAAGGCGGAGCACGCTTTCTGGCTTGTCACTCTTGCTTTCCGGAATTCTGACCCAAAACAACAGAGCCGCAAATGCAACCACAAAACTTCCAACATCAATCGCGATTACACCATTTAGACCCGCAAGAGAATACAATGCCGTAGCAATCAAAGGATTCATGATCGATATCAGAGATCTTGACAATGAGCGAAGACCGCTTGTCTTCTGATAATACTTTTCAGGCACGATGAGGGTCATCGCCACTTCCGAAGCCGGTTGTTGTACGGTATTCATCAATCCCGAAACAGCATTCAGTATATACAAATGCCACACCATCAAATGATCGGTACGAAACAATACAAATACAATCAACGTACACATTACTGCAAATACATCACAGCCAAGCATCGTCTTCTTTTTATCAAACCGGTCTGTCAATGCGCCTGCAAATATGCTCATTAATACATATGGTGCATATGAGCATATGGCAAGTGCCGCAGTACTCAAGGAAGAACCAGTCTTCTCATATAACCATAAAGTCAGTGCAAATCCAGTAATACTGCTGCCAAGCTGAGATATACTCTGGGTACTCCACAGGATCAAAAAATCTTTCAGCTCAAATATTTCATTCTTTTTCCATTTATTCTTTTGTAATCGTTTCATTTCTTTGCTCCTTTTCTTGTTTCGAATTTCTCAAATCAGAAGCAAAGTCTGAGGCTATCAGCACTAAGCTGTCCCTCCACGCAGTCACCTCAAACTCTGCATGGAGCTGTTGCAATAGTCAGTCTCATTTTATTTCCTTTCGAACATACATTATATTATCATGTCCTCTACAACACTTCCTTCAAGCTTCTCACATACTCTCCCACATGAGCGGGTGCTTCTTTTCCATATTCTGCCAGCAGGCTCACCACAGTTTCTTCCACAATAACGCCATCAAACACACCTGCTGCCTCTATCAACTGGCCCTTGTCTCCACTCTCACAGAAAATCGCGCAGGGCACATCCGTATTCTGGCGGATAATCTCCGTAATGGCGGACAAATCTCTGATCACTGAGCCACCATTTCCCTTGCAAGCACCACCGCATGCAGTCTGTTTCTCATGCCCGGGCACCACATACACAAATCCTTCCGCTTCCGAAGCAATCTTGGCAATGCGCTCTCGCTTAGCGGGTGCGA
Organism: Lachnospiraceae bacterium; assembly: GCA_015057005.1. Classification (GTDB taxonomy): domain Bacteria; phylum Bacillota; class Clostridia; order Lachnospirales; family Lachnospiraceae; genus Acetatifactor. The sequence continues at coordinate 155,294 of SVFF01000006.1, read as the reverse complement.
TCATGGAGATCAGTTCTACGCCATACTTTCTACTAACATCCTGAAATTCTTCCTTCTCTTCAAAGGGCAGATCCGGCAGCACAATGCCATCTACGCCGGCTTCTCCGCAGGCAGCGAAAAACCGTTCCGCACCGTAGGAAAATACTACATTGGCATAGGTCTTGAATACCAAGGGAATTGTGACTGTCTTGCGCAAATCCTTTACAAACGCCAGCACTTTGTCTGTGGTGATGCCACCCTCTAATGCACGGATACTGGACTCCTGGATCACAGGTCCTTCTGCGGTAGGATCCGAGAAGGGGATGCCCAGTTCAATTAAGCCGGCACCGTTTTCTGTTGCCGCCTGCACTGCAGCCGCCGTTGTCTCCAGGTCGGGATCACCGCAGGTGATAAACGCGATCAATGCTTTTCCTTTTTCAAATGCTGCTCTAATCTTACTCATGTAAATCTTCTCCTCTGTATCGTGCAATCGCTGCACAATCCTTGTCTCCTCTGCCGGAAACGGTCACTACAATAATCTGGTCCTTGTCCATGGTAGGCGCCAGCTTCTGCGCATACGCGATAGCGTGGGCTGACTCGATGGCAGGAATGATACCTTCTGTTTTAGCCAGGTACTCAAAAGCACATACCGCTTCTTCGTCGATGACAGGCACGTACTGTGCTCTGCCGATATCGTGAAGGTGTGCGTGTTCCGGTCCGATTCCGGGATAATCCAGGCCTGCTGAAATAGAATAAACCGGTGCAATCTGTCCGTATTCATCCTGGCAGAAGTAGGACTTCATACCGTGGAAAATACCGATACTTCCGGTGTTTACCGTTGCTGCAGTCTCAAAAGTATCAATGCCTCTGCCTGCCGCTTCGCAGCCGATCAGGCGCACATCTTTGTCCTCAATGAAATGATAAAAAGTACCGATGGCATTGGAACCGCCGCCCACACAAGCCAGTACTGCATCGGGAAGTCTTCCCTCTTTCATCATGATCTGCTCCTTGATTTCCTTGGAGATCACCGCCTGAAAATCTCTGACGATTGTGGGGAAGGGATGAGGTCCCATCACGGAACCCAGACAATAGTGGGTATCCTCAATACGGTTGGTCCACTCTCTCATGGCCTCGGAAACCGCATCCTTCAGGGTGGCTGTGCCTGACTTTACGGGGATGACTTCCGCTCCCAGAAGGCGCATACGGTATACATTCAGCGCCTGTCTGATAGTGTCCTCCTCACCCATGAACACCACGCACTCCATGCCCATCAGCGCCGCCGCTGTGGCGGTAGCAACACCATGCTGGCCGGCACCGGTCTCTGCGATCAGGCGGGTCTTGCCCATCTTCTTGGCCAGCAGTGCCTGTCCCAGCACATTGTTAATCTTGTGGGCGCCGGTATGATTCAGATCCTCACGCTTTAAGTAAATTTTGGCGCCGCCCAGGTCCTTGGTCATCTTTTCCGCATAATACAATCTGGAAGGTCTGCCGGCATACTCATTAAAAAGCTCTGCCAGCTCCCGGTTGAATTCCGGATCATTTTTATAATAATTGTAAGCCTCTTCCAACTCATTCACTGCATTCATTAATACTTCCGGCACATACTGTCCGCCGTGAATTCCGAAACGTCCATTTTCATTTGTCATACGTTTGCCCTCTCTTTTATCACTATAAAACACTTTTGCTGCCCCCATCTCACCTATCGGTTCGATGTCGCGATATTCGCCGAATAGAAATACCAAGGTGTTTCTATGGCCCGTGAACCGCGTCCCCAAAGTTCTGCAAGCAGACTTTTGGGCCTCGCTTCACGTGCATCAGGAATACTCCGTATTCCTGCTCGTCTCATTATACACGCAAAAAAGTCCTCGACAGAAAAACTTCTGTCAAGGACGAATAATCAAAATACTTTATCCGCGGTGCCACCTTGCATTCACGGCCATGACGCCGTGCTCTTAACGGGATACCTGCATATCCCCGGCAACTGACGTATGCCCACACGTTGCAGAATACTAGGCGTAAACTTTCTACGCTTTTGACTGCACCCTCAGCGGCCCATTTGATAATCTGTGTTTCACCCGGCTCTCAGCCTCCCGGGCTCTCTGTGGAATCATAACTACCTTTATCCCCGCTTCAACGGTTTAGTTTGTTAAATTGAATATTATAATAGCACTACCCAAAATAAAAGTCAATATTTTTTTACAAAAACACCCTTCTGCATGCAGGAGGGTGTCAATGATAAGCTCATTTGCTATTTCTTATAAATACTTCTTCAGGTCCTCAACCTTATCAAGTGCCTCCCAAGGCAGGGAAACATCATTGCGGCCGAAGTGACCGTAAGCTGCGGTCTGTCTGTAAATAGGACGACGCAGATCCAGCATCTTAATGATGCCTGCGGGACGCAGATCAAAGTTCTCACGAACAATTGCTACCAGCTGCTCATCGGAAACCTTGCCGGTGCCGAAGGTGTCTACCATTACGGAAGTAGGCTGTGCTACGCCGATTGCGTAGGAAAGCTGGATCTCACACTTGTCAGCCAGGCCTGCTGCCACGATGTTCTTGGCAACGTAACGGGCTGCGTATGCTGCACTTCTGTCAACCTTGGTGCAATCCTTACCGGAGAAAGCACCGCCGCCGTGACGGGCGTAACCGCCGTAGGTGTCTACGATGATCTTTCGGCCGGTGAGACCGCTGTCGCCGTTGGGACCGCCGATAACGAAACGACCTGTAGGATTGATGAAGAACTTGGTATCAGCATCGATCATCTCCTTGGGGAGAACGGGATCGAATACATATTTCTTGATATCTTCGTGGATCTGCTCCTGAGTCACTTTCTCGTCGTGCTGGGTGGAAAGTACTACTGCCTCCAGACGTACGGGCTTGCCGTTCTCGTCATATTCCACAGAAACCTGGCTCTTACCGTCGGGACGAAGATAGGAAAGAGTACCATCTTTACGTACCTTGGTCAGCTGACGGGTCAGCTTGTGGGCCAGAGAGATGGGATAGGGCATCAATTCCTCGGTCTCGTTGGTAGCATAACCGAACATCATACCCTGATCGCCTGCGCCGATGGCATCCAGCTGTTCGTCGCTCATACCGGTCTCGCCTCTGGATTCCAGCGCACAGTCAACGCCCATAGCGATATCAGCAGACTGCTTGTCCAGGGAAACCATAACAGCACAAGTATTGCCGTCGAAGCCCTTCTCGGAAGCATCGTAACCGATCTCATTAACAGTCTTGCGCACGATTGCAGGAATGTCAATATTGGCTTTGGTGGTGATCTCACCCATTACCAGCACGAAACCGGTATTGGTGCAGGTCTCACATGCAACACGGCTGAAGGGATCCTGCTCCATCAGAGCGTCTAAAACTGCGTCGGATACTGCGTCGCAGATTTTATCGGGATGTCCCTCGGTTACTGATTCAGACGTAAATAAACGTTTTTCCATTTTTCCTCCGTTTCTTTCCCTACGTGGGAATAACTCAATCATGTATGTTTGCATTTGCTGTTTCACCGAATAAGCAGATTCGAAACACCTGCGGTGTTGCTTATTCGCGAAAAAAGGTCCGCTCACAAAAAGCGGACCTGAATATAGCGATAATCAAATCCTCTTATTGTTCGACAATTACTCGCTCAGGTAGGCACCTTCCTTTCAAAGGGGTTGCCGTGGCTTCAACGATCCTATGTATCTCCACCAACTCTGAATAAGAGAAAAATCTGTGCCTTCCGGCACATATTCACAATATGAAATTATCAAACCTTAATTTGTCTTATCGACCAAATAAACCTTACTATGCAGTTTCTCTTTTGTCAAGGGATTTTCGCCCGGCAAACGCAATGCACTTCATTTAGTACAATGCTCCGCTTTTTTACATCAGCCTGTCTTTAATTTGAACTTCTGAAAGTCCCGTTCGGTCTCCACCAATTCAATCTGGGCTCCCAGACTCTGCAGTTTCAGATGGAAATCTTCGTAACCGCGCTCAATATACTTGATGTCATCCACCATGGAATAACCTTCTGCTGCCAACGCTGCCATTACCAGTGCAGCTCCTGCACGCAAATCCGGTGCAGAAATACTTGCACCAGTGTATCTGGACACACCTTCAATGATCGCAGTAGTGCCCTCCACCTTAATGCTGGCACCCATGCGGGTCAGCTCGTCCACATAGCGGAAGCGGTTTTCAAAAATACTCTCCGTAACAATGCTGGTGCCCTGTGAAAGCGCCAATGCCACAGTGATCTGAGGCTGCATATCCGTAGGGAAACCAGGGTAGGGAAGGGTCTTTACGTGGGTGTGATGCAGGGGCTTGGAAGCCACTACGCGCACACAGTCATCTGCCTCTTTTACCTCACAACCGATTTCCAACAGTTTTGCTGTAATAGACTCCAGATGCTTGGGGATTACATTCTTGACAGTTACATCACCTTTGGTGATCGCTGCCGCAAACATAAATGTACCTGCCTCGATCTGGTCGGGAATAATTGCATATTCCGTACCGTGAAGCTTCTCCACTCCCTTGATACGGATCACATCAGTACCTGCACCCTTGATATTGGCACCCATGCTGTTCAGGAAATTGGCCAGGTCAACTACATGGGGCTCTTTTGCAGAGTTTTCAATAATAGTGGTACCCTCTGCAAGGGTAGCTGCCATCATTACATTAATGGTTGCTCCCACGCTGACAAGATCCATGTAAATATGGCTGCCCACCAGGCGCTCTGCCTTGGTCTTGATCAGACCGTGCTCAATGGTAACCTCTGCGCCCAGAGCACGGAAACCTTTGATATGCTGGTCGATGGCACGGCTGCCGATATCACAGCCACCGGGTAATGCCACCTCAGCATGCTTGTATTTTGCAAGCATTGCTCCGATCAGATAATAGGATGCTCTGATCTTTTTGATATTATCATTGTCAACCACCAGATTGTGAATCTGAGATGCATTTAAAGTCACCTCATGTCTGCCGGTTCTTTTTACCATCACACCAATATTGTCCATGGCAGCCAGCAGCACGTTTGTATCACGCACATCGGGCACATTTTCTATATATACGGTTTCATCCGTCATTACGGACGCAGCAAGAATAGGAAGTGCTGCATTCTTTGCACCCCCTATTTCAACTTCTCCGACCAGTGGATTACCGCCTCTAATTGCGTACTGTTGCATTATATCTACCTCTTCTGGTACTACTTCTATATTAAACAAAATTACATTCTTTGGGCATTCTATTTATTTTATATCACAATTTCTGCCATTTGTAAACAGAATGGGTGTTCTACTGCAAATATTTCAGAGGATTTACCTGCTTGCCGCCTATCAACATTTCAAAATGCAGATGAGGTCCGGAACTGATACCCGTATTTCCGCTCAATGCAATGCGCTGTCCCTGATCGACCCGCTGACCCACTTTCACCAATACCTTGCTCAGATGAGCATATCTGGTCTGTCTGCCGTCGGAATGATTGATATATACCACATAGCCGTAGCCGCTTCCCCATCCGGCACGAGCCACGGTACCGCCACAGGAAGCAAATACTGCCGTTCCCTTGGGCACAGCCCAGTCAATACCTTTATGATAAGTGCTGGCACCCTTGGTAGGAGCATTTCTCTTACCAAAACCGGAAGACTGGCGTCCGCCGGAAATAGGCTTGATGTATGTGGGCGGGATCTTAGTGCCGCGCTCCACGATCTTGGGCACCGCCTCCATCACGATCTCTTCTTTTAAGATTTCCCTGGAGACCTCTTTATCATTCACGAAAAATACATTTGCCACCACTTTCCTGAAGCCTGCAGAAGGCTGCTGCAGCACCTTGGTCTGGGTGGTATACCAGCTGTCATTATCTACATAAATAATATCCGCATCGTAAATTTCTTCATAATAATTCTTTTCCGTCCGCTCCACGGAAAGCTCCGGTTCCGGCACAGTAATGATCAGCTTGTCCCCGATGCGGATCGTAGAATTCTCATTCTCCAGGGTCTCGCTGTTCATCTCTATGATCTTGTCCATGGGAATATTCACTTTGATGGCAATTTCGGACAGCGTGTCACCTGCCACCACCTCATATTCGCCGGGCATTTCCTGCTCCTTGATCACATCCTCAATGGCAGTCTCCAGAGGTGTCAGCTGACTTTCGGGCAGATATGCCTCCACGATCTCCACTTCTTCTGCAAAATTCACTGAAAGCAGTCCCAGTTCAAAATCCTCAAAAGACATTTCTGCGGTTTCTTCAGTCTGCTTTACATTGCCCATTTGACTAAGCACAGCCTGCACACCGGCATCGCAGATATCCTCCAGGGAAGTCTCCTGTACGCCTTCCCTCCTGTTCACATTGGCAGTAAGGACATTGAACTCCCGCTCCGTGTCATGGCACAATTCCACTTGAAAAGCATTCTGACTGTCATACTTGTCCACAGCAGCCTGAAGCAGCCCCTTCACCTGATCCATATTGGCCAGGTTCACCATATACTCGTTTACCTTTAAAGTATATGCCTTCTGCATGGTCTCGATCACGCTGCCCCGAAGGACTTCTTCCATGGCCGCCTGCACTTGGCGCTCACTGTCCACTTCACCCCAAAGGACCTCTTCTCCCACCATGGACATCTCTACATCCATAAAGGTGAGCGTTTCACTTTGGGAAGCCACATTTTTCCTGGCCTTTATCAGCAGCTTCTCTGCTGCATCCGCCTCGCCCACGGTTCCTACCTGCACACCATTGACAAAAACATGGAAAAAATTCTCCCCTGTCTTCTCAAAAGTCACATATCCCTCCAGAAAAAGCAGACACACAAACAGTGTGATCAACGTGGCCTTCACATATGTAAATTTTATCCTTCTAAAATTAATAGACATTCTTTATTTGTTATCCTCTTAATATTGCTTCAATCAATACTTTTCGGCTTCCGTGCACATGACAACCGATACAACAGCTCAGCCTGCGTGTTTTACGGAGCAGAAGCGTGTCCGAATGAGATATATACGTAGGCTAAGCGGAAGAACCGATAATATTGGGGGCATCAACCGCACCCACGTTAATGATTGTAGCAATATTTCTACATCTTGTAAAGCAATTCTTCTTGTGGTAAAATACACACAGAACATACATTCGTTTTCAAAAGGAGCCGCCCGTGACATTACCGTCTGATCGCATTATTTTTCATATTGATGTCAATTCCGCCTTCTTAAGCTGGTCCGCCCTGGAGCGGCTGGAAAAGGGGGAAGAACCGGATCTGCGCACCATTCCCGCCATCGTGGGCGGCGACATGGCCAAGCGCCACGGTGTAGTATTGGCCAAATCCATTCCCGCCAAGGCCTACGGCATTGTCACCGGGGAACCGGTGGTAAATGCTTTCCGCAAGTGTCCCAACCTGGTAAGCGTAGCTCCGGACCATGCCATGTACAGCAGGAAGAGCCATCAGCTCATGGAATACCTGACTGACATATGCCCCGACATTGAACAGGTGAGCATTGACGAGTGTTATATGGATTATACCCCCATATCATCCAAATATCCTTCTCCCGAGGCCGCCGCAGCCCTGATCAAGGACGAAATCTATGAAAAATTCAAATTCACGGTAAATATCGGCATCTCTGACCGCAAGGTCCTGGCCAAAATGGCCTCTGATTTCAAAAAGCCCAACCTGGTGCACACCCTTTATGCCCGGGAGATCCGGGAGAAAATGTGGCCCCTGCCGGTCTCCTCTTTATATATGTGCGGTCATTCCAGTGCCGAGACCCTGCGCAAGCTGGGGATTCTGACCATAGGCGATCTGGCACAGGCCAATCTGCATATTCTGGAGTCCCACCTGAAAAGCCACGGACTCACCCTTTGGAAATATGCCAACGGCCAGGATGCTTCCGACGTGATCCCTGAGCCTGCAAAAGCCAAAGGAATCGGCAATTCCACCACGCTCAGCGCAGACGCTGAGACCAGGGAAGATGCCTGTGCCACCCTGCTCCGACTGGCAGAATCAGTGGGCAAGCGCCTTCGTGATTCCCACCAACTGGCCGGTCTGGTCTGCACGGAAATCAAATACAATAATTTTAAATCCGTTTCCCATCAGATGCCTCTGGAGCCTCCTACAGCCTCCACCGATGTACTCTACCGCAAGGCTTGCGCACTTTTTGACGAGCTGTGGGACGGCACCCCCATCCGCCTGCTGGGCCTTCGCACCACCAAGCTTGTGGAAGAAGATGCTCCCATACAGCTTAGTCTTTTCGACTATATGGCGCCTGTCTCCGAAAAACAGCAAAAGCTTGACGCTGCTCTGGACAGCATCCGCAGCCGTTTCGGAAAAGAATCCATAAAAAGGGGGAGTCTTTTGAACTCCCCGTCACATCTCGATAAAGAAGATTTTTAAGTTTACACGCTACCTCTTTTGCGGTCGCTTTTCAGGTTTCTTGACGCTGTAACCAAAAGTCCCCAATAATTCTCCGCAGCCGTAGTACCCACCGTGGGAATAAATCATGGGCTCCGCCTTGTTCAGATGGAATTTGCCTCGCTCATCCATGTATTTTTCATCTGCATGGACTGCCAACACATCTGCCAGGATCATATGATGGGAACCAAGAGGAACAATCTCCCGCACCCGGCACTCCATGTTTACAGGGCTCTCCCCGATCATAGGAGCCTTCACATGCATGCCCGGAATGGCAGTAAGCTTCATCTCTTTAAACTTATCCACATCCCGCCCGCTCTTTACGCCACAGTAATCGGTGGCGAAAGTCAGTTCCTTGGTGGTAAGGTTGATCACGAACTCTCCCGTCTCTTTAATGATGGGATAGGAGTAACGCTCCGGTCTGACAGAAATGGATACCACCGGCGGATTGGTACATACGGTGCCCACCCAGGCCAGGGTAATAATATTCGGTTTGCCGTTTTTGTCAGCCATGCTGACCATAACAGCAGGCAAGGGATAAAGCATATTCCCCGGCTTCCATACTTGCTTTGCCATAATTCTCTATGTCTCCGTCACAAAATCTGTTTATCAGAAGAATTTAAAATTCAACATCTCCATTACCTGCAAAGCTACACTTCCCGCAGCCAGCAGCAGGGAAATACCGGAAATAATAAGGATTGCTGTAAGCTTGCCCTTGAATCCTTTTACAGCAGCAGTCACAGCTTCCTTTATACTCTCAGTCTGCTTATTGTTCTCTTCCACTACTACAGCCTGCACATTGCGGTATACTTTTACACACTCTTTGTGAACATTCTCGTTGGAGGCCTCAAGCTTCTCGCCAAGCTGCTCTTTTACTGCTTCCAGCGCCGCAATGGTCTCTGCCTTCAGAGCTTCTACTGCTGCTGCAGTCTCTGCATCCTTGCGGTCGTCCTCAGACTTGATCTCATTAATCTTGGCAATACTCTCCTCTACCAGACGATCAATCTCTTTGCCGTCTACTTTGGCAGCTCTCAGCTTGCCGACGCCGTCTTCCACCAGCTTCTTAATCTGCTCCAACGCCTCGCTGTATTCCTTGGTCTTGCCTTTCAGCTTACTCATTTCTTCTGCATCTGCAGCCATATTTGCCTTGATCATTTCCTGTGCTGTCAATTTCTGTGCCAGCTTGTCCATAAACATATCCATCAACTTCCCTCCGAACATATTTTATTATATTTTATAATGTCCGCTGCTCTGCTGTCAACTCCCAGCTTGGCTTTTTCAGGTTCTCCGGCCATTGGTCCTCTCTTTTCAAGAGCCAAAAGGCGCAATATTTTTGTGCATATTGCACAAAAAATATTTTATCAGATTATTTTTTTGTTTATTTTAAACATTCATTTATATTTTGTTCACATTTTGTTCATACGCCATTGCTATAATATATTTGTACCGCAACAAGAGAAGTTGTATTAATTTTTTCATAATAGCCCGGGTGCCGAAAGGTACCTGGGCACTCCTCTTTTTATGGGAAACTACAATTCTTTTTCCTCAGCCTGCGTAAGAGCCAATATCTCATCATTCAGTGACAGCATCCTGGCATCCAGGTCTGACACCATCTTAGCACATTCAATCAATTCATTCCTGATATGCTCCGGCGCATCCCCTTCAAATTTATAGTGCATCTTGTGCTCCAGACTTGCCCAGAAGTCCATGGCAACCGTCCGGATCTGCACCTCCACTCTGGTGTCCACCGTCCGGTCGGACAGATATACCGGCACCGTCACGATCATGTGGTAACTCTTGTAGCCGCTGGCCTTAGGATATGTAATATAATCCTTCACTTCGATGACCTTGATATCCCGCTGCTCCGCTATCATCTCTGCAATCCGATAAATATCGGAGGTAAAAGAACAGATGATACGGATACCCGCAATATCTTTCACATATTTTACCATGTTGTCAATGGTGGACTCCTGGCCGTAGCGCTTCAGCTTCTTTACAATACTCTCCGGCGTCTTGATCCTGGCTTTTATGTGCTCTATGGGATTGTACTGATGCACATGCTGAAATTCTTCGTTCAGGATCTGCATCTTTGTCTCCATCTGTCTGAGCGCCGCATTATAAATCAGCGTGACCTCTCTCCAGCTCTCGATTCCCTCACCCTTGCCTGCAGTTAATTCCATTCTAAAACCATACCTTTCTCTGATAACCCCTTCCGGATTCATCCAAAACAAATAGGCATCCGGACTTCCATATTCAGTATACCATATTACATGGTCAAAATGTATATAATTCACAAATAATTAATCCTTTTTTAATAATGATTGGTTATTTTGTCTCCAAAACACCCCTCTTATATATATGCAGGATTTTTAAAAAAATAACAGAAAAAAGGCTTCTCTCCATCTTCTGTCGCCTCATACGACAGATTGGACCTCAAAAAGAAAAGGCTGCCGGAAATCCGACAGCCCTCAGAACAATTTTTTATTATAATAAATTCAGCTCATCCAGATAATAAGCCCTTGTCTGTGCAGCTTTTCCCCTTCTGTCAGTAAGCTCAAGTCTGAACCAGGGGCGGCAGCGCAGGTTGGTGTTTCTCTTGGAATCTGCAATATACTGTTTGAGGTCAAAGGAAGCCTTATTCACAGGATCCTCTTCCGTGCCGTTTGCGCCCCAGGCACAGCGGCGCTCTGTGAGCAGACGGATCTGCACTGCATCTGATGTAGACGCGTGAACCACGCCATCCTCAATGTAAAACTCGTGAATCTCCGGACCTGTGGACGCATAAAATTCACCGCGCTCCAAAGCTCCCATAATGGTATCGTACTCCAGTTTCTCGGCCTTGATCTGTATCCAGCCGCGGCCGGAGCCCGCCTCGCTGTGGGAATCATCCGCAGCAATGGGGTATACATTCTCGTTCAGGTGGAGCAGGTCATCAAAAGCCTGTGTGTTCTCGATAAATCCACCCTGGTCACAACCATTATATACTTCCACACCCCAGAGTCCCTTCAGTCCGGCATAATCAGGGTAACGCTGTACGGACCAGACAGGGTGATTTAAGCATACCAGGAAACCATCGTCGTTTGCCTTCTTGATCAGGTCATTGACACCTTCGATGGAATAGTGACGGGTATATGCAATCTTGCGGCACTCTTCAGATATATAATCCACGGAATGGTCAATCCAGAAATTCTTCTCGGAAAAAACAGAGCTGACCGAAGTATACCTATCCTTAGCATAGAGATTCAGGTGATAGGTCTTTTCAAACTGGAAATCAGTAGGCCAGCGATCATTCAGGGAAACCTCATAGGATGTGATGGCCAGGAAATTATCATCAGTCAGATCATTATGAGGCACCAGAACTTCATGCTCTGTATAAGCAACGATGGAGTAGCCCATCTTGAGAAAGCACTGTTTAACCTCCTCCGGTGACATATTTCCGTCTGAAATATTGGTATGCGCATGCATGTTAGCTTTGTAGAATTGTCCTTTTTCAGGAATCAAATATTGTCTCATTTTGATATATCCTCCCTATTATCCCATATGTATGAAATGGTCGGGTCTGTGTACCTTAAAGACCAGACCTATCATTTTCATTATGCCACGAATTTTTGCGGTTTACAATGCTTGGCAGCCATTTTCAGCATTTTCAAGGTCAATTCTGCTTTCCTTTGCGGTCTTTTGGTATCTGTCAAAAACCGGGTGAAAAAATTCCGCTTCGGTGGTATACTATATGAGCAATTAACATACAGGAGGAAATCATTATGTTCCGATTATGGGCAAAAGTTTTCAAAGATAACCGTATGCTGCAGGACACCTGCATCACCGATGACAGACAGGATACCAGGACCCACAAGGTCTTCCGTGCGCTGGAAGAGGCATGTTATCAATTTGACTTGGGCAAGCCCATCTGGCTGGACAAGACCATCACCGAGTTCAAACGCCACAGCAAAGCCCGGTTTACCCAGGATAATTTTATTGAAACCATTGATTTTGACTATCTGGAAATACAGATTATCGAAGAAGATTGATCAAAATCGCGCACATATATTAAATTCGCTAAAAATTATTTTCCGCCATTGACTTCTCTCCCTTCATGGTGTAGTATTTGTATTGTTGGATATGGTTTTCATTACTATGTGTTGTGCATATTGCGTGCGCCATGTGGTTTGCATTTTTAAAACAACTATACAGATCTCGTTAAGGTCTCTTATGATGCCTTAATTCTGCTACCTCCACACAGAAAGGAAGAAATCTTATGCAGATTACAATCAGGGAACCGGGCAGTGCCCTCACTCACTTTTCAGCAATGATGCTGGCCGTGTTTGCCGCCGTACCTTTGCTTTTAAAAGCCGGTATCGGATCCGGCCAGAAAAATTTTTACGCCATGGCCATCTTTATGGGTAGCATGATCCTGCTCTATGGAGCCAGCACGCTGTACCACTCTGTTGATTTAAGCGGCGGTCCCCTGCGTATCTTTCGGAAAATTGACCACATGATGATCTTTGTACTGATAGCCGGCACCTACACTCCTGTATGCCTGCTGGTGTTGGGCGGCAAGATGGGACTGACTCTGCTGACCGCAGTCTGGAGCATCGCCATCTTCGGTATGCTGATCAAGGCCTTCTGGATCACCTGCCCCAAATGGTTCTCCTCCCTGATATACATCGCCATGGGCTGGGTCTGCGTGTTCGTATTCAGCAGCCTCTGGGAGGCACTCCCCAAGGCCGCGTTTCTGTGGCTGCTGGCAGGAGGTATCATCTACACAGTTGGCGGTGTGATCTACGCTCTGAAGCTGCCGCTTTTTAACTCCAGACACAAGGACTTTGGTTCCCATGAAGTGTTCCACCTGTTCGTTATGGGAGGCAGTGTCTGCCATTTTATCTTTATGTACTTGTATGTTGCGTAATCACCTTATGTACTACAAATAATTAAGTGTGCGTTTTGTTTGCATAATTTGAATCTCGTAAGCAAACTGTCGATGGCAGTTTGCTTTTATATTGACTTTTTGTGTCTAATGATGTAGACTGTAATTGAGTCTAATAGTGTAGACAAGAAAGAGGGGGAGAGCATAAATGGAAATACCAAAAATTCATGAAAGTGAATATCGTTTTTGTTTAATTATGTGGGAGTTCGAGCCCATTACTGCGGTTGCACTTGTAAAGCTGTGCCAGGAACGCCTTGGATGGAAGCGAACCACAACCTATACCGTTATCAAACGACTTGAGGAGCGTGGTGTATTGCAGAATGACAACAGCATGATTACCTCTCTCGTATCGAAAGATGATGCCCAAGCGTATGAGATTGACGAGTTGGTTGAGAAAAAATTTGAGGGTTCTTTACCTGCTTTTATTGCTGCTTTTACAAAACATCAGAATCTTTCCGAAAATGATTTGGATGAAGTGCAGAGTATGATCGATCGGATAAGAAGGGGGGACTAACATGATTTATCAGTTTTTACGATTATTGGAAAGTAATGCTTTTAAAAACTTGTTTTTGAAAATTGTAAACATGAGCATATCAGCCGGTTGGCTCATTCTGGTTGTTCTGATACTTAGAATATTCCTGAAGAAAGCTCCCAAGTGGATCAATGTTCTTCTCTGGGGCATTGTTGCAGTCCGTTTGATCAGCCCTTTCAATTTTGAAAGTACCTTAAGCCTGGTACCCAATGCGGAAACCATTCCAATGAACATAGAAATGGATCCTTCGCCAAATGTTGACAGCGGTATCAATATGGTCAACAACGTGATCAATCCTGTTATCGAAGCTTCCTTTGCGCCGCCTGCTGATACCGTAACCAGTGCGAATCCCCTGCAGATTTTGATACCTGTTTATGCCGGCTTGTGGCTCCTTGGCATGATTGTGCTGTTTTTGTATACTGCTGTCAGCTACTTCCGGCTATGCCGCAGGGTAAACACAGCAGTACTCTATCGTGATAACATCTTTCAGAGCGAGAATGTAAGTTCACCGTTTGTTCTGGGTATCATAAAGCCCAGAATCTATCTGTCGATCGGATTAGCCGGGCAGGATCTGGAACATGTTGTTTCCCATGAGCAGGCACATATCCAACGCAAAGACCACTGGTGGAAGCCGGCAGGATTCCTGTTACTGACCGTCTATTGGTTCAATCCTCTCATATGGTTGGCTTATATACTGTTGTGCCGCGACATCGAGATTGCCTGTGATGAAAAGGTTATTAAGATGCTTGACAGCCAGCAGAAAGCCGATTACACTCAGGCACTTGTGGCTTGCAGCGTTAATCGTCGAACGATTGCAGCTTGTCCACTTGCATTTGGAGAGGTGGGGGTGAAAGAGCGAGTAAAGTCTGTGATGAATTATAAAAAACCGGCATTTTGGACGATTCTGATATCTGTTATTGCGTGTGCAGTAGTAGCCATATGTTTCCTGACAAATCCCAAACAGGATCCAAAGGAAATTGCGAGTACGCTGGAAACGGCCGAGAGTGAAACGACCGATGAGACTGCAGATACAGATGAAACAGCAAATACAGATGAGACTGCAAATGGCGAAACATCAGATGAAGCAGCAACTGACGAAACTTCCGATGAGACGGAGAGCGATGACAACACAGAAGGCTTGATGGAATTCAAATTGGCAGATTTAAAACAGGGAGATGAGTATCAATTCGGTCTGGTTCCTTTGGGGACATCTTGGTATGAAATTATTAGAAAGCCCTTGACAGAATACCATACTTTTTCAATGAATGTTTATGGTTATTGGGAAGGGAATCAAGCCAAATTTCAGAAGTATTCAGAATCTTATAAGGAATATCTGTTAGAAGGAGAACGTTTTAAACATATTTGTGAGTTTTGGCATGAGGAGTTGGTTGATTCCATATTAATGTTCCGTTCGGACAAGAACGCAGCGGAACAGTTTGAACCCTTTGTTGCGGAATTAACTAATTTGTTCGGCCCCGAGAGCAGCAGAGTTGAAAATCAGGAGACAGGCGCACGCACCTATACGTGGCAGACAGACAAGACAAGGCTGAAGATTAGTTTAGATTATTTAAGCGATGGAACGAAAGATATGACAATAGCCATTGGCTACACGGAAAAAGAGCGTAATCGGATCCTGGCAGAAAACACAAAAGAGTCCCGTGAGCTGCTGCTGACAGCATTCAATCAGGATCAGGAATATCAGTTCGAAGAAGTTCCATGGGATTCCTCTGTGGAAGAGGTAGAAGCGATACTGAACGGCAACTTAAAGGACGTGACCCTATATGCACCAAAAGACTTTGTTTTTTATGATTTTAAAGATGTAGTATATGTTCTGGATGGATACGAGGCAACGGCATCTTTTGAATTTCGACCGGATGAATTGGTGTATATTAGTTTCAGCTTCTGGGATCTTGAGGATCCGAAAGCATTCTTTGAAGAAATTGTTTCCGCATTTCAAGGTCTGTATGGAACAGAAACAGAGATGTTCGAAAATGAGGAGACTGGTTATATCAGCTACCATTGGAAAACTGAAACAACTCACCTGCAGACTAATTTTGATGGTACAATGGTTAGAATCTCACTTGGTACGCCGAAGGCAAAGGCTTAATGATGAAAAAGTAAACATACAAACAGCGCCCGATGCTTCACACATCGGGCGCTTCATCATGTACAATTATTTATGTACTATCTCTTATTCATCGTAACCGTTAGGGTTATTCTTCTGCCATCTCCAGGCATCTTCGCACATTTCTCTGATGCCGTACTCAGCCACCCAGCCAAGCTCTTCCTTAGCAAGAGTTGCATCGGAATAGCAGGTAGCGATATCGCCGGGACGACGGGGCTTAAATACGTAAGGAACCTTTACGCCGGTAGCTGCTTCAAAATTGTTTACAATATCCAGCACGCTGTAGCCAACGCCGGTACCCAGGTTGTAAATCTTCAGGCCGGGCTTCTCCTCGGTCTTCTTTACAGCCTTTACATGACCCTTTGCCAGATCTACAACGTGGATGAAATCACGTACGCCGGTGCCGTCGTGGGTATCATAATCGTTACCGAAGATGCCCAGCTCTTTCAGCTTACCAACTGCCACCTGAGTAACATAAGGCATCAGGTTGTTGGGAATACCGTTGGGATTCTCACCCATGGTACCGCTCTTGTGAGCACCGATAGGATTGAAGTAACGAAGCAGGATAACATTCCACTCCTGATCAGCCTTCTGGATATCAGAGAGAATCTGCTCCAGCATGGACTTGGTCCAGCCGTAAGGATTGGTGCACTGTCCCTTAGGGCACTGCTCGGTAATAGGAATAAATGCGGGATCACCGTATACAGTTGCACTGGAGGAGAAGATCAGGTTCTTCACACCATGCTTTCTCATTACATCAACCAGGGTCAAGGTACCTGCGATATTGTTCTCATAATACTCCCAAGGCTTCTGTACGGACTCACCTACAGCCTTCAGGCCTGCAAAGTGAATTACCGCCTCAACGGTTTCCTTGGAGAAGATCTCTTCCAAAGCTTCTCGATCCAAAATGTCAGCCTTGTAAAAAGGAACCTTCTTGCCGGTGATTGCTTCTACGCGCTCCAGGGACTTTACGTTGGAATTGCTCAGATTGTCCAGAACAACTACATCATAGCCAGCTTCCTGCAGCTCTACTACGGTATGGCTGCCGATAAAACCGGCACCGCCTGTTACTAAAATACTCATATGCACTCCTATCTGTCTGCGTCAGCAGACTTGATTTATTTACGGGGGATGCAGCCATCCCAATTTCACATTTTTTACTTGTCTATCTTACAACACCACGCCGTTCTTTTCAAGCAAAATACGCGCAGTTTCTACAGAATCCACACCGGTCATATTCTTGATGGGCGCAAACTCTCTCTCGCGCTCTACTTCAAAGGGCAGGCAATTAGGCATCTGATGCACCATATCCAGCACCAGGGTCTCATATTTGAAACCATTGGGCGTCTCAGGCTGTAAAAGTTCTCCGTTCTCATCCAGACAAGGAATCTTCTTCTCCACGATGTGCAGCGGCATACTTGCCTGTATCGCCTCAAGCTCCTTAAGTCTGAAAATATAGTTCAGGATGGCACCGAAATTGTAAGCAGGCTCACCATTCTCGTCCCTGGCTTCCACCATCTCATCCGTCAACTCATAATATTCCACGATGGAAGGTCTGCCGTCCTCCAGGCACAACACGCCCACACCCTCCCGGGGAGCATTCTTCTTCACTACCTTTGCACCGGACACACAGTTTCTCTGCAATGTTGCTCCCAGCAGGCAGGGATCAGCGATTCTCTGCAGCACATTATCCACCGCAAAAATATTCAGCCATTCAATGCCCTCTCTGTGAACCACATCCAGCATACCGGTATTCTTCATGGAAATGAACCAGCCGCCGTTACCGTTGGGAGAATCGGCCATTTTCCCTTTCTCTTCCAACAGGATCTTGCCTTCAAAATCACTGCACAGGGCCATCTCCTGAATAAAGAAATGAACATACTCCTCGTTATATCCAAAGAAATCTTTTTCTTTCAGGAAGGCGACTGTTGTGTCATGATTTTTGTCGCTGGTCATGATAAACAAATGCACCCAGGCATCTGCCTGACGCACCACATCCAGAAGATTTTTGATCTGACACTCAAAAATGTACAATTCCCCGGTAATGCCCAGATTGTACATGCCCTTGGGAGCATCAGAACCAAGCCTGGTGCCCATGCCGCCTGCCAACATCACTGCGCCCATTTTACCCTGACGGATTGCCTCCAGACCAATGGCCGTAAACTGCTCCTGATTGGCACGGATTTCCTCAAGCTGCATGGCTGCAAGGGGTGTGATCACCCCTCTGGAGTTCAATTCCTCTTTATTCTTGCAAGAGGACAGCGCACTCATATCCGCAGTCTGAATCTGCATCAACAGCGAAGTCTTCTCAGCCTCCGAAAGCTCATTATAATATTTTAATACATGTTCCTGTCCATACTTCGCCAGCTTATTCTTTGCCTGTTCCAGCGTCATATTTCTTCTCCTATTACTTCTTAAGCACCTGGGACACCAGATTGTAATCATTGGTCAGAATGGTGTCAATGCCCATATCCAGGAAGTGCTTTGCCTCCTCGGGGTCATCCGACCAGAATACATTACATAAAATACCGTGAGCGTGTGCCTTGTCCACAGACTCCTGATTAAAGTAAGGCTTGAACAGCTGCACCTTATAGGCACCCAGTTCAATGGCTCTGTCTATCATGGACAGCGGCTCCGGATTGCCGTCCCAACCCACGCAGCACTTCAGATCCGGTGCGTACGCCTGTACCTTGCGGATCATGCGGTCACTGGTGGTCATAAAATAAATATGTTTCTCACAATCGTATTTGCGGATCAAAGCCACGATTTCTTCCATCTTGTCGTCTTCAAATTCGCAGTCCCAGATCTTCACATGAATGTTCATGATGGTCTGACCGCCCAACTTGCGCAGAATTTCTTCAAATGTGGCGATTTTGAGGCCGGCAAACTTTTCATCGTGCTTTGCACCAAAGTCCAGTTTCAGCAGTTCCTCGTAAGTATGCTCGTAAATCTTGCCCTCGCCGTCGCTGATACGTTCCAGGGTATCGTCATGGCAGGACACCAGCACACCGTCCTTGGTAGACCAGATATCAAATTCAATCTCCTCTGCTCCCATAGCAATAGCCGCACCGAAAGCAGGCATGCTGTTCTCGGGAGCAATGGTACTGAAGCCTCTGTGGGCACACATACGGGGATATTTCATCACATCATCAAAAGGTACGATGGCAGGTCCCGCAGTACGATACTGCCAAGGCTTGCGGCCGTATTCGATGTAGGTGTAGTGAGGGCCGTCGGGATTGCCGAAGCCGCAGGGCTTCAGATATTTCTGGGCGGGATCAAATTCCACAGCCTCCATGCCGAATCTGCCCTTCATGTTGGCCAGCACCTTACCCTCAGGGGATACGATCATGCTGGCACCGCAAATAGTGGAATCCTCGCTGAAGCTGACGGAGGAGCGGAGCACATAAGCATTGGTATTGTAAGCCAGGAAACGGCACATGGTCTCAATGGCATCATGGCTGTCACTTCTCTGCAGGGAGCAGCCGATGATAATGTCCACGTTATTTCTGGCAATATTTGCAAATGCCTCATAAAAATAGAAGTCATAGCAGGTCAGGAAACCATAGCGCAGACCTTCGATCTCCAGAACAAAGGGTTCGGAATACTCAAAGGTATAATCGCTGTCAAGAGCCAGCGTCTCCAGCTCAAGCGGCGGCAGGTGCTTCTTGAAATACTTGCCCACCAGCTGACCTTTTCTGTCATAGGCAAAGGTGGTATTACGGTAGCCTGCCTCTTCCTTGCTCAGGGCATTCACGAAAACCAGGGCATTGCATCTGATGGCAGTCTCTTTGCACTTCTCCAGCAGGATATCAATATATTTGTCGTGATAGAATAAAGTTTCTTCCAAATCCTTGGTGGCACAGGGTACATCACTGTACTCAGGCAGCACGATCAGATCCAGAGAGCTGTCGCACTGATCCAAGAGGTTTAGTTTGTACTGAAAGTATTCCTCGGAAAAGGATGTATCACGGGAATAGGGTGGCTGCATTACACAAGCTTTCATGTAGTATTCCTCCAATAGACTCGCAAACTGCGCCCGCGGCGCTCTTGCTTCTTCTTTTCAAAAACTCGCAAACACGCGCCTACAGCGCTCTTGCTTCTTCTTTTCAAAAACTCGCAAACACGCGCCTACAGCGCTCTATGTCTGCTAACGCAGACGGTTTGCTCGTTATACGTGCCCAAAAACCAAATGCAGCTTCGCTGCGCTTGGTTTTTCCGGGCACTATATATAGCATATCACATTTTAGCCATTTGTTAAAGTCATAAACTTCTCAAAGTAGCGTTTGCCCAGAATATGCAGGGACTCACGGCAGAAATGGATGTCATCTCCGTTTCCGGTCTTCTGGTTGTTGGAGGGCAGGTCTGCGGTCTCCACAAAAGCAGCCTTTTCGCCGGCAAACACTTTTCTGATCACGGCCACGATGGGCTTGCATGCTTCCAGATTTTTAGACTCCCACTCGTTGCAAAAATCTCCTGCAATAAAAGGAACATCCTGGCAGTCATATTTTTCGCGCACGTTTCTTACAAAATCAGTCAGCTGTTTTTCGTAATTCTCCTCGGTATTATCCGTAACCACATCGCATTCACCCTGATGCCACAAAAATGCCACGATGCGGTTCTCAGAGTTCAGTGCCAGCGCATACTCGATTATTTCATGCATGCGCTCTTCCACGGGACAACCGGGCCCCCACTGCTCTTTCTTAAAGCCGGTGCCGCCCAAGGCGGTTCTCAGGATCAATACTTTTCTACCTTCCGCCAACAGGCCGTTTTTTACATAAGCATCTGCAAAAGTAAAGCCCAATTCTCCGATTTTTGCTCCTTCTTCACCGCGCTCCTGTCCAATATCCAGAGTCAAAGTCTTGTCCGGATAAGTGATAATGCGCTCTGTATCTGAAAGGATCTGGTCAGATACTTTTCCTGTCAAAGTAAAAATCTTGTCAGTGGGTACATACTCTTCTGTCACAGGGCCAATGCCGCATCCTTCGGCGTTGGACTGGCCCGCCAGCACAATAATATCAAATGCCTGATTTTCGTTTTGCATGATGTTTGCCTCCATACTCACATTTTTCTTTTTATATCCTTTGTACTTACCACATTAAAACTGCGGGCCCTCACTTTTGAGAGGCTGCAGCATATATTGCTATATCTTTATTAAATTGGAAATGCCGTGTTTTGTCAACCGCTTCTTGCAAGAGAATATGTTAGGGGGCTCACAGACAAATGTCTGCGAGCCCCCCTGTTACTGCCCGGTATCAAGATTTTGTTAAGACCTCGTTAAGGCAAAATCAAAATACCGTTAAGGCTTCTTTACATCCGTTTTATTCTCCACAAAAAT
The DNA here is from genome assembly GCA_015057005.1 of Lachnospiraceae bacterium. Taxonomy (GTDB): domain Bacteria; phylum Bacillota; class Clostridia; order Lachnospirales; family Lachnospiraceae; genus Acetatifactor. Next base: position 134,024 of record SVFF01000006.1, on the reverse strand, counting down.
CCGCTAATATGAAATCAATACTTTGAAAGGCGGATATTTAAATGAGTCCATTAACATTAATCATTGCCATCGTAGGCGGCGCAGCCGGTCTGCTCTCCACCCTGTTTCTGGTAATCAGCCTTCCTGCTACGATTCTTTGGAAGCTTTACCGCAAAGTCCGCTTCGGCATCCCTGTTACAAAATAATGTAACAGGGATTTTTTACGTACGTCACTTATGGCTTTCACTTTGCGGGATATAATTCCTAAAAGCACATCTGCTTTTCAACTTCTATAATGCAATCGGGTGAAATATACTTTTTTTCCTTACAAGTGAGTGTGCCTATTTTACACGCTCCATATAATTCCACGTCATCAGCAACAACATTTTCAGCTGTCAAACCATATGCTTTTAATCTCTTGCAACAAATTTCATCAATAACCGATATTTGTTTTCTTATACTTCTCATTGAATCTGCTTCCAAAATATCAACTTCCTGCGCTTCTAATCTTTTTATGCGACACCGACCTTTCATATTGAAAATATCCATTGTTATTGTATCTGCATGAATTTCTCCATCTCCATTTAAAATAATATGATCATTTTCCAGTTTTTGTATTGTAATATAACCACATATCATAGCAATACGATTCTTATTGTTCAAACGTATATCCCCACGAACAACACCATTAACTGTAAATTCATCTTCTAATTTTATTGTCTTTCCACTCAAAATACCATTTATATCCAGTTTCTTTACAATAATATCGTTTGCAGAAAATACAATTCCATTTGTATAAACGTTTCCATAAATGCCCCTCTTAATCCGACCAATTCCATTCACAAATTTATTCATCACTCAATCCCCTCGTATAACAACATTACTACTTCTCCACCAAAACTAGTGCCCTGATCTTAACTAGGAGGTATAGACTTTTCCATACCTCCATTTTGTTATATCAGAGCCAATTCCTAGATGTTTGTGTCAATAGTTATTTCTTCTATGCTGTATAATACTGTGCCTGAGCATGCCACAACTCGTAATACTCTCCGCCCTCGTCCGCCAGCAGCGTACTGTGGCTGCCCTTCTGGACCACCGCGCCATCCTTGAACACTGCGATCTCATCACAGAATTTGCAGGAAGACAGACGGTGGCTGATGTAAATAGCAGTCTTATCATCCACAATATCATTAAATTTAGTGTAGATTTCAGCCTCGGCGATAGGATCCAGCGCCGCGGTGGGTTCATCCAGCACGATAAAAGGAGCATCCTTATACAAAGCTCTGGCAAGGGCAATCTTCTGGGCCTCACCGCCGGACACATCCACACCATCTTTGTTGAAATCTTTGTACAAGTAGGTATCCAGGCCTTCCGGCATTGCCGCCAGCCGCTCACCAAATCCCGCTTTCCTCAAGCAGTCTTCTGCCAATTCTCTGTCATACTCCACTCCGGAAGCCACATTCTCGCCCAACTTCAAAGAGAAGAGCTTGAAATCCTGGAACACCACCGAGAAGATCATCAGATAATCCAGATAATTGTACTTGCGGATATTGATGCCATTCAGCAGGATCTCGCCCTCAGTGGGGTCATACAAACGGCACAGCAGCTTGATAAATGTAGTCTTACCGCTGCCGTTTCGGCCTACCACAGCCATTCTGCTGCCCACTTTGAATTTCATGTTCACGTTGCGCAGAGCCCAATTGTCGCTGCCCGGATACTTGAAGGACACATTTTTAAATTCCACCTCGTAGTCCCTGTCGCGGCGCTTTTCTACTGTGAGGCTGCCCTGGTACATGGGGTTGGGGATGTCCAGAAAATCAAAGACTTGTTCCAGAAAAGGAGTATTATTTTTCATATTGCCTACTGTGGCAATCATGGTAGATACACCGCTGGATGCTTTCGTAATGGCGGCAATGTACTGAGTGACAGCGCCTACGCCAAAGGCTCCCGCCCAGGCTTTCAGGCATACAAAGAGGTACACTACTGCTGTGAAGATCACTGAGACGGCTGCTGAGGCGGCCTGGAGGAGACCCATGGGGCCCCGCCCGAACTTTGCGAACATTCCCTGAGAACAAAATGCGCCCTTCTTATCTCCCGTATATTTATCAGAAAAAACATCCTGCCTATAGATTCGCATATCTGCCGCCAAATCTTTGTTATAACCAGTAAAGCCAAAATAGCCAAACAAAAGATTTCCTTTTCTATGTGCTCCTGCATATGTTGACCAATAACTACCTGCTTTCGTGGAAAATATTGGTGCAAGATATGTAACAGCCAACATCACACCAAATACCAAAAGCAAAAACAATGCATTGTTTAATATCCGGTAACCTCCTGCGCTTTCTGGCACCTTACGAGTAAATAGTGTTATCGTCAGCGGAATGCCGCCTAAGAAAGTAAATACTGACGAAATCAAAGAATCACAATTACTTACCACACGAAAGATTCCCCAACCACCACTATAACTATATTGTTTTAATATATCAAATTGTTCCTGCACTTTAGCATCATCAATACATATAAAGTCCATATCAAATAGCTTTTTTGAGAATATGGCTTCATCTTTATAAAAATGACATGCCTCTTGAACATTTTTCCATTTTGTAAGAAAAGCTGTTCCTAAGGAAATTCCCCCTGCCAACAACAACGTTATGCCTACCAACTGTAACAATCTCCGAGGATTTCTTCCCCCTGACATTTCCTCAATAATAAGCGCTGATAAGTAAATATTTACATAAGGAGTCAACGCAGTCCACACCGTACACAAAAAACGAGATATCATCAACTGTGGATAGACATGCGAAAGTAACTTGATCGCGCGCCAATATATTTGAAAAATTTGTTTCCATGTATGTGCCTTTTTACTATTTTTCATTGTCGCTCTCTCCTTCCTGATAATATTTGCTCTGTACAGCAAAGAGTTCTGCATATTTTCCGCCCTTTTGCATCAAATCTTTATGTGTACCTTCTTCTGCAATCACACCATTTTCCAAAAGAATAATACGGTCACAGAACCTAGTAGATGCCAGTCGATGAGAAATATACACCGAAGATTTGTCCTTGGTCATCTCATTATATTTTTGATACATATCATATTCCGCAATGGGATCCAATGCTGCAGTAGGCTCATCCAACACAATAACAGGCGCATCCTTGTACAAGGCTCTGGCGAGCATCAGTCGTTGTGTTTCTCCACCTGACAGCATGGTCGCCTCCTCAAATACCTCTCTATTTAAAAGAGTATTGTATTGTTCAGGAAGAGCGTCTATTTTCTCACATAGCCCGGCCTTCTCTGCACATTCCTTCACACGAACAATGTTAATATCGTCTTCAGTTTGGGCAATATTCGCCGCTATGGTTGCAGCCAAGACGCCAAACTTTTGAAATACTGCTGAAAACATCTTATAATAGTCAGCTCTATTATAAGTTCTAATGTCTACGCCATTAAGCAACACTTGTCCCTCTGTAGGATCTAAGAAACCACAGATCAACTTTACAAGTGTAGTCTTTCCCGCCCCATTCAGACCTACAACAGCTAAATTTTCACCTGGATGTAACGTTAAATCTACTTCTTTCAAAATATCTACGTCTGTGCCAGGATAACGATACGAGACCTTATGTAATTTAATTTCATATTTTTTGTTGGACTCCACCTCCAACATTTCTCCGTTTTCAAATGCAAAGGGCTCATGGTATTCCAGACACTCTCGAATTGCAGTTATATCAATACTTTGCCTATGCAAAATATTCAAATTTTCCAAAATTCCCAATACCCACGCAGCAAATCCACTTACCGCAGAAAAGTATAACAGAAACTCTGCTGTGCTCAAATTCTGCTCCAATACCAAATAAATCAGATATCCATAGGCTATACCATTGCGCACAAATGTCAATCCCACATCAGCCACTTTTGCCCAGAGGTAAGCTCGCTGGCATCTCTGATGAAAAGCCATATATGCTTCCATAGCCTTTTCGAAAAGTTCTTCCAGCCAGGAACGCAGACCAAAAACACGAATATCCTTAGCGGCGCTGTAATCTCTGGCTCTGTCTCTGACATACACCATCTGTCCTATTGCTTCGGCCTCTTCTTTCCGATGGCGATATTTGTATCCATTCGCATATCGATTCGCACAATGTCCTATTATCGTCGTGATAAGCACTACCAACAACAGTATAGGTTGTACTAAGACTATAAGAGATACATAAATCACAAATCCAATTACATTCTTCAGCAAATCTGTCAAAGTTTTCCATATTGCTTCACTTGCGCGCTCGTTTGTACCAACTGCTTCCAAGGCACTCTTAGTCAACTTATCAAACTTCTCATCAAACAGATTGGGATATGATGTTGTGGAACTTTTTTTGTTTAGCATGCCTATGAGTCCCAAGCGTAGGGTAACTCTTCCATACAGAGTATTCTCACCCACATACGCCGCTCCCGCAGACACCAACATCATACCGCCTACAAAACCCAGAATCGTCAACAACATTTCTTCAATCGACGCTTTCCTTTCTACCACAGACAGTATCGTCGGTACAACGTACAACTCCAACAGATTTTTCAACACTGCAAATGTTGCTACCAATACACACAATACAAGTATTTTCTTCTCTTTCGTCTGCCAGGCCAGCTTGATCATGAACCAGGAATTCTGCCAGGCATTGTATTTTGGCTTTTCTTTTTTCTTCTTTCTATTTTCGTTATTATTTCCCACGAAAAATCACCATCCTTCCTTGCCTACACCTTACTACAAAAAACGTCCCCAAAACGATTTCGGGGACGAATTGTTGATTTTAGGGGATGAATTGCAAATATATACCTGTGCCAAAGACAGTAGGCGCTGTCGATAACATCCTCAGTTATCACACCTGAGGAATCAAAATCTCCGTGGTAAAAGCACCATCTTCGCTGTTTCTGGAAAGATAACCATCCAGACGCTCTACGATATTGTCAATACGCACCAATCCGAAACCATGGCCCTCGCCCTTGGTGGTGTGGAATTTGTTGCCTATCTTTTGCAGTTTTTTGGAAGCAGTAAAATTCGTGAAGGAAATATACAGCTGGGTGTTTTTCATGTCCATGTATACGCGGATCATTCTCTGTTCGGGCGGCAGGTCCATGCTTGCCTCAATGGCATTGTCAAAGAGATTGCCGATGATCACGCACAGATCCAGCTCGGACATTTTCAGCTGCACAGGGATAAAGGCATCCGCCTTTACCTCGATGCCCTTGGACTTGGCTAGGGATATTTTACTGTTCAGGATTGCATCCGCCATGGCGTTGCCGGTCTTTACTACTGTGTCCACGGTGTTTAAGTCCGTGTCCAGTTCGTCCAGATACGCCTTGATAGCCTCCATGTCGTCTTTGGCTGCCAATGCTTTCATCATCTGGATGTGATTGCGGTAGTCGTGACGCCAGCCACGGATCTGCCTGTACATGGTCTCCACCTCCTGATAGTGGGTATCGATCAACTCACGCTGATAAGACGCTATGCGCTTGTCTACTAATTTTGAAAATAAGGACATTTTGCTATTTCTCCTAACTTTTCTTTTGTTTCCTCTACTGTTTATTCCCTGGTTTACACATCTACACTACTGACATTCTTTTATGTCGCAGCGATAGTATCTTATACTTGCTTTTTGACTCACAAGACCTCACTAGCGCACCTGTGCGGTATCTCATTCTTACTTTTGCCCCACATGACCTCGCATGCACACCTGTGCGGTATCTCATTCTTGCTTTTGCCCCACATGACCTCGCTTGCATGCCTGTGCGGTATCTTTAATGGCACATAACACTTATAAGACCACACAAAGGCTTATAAGTGGTCTCCTTATCGATAAAAAAGCTTGTACATCCCCTTAATATGTACCTCTACTTAATTAGACGCAATAATCGCCCTATTCAGGGCTTCGTACCGGCCTCTGGGCAGCGGCAGCACGCTGCCATCTTTCAAGTACACATCTGTCTTGGTCACTCTGCTGATATAGGCCAGATTGACGATCCCGCCCCGACCCAGGCGGAAGAATTCTTCATCCAGAAGCTTTTCCAATTCTCCCAAGGATTTCTTTACTGTGTAATCTTCTTTGCCATGGACTGTCACATAATTCTGCTGCACATCCAGATAGCGGATCTCATGAAGCGGAATGCGCACCATCTCGCCGGACAGCGCCAGCGTCAGGCAGCGTTCACTGCGGCGCAGTTTTTCCACCGCACGGTCCAGCACGGCGAACAATTTCTCCCCATTTACCGGCTTCAGCAGGTAATGGAGGGCTGCCACCTCGTAGCCTTCCGCAATGTACTCGGAATAACCTGTGATGAACACTATCTGCACCGTCTCGTTGTCCCGGCGGATCTGCCTTGCCATGGTCACGCCGTCCATCTGCCCCATCTCAATGTCCAGCAGTAAAATATCGTAATTTTTATCCTCTGCATACTGAAACAGGAAGCTCTCTGCAGAAGGAAAGCTCTCCGTCTGTATGGATACCTGGCGCTCTGCCGCCCATCTTTTCAACAGGCCGGACACAAAGCCGGTATCCTCTTTGCTGTCATCACATATTGCAATCTTATAAATCATATTTTTCTCCTACAATGATAAATGCCTTTGCCTGGGATTTATCAAGCTTGTATCTGTTCAATCATATATTTGGCATATTCAAGCGCCATTGCCTCGATTGTTGTATACTCACCATGCTCTATCGCCCCAATTGCTGCATACGCATCATGTTCTATTGCCCCAACTGCTGCATACTCATCAAGCGCCTGACGTATCAATGCACAATATCTTTCCGGCACATGATCCAATCCCCATTTGCCGCCTTCCCGTTTGGACAAAATCAATTTTTCTTGTTTATATGCCAAAACTCTGCATAAATTAAGTGTAAAATAAACCGGATTTTCAAGGATCTCTTCTTGGGCATGTTCAACATCATACCAGATACTGTCAAAATATGCCTCCCGGCCGACCTCTTCAAAAACATCCCTGATTTCTTCTCCATAAAGACACTGGCCTCTGTGATAAATAATCATAATATGAGCCGCCAAATCTTTATCCGTTCCATTCATGTTCAAAATATAATCCTGCGGATCTCTTTGGAACCACTCTAAATGCGTACCCGAAAAATGTAATTCAAAGGGCGTGGGATAAACAAAGGGCTTACATACCGACTTTTTGACGATACTCAGCTCAATTCCCTTTGATGGCGCAAGACCGTTCAGTTCCACCACCATGTTCATATATCGAAGCTTATCTTCCTCGGCCAAATCGCTGTTAACCACCACCAGCAAATCAATGTCGCTCTTTTCAGCATTGAAGCACCCCATTGCTGCCGAGCCGTGAAGGTAGATTCCTACCAGATTACTTCCTAATATTTCTTTGCTTCGGTTCACGAATTTTTCCGTGATTGCGTCTAATGTATTCATGATCAGTTGTCCTTTAAATCAATTTTGTAATCTCTACGAATTGCACTTCATTTAAATCATACCATTTCACTACCGGGAATACAATCCAGAAAAGGTCAAGATATCTAATGACAACTATTTTCTTCTCATGTGCTTTCAGGTCTAAAACAGTTCTTTTCTCCTCCCAGACCTACAGCAAACCGCAAGCCCAGGTGTCAGCAGGCATTTCCTCACCCTCAGACCTACAGCAAACCGTAACCCCAGGTCTCAGAAGACAAATATTTCTCCCAAAACCTAAAAAGAGCCCTGGCGTAGGTCCCGGAAGAAATTTTCTTCTCCGAGACCCGGCAAGGGCTCTTTGTTTCTTAATTAGTGCTTCTCGTTATGCAGCAGTTTGTGCTCGCGGCCCTTCAGAAGTCCCTGATACAGGGCGTCGATGAAAGGATTTTCGTCGGAGCGCTTGATCTGGGCCTGGCCGTCGATCTTGTAGAGGCCTTCCATACGGGCCTGCTTGGTGCGGGGGCCGATAGGAAGGGGCTGTCCGCCGCCGGCTACGCAGCCGCGTCTGCATGCCATTACTTCCACAAAATCATAATATACTTCGCCGGACTGGATCTTCTTCATCAGGTCATCCGCATTCTTCAGACCGTTTACTACTGCGATCTTCAATTCACGGTCGCCCAGCTGTACGGTAGCTTCCTTGATGGCGTCGTCGCCGCGGATGCCCATGTAACTGATCTGCTCCAGATCTTCCAGTTTGCTGCTCTTAGCAACGTAACGGAGTACAGCCTCGGTAACACCGCCGGTTACGCCGAAGATTGCTGCAGCACCGGAAGCCAGACCAAAGGGCATATCCAGAGCTTCTGCACTCAGGGAGTTGAAGTCGATACCTGCAACCTTGAACATGCGGATCACTTCATCGGTGGTCAGAACGTAATCTACATCCTGCTCGCCTTCTGTAAAGTGTTCGGGTCTCAAGATTTCTGCCTTCTTGGCAGTACAAGGCATGATGGATACCATCAGAGTTCTGCGGTCATCCTTGGGGTTCACGCGGGCGTCTTCCTTTACCAGCGCGCCGAACATCTGCTGAGGAGAACGGCAGGTGGAAATGTGCTTAGCCAGATCGGGATATCTGGTCTCGCAGAATTTCACCCAGGCAGGACAGCAGGAGGTGAACAGAGGAAGATTCTCGTTCTTCTCCAGTCTCTCCATCAGTTCGTTTGCTTCCTCGATAACAGTAAGGTCAGCACCGAAGTTGGTGTCATAAATCTCGTCAAAGCCCAGCATACGCAGAGCGGTCACCAGTCTGCCGATGGAGTTCTCGCCCTTGGGGATGCCGTACTTGTCGCCGATAGCGATTCTTACAGCGGGAGCGATCTGTGCAACCACACGTACATGAGGATCGGACAGTGCTTCCCAGATAGGGGTAAAGTTGTGCTTGATGGTGATGGCACCGGTAGGACAAGCTACACGGCACTGACCACAGCCTACACAATCAGTTTCACAGAGCTTTCTGTTAAAAGCAGGTGTCACCTGAAGCTTAGAGCCACGGTGCGCGAAATCCAATACGCCCACACCCTGCAGTTCTTCACAGGTACGCACACAGTCACCGCAAAGGATACACTTGTTGGGATCGATTACGATGGAAGGTGAGGAATCGTCAATGGGCAGTATAGGCTTGTTGTTCTCAAAGGACACCTTGCCCACGTTCATGCTCTGTGCCAGTTCCTGCAAAGTACACTGGCCGTTTACATGACAGGTAGTACAATCGGAACAGTGGGAGGACAGCAGCAGCTCCAGGATCATCTTTCTGTGCTTCTGCAGTCTGGGGGTGTTGGTATAAATGATCATACCGTCTCTGGGTGTCTCGGAGCAGGATGCAAACACTCTTCCGCGATTGTCCTCAACCACACACATACGGCACGCGCCGTAGGTGGAGAGTTCGGAATGGTAGCAGAAGGTAGGAAGGTTGATTCCCGCCTTGCGAAGCACCTGAAGGATATTCTTCTCATCATCAAAGGCAACCTTGCGGTTGTTGATTGTCATATATTTCATAATTGTTTATCCTCCTAATCAGCAATGCGAATCGCACCGAAAGGACAATCGCCCATACAAGCGCCGCACTTGATACATTTGCTGCTGTCAATGGTATAAGGGTTCTTGATCTGTCCGCTGATAGCGCCCACAGGACAGTTGCGTGCACACTTGGAACAGCCCTTACATTTCTCGGGATCGATCACATACTGGCGAAGAGCCTGACAGTTGCCTGCACGGCACTTCTTATCCACTACATGCTCCTCGTACTCGTCGCGGAACAGCTTCAGGGTACTGATAACGGGCAGCGCCGCACTCTTACCCAGGCCGCAGAGAGCTGTGTCGGTAATGGTGTGAGCCAGATCCTCCAGCATATCCAAATCTTCCAGCGTACCGTTGCCTGCAACGATACGTTCCAGGATCTCCAGCATGCGCTTGGTACCTTCACGGCAGGGTACGCACTTACCGCAGCTTTCATTCTGGGTAAAGTTCATGAAGAAGCGGGCCACCTCTACCATACAAGTGTTGGCGTCCATAACTACCAGACCGCCGGAACCGATCATGGCACCCATTTTCTTCAGGGAGTCGAAATCAAGAGGTACTTCCAGGTGAGGAGTGATCAGACATCCGCCGGAAGGTCCACCGATCTGAACCGCCTTGAATTCACCGCCGCCTCTGATGCCGCCGCCGATCTCAAAGATAACCTCGCGCAGGGTGGTTCCCATGGGAACCTCGATCAGACCGGTGTTGTTTACGGTACCGGTCAAAGCAAATGCCTTGGTACCGGGGCTACTCTCGGGACCGATGCCCTTGAACCAATCTGCGCCCTTGTTAATAATCATGGGCACATTTGCAAAAGTCTCAACGTTGTTCAGTACAGTGGGCTTGCCAAAGAGACCCTGCTCTACTGTACGGGGAGGCTTAACGCGGGGCATACCGCGATTACCTTCGATGGATGCGGTCAGGGCGCTGCCTTCACCGCAGACGAAAGCGCCTGCACCACGGTTGATATGTAAATGGAAGGAGAAGTCAGTGCCCAGGATGTTGTCACCCAGAAGGCCTGCTGCCTCTGCCTGTTCAATAGCAGTCTTCAAACGGCTGATTGCCAGCGGATACTCTGCACGCACGTAAATGTAACCTTCCTGTGCGCCTACAGCGTATGCTGCGATCATCATACCTTCGATCATCTTGTGAGGATCTCCCTCCATGATGCTTCGGTCCATGAACGCACCGGGGTCACCCTCGTCACCGTTACATACCACATAACGGATCTTCTCCTGCTGTCTTGCCACCTGACTCCACTTGTAACCGGTCTGGAAACCACCGCCTCCACGGCCACGCAGGTTGGAATCGGAGATTTCCTTGATCACCTCTGCAGGAGTCATGGAAAAGAGTGCCTTTGCCAGAGCCTGATATTTGTCAGTAGCAATAGCCTCCTCGATATGCTCCGCATCGATCTGACCGCAATCCTCCAGCACCAGACGGGTCTGCTTGCTGTAGAAGGGGATCTCGTCCTGCTTCTGGTACTCTTTACCGTCCTGCTGGTACAGAAGGGAGTGGATCACCTCACCGTTCTTGACGGTCTTCTCGAAGATTTCTTCGCAGTCTTCCAATTTTACTTTTGTGTAGAGCAGTCCCATGGGCTCAATACGCATCAGAGGGCCCATCTCGCAGAAACCGTGGCAGCCGCTCTTCTTGACAGTCACTTCGCCGTCACCGTGAGCGATCTCGGGACCGAAATGTACTTCCACATCCGGGTTGTCCTTTACCAGCTCACACATTCTCTCGTATATCTTTCCGGAACCGCCTGCCAGACATCCTGTACCTGCACAGATCAGGATTCTGCATTTGCTGTTCTTGATAATCTCCAGTTCTCTTTCCTTCACCTGATTTAACTGGGATTGATTCATGATTTTTTCCATTAATATAACCTTGCCTTTCCGTCACCTGCAAACTTTGGGCCGCAGGCACAAATTTGCGTGTGAAAATTTTAATTTTCACACTTCCTCCCTCAGGCTCTTGATCAACTCGGCAACCTTATCAGGCGTCATGGCAGGATGAACTGTCTCATTTACCATGATAACAGGCGCAAGTCCGCAGGCACCCAGACAGGATACGGTCTCTAAAGTAAACAGCATATCATCTGTGGTCACCTTATCAGCAGTCAGATTCAGTTCCTTGCGGAGAGCATTCAGAATTGCTGTGGATTTACGCACGTGACAGGCTGTACCGTCACACACTTTAATTACATATTTTCCCTTAGGCTCAAAGGAAAAGTTCTCATAGAAGGTCGCAACACTGTATGCTTTTGCCTCTGTGATGCCAATCTTCTTGGCTACATAGCTCAAAAGTTCAGGGGGCAGGTAGCGATACTCACTCTGGATATCCTGGATAATGGATATCAGGGAAGCCTGATTCGCACCATGCAGTTCGATAATTTCATCAGCTTTGTCGTAGTAAATCTGGTCTAACATAGTCTTTGCTATCACCTTTCTCTGAGCCCGGTTCCATCAATCCAAAACTCAGTATATTTATGCAATTATACCATAAGATTGTTAATTATACAACGATACATATCGCATTTCCTGCCAATTTACGGCAATTTCTCCGACTGCCCGGTACTTCACAAATTCCCAATTGAACGGAAAGAAAAATATTGTTATACTATACAATAAGAAACACTTGTAACCAATCCATAAGACCGCCATTACCGCGGCAGAAAAAGAGGATGTATATGCAGAAGAGAACGGTTGACTTCTCAAAAACAGAACAGGTACATTTGGTACAGACCGCAGACTTAAACGGTGCAGGCCGCCTTTTCGGCGGCGTGCTTTTAAAACTGATCGACGAGGTGGCCGCTATCGTTGCCATGCGCCACACCGGTCGGAAGAGCGTGACAACCGTGGCCATAGACAACCTGAATTTCAAGGCCGCCGCTTACAACAATGACCTGATCGTCCTTATCGGTTATCTTACCTACACCGGCCGCACTTCCATGGAGGTGCGCGTGGACACCTATGTAGAGCGTATCGACGGCATGCGCATGCCCATCAACCGGGCCCACATCGTGATGGTGGCCCTGGATGAGGAGGGACACCCTACCCAGGTACCCGGTCTTATTCTGGAAAACGATATTCAGGAAGAAGAATTCCGCATGGGCGAGAAGCGCAAAGCCCTGCGCCTGGAAAGGCAGAAAGGCGGTTTCTAGGCGGCAATGCGTCAAAACAGCGGCTTATCCTCTCCACTCCGAGGGAGGACAGCCGTTTTTTTCTTTGAAATAGGCAGAGAAATAATTGCTGTCCTGAAAACCGCAAAGAGATGCCACTTCCGTAACCTTATAGTTTCCGCTTTCTAAAAGCATCTTGGCGTGCTTCAATCGCAGCTCATTCAAAAACTGCATAGGCGCCATACCATACACCTGCTGAAACAGGCGTGTAAAATGTCTCTTGGAAAAGCCGGACAGATCTGCCAACTGCTCTATGGTGATCTTCTCTGCAAAACTGGTCTGCATGTGAACCACCGCTCCGGCCAGCCGAAAATCCATGTTCATTTCATTCTGCTGCCTGATCCTAAACTTCCGCGACAAAAATACGATCAACTGCATCAGCACGCTGTGGCAGACCGTCACATAGCCGGGCTCTTTCTCCGTATATTCCTGCTGCAGCAGTTCACACCACTCAAGCACCCGGTCATAATCCGCTCCGGTAACATGCATGTGGGACAGGAAATCATCAAACTGCTCGTGCACAAAGAGAACCCAAAAGCCCGGCAGGGCTCCGCAGTCCTCTTCCACCAGATCATACACATTCAGCATGATATTGAAGATCCTCACATTCTCCAGGGCCGCAAAACCATGCTTCTCCTTCCCTTTCACGATATAAATGTCGCCTTTCTTCAGCTGATATTGGCGATCCCCAATGGTATGCCATCCCTGTCCGGAAGCGATGAAGGCCAGTTCGCAGTAATCATGTCCATGGAATTCAAAATCCCCTTTTATCACACTGCTTTCAATATGAAATTTTACTTCTTTTTGTTGTCTTTTTTCCCGTAATTTAAACTCTTTCATGTCTTTATTGTATAGATAAATGTCCGAAAAGTAAAGGTCTTGTGTGTGTGCAAATGTTAGAATCATAATAAAGTTACTGCAGACAAAAAGGAGAATATCATGCGTTATAAAGAAGATTGGGAATTAACGAAAAAAAGATTTACTGCTTTCTGGGATGGAGAAATCCTGGATCGGTGCTGCATATGCGTGAAAGCCACAGACAATAAAGTGGCTCCTTTACTGGAACGTTTTCGTTGTCACAACGACCAGGATATTATGCGGTACCGGACCACTCCCGAATTGATCATCGAAAAGAGCAGACTGATCATGGAACATACTTATTATGCGGGAGAATCCTTTCCCTCTGTCACTCTTGATCTGGGCGCATCCGGACATGCAGGATTCTTTAAAGGAGCTGATTACAAAATCAGCGATACCGTCTGGTTTTTCCCTTCCCTGACCGATTTGGACGCTTTGGAATTCGACGAGAACAGCTACTTGTATCAAAAAACCCTTGAGATGGCTCGTGCGTTCGCCCAGGACAGTGGCGGCGACTATATCGTGGCCATGCCCGATAGTACCGGAAATGCTGACGCGTTGTCCCATCTGTTCGGAGCAGACGAACTTTTGCCGGCAATGCTGGAAGAACCGGAAGCAGTAAAAAGGGCATTGGACAAGATACAGTGTTCCTATGAAAAAATAATGCGAAACGTTTATGATATTGTGCGTGATGCCAATGATGGCGGAAGCAGTGTTGGTTGGCTGCACACATGGGCTCCCGGTTTTCACGCCCAGATGCAGTGCGATATGTCCGTTATGATCTCAAATCCGCTCTTTAAAGAATTTATTATGCCGGAACTGCAGGCTCAGTGTAATTTGTTAGATTATCCGTTGTATCATTTTGACGGTGTAGAACAGGTCCGCCACTTGGACGACCTGCTTTCCATTCCCAACCTTCGTGCGATCCAGTGGACACAGGTGGTCGGCCAGGCACCTTGTACCGAATACATTGACGTGCTGAAGCGCATACAGGCAGCAGGAAAGAACTTGATCATTCATGTGGATCCACATCAGATCAGACCATTGCTTGAGAATCTTTCCTCAAAGGGACTGTTTTTATTGACAGGCGCGTCCACCAAGGACGAAGCTGATTCTATTGTAAAAGAAGTTGCACGATTAACACATGAATAGGTCATACCCCCAAGAGCTTTTACATAGAATGTATCTTTTGCTTTATATATACAGAACAAGGGCTGAAAGCTCCTTCAAGGAGCCTTCAGCCCTAATCATTGCTATTAATCTTTCAGTGCAGAAGTATTATTTGCAGGAAATAACAGGATCAACCAGTTTACCCTGAAGAACATCTACAAGACCCTTGTCTGTAATACCGTACATAGGGATGAAGATCAATGTGATAAATGCCAGAGTCATGAAAGGAGACTGCATCTGACATCCCTTTGCAGAAAGGTCTTCCTGCATCTGCTTTAAGATAGCTGCACATTCTACGCCGTCTTTATCACTTACAAGACCACAGATAGGTAAAGGAAGTTCATACTTTACTTTACCATTTTCAGTAATAACAAGACCACCCTGTAATTCCTGAATACGATTTACTGCTGTAGCCATATCTTCGCCATTTGAACCAACAACGGTAATATTGTGATGATCGTGACCCATAGAGGTTGCGATCGCACCCTTGCTGATACCAAAGCCCTTGATGAAGGAACGTCCGATACTTCCGCCCTTGCCATATCTCTCTACACAAGCGATATTAAGAATATCTCTTTCCACATCAGCCTGTACAATACCGTCTTTTACTTCCAGGTCTGCTTCCAGATCGTCTGTCAGCAAGCTGGTTGCATTTGCACCAATCACACGAACCTTAGCAGTTGCTGCAGAAGGATCTACCTTTACAGCCAATTCGTCTGCAGTAATTTCATGATCCAGTTTTACGGTATTCAGAAGACAAGGAGCGTAATCTTTCTTTTCTAATGCTACAACTACCTGACCACCTTCAACAACTACCTTACCGCTGCTGATAACGGTATCTACATCACAAGTTGCCAGATCATTGAGGAATACAATATCAGCTTCGCGACCGGGAGCAATAATACCGCAACGGTCATCAATCTTTAAGCTTTCTGCAGGGTTGATGGTTACCATCTGAATTGCTTCGATAGGATCTACACCACCGTTTACAGCCATACGAACCTTGTGATCCAGATGTCCTTTTTCGTGCATATGAAGCATATCAATATCATCACTTACCATTGCACAATGTCTGGAATCCACCTTATGCTCAGTCAGCATAGGAAGAAGTGCTTCTAAATCCGCTGCTGCACAACCTTCTCTGATCAATACACGAAGACCGCGACGAAGCTTATCCAGAGCTTCTTCGGCACTGGTACTTTCATGATCAGACCGAATACCTGTAGTAATATATGCATTCAATTTCTCTGCAAATAAAGCAGGTGCGTGTCCTTCTGCTGTTTTACCATTCTTTGCAGCAGCTTCCAGCATACGCTCACTTGCAGGGCTATGTCCCAGAATAGGGGGATAAAGCACTTCTGCTAATCCTACTGCCTGAGGATAAGAAATCAATTCTTCAACCATTTCGATATACAGAGCTGCACCGATAGTCTGCAAACCGCCTTCCTCACTCATAAAAGCAGGAACGGGATAATGAAGCTTTACGGGGAGATCCTTAACTTCATCAAAAATAGCTTCGATACCTTCTCTACCTGCCACGATAGCGATTTCCATCAAATCACTGGCAATACCGGTGGTACCGTGCTTAATAGCCATTTTACTGAACTCGGTCATAGTCAGCATACTACTCTCAAAGTGAATATGCGCATCGATAAAACCGGGAGTCATGTATTTGCCCTTCGCATCTACAATCTTGGTGTCCGGTCCGATTGCACCTTCCTGGATGTATCCAACTGCTGCAATCTTTCCATCTGCAACAGCGATATCTGTGTCGTAAATTTCTTTTGTGATGACATTAACAAGTTTTCCGCCCTTGATCACCAGATCAGCCGGGCTATTGCCTAATGCTACATCAATCAATCTGTGGTTCATAATTTCATTATCCTTTCTACTTTTGTATTATTAAAGGGGTAACCCCATAATGTACTAAAAAACCTTACCGGGATATACACCGGTTGTCTTCTTATCATGATAAACTATCTGACCGTCTACGATCACATATTCAATACCATCACACATCTGTACCGGTTTAGCATACGAAGGCGTGTCATTGATACGCTCGTAATCAAAGATTACAATATCAGCATCATAACCATCACGGATAAAACCTTTCCCTGCAATTCCTGCTCTCTCTGCTGTAAATCCTGTCATTTTACGAATCATCTCAGGCAAAGTCAAAACACCGCATTCTTTGTGGTAATAGCGAATTGCCTTGGGGAAGGACGCAAAAGTTCTGGGATGGGTTTTCTCCTCCAAAGAACGACAACAACCATCGGTACCTACACAAGCATTAGGATTGGTAATAATCTTCTTCATATCTTCTTCGCTGATAGTGAAATAGGTTGCGTTCGCATATCCTCCATTGGCAATCAGCAAATCAAAATATGCATCGAAGGGATCCTTGCCCACCTTCTTGGCATACTCACTTACATACATACCGTCTGCTTCCGGAACCATCGGACAACCGGTAATAAAGATGCCGTCAAAACCGCCTGCGTTCTGATAAAAATTGTCATAACCACAATCCTTACGAATCATGTCTTCTTTTACCTGTTTACGCATTTCCGGATCTTTTAAAGCAGCTACCATAGCATCCACACCACCATTATGGAAATATTTCGGCGGAATACAGATATTTAAATTGGTCATATTTGCTTCGTAAGGATATTGATCTAAGGTTACTGTCATACCGGATGCATTTGCTTCATCTACCAATCTTAAGGTTTCTTCCACATCACCCCAATACTGACGACCTGCCGCCTTGTGATGAGACAGCCATACAGGAACATCTGCACGTCTTCCGATTTCGATAGCTTCCTTTACAGCCTCGATCAAACCGGAAGATTCTGAACGAATGTGGCTGGCATAATATCCGCCATAAGGCTTAATCTCTGCTGCAAGAGCCGCCAATTCTTCAATATCACCATAGCATCCGGGAGAATAGATCAAACCGGAGCTAAGTCCTACCGCACCGGCCTCCATAGCTTCTCGCACATGCTTTTTCATAATTTCAAGTTCTTCATCAGTAGGCTTACGGGCATCATATCCCATTACCGCAGCACGCAGGGTACTGTGACCGATCAAAATACGCATGTTTCCAATGGTAGGAATAGATTTTGCATATGCAAAATAATTTTCCGCATTGGTCCAATTTTCCATATCATCAGGGAAAGTCAGCGTACCGATTGCCAGCAAACCTTTTGCCAAATCCAGATTCTCTTTTGTAACCGGGAACATGGAGCCGCCGCACTGTCCTGCAATTTCTGTGGTAATTCCCTGATTAATCTTTGAAAGCATACCGGGATACTGTCCCAGAACCTGATCCCCGTGGGAATGAGCGTCTATGAAACCGGGACACACGATCATGCCTTCCGCATCTATGACCTCTTTCGCCTCTGCATCTTTGTAACAGATGGTTATTTTACCCTGCTTTACTCCTATATTCGCCTTAAAACCCTCTTGTCCGGATCCGTCTATAACAGTTCCGTTCTTTATCAACAGATCAAACATATCTATCACCTTTCTTTCGTACCCTCGGGCCGTGTACTGTTCATGCTTAATGAAAATTCTGCCGGATGACAAATATTGTCACATACAGGACAACGCTTCATTACCGCTTCCTTCCATGCATTGGCAACTTCTTCCTTCGCATCTGATACAAGGTCAAGTGTTACTCGAATTGCAGAGAAACCGGCTCTCACACTTTCATCTCCCTGACAAAAGCATTTCGCATCCACCTCTCCTACAATTTCCATCTGAAGAGACTCTATGGTAATTCCCATTTCTTTCGCCACCCACTGTCCGATGGCATTGATACAACCTGCTAAGGAAGCCAAAAACATGGCTACCGGACTGGGAGCCTGATCTTCTCCTCCAAAAAAAGGCGGCTCATCTATGTATATTGTATGATTACCGGTATGGATCTCCGTCATAGTAGAACTTCCGGCACTAGCTGTCACTTTTATTTCTGCCATTAATATACCTCAAGTTCTTTCTCTACCATGCCCGCAAAAAATGCAGTACCATAATACAAAGCATCTTCATCCATAATATATTTGGGATTGTGATGATTTACTCTGGTTCCTTTTTCATCATTGGCAGTACCGATCTCCACAAAACAACCGGGAACACCTGTCAGCTCTGTAAATGCAGAAAAATCTTCTCCCGGCATCAACAGTCCGATTTCCAAAATACTTTCTTTGCCGAACCACTTTGTTAACACTTCTCTTGCTTCGTCCGTAAGCTCCGGATCATTTACCACCGAAGCGTATCCATAATCATAAATACACTCCACTGTCGCACCGTTTGCTGCCGCAATTCCGGATGCAATCTGCTCGATCCACTGTGGAAGACGTTCTCTGATTTCCTTTGAGAAGGAGCGAACAGAACCTTCTATCACCATTTCACCGGGGATAATATTATAAGCATCACCACAATGTACTTTGCACACGGAAAATACCAGCGTTTCTGACGCAGCCACAAATCTGGACTTAATATTCTGCAGTGCCATAATGATCTGGGCACCTGTAGTTACCGGATCAATGCACTGCTCCGGCATGGATGAATGCCCACCCTTACCGAATACCTTAATGGTAAAACCATCTGTTGCCGAAGTAAGAACACCACTTTTTACACCAAATGTTCCGGTAGGGAAATTAGAGGACAAATGCATACCGAAAATGGCATCTACTCCTTCCATAACACCCTTTTCTACCATTTCTACAGCGCCTCCCGGGGGAAGCTCCTCAGCATGCTGGAAAATACAGATCAGCTTACCATGCATTTTTGCTCTTTCTTCAGAAAATATTTTCGCAACCCCTAACAGCATTGCAGCATGTCCGTCGTGGGCACAAGAATGCATGGCACCGGTATTTACAGACGCAAATTCCAGTCCATTATCTTCTACCATGGGCAATGCATCTATATCTGCCCGAAGAGCAATGGTCTTACCCGGATACGCCCCCTCAATAACACCGATCACGCCGGTAGGCAAGGGTCTTGACACAGTCATCCCTTCCATTTTCTTTAATTCATTTTCAATATAAGCACTTGTCGCGTATTCCTGAAAGGAAATTTCCGCATGTTGATGTAAGTATCTTCTCCAGGTAATCACATCTCCTTGCAACTGTTTTACTTTTTCTTCTATCACACTACTCATATGTTTCCTTCTTCCTATGACAAAATTATCGCATAATAAACACATTATATATTATTTATTATAACGATTGTGTCAAAACATGTCAAGATGACCCCCATCTTATAACTTTACAGATAATAAAAATGCTGCAGCGTTACATTCCGCAACACCGCAGCATAACTTTATAATTTCTTTCAACATCTTTTGTCCATCTCAGTTTTGTATATCTTAATGACAATCACGTGGAAGGCTCTATTCCTAAAAAAACATTCCACTACTGCAATAATTTTAAGATTACCGAATGGTTGGGAATCTGTCCGGAAGTACGATTCCTGCACGTTTATAAATCGCTTCCGCATGAGCCTGTGCTTCTTTCACTATAGCTTCTTCATCCAGAGTTAATACCTTACGATCTCTCATAAGCCATTTACCGTCACACATGGTGCTTTCAATGTTTGTAGAATGCATTGCAGTAACTAACGCTGCAATAGGATCGTTAACCGGCATCATAGACGGTCCGAAAGGATTGATGATGATCAAGTCAGCTTTCTTACCTACCTCCAGACTGCCATAGAGATGGTCATCCAAAAGTGCTCTTGCACCGTTCTTGGTTGCCATGCACAAAATATCAGTAGAAGGAACCACTGTGGAATCCAATCTCCATCCCTTGTGGATCAGAGAAGTCAACCACATTTCATCCACCATATCCATACGGTTGCTGGAAGAAGCTCCGTCTGTACCGATGGATACACACACACCCTTGTTCAGCATCTGAGGAATCTTAGCAAAACCAAGCACTCTCATTGCAGATGCAGGATTGTGAGATACTTTTACATCATATTTCTTAAACAGATCGATTTCTTCGTTGGTAAGCCATACGGTATGTACTGCCAGGAGATTTTTGTCCAATACACCCAACTTATGAAGATGTGTTACGGTATTTTCGCCGTATACTTCATTGGTATAATCAATTTCAGACTTTGCTTCTGCAACATGCATGTGGATTCCCACATTGTATTTGTCAGCCAATTCCTTGGTCTTCACGATCAATTCGTCGGTATTATTAAAGATGGTACGGAGACCAAACCATACCTGTACTCTGCCGTCTGCAGTATTGTGGTATTTGTTCAGGTCATCCACCTGCTTGTCCAGTTCTTCCTGCATGGTCTTCTGCCAAACTGCAGGCAAGCCTGTACCACAGTCCATAACAGATTTTGCCAATTTGCCTCTCAGACCTGATTCAGCAGTTGCCTTTGCCATACCGCTGACAAACTGTCCGCCGGGCTCTGCAAAGCTGGTTACACCGGATTTGATCAGTTCCAATGAACACATTAATGTAGAAATGTAAGAGTCTTCCTCTGTCATATTACTTTCGAAAGGCCACATTCTCTTATGAAGCCAGGTAATAAAATCTACATCATCACCTACACCTCTACTAATTTGCTGAGATGTGTGTACATGTGTGTTAACAAAACCGGGAAGGATATATTTCCCGTTTAAATCAATCACTTCCGCATCCGGTTTTACAAGAGCAGGATCCACCTTTCCCACTGCTACAATCTTGTCATTTTCCACCAAAAGTTCACCACAAGCATACACTTGGTTAATATCATTCATTGTCAAAATATAACCATTTTTAAAATAAGTCTGCTTTACAGCGTTCATTTCTCGTCCTCCTTAACATTGATACCTATATTATATTTAAAAAAGAATTAATTGTCGATATTTCAAACACAAAAAAATGACAAACTTAAAAAATAAAAGAGGCATAGGAATCCAATTCCTATACCTCTTTATATTTACTTAAATATGCGATAACAAGTCTTCATCTCACCTGATTAGAAAATGAAGTACAAGCTCATCAATGCTGTCATAATCCATACAGGAAGAGAAGGGAAATACTTCTTTTCTTTTTCCATGATAGATCTGATTACAGCAATAAATACGAATACGAACATACCTACTACGATACCGCCTACATAGTCAGACATGAAGATGGTGATCAGCCACATAGCAGCAACGGGTAAGAACTCAACGGGATCAGTATCGATAGAAGCTACAGTTTCCAGCATAGAGATACCTACTACTACTAAAGCAGCACCGGTAGCAGCACCGGGGATGCAAAGGAACAGAGGGCTGATGAAGCAGCAAAGCAGGAACAGGATACCGGTAGTAACGTTAGACAGACCGGTTTTGCTTCCGGATTCAATACCGGATGCGGACTCTGCGAAGCAGCTAACAGTAGAAATACCAAAGAAAGAACCTAAAATGGTTGCGGAAGAGTCAACCAGGAATACCTTACCGAATGCAGGGAAGTTCTTATCTTCGTCCATGAGACCAGCCTTACCAGCAAGTGCAAGACCACAACCCAGAGTACCGAAGAAGTCGTTAACCAAAAGCATCAGAAGGATGGGGATGAAGCTCAGCTTCAGAACGCCGAATACATCAACCTGGAAAGCTACATCCTTGATAGATGCGAAAGCATTGGTAGTGAAAATAGTTTCAGGTAATACAGTAACGCCCATAGGGATACCGATCAGAGTAGTCAGAACGATACCGATAAGGAGAGCGCCTTTGATCTTGTACAGACGACCGTTGATCTTGATCTTTACATAGGTAAGGATAAAGCAGATTGCAATACCGATCAGACCGAGAATGGTATTCTTCTGGGTGAAATCACCGAAAGTATAACCATTTACTGCATCTACAGAGTACAGACCACAAGAGTTCATACCGATTCTTGCAATCAGGAAACCGATGGTAGAAGCAATACCAACCTTCATGTTCTTAGGAAGGCATCTTGCAAACAGTTCACGCAGTTTGAATACAGAAATTAACAGGAACAGAACACCGGATACAAATACCAGACCATAGCCCTGTGCATATGTGCAGGTACCGTCAGCAATCCAACCAGCGATAAGGCCGGGAATTACAAGTACGGGAGCTAAGCTGATAGGGGTATTGGAATACAGACCCATACCGATACATGCAATAGCGGTAACCAGAGCAGTACATACTAATACGCCGGTAGAGTTGATTCCGGGGATGACAGATGTTGCAAATGTCATGTATGCAAGGATGTAAGCCATCGTTGCAAAAGTAGTTGCACCACCGATTATCTCTGTAGAAACGGATGAACCTCTCTCAGAGATCTTGAAAAATTTTTCAAGCTTTTGTTTCATTTTTTTGTTTCTCCTTATGTTTTTTATTTATTGGTGATTAATTTCACCCAATAATCATTGGTAGATCAGCACTCTTAGTTTAAACCGTAAAGTGCTTTTGCATTGGCATAGGCAATGTCAAGAACCTGCTGTGCAGTCACATCACCGCGAATACGTGCAATTTCTTCTGCCACGTAAGAAATCATGTCCGGATATGCATCCTGGCCAGCTAAAGCTGCCGGAGGTAAAAACGGAGCATCTGTTTCTAAGAGCAATTTATCGAGCGGCATGGTCTTTACCATCTCCACAAGACATTCGCTGTTAGGATATGTAATCTGAGGACCTACCGCCACATACAGGCCATATTCCATAAATGCATTGGCATATTCTACCGGGGAGAAAATACGATGGATCTCTCCTCTTATATTGTAATCTTTGATAATGCGAAGCGTATCTTCATCCGCATCTCTGTCATGGATTACAACAGGAAGGTCTAACTCAATCGCCAATTCCAGCTGTTCACGGAAACGTTTCTCCTGAATTGCCGGATCCGGATGACCTTCAAATCCATAGTCCATACCGATTTCACCGATTGCAACCACTTTAGAGCTGTTTTTCGCCATGGTTCTTAACTGCTCAATATAATCTTCCGGAAGATTGGCTGTCTCATTGGGGTAAATTCCCACTGTAGCATATACAAAATCATATTTATCAGCCAATTCTACGGAACGTTTTGAAGAAGGAAGTTCTGAACCGGATGTGATGATTCCGTTCACACCAAGTTCCTTCTGTTTATTCATAACTGCATCAAGATCACCTGCATAACAGGGGCTATCCATATGAGCATGTGTTTCAAAAATTCTCGTAAGCATTTCCCGCCTCCTAATTCTCCAAAATACATCAATTGGTATTCTACACGAAAATACCCATATCGTCAACGATGTATTGTTTTTTATATAGTATAATTTTAATTTATTTTTAAGACTTTTTTAATATTATAGTACCGTTTCATACTATCGTTACAGTACTAATCCCTTCAGAGTAGAATTGCCGCGAATATCAACCGAAATGACGGATTCCACGTCTTCTCCATCTGTCAACAGATAATAATCCGTAAGATTCGCAGTTGAGCAAGAGTGGTTAGGAATGATCATGATCCGGTCTCCCACCTTCACTTCTGTACTGCCTGTCACGGCAATCTTACCCACTTCTTCCGAAAGTGCTGTAACCAGAAGTTCCGGATGACCGACCACACTTCCGTGTCCTGCCAATGCACTGTTGCCATGAGCACCTTGATCAAGACCCAGGCACTTTGCGCCGGCATCACAGATCAAAAGTCCCTCTCTGGGATTCGAAATTACGGTAGCATAAACCACCAATGCACATTCTTCTTCCGTAGCCGTACGATTTGCCATCTGGATACGATCATTGAAAATATAATTACCCGGATGATAAATATTAATATACTCATCATCAACGGTTCCCCAAAATGTGGGCGTCGCCCCGCTGGTCACCATTTTTACGTCAAATCCATCCGATTTCAGATCCTCTACTGCTCTGCGAACGGCTTCCTTCTCCTGCTTTGCATACATAGGAACTTTATCCGCATCCGCCTCTCCATATACATGACCGCAGTGAGTGGATATTCCGCAGAATGCAAGATGAGAAAACTGCTTCATCTCACGAGCAAAAGGTAATATCTTTTCTGCATCCATTCCGAATCTGTGAAGACCGCAATCCAAAATAATAGTATAATTGACAGTTACATCTTTCGCCGCAGCTGCCGCATCCAACTGACGGGCACCTTCAATACTGTCAATTCTCACGTAAAACTCACACGCTTCTGCCAGCGCTACTGCTCTGTTGCAGGAAACAGATCCTGCTACCGGATAAGCATACATCAACTTGCCCACACCGTTTTTACAAAGGGTTTCGCATTCATCCAATGTACCGCACAAAAATCCGCTTGCTCCTAACTCCATCTGTATATTCGCAATTTCTGTAGATTTATGTGTCTTAAGCATAGGCCAAAGCTCTTTTCCGAATTTATTACATTCGCCTTGATATCTTTTTAAATTATCATACATTGCCTTTGACCGAATAAAAACTGCCGGTGTCTGTAATTCCTGTATCTTCATGTTTTTCCCTTTCTGTGACTTTGAATTCTTATATTTTTACAGCATGTTATTTAGCAACATTTTATACCACTATAAATCTGTACCTATCTATCATTTAAACCGATAACTCTTATAAGTTCAAGTTCTTTTTCGTCAAACATTATCAAAATTCAGTATTATGTTACTACAATCCCTATTATAGCAGATGACACAATCAGCATTATAGGTGATAATTTCTTTTTTTAATTATTGTCAATCTTCTTCCTATACGTAACAAGACCTATGCAGGTGCAAACGACAGTAAAATCTCTGTAATATATAACAATGAATTGTGTATGCTTAAATTTCCCGCTATTCCTGCTATCAACAAGGAAATAAGTTACGGGAACGGTCGTGTATCGGAATATCTTGGGTGCCATGTTTTTGAAAGTGTCATGATTCCGGTACAGAAAAGACCTAAGCATAAAGCCTTCAAACAGGCATACCCCCAAGAGCTTTTACATACAATGTAAAAACAATTCTTGGGGGTTTTCTTTTGAAGGACTATATCGAGGAACGTGCAATCAGCATTGCCAGCTATATCATTGATTGCAACGCTACAGTGCGCCAGACCGCAAAGGCATTCGGAGTGAGCAAGAGCACGGTACACAAAGAGGTAACATCAAAGAACGGTATTTATGGGTAGTAAAGTAGCCAACCAAGTGAATCCTATATGTGAAACAGAACTCTTACTCAAACCCATTAATACTAACAATGACTATTGTCCTTTTTCCAAAATGATCCGCCGAATTGCTTCGGCGGATCATTAGTTTTAACCCTTAACTGCGCCAGCCGTAGCGCCTTTAATAAAGAATTTCTGGCAAACAATGAATAGAATAATCAGTGGCAGTGTTGCCAGAAGCGTCAATGCCAACTGTTCACCTTTACCGGATTTCGATGCAAAGAATGCGAGACCAATAGGTAAGGTCTGCAGTTTCTTGTTGGAAATCATAATCAGCTGCCAGATGTAATCGTTGAATGTTGCAAAGAAAGAGAAGATAGCAATTGTACCAACAGATGGTAAAGATAACGGCAATACAATTCGGAAGAATTTACCCAGTTCACTACAGCCATCAATTTCTGCCGCTTCAAATAGTGTTGACGGCAAAGTAGAAATAAACTGGCGGCTTAGAAAAACGCCGAAAGCAGGGGAAATACTGGTTAGGATAACACCTAACATCGTATCTTGCAGCTTCAAATTATATGCAACAAGATAGTTGGGAATCAGAAGCATCTGCTTAGGCATAATCATAGTTGCCATAACCAGAGCAAAGAGAATATTCTTGCCCTTAAAGTTAATCTTAGAAAATGCATAGCCTGCGGTAACACCGATAAAGCATGTAGAAAATGCTACCGAAATACTGATGATAAAGCTGTTTTTCAACCACATCAATAAGTCTGACTTTTCCACAATTTTCACAATGTTTTTAAAGGTAAAATCTCGGAAAGGCATTAAGTCAATGGGGACCTGAATCAAACTCGTGTTGGGTTTGAATGCACCAACAAACATGATATAGAAAGGCAAAATAATAACTACAAGCAAACACAACAAAAGGATTGTGCCAGTAATAGAGAATTTCACTTTTTTCATTGCTGGCACCTCCTTAGTATTCTAGATTTTCCCGTCTTGTGACGCGAAACTGAATTACTGCTACAATGGCAGTCAAAACAAATAGAATGACACCAATAGCAGATGCATAACCAAACTGGTTGTTAGAGAAAGCCGTATCATAAACCTGCATTAATAAAGTAGACGTTGTATAGTTAGGGCCACCGGCGGTCAATAGTTTGGGGATGACGAAAATCTGCAACGCTGAAATAGTGGCAGTAATCAAAACATAAACAATAGTCGGACGAACTAAGGGCATGGTAATTTTTCGTAACTGCTGACCACGGCTCGCACCGTCCAGTTCTGCCGCCTCATAGAAGTCTGGAGGAATTGCGTTAAGTGCTACGGTATAAATAATCAAATTGCTGCCAAGATTACAAAACACAATCAGTATTGACAACACCGGAATCGCCGTCTTTGCACTATTAAAAATTGAGAAGCCTGATATACCGCACCAGCGAAGAATTGTTGCCATAATACCAAAATTTGGATCTAACATAAACTTCCAGGACAGAACTAATGCAACTGAACAAGTAACACCAGGTAAATAAGTTAATAACTTGACAACAGTATTGAACTTAGGTCCATGTTTCTGCAAAACATTAGCCATCCAAAGAGGCAAAAACATCTGCAACGGAATAACTAAGATTGCATAGGTTCCCATTGCTAAGAGACTACGCCAAAATGCGTAGTCCTGGAAGATTTTCTTATAGTTAGCCAAACCTATCCAGTTTTTTCCGCCAAGAGTAAAGTCTGTGAAAGAAACATAGACGCCATAAAATAGAGGATACGCGTAAAAGACGCAGAATATGGCAAACCAAGGCAGTAGAAATATATAGCCCCACTTGGCTTTTCTGGCTTCCAGCTTGCTCATTTTCCTCCTTTTTGTAGTATTTTCCATTTACGTAGGACCTTTCTTTATAGGATTTCAGAACATAGAAAAAGGAAGGGGAGTTTCCTCCCTCTCCTTCAACATTGTAATTTAACTATCCAATGCTGTAGAAATAACAGCATCGCCAGCAGTCTGCCAATTGTTCAGCAGGGTCTCTGCATCAATATTGCCAGCATAAAAGTCCTGCAGTTGTGGATAGAGGGTACCGCGGAAATCGGCCCACCATGGTTCAAGGACACCAAAATCACTGATTGCAAATTCAGCACCGTAAGCAGCGCCACGGTCCATAGTAACTTGAATCCACTCCTCGGGGTATTCAGCAGTAGTGGTCGACATGACGGACAGACGACCGGTCAGGTTGGACAGAGCGGACTGCCAATAAGGGTCGGTAATCCAAATTTCCAGAGCCTTCAGAATTGCGTCCTCATGACCATTGTTTTTGAAACCACAGTAGCCATAGTTGCCCCAGTTACAAACAGTGGTCTTACCAACGCCGTCAGCGGAAGGAATACCAACAGCATCATAAACAAAAGGAACACACAGTCCTTCGTTCATTCTGTTGTAATAAAAAGTCATGTTGCTGAATGCACCGTGGAAGAATAGGACATTGCCAGCCTCCCACAAAACCTGAACGTCGGTATCAGCCAGAGTAGCAGCACCATCAACAGACAGGCCTTCGTCTAACAAAGTTTTGTAAAAGTTCAAAACTTCAAGTGCATTTTCCTTGCTTTCGCCTTCGTTGAAAGCAGTGGCAGTTAGGTCATCATTGGTCAGTTCTACACCGTTAGCGGTAAACCAGGAGTAGGTATAAGAGTCAGACGACTGCGAACCTGCAAACAGGTCGATGGGGATAATGTTGGGATCAGCAGCCTTTGCAGCACGGCAAACCGCCAGCAGATCATCATAAGACCAAGTTAGCATATCGTCAGGCAGCATATCAGCAACTCCCAGACGCTCAGCCAGATCCATGTTTACCAGGATACAGTATGCCGCACCGGTAGCGGTGGCAACATAACCATAATTGCCGTCATTCATAATACCATCTTTCTGAGTAGCAACAAATTTATCAGCATGCCGCTCAAGCAGAGGAGAAACATTGACCGTCAGACCTGCTTTAACAGCGGGAGCAATTCGGGAGTAACCGTCGAAATACAAGTCAGGAGTAGTGTTGGTTGCACAAGCAACAGAGAACTTTTCGGGACCGGAGTCATAAGGCAGAACCTCCAGTTCAATGGTGATATAGGGATGAGCAGTATTGACTGCATCGCAGAACTCTTCATACAGAGCAGTAACAGCATCTCCATCTTCGTATACCCACAGAGAGAGGGTAACATCTTCCTGCTCATTAGTAAGAGAAGCAGTTTTTTCTTTGGCACCGCATGCAACTAGGCCAACGCACACGACCAGTGCCAGCAACAGAGCGAACATTTTTTTCATTTTCAATCTTGCACCTCCAAATGGTTTCTTGTATATCATTATAAAAACTTGAAACTCAAATAGAAATTGCACATTTTTTGGAAAATATCACTTTTTTTCGATTTTAATGCTCTTTCTGTATTGTAACGGTGTCATACCCGTTATTTTCTTAAATGTCCTGTTAAAGTAATTCGTTGAGGCGAATCCACATTGTCTTGCAATATCGTCCATTTTAAGCTCGGATTTTTCCAACAAATACTTACCTCTTGCCACCCTATGATTGGTAATATAATTGTTAACACCAATGCCAATTTCATTTTTAAACAACTGACTGAAATATGCATTGGAAAGAGAGACTCTATCGCTTATTGCATCTAAACCAAGCCCCGGATCCATTAATTGTTCCTCTATGAATTCGCACGCCTGCCTAACCGTGTCTTTTTCAACATGATCAATTTGGGTGTCCATGCGCAGAATAAGTTGCGAACTTAGTTCCATGATCCATTCCGTTATCACTTCTGTATGGTTTTGGCTTAATATCCAGTAATAAGGATCTTTCCCTTCTAATACATCATCCACATCAACTCCGGTATACGAAGCTACATTTAATATTCTGACAACAAGTTCGATCAGCGTACGCCGAATACTTGTTTTAGAAACATTGGGCCTATTTCTCACTTCTTCAACTAGTTCGTTCATTCTTATTTGCATACGTCCCAAATCCCAGTCCTGGAAACAGCCAATGACACGATCAAATGAGATCGATGGTCCGATGTTAGAGTTATTCTGAAAACGCACAATATTTTCAATATCAACAACTCCTCGATCTGCATACTGATATTTGTATGCAAGCATTAAATGAGCATCAGCTACAGAAATTGCAAGTTTCTCAAGAGCATCAACACGGCTTCCTATACCAATAAAAAGGTCCAAACCATACAAAATAAGTAGCTGCTCATGAATTCGGATAAAAACGTCATCCAACACAGCATCGTTGTTTTCCATGGATATGATTACTTGAATAGTATTGTATTCATCAATTAAGGTACAAAACGTGAGCCCTTCTCTCTTTAGAAGTTTTATCACTGATTGTTCGTATTCAAAAATACTCTTATCTTTTTTATCAAACGCTACACTAGAAAAGACCGGAGCAATCTTCACCACCACAAAAGGAGGCTTTAGCCAGGAAAGTCCTAATTGATTCCACCTGGTTGCAGCCTCCTTATTTGATATTTCAACTTTACCACAGAGTAGGAATCGAATAAAATGATTTTGCATGTCATTCAATTTTATCAAAATGACGTCCTCCTTACTCCATTTCTAAACTAGCTTGTTCATAATCTTGTATTTCAGCTCTGCAATTTTCCAATCTTCTATGGTATCAATGTCCTGTACCGTACTCTCATCCTGAATAAAAGGTACAATATCCTTCATCCAGATTACCTTTTGTTCCAGGAATGCTTCCACATTCAAACAGTAAAACTGACCACAGTCATGATAATAGGGTTCCAGATCCTGAGAACGCATCTTCATACACTCTGGCCACTTGGGTACCAATCTGCCCTCGTTTACCACTACACAACGCTGCGGAGGAAAAGAAAATTTAACTACGGGAATACATACATCTGCCATTTCGCGTTCTAAAGTTTCCATGGCTGTCTTAATCGCCTCTGCAGTTACAAAAGGTGCTGTGGGATAAATACAGCAAGCTAAATCAAAACGCTCTCCTCTGGCCATATAATCCTGCAACACTTCATCTACTACCTCTGCAGTAGTAGCAAAATCGTTAGAATTTTCTGCACTTCTGAAAAATGGCACTTTTGCGCCAGCCTCTTCTGCAATCCGGGCAATTTCCGCATCATCAGTAGACACCATAACTTCGTCAAAAATTCCTGCTTTTAATGCTGCATCGATACTGTATTCAATAATGGGCTTCCCACAAAATTCCTTAATATTCTTTCTGGGTATTCTCTTACTACCTCCACGCGCTGTGATAATTGCTACTGTTCTCATGCAAACTCTCCTCTGTATCTTATTTCTTGATTCTTGTACTATTTTTTACCTTAATTTCACTCTCCTGTAAAGCCAGGTCCCCAAATCCTAAGAAAAACTTAAGATAATACCCAAAAACACCGCATTCTGTATCATGCCAAATTCGTGCTTTTCCAATATATCACATCTTCTGTCAACTTCGTGTTTTGCATCATTCTTCTTGTGCAATCACTTCGGATATATCGCACAAGTTCATTTTAGCATTCTGTAACCAAAAAAGAAACTACCAATCCTGCAATTTCTCCCTCTTGATTATGTCCTTTAAGGCCTGTTAGGCAAACCATCTACAAAAAATCTACAAAATCTCTACAAATCCTCTACACTACCCCCATTGTATTCCTTTTTTGAATGTGTTATAGTTATAATAAGCAATCGAGTAGGAAATTTTCTGCCCGATTGTTTTCTTTTGCAACAAAACCTGTTTACTATAGGTGTGGTTGCGCATACATTTGATGCGCAACTCCTAATACAGAGTCTACTTTTGAAAAAGAATAGTCTACTGATGAAAAAAATTTGTCTACTTTTATTGACTGGTACACTGGTACATACACTGGTACAACAAAACATGTAAAAAAGTACAAGTGTCCATACGCTGTCCATAAGGTGTCCATAAAGTGTCCATAAGGTGTCTATAAGGTGTCCATTGCAAATGTAAAACAACTATGTTATTATTATACTAAGCAATCGAGCAGGAATCCCTACTTGGTTGTTTTCTTTTTGACGAAACCTCACATATTGAAAAGTCGGAACTACACAGAAATGATGCAAATCTATGTTTCATCTATATTTCATCTATGTTCCATCTATGTTTCATCTATGTTTCGTCTATGTTTCATCTATTGTGATTATACTTTGAGTGTGGTATAGTTATATTGAGCAATCGAGCAGGTATAAACTTACTCGGTTGTTTTATTATTTAAATTTAAAATAGTGACCAAGCCAAAGGCGATCAACAATAAAGTTGGTCGCTTTTGTTTTGCTCATTTGCAAAGAAAGAGGATAAATTGCCCGGGCGATTTATCAATCTCGGGGATGCAGCTGCGCATACCCGAAAAGACGGTGAAGCTCCGCGACGGCGGATGGTTCATCGTCTCTCTTTTTCAGAAGTCTCCGGTGGAGAGTTCTGGAAAAACGGTGAGACTGTGAGGATTGGCTAGCCAGCGGTCTGATACAGTTTCTCCGGCAGGAGTACAGAGGGCGCAGCCCTTTGTGCATGGGTACAGGGAATGCAATATCCCTGTGCGGGTCAAGGGCGGCAGTCTTGCCCAATTAGGTGGCGCCTCGCCACCTAGTATTGGGTATTACCTGGCGCATAAATGAGGCAGGATGGCAGCTAGCTGCTTCGCTTTTGAAAAAAAGAAAAAAGAAATGGAGGAAAGTCGATGAAACTGACACGACACAATGGTCGTTGCGGGAAGCATGGCACTTATAATCCAAAACATAACGATCGTAGATTTGATGTGGATAATAGTGACCATATAAACCCGGAACTGACCAAACAAAACATTTATTGGGATTGTATCAACGGATTTACCACACCGCAGGATCATCAAATGGACAAAGACGGTGATATCTCTTTTGAAGATGTAGAGCTTCTGTTTTATACTTCCCAATATACTGCGTTTATCAATGCGCAAAATGAGAGAAACATCAAGAGCAGACATGCAAACAGGAACCGGTCTGTAGAGGATCTGTTGAAAAACAAAAAGACCTGTCCCGAAGAAACCATTTATCAGATTGGAAACATGGATGAATCGGTTCCGCCGGAGATTCTGTTACAGATCACAACGGAGTTTTTGACAAAAATGCGTGACCAGTTTGGAGAGCATGTCCATATTCTGAACTGGGCTCTGCATTTGGATGAGAAAACCCCACACATCCAGGAACGTCACGTGTTTGATTGTAAAAACCAATACGGAGAGATCTGTCCGCAACAGGAGAAAGCACTGGAAGCATTGGGAATTGAACTGCCGGATCCGACCCAGCCGAGAAGCAAGTTCAATAATCGTAAACAGACCTTTGACGCAATCTGTCGCTCCATGCTCTTCGATATCTGTGAGCAGCATGGAGTTCATCTGGATCGTGAACCGGAATATGGAGGCCGAAGCCACATGGAGAAAAATGATTTTATCCTTGCCAAACAAAAAAGTGCAATCGCCGAGAAAGAACAGGCATTGAATGAGATCACCATGAAATTGGAAGACGCAGAAACCCTTGTAGAGGAGATTGTTGATACTGCATATGAGAAAGCCTGTGAGACGGTGGCTGAAAAGGTTTTTGAGGAAACGCAGAAGCAGGATCTTGCAATAGTTGAAAACTATCAGACTTGGATCAGTTCGAAAGACCGCAATCTCCCTACAGACAAAAAGAATCTGATCATAAGATCTCTAGATGCTGTTCAGAACAGAATAAAAAAATCCGCGGAGAAGCTGCGGCAGAAAGTAATGTCAGCTCTAAAATCTCCCTCTCTTCAAGAACAGGCTAAGGCCTTGATCAAAGAAAAAGCAAAAGAATCCCTGCTCGAAAAACTGCAGCGAAACAAAACGCTCATAAAACGCGCCGGAGATTCAGAGAAGAAAACGAAACAAAAAAATATGGAACGCTAAAAAGCACTTGTCATTTAAAAAATGTCAGGTGCTTTTTCTATTCCCGGAAAGGAGAAACAAATGAATGTATATGAAACAGTAAAACAACAAGTAACCGCCAGACAGGCCGCTGAGCGATATGGTATCCGCATCAATCGTTACGGCATGGTGGTCTGCCCATTTCACAAAGATACGAATCCCAGCATGAAGCTTGATAACAGATTTCACTGTTTTGCCTGCCAGGCAGATGGAGATGTGATTGACCTAGTGGCAAGACTCTATGACTTAAATCCCAAAGAAGCTGCCTTAAAGCTTGCAGCGGACTTCGGGATTCCGGTGACCATCAGAGCGCGCTTCTCACCACAGCGTCAGTCACAAAGCTATACAAAAGCTGCAACTGAAGTGACGAATCTACCTCTTGATAAATTGGCCCTAAAAGCAACCATACCATGCTTTCATACGCTGGCCTCATATCTGCACATGCTGCAGTACTGGCAGGAACACTTTGCCCCTAAAACATATGACTGCGAATGGGATTCTCGCTTTACAGAGGCCTTGCAGAATAAAAGCTATGTGGAGTATCTTCTGGATACATTGCTCTGGGGCACTGCGGAAGATAAAACAGCACTTCTATCAGATCACGGGAAGGAGGTGGTTGAACTTGACAAACAGATTACAGAACAAAAGAAAACTTTCCCCGAAAGAAATCCGTGAATATCTGGAATATACCAAAAATGGAACTGTGAAGAACACTCTTCCGAACTGTATGCTGGCATTAGAGAATGATGAAAAACTCCAAGACTTGATCCAGTACAACAGCTTCACGGGAAGAATTGACGTCACAGGAAAAGTCTGGTGGAATAAAACAGGCACTGTGCTTAACGATACTGACTTGAATTACCTGTTGTTATATCTGGAACAGCAATACGACCTCTCCAACGAAAAAAAAGTGCAACGGGCCCTCAATATCATAGCCGATCAAAATCAATACCATCCCATTCGTGATTATTTAAATCTCCTACAGTGGGATGGACAGCATCGGATCAGATACGTCCTGCACCATTTCCTGGGCGCGGAAGTCAATGATTACACTCATGATGCCATGCTGGTGTTCCTCTTAGGAGCCATCAATCGGGTCTTTGAGCCCGGTTATAAATTCGAGACAATGCTCTGCCTGGTGGGTGGTCAAGGCGCAGGAAAATCTACCTTTTTTCGGTTCCTTGCCATGAAGGATGAATGGTTCTCCGATGATTTAAAGAAGCTGGATGATGAAAATATCTACCGCAAGATGCAGGGACATCTGATCATAGAAATGTCGGAGATGATCGCTACTGCAAATGCCAAGAGCATCGAGGAGATCAAGTCTTTCTTAAGCCGTCACAAGGATACCTATAAGGTACCTTACGAAGTACATCCGGTGGACAGGCCACGTCAGTGTGTATTTGGCGGTACCTCCAATACCATGGATTTCCTGCCTTTGGATCGGACCGGTAATCGAAGATTTCATCCCATCATAGTAGATCCCGGCAACGCTGAAGTGCACATCCTGGAGGACGAAGACGCTTCCAGAGCATATATGGAACAGGTATGGGCCGAAGCTATGGAACTCTATCGTAAGGGCAACTATAGACCAATCCTGTCACGGGAAAATGAACAGTACCTGAAGGAATTCCAGAAAAATTTCATGCCTGAAGATGCTATGGCTGGAATGATACAAGCCTATCTGGATGGGTATAAAGGTGATAAAGTCTGTTCCAAGCAGCTATACCACGAGGCCTTAAATCATCCGTATGAAGAACCTAAGAGCTGGGAGCTTCGTGAGATCAACAACATCATGAACACTGTGATCACCGGCTGGAAGACTTTTATCAATCCCAGGCATTTTGGCAGATATGGACGGCAGCGCGGTTGGGAACGCGACAACATTCCCTCTGCAACAGAACTCGAAACGGAGAATGGTTTTTTATCACTCTCCCCTGAGGTAGCCGAACAGATTGCACTGTCGTTTGAAACTTAGGACAGGTTGCCTACAAATATGCCTGTATGTTGTCCGGTGGTGTGTCAGGGAAATCCTTTATTTATAAGGCTTTCCCTACACTTGACAACAATAACAACAAATAATAATAAAAAATTAAATAGATAGTAAATATATAATAACTAAGCCCTTCGGGAAAGAATGACAGTCTTTTTACGTCCGTTGCCGGACTTCATTGTCACCCCTTCCTTGTTGGGCTTTTTTCATTGGGTGGCAATCGTGGACAAGTCCTTTTTAGTGCTCCCCCCTAAAAAGAGCAGTATAAGCGCGTTTCCCAAAGCGTGGAAATACGAAGAATTACTGTGTTTTTCCTAGCTTTCGGATATACGGCACATCCAAGAAATATAAGGTAGACTCAAGATATAAAGATAACAATTAACATTAAGCCCAAGCTTTAGAGTAAAAAGAGTGGTCTAAGCTCAGAACTACTCTCATAGGATTGGGAAGAGGACAAGTAAAGAAGGAGGTAGAGTTTCCACTTGAAAAAGAGAAAATTAATTTATCGCTTCCATAATCCGAATTCGGTGGAGGATACCGCTGAATTCTTATGTAAGATTTTGATTGAAGCAAACATGGCTAAAGTAGAACGTGCAATACAGCAGGCCGCATTATCATGTGCAGATGAAACAAATGATATAGTAGAACCCCCAAAAGGACAACAACATGAACTCCATTCTACATAACGATTAAAGAGAAGCTACACTTTATGGTAACTTCTCTTTTTGTATGTTTACATTTTTTCATTACATGATATAATGAAGTTGTAACAGAACTTTATAAACACAACAGAAAGGTTGTTGAATATGAATATAGCAGCATACTGCAGAGTTTCCACAGATAAAGAAGACCAGCTCAACAGCTTAGAGACTCAAAAACAGTTTTTCATCGAATATGCTAAGAGGACAGGCGATACTCTCGTAAAAGTATATGCCGATGAAGGAATTTCAGGAACTAAAATCAAAAATAGACGAGAATTCTTACGCATGTTAACAGATGCAGAGCATGGTTTGTTTGACATGATTGTAGTAAAAGATCTCTCCCGTTTTGCCAGAAACACTGTTGATCTATTGCAAAGTGTACGCAAGCTAAAAGCTCTTGGCATTGAAACACAATTCCTGACAGCTAATATGACTAGTATGGGAAATAGCGAATTTGTTATGACTATGTTCGCTGCACTGGCCCAAGAAGAAAGTGCAAATACCTCAAAGCGTATTAAATTCGGCAAAAAAGTAAATGCAGAAAAAGGACGGGTTCCCAATATCGTATACGGCTACAACAAAACAATTGGTGATTACTTTAATCTGGAAATCAACAAAGAAGAAGCAAATATCATTCGCCAAATTTATAAGTGGTATACAGAAGAAGGGTATGGCGCTGCAAAAATTTCAAATATGCTGAATGAACGGGGCATAAAAACTAAGCGTAATTGCCAATGGAGCCAGAATGCTATATGCCGCATTCTAACGAATGAGATATATACAGGTAAGGTTATTAATGGTAAACAGGAAATAGCTGATTTCTTGACAGGCCAAAGAGCTGAACGAGATGAAACAGAATGGATGGTCGTAGAGCGACCTGACTTGCGCATTATCGAAGACGAAATATTTGAAAATGCACAGTCTATTCTGCATTCCAGATATCAATCGTTCCGCATGAGCCATGAACGTCAGAGCAATAAATATCTCCTCTCTACACTAATTAAGTGTAAGGATTGTGGTTGGTCTTTTCGTCGTATGGTTCGTACTTACAAAAATACCTATGTGCGTTGGGTTTGTTCCGGACACAATGGTAGAGGCGCTGACAGTTGCCCCAATGCCGTTTCAGTAGACGAAGAAGAACTCCTGGAAGTATTGCAGGATTATTTCAGTATGATTTTGAAACAGAAGAAAAAAGTTATTAGTTATGTCACCGGTGAATTCCAACGAGTATACAAAGCCAAAGATGAGAATCTGGAATACGAGAAAGAATTGACATCCCAGCTTGCCAAGTTACGAAAATCCAGACAAAAGTACATGGATATGTACACTGACGATTTAATTTCCCGAGAGGAATTAAATGAGAAAATCGGCGACATGCGCAAAGAAATTGAGCGGCTTGAAAACGAGCTCAAAATGGTATCCTACAATTTGACGAAAGGTGAACAACTTGAAAATATCTTAAATCGCACATTCAAAGAGATAGAGGATATCACAGATATACACGACATGACAAATGAACAATTAAAACGCCTGATTCACCGAATCGAGGTGGACCAAGAAGGTCATGTAGATATTTTCTTGCGTATAATGGGGGATTTAGGCCTAGATGAAAAGGTATTAATTGATGCCAATCCAACCATTCCTAATAGTAACGACCGCACATAAGGACGTCACGGACAGACTGATGCAGATCAACCCGTCACTGGCCAGACAGGCCAGGAAGGTTTTGGACGTAAATAAATCCGAGCGACATATCCGGGGAGGTCTGGCAACAAAAGAGAAATATCTTCACCATGAGGTGAACCGGGCATAGCAGAAGCCGAAAAATAAAGCAGGAGTAGCCTTTTCGTTTTGAGAAGGACTCCTGCTTTTTCATAAACACTATTTTTTCTTCTTAAATTCTTTCTGACCTCTGGTACTTCCGCCATCACAGAGAATGTCTACACCCGCCAGATAACCGTTTCGTTCATCAGCAGCTGTGGCAATGGCAAAGCCCAATTCTTCAGGCTTACCCATGCGTCCCTCGCAGGAGAAGCCAATCAGGAAGCCGCCATTCTCTTCCTCCAGCTTACCCATATCGGTAGCGATCAGGCCGGGGCTTAAAGATACTACACGGATACCCTTGGGACCCAGATCAAAGGCACTCTTTGCAGCATACCAACACACAAAATTCTTGGAGAGACCATATGCAAAACCGTTCTTCTGGTAATCAGTCTTGGCCATGTTGGATCTCTTGATCAGTTTTGCCAGGAAAGCAGCCTCATCGGTTTCAGCCAGGGGATACGCCTTCTTGGGCAGGATAAACTCCGGCAGTGAATAAGCGGAGTTGGAAGAAATATCGCAGATAACACTTCCTGCCTTCATAACCTTGGCAAATTCCTGATTCACATATACGGTTCCCAGGGCATTGATCCTCAGAATCTTTTCCTGGTCGCCCGCGCTGCCCATAGCAGGGGAAATACCTGCCGCGTTGATCACATTTTTAATTTCACCCAAAGACGCGGCATATTCTGCCAGCTTCTTTACACTTTCACGGTCAGAGGTGTCGCAGGCATGGGCATAGGCTTCAAAACCCAGTGCTTTCAGTTCCTCTACTGCCTTCTGCAGTTTTGCGACGGTTCTGCCGGAGATTACAATGATTTTCTCCTTAGGCATACACTTTGCAGCTTCTAAGCCCATTCCGCTTCCGCCGCCGGTAATCACACATACATTTTTCATAATTTTATACCTCCGTTTTCAATTTGATCGTCTTCCATTTGCCGCTCTTATATCTTCCAAATACCAATGCCGTACGCAGCATCTGGTCGCAGGCCAGAGCGATCCAAGCGCCATAGAGGCCAAGACTGGTGGCGTTTACCAGCAGGATGGCCACACCGGGGCGCACCAACAAAACAGTAATAAAAGTGATCATTGCCGTGGTCTTGGTGTCTCCGGCACCGCGCAGGCCGCCGGCAATGATAAACTGGGAGCCCTGGAAGGGCTGCAGGAATGCTACGAACAACATGATCTGGCCGCCGATGCGGATGATCTCAGGATCACTGTTGTAGAGGCCGACAATGTTTTTACCAAATAGGATGAACACTGCTGCCAGCAACATGGAGAAGCAGAAGCCCACGGTCCGTGTACGGCTGGTATATGCCTGGGCCATATCGGGGCGGCGCTTTCCCAGGGACTGACCCATCAGGGTAGTAGCAGACACCGCGAATGCCTGACCGATCATAAAGGACAGGGCCTGAATGTTCATACACACCTGATGTGTAGCATATGCCGTGGTACCAAGAGAAGCCACGGTCTTGGCATAGATGATCATACCGGCACGCATCAGCAGCTGCTCTACCATTGCGGGCATACCTACGCCCAGCATATCTGTGATAACAGCTTTGTCCGGCTTGAAGCCCAATCTGAATTCCAGCTTCAGGAAACTGTTTCCCTTGATGATAACTGCAAATGCCATCACAAACGCCACAAACTGACCGAATACGGTTGCCAGGGACGCACCTGCAACACCCATCTCCGGGAAGCCCCAGTTACCGTAAATCAACAGCCAGTTAAAGCAGACATTTACCAGGTTGGCCACCAGATTGTAGACCATGCATGTCTTGGAATCGCCCACTGCGCGCAGGGCCGCCGTCACGGTACTGGTCAATGCCATGGTCAGGAAACCTGCCATCTGGATCTGCAGGTACTGGGTGGCCATTTGGGTGACAATTTCCTCCGTAGAGCCCATAAAAATAACCAGTGGCCTTGCAAACAAAACACCCAGGACAGACATGATAGCGCCCAGGAAGAAAGTGATCAACAACCCCTGACGAACTACCAGATTGGCCTTTTCTTTGTCGCTACGTCCTTTATAACGTGCTACCAGGGCTGTAACACCGGTATTCATGGCCATGAACGCTGTCATCAGCAGAAACTTGGGCTGAGTGGTCAAACCCACAGCCGCCAGTGCCTGTGTGCCAAGCTGGGGATTGGCTTTTCCTCCCATGGATCCTACCATCATTAGGTCCACCATGGACACCAGCTGGGTCAGCAAAAGCTCCACAAAGCTGGGCCAGGCAATCCGGATAATATCCTTGTACAATTCACCTGATCTGACACCCTCCGGCAGTTTTTTGTTCACTTTCAGATCGCCGGATTGATTCTCTTCTCCATAGGGCAATCGGTCCAGCGTTGTCTGTAATTTGTCATTTGTTTTCATCGCTGCTCCCTCTCCATTGGATAATATAATTTTTATCTTCTTGGAACTAATTAACAACTTAACTATCACTTAAACGATTTTACCACAATCAGCGCAAGAAGGAAACCCCAAGAGTTGCAATAATCCCAAAACAATCATACAAAAAGCGGCACAGTCTCTAAACCGTGCCGCTGCAATTACTTTCTTTTACATATAAAAAATATTCTCTGCGTGCTCTGCGATCACTCTCTTGTTGTACGCATCACCGCCGTCCATGTTGCCGCTCATAAATACGGGAGGCTCAATGCCTTCCTCGTAGAGCAGCTCACAGGCTCTGGCCATCACTGCATTCAGGATTGCCGCACCAATTACTGTGGAGGTGGAAGCCACCTTCTGAGGGAAATCACCGATCTGCACGGATGCGTCACCGCGATCGCCGTGGTTGTCGATCAGGATATCCGCAAAGTCATGAAGCATCTTGCCGGAGGGGTGACGGGAAGTCACAGTGGTGGCAGTGTTCATGTTGGTCACAACGATCACAGTCAGTCCCTTTTCTCTGGCAGCTTTTGCCATGTCAACGGTCACGGAATTGCGGCCGGATACGGAGTGGATGATGATCACATCGCCCTCTTTAGTGGGCAGACCGTTGAAGATCACACGGCCGTAATCCGGGATACGCTCCAGTTCACTGCTCATGGTGATGGGGGATACCTCCAGCATCATACCGGGAGAACGCACGGGATTGATAGTCACCATACCGCCGGTGCGGTAGAACAGCTCCAGTGTGATCAGACCTGCATGGTTGCAGCCGAATGCAAAGATAGAGTGCTTATTCTTGTTGGCATCTGCCAATACTGCTGCTGCCTTTTCAATTGCTTCGCCCTCTTTGGTGAAAACTTCGGACATAATATCAGTAATACGGGAATAAAAAGTATTGATTGCGCTCATTTTATGTCACCTCGGATTATTTCTTCTTACCAGCCAAACTCCTTGTAATGGTCATAGAGACCCTGATTGTAGTCACGGCCGCCGGGATAGTTAGCACTCTTTAAGATACCGGGTGTGTAACCGTCAGCCAGCATGATCTCAACCACGCAAGCTGTGATGCTCCACAGGATAAATGCGGAAGCGATACCGGAAGCTGCTGCAAATCTGGCCTCGATACCCTCCACCTCAACCATTGCCTCAGCTGCGGGAGCGCAGTTGTCCATGGTAATGGTAGCGATTTCATAAAGCTTCTTGCCTGAAGGATGCACAGGATCAACTGCCTTTGCATACTCCATGCTGGTGAATGCGATTACGTTGATGCCCTTCTCTACACAGTCATATGCCAGGTTCACAACGCTTAAGGTACGGCCGGATACAGAACTTAAGAACAGAACATCGCCTTCCTTAAGCTCGGTCTCGCCGGGCTTATAGAACTGATAGAAGGTAGGGCCGCCGCCCCTGTCAACCACATCGTGCTGAATGTGATGGCAGATGTTGTCCAGATACACGTGGTTGCCCTTCTCAACAGCCTTTGCGATGATCTCAGCTGCCTTTTCGATTGTTTCTCTCTGAGTGGTGCGCACCTTGTACAGCAGATCCCCTACATGCTGCTGATATGTGTCAATAAGTCTCATAATAATATCCTCCCATGAAGTTTTTTTGTATATACTCATGCGGTTCTTCCCCTGTGAGCGAACCGCTTTTCATCATTTGACAGGCTTTTTAAAATAATAGGCGGAAAAACCTTCCCGTACTTTCTCTTCCAATTCTTCAAAGGTCTTACCAGCCTTGAACTGTCTGTAAATCGCACAGCCTACCACCGGTTCAAAGATGGGATAGGTAACTTCTGCCTGCGGATGCACCTCCAGAATATCTTTCCGGAAGGTTTCGAACATCCTGCTGCTGCCCTTCCAGGCACCGCCTGCCGCCACAATAGGTCCCACCCAGGTACCGCCGTTTCGTTTAATGCCTGTAAGTACCAGTCTGGACATTTCGTGGGCTGCCTCGTCGTAAATAGAAAGTGCCACCTCGTCCCCCTGTGCCGCTGCCTTAGCGGCAATATAGCTGGCGGATGCCACCACATGGCGATAATTGGGTTCATGGATCAACATGTGTATCATTTGATGCAGATCATCCAGCTTCCACTCTTGCATCAGCATACTCTCGATCAGGCTCTTGGGACCCCTGCCGTCATAAGAGTAGACCGCCGCACGCAGTGTACGCATACCAATATCAAAACCGCTGCCTTCATCACCCAGCATATATCCCCAGCCACCTACCTGAAAGTGTTTTTCGGGCTGAACCATAAATGCTACCGATCCGGTACCTGCCTGGGCCACAATTCCGTGATGTACACCGTAAGCTGACAAGCCCGCCGGACCTTCCCCCAGGAAATAACAATGTTTGATAGAACAGCGCTGTTTCAACGCCCGCTCCACGATCTCATTGTTACCTACAATACATAGATTTGCTCCCTCTATTTCAGTAATATCATCTGGAATCAGTTCCACTGCCAACTGTGCCAGCTGCTGCCTGATCTGCTCAATGGGAATATACCGTTCATTGGTTCCTGCCATCCTGGCTGTTCTGATAATCTGGAAATCCTCGTTGTAAAGGATGGCCTGCAGCTTTGTACCGCCGCCATCTGCAGCAATATAATATTTCATGCCTTTTCAGTCAGGCCCCGGGGAGCCTGATTTCCTCCTCATGTTTGCTGATAACTGCTCGAAGATACTGAATATATATTAATTAAACCACAATTTTCTGCAAATTCCAACGCAAACCTGTGCATAATTTATGCATACCTTTTTTCTGCCCGCCTTATACAGGAACAGTCTATTCCACTGCTCTTGCCGCTTTCTTCCTGCCGGCGTCTGCTGCACCCACTTTTGCATTTTGGGCTTTGTAAGCCTCATAGAACATTTTAAATTTTACTGAACTTACTTCCTCCGAGGGCTTCAGCTCGTAGTAAGCATCCTTAGTGGAAAATACCAATGCCCTGCGTCCATGCATTTCCAGATCCAGAATTTCTTCTGTGGATATATGATGATCTCCGCAAGTGAGTTTTTCTCCGCTAAGTGTTACAGGTCCCTCTGCCACTAAACTTTCTACACTCTGGGATACAGTCACCAGTCTGCCCATGGGTGCCGAATAACTGCCGCCGGATTTGACCGCCTCTTTTACCAGTTCTTTCTGCCATGCTGCAAACTCTTTTACCGTCTTGAAAGGCGCTCCCTCCAACATTCCATACTCATTATATCGGAAGGAAGCACTACAGTGACTGCATGTCACAGTATCTCCCCGGGAATGCATGGTATCGATTCCGCAGCAGCCGGGACAGATAAACAACAGGCTCTCCAGCTGTTCTGCAGGATTCTTACCTTTGTATTTCGCAGGAGATTCCAGCTGTCTTGCATAGGCGTCCTCATGCAGGTCACGCTTGATCACCTCATTGATCTCATCCACACTCATGGCTGCGATCTGTTCTTTTGTGTAGACATTCACCGGTGCTCCGTACAATCTGCCGCGCCTTAAGCCCTTGCCCCATCTGGGACTTACGAAATAACCGCCTTCAATTCTGTATGTAACCAGACCGCAACGGGCGCTCTTTATCACTTTTCCGGTAGCGGGTGCGATTTCTGCCGTATCACCGTCCCAGCTTCTGTTGCCTTCTGCAAACATGCAGACATTTCTGCCAGCTTTGACTGCCCGGAGCATTTCCATTACAGTGGCAGTGGCTGTCGTACCTTTATAGCGGATAATGGGCGCAAAACAATGCTTTAAGAATT
Source organism: Lachnospiraceae bacterium (assembly GCA_015057005.1). Taxonomy (GTDB): domain Bacteria; phylum Bacillota; class Clostridia; order Lachnospirales; family Lachnospiraceae; genus Acetatifactor. The sequence goes on along the minus strand of SVFF01000006.1, from coordinate 89,661 downwards.
TATATGCCAGCGGCCATCTGGCAATGTGCTCACTGGCCACAAAATACATATATTGCGAAAAACTGGCCGCAACCAGAATGGGATCGTAATCCGTAGTATGGTTTGATAATACAATATAAGTCTCCGGCAGATTCTTCGCCCTTTTAAAACGATATCCAAACCGGAGCCATAAAAACAGCACCACAAGGGGATGCAGCAACCTATAATAAACAAGATGTCTTTTGTACATTTTACATACCACCGTTCATTAAGAATATATCTTAATATTACATTGGAGCACGCAAAAAAGTCAACAGATTGTGTGTTAAAATTCAGCTGCCGCACAAACTGCGAAGGAGCGCAATCTCCTGCTGATAGCCGTCCAGTTCATTGGGAGTTTCCAGATAAAATGGCAAGTGCCGTAATTTCGGGTGATTTACGATATTTTGGAAAACCTCCAGCCCGATATTACCCTGACCGATCTTGGCATGTCTGTCCTTGTGACTGCCCGGTCCATTCATGGAATCATTTAAATGAATGGCCCGCAGTTTATCCAGCCCGATAACCGCGTCAAACTCTTCCAGCACTTCATCCAATCTGTTCACAATATCATAACCGCCGTCCCATACATGACAAGTGTCCAGGCATACGCCCACTTTATCACTACATAGGGTCTTATTGATAATGGTCCGCAATTCCTCAAAGGTCCTTCCCACCTCACTGCCCTTTCCTGCCATGGTCTCCAGCAGCACTATGGTAGACTGCTCCGGCTTTAAAATACGGTTCAGTTGGTCAGCGATCAGTTCGATCCCGGTCTCCGCCCCCTGCTGCACATGGCTGCCGGGATGGAAATTGTACATGGCGCCGGGGATGCTTTCCAGCTTGTCCAGGTCCTCCCTCATAGTATTGAACGCAAACTCCCTGATACTCTCATCCTTGGCGCAGGCATTTAATGTGTAGGGTGCATGAGCCAGGGGATAAGCAATATCCTTCTGTGCAAAAAGCTCCAGCATGGCCGCAATATCCTGCTCCTTCCACTCTTTGGCTGCCCCTCCCCGGGGATTCCTGGTAAAGAACTGAAAGGTATTTGCACCAATCTGCACGGCCGTCTCTGCCATGCTGTAAAAACCTTTGGAAGATGATAAATGACATCCGATTCTAAGCATAATCTTTTCTCCTTGCTAAACAAACAGTCCCGCTTACAAGGCGGGACTGCATCTCAACTTACAATATGATCGTATCAGCGTGCTGTCGCACAGACTATTAAAGGATTCTGCGTACCGCCAAAATGGTACGGTAAGTGGCTGTGCTGACCTTGATACCGGTCTTTTTGTTGCTGGCGTGGACAATCTTGCCCCCACCAATGTAAATACCGATATGGCCATCATAGCAGATCAGGTCACCGGGCTGGGCATCGCTGTAGGATACGCCGGTGCCGGCGCTGCGCTGCTCCGTGGAAGTACGGGGCAGATTATAACCGAAATCCTTGTACACGCGGTAGACAAATCCCGAACAGTCTGCACCGTTTGTCAGGCTGGTACCGCCGTATACATAGGGATTGCCAATATATTGGCACGCGTACTTGGCCACATTCTTGCCAGCCTCACTGCCTGAGGCATTATCGATGGTGGATGTGTGACTGGTAGAAGTATAATTGCCGTTATTGGCAGAACCGCTGGGCTTCTGCTGGGCAGCCTGAAGCTGCGCCAGTTTCTTCTGCTCCTGCTGCAGAAGTTTCTTGGCTACTGCCGCCTCCTGCTTGGCTTTCTTGATCTCCGCATCAAAATTGCTGGATTCCTTCTTTTTCTTGGCCAACATCCCGTCCAGACTTGTCTTCTGGGCCTGAAGCTTTTCTCTGTCAGCCTCCAGGCTGGTCTTGTCTGTCTGAAGCTGGGTCTTCTCTATCTCCAGCTGATCCCACAGGTCATGGACCTGAACCTTAGTCTCCTCATACTCAGTCAATTTATCCCGGTCATACTCGTAAATATGCTCCACCAGATCCATCCGGTTCAGCATACCGCCCAGGCCGCCGCCTGCCAGGAAAAGATTCAGGTAAGTATTGGAACCATTCTCGTACATTCTGCGGATACGGCCGATCATGTCCACATACTGCTGCTCTTCTCTTGCTTTGGCCTCCTCGTACTCCTGCTGGGTCACATCAATCTGGGCCTGTTTGTCCACAAGTTCGGTCTCCTTGGCCGCAATCTCGTCCTCCTTCATGCCGATACTGGTCATCGTGTTAATGATCTCAGCATTCAGGTCGTCGATCTGCTCCTCGATCAGATCCTGCTCGTCTGTAAGAGCATCTATCTTGCCGGTAATATTTTCCAGCTGCTGCTGGGTATCCTTGATATGCTGCTGTACTTCGGAGATACTGGTGGCCTGCACCTGAAGCTCCTTTTGGGCCGCGGGAGAAATCACACTAACGGTAAGCCCTGCCACTAATATTAAGTTCATTAATTTTATCATTCGTTTTTTCATATTAAGAGCATACCATACTTCTCCGGATTTTTCATCTGGAAAATATTTAATATTCCATAAATCTTCCCCCCAACAGCAAGTTTTAATAATTTCTGCTGTCGCGATAAGCATCCAACATCGCCTTCAGATGGTGCTCGGGCATATCACCGGGCAGATTGTGGACGCCGGAGAAAATATAATTGCCTCCCCTGGCAAAAATCTTCATGTTGTCACAGACAATATTGTACACCTCTTGATAGGATGCGTTTTGGTTCACCAGCTGGGCATCGTAGGCACCGCCCCAGAAAATCACATCCTTTCCGAAGTTCTCCTTCAGATAAGCAGGGGACATATCGGCCGCCGAGGTCTGTACCGGATTGAGCACCTGGACACCGCATTCGATCAGATCACCGAGAATACCGGAAATAGCGCCGCAGGAGTGGAAATTCACTTTCATGTTGGTACGCTTTTGCCATCCCCTGAAGAATTGTTTGTAGTAGGGCTTGTAGATCTCCCGCCACAGTTCTTCGCCGATCATAACCCCTCTGTTATCACCGAAATCATGAGCTACTGTCATGATATCCACATATTTTCCTACCGCCTGATCCAAAAGTTCGATCTGCTTCAAGCCCGCCTCCAGGGATTTTTCCAGAAAAGCCCTCATGATATCAGGTTCTTCCTTCATCAAGATCATACCGCCGATCATGCCGCCGGGAGACACCTGCAGATCGGTAACGGACTCTCCCAGGCAAATAGACAGGTCGGTCTCTTCATACAGCTGCTTTGCAGTATCCTCCAGCTTGCGGAGCATTTTATCGTCAAAGGTATCACAGGGATGATAGTCATCCGGATCGGGCACGTCAAAGTCTGCCAGGAAATCAGTGTTTCCTTTTCCATCAAAATAATAACCGCCGGGAGGGCACACTTTGCCGCCCCAGTGAATGGTTCCGTCAGCATCTTCCGTAAAATATTCCCCTACAGAAACGGAAAAAGTTCTGCCCCACAGCTTCTGCTCTTTCCACTGGCCTGTCACATCACCCCGCAGATCGCTCTTGCACATTTTAGGGGAAGCCAGCAGGATCATATCTCCATCCATGGCCCGGATCACAGGCTCCTCAAATACTGCGTTGACCATAAAGGTATCCAGTCTGGGGGGCTTATATTCCACACCTAAAATCTTCTGTAAATTGTCATACGCGACCAGATGCAACCCTTCCGTCTCACAGGCGCCCAATCCATTGGGCACACGGTCAGGTATCTGATGGTTCAATACTGCACGTACACGTTCTCTTGAAGTCATATCAAATCCTCCTGTTAAATCTTCTATTTCTTTTCTCCAACTTTCTCAGTCACAGCATAAGACTGCGCCGTTTTCTCATACTATTATGACTTTTTGACGGTGAGTATTCCATATCTTATCCTTTTATTTACTTGACATATCCTACTATTCATTTTAATTTAGAATTGTATCATAACCTACGGGAGGAATGCTTATGTTCACTATCACCGGTATCAGACATGCCTGGCCGGAACAAGCCGGCTTTTGTCTGAACAGACAAAACGGTCACCCCGATTACTCCTTTGTTCATTTTAGCAACAAAGTAGAAATCAGACTGCACGGCGAAACAAACGTCACCTCTGATCACGCCTGCATCATATACCGGCCCGAAACACCTCAGCATATTGTCAGTCACCGCCCTCTGGTCCACGACTGGTTTCACTTTTCCGGGATTCCGGAACCTCTTCTGGAACAACTGGAGCTTCCATTGGACACTCTGTTTTATCCTCAAAACTACCAGTTCATTACGCCCCTTGTGCAGGAAATGGAAAGAGAGTTTTTCGCACACCATGTAGGCAGCCGGGAACTGATCTCCGCCCGGATCGTAGAACTGTTCGTTCAGCTTTCCAGGGCTTCCCACAGCGACTCTGTCCTTACCACAGATGACTCCACCCTGGAGCGTTTGCGCAGTCTCCGCAGCAAAGTATTTGCATCTTTAGACTATCCCTGGACTGTTGCCAAGATGGCATCCCATATACCCTTGAGCGAATCACGTTTTTACAATGTTTACCGTTCTTTTTACGGCACATCCCCCATGGATGACCTGATCCGCGCCAGAATCGACTCTGCAAAAAATGCTCTTTCATTTACAAATCAGTCCATTTCCGCTATTGCGGCATCCTTGGGATATTCCAATGCCACACACTTCAGCCGCCAATTCCATCAGTTTACCGGAATGTCTCCCAAGCAATATCGGCAAAATGATTAATTCCAAACAAAAAACAAGGGGCGTGTCCCAAGCCAGTCAAAGCACTGACCTGAGGCACGCCCCATTTTATTTATTACAATTACAGTTCACAATTGTTTACGGTACGGGGGAAGGGCAGTACGTCTCTGATGTTACCCATACCGGTCAGGTACATTACGCATCTCTCGAAGCCCAGACCGAAACCTGCGTGTCTTACAGAACCGTACTTGCGCAGATCCAGATAGAAGCCGTAGTCTTCCTTGTTCAGACCGCACTCTTCCATTCTCTGCTCTAAAAGCTCCAGCTTGTCTTCACGCTGGCTGCCGCCGATGATCTCGCCGATGCCGGGCACCAGACAGTCCATAGCAGCAACAGTCTTGCCGTCCTCGTTCAGCTTCATGTAGAAAGCCTTGATCTCCTTGGGATAATCGGTAACAAATACAGGGCGCTTGAATTCCTGCTCGGTCAGGAATCTCTCATGCTCGGTCTGCAGATCGCATCCCCAGTATACCTTGTAGTCAAACTCGTCGTTGTGCTTCTCTAAGATCTTGATGGCCTCAGTGTAAGTCACATGACCAAAATCGGAATTCAGCACATGCTGCAGTCTCTCGATCAGGCCCTTGTCCACGAACTGGTTAAAGAATGCCATCTCTTCAGGAGCGTTCTCCAGTACGTAACGGATCACGTACTTTAACATACTCTCTGCCAGGATCATATCGTCCTTCAGATCAGCGAAAGCGATCTCGGGCTCGATCATCCAGAACTCAGCCGCATGTCTGGTGGTGTTGGAGTTCTCAGCACGGAAGGTAGGTCCAAAGGTGTAAATATTCTTGAATGCACAGGCAAAGGTCTCGCCGTTTAACTGTCCGCTTACGGTCAGGTTGGTGGGCTTGTTGAAGAAATCCTGGCTGAAATCAACCTTGCCGTCCTCGGTCAGAGGGATGTTGGTCAGATCCAGAGTGGTTACCTGGAACATCTCGCCGGCACCTTCACAGTCACTGCCTGTGATCAGGGGAGTATGCACATACACAAAGCCTCTCTCCTGGAAGAACTGATGGATCGCGTATGCGATCAGGGAACGCACGCGGAATACTGCCTGGAAAGTGTTGGTACGGGGACGCAGATGGGAAATGGTACGCAGGTACTCAAAGCTGTGACGCTTCTTCTGCAGAGGATAATCTGCAGTGGAAGGACCTTCCACATAAACCTCTTCTGCCTGCATCTCAAAAGCCTGCTTCGCCTGAGGGGTAGCAACGATCTTACCGCGAACGATCAGGGCTGCGCCTACGTTCAGCTTGCAGATCTCATCAAAATTAGCCAGCTTATCGCTGTACACTACCTGCAGAGGCTCGAAGAAGGTACCGTCGTTGATCACCAGGAATCCGAAATTCTTGGAGTCACGGTTGCTTCTCACCCAACCGCCTACGGTCACTTCGGTGTCGATAAATTTGTCTTTCTCACGGAATAATTCTTTGATATCAATAATGTTCATTGTTCATCCTATCCGCACGATGTGACGTGCTTTTGTATTTATTAAATCATGCAAACCGGCTGCACATATTTTCCGGTCCGCTTTCATGCATTCTGTTGGAATCCGCCTGCACGGGGCGTTTTTTTGGTATTACTCGCTTACCACAGCATTGTCAACCAGGAACTTCAATACATCCACGTACATATAATACTCTCTGAAATCCTCCTTGGAAGCATCGCCGATGTACTCGTCAATGGTCTCATGACCTGCTGCCTGTGCCTCAATCAGAAGCTGGGTATCCAGATCGGCATCGCTCATCGCCAGTCCCTCTTTGTTGGCCACTGCCTGCATGGCAATGTTCTGCTTGGCATTATTCTCAGCGTGGGTATCCACGAAGGTGTCCAGATCCATCTGATAGAAAACAGTAGTAAATGTATCTGCATCAACACCATAAACTGAGGCTGTATTCTCAATATTGTCCTTAATGGTGCCCTTGTATTCCTTGATCATAGCTTCGGGAATCTCATTAAAGGAACAATTTGCCAGGAAGGCTTCCACTACCGCATTCTGCACTTCTGCATTGCGTTCCTCTTCAGCTGCCTGGTACAGATAATCGTACGCGAACTGTCGAAACTCTTCCTCATTGGTCACCCCCTCAAATCCCAGAGCCGCAATCGCATCATCATTCATTTCGGCCGGAATAATATAATTTACGGTAACGGTGAAAACAACCTCTGCTCCTGCCAGATCCGCATTACGGTAATTCTCAGGGAAGGTCAGGTTCAGATCCACTGTCTCACCGACTTTTACACCTACAAGTCCATCTTCAAAACCATCAATAAAACTATCGGAGCCAATGGTCAGATTACTGCCGGCAGCAGTACCGCCTTCAAAGGCCACATCATTCTTTTTACCTACATAATCGATATTGGCGGTATCTCCCTCAACAATGCCGCGGTCGGTAACGCCCATCTCAGCAGGAAAATAGTCAATGAATGTCTGCATCATAGTGTCTTCAAGCTCAGTTTCATCCACGGATGGGGCTGCCACAGTAACCTCCAGGCCCTTATACTCTCCCAGGGTAACGTACTGCTCCACGTTCATATCCTTCAGCGCCAGTTTCTCCTGTGCCCGTCCACAGCCTGCAAGCATGGACATTGCCGTCAGGATCGCCAGTAATGTTGCTAATTTATTTTTCATATATACTTCCTTTCTCATCTCATACGTTTGTCCATACAGATAATGTTCGATTATACCACAAGTATTTTCTTTTTGAAAGCCTTTTTTCGCCTGATTTTATCGGGTTTTCTAAAGAAGCGGCGACAGCAATCGGCAAATCTGCTCCTTTACCCGCACCAAAATACCTCTGCCGGCATAAAATTCTACAGTAATCTGCCGGCACACCTTCAGATCTTCCTTAAAGCAGCTTTCCATCTCCAGCGCTTTTTTCCTGTCGTACACTGTGGCATTCACCTCAAAATTCAGTGCAAAGCTGCGGATGTCCATATTGGCAGTGCCGTAGCAGAGCACCTCCCCGTCCACCACCAGACCTTTGCTGTGCAGGAAGCCATCGTTGTAAGTATAACAGTTGGCTCCTGCTGCCACCATATCCCCCACATAAGAATAAGTTGCCCAATACACAAAGAGATGATCCGGCTTGCAGGGAATCATAATATTTACGGAAATGCCCGACCGGGCAGCCAAAAGCAGGGCATTGAAAATAGATTCATCCGGGATGAAATAAGGGGTCTGGATGTAGATACTGTGCCTGGCTCCGGCAATCAGACGCAGATAATTGTCCCTCACCGGCTGGGCTGTGTGGTCCGGTCCGCTGCTGATGATCTGCATTTTACAGTTTTCGCTTTTCCCTGAAGCTGCCTCCACGAACATTCTGGGATTCTGCAGCAGATTTTCCCCCGCCGCATAGTTCCAATCCATGATAAAGCGCATCTGCAGACTGACTACAGCACCGCCTGCAATGCGCAGATGCGTATCCCGCCAATGACCGAATTTTTTGTGAAGGCCCAGATACTCCCTGCCCACATTAAAGCCGCCCACATAGGCCACCTTATTGTCGATGACTACTATTTTGCGATGATTACGGTAGTTGATACGAAGCTGAAGCCTTCCCAGAATGGCAGGAAAAAATTCTGCCACCAGGATTCCCTCCCCCCGCAGTTCCTTCCACATGTTGCGTGACACAGCACGACATCCCATGGCATCAAACAATACGCGGACCTCCACTCCTTCCGCAGCCTTTTTCCGCAAAACCTCCCTGATCCTGCCAAACAACTCGTCATTTCGGATAATATAGTATTGTATATTGATAAAATGCTCGGCTTTTTTCAGATCCTCCAGCAGCGCCTCAAACTTTTCACTGCCCGTCCTGAATATATCAATGTCATTGTCCGCCGACAGCATGGCGCCCGCCGTGTCCAGATTGTACAGTATCAGATCCTTATACTCCTGAATCTCTGCATCCAGGTCTTCTATCCGCATTGCTTTCAACCGGTGCTCCTGTCTGCGGATAGCCACGTTCAGCTGATCCTCCAGCTCTTTCATCCGGAACATCTTCCTTTTTCGCATATCCTGCCCAAAGAGCAAATAGAACACAAATCCCAAAACCGGAATGAAATATAGCAGCAAAAGCCAGGCCCACACACCCCTGGGGTCTCTCCTCTGAAAAAAAACAATAAAAACCGCAAAAACCACATTCCACAAAAACATCCGCTCCGCAAACAGCATCTCAATGTCCCTCAACACCTCCGCCGCAATTTCCATATGGCCTCCTCCCCCTTTCTGCTCACACTGCATCCATAATACTCCACAATAGTTGTGATTATCACTTGCCTATTTCACCTTTTATGTGTTAAAATACTTGATACGAGTATTATCTCAGCACAAGGAGGTTCTGATAAAATGAACGCGTTTACAATTACATTATTAGTTCTTTTCGCCTTTGCGATCATCAGTACAATTGTTTTGTATTTTGTAGGCAAGAAGGCACAGAAGAAACAGGCACAGCAGCAGGAACTCATGGAAGCAAACAAGCAGACCGTTTCCATGCTGATCATTGACAAAAAGCGTATGAAGATCAAGGATTCCGGTCTTCACCAGTCTGTAATCGACCAGACACCCAAATACATGCGCTGGTCCAAGCTTCCCATCGTAAAAGCAAAGGTTGGTCCCCAGATCCTTTCCCTCATCAGTGAGCCCAAGATCTTCGACAGCATCCCTGTCAAGAAGGAAGTAAAGGCTGTAGTCAGCGGTATCTACATCATGGATGTAAAAGGACTGCACGGCAAGAACGATTCCCAGCCCAAGAAGAAAAAGGGCTTCTTCAAGCGCATGGTGGAAAAAGCTCAGGAGAAAGCCGGAGCAAAGCCCATCAAATAATGATATTCACAAAACACAACACCGTACCTGACATTTCAGCGTACGGTGTTTTTCTTTTGTATAATTATTCGTTTTTTATGTTGATTCCTGTTTTATGATTACTTTTTGTACTTATGCCTGCTTTATGGTTATGTCAATTTTACTGTCTGACAGGTACGCACCATCCGCCTCCAATGTGTATTCCACAGTGGTCCGGATGCAGTCTTCCGTTTCCAATACGCGCACTGACTTGGTCTCCACACCCAGCGCCATCTGCCCGTAAGGGGTCTGATAACCGGTCATATGCTTCACGCCTTCTTCAAAAATCATATGGGTCCTAAGCAGGCCCTGGCGGAGCATTTCCAATTTTCTGTCTTTGATCTTAATGGTGCACTTGGTAGTCTGGGCGAAGCCTTCTTCCTGCTCTTCGTAGACACAATAATGGGTGCCGTTTCGCAGGAAATATTCCCCGTGCACTTTGGCGGCCAGGTTTTCCCCATCATTACTGTGCTGACCCGATATGGTGACGATCACTTCTTTATTCATGTGTTTTTCCTTTATCGCAACTCTTTGATGGTAACTCTCTGATTGTCACTCTCTGCATTTATTGTGACTTTCCAGATTCAGGCACCGCAAATTGCCCCGGTCCTAGTAATCTTCAATCTGTATGGTCTTGGCCGATAAAATGCCGTACTTGATGATGGAATTGGCAAAGCGTTTGAATTTCTCCGCGCCGTCACTTACATAGAACTGGTACTGGTTCTCCCCAAGCTTAGGCGGCTGATCATTCAAAAGATCCTGCTCTGCCAGCAGGCGCTTTAATTCCATGGCTGTCTCGTAAGCTGGATTGACCAAGGTCACTTCCTCTCCGATGATCCTGCCCAATGTGGAGCGTATCAGGGGATAGTGGGTACACCCCATGATCAGGGTATCAATATCCAGATCGATCAGCTCGGAAAGATAGCGTTTGGCAATCTCGTCTGTCACCGGATCCTGCCAGAGTCCTTCTTCTACCAGCGGCACAAAGAGGGGACAGGCCTTCTCGTATATCGTCACATCTTTGTTTAATTCCGTTATGTATTTGTTGTACATGTGGCTTCCGATAGTAGCCTCGGTGGCGATCACGCCGATCTTACCGTTCCGTGTCACATCCACTGCCGTCCTGGCACCGGGCTTCACCACACCCAACACCGGGATATCCACCTCTTGCTCCAGTTCATCCCTGGCATAGGCACTGGCCGTGTTGCAGGCCACCACAATGGTCTTCACCTGGAAGCTTAGCAGGAAGCGGGCGATCTGCTTGGAATAGCGGGTCACCGTTTCCTTAGACTTGCTGCCGTATGGCACACGGGCCGTATCGCCGAAATATATAATTTTCTCATTGGGCATCTGACGCATGATCTCACGGGCCACCGTAAGGCCGCCCACACCGGAATCAAACACACCGATGGGCGCATCCTTGCGCAGATTGATACTATATTCCTGTTTCATTTTGTTTCCTGCCTTTTATTGTTCCATCCATTTCTGCAGCTGTATCAAAAACTTGCTGCGGAAGCGAAGCTGACCTTTTGATGCATGCAGCAGGCGCCGGTAAAGTTCCCGCGGCGATTCTCCATCTGCTTCCGCCGATTTTGCTCCTGCGTCGTTCTGCATATCAGCCGCTTCACCGTTTTCCGGATACGCATGCCCGGCATCTGTATCCTCTGTCTCCTCATACACAACGCGGTAGGTGTCCTCCGTCAGCGTAAACTCCGGGTACAACATTCCCCACCAACCCCACAGTGCACAGAACGTCAACATAATTTGCAGAGACATCCGCCATTCCTTCTTTTTCATGCAATAACCTCTTTCCAAAACCGCCTTGTCTAAAAAACGTAACCGGTTTTGTTTCTGATTTCAGTTTCCGAATTGTATATCCGGATTGATATATCCGGATTATTGCCTGAAAAAAATGTTTTATTCAAATGTCATGCTGCTTTTACCGATCGTTACAAAGCGGCCTGCTATCATGCGTTTTTCTGTCTCTCCAGCTGAATCTGGCGGATGATCGCCTTTTTCTGATTGTCAATATGAGTCTTGGCAGCCTCCGTGGCGGCCTCCTTATCCTTAACGCGCATGCTTTCGTAAATCTTCCTGTGTTCCTCGATCACTTTATCATGCTGGCTGAAATCCTTAATGTACTCAAAACGATAGCGGTACATCTGCTCGGAAAGATTGTTTATCAGCTGCACCAGACGCTGGTTTCTGGTTGCCTGCACAATAATATCGTGCAGATCCACATCAGCCTGGGCGATCACTTTCACATCCTTGGTCTTTACCGCTTCCTCAAAATTGTCACAAGCCTTCTTTAAGGCATCCAGTTCTTCATCGCAAATCCGGTCGCAGGCCAGCTCCACGCAAAGTGCATCTACAGCTCTTCTGACCTCCAGCACATCGCTCATGCTTTTCTCGGTGATCTGGGCCACTTCCGCGCCCCTTCTGGGAATCATGATCACCAGACCCTCAAGCTCCAGCTTGTGAATGGCCTCTCTGATAGGCGTACGGCTCACACCCAGCTTGTTGGCCAGATGAATCTCCATCAAACGCTCGCCGGGCTTTAACTCTCCTGTGAGAATGGCCTGGCGTAAGGTATTGAACACCACATCCCTCAGCGGCAAAAACTCATCCATATTGATCCGAAAATTCTTTGACTGTAAACTATCCTGCATCCTTCCTCCGTTCCGCGCCCCCCGGCACGATATCGTTTTTTACTGTTTTCCCCTTGTTACTTCACCCGGTCTCTCGCGTGAACTTCTTCACATTCCCGCGTACACTACACGCTCTATACAAAACTGGTCACGAACACCTGCTTCGCTAACTGTTCCTTAGCAATCTGTGCGCAAGCTTTTTCAGCCGTTTCCCTATCGTTAAAAATACCAAATACGGTAGGGCCGCTGCCGCTCATGAGGCTGCCCTCAGCGCCCATCTCCAGCATTTTCTGCTTGATCACATCAATGATGGGGTGCGCCTCTACTGTTACGGTCTCCAGCACATTGCCCAGACGCTCCACCACTCCGCCAAGGCAGCCTTCTTTAATTGCCGCCACCATGCCGTCAATATCCGGATGCGCATATCCTTCCATTGCATCCAGATGCTCGTAAACATACTTGGTGGACACGTTGATATCAGGCTTTGCCACCACCAGAATACAATCCGGCGCTGCCGGCAGCGCCGTCAAAACCTCGCCGATACCCTCTGCCAGGGCGGTGCCGCCCATGACACAGTAAGGCACATCCGCGCCGATCTTCACACCGATCTCCCTAAGTTCCTGATCCGTGCAGTCCAGCCCAAATAATTCTCTCATACCTTTCAGGGTCGCTGCCGCGTCCGTACTGCCTCCGGCCATACCGGCCGCAATGGGAATATGCTTCTCCAGATGTACAGTCACGCCCTCTTTCATCTGATAGCGCTCCTGCATCAATCTGGCGGCTTTGTAGATCAGATTGTTCTCATCGGTGGGAAGTTCCCCTGCATCCGTGGTGATCACGATGCCCTCCGCCCTCTTTTCAAAGGTCAGTACATCGGCGATACCAACGGTCTGCATCACCATCTTTACCTCATGGTAGCCGTTTTCCAGCCTTCTCACCACATCCAGTCCCAGATTAATCTTTGCGTATGCTTTCATCGTAAGTCCGCTCATGTAAGTCCCCATTCTGAAGCGCCCTGCAAGCGCTTTCTTTTTCTATTATGTATACTATGTCCTCAAATGTATTTTGTATACATGGATTGTATTTAATTTTATACAATCTCTACAATTTTGTCAAGATTTATCACACCATCTTAACACCACGCAATACCATAAAACCCTTGATTTCCCCACCTCCAATACTCTATACTGTCCCTATAGACCATCTTGTTCCACCCAACCACGCAGACAAGGAGTAAACATATGACACAGCAGGATTATTTTGGCAACGGGCAATGGCTGACCGGCACCTCTGAGTTGAACCAGCCCTTTTATATCCTCAGGAGCAAATTTACTTTAAGAAGCTTTACAAAAGCCCGTCTCACTGTTCTGGGACTGGGATTTTTCCACTGCTACATAAACGGCAAGCGGGTCAGTGATGATCTGTTTCTGCCTCTTTTCACGGACTTTGAGCCCAGAAATAACTGGCCCAGAGAGGAGATCGTCACCGGCCACCGCATTTATGTGCCCGGGTATGATGTAACAGATTTGCTGGAAGAGGGCGAGAACGTGATCGCGGTGCATTTCGGCGGCGGTTGGTATGCGGTAAATGATGAGCGCTTCGGACTGCCTAAGGCAATCTGGAACCTGACAGTGCAGACCGACGACGGCGATATTTCCTTCTGCTCCTCCAGGCAGGATAAGATCAGCGAAAGCTACATCCCGGATTACAATTTTACAACAAACGCTTATGACCGCCATGATTTTGAGACCCAGGATCTTCGCAAATATGAGAAAGATGTATTTGAAAAGTCCTACGATGACTCTGCCTGGGCAAATGCAATCCCCGCTAAGCCTCTGGATACCAGATACTTATCCACCGATTGTCCCGCCGACAGACTCCGGGAAGATCTCTCCATCACCAAATTAAGCGAAACAGACGGCATCTCCCTTTACGATACGGGCAAGAACTGTTCCGCGCTTCCCTATTTCCGGATTCTGGCAGCCGAAGATGAAACCGTCACCGTGGATTTTTATGAGGCGCTGAATGCAGACGGCACCCCCGATGAGACCACTCATCACTGGCAGCAGTTCATCATCATTTCAGACGGACAGGAGACCGAAACCTGCCCCCTGTTTACCTGGTTCGCCTTCCGTTATTTTACCATAACAGGCAACGCTGTCCCTGTCCGGGTAAGCATGCTGTGCACCGATATCGAGGTTTCCTCCGCCTTTAAATGTGACAACGAGGCTCTCAATTGGTTGTACGAGGCTTATATCACCACCCAGCTTTCCAACATGCACACCGGCATTCCTTCAGACTGCCCTCACCTGGAGCGCAGAGGCTATACTGGCGACGGGCAGCTGACCTGTCACGCTGCTATGAATCTGTTGAATGCCCAAACCTTCTACCAAAAGTGGATCGCTGATATCAGCGACTGCCAGGACACCCTTACAGGACATGTACAGTACACCGCCCCTTATACACGCTGCGGCGGTGGGCCCGGCGGCTGGGGATGTGCCATCATCGAAGTTCCTTATCAGTATTATAAGCATTACGGGGATAAGCAATTTTTAATCGCCATGTACGATCAGATGCTCCGCTATTTTGACTACCTGGAGGCCAAATCTGTAAATGCCCTTGTGGTCAGCGACAAGGAAGGAGCCTGGTGTCTCGGCGACTGGTGTCCCCCTGAGGCTGTGGTACTTCCCGCACCTTTTGTAAATAATTATTTCTACATCAAATGCCTCTACCGGATGATTGAGATTGCAAAACTGATAGGTCACACAGAAGATATCGGACTGTTCGAAAAGCGCATTGGAGAGCGGAAAGCGGCGATCATGACAGCCTACTTTAACAAGTGGGACGGCAACTTCCTGGGTAATGTCCAGGGTGCCAACGCCTTTGCTGTAGATATTGGCATTGGTGATCACAGAACTTATCCGGAGCTGGTAAAGCGCTACAGCAAGCTGGAAGAATACGACACTGGTATTTTCGGTACAGACATCCTGACCCGCGTGCTTTTTGAAAAAGGCGACGGGGAGCTTGCCGCGAAGCTGATGGCCTCCTCCAAGGCACATTCCTTTGAAGGAATGCGCCGCACAGGTGCCACCACCCTCTGGGAATACTGGCCTGAGGCCAACTATCACAGATCCTTAAACCATCCCATGTTTGGGGCTGTGACGGCTTACTTGTTTGATTACATTCTGGGGATTGATCAGCCCAAAGACAGCAGTAACTACGACAGTCTCGTAATCGCACCTGTAGTACCTTCTATCTTGAATTTTGCCGAAGGTTACCGCACACTTCCCTGCGGAAAGGTCAGTGTGAAATGGGAGAAAGAGGATACTGCCGTAAAATTCTGTATTACACTCCCCCAAGGCGTAACCGCCCAATTCCACTACGGCGATGTGGAAAAAGAGCTTCAGAGCACCGAAAATGTTTTATATATTTAATTCATTTGTAGTCAATGTATCTGCAAGCAACTTATACGTTGACAAATCTAGTTTTGTAGACTATTCTATAAATAGAAAAGGGAAAACCAGAGAAGCGGCTTACCCTTGTTCATAACTAACTGTTTTTCAAACAGCCGTCATTATTGTGGGTAATGGCGGCTATTTTCGTTTCCCCTTGAAAATCTGATGACACAGACCCACAAGGGCGACAATGAATATACAAAACTGAATCAAATCAGAATATGTAACCATTGGCAACGCCCTCCTTTCTTTCGTCCGGAGGGTTAGCCCCTCCGTAAAAGAGGGTAAGCCGCCAAGCTCTCTGGTTTTCCCATGGGACAAGTGTAGCACACTCTTATCCCCAAAACAACCATCGTTTATTTCTTTATGTTTTCCCGATAATTTTCTTATTTCAGCACGCCGGTAGCCACAATATCAACACCGGTATCGCAGATATTCTCCACCAGCACATCATAGCGGTTCACAGGTGCCTTGGCCTGAATGCCACGGATCACTGCCATGCAGTCCATCTGTTTTTCCTTGGGGATGGGCTTGTTGGAACGTACTGCCAGCAGAGGACACTTCTCGCTGTCAGTCTTTACGGTGGTGGTCAGGATGCGCACGGGATGAGCGAACTCTGCACTTGCATATTCCAGGCCGCGCTTACAGGTGTAACCGGTTACGGACAGGATCTGCTCGCCCTCACCCTCTACGGTAATATGGCAGCCCATAGGGCATACGGTACAAATAATTTCTTTTTTCATATGCTTAGACCTCCTTCAGAACAGAGACGGTCACGTTGTCTCCCTCTACCTCTGCGGTGTTAAAATCAATGTGCTCCATTTCACCGGGATTTACGCGCAGTGCTTTCTTCTTTGCAAGTACCTTGTCACCGGACTTTGCGATAATGGTCACATTGCTTTCGGGATGCAGCACGCGGAAATACAGGCTTGCCTTTTCATTCTCTTCGGAAATGCTCAGGGACTGAGGGCACAGGTAACGAACATTCTCACCGGGAACGTTTTCAACAGTCTTTACGGTTGCAGCCAGCTTGTTCATAGCATACTGCGCAGCATACTTACCGGCCTTTAAGCTCTCGGTACTTACATTGTCTACCAGGTCGTTTACATGAACTACGTTACCGCAGGCAAAAACTTTCTCTGCAGAAGTCTGCATGTACTGGTTCACCTTAGGACCGTTGGTTACAGGAGAGATAGCGATGCCGGTCTGTCTGGTCAGTTCGTTCTCAGGAATCAGACCTACGGACAAAAGCAGGGTATCGCACTCAATAAACTGCTCGGTGCCGGGGATGGGCTTCTTTCTCTCATCTACCTGCGCAAAGGAAATACCCTCTACACGCTGATAACCGTGGATCTTGGTGATGGTGTGGGACAGGTACAAAGGAATACCGAAGTCATCCAGACACTGTACCTTGTTACGGGTCAGACCAGCCAGGAAGTCCATGATTTCGATAACAGCCAGCACCTGAGCACCTTCCAGGGTCATTCTGCGAGCCATGATCATACCGATATCACCGGAACCAAGGATTACAACTTTCTTACCTACCAGCTCATTCTGGCGGTTTACCAGTCTCTGTGCAGCACCTGCGGTATAAACACCTGCGGGACGTGCACCGGGAGTCATGATATTGGCACGGGTACGCTCACGGCAGCCCATAGCCAGCACGATACTGCCTGCATTGATGCAGGTCATGCCGTACTCTTTATTTACACACACAACATTGCCTTCTTTTTCGTTTACTTCCAGAACCATGGAATTCAGCAGGAATTCTACGCCAAGCTCTTCTGCTTCCTCTGCAAAACGGCCTGCGTACTCGGGACCGGTCAGTTCTTCTTTAAAATAAGACAAACCGAATCCGGGGTGAATACACTGCTGCAGAATACCGCCGATACTCTCATCACGCTCAATTACAAGTACTCTCTCTGCGCCTTCTTTTTTAGCTGCAACTGCTGCGGACAGACCTGCGGGGCCGCCGCCAACGATTGCTACATCACAATTTATATTGTACATAACGATTTTCTCCTTTATCTGTCCTGCGCTTATTTATTCTTACCAACTACCATGTAGGAACCATTCAGGTTCTTGTTGATCTCGCCTGTGGGCACATTCAGCTCACGGGCCAGGATCTCCAGCACCTTGGGGCCACAGAAGCCACCCTGGCAGCGTCCCATACCAGCACGTACTCTGCGCTTAACAGCATCTACGGTGCGGGCACCCAGAGGACGGTTGATGGCAGCAACGATCTCGCCTTCGGTAACAGTCTCACAACGGCAAACGATGGTACCGTACAGAGGATTTTCTTTGATGATTGCTTCTCTCTCCTCATTGGACATTTCACGGAAGCAGGGGATACCCTTTCTGATGGGGTTGAAGTCCTCTTTCAGGTTCATCTCCCAGCCCATTTCCTTCATCTTCTCTACTACATACTTTGCCATAGCAGGAGATACAGAAACACCGGTGGAACGTACGCCGGACAGGTTTACAAATCCGGGCAGATCCTCGTAAACATCCACGTGCAGACCCTCAGGCTTACGGTTGGGTCTCAGTCCGCTGTACTGGGTGATGGAATCTCTTACGTTTACGTTAGGGATCATTCTGCGAACATCCTCGTAAATGCTCTCCAGACCCTCTGCGGTGGTAGAACGGTCTTCCTTGTTGTCCAGATCTTCAGCAGTAGGACCTACCAGCATGTTGCCGTGGGTGGTGGGAGTCATCAGTTTACCCTTGGTCACCTTGGTGGGGATGGGGAATACAATGTGGTTTACCTTGCAGGAAGTGTTCTTGTCCAGAATGTAGATCTGGCCTCTTCTTGCCTCTACATGGAAGTCAGCCTTGCCTACCATAGCTGCGATATCGTCGCAGTGAAGAGCTGCTGCATTTACAACACGGTTACACTCGATGGTACCTGCGCTGGTCTCTACGGACTTGATCTGACCATCCTCGGTCTTGATGTCCAGAACCTCTGTGTTCAGCAGGAACTTTACGCCATTTTCGTAAGCATTCTCAGCCAGTGCCTGTACATAAACGAAGGGATCGATGATGCTTTCTCTGGGAATCAGCAGGCCGCCCTTTACCTCGGGATTCAGCTCGGGCTCGATTGCCAGGATCTGCTCGCGGCTCAGATACTCGATATCGTAAACATGGTTCTTGAAAGCAGTCTCTTTAATAGAAGGCAGTTTCTCATACTGCTCATCAGTAAACGCGGGCAGGAGTGCGCCGCAGCGGATGAAAGGGAACTCCAGCTCTGCTGCCAGCTTGTCAAACATGGGGTTTGCAGCCACGATCAGCTTGGACTCCAGTGTATCAGGATAAGCATCATAACCACTACAGATAATACCGCTGTTGGACTTGGAAGCATCGCCGCCCACATCATCACGCTTGTCCACAACTACCACATCCACATGGTACTTGGACAGTTCTCTTGCGATGGCACAGCCTACAGCGCCTGCGCCTACAATTACTACATCTGTCTTTAACATTTGTTTCTCCTCCGTAAAATTATTTATGTTTTTATGTTTAAAAAATTAGTTCATTTTTTATGTAAATGCTATGCCTAAATCGGCACCCCGCATTTTTTATCAGACCTCTTCTGCAGCTTTTCCACAGATTACATTCCTGCCCTTTTCATTATACAGCCTTGACTTCTCTTCTGTAAGATTACTGTCAGTGATGTAGAAATATTCCTCTTTCATATCATCCAGCTTCAAAAGTGCCCGCTTCTCGAACTTACTGCTGTCAGCCAGAATGTACACGCTGTCAGCACACTCCATCATTTTCTTCTGGATCAGGTACAGTTCCTGCTGATATTCACAAATACCGCACTCCAAGGAAACTGCAGACGGGAAAATAAAAGCCTTCTGCATGTGAAGATGATCCAGCATATCCAGCGTCAGCGCACCAAAGAAAGCATTCTCGCTGCTCATGTAATGGCCGCCGCACAGGATCACCGAGAAATTCTCGTGCCCTTTCAGGATGTCGAATACACCGGCTGAATGAGTGATCACTGTCAGATTCTTGAACTTTTCCTTCAAGGCTTCCGCAAAAGGCACTGCGGTACTGCCGGTATCGATACCGATGTAATCGCCCTCTCTGACAAATTCTGCAGCCAGTCTCGCCAGCTCACGTTTCTGATCACTGTGCTCCTGTTTACGCTGGGGGAGACTATTGTAAATCTTCATCTCCGAAGCCGTCACGGCACCGCCGTGTACACGGACAAGCAGACCGTTTTCTTCCATGCAAAGCAAGTCACGTCTGATTGTCTCAATGGATACCCCGAACCGTTCCACCAAGTCGGATACGATCACATTGCCCTGTTTTTGGATCAATTCGCAGATTTGATCTTGTCTTTCTTTCGCAAACACCCACAATCACCTCCAACCATATCCACATAATAACACACATTTCCAACACCGTCAACTCATTTACAACACCCGGAATAAAAATATTTACTCAGAAAAGGACAGAAACATAAACATTGACAAAGTTTAAAAGATAGACTATTCTATAAATAGAAAAAGGGAAAACCAGAGATGCGGCTTACCCTAATTTCAGCTAATACTTTTTTAAGTTAGCCGTCATTATTGCAGGTAATGGCGGCTATTTACGTTTTCCCTTGAACATCTGATGACACAGACCAACAAGGGCGATAATGAATATACAAAACTGAATCAAATCAGAATATGTAATCATTTGCAACGCCCTCCTTTCTTTCGTCCGAAGGGTTAGCCCCTCCGTTAAAAGAGGGTAAGCCGCCAAGCTCTCTGGTTTTCCCATAGGACAAGTGTAGCACACAAAGGGCCGCAAGACAACATCCGTTTATTTCTTTATGTTTTCCCGATAATCTTTTCGCCGGAGACATATTGGCCCCAAAAAGGGGAGCCTCAGCTCCCCTTCACAATCAACAGTTTCTGCCCCGTCTTCAGTTCGTCATTTCCCAGCCCATTCAATTCCCGCAGGCTCTTTACCGGCACATAATACCGCTTTCCGATGTTCCACAGATTGTCTCCCGGCTGCACCATGTAGATCACCATGCCCGGCAGGTTAGAGAGTTTGTCGCTGTCGATATCCCCCACCTTCACCTGGCTGATGAGGCCAATGGGCACATTTTGGAATACGGTAGTACTAAATACCGGAACGGCCTTGACTGCCAGTTCTTCTCCATCCAGCATATTGACCTGCAGCACTTCCAGACCGATCCTGACATTTCCCAGGTCCTCCGGACGAATCCCGGGCACCTCCAACGTGTACTCATAGGGCAGCACGACCCTGGTGCTCACGTAGGGCTTTTTGTCATCACCGGTAATGTACATGACCTTTACTGCCAAGCTGCCCTGCAGCAGGATACCGTTTTCCACCACCTTTTTGTGGTCCAGCAGCACCTGGCCCTCGCTGTGCAGCAGCTGCAGGATGGGAATCCCGCCAGTCCGTACCTGCTCCGCAATCCTTGTTTTGCCTGTCACATGGGACAAAATACGCCGCAGATTGGCTTTGCGCACCGTGCTCTCCACCTCTTTGCTGACTCCATAGATGTCGCTGATGATCTCCACCTGTTCTTCCTCATACAATTTAATGAGAATGTCAAGCATCAGTTCCATACCGATATTGCGCTCTTCTCCATCAAAGTCAGGCCGCACGGCAAATTCCTGCTGACTTAAGCAAAAGGAAATATCCGGCAGCATTCCCTCACGGCATCCGTGACATTCCAATGTGCCACTCAAAGGCAGGATCGTCTCGTAAGCCCGTATGGGGTGGTTTTCCCCCTCCCCCTCATACAATACAAACACTTGAACATCACCTTTCAGGGCGATTTTCTCGTTCAGCACCTTCCACTCCACGTCCCGAAGAGACACATTGCTCCACAAAATCTGCAGAATATTGGGATATCCCGAGGGTAGGGACAATTCATCTTTTACCCGGAAAATGTCGTTTTTATTGACCGCAATCTGCACCAGTTCCACGGGCATCTGCCTATATTCCACTACCTGGCCGCCATGCAGCGCGATGGGCACTTCTTCATCGTAAAGCTCCTCCACCCGTGCATGCAGGGTCACCACCGATTGTACACTGAGCTTCCTGGAATTGATGATATCAATATGTAAATCTTCAACATTGCCGTCTACCGTCACCCCATCCTGAGCGGTGCATCCCTGCAGATTCAACTTTTCTTCAAAGGGAATTTTCCCTTCCAGCACTGCCAGATTGCTTCCCTTCTCCGAGGTACAGTACAGGATGCAAAAGGACAGCCGCCCCCGAATATGAACCATATCCGCTCCTGCTTTCACCTCGTCGATCAGGATTTCTCCCTTTTCCATATTTATCATATCCACATCCGGCTTGTTGTCCGAAATGTTCACATCATCCTCCAGGGTAATCTGACTGATTGCCTCAGTGCGTATGCGGTCCATATGTATATTCCTTTTAATCAGTTCCACAATAAAACCTCCATATATATACTTCTACAAGTATATATATGAAGGTCTGTGGGGGAATATGACGGAGTGAGGGCACTATATCCTGCACGCGACACGCTCTCGCTCCTGGCTATTCATTATTTTTACTGTACAGCTCCAATCAAATCAGTCAGATTCTCTACATTGTATCTTCTCATGTAATCTTCGATGCCCTTCACTACTTCCACAGTGGTGTAAGGATTTACGAAGTTCATGGCGCCTACGCTGACTGCAGTGGCACCGGCCAGGATGAACTCAATAGCATCCTCAGCGGTGGCGATACCGCCCATGCCGATAATGGGGATCTTGACTGCCTGGGCAGTCTGGTAAACCATGCGCACAGCCACGGGTTTGATGGCAGGGCCGCTCATGCCGCCTGTCTTGTTGGCCAGGGCAAATTTTCTTCTGTGAATATCGATCTTCATACCGGTGATGGTATTGATCAGGGACAGGGCATCAGCGCCTGCTGCCTCTGCGGCTCTTGCCATCTCGGTGATATCGGTCACATTGGGAGAAAGCTTCATGATAATAGGCTGCTTTGCATGCTTTTTCAGCTCGGAAGTAATATTGTAGAGGGCGTCAGCCTTCTGGCCGAAAGCAATGGCACCTTCCTTGACGTTAGGGCAGGACACGTTGATCTCCAGCATGGCCACGTCCTTGGAATCCCCCAGCTTTTCCACAACCTCCACGTAATCCTCTACGCTTTTTCCACATACATTCACAATGATCTTGGTATCATACTGCTTCAGGAAAGGAATATCTCTCTCCATGAACACATCGATACCGGGATTCTGCAGACCGATGGCATTCAGCATACCGCCGTACACTTCAGTCACGCGGGGGGTAGGGTTGCCGGGCCAGGGTACATTTGCCACACCCTTGGTCACAACAGCACCAAGCTGATTCAGATCCACAAACTCACCGTACTCCATACCGGAACCAAAGGTACCGGAACCGGTCATCACGGGATTTTTTAATTCTACTCCGGCGATTGTCACTTTTGTATTCATCAGATATTTACCTCCTCAGCATCAAAAACAGGACCATCGGTACAAATTCTTGCATTGTTCACATGGGAGTGGTGATCCACTTCCTTGGTCTTCACCACACAGCCCAGGCAAGCGCCTACGCCGCAGGCCATGTGCTCCTCCAGGGAGATATAAGCCTTGATTCCCTTCTCTTCTGCATATTTCTTGATAGCGCGCAGCATGGGCATGGGACCGCATGCGTAAATCACTTCTGCGTCCAGGGCATTGGCTGCGATGGCATCCATTACATTTCCCTTGGTGCCGACGCTGCCGTCCTCAGTAGCCACGTAAACGGATGCATATTTATCCAGATCCTCTTTCAGGAAAAGATTGTTGTCACGATATCCCACTACCACCTGCTTCTCAGCATCCAGTTCCTTAGCCAGTTGCAGAATGGGGGGCACACCGATGCCGCCGCCCATCAGGAAAGTCTTCTTGCCCTTGCCGGCCTCCAGTGGGAAACCGTTTCCGAGAATACCCAGGATATCTACCTTGTCACCTGCTGTGTAGGAAGAAAACTCCTTGGTGCCCTGACCGGCAATACGGTATACGATACGCAGGGCGGTCTTCTCCTCATTTACCTCACAGATACTGATTGGTCTGGGCAAAATGGTGCTTTTATTCTTGGGGAAAACACCGATGAACTGTCCGGGATGTGCTTCCGCAGCCAGCTTGGTCTCAATCCACATATCAAAAATGTTTTCGGCAATTTCCTGCTGGGAAATCACCAGTGCTGTCACTTTCTCTTTCATCTTTTGATTCCTTTCTTGTTTATTTCTACCTTCTCAGTCTCACCGTTCTTCGTTGGTTTCACTGTTTATTGGGCGTGGCTTTTCAGCATTCAATAAAGTTACGCCTCATAAATGACATTCCCGTCACAAATCGTCTTCTTCACAACTCCCTGAAGCTCCCAGCCGGTAAAAGGAGTGTTGGTGGCTTTGGACGCATACTCCGTAAATACCTGTCCAGCATTCTGATCGATCAGGATCAGATCTGCGGGACCGCCTTCTGCAAGGTAACCTGCATCCAGATGGTACATAGCAGCAGGATTGGTGCTCATCTTCTGCAGCACTTCCGCCAGGGTCAGATGCCCTTCCTTCACAAGGGAAGTGATTGCCAGGGGCAGGGCAGTCTCCAGACCGATGATGCCGCTGGGGGCATCAGTGATGGCTTTTGCCTTCTCCTCTGCAGTATGAGGGGCATGGTCAGTGGCAATGATATCGATGGTGCCGTCCTTCAGGCCTTCGATCACCGCCAGTCTGTCCGCCTCTTCCCTGAGGGGAGGATTCATCTTGGCCAGAGTGCCGTATTTGATGGCTGCTTCTTCCGTCAAAGTGAAGTGATGAGGAGTGGCCTCTGCGTGGATGTTGGAGGATTTTTCCCTGGCCCGTCTCACCAGTTCCACAGCTTCCTTGGTACTGATATGCTGAATATTAATGCAGGCTCCTGTCTCCACCGCAATCTGCAGATCCCGCTCTACCAGGGTAATCTCCGCCTCTCTGGGCGAACCGCCGATACCGAAAAATTCGCTGGCCTTGCCACGGTTGATGCCGTTATTGGTAATATACGCAGGATCTTCCTCGTGGAAGCTGATGGGCATGTCCAATGCCGCAGCCTCTTCCATTGCCCGGCGTACCAGTTCTACATCCATAATAGGAATACCATCATCCGTAAATCCCACTGCGCCTTTGGTCGCCAGTTCCTTCATGGGCACCAGTTCTTTGCCTGCCAGGCCCTTGGTCACATTGGCACAAGTGGTCACATGGATGGGAGTCTCCAGTCCACGCTTTATCACATATTCCAGAGTCTCAGGATTGTCCACAGCAGGCTTGGTGTTGGCCATCAGCACTACCGTAGTAAAACCGCCTCTGGCGGCAGACCTGGCTCCAGTGTCAATATCCTCCTTGTGGGTAAATCCGGGCTCTCTGAAATGCACATGCACATCCACAAGGCCCGGTGCCACGATCAGACCTGCGGCATCGATCACCTGGCAATCCTTTTCACAGACCGCCTCCCCAATCTGCTCTCCGGCAGCGTCTCTCTCCGCAATCTTAACGATCTTCTTATCCTCGATCAGGATGTCATATTCTCCCTGACGGCCTGATCTGGAGTCTATCATATATCCGTTCTTGATCAGTAACACTTGTGTACCTCCGTTTTTTTTGCTGGCGTCCTCACTCGACAAACCGCACTGCGTGCTTATCTGTTTCTTCGCAGCACGTTTTGCCGGTTATCACGACTAAAACCAACTGCTGTCACGCGTCGCTTTGTGGACCGCTCGCGTATATCTTACCACATTTCCGTTTGCGGCTCAATAGAAACTCCACCAAGTTCTCCATTCAAAACAAAGCGCGTTCCCTCTATTCAAAGATTACCGTCTTATCCAGATATTCTGTCTTGATCACAATACAAGGGTAGGAGGGCGTCCCGTTGCTCCGCAGGTCAGTATCGGGTCCCAGCAGGCTGGTACGCACATAGATGGCGTTGTCCGTCAGATACAGTTCCTCCACCGCGATGCTGTAACCGCCGGTGGACTGTTCACCATACCCTATACTGATGTACAGATACTCGTTATCGCTGTAAATCAGCTGAAAAGACTCAGCGCCCTTTTCCTTCATGATCGTCAGCAATTCCTCCGGGATCTTCTCTTCTCCAAGCACCGTAAATTCCAAATCCCGCAGCTTTACACGTTCCCCGCTCATCATACTGCATCCGGTTATTAATAACAGCACCACACTCCCAATCAATGCTGCCGCCAGCCTCTTTCCCACTGTTCTAATCCGATTTTTTCTACTTTTTCTCTCCATTCTCTCTCACAATCCACGCCACTTGTTTTGCTTCATTATATGTACATTGTACAAAAAATATGTTATACTGACACTGTTTGAGAGTCTGCCAACATGCAGCAAATGACTTCCGTGTCTTAATTATAATCAGCCGTAAATTGCGGCAGAAACAGAGGTAAATATGATTCGTTTTATTTTTGGTGTCACCTGGGTTGTTTCTTTTTTAGTACTGTCCATACCTCTTATGATCGTGGAATGGATCATCGGCAAATTCAATCCCGCTCTGAAGGACAAAAGTTCCCTGGCCATCGTCAAATGGGCCTTCCGGGTTCTCATTTGGATCTGCGGCACCAATGTGATTGCCTTAGGCGAGGAAAATATCCCCACTGACACAGCGGTTCTTTATGTGGCCAACCACCGCAGCTTTTTCGACATCATCCTGACTTATGCGAGAGTTCCCCGCCTCACCGGCTACGTTTCCAAGAAAGAAAACGAGAAATGGCCCCTGCTGAATATCTGGATGCGCAATCTCCACTGCCTCTTCCTTGACCGTGACAACATAAAGGAGGGCTTAAAGACCATTCTGGAGGCAATCGAAAAAGTCAAAAGCGGTATCTCCATCTGCATTTTCCCGGAGGGCACCCGCAACAAGACCTCCGACACCTTCCTGCCTTTTCACGACGGCAGCTTCAAGATTGCAGACAAGGGCGGCGTCCCCATCATCCCCATGACCATCGTCAACTCCGCCGACATTTTTGAGGATCACTTCCCCAAAATAAAAAAGACCACCGTAGTAATCGAATACGGCAAGCCTGTTTACATGAATGAGCTGGACAAGGAGAACCGCAAGGCCATTGGCAAGTATGTGCAGGGGATCATTGCAGAGACTTATTTTAAGAATAAAGAGAAGTATGATTTGTAATATAGGATACAAAATAAAAAAAGGAATCGGTTATTTTGGAAACCGGTTCCTTTTTTTCACCTTTGCCACTATACAAGTGCAAATTTTGCACTTTTACTACTACTTACGTGCAACAAATGTAACCACGTTACTCGTCAAAGCACTGATTCCCCATTCTCTGGGAATATCATACTGCTGTTCCTGAACCATTGATTCCTGCCCACTCCGCATCCCAGATCCAACACTCTAAGTTTATGAGACTTCTTTTCACTTTCACGGATTCTTTTTAATCTTTCATCCACTACGCTTTGCTCCTAACTCCTTATCATTCGTTCCTATGCTGCACACTTTTTCTACCGAAAAACTAATCCCTGACTTCCTGCACCCACTCCAACTCCTTAGCCGGTACCACGATATAATTCTCCGCTCCTTCTCCTACCCGCAAGTAGACTTTATCAATCCCGGCCTGAATAGTACTTCTGGCGCACATAGGACATGGTTTGGCCTGGTGAATGGAATTATCTGCGGGATTGATGCCTACTAGATACAAGTCCGCGCCCATAGTCTGCTGGCGGGAACAATTCAGCAGTGCATTGGCCTCCGCATGGATGGCGCGGCAGATGCCGTAATCCTCACCCTGGTGCATGTTCCGGTCAATCCTGGGGCAAGTACCCAGATCACAGCAATTATCAAATCCTCTGGGCGCCCCGTTATACCCGGTGGAGATCACCACATCATCTTTTACGATAACCGCGCCGTACTTTCGCTTCAGACAAGTACTGCGATAGGCAAATACCTCTGCGCAGTTTAAGTATGTGTCTATTTTGGAAACACGCTTCTTATTTTCGGATCTGACCATATGACAGCGTTCTGAAAACAAATAGTCCAGGGACACATTCATTTCCTTGGCCAAAAGCAACAACGTCTCCGTCTCAGGATAGCCACCTTCCGACTCCCATTTGGAAACTGCCTGCCTCGACACGTCCAGGATATCCGCCAGCTGCTCCTGGGTGATATTCCTCTTTTTTCTGATTGTCTTTAAATTCTCTGCAAAACCCATTTTTCCTCTCATTCCAAAGCGTTCTGCGCCGAGAAACGCCAGTCAAATTTCTAATTTTGTATTATGCCTCACATTTTGGGAGGCTTCGACATATTTCTACTGTTTAAATTATACTCATTCCCTATCAGGAATACAATTCCTCAAACAAAAAGGAGCATCGTATTATTTATAACAGTTTCCTTCAAAAATGACCACCAACTCACTTTTGCATTTTCGCAACTTAAAGTAGATTTGATAAAACAAAAATCTCCAAGCATTCGTCTATACTGCGAATGTTCGGAGATAATGTCTATTTTATGAAATTGATACAATGTACTATTTGCGCTTAGCACCCTCATCAAGCTTTTGCAGGATAACTTCTACAGTCTCCAAATCTTCTTCTACTTCCTCTGCAATCCTTTCGATACTCCTGCCCTTGGCATACTTTTTAATCTTCGTAGCCCTCCTTGCGGATTGCTTTCATGTGCTTTTTCTCATCGTATTCTGTTAACAGCATACCCATAACCTCCGCCTGATTCTTTAGGAGGATGTCCTCAAGGACTCCTCGTTCAATACAGTTACTCATGGCTGAGAAAGGCTGCCACCTTCGCGATTTTTCATCGCTCAGCCGCAGCCCTTCTTATGTTTATGTTTTATTTATTTTATTACAAATTTACATTTTACTTCCCTTAGCGCCCTTGGTGCCGCCCAGTTTCACGCCTGCCAGCACGTTGGTGTCGAAGGAGAAGGT
Source organism: Lachnospiraceae bacterium (assembly GCA_015057005.1). Classification (GTDB taxonomy): domain Bacteria; phylum Bacillota; class Clostridia; order Lachnospirales; family Lachnospiraceae; genus Acetatifactor. Next base: position 61,034 of record SVFF01000006.1, on the reverse strand, counting down.
CAGTCTCTCATTTTCTCTGTTGCGCTTCAGAGCCAGCTTGATCATACGGTCAAGAAGCTCCGTGTACTTCACGCCGATGGGCTCCCACAGGTAGAAGGAAAGGGAACCGGGGATGGTGTTGATCTCGTTTAAGTAGACATTGCCGTTGGCCTTGTCGATCATAAAGTCGATACGGGCCACACCGTTGCAGCCAAGGCACTGGAAGCCTTTTACTGCCATGGTACGGATAGTGTCTCTCATCTCATCTGAGATGTATGCGGGAATTGCGCGGCTTAAGGATGCCATGCCCTTGGAAGGGCCTTCCTGCTTGCCGCCGCCAATGTATTTGTCCTCGTAGCTTAAGATTTCTTCACCGTTTAAGGGCTGTTCGCACTCACTGGCTTCTGCTTCCAGTTCGTCGCCCAATACGGCACAGTTTACTTCCTGAAGCTGATCAATGGCATGCTCTACCAGCACTTTTGCAGAGAAGGTGAATGCCAGAGTCAGCGCATCTGCCAGCTTGTCACGGTCGGAAGCCTTGCTGATACCCACGCTGGATCCCAGGTTGATGGGCTTAACGATTACGGGGTAACCGAAGCGGGCTTCAATTTTGTCCATCAGACCTTCCAGATCCTCAAAATCGTTCTGGTTGTAGCAGCCGCAGTCCAACACGGGAATACCGTTGTCCTTAAATACGGTCTTCATCACATATTTGTTCATGCCCACTGCAGACGCAAGCACATCACAGCCTACGTAAGGCAGGCCCAGAGTCTGCAGATAACCCTGCAGGGCACCGTCCTCTACGTTGGTACCATGAACGATGGGGAACGCCACATCAATGGAGTTGAGCACGCTGCTGCCGAATTTCTTCAGGGGGTAGCGCACAATATTGACTTTGTCGCCCTCCTGCATCAGGATCACGCGGGTACACTTTTTCAGCAGTGCGGGAATGTCCTTGAAAGACTCAATGTTTTCCAGATCCTCACCTGCATAAAAAGCATTTTCCTTGGTCATGTAGAGGGGGATCACTTCATATTTTTCACGATCCATATATCCCATGGCCTGCACGGCAGAGATAATGGAAATCTCATGTTCAACACTCTTTCCGCCAAAAATAACAGCAACTTTGATTTTCATAAACAATACCTCTTTTATAAATAATTATCCGGCAGATCGTTCTCCAGCAGCACAATGATCTTCTCGTTGGAAGTAATACTGTACACGTAATTCAGACCATCCTGAAGATTTTCCGCCACATAAAGCTTCTCTTGAGCAAAATCTGTAGAGCAGACACCCTTCTGAATACTTTCTGTCTGCTTTTTGCCTACTAATACAATGTAATCGCAAACGCGGCCAGCGTCAACACCAAATTCAAAATTATAGCGGTCTTCTTCGCTTCCAAGCTCTACCATGCCGGGAGTCACCAGCACTTTGACACCCTCAAACATGGAAAGGGTCTGAAGTGCCATCTTGGTGCCGTTGGGGTTGGAATTGTAAGCATCGTCAATGATGGTGAGCTTGGCACTCTTGGCGATGGGCTGCAGTCTGTGGGGCGCACCCTCCAGTCTGCGCACAGGCATTTTCAGTTTCTCCAAAGAAATGCCCAGATCATGAGCCACAGCAATAGCTCCTGTAATATTCACAACATTGTGCTCACCCAGCATCTTGGTGGTGTACTCTGCCACGCTGCCGTCGGGAGCCTGCACCTTGAAGGTAGAGCCCTTCTCAGAATAGACCAGATCGAAAGCATGGTAATCATTGCTCTCTCCAAGACCGTAAGTCACTGCGCCCTTTGCCACACCGTACTGCTTCACGATTTCATTGTCACCGTTAATATATCTGGGGCCGCCCTCAGGCAGTGCATCGAAAAGCTCCATTTTCGTGCTCACCACATTGTCCAGGCTGTGGAAGGTCTCCAAATGCTGATGCCCCAGGGAAGTGATCACGCCCATGTGAGGATCCACGATATCGCAGATTTCCTTGATGTCACCCACATGTCTGGCCCCCATCTCGCAGAGGAAGATCTCGTGAGTAGCTCTCAGGGAACCGCGGACGGTCTTTACCACACCCATGGGGGTATTGTAGCTCTCAGGGGTCATGAGCACATCAAATCCCGCACTCAACAGTGTGTGCAGATAATATTTTACGCTGGTCTTACCGAAACTGCCTGTGATGCCGATAATCTTCAGATTGGGGCAGGCCTTCAGCATCCTGCGGGCATCATTGATATAGTAGCGGTTGATCCCTTTTTCCACGGGCTTATTGATCAGATTGGCCAGAAGTACCAGATAAGGGCTTAAGGTTGTTACAAGCATTGCTGCCGCCAGCAAGCCCCACCAGCTGCCCCGGGCACCGCCTACCGTTACCGCACTCAGAATCCCGACTAAAAGCGCTGCGATCACAGTGGTCAAAATCAGTCTTTTCACTCTGGCAGTAATCACCAGTTTCTTTTTAGCCTTTTTGGGGCGGTACAATACTGCCAGACCTGCCATATAAAAGATGCCCGGGATACCGGTCACGGCAGCAGCAGCCACCGAAGTGCCTGCAAACCCTCCGGCCATCAAACCAAAGAGCACCAATCCGATCACCGGATATGCCGTCTGGAACAGATGGGTCTTAAAATAGCGTCCCTGAGCCTGATACTGATAAGAGTTCAGCTGGAACATATGTAAGGTGTGGCGGATGCCCAGCACCAGGGAAACGCCTGCCGCCAGGAAAAACAATACAAACAATAAAATTATCATCGCAAATGATCCTTCCTAAAAATTGGGCCCACGCCCTATGTTGTATGAGGCATTTTCTTCAAAATGGCCTCCTGCCGGTTATGATACTCCCAAAAATGACCGCATCACAGCCAGAAACTGGCGCTGATTGTCCAGGAAAGAGAAGTGTCCCGCACCGGGCATTACGGCCAAGCCGGATCCCGGAATCTGACTCTCCATGTATTTAGCATCGGAAATGGGCGTTGCAGTATCCTTATCACCCCAGACAAGCAAGGTTTCCGCCTTGATCTTAGGGAGGTATTCCCGAACATCCTCATTAACCACCTTTACCATAGTCTGACGCATAATGGGCGTTGCCATGCGGTAATCTGCGGAGCCGGATTTGCTCTGCAGCTTTTCCAGTGCCTTAGGGAACAGCAGCTTCACCGGGGGCAGACTTAAAATCTTCTTTGCCTTCTTGTAACGCTTCATCTTGCGGATCTGCTCCGGAGTCTTTACAGGCACCAGACCGGCGCTGTCGATCAGGATCAGCTTGGTCACCTCAAAAGGAAGGTCCCTGCCGCCCAAAAGCTTGATCAGCACACGGCCGCCGTGGGAATGGCCCGCCAGGATGACCTGTGGTTTCTTCGCAGTATCCTGACCTGCTTTCAAAACATCTGCAGACAACATACCAGCGGCGTCTGCCTCTGTGCCGCCGCACATCTCCGCCACGCCCAATCGTTCACAGACAAAAGCTTCCACGAAATCGCAGTAATCATCCACAGACCAGGCCTCTGCAGGCTCCTGGCTCTTACCTGCGCCGGGAAAATCCGGCGCTGCCACGCGGTATTTTACCGCTAAGGTCTTGATCAGATTGTTATATAATTCTTTATTGGAGCCCCAGCCGTGCAAAAGTACCACTAGGGGGCCGCTGCCCTCTTCAAGATATTCCACCCGAAGGTCCTTATATGTCATTTCCATGATTGTCCTCACATCTGTTTTCTGTTTTTTATGCCTTTACAGAATCTCTCCGCCACCTTCAGTCCGATGGCAAGCCTTAAAGTCATGCCTTACCATGTAAACATGAAAGGCATGACTTCCTGACTCTAACACAATTATTGTATCGCATCCCGCCGCTTATTGCAAGAATGGGTTCAATGATATTACCTGAAAAGCACCTCTGGATTCACCGGCGTACCGTCCTTGGTCAGGGCAAAATACAGATTTGTCCCTTCCAGGCTGTAATATTTGGTAGGCGCTGCCACATAACCCAGAATATCTCCCTCGTCCACATAAGACCCCACTGATACAGCCACATCTGTCAACTGACCGTAGGTGGCCATATAACCTCCGCCCAACTCCAGTTCCACCACTTTCCCCAGTACTGCGTCATCATAAATGCCAATTACTTTTCCTTCGGCACCGCAGCTGACCGGCGTCCCCTGATCTGCCGAAATAATCACTGCAGGATTGTATTTGTATTGATCCAAGGTGGCAAAATAAATACTGCTGCTCATACTGTAATGCATGAGGATCTCACCGGACACCGGGCGGAGCAGACCGTTTTCCGTTGTAAAGTTCAAACTTTGTTCCTCCACTGCCACGTTCTCACCGGCGGTCTGAGCTGCACTTTCTTCCGCGCCGGCTGCATCCTCACCCGCCGTGTTTCCGTTTGTATTTCGATCCGGGCTTCCTGTTCGGCCTGTGCCGGATTCATTTCCACCGGGCTTTGGCAGCAGCGTATCTCCCGTCGATTTCACCTGCTGATCGGTAAGGCCCGGGATTTCGATTTGACCGGATCCCACCTCCAGGGGCATGTAATCCAATTCTCCATCCACCACCTCATCCGGCATGCCAACCTGACCGTCAGCCACCAGATTGCCCGGTTCCTGCTCCTCAATTCCACCTAAAAGGCCATCACCCGTTCCAACAGACTGCCCTTCATTATCTGCAATCTCCTCCGGCTTGTCCCCTGCATTATCCTCCAGCGCTGTGAAATCAAGGGTATAACCGTCATCCTTAGATTCCGTTTCCCTGCCGCTCATATATACGCCCGTCAATGTCAGCGCCGCCAAAACAAATGCAGAAGAAGCAATCATAATAATTTTTTCTTTCTTGATATTGGTCTTTCTCATTCTCCTCATATCCGCATCCTTCCTTTTTCTTTGTGTAAAACACAATCTGCTTTCCCTCCTAGTTTTGCCCGGATGCAGGATTTTATACTGCCGAAAATTTCAAAAAAATAAAGGCGGCCGCTTCACTGACCGTTTCCGGTCAGTGAGCGGCCGCCCACCAATGAATGCAGCTATATACAATCAAACTGCTGCTATTTAAAAATTTAACCTTAAACAGCTGCATCTACGTGATTATCTTGTCAGATAAGCAGTTTTCGAATCTACACCTTAGAGATTAGATCTCGCCGTTGTAAGATCTCTGCCACCAATCAAGCCAATCATAGTAACCATAAGACTCAAGGCCACCTACGAAGGTATCCCACTTAGCATCGTCAACACCGTTCAGAACAGCGTCAGCCATGAAAGTACGGATGTAAGGATACAGATCGGTCTCGATAGCTGCTCTAGCCTGAGAATCCTCAGCAGAGGTAAACTTGGAACCCTGAACCTCGATATTCTCACCACGTCTCATCAGAGGATAAATCTGATCGAAGAGCCAGTTTCTATCCCAAGGCTGTACAGGACGGTTAACAGTACCGTCGGCCTTCAGGAAGACACCGCCTTTCTGAGTAAGGGTAACCTGCTGCTCAAAGCCGCCGCCTGCTTCATCGGGCATCAGGAATGCAGAGTTCTCACCTAAACCATAGGAGTAAGTGGTAACGTTACCGTTCTGGTCGCCCCAAAGCTCTTTGTACTCATCAGCGTTCCAACCGCCCAGAGGCTGACCATTGGAAGCGTTCAGCATCAGTTCGCCATTCTCATCTCTCTGAACGTGAGCGGAACGGGAAGCTACTGCCCATGCTCTGGAGGAGTGAAGCAGATCCATGTAAAGCAGAGCTGCTTCCTTGTTCTCGGAATTAGCATTGATTGCCCAACCGGATAGGTTTGCGAAGGATACTCTATCATAAGAGGTCTTGGAGTAGGTGTACTCGTCGCTGTAAGTGAACAGATCCATTGCATACCAATCTTCAACATTGGAAACCTGCAGGTCAGCAGGAGACCAACCATAGAAGAAACCTACACGGTCCATGGTGATCTTAGAGGTGTACTGCTCGTAAGTATCGGAGAAACCTTCTACGTTAAGCAGACCTTCTGCAGCCAGCTCATGACATACTTCCAGGAAGTGTCTGTACTCAGGCTGATCTACTACGGAGTTAACGATACCCTCACGAGGGTTCAGCCAGTATCTGTAGTCGCCGTTAGCCTGACCGGAGATACCGAATGCGTTAGCCAGGTTCTGGATACCAAGGGAGTTAGCCTCGTTGAAGGAGAAAGGAATCTCATCAGCCTTGCCGTTGGGGTCTTCGGTCTTGAAGAGTCTCAGTACTTCTACGAACTCTTCCTAGTTGGTAGGAACGGACTTACCAACCTTCTCACACCAGGTAGCGTTGATCCAACCGATGGATCTACATGCAGAACCGAACTCCTGACCCATGTTCATAGCTGTGGAACGGATGGAACCGTCAGCGTGAGTCAGGTTCAGCTCGATACCGCCGCGCTGGATTCTATCCCAAACGTGGGTACCATAGGTATCAAACATACCGGGCTGCTTTAAATCCTGGAACAGATCTCTGTTAGCAGAGATGTCGGACATACCCAGAGGACCCTGGAACAGGTCGGGCATATTGTTAGGGTCAGCCAGCATGGTAGCAACCTTCTCAGAAGCGGAACCACTGTCAACAGGGATCCACTCAAGGTCAATACCGGTCAGATTCTCAACGTCGCGAACGATGAGCTTATCTTCAAAGTTCTTGGACTCGTCCAGCTCTCTCTTGTAGAAAGCAACTTTTAACTTGGTACCTGCGAACTGGTTCCACCAAGGATCAGTCCACATCTCAACGTTAGCTTCACCGAGCTCGTCGTACTCATAAGAGAACTCATGAGCGCCTTCAGCTTCGGTAGTGGTCTCGGTAGTAGCTTCGGTAGTATCTTCAGCTTCTACAGTAGACTCAGTTGTGTCTTTTGTGGGCTCTTCTTTAGCACCACAACCTGCCAGGGTAGACATAACCATAACTACGCCAAGCAGTAATGCTACAACTCTCTTTTTCATTAGTTGTTTCCTCTTTATAAAATATAAGTGTTTGTACGAGCACTGCAGATAGCAGCGGCTACAGTATCGGGCACGTTTCTCACCGCGCCAATGTTAGTATACCCCCCCGGTATTCTGTCAATGGTTTTTTACAATTTATTCACATTTTCAACTAAAAATTCACATATTTCCTTCTCCTTGACAGAATACCTGAGAAAAACACTCCTCCGGACACACTTCCAAAAAAGTGGGATGCACCCGATACGGGCACATCCCACAGATACACTATCTATTATTCATGCTGAATATCACACACGATTGTAATTGATCAGGCAGCCCTTCAGAATGATCTGGCGTTCCTCGTCAGTGAGTTCACCAAGTCTTAAATCAAATTCTTTCAGGGAGTCTGTACCTACCACGTAAGCCTTGATCACTTCCGTCTTCTTCTCAACAGCCTTTTTGATGCCGGGAATGAAGAGGTAATCCAGATTCTTGAAGGGCAGGTCGCCCTCTTCGATCAGGAAGGGCAGCATGCCCCAGTTGATCAGATTGGAGCGGTAGCGCTTGGTAGCGTACTCGTGGGCGATGTTGGCCCAGCCGCCAAGTACCTTCTGGCAGGAAGCGGCCTGTTCACGGGCAGAGCCATCACCTGGCTTCACTGCAAAGATGGTAGAACCGAAGCCCACATTTCCTTTTCCAGCTTCCGGGAACTCTTTTTTGATCACATCCATCACTTTTCCCAGTTCCAGATCAGGACAAGCTTCCAGAGGGCACTTCTCAGCCATAACGGCTTCCTGGGCAGCGCGAAGCTGCTTTGCATAGCCCACGTAATTGGGATCCTTGCGGCTCAAAGTGAACTCTGCCAGTCCCAGGGGATTGGAACGGTAGGAAGAGGTCTCTCCGGAGGGGATCAGTTCGTCGGTAGTGGTAACGGGGTCGTGGATCTCGCTGACTACACGGAGAACCATGTTCTCAGGCAGTGCACCCATTGCGGGCCAGTCCTTGATATTGGGACCGAACTGGATCTCCACATCGGGATCTGCAACGCCCTTAGAGTCAAACACGCGGTTAGCATAAATCTTGCTGTCAAAATGATATTTGTATTTGCCGATCTCACCGTCAAAATCAGTTGCAGGTGTGAGCACACCCTTGTTGGCAGCAGTAGCTGCAATAGAACGGGCATCCATCAGCGCCACGGAAGCGATCTGGCCGTTCTGCAGCTTGGAGCCTTCACGGTTGGGGAAGTTTCTGGTGGAATGACGGATACTGAAAGCGTTGTTGGCAGGGGTGTCTCCTGCGCCGAAGCAGGGGCCGCAGAAAGCGGTCTTCATTACAGCGCCGGTCTCCATCAGGGAAGCCACACAGCCGTTTCTCACCAGTTCCATATACACGGGCATGGAGGCAGGATATACGCTCAGCGTAAATCCGTCGCTTCCAATATAGCTGCCCTTCATGATATCGGCAGCTGCACAGATATTCTCAAAGCCACCGCCGGCACAGCCTGCGATGATACCCTGATCTACCATGAATTTGCCGTTCTTTACTTTATTCTTCAGGCTGTATTCCACAGCACCGTCCAGGCTTACCAGGGCGCGTTTCTCCGTCTCATCCAGAATGTCCAGCAGGTTGGCATTCAGCTCTTCGATGGTGTAGGTATTGCTGGGATGGAAAGGCATTGCGATCATAGGGCGAACCTTGTCCAGATCCACCACGATCATGCCATCATAATAGGCTACCTGCGCAGGATTTAACTCGGCATATTCTTCCTTGCGGCCGTGAATCTCGTAAAATTCTTCGATTTCACGGTCAGTCTGCCAGATGGAGGACAGGCAGGTGGTCTCAGTAGTCATAACGTCGATACCGATTCGGAAATCAGCAGACAAATTCGCCACACCGGGGCCAACAAACTCCATCACCTTATTCTTTACAAAACCGTTCTTAAATACAGCGCCGATAATAGCCAGCGCTACGTCCTGGGGACCTACGCCCTTTACAGGAGCTCCCTTCAGGTACACGCCCACTACGCCGGGCATATTGATATCATAAGTCTGGTTCAGCAGCTGCTTTACAAGCTCGGGACCGCCTTCGCCAACAGCCATGGTACCCAGGGCACCGTAGCGGGTGTGGGAGTCGGAGCCCAGGATCATCTTGCCGCCGCCTGCCATCATCTCACGGGCAAACTGGTGAATAACAGCCTGGTGAGGAGGCACATATACGCCGCCGTATTTCTTTGCACAGGAAAGACCAAACATGTGGTCATCCTCGTTGATGGTACCACCCACCGCACACAGGGAGTTGTGGCAGTTGGTCAGCACATAGGGCATGGGGAACTTCTGCAGACCTGACGCTCTGGCAGTCTGAATAATGCCCACAAATGTAATATCATGGCTGGTAAGCTTGTCAAAACGGATTTTCAGCTTATCCATATTGCCTGAGGTATTGTGGCTCTCCAGAATACCATAGGCAATGGTTCCCTTGGCCGCTTCCTCTCTTGTAATCTCTTTGCCTGTTTTGGCTTTGATGGCAGCCTTGGCCTCTGCATTGTCCGGCAGGATCTCTGTGCCGCCAACCAGGTACATGCCGCCCTGAAGTATTTCGATCATGGCAATTCTCCTTGTTTGTCCTCTTTATAAATATACTCGTCATTTCCGATTTTTGTGTATATCAGGTATATCTTCCCCGAATATTTTTTTATTTTACATCAAAGTATAGCATGATGCAATGAAAAAAATTATCCAATAGGGTAATCTCTTATCAACGGCACTATTTGGTCCAGATCAATCTGAAGTTCCCCGTCATACAGTTCCACTCCCACCTTACCTTGCAGAGGCTGCATATGAGGCATATAATCATCCTTCCAGCAATAAGTTACCAAAACCTTTCGCAGGGGATCTACAATCCAATATTCCTTTACACCTGCATCCGTATATTTCTGAAGCTTTTTGATATAATCCTTACGTCCTGTGGACTCAGATATGATCTCCAGGCAAAAATCAGGAGCCCCCATTACCCCCCATTTACAAATCTTGGACATATCACACAAAATCAAAATATCCGGTTGTACCACAGTATAATCATCACAATCCAAACGCACATCTACCGGGGCAAACATAGGCACACACTTTCCGCCCTTAGAAGATATATAATCCCTTATACCGGAATAAATCACTCCTGAAATATGCTGATGAACAAAACTTGGGGCCGCCATATCGTACAGCACGCCATCGATCAACTCTACCCGGCGTTCGTCCGGGAGCGTATAATAATCTTCCAAAGTGTATTCCCCTTGTCTTCTAGGGCGGGATTCATAATAGAAAGCAGCCTCCTCCACCTTCCTATGATCCCTGTCCACCACATAGTCCCCACTCTGCCCATTGTCCTTCCACTTCTCTGTCAGTGCCTTTTCCAAAGCTTGTCTGGTGGCATATCTTGGATTCTCAGTCTCTCCCGAAAAAATTTTTTGCAGTGTCCCAATAGGTACACCGCTGTAATCTGACAATTGCGCCATAGTAAAACCACGTTCCTGCTTGATTCTCTTCATCTCTTCCAAAGTCATAATACCCCTCCTTGCCATGAACAGCAAATTGTCCTTCGCCAACTTCCATATTACTATTCCTTGTCTTTATATTATCCGTTTATTATCCGTTTGTCAACCGTTTGTGCCCCACTTCTGTCTGCGTGCAGAAGAAAACATCCATTTTTCAATCATTTCCAACTACTTTCACCCGCTTCCCCGGGGACAAAAATATCCCCGGGGACATTTTAAGTCCCGGGGACATTCTTATTGCTTATTCATTTAGGACTCTTATTTGATCACTACCTTATCCAGATGCCAGATCTCATCCACGTACTGCTGGATCGTTCTGTCGGAGGTGAACTTGCCGGAGCTTGCGATATTCAGGATCGCACTCTTAGCCCAGTTAGCCTCGTCTCTGTAAGCAGCCTCTACTCTCTTCTGCGCTTCTGCATAAGACTTGAAGTCCTTCAGGATGAAGTATCTGTCAGCCTTGTCAGTGCTCAGCGTGTTCAGCAGAGAGTTGTACAGAGGACGGAACAGCTCAGAATCGTAAGGAGAGTAGGTTCCGTTGATCAGCTGCATCAGCACCTTGCGCACATCCTGATCATTGTTAAAGATCTCCATGGGATCGTAACCGCCCCTGTTCTCGTAGTTAATTACTTCGTCGGAGCTTAAGCCAAAGATAAATGCATGCTCTTCGCCAACTTCCTCAACGATCTCTACGTTTGCACCGTCCATGGTGCCCAGGGTCAGGGCGCCGTTTAACATGAACTTCATGTTGCCGGTACCGGAAGCCTCTTTACTTGCAGTAGAGATCTGCTCGGAAACATCTGCTGCCGCAAAGATGATCTCTGCGTTGGATACGTTATAGTTCTCGATAAATACAACCTTGATCTTGCCGCCGATGCTTGCATCGTTGTTGATCACATCAGCAACCGCATTGATCAGCTTGATGGTCAGCTTTGCGTTGCGGTAGCCTGCTGCTGCCTTTGCACCGAAGATGAAGGTTCTGGGGTAGAACTGCATATCGGGATGCTCTTTCAGCTCGTTGTACAGGTACATTACGTGCAGGATGTTCAGCAGCTGTCTCTTGTACTCGTGGAGACGCTTAACCTGTACGTCGAAAATGGAGCGGGGATCTACTTCTACGCCATTGTGCTCCAGAATGTATTTAGCCAGGCGCACCTTGTTCTGATACTTGATGTTTCTGAACTCGTGCTGAGCCTTTTCGTCGTTTGCATAGATCTTCAGACCGCTGATGCGGGGCAGATCAGTGATCCACTCGTCGCCGATGTGGGCGGTAACCCAATCAGCCAGCAGAGGATTGCCGTGCAGCAGGAATCTTCTCTGGGTGATACCGTTGGTCTTGTTGTTGAAGCGCTCAGGATACAGCTCGTAGAAGTCCTTCAGTTCCTGCTTCTTCAGAATTTCAGTGTGCAGTTGTGCAACACCGTTTACGGAATAGCCGGCAACGATTGCCATATGAGCCATCTTCACCTGTCCATCGTAAACGATCGCCATCTTGCGGATCTTGTCCTGTACGTTTACACCGGGCACATCGCTGTACTTTTTCTGGATCTCCAGGATAAATCTGCGGTTGATCTCTTCCACGATCTGGTAAACTCTGGGAAGCAGTCTGGAGAACAGCTCGATAGGCCATTTTTCCAGAGCCTCAGCCATGATGGTGTGGTTGGTATAAGCGCAAGTCTTAGTGGTAACTTCCCATGCCTCATCCCAGGTCAGGTAATGCTCATCCATCAGGATACGCATCAGCTCTGCGATTGCTACAGTAGGATGGGTATCGTTTAACTGGAAGGTAACCTTCTCGTGGAACTTGCGGATATCATCATGATTTCTTAAGTACTTTTCAACTGCTTCCTGTACAGATGCAGAGATGAAGAAGTACTGCTGTTTCAGACGGAGTTCCTTACCTGCATAGTGATTGTCATTGGGGTACAATACTTCTACGATATTTCTTGCCAGATTCTCCTGCTCTACTGCCTTCTGGTAGTCACCCTTGTCGAAAGAATCCAGCTGGAAGCACTCAACGGGCTCTGCATCCCAGATGCGCAGGGTGTTTACAATGCCGTTGCCGTAACCGACGATGGGCAGATCAAAGGGAACTGCCTTAACGGACTGATAGCCTTCCTGTTTAAATACGCTACGGCCCTTTTCATCTACCTTCACAGTTACATAGCCGCCGAATTTTACGAATTTAGCCAGCTCAGGTCTGCGAAGCTCAAAGGGATTGCCGTCAACCAGCCAGTTGTCGGGAACCTCTACCTGATAACCGTCGCGGATCTGCTGCTTGAACATACCGTAGCGGTAGCGGATACCGCAGCCGTATGCAGGGTAGCCTAAGCTTGCCAGGGAATCCAGGAAGCAGGCTGCCAGACGGCCCAGACCACCGTTACCAAGCGCTGCATCGGGCTCCTGGTCTTCGATAGCGTTCAGGTTCAGGCCCAGCTCCTCCAAAGCCTCTTTAACAGGCTGATAGGACTGCAGGTTGATCATGTTGTTGCCGAGAGCACGGCCCATCAAAAACTCCATGGACATGTAGTATACCATCTTGGGGTCCTGCTCCTCGTATGCCTTCTGGGTAGCCATCCAGTTGTCAACGATCTGGTCCTTTACTGCGTAAGATACAGCCTGGAAGATCTGCTGGGGAGTTGCCTCCTCCAGGGTCTTGCGGTACAGGGCTTTCACATTATAGGCAACGCTTTTCTTGAAAACCTCTTTATCAAATTTAGCAATTGCTGTTGCTTTGTTCATAGTTACAATTTCTCCTTCCTAACATTGCAGCGGTATTTCGGCTGCTTATATCTTCTCTATTGCAATAACGACCTTTTCGCCGTTTACATTCCACTGTTTTGCAATAGCAAAGTCCTTATCCTGAGTGATCTCGTCTGCCAGTACCTTGCCGGCGATGGCGTCATAATTTCTGGACACCAGTTCAGCAAGCTTAGCATTATCGTTTACAGACACTTTTATGTGGTCCATAACCTCAAAATCAGCTTCCTTACGCATGGTCTGGATCTTACTGATCACTTCATATACAAAGCCTTCCTCGATGAGTTCCTCGGTCAGGTTGGTATCCAGCACTACTGTGGCAACCGCATCAGCCTCGGTCACGTAACCTTCCTTCTGAGCGATATCGATGAGCAGGTCTTCTTCGGTCAGCTTCACTTCCACGCCGTTTACGTCAAAGGAAATGAAACCGTTTGCCTTCAGGTCATCCATTGCGGCATTGCCGTCGATGGTGGCCAGGGTCTTCTGGATGCCGCCCAGCTGTTTGCCGTACTTAGGACCTACGGTACGGAGCTGAGGCTTGAAGGTGTAGGAGGTAAACTCTCTCACGTCTTCGGTAAACACCACTTCTTTTACATTCAACTCGTCGCGGATGATCTCCTGATAGAACTCACCCAGCTCGAAAGGAGCCTTGATGAACATCTTGCCGATGGGCTGACGGTTCTTGATGCTTGCGGTATTTCTGCAGGCACGGCCCATTACAACAGCCTTCAGCACGTGCTCCATATCCTCCTCCAGCTTGGTGTCGATCCACTCTTCCTTCGCTACGGGGAAGTCGCACAGATGCACGCTCTCGGGAGCGGCAGGATCTAAGTTTCTCACCAGATTCAGGTAAATATCCTCGGACATGAAAGGAATCATGGGTGCTGCAGTCTTGGCCAGGGTTACCAGTGCGGTGTACAGGGTCATGTATGCATTGATCTTATCCTGCTCCATACCCTTTGCCCAGAAACGCTCACGACCGCGTCTTACATACCAGTTACTCATCTCATCCACGAAGGAATCCAGAGCTCTTGCTGCCTCGGGAATTCTGTAATTGTCAAGGTTCTCATCCACTGCCTTCACCAGGGAATTTAACTTGGACAGCAGCCACTTATCCATAACGGGCAGTTTGTCGTAATCCAGGGTGTATTTGGTGGCATCAAAGTTATCGATATTAGCATACAGCACGAAGAATGCGTAGGTATTCCAAAGGGTACCCATGAACTTGCGCTGTCCTTCCTGTACAGCCTTGCCGTGGAAACGGTTGGGCAGCCAGGGAGCAGAATTGATATAGAAGTACCAGCGGATAGCGTCAGCGCCATAGGTCTCCAGCGCCTCGAAAGGATCCACTGCATTGCCCTTGGACTTACTCATCTTCTGGCCGTTCTCATCCTGCACGTGGCCCAGAACGATAACGTTCTCATAGGGAGCCTTGTTGAAGAGCAGGGTGGACTCTGCCATCAGGGAATAGAACCAGCCACGGGTCTGGTCCACTGCCTCAGAGATGAACTGTGCAGGAAACTGCTGCTCAAAGAGGTCCTTATTCTCAAAAGGATAGTGATGCTGTGCAAAAGGCATGGCACCGGAATCAAACCAGCAGTCGATAACCTCAGGCACTCTGTGCATCTGCTTGCCGCAGTCAGGGCAGGTGAAGGTCACTTCATCGATGTAAGGTCTGTGCAGCTCCACCTTTGCAGCGTCCGGATTGCCGGTACGCTCAGCCAGTTCTGCACGGCTGCCGATGCATTCCTGATGTCCGCATTCACATTCCCATACGTTTAAGGGAGTACCCCAGTAACGATTACGGGAGATACCCCAGTCCTGGATATTCTCCAGCCAGTCGCCGAAACGGCCCTTACCGATAGACTCGGGAATCCAGTTTACAGTGTTGTTGTTGCGGATCAGATCCTCTTTCACTGCAGTCATCTTGATGAACCAGGATTCACGCGCATAGTAGATCAGGGGAGTGTCACATCTCCAGCAGTGAGGATACTCATGTTCAAATTTGGGGGCTTCAAATAAAAGACCCTTCTCTTCCAGATCCTTTATGATCATAGGATCTGCCTTCTTTACAAATACGCCTGCATAGGAAGTCTCAGCAGTCATTTCACCCTTGCCGTCTACCAGCTGTACGAAGGGCAGGTCATATTTTCTGCCCACCTGGGCATCGTCTTCACCGAAAGCAGGTGCAATATGAACGATACCGGTACCGTCTGTCATGGTAACGTAATTGTCGCAGGTGATATAGTGAGCCTTTTTGCGCTGCTTTGCAATGATATTGTTTGCAAAGTCAAAGAGGGGCTCATACTCTTTTCTCTCTAAATCGGTACCCTTGTAGGATTCCAGGATCTCGTAGGCCTTTACCTTTTCAGCGCCTTCCTCTGCCTGGGGAGCCAGACCGCCCAGCACCTTCTCAAGCAGTGCTTCTGCCATGTAGTAAGTGTAGCCGTCGGCTGCATTTACCTTGCAGTAGGTCTCGTCAGGGTTCACGCAGAGTGCCACGTTGGAGGGCAGGGTCCAGGGGGTGGTGGTCCATGCCAGGAAGTAAGCATCCTCACCAACTACCTTGAAGCGTGCGATAGCGGAACGTTCCTTTACAGTCTTATAACCCTGAGCCACCTCCTGAGAGGAGAGAGGGGTACCGCAGCGGGGGCAGTAAGGCACGATCTTAAAGCCCTTGTAAAGCAGGTTCTTGTTCCAGATTTCCTTTAAAGCCCACCATTCGGACTCGATGAAATCATCATGATAAGTTACGTAGGGATCGTCCATATCAGCCCAGAAGCCAACGGTGCCGGAGAAATCTTCCCACATACCCTTGTACTTCCAAACGGACTCCTTACACTTGTCGATGAAGGGCTCCATGCCGTACTCTTCGATCTGTTCCTTACCGTTTAAGCCCAGAAGCTTCTCTACTTCCAGCTCAACGGGCAGACCGTGGGTATCCCAACCGGCTTTACGGGGTACCATATAACCTTTCATGGTGCGGTAACGGGGGATCATATCCTTGATAACGCGGGTCAGCACGTGGCCGATGTGAGGCTTGCCGTTAGCGGTAGGAGGACCATCGTAAAAGGTGTAAGTCTCACCTTCCTTGCGGTTCTCCATGCTCTTTCTGAAGATATCATTTTCTCTCCAAAACTTCTCAACATTTTTTTCTCTTTCCACGAAATTCAGATTCGTTTCTACCTTGTTGTACATGTCGGTTCCTTTCTGTCGTTTTACGACCGTTTATACTAAGAAAGGCTCTCATCCTGTAAATAGGACGAGAGCCTTACAATCGTTAACCACCTAATTACAATGTACTCCTCTTCCCGCCGAATATGCACCGCCCTTTCGGGTCCGCCGTCTCGGCATGGAAAATTTCATACCAGTTTCCTGTAACGTAGAAAAAACGTCAGCACCTACTATATCATCTGCAAATCCCAGTGGATTCCATACGGCTGCTGCCAGCGCATACCCGGATCATATTTCAGTCTGCAACTCGGGAGTGATCTTCCATAATCTGATACTCGTGCCGGTTCCCACCATCTCCGGCTCTCTGGGACTTTCTCAAAAAATGTACTGTCTCTGTCATAGTCTTTGCTTAAATACAATGTTTGTGACATTATACACACTGTTTTCGTATTTGTCAAGTGTTGTATTTTTGCCTTTGTGTTTCGTGCTTTCGGAGTTTCTCTTTGGTTCTTTAGCAGCCGATGGAATACAGATAAGCATCCTCCAGCATCACTGCCAGCCTCAGCGTGCGCCCCTCCAACTCCGGCAGCTCCATGGGGCAAGCCAGTTCATTGCCGTACAGGGTACATTCATATCCTTCTACGGGAGTGCCATCCTCTCCCAGAACTTTCACGGTCAGAGCACCAATGGCGGATGTATTGTAGTTAAAAGTCAATCTTGTTCCCTGCAGCCGGAAAGGCTTGGTCACAAAGCTTCCCTGCAGTCCGTAGACATAGCCCAGACGGTTCTTAGGCACGCTGTAGTGGTACAGTCCATTGTCATCCCAGCAGTAGTGCTCTGTAGAATAAAAGTGGAATCTGTCAGCCTTTTCCACGATTCCTGCCCCAAAGATAAAGTTGCGCTGTGTCCACTGACGTTCATCCAGCCCCGGATATACCCAGGGACGGCCGTCACGCAGCACCCAGTCATAACCGTCACGGCTGGAAAGCAGCACACAATCGGACACACCCTGATGCGAATGACTTTCCACTTTTTTACGTGCGGCTGCAAATCTCATGGGAATAGCAATATATTGATGCTCCGCGCCGGGAATGGGACGGGTGGCGTTGGTATAAAATTCATAAGGACATGCTTCACCGTCATTATAAGTATTGTGTACCTGCGATGTCCAGTGAATGAAATCCTCTGATTCACAGGACTGAATGGATCTCAAGCCGCTATAACCTTCCCCTGTCCAGTAGCGGGAATAGCAGCGGTATTTTTGTGTACGGCTGTCCCAGAATACTGTATTCAGGGAATCAAACATGCCGTCCGTGATCACAGGTTCTTCGGAAAACAGCTGCCACTTAAGGCCGTCGGGACTGGTATATGCCACCAGGCCCTCGCACACTTTGCCATTTTCATCCTGATATTGTGTCAGACCAACCGCCTTGAACCGCTCATTTTCCCGGCAGGCAGGATTGGTATCATAAAAGGGCGCAAAATTGTGACATGCCACTACATTTGCCAAAACGATATTGTGAAAGCCGGTGTCCACGCGTTCAAAATGTTCCCCATCATCGCTAACAGCAAGACAGGTAACCTGTTCCAGCGAAAAATCATTATTGGTCACGGTTGTGCCACGGTAATACATGTAAATCTTTCCGGTTTCCGGATGCTGGATCAAGGTCTGGTAAGTACAAGCCTCCCCTTCCCAGGGTGCATCATAGCGGAACACGCACCCATGGCGATCCGGCCTCTGTACATCCCAAATCACACCTTCAGAGCTATCTACCAAGGTGTCATCCAAGAAAAGTTCATTTTTGTTTCCCAGGGTTATCATATTGTTTTCTCCTTGTATGATTTCTTCTGTAATCTGCTTACACACTATTATACTACACTTACACCCTTATCACATCAGATCCTCGCTCCACTCAATATCCACGTCGCCACCGTCAGGGGTAGGGGTTGGTGCAGGAGTAGGCTGCTTCCTCTTCTGTCAGCGCATGCGCTTCATAGGTATAATCTGCCGCAGTGATCATGCACAGCACACAAAGCAGTGTACATACCAATCCAAAAAATCTTTTCATAATACCTCACTTTTGTATTTTGTCATGCCTCTATTATTTCCCGGCCCGGCCCATCATTCTGTGAATTTCACGAAGCTTCCTGGGGGCTATGGCAAATAATGTATGGTAACATTTATTCTTAGCGGTCAGCACAGAATTGCCCATGGCTTTCAGCCAATTCCTGCGCAGCCATTTTACAATATTCCGGTACTGCTCATTTTCCCCGGTCATCTGACTGATGGGAATATGCAGCAGATACTCAAGGCGCTGGAATACGCCAAAACGCAGCGCCACATCTTTTAATGCCGGATAATCCTTCGCTGCAATCTCCGCCGCCATGTCTGCATTGTCCACACAGTCCCCGTATACGCGGGAGAAATGCTCCTTATCTGCCTTTCGGGTGTTGCTGCCGATGCGGTAAAACACATGATAAGTCTGTCCGGGCAGGGATACCAGTTTGCCGGCCTGAGGAAGCATCTCTACCAACAGCCTGAAATCTTCATTTAACAGTCCGATGGGAAAGCCTTTGTCTTCAAACAAACTTCTGTGCACCAGCTTGGTACAGAAAGAACAGTCGCCTCTATGCATCAAAAGTTCCTTCAGAAACTCCGCCGCAGAATAAACCATGGGTTCAGCAGGCGGTTCACAGATATTGGGCAGCATATTACCTTCTGCGTCAATCTCATCTCTGCCAATCTGGGCAATAAGGGTACCGTATTTTACAATCCCTCCATAAAGTTTTTCGTACATATCCGGCTCCACGAAATCATCACTGTCCACAAAGCCCAGGTATTCTCCCTTCGCCTGTGCGATGGCCAGATTTCTTGCGGAGGAGGAGCCGCCGTTTTCCTTGTGAAGGACACGAATCCTCTCATCCTCTCCTGCCAGTTCATCAGCCAATTCACCTGTTCCGTCCGTGGAACCATCGTCCACCAGCAGGATCTCCAGATTTTTGTAGGTCTGGGCTGTAATAGAGTGCACACATCGGGGCAGATATTCCAAAATATTGTAGACCGGCACAATGATGGTGAGCAGAGGCTCTGCCTGCATTTGGGTCTTTTGTTCAAACTTTTCGTTTGTCATATTCCAATCCTCACTTTTCAGGGGTGATTTTTTGTTTTTCAGCCCCGGCTGCTTACGGTACGGACTCTTACGAAATAGACTCCTCAGGAACAAACTCTGCCGTCCGCACCTTCCGGTATTCACTGATCAGGGGCGCAGGGGCACAGGGCACCAGTTCATTGGCACAGCCCCGATAGGTTGCGTCATCTCCCGTACCACTCTTACCCTGCAGTCTGCGGATCAGCTGCATCAGGCTGGCTGCCGCATTTTCTGCGTTCCAAGTCCCGGTAATGGTCCGATAGGCCCTTCTGCCCAAGGTTTCGCACTGTTTGGGATCTCTTACCAATCTTTCCATAATAGCATTCAGCATCTGTTGGTCACCATCCTGATACATGTATCCGTTGTACCCCTGGCGCACCAGATAGGGAACTGATCCTGGCATATTACCTGACACAAGAGCACATCCACTGTTCATGGACTCGTTGACTACAGCGCCCCAGCCTTCCTGTCTGTTGCTGGTAAACAAGAAAATATCAGCCTTCTCCATCATCTGACGGACCCTGTCAGGCGTTTGGAAACCGGTTACAAACACACAATCTTCCAAACCTTCAGCTGTAATTTGGGCTTTCACATCCTCTTCCAGGACACCTCCGCCTATCATATCCAGACGAAACTTCAGACCCTTTTGTTTCAAATATTTTGCAGCTGCCAGAGCGCGTTCCGGGTGTTTCAGCGCAATCATGCGTGCTGCCCACACAATATAAGGAATTCTCGTTCCGTCCTGGCAAACATATCCTTTGTTCTGCATCAATGTTTCCACATCGTACTCTTTGGTCTCCGGAAAATATCCCCAGCAGAACTTTTTACCCGGGTATGCCCTCACAATTTGAAAATCAGAAGCCACATAAGCACCGGCACACAAAAGATACACCGGCGCCTTGCGGTACCGGGTGTGATCCTTGTACTTTTTGACCAGGCCTCTGGGAGACACCGCCTTCCATTGCCCTGTCTTGTAAAGGCGCTCACTGATGCGGATGACCATTTTGCCGGATTTGAGCCGCTCTTCTATATAACGCTCATCATCACAGCCGCCGAACAGCACCACATCGCATTCCTGTATCATTCGCCTGCACCAATCTTCCTCCTCGTAATATCGGTGCACATACTCCGGGCGCTCCTGCTCCTGCCAGCCCATCTGCACACGCTCCAGCTCCATGGGCTCGGTCTGGATAAAGAAAAACTGCCCCTCCGTCTCTTTGCACATGGCATTACAAAAAGGGATCTGATGATGATTAATATAATTCGAAACAAAACAAATTTTCATAAACTTTTCTGTTCTCCAAACACTATCTTTTTGAAGTACCTGCAATTTCTGCATAGATTTCCATCATTTTTTTATAATTCTTCTCTTTGTCATGGGTGATTCTGGCGTGCTTTGCTGCATTCTCAGAATACCGCTCCCGGTCTTTCGGATTTTCCCACATCTGCATGATGGCCAGACTTAAAGCGCGCACCACATCTTCCAGGGTGCGTCCCGGTCCAAAGCCCCGATACAGTATACCATCCTCACCCCCTGAAAAGATACTGGGAATTCCTCCCACATCAGCCGCCACACAGGGTACCCCCAAAAGCATTGCCTCACCAAGGGAGTTGGGAGAATTCTCATTGGAAGAGCAACAGACAAACAAGCCTGCCTTTAAATATTCCTCTTTCATCTCTTCTGCGGAAAGTCTGCCTAAAAATTGCACTTTCCCCTCCAGTTTCTGCTCCGCCAAGAGACTGCGCAGATATTTTCCATATGCGGAAATCTTGATCTTATCCTTTAAAGTCCGGTAATTTACCAGACTGTTTCCTGCTATTTTGATGTGAATATCCGGATATCTCTCCTGCAGGCTTCCAGCCGCCAGCAAAAGATAATGCAGACCTTTCAGGGGATAATCACCCTGACTTACAAATATGGTGTAAGGCTCGCAAGCCTCTCTCCTCCATTGTCCTTCGTAGAAACAACTGCGAAGGGTCTCGTTCATAAAATAATACCTGGCATCCGAATTACACTTTTTCGCGTAAAACCGGTCAAATTCAGTCCTTCCGGTCACATTGCCGGAAAGCCTTAGAATTTTTTCTTCACGCGCTCCCCGCAGCAGGAACTTGTGCTGCTGCATTTTGATACTGTCTTTTTTCAGCCAATCCCGGAAGGTCTTGGACTTTTGTACTTTTTCAGGCAGATCCGCCATATAGGCCCCGGCGATCACCTGGCACACCCCCTGAATGCCCACCAACACCCGTTCTTTATTAGGGCAGGCTTTGACCGCCGCAAGGGTATGGCCGTACTCTGTGCCGAAGCAGTGGATCACATCGGGCTGTACTGCATCAATGATCTGCCCTATGCGCGCCTCCAACCCGGGATCATAATTTTCCGCATGAAGCATATCCTCATAGAAACCATAACCGTAGAGCACCGCATCCTCACCGTACTCAGGCACCGGAATCACGTGAGCATGCAGCTCACCGGAAAGCTTCCCGCTTCCTACCGGAAAGGCCACATGCAGTTCTATTTGATTTTCCTGCCGATGCTCCAAAATGGTACCGGAAAGGCCCGCAAGCCAGCCCTCCTTATGGCTGACCTCCAGACCCAGTCTCTCGGCAATTGTCGGCAGTACAATATTGCAGATCCACAAAACTTTCATGTTCGTTCCTCGCGTCTTTCTAGATAAAGATCCGGTTAATTAAAAATCCAGTTCAGATAGGGAAGTAATCTCACATCTACCGCATACATATCCCGCAGCAGCATTACAAAATAAAGGGAGAATGCCCCGATTACGCCGATTGTGCAAAGTTTCCGAAACCATCCCTTTTCCATGTTTTTTACAAGTCCCGGCAACAGGAACACCTGGGAAATGATCATGTAATAGCCTATGCGGGACACTTCCGGTATAAAGGAGCCGCAGCAATAAGCCACCAGACCAAACAGATTCAGATAAAAATAAAATTTATATACCTGATTGTCTTTCAGGACTTTCCGATAGCAGATCAGGCTAAGGAGCAGTGTTGCCAGGCACTTTCCGATATTCACATAGGAAACCTGCCCATTGTCAAAAACAGACCCCTCATAATAAGGATAAAATTTAAAAATAACGGCCCGGTAAAATTCCTGTCCGAACACAAGGCTTAACAGGAACAGTACCCCCACCACATAGTGCCAGACTTTTAGCTTCACAGACGCCAGGAATCTGGCCGTCAAATACACCGGTATCACCAGCAAGACCGATTTATGGAACAATGCTCCCGCCACGATCAGCAGGACAAACTTGCCATACTGGGCGCTGAGCACATATTTCATGGAAAACAGTGCTATGGCCAGGGCCAGATAATAACGCACGGAATTCAGGCTGTGGAAATAATAACCTCCCGTCAGCAGCAGAAACAGCGAAAACGCATAGTGCTCTCCCATGTAGTGCAGGGCTGCCACAAAAAAGAATACCGTCACAATAGAAAACAGCGCAAATATGGGCAGATAATTATCATAGCCAAATAATTCCACCATACACCGGACGATGAGATTAAACCCTGACTCCGAGGAAACATGGCGGTCCTGGGCGATTAATTTAAAGTTGTCACGGTACACCCAGTAATCATTGCCCACCGCAATACGGCAGGCAGCCACTCCGGTCAACAGGGCATAAATTGCAAACTCAGCCACCAGATTGCGGGCCCCTTTTCTGGAAAGGCCTGCCTGCTCACCGTACATCCGGCGCCCCAAAAGAGCAGGCTGCAATTCTTTTCTGTTGTCAACACACAGTGCCAGACCCACCGTAACCAGGGTCAAAAACACATAAACCAGTGCACTACGCTCCATCCGGACGCCTCCTTTCCTTTTTTATCGAACTGATCTTACGCCCTCTCTCATCCACTGCCAGGCCTGCCTTACACTAACCTGCCCGCACATTTTACTCTTGTGGGCCAACAGAAAACGCAGGGAAAAGGGTACAGCCAACCTGCCGTAGAGATAATGATACAGCACGCCTCTGTCAAAGAAAAATTTCTTGTCGTAGCCGGCAAACCAGGTGGACTCCCTGGCTTCCTCCCGTCCAATGGTAACAGGTGCCGTGTACACACGGTAGCCCTTCTGCATGAATTCCTTCAAAAACAGACTGTCCTCGCCGTTGCTGTACCGGGCGCCGCCGCCGAAAAGCAACGAAAACATCACTCCGGATGAAAGCAGGCTCGACCTGCGCACCGCAAAGCTCACTGCACCGTAACGGCCACAATTGTACCAACGCACTCTTTTACGATCAGTGATATGATAAGTACGGCGGCTCTCGTCCACGGCCACATTAAAGAGGATCATGTCCGCCCGGGGATTTTTTTCAAACTCTGCCGCAATTTTCTCGGCATACCCCTCCTCATACACAATATCTTCATCAGAAAAAAGGCAGATATCCCTATCTGCCCTCATAATGGCTTCGTTGCGGCTTCTTCCCACTCCCCTGTCAGGAAAAGAAAAAAAGCGTATCCTGTTTCCCTTATATTCCATTTCTTCCTGCTTCAGACAGTCACACTGATTGATGATCACCGCATCCGACGACAGATTCATCTGCTCCACGATCTGCTCCATGGACTGGTTCATCACAGAAGCCAATACTTGTACCTGCATAGTTCCTCCCACAGCTCTTTGCTGCAATTTGTGCAATTCTTAAGATATCCTTCACAGTCTAAAAACGGAACTGACTAAAATCCAATCCGTAATAAAGCTTCAGCAAAGTCTCATCTGCATCCCACAGCACCGCCGCCGTTACACAGCAGCCCTGCTGCCTCAGATAATCCAATACATACTCCAGCCTTTTGCCCACATGACTTCCTGCAGGCACCAGTAAGAGGACACCCTCCGTCTCCCGCAGCTTTTGGCAAACCTCCGGGCAAAGAAGAGGTGCCGGCAAAGCAGTCCACTCCTTACTCTCCATACCATTTCCCGGCGCAGTCCGGGCGTCAGGTGCGCACCCTTGATCCGCCAACGTTTTCAGCACTTTCACAGCTTGTGTACTGTCAATCCGCTCATCCAAAGGACAAACGGCTATATTTCTTTTATCAGCAAACAAATATTTGAAATTTTCTTTGTAATCGGGACTTCCCGCCGTTCCCAGTACTTTTAGGCCGTATCTTACTCTCAGGGAACCGGGCAGCCATATACTGTCCTCTCCCAACTCTTTCAGCAAAAAGAGCACTATTGCAAAAAAGAAAGACAACAGAGCACTTAAAATCACCGCTCTCACAGGACGCACATCCGGCACTACTTCCTTACTTACACCGGGATCGATCACCCTCACTTCCGCAATAGCCTCTGTAATGGTTGCCATATCATTTACCATGGCAGCCTCTACGGCTGCTGCCAGCAGTGTGGTCAGTTCAGTCTCTTCCGTAATTACGGTAGTAGTGGGGATATTCCAGTCAGAGGGAAGGGTGGCGGAAACATGGGACGGCAGATCTGCGTTTTCCCAAAAGTTCTCTGCCGCTTCGGCAGAAATAGTATCATTCCCATCCTCCAACGATGCCGCCAGCAGCTTATATTGTTCTTCTACCGCTGTCAGAAACTCTTCCGACTGCACCAGAGTGTTCCAGGACATATGATTAATATAGTAATCTCCGGACTGCTTCGGCGGATTCACATATTCCACCATGTATGTGGAGGTCGCTGCATATTCCTTTTCAGTGTGCAGCAGCACATTCTTTACATAATAACCACCGCCGAACAAAAGAGTACCCGCCAATGTAATCAGTAATATTTTATTCAAATTTCTCATGAGGCGAAGGGCCGTCAATCGCAGATCAAAGGGTTCCTTCCCATAATATCCTTCAAACATGACATTTCTCCTTTTTCATTCAGGCAGCCACCTGCATCCTAGTTGTTTTTGCCGCTCCGGGCATCCTTATCGGCTTCCTTTTGCCCCTTCTGCTGCACATATTCCTTCTTGAAAGCTGTCACCTGCTCGCTCTCCACACCCTCGGTGCTGTCGGGCCAGAACAGAATCTTTAATGTCAAAAGCATCAGCTTGATATCCAGCCACAGGGAATAATTTTCAATATAAGTCAGGTCCAGCTTTAACTTGTCGTAGGGCGAAGTGTTGTACTTGCCGTACACCTGGGCAAAGCCGGCCAGACCTGCTTTCACCTTCATACGGTAGGTAAACTCAGGCATCACCTCCACATACTGGGCGATAATCTCCGGGCGCTCCGGTCTGGGACCGATGAAAGACATGTCACCCTTAAGGATATTGATCAGCTGGGGCAGTTCATCAATACGGCATTTTCTGATAAATTTGCCGATGGGAGTGATACGGCTGTCATTTTTCTGGGCCAAGCGGGCCACACCGTCCTTCTCCGCATCCGTCCGCATACTGCGGAATTTCATAATATAAAATTCTCTCTGGTTCTTGGTACAGCGTACCTGCTTATACAGCACAGGGCCTCCGTCGTAAAGCTTAATGGCAATGGCAGTCACCAGCATAATGGGAGACGCCACGATCAAAAGGATCAGGGAGCACACAATATCGATAGTTCTCTTAATAAAACGCTGCTCCATGCTCAGACTATATTCTCTGGTCAGCAAAATAGGAGAATCAAAAATATGCAGTTCCTCCGAACCAAGCAGGATCACATCCGTGATCTTTGGCATCATATACACTCTGATGGAATGAGCGTAACAGAATTTAAACAGTACATTTCTGTTCTGATTGTCCAGATCCCACAGTACCACCGCTGTAATACGGCCGTTGACATAATCATCCAGCAGTTCCCGGCAGAGGGCCTCTGTTCCTCTTTCAATAGCAGCATGTTTTTTGATATGGTACTTATCTTTTCTGCTCTCAAATTTATTGATCACATCCTCAATCGGTCTGTCCCCATGAATCAGGAATAATTCCCTGGGCGGGAAAACAGACCGATATATCCGATTGGCAATATTCATATAGACGATGATCACTACCGTCTGTTCCACCATCATCAGCAAAAAAACATCCGGCACAAAAAGCTGAAACGCCATAACCGAAAGCTCCGCATAAATCAACACATTGGCCATGATCGTAGCAAAGACTTGTGAAAAGATCAGCTCCGCATTACGCATATAGCCCAAACGCATGCCTCCGTAAGTCACAGATACAAAGAACAAAATGGCTCCGTAAATTGCAATCTCCAGCAAATGTCCCTTGAACCAGAAATCTCTCAGCTGTTCCACAACACTATACTGAAAATGAAACAGCCAATTGTAAGCAAAAATACCGATCTCCAGGGCAAGACATCCCATACAGAGCACCAGATTGATCAGACGTTTAAAGCTCTCTCTTCTATTCAGCCTATTTACATACTTACTTGTCTGCAATGTACTTTCCTCCATTTATCCCACTCGTCTCAGTACAGCGTTCACTGCCCAGAAACAAAAATGATAAGCACTGCTTGGGATCGACATTCCCTCTGCCTTGCGGTAAAGATTCCATATGCGGCGCAGCGCTTCCAATTTATTGGAAGACAGGGATTTCCCTGCCCGGCGGTATTTCACCAGATTTTCATCCAGCCCGTGGGCCACATAACCACTCCGCAAAACCTTCCACCAAAGAGCGGTATCCTCGCTCTTGATGATGGGCATTTCCAAGAAATTCTTGTCTATCTTCTCCGTATCAAACATAACTGTGGTGGTAAAAATCGTAGTGTTTTTCAGAGCTTCCTTATAAGTCAGAGTCTCCGGCACCCGTACTACTTTTCCAAGGCCCTTGCCATTCTCATCAGCAAATTCGTAACCAGTAAAGGCAAACGCCGCCTGCTTCCCCTCCATAAATGCCAGTTCCTTCTCCAACTTCTCCGGCACCCACAGATCGTCAGCATCCAGATAAGCAATATAACGGCCGCAGGCTTCTTTCAGCCCACGATTTCGCGAGCGGGCTGCACCGTTATTTTTCTCCTGACGGATCAGACGGACGCGGGCATCCTTCACTTTTTCCAGATATTCCTGAAGCACAGCTACCGTGCTGTCCTTACTGCAGTCTTCCACCAGCAGAAGCTCCCAATTCTCATACGTCTGCTTCCGCACACATTCCACAGTCTCACAAATATATTTTTCCGCATTGTATACAGGTACAATGATACTTACCAATGCCTGTTCCATAAGTTTCTCCTAATTCCAGGTAAATATATAATACGCTTCCAGCTGCTGCATCTGCACGCGAGAATCTCCCGGCTGTACCTGCGTCAGTTCTTCCAGGATCACCGTCAGTTCTGCAACCGCCTCCCAGGTCATCACACTCGGCACCACAATACAATTTACACCCAGCTCCAGCGCCTGCTCCAGGCAGACCTTGCCTTCCAGCACCGTCTCATCCAACCGATAACCGTCCACCGTGCCAAAGACACCTGTGCAATGCATCCACTGGCACAGATCATCTTCCACCTCAGTATAGGTATCGTAGGTATATGCCCCCAGAGAAGCATCCCACAAGTCCCTGCCGTAAGGCAATTGGATATCGGGGCAGTAAATTCTGGCCGCAGCCATGACCTCCTTGGGAGCCCACAACACAATCGCACTCTCAGTCACACCGGACACAGTCTGAGCATCTGCCTCAGCCGCAATTTCTGCAACAGTTTCCACCGCTGTTCTCGCGGCTGTACTCTGTTGCCACTCCGTCTTCACTTCCGCCAGCGGGTCCGTCAACCTGCCGCACATCAATATCATAATCCCTATTATCAGGGCTGCCACTGCCACTTTGCCCCTTGAGGCAAACTTGCTTTTCCGGTCTCCTACCGCATTATTACCATCTGCCGCCTCTCTGCAGTATCCCAGCACAAGGGTCCCTGCAAAGGCTGCCACCATCGTCAGCGGCACATAACTCCATACCCACTGGTAATCATAAAACTTCGTCTGATACAGCATCAAAAGAGCCGCGGTCAACGGGAATATGCAACAGACCGTCATAACGGTAGTATATCCCAACAACACAGGTTCTCTTTTTCTGTCGCTAAAGAACCAGAAGACCACCAGCACCAATATAAGCAGCACCGGGTATTTCCCATAAAATATAAAATTGCCCCAGCCATTCCAGGCGTTATTCAGGAGTTCCAACATGGTCGGCCTCCTTTCCGGTCTCGCCCGCACTTTCAGTTCCCTCAGCTCTGTCAGACCCGCTGTTCTTCCAAGGTCCGTCACTCATTCGGCTCATCAGATGCCGATAACCTCCCCTGACAGCCAACATTCCTGCAGTTACCGCCACACAAGCACCCGCACCGTAGAGAGTCCACACGATACATGCCTCTGTCAGGATACAAAGCGGCACCAACTTATATTTTCTGCGAAGCAGCAGGCTGAACAAATAGGGCAAAAGCACCGCTCCGCGAATGGTCACGCCGCGGAACCCGCTGTGCAGCATTCCAAATCCATCCATGCCGTAAAGGTAATCACCAACGCCTAACAGTAACGCTGTAATCCCCAGGAATACGCCTCTTTTCCAGGCATCCTCAGGGAAGAAATACTTTGCCAAAGTGTAATATGCCAGATAGCTGCCCAGCAGAATCAGGACCGGAATCATCTTTATCACAAGTGTTGCCGGCTCCAGCGCAAACATACTGCACAAAGCACCATACAGACTGGGAAGACACAATATTTTCAGCCTGGACGGAATCCCCAAGACATAAGGATTTCCTGTCATAGGATTTATCTCATATAAGGCATCTCTTTCCAAAAAAGAGACCACTGTCTCCAACGTCAGATCTCCGTCCACATAGACCGCCTGGCCCTTCCAAATCATTGTAAGCTGCCCAAGTACAAGCAAAGCGAAAATGCCTATGGGCAGACAGGCAGAAAAATCACCCTTTTTCCCAAGCATCCCGGGCCGAATCCTTTTCACAGCTTTGCTTTTCTTGCGGTCAAATAACATACTTAACACCAGCACGCCAATAGCCAGCAGCACCACCGCACCTGTCGCCACCCCAAACAAAAGCACACAACGCGAAAAAGACCACCCCAATACCACAGCTCCCAAGTGAGCCGCTTCGGCCAGTCCTATACAAATCATTACACCGGTCAGTATGCTATCTGCAAGAGTCATCTCCCGCAATGCCTGACCTCTATATAATACGCGCAGAGCACCCATACCTATCAGGCAGGGAACCAGAGCCGCTAACAGCCAAAAAACAAAAGCCATATCCGCTCCTATCTGCCTGCTCCGTCCCCTCTTAATTCACAGGCTTTTTTTGATTGTACCACATCCGGGGCTTTTACACAACATTTAGTGGCAGGAAATGTTAACCGCCTGTGGTTTCCCACAGGCGGCTGTCGTCAATCAACGGTAAAGAGTATACGCCAATTCAATTTATTTCTTTGCACGGTTCCCTTCACATCCTTTGTCTCATCCTAATGTTTACATACTCTTAATATCCAGACGAATACTGTCCGCAATACGGGCTATGTACTCACTATTGGTAGGACGGCTCCTGCCGGACCTTGCGGAATAGCCAAACATCTTCTCGAAAGTATCTGCATTTCCTCTTGTCCATGACACCTCGATGGCATTGCGTATCGCCCTCTCCACCTTCTGATCCGTTGTCTTAAATCTTTTTGCAATGGTGGGATACAGCAGCTTCGTCACGCTGCTCACCACCTCCATATCTCTTCCTGACAGAAGAATGGCATCACGCAAATAATGATAGCCTTTCAAATGCGCCGGCACTCCTATGTCCAGCATTATATTAGTGATATACCTTTCCAATTCATAATCTTTTACAGTAGCAATATCCACAATAAGCTCTCCCTTCTCTTGTCGAGTATTGCTCTTTACTGTGATTGCCCACTTAAATAATAACATATCTGTCGATATTTCGACAGTTAAGGTATCTTCACATACATTAAGCTTTCTTTACAGTACGGTTCTCTCCCTCTCCGCCGCTCCCCCTGAGCCTGACGCTGCCTCCGCCGCCCGGGCCCATTACCACCGAAATACGCAAGCTTTTGGGGATTTTATGGACACATGAATTTTAAGAGCTTATTGGGCGCCCTAGTTCGGAACTTGGACCCACAGGGTGTCTACAGAAAATGTCCCCAGAAATGTTTCCGAGAAAAATAATGCTGCATCCTTCAAATGACAGACACCAAAATTTCTATGTTTGAGCGTAAGCGAGTTTAGAAATTTTGGTGTTAAGATTGTCGTTTGAAGATGCAGCATATATTTTTCAGGAAAGATTTCTCGGCATTTTCTGTAGATACCCTGTCGGTCCTCAGACAGTCTCACCACGGGCGCCGCTTTTTAAAATTCATGTGTCTTAAAATCCATCCAAAAGCTTGCACGGGTATTTCTTGTGGTAACGGGCCCGGGCGGCGGAGGCAGCGTCAAGCTCAGGGGCGGCGAACGGCGGTTACAGTTCTTCCTTCACCAGGTAAATGGGGCGGTTCTTTACCTCCATGTAGGTCTTGGCCAGGTACTGGCCCACGATACCGATGCAGAAGAACTGGATACCGCTTGTAAGGAGAATAATACATACCAGGGAAGGCCAGCCTGCCACCGGATCTCCAAAAAGCATTTTCCGCACAATAACGAAAATGATCATCAAAAATGCCACAACGCAGAACAAAACACCACAAAGAGAGGCGATCATCAGCGGCATGGTAGAAAAGGCCATAATACCCTCAAAGGAATACAGAAGAAGTTTCCAGAAATTCCACTTGGTCTCGCCCTTCACGCGCTCAATATTTTCATACTCCAACCATTTGGTCTCATAACCTACCCAACCAAAGATTCCCTTTGTAAAACGGTTGTACTCGCACATGGACAAAATCGCATCCACTACCTGTCTGGTCATCAACCTATAATCTCTGGCACCATCCATCATCTCCGTTTTTGAAATCTTATGCATCAGCTTATAAAAGCATCTGGCAAAAAAGCTGCGCACCGGAGGCTCCCCCTTACGGCTGACACGCCTGGTAGCCACAGAATCGTATCCCTGCTCAATATAACCGATCATTTCAGGAAGCAGCGAAGGGGGATCCTGCAGATCTGCGTCCATAATCACAACATAGTCTCCTTTTGCTTTCTGCAGGCCGGCATACATAGCCGCCTCCTTGCCGAAATTCCTGGAAAAAGACACCAGATGCACTCTCTCATCTTTTTCTCTCAGCTTCTTAACTTCAGCGACGGTCTTGTCCCTGGAACCGTCATCTATATACAAAAGTTCCCAATCAATGCCCTTTTCCTCCAGGAAAGAAGCATTCTTCATGAATTCCGAATAAAACAATTCCACGTTTTCTTCTTCATTGTAACATGGAACAATCGCACTCAACAAACTCATCGCTTCCTCATTTCTGTGCTGTACACTTATCATGCCGCACTAATAATGCTTTTTTCTATTTTATCAAACGCAGTCTACATGTGCAAGTCCAACCTTATTACGCTTTTTGTTATCTTTGTAACAGCATTTTAGCAAAATACAATCAATGCTGTACTTTTTGAGAATTAATTGTTATACTATAAATTATTATATTATATATTTTCCACTAATAAACAGATGTATTATCTTTGACGAGCTGACAAAAGTCTTCCCGGCAGGTGCTTATCGGTGTTCTTTTAAGCATACCGATCGTCTTGTTCGCCTATTTCTTATAAAAGTAATTTTGGAAAGTGAGTCCGCATATGAAACTCAAAACCCTACTAATCCCCGCACTTTGCGCAGTTCTATTAACCGGCTGTGCCGGCCGGTTCGGGACAGATAGTCCCATTATCCCGGATTCTCCCACCACAGAGTCCAATTCCGCCGAAGAAACCACCCCCGATGATGTGACTGCAGAGGATGACTCTCTTCCTCCTGAAGAAGGCATGTTGCGCAGCCGCCTGACAAATGAATGGGTAGAGGCCGAAACCGCCGACACCCGCCCCATTGCAGTAATTATTCCCAACGAGATCGCCGCCATTCCCCACTATAATCTTTCAAAAGCTTCCATCCTGTACGAAGCAAATGTAGAAGAACGAATGACACGCATGATGGCGATTTATGAAGATTGGGCAAATCTTGACAAAATCGGAAATGTACGAAGTCTTCGCACCTATTATGGCTATTGGTCCTTCGAATGGGATGCTTTTCTGGTGCATTATGGTGGTCCCTATTATGTGGATGACCTTTTGGCCTTCCCGGATACCCAAAATATCAACGGAATCCTGTCCAAGGAAAGTGTAGGATTTTACCGTTCCACAGACCGGCCGGCTCCTCACAATGTATACACTTCCGGAGAAAGACTCATGAAGGTTATTCAGGATAAAGAATATCCCACCGGGTATCGCAATCTGGCTGACCAAAATCATTTTAATTTTGCGTCCAAATCATCCCCCAACACGCTGGAACAATATGGCGGCAATGCCAAGACTGCCACATATATCGATATGTCCGGCTGTTACCCCTTGACCAGATGTTATTTCCGTTACGATGAGGACGACGGTTTATATTACCGCTACCAGCATCTGTCCGGCGGCACCGATGGTCCGCACTTAGATGCCGACGGCCAACAGCTTACCTTCACCAATATTCTTGTTCAAGAAACTTATTGCGAAGAATTAAGTGATGGTTATCTGGTATTTCAGTGCCACGACACCACCCGGAAAGGCTGGTATTTTACCAACGGCAAGGGTATTCGCGTAAATTGGGAAAAGACCTCCGATTATGGTGCCACAAGATATTACGATGAAAATGGCAATGAAATCCTTTTAAACACCGGCAAGACTATGATCTGTATTGTTGAAGACGGAGACACATTCTCCTTCTGGTAATCATAATCCCGATAATGATAATCCGGCACCAAAAAATCGGCGCATCCGCTATATAAAAGCAGATGCGCCGTATTTCGTTCCCTTATTTTATTTTGCGCGGCGTTTATTCACCCAATCTGTCTTCAACCGCCTGAACCAAAGCCTTTAAAGCTTCCTCTTCATCTTCGCCTTGGCATACAAATTCAATCTCGTCACCGCATTTTACGCATGCCCCCAATACACTCAGGACACTCTTAGCATTTGCCGTATTATCACGAAATGTAAAGGTAATCAGCGATTTGTACTTCATCGCCTCCTTACACAAGATACCTGCCGGTCTCAAATGCAGGCCTGTAGGATTTTTAATTGTCACTTTTTGCCTTACCATGTGTCAACCCTCCAATTCATATGCCGTACCTTTGGCATTTTCCTCTAGACAAATGATATTCTATATAAATGATATCATGCATTCCTTGTAATCACAAGCAATTTTCACTTTTAAATGTCACTGCGTTCCATTTCCGGTTCACTGATCTGCACCTGCACAACCATTGCCGCTTCCACGCTCACTCCTTCAGTCAGTTCGAAGGTCACAGGCATCTCGTAAACTCCTGCCTTGATGACTTCAATCTCCTGTTCCGCAAAATACCCCTGAACATCAACGATACCTGCCAGCGTCTGCACATCAACAGCATCCACATGCTCCGCAAGTCCTGAAATTTCTAATTCATAGCTTTCCACATCCTCAGGCAGGCTCACCACAAATCCGACAGGAGAGTTAATCAGACTGATATTTTCCTCAGGCACTTCCAGGGTTCTTGTCTGGATAGGCTCCACATACACAGCCACAGCCACCTTGCCTGTAAAACCTTTTTCTGCCCACTTGACGTTATCAGGCAGGAAATCATCCAGATCCACACTTGCATATACAATACCTGTGGCACCGGTGATGTCCAAGGTTTCGGCAGGAATGACTATCTCAGTAATACCCTCGATCACAGTACTTCTGCCCGCAATCGCCACATACTCTTTGTTGCTTTCAGCAACGCCCGTGGCCAGATATCCTTCTGCCGGCTGTCCGGAATATTCTACCCTGACAGGCACTTCTTTGGCAGCAAGCACTTCCACCTGCATATACGCAGAATCCTCATTTTTCCGGATGCTCTTATTTTCAATCAAGTTATCTTCTTCATCATACAACTGAATGTCCACGTTGGCTGATCGATTACTCACAGCACCCGTCACATCCATCTCAACAGCCGCATATGCTACCTTGGACACAGCAGACTCAGGACCGCTGATTGCAATATCAGTCGAATCGACTATAATATTGGTAACCAGATACCCCTCCGCAACGTCCCCGACCACGTTGCTCACCAGACGAATCCACGTTTCTTTCTTATCTTCCACATTCAGACGCACAAGGTCTCGATTGCCATCTACGGAATCCACGGCCAAATTTTCCACATAATAGTTGACTGCAATGGTATTGATATCCGTAAGCTTACTCATATCCGCTTCCGCCACAATATCACTTTTGCGGATCTGACCGATCACGCTTCGGGGAGCATACACAGTCACTCTGGCCATATTGCTGCCGTCCAGTACTTCGTATACTTTTCCTTCCTGTTCCAAAAGATCGGTATTGATAAGCTCAATCTCCACATTACTAAAAGTAACAGAATCCAGAGGATCGTTTATCTGTACCACCAAAAACCACAATGCAAAGGCAAGAAGCAACGATGCCAGTTTCAGGCCCAAATTGCGCACTAATTTCTTTCTCATTTTCCGCTCCGGCTCCTTCCCTTCCATATCAATTTGTTCTTGTTTTCCTCACCGCTCTTGTTCAGGATCCGCTCCATGCGCTCACGCAATTCTTCCGCATTCAGATCACGGGAAAGCTCACCCTCATGGGCTGCGCTGATAGTACCGGTCTCTTCAGACACAATAATGGTCAGGGAATCGGACACCTCTGAAATACCCACACCTGCCCGATGTCTGGTACCCAGTTCTTTACCCAGACCCATGTTGTCGGATAAGGGCAGATAACATGTGGCAGATACTACTCTGTTGCCACGCACAATAACCGCTCCGTCATGAAGCGGTGTGTTATGCTCAAAAATATTGATCAAAAGCTGACTGCTTACAATCGCATCCACATCGATACCGGTACGCTCATACTCCTTAACACTTACCTTCTGCTCAATTACGATCAGTGCACCTGTTTTTACCTTGGACATTTCCACACAGGCTTTTACGATCTCATTAATCGTCTTCTCAGAGAAAACGTTCTCTTCTTTACGGTTTGTCTCAAAGGGAAGTACAGAAGTAAGAATGCTCTTTTTTCCTAACTGCTCCAGTGCCGAACGGAGTTCCGGCTGCAACACCACGATCAATGCGGTAACAGCAAAGCCCAGCACATTCTCAGCCATCCACAGGATGGTACTCATCTGACAGAAATAGGCAAACACAAGAAAGGCAAATATCACTATAATGCCCTTCATTAATGCCCATGCACGTGTGGTCTTCATCCACACCATCAGATAATACAGCAAAAGCGCAATAATCAATATCTCTGCTATATCACCAATGTCCATGGTGGGGAAATACGTGCTGAAGTTTTTCAAGTATTCAATGACGGTATCTATCCACTTCATTCTGCTTCAATCCTTGCTTTTCTATTATCAACTCACCGAGGATCACTCCTGCTATAATAATTCTTCCTCATTGTTGGTTGTATTTTCTGTCATGTGACTGTTAATTGTCATACTTCTGGCTCCGCTCAGATGTTCTCTGGAATCGGCAGGTACAGAGCTTCTGCGGGAAACAGGCCGCTGCGCTGCTGACGCATGGGGATGCCCCTCAGTATAGGTTCTTTCCACAGTCGATCTGTTCTGGACACCGGTCCTGTGTGTCTGAGCACTTCCACCGGTTCTGTGGGCCTGGACATTTCCACCCGGTCTGCTGGCAGTATTGATTTTCTTTACAGTCTTGGTAGGCGCTGTCACAGTCATCTTGGGCACTGCCTTTACATAATAATAATATTCGTCATCCTCGAACTGCACCTTCTCAGTGCGGCTGTAGTCCACACAGAAGCGGAAGAATTCCACCACCTTCGCCACGATCACAGCCACAATAGTACCCAGAATGGCATTTACAACGGATACATTGGTATTGTAAATCAGATCGCCGATCAGAAGGACCAGAATATCTACGATGGCACCTGCTGTAATCGCCATAGTCCATGCGTGGTCAATGGACATCCTGCGGATCAGATACACCACGATCAGTGTGATCGTAAATGCCGCAATCAGCACCAGCATCGCTTTATTATCCAGAAGGCCATCCACAAGCAGACGGATCTTGGTCATCATCTCCTCATCACCCATGGTGGCAATATTCGCAGCCTCACCTGTAATCGTCTTCAGCAAATAGTACACCACTACACCGCAGCCGATAGCCAGCGCGGAAATAGGCGTACCCACCAAACCCATTACAATAGGCACTGCATACGGAATCTTTATCAGACAAAGCAACGTCGTAACCAGCAGCACCACGGATTCACCCGTGCTGAAACGCAGGAACAACAGAAAGATCACCATATACACTACCAGTCCGACCAGCACGGTCTCCAACGAAAGTGCGTACATATGCAGCAAACTGAATATGGCCGCAAATGCCACCACTGTCTGCACCGGCAGGAAAGAACACAGCAGAGAGGCAATCAGCACTATGGCAATATTGTCCAATCTGC
This sequence comes from Lachnospiraceae bacterium, assembly GCA_015057005.1. Lineage (GTDB taxonomy): Bacteria > Bacillota > Clostridia > Lachnospirales > Lachnospiraceae > Acetatifactor. Next base: position 24,039 of record SVFF01000006.1, on the reverse strand, counting down.
TCATGTAGCCAATCCTGGAATTAAGCACATTCAGCACCAGAAAGGCAAACACAAACTTAACTACAGGCAGGATAAATACCTCATAGCGCTTATAAAATGTCTTGATTTGTTCTCTGAACATTAATAATTCTGTCATCGTCTCCTCCAAACATTATCCTCTTCCCTATTCTTCATACAGGGAGCCCAGCTTTTTCAAGCTCTGATAATAGCTCTTTAGATTTTTTTGAGCTTTTGTGTAGCGTACCGAACATACCACATAGGATATGAGCGTGTACACTATCACCGTAACCGCATAATAGAGCAACACATTTTTTGCAAAACCAATCAGATCCATATTGTAAATATTTTCCATGAAATCTTCAAACTGGTATAAAATATAAACTGCAAAGCAAGCCCCATAAACAATCGTAGCACTCAGAATTGCTTTCAGCATCTGGATCGTAATATAATCACTTCTGAAAAACTTGCCCACCGCCATATTCTTTTTGCCTTCATTTTTCTCATACGATGCCATATGAGTCATCAGTATGACCTTCTCTTCATTCAGCATAAAATACCATGCCTTTCCGCAGTCCGGTGTCAGACACCGGTTCCGCAAGCCAATGCAATATAGAAGACACGCTCCACTCCGTGCTGCAATAAAACTGCAGCCGCCTCATCAATGGTACTTCCGGTAGTGTATATGTCGTCCACAATAATAATCGTATTTAATTTTACATCATTTTCCGTTATAATAAAAGCCTTTTTCAAATTATTTTGCCGTTCATAAGCATTTTGTCGTTTAAGAGGGGCTGTATTTTTCACTCTGCGGAGCAAATTCCCCCTCACGGGAATGCCTGTATAGTGTCCCAGCGCTTTTGCCAAAAGCAGCGCCTGATTATATCCTCTTTTTCTCTGACGTCTTTTGTGCAAGGGAATGGGCACAATGGCATCGGCCCGGCACTCCTTAATAAACTCACCCAGATACCTGGCCATCTCCTCCCCGAAAAAATCCGCGTACTCCTGCCGCTTCCCATATTTCAGACGGTAAATGGACGGGGCCGCGCTGCTGTACTCATAAAGAGCTCTCCCCCTTATATACTTGTGTTCCCTTTGGCTGCAATCCCGGCAAAGTTCACCCTCAGTCAGCATTTTTTTGCCGCACTTCATGCACCAGGGCGGAGTCAGCAGTTTCAGCTCCCGCAGGCACTCCAGGCAGATTTTTTCTCCAAAGGGTCTGACAATGCCGTCGCATACGGGACAACGCAGGGGAAAGAGGAGCTGCAGTACAAATTTTCCTGCTCTCCGCAGCATTGCCGGTTCCTTCCGCCCATTGATTTTTCTTTTCTGCTTCATATCGGTCCTTTCGAACCTTCTCCGAAGCATATTGAACTTCTGCTGCAATCACCGACAGCAGACCCTCTACTCAACGTCATCCCCCGCTGATCAGAAGCACAATTCCCTTATTCTTGTATCCAGCGCCGTAAAGCGCCTATTCTCACTCTCATTGCGGATCATTTCCCGCACTGTATCTCCACTGCCCAATATGGTGACACAGTTTTTGGCCCTGGTGATCCCGGTGTACAGAAGGTTCCTGTGGAAAAGCAACCTGGGACCGCCAAGCAGCGGCAGGATCACTGCCGGATACTCACTTCCCTGAGATTTATGAATGGTAACTGCATAAGAAAGCTCCAGTTCTTCCAGCAGATTGAAAGGATAAGTCACTCGCCTTCGGTCATCAAATTCTACCACCAGATTGGAGGCAGTCTCATTGATCTCCACAATCCGGCCCATATCGCCGTTAAACACTCCCATTCCTTTGTCGATGGGAATATTGTAGCGGCTTACGATCTCCCACTCCAGCTGATAATTATTCCGGATCTGCATAACCTTGTCGCCTTCCCGGTAAACAGTCTCACCGCTTTGATACTCACGCTTTAGGGGATCCGGAGGATTCAGATAACGCTGCAGAATGGTGTTCAAAGTCTCACAGCCCAGACTGCCCTTACGCATGGGGGTCAGCACCTGGATATCACAGGGACCTGCATTTACATAACGGGGCAGTTTATCCTGAATCAGCTGTATCATATGTTTATATATGACATTGACGTCATTTCTTTCCAGGAAGAAGAAATCTTTTGACTTATTGTCCAATGCAATCTGCTCTCCCCGGTTGATCCGATGAGCATTTACTACGATATCGCTCTCGCCCGCCTGGCGGAATATCTTCTGCAGCACCACCATGGGAAAAGCCTTGCTGTTCATAATATCCCTGAGTACCTGTCCCGGTCCCACGCTTGGCAGCTGATCCACATCCCCCACCAGGATCAGTCTGGTTCCGGGCATCACTGCCTTAAGCAGAGATTGGAACAGCTGAATGTCGACCATGGACATTTCATCAATAATAATAACATCGGCCTCCAGGGGATTCTCTTCATTGCGCTCAAAGCTGACTTTCCTGGAATCCTCGTCCGACAACGCACTGTTTAATTCCAACATGCGGTGAATAGTCCTGGCCTCATATCCCGTGGCCTCTGTCATACGCTTGGCAGCCCGTCCCGTAGGCGCACCCAGGAAAATATCAAGTCCCTCCGACTCAAAATACCGTATCATCATATTGATGGTGGTCGTCTTACCGGTGCCGGGGCCTCCCGACAAAATGAACAGACCATTTCGGATGGCTTCCATTACTGCCTCCAGCTGCAGCTCATCCAACTCCATCTGCAGCTCTCCCGCCAAACGCTCCAGCTGTTTGCGGATGGCCGCATCCTGAGAAGGAAGATTCTCTGCAGAAGCCTGGGGAATATCCAGTTCCCGGAGCATTCTGGCACAGTTCAATTCCGCATAGTAATATGCGGACGCAAATACCGAATCTTCTTTTACGATCAGTTTCCGATCCATCACCAGATTGTCTATCTGAGGACGGATGTTTTCCTTTTCCACTCCCAGCAGCACTCTTGCCCGCTCCAAAAGCATCTCCATGGGCAGATAACAATGCCCTTCATTCACAGCCTGCAGCAGCGTATAAAACACACCGCTTCGGATGCGGTAATCCGAATCCGTGTGGATACCAACCTTTGCCGCAATCTCGTCAGCAATTTTAAAACCTATGCCGTGAATGTCCTCCGCCAGGCGGTAGGGGTTCTCTTTCATGATACCATACACCCCCATGCCGTAGGTGTTATAAATCTTCACCGCCAGCGTGTTGGAGATACCGTATTGCTGCAGAAACAGAAGTGCTTCCCGCAGGTCCTTCTTCTCTTCCATCTGCACGGCGATCTCCATAGCCTTGCGCATGCTGATCCCTTTGATCTCCGCCAAGCGTTCCGGCTCTTCCTCGATAATGCGGAAGGTATCGTCTCCAAATTTTTTTACGATCCGTGCCGCCAACGCTGCACCAATGCCTTTAATAGCTCCTGATCCCAGATACCGCTCCATGCTGACACGGTCCTTGGGGGCCACCGTCTGATAACTGCTGATCTTGAATTGCTTACCATAGACCGGATGCTCCACGTACTCGCCTTCGGCCTCGATATTTTCACCCTCGCTCAGGCCCTTGCACATACCTACACAGGTACACTCTTCGTCCTCCACCATCAGGTTCATCACGGTATAGCCGTTTTCGGCATTTTGAAAAACGATATGCTCCACATATCCGCTAATCATTTCCATACTTTTATTCCTTATCAAAAGAAAGCCGCCCGGAACTTTCCCACATAAAGCAAAAGCTGCTTTTCGCGAAAAAAGCAGCCTTAAACCTTTGATTACTCTCTGTAACCAGCCAGGAACTCCACATATTTGCCGGTGCCGATGGCTACTGCTGTCATGGGATCCTCCGCGGTCATGGTATTGATGCCGGTCTTGGCATAAATCAGCTCCTCCAAACCGCGCAGCAGACTTCCGCCGCCGGTGAGGACGATACCTCTGTCCGCAATATCTGCGGCAAGCTCAGGGGGAGTCTTCTCCAATACACTGTGGATAGTGTCAACGATCTGGGATGTAGTCTCGCGCAGTGCCTCCTCAGTCTCCTCAGAGGATACCTGCACGGTCTTGGGAAGGCCTGTCACCAGGTTACGACCTCTTACGTCCATATAGTCCACTTCCGCTCTCTTGTATGCAGAACCAATCTTAATCTTGATATCTTCCGCTGTTCTCTCACCGATCAAAAGATTATGCTTTTTACGCATATAACGAACGATCGCCTCGTCAAAATCATCACCGGCAATCTTGATGGAAGCACTTACTACAGTACCGCCCAGGGAAATAACCGCGATGTCAGAAGTACCGCCGCCGATGTCCACGATCATGTTACCGCAAGGCTTGGAAATATCAATTCCTGCACCGATAGCAGCTGCGATGGGCTCCTCAATAATAACTACCTCTCTGGCACCTGCCTGGTAAGTAGCATCCTCAACCGCTTTCTTCTCTACCTCAGTAACACCGCTGGGAACACACACAGCAATGCGAGGCTTGCGGAAAACACGTCTGCCGAGAGCTTTCTGAATAAAATACTTCATCATCTTCTCGGTAACGGTATAATCAGAAATAACACCCTGTCTCAGAGGGCGCACTGCCACGATGTTGCCGGGAGTTCTTCCCAGCATAAGTCTGGCATCCTCACCGATGGCCTTAATCTTATTAGTATCTCTATCAAAAGCCACAACTGAGGGCTCCTTTAAAACGACTCCTTTTCCTCTGATGTAGACCAGGATGCTGGCTGTTCCCAAATCAATTCCGATATCTGTACCCTGCATGAATCATACCCCTTTCCAATGGTATCTATATTATTCTTAACGTCTTACGTTCTTTTAGTCACACGTAATACATTATACCTTAAAATTTTCCATTTTCATAGGGGATTCACAAATTTTTATTTTTTATTAAGCATTTTCTTAATATATTGGCCCGTGTAGGAGTGTGAAACAGCCGCAACTTCCTCAGGAGTACCCTTTGCAATGACGGTTCCGCCCTTGTCGCCGCCTTCAGGGCCCATGTCGATGATATAATCTGCCGTTTTGATCACATCCAGATTGTGCTCAATGACCACTACCGTGTTGCCGCCGTCTGCCAGCCTGTGCAGGATATCCACCAGCTTGTGTACATCCGCAAAATGCAGGCCCGTAGTAGGCTCATCCAGAATATAAATCGTCTTGCCGGTGCTTCGCTTGGAAAGTTCTGTTGCAAGCTTGATACGCTGCGCTTCACCGCCGGACAGTGTAGTGGAGGGCTGCCCCAGCTTCACATAGGAAAGTCCCACGTCATGCAAAGTCTCAATCTTACGGCGGATATAGGGCACATTTTCAAAAAAGGTGAGCGCCTCCTCCACCGTCATATCCAGCACATCAAAAATGTTCTTTCCTTTGTACTTTACCTCCAGGGTCTCCCGGTTGTAGCGTTTGCCGCCGCAGACCTCACAGGGCACATACACATCCGGCAGGAAGTGCATCTCGATCTTGATAATACCATCACCGCTGCAGGCCTCGCATCGTCCGCCCTTTACGTTAAAGCTGAAACGTCCTTTGCTGTAACCCTTGGCCTTGGCATCTGCCGTAGAAGCAAATAGGTCGCGGATCTGGTCAAACACGCCGGTGTAAGTAGCCGGATTGGAACGGGGGGTACGACCGATCGGAGACTGGTCGATATCAATGACCTTATCCAACTGCTCCAGGCCCTTGATATCCTTGTGTCTGCCGGGAATACATCTTGCACGGTTCAGATCCCTTGCCAGCCGTTTGTGGAGGATCTCATTGATCAGGGAACTCTTACCGGAACCGGACACACCGGTGACACAGGTCATTACCCCCAACGGGATCTCCACATCCACATTTTTCAGATTATTCTCTTTTGCACCCAGGATCTTCAGATAGCCGGTAGGAGTTCGGCGGGTCTCAGGCACTGGAATCTTTAACTCTCCGCTTAAATATTTGCCGGTAATGGACTCCGGCACCTTCATGATCTCCTCTGCAGTGCCGCAGGCCACCACTTCTCCACCATGGGAGCCGGCTCCCGGACCGATATCGATCACATAGTCTGCCGCCAGCATGGTGTCTTCATCATGCTCCACCACGATCAGGGTATTGCCCAGATCCCGCAGACGCTTCAGCGTGGTCAACAGCTTATCATTGTCACGCTGGTGCAGACCGATACTGGGCTCGTCCAGAATATAACACACGCCCACCAGACCGGAGCCGATCTGGGTAGCCAGGCGGATACGCTGGGCTTCTCCGCCGGACAGCGTAGAAGTTGCCCGGGCCAGTGAAAGATACTCCAGACCCACATCCACCAGAAAACCTACTCTGGCCTTGATCTCCTTCATAATCTGCTTGCCGATCAGCTTCTGCTGCTCCGTCAGCTGCATTCCCTCCAGGAAATTCTTCAGCTGCCTGATATCCATAGAAGTCACTTCATATATGTTTTTATCGCAGACCGTAACTGCCAGCGACTCTTTCTTCAGCCTCATCCCCTTACACTCGTTGCAGGGAGTAATGCGCATGAAACTCTCATACTCCTGCTTCATGATCTCAGAAAAAGTCTCGCGGTATTTGCGCTGGACATTTTTGATCAGACCCTCAAAAGCTGTGGGATAAACGCCTCTGCCACGCTGGCCGGCATAATGCACATCCACTTCCTTGTCGGTACCGTTGATCAAAATATCCTGAATATATTGGGGATATTCTCCGAAAGGTGTATCCAACGAAAAATCATATTCTTTGCACAATGCCTGCAAAAGCGCATTGGCAAAGCTCTTTTTGTCCATGCAGGACTGCCATCCCGTCACCGCAATCGCACCCTGATTGATACTCAAGCTCTTATCAGGGATCATCAGGTCAATATCAAACTCCATCTTGTAGCCCAGACCAAAACACACCGGACAAGCGCCAAAGGGATTGTTGAAGGAAAAGCTTCTGGGCTCCACTTCACTAATACCAATACCGCAGTCCGGGCAGGCAAAACTCTGACTGAAGGTGATAGGTTCTCCGCCGATCACATCCACGATCAACAGTCCCTCTGCCAGTTCCAGCACATTTTCAATAGAGTCTGTCAGTCTCCTCTGGATACCTTCTTTTACCACCAGACGATCCACTACGATCTCAATATTGTGTTTGATATTTTTGTCCAGTTCAATTTCCTCGGTGAGCTCATACAGACTGCCATCCACTCTTGCGCGCACGTAACCGCTTCTCTTGGCCCGGTCCAGCACCTTCTCATGGCGACCCTTTTTGCCTCGCACTACAGGCGCCAGCAGCTGCAGCCTGGTGCCCTCACCCAATTCCATGATCTGGTCCACCATCTGATCCACACTCTGACGTGCGATCACACGGCCACACTCAGGACAATGAGGTGTGCCGATCCTGGCGTAGAGCAGTCGGAAATAATCATAAATCTCCGTCACCGTACCTACTGTAGAGCGGGGATTGCGGTTGGTGGATTTCTGGTCGATGGAGATGGCCGGAGAAAGTCCGTCTATCCGCTCCACTACAGGCTTTTCCATCTGGCCCAGGAACTGTCTGGCATAGGAGGACAAAGACTCCATATACCGGCGCTGTCCCTCTGCATACACGGTATCAAAAGCCAGGGAAGACTTGCCAGAACCTGACATGCCTGTCAGAACTACCAATTCATTTCTGGGAATATCTACATCTATATTTTTCAGATTATGCTCCTGTGCCCCGCGTACCTTAATATACTCGCGGGGACGCATCTTCTTGATCTCTTCCATTTTGTGTCTCCTGTCATTATCTGCAAACTCTTCTTATCACAGCTGCTGTCGGGCATATCTGCTTACTATCTGCCCACCGTCAGCTCTCAATCTTACTCATCCAGCTCGGCCAGCTTCTGTTTCAGCTCAATCATCTTGTCACGCAGTTCGGCCGCAGCCTCGAAATTCAGATCCGTAGCTGCTTTCTGCATCTTCTTCTGCACATCTGCAACCAGTTTTTCCAATTCCTTCCGGTCCATGGACTCCGGATCCTTCTCAAACCGCAGTTCTTCCTTGGCAATCACCTTGGAAATACTGATCAGATCACGCACCGCCTTCTTGATGGTCTGGGGTGTGATGCCGTGTTCCTCATTGTATTTCATCTGGATCTCACGACGGCGGTTGGTCTCATCCAGCGCTGTGCGCATAGAATCTGTGATCATATCCGCGTACATGATCACGCGGCCCTCCGCATTACGGGCGGCCCTGCCGATCGTCTGGATCAGGGATGTGGCACTTCGCAGGAACCCTTCCTTGTCCGCATCCAAAATGGCCACCAGGGAAATCTCCGGGATGTCCAGACCCTCTCGCAGCAGGTTGATGCCCACCAGCACATCAAATACATCCAGACGCATGTCGCGGATGATCTCCGCTCTCTCCAGCGTATCAATATCGGAATGCAGGTACTTCACACGGATGCCCACTTCCTTCATATAATCGGTCAGATCCTCTGCCATCCGCTTGGTCAGGGTGGTGATCAGCACCTTGTTGTGCTTCTCCACTTCTTTATTCACCTCACCGATCAGATCATCGATCTGGCCCTCCACAGGGCGCACATCCACTTCCGGATCAAGGAGTCCTGTAGGACGGATGATCTGCTCCGTGCGCAGCAGCTCATGCTCCGCCTCATAATCTGAGGGCGTGGCAGACACAAACATCATCTGATCAATGTGGGCTTCAAACTCCTCAAAATTCAGTGGTCTGTTGTCCAACGCAGAAGGCAGACGGAAACCGTAATCCACCAGCGTAGTCTTGCGGGAGCGGTCGCCGGCATACATGCCCCTGATCTGTGGAATGGTCATATGTGACTCATCAATAATGATCAAATAATCATCCTTAAAAAAATCCATCAGGGTCATAGGCGGCGCGCCTGCAGGCATGCCGTTCAAATGTCTGGAATAATTCTCAATACCGGAGCAAAATCCGGTCTCACGCAGCATCTCCACATCAAAATTGGTGCGTTCCGCAATGCGCTGGGCTTCGATCAGTTTGTCCTCACCCTTAAAATAACGCACCCGCTCTTCCATTTCCTGCTCTATATTATCGCAGGCCGCCTTGATTTTATCCTGAGACACCACATAATGGGACGCAGGAAAGATCGCAATATGATTCAGCACCGCATGGATCTTGCCGGTCAAAGGCTCCACCTCTGCAATGCGGTCAATCTCATCCCCGAAAAATTCAATTCGGATCAGATAATCCCCGCCCTGGGCAGGATACACCTCCACCACATCGCCCCTCACCCGGAAGGTTCCGCGGCTCATGTCCATATCGTTGCGGTTGTACTGGATGGCCACCAGCTCCCGCAGCACTGCATCCCGGTCCTTTATCATGCCGGGACGCAAGGACACGATCATGTCCTGATACTCGTCCGGGCTGCCCAGACCGTATATACAGGACACACTGGCCACCACGATCACATCCCGGCGTTCCGTCAGGGACGCCGTGGCCGACAGGCGCAGCTTGTCGATCTCTTCATTGATAGAGGAATCTTTTGCAATATAAGTGTCAGAGGATGGCACGTAGGCCTCCGGCTGGTAATAATCATAGTAGGACACAAAATACTCCACCGCATTCTCCGGGAAAAATTCCTTGAACTCACCGTAGAGCTGTCCTGCCAGAGTCTTATTGTGGGCGATTACCAAAGTGGGCTTATTCAGCGCAGCGATCACATTGGCCATGGTAAAGGTCTTGCCGGAACCGGTGACGCCAAGGAGCGTCTGGAACTGGTTGCCCTGTCTGAAGCCCTCCACCAGGTCAGAGATAGCCTGAGGCTGATCGCCGGTGGGTTTGTATTCAGAATGTAAAACGAATCGATCCATGCAAGTCCCTCCATAGAGTATGTCATTTTCATTGCTCAAAATTGTTATCTTTCGATAATAACATCCAACTCACAGCAGTATTATAACAGAATACAAAAAGAAAGTACAGAACAAGTTCGAACTTTTGTTCTGTACTTTCTTTTGTTTTCTGTTTAATCAGTTTACTTATATTGTTCTGTGAATTGCCATAATTCTCCGACTCAAATAATTCCCTTTTCGACTCAACAGTTCGGCATTTTCTCCCTTTTTATTTCCAAAATGTATCCTGAGCATAGCATTACAAGCATATTCATAATCTCCATACTGGGCGCGTTATAAAACAACACGCTTTCAACCAAATTCATTATAAAACAGATCACCGGAATCAAAACCAGCATTTTCTCTTCCAAGCTTACGCCGTATTCTGCAGGAGCTAAAAACAGCTTCCCGGACACCCATGTCACATATATCGCAAAAATTATTACTGCCACAAAACCCGGGAACCCAGTATACAAAAACGTTTGAAGATAACCGCTATGCATATGCGCCACTACATCCAGATCATATATGCTGCACAGATACTTATTGACAACCGCCATCCCTTCGTTATACGGAAAACCATATATCAAATTCTGTGGATAATCTTGAAACACATCTACCAGGGATCTCCATATTATCGTTCTGCTCGACAAAGTCGTTATTCCGTACCAAATATTTCTTATGGAATGAACCTTTTCATATATGTAATTCATCATCGCACAGGTGATAACTGTGCCCAAAATAATCGACATACACAAAACAAACCAACGTACCTGTCTTTTTATCGGTCGATTCTGCAAAAAAAGCGCAAAAGCCAAGATAGAGCCGCCTACCAGGGAAAAAACTCCTGTTCTTGAGTACGTTGCGAATACTCCTACTGCAAAAATTAATAGTAGTAATCCCCCCCCAAATGCAATCTTTTGATTCCGATGCGAAACAATAAGATATAAACTTATAAAAAAACAGACCACCGCAAAATATCCCAATTGATAATAATGCACATTTAATACCCTTATCATCATACGACCGGTTTTATTATAGGATACCCCAAATTCAATATAACCATTCAACAGGGAAATATTTTCTCCTCTCAGCATTCCCCAGAAGCAAAGACATAACATCAGCCCTCCTATCAGAACCACTATCAAAAGAAGCGAATTTAAATATTTTCGTTTTTTCACATCAGCCATAACATGGGCAAACGGAAACGCCAGTCCGCATAGCGCACATCTCAGCACAAATATAACCCTATTCGCTCCTTCCACCGTATACTCACCCTTGAACCAATGACCCAGAACTATCCAAATCAAAAACAAAAAACAATACAAATACCTTTTTCGTCGAAAATAATCTCCGCGACAAAAGCAGGTGCCTAGCACGGCAAAAATAAGAATTTCCACATAACTCAGCAAAAGCTTTTCATATAGCAACACATCACAAAAGTTTATCAGGCTGATGAGAAGTATCAGCAATACAGAAAAAAACAACAATCCCTGAGGTAACCCCGGAAAAAACATGATTCCCTCGGGGCTCTTCTTATTCTTATCTAAGTTCATATACCAAACGCCCTTTTTCTATTCACAAACCAAAATATCAGTAATATTCGCAAGCCAACTATATCCGTTTCTTCTAAATGTACCCGTCATACTATTAATAGCTACCAAATTCACCCGAACCACTTCTGTTTCTTCACATTCCAGCGTTATCCAACTGCCTACTGCACTGATCACATACGGAATCTCATTCACGGTTCCCAAATATACCATAATATGTCCAGGAAAATAGAGCAATGTACCTGCTGGGACATCTGACAAAATTTTCATTTTTTCTTTTTCACTTTTGTTTGAAACATCTTTGTAAGTCATACCGCTCATATGAACCTGGGCTTTGGCACTACGAGGAAAATGAAAGCCAAAACATGCAAAAACTTCTCGAACCATTCCGGAACAATCATTGGCGTAATACATACCTGCCCATCCGTAGCGGTCTCCCACCCGTTTGAACAAAAGGTCCAGCACGTTTTCTACAGTATATTGCAAATAACCCAAACTCACATCCTCTGATGTGGGTATTAATACATAATTATCGGCAATCATACCCTTATCATCCCGAATTGGGACACGCACAATGTAACATCCGTAACTCTTTCTTCCATTAAAATCATCAGGGGCATATTCAAGTGAAACCAACGGTAATATTGTCCCCATCGACAACAAAAGCTCCGAACTTTCTTCATTATACGGATCACTGACCAAGCGCAACTCTCGTCCTGTCACCACCAGAAAATCTGTCGGATTCTGCCTGAGAATCCATTCGTCCCGGGATTCACACAACGCAATTTTTTCCTTACAGACCCAACCACCATAACTATCACAGACAACATAATACCAATCGCCATCAAGACTTTCATGAAATACAGCCACTGGAGCATACGCCGGACATTCTGCTCTGACATTTACGTCATAATGAAAGTCATCCGCTGCTTCACCAATGAAATCATTTGTGGGAAGAGCTTTCACCATAGTACGCTCCACGCAAAATCCAAATCGTACAGGTACCATATCAGCACTAATATTCTCATTACTGTTTTTTACCAGTTCATCCCAATATTGCGCAGTCGTTTCTTTTCCATTTACGAAACGCGTCGAGGGGTCCTCCGGCACTTCATAAACAGCCATCATTTCCTTTACAAATGATGTATCTATCAGTTCATCAATATCCTGAAGAGCCATTTTTATTCCGGAATCAGTAGTCAGCATTTCTCTATTCTTTTCGTTTATCCGTAGGATTTGTTCCGTACTTATTATTATTTCTTTTTCTTCCTCGAAATTCAATTCACTCCAATATTGTTTTTCAAGCATTGCACTTTGGACATCAGGACCAAAGGAAACAAATTTATCAATTCTACTTTCAGCCACATTGGACTGCAGCTCCACTTCCGCCTCTTCTCTTATCGTTTTATTCTCACCGCAACCGGCCAGCCCAATTATACAGGCACTTAAGCCCAAAAATAATGCCCATCTACACAATTTATGCATCTCCGTCACCTTTCTGCTATTTTTCACGCCTTCTTCTGAAAAGCCTTCGTCCAATCCATCCGAAGCAATATGGTCAAAAGCACCACAGAACTCAAGGTCCAGGTCAGCGGATATGCCCAGGAGATCATTCTGAATTCGGGAATCACTTTCAGGATCAATGTCACGTAAACCACACGGACACCGCACCAGAAGCTGAGCATGGTGATCATAGGGATAAACGCCTTGCCGCAGCCTCGCAATACACCGGCACAGCAGTGTGTCAGCGCCAACAGGAAGAAGAAAAGTGCCAATATCCTGGTGTGAGTGGTTCCATAAAGGACAGACTCTTCCGTTTCCACAAAAATGCGCAGGAGGGCCGGGCCGTTAAAGTAGATCAGCACACCCAGTATTTCTGCCACGATCACACTGAAAGTGATTCCGAAAGCCGCACCTTTCTTGGCCCTGCCATATTGTTTCGCGCCAAGGTTCTGGCTGATAAAAGTCGGCAGGGACATGGACATACAGGTGATGGGCAGAAAAGCAAAGCCTTCTATCTTGGTAAAAGCTCCCATGCCGGCCATGGCAAAAGCACCGAAGGAATTGATATTGGCCTGTACCGTCAGGTTACCGATACTTGTAACGGAATTCTGAATACCGGACGGAAGCCCCTGTTTCAGGATTTCTCCCATAATTTCCTTATCAAAACGAAGCTGCCTGAAATCCAGTCGGGTATAATCTGTCAATCTGCACATACGGACGATACAGAGCACCACACTCAAGCCCTGCGCGATCACCGTAGCAGTGGCAGCTCCTGCCACGCCCCAATCGAAAGCAGCTACAAAGAGCAGATCCAATACTACATTTGTGATGGTAGAGACCAGCAGATAGTACAGCGGACGCACACTGTCGCCCAATGCCCTCATAATGCCCATACAGATATTATACATGATAATGGTGGATACACCTGCAAAATAAATTCTAAAATAGCTCAACGAATTGGGCAGAACCTCCGCCGGGGTGTTCATCAGTTCCAGAATATGAGGTACAGTAATTAAGCCCACAATCGTAGCCAAAGCCGAAGCAACCAGACCAAAAAAGAAATCCGTGTGGATTGCTCTTATCACATTTTTTTCTTCTTTTGCCCCGAAATACTTTGATATGATCACGCCTCCGCCCATGGCAATTCCATTGAAGAGTCCAACGATCAAAAAGATCATGCTGCCTGCAGAGCTGACTGCCGCAAATGCATTGTTATCCGCAAAATTTCCAATAACCCATGCGTCTGCCAGATTATAAAACTGCTGCAGGATCTGCCCTACAAGCAATGGCAGCGCAAACATCAAAATGCTTTTTGCAATGGGGCCTTCCGTTAAATTGACCGTTGTTGATCTCTTTTGAAGTCCCAAACGTTCCTTCCAACTTACTTTCATGTCGCTTCCTTCTCTTTTGTAATTTTTTATCTCTTCCTCTGCCCGGACCGCATAGTATCCGGACAACAATCATTTAGCTTCTCTCTAATAGATACCCTCTATCAGGACCGCACGGCAGGGCGCACCCTCCGCACCGCCCAGATTGATAGGTGCCGCATTCAGGAAATACACGCCTTCGGGCACTTCTGTCAGGCGGATACCCTCCAGCAGCACGATTTCCGCCCCCAGCATTTTCTGATGTACTGCCATGGGCGCATCCTCCGGTCCCACCGTCTGGGACTCGTTACCGTACAAAAGAATACCAGCCTCCGCAAATACTGCTGCCGCCTCTTCGGTAACCACCATTTTCCCCTTGATCAGAATGCGCTTTACCGCCTTGCTGTCCGACATTCTGGCTCTTTCCAGCACAGCGATGGCATCGTCTCCGGTCAGTTCCCCTTCATGCTCCGCCACATAAGCAGGGCCTACAAAGCTCTTTAACGAAATCTCTTCAATGTTTTTGCCATCCGCAATAAAATGACTAGGCGCATCCACATGGGTACCGTTATGTGCACACATACTGAACGTGGTCAGATTGTACAGATCTCCTTTTGCAATCTGAGCCGGCTTTTCGTACTCCGGCTTTGGATCACCGGGGAACACCACACATCCAAAAACCTCCTGGGAAATATCATATATTTTCATACCTTAGTCCGCCTTTCCTTTATGCTGTCTTGTCTCTGCACCTGACAGAATCATGTTACTTCTGTCTGCTGCCGTTTCCCTCAGGCTATTCCTTGGTCACTGCAGACCGCGGAGCACCTCTCTTGCCTTCTCCAACTGGTTATCCACAGGATTTACCTCGTCATAATAGGCATCACCATCAAATTCACAGACCACATCCGGCTCAATGCCCACACCGTGGATATTTCTGCCCTTGGGGGTATAATAACTGCTGATGGTAAGCTTCATGGCCGAACCATCATTAAAGGGAAGCACCTGCTGCACAATACCTTTTCCGAAGGTAGTAGTACCCACCAGGGTACCGATTCCGTAATCCTGTACTGCGCCTGCCAGAATCTCCGAAGCACTGGCCGAATTCATATCGATCAGCACCACCAGCGGCACTTCCAGTTCCCGCGTGCCGTCGCAGGTGTATTCCACTCTTTCACCGTATTTATCCTCTGTATAGACGATCAAACCCTTGGGAAGAAGCATACGCGCAATGTCCACCACCGTGTCCAGATTGCCGCCAGGATTGGAGCGCAGATCTATGATCAGTCCCTCCATGCCTGAGCCTCTGGCCATAGCCATCGCCTCTGTAAACTGATCCAACGTCACATCATCAAACTCCACAATTTCAATGTAAGCAGTGGTCTCATCCAGCATTTCAAAGACAACCGTGGGGGCTTCCACCTTCGCTCTGGTCACGGGAATCTCCAGATACTCGCTTTCACCTTCTCTGTAAATGGTCAGCACTACCTCAGTGCCTTCCTCTCCTTTGATCATAGCCACCGTCTCATTCAGACTGAGACCATACGTTGAAACGCCATCCACTTCATATATCAGATCATTATCCCGAAGCTGGGCTGCCTCTGCCGGCGTTCCTGCTATTACACCGCTGACCTTGGGCAGCAATGTGGTAGCATCCAGACTAATGTAGGTTCCGATACCATAGTAGATCCCTTCCGTCTGTTCCATCAAATCTGCCAGTTCCTCCGCAGTATAATACTCGGAGTAGGGATCCTCCAGAGCCGAGATCATTCCCTTGTAAATACCTGTTTCCAGCTTCTCCACGTCCACTTCTCCCAGAGAGTACAGTTGATCAATAATACCCTCCAGCCCCTGAAGTTTCGATACCATTGTAGGCGTGATGGCAGAATCCTCCGTAAATTCCAGCTGCTTGGCCTGAGCCTGCAGGGGATTTCGCTGATATTCCATAAATCTCAGCAGAGAGCGGCCCACCAGCACCAGCGTAACCACTACCACCGAAAAGGACAATCCCACTACAACACCGCCCCAAAAACGGGTCCTGTTTTTCCTTTTCTCGGCCTCGCGTTGTTCTTCTGCCGCCAGTTCCCGTGCAGCCTTCTCTTTTTTCTGTTGTATAGAATCCGGTTCGTAATAATTGTTATCTCTGTTATCGTTTTCCATTATTGTCTGCCATGTCCCTTCATTCTAATCTGAAAGCCCCGTAACAAAAGTACGAGGCTGTTCCATTCAATGACAATGCAAATCCTTTACTTTGACAAATAATTCCAGGGGGATACATATTCCCCATTCTTGCGGACACCAAAATGCAAATGGTTGCCCGTGGAACGTCCGGTGGTGCCCACCGCCGCAATGGTCTCACCTCTTGTCACCACATCACCTTTGGACACATAGAGCGCCGAAGCGTGCATGTAAATGGTGTACAATGAATCTCCGTGATCGATCATCACGTAATTACCCATAGTAGAGCTGTAGGTGGCTGCTACCACCTTGCCATCATAAGCTGCATAAATAGCGGTTCCCTTGGGAGCTGCAAGGTCTATTCCATTATGAAATTGGTTCACATTCAGAGTGGGATGTATACGCCAGCCATAATCATCAGACAATCTGGTGTAAGATGCTACGGGGAACTTAAAGGTGCCTCCGTCATACTTGACACCATTATCCTGCATCATCTGCTTCTTCTCTTCTGCGATGGCAGCTTCCAATGCCTTAATCTCTGCATCCTGCTCTGCTATCATCTGTTCGTATTCCTTAATTGCCTTCTCCTGGGTACTGATATCAGACTCATAGGCAGTCAGATCCTTTGTCTTCTGGGCAATGAGACTTTCCAGATTTTTCTGTTCGATCTCCACATTGGCCTTGGCCTGATCCAGTATCTCTTTCTCAAGCTCCAATTCTTCCTTGCTCAGTTCGATCAGCTTACGGGTCTCAATATATTCTTCCCAGCGCTGATGGTCATATGCCATCACCGATTCCATAAAATCAGCCCTGTTCAGGAAATCACCCAGCCCCTTTGCCCCCAGGACCATGTCCATGGCAGAGGCATTGCCCTTCTCATACATTAATCTTATGCGAAGGATCATGGAATCTTTCTGGGAACTTTCCTGCGCCTGGGCAACTGTCAGTTCTTCCTCCATGTGGACGATTTCTTCCTCGGTAGCGGTGATCTGAGCCTTCAGCCTGGAAATATTCTGTTCGATTTCGCTCAGGGTATTGTCCAATTCCGCTACATAGCTTGCAAGATTCTTTTTCTTTTTTTCCAGTTCTTTTTTGACCTTTTTCAGATCTGTCAGGCTGTTCTTAAGAGATTCCTTCTCTTTTTCCGCCTTGGAGATCTGATTCTGTTTATCCTTGATACTGTCCGATGTCAGCGCCTTATTGCCGGTAGCCTCCACCAGAAGCGGTTCTGTTCCCTCACAGAATGCCGCTGCCAGCATAAGCACAGCGCACAAAAGGCATACTGCCAGACTTATTCTTGTGTGTCTTTTCTTCATATACAATCTTTGTACTGCTTTCTGTCTGTTTTACATAAATCTGCATGGTTCTGAACAGTCACAAATACCCCATTACACCCGCAGATGTTTTCTCACGGTAGAGATACTTCCCAGGAAACCGATTCCCACGCCAACCAGCAGTGTCACAGGCAGCAATACGCGGAAAACTTCTTCCACAGACAAAAAATTCAGGAAGCTGCTGAGCACGCTGAAGCGCTCGATCACATAAGTCAGCGCGTAATTGTACAGGCTGTAGATAACACCCAGGGGAATCGCTGAACCGATCAGGCCGATCAGCATACCTTCCACTACAAAAGGTGCACGCACAAAGAAGTCCGTAGCGCCGATATACTTCATAATATTGATTTCTTCCTTGCGGACAAAAATACCCATAGCAACGGTATTGTTGATCAGGAAGATACTTACCGCCAACAGTGTGGCCACGATACCAAGGGAAACATATGCGATCAGCATATTCATGCCGCTCAAAGTATTCGCCGTCAGTTCAGAGAAGTAAACTTCTCTCACCTCGGGAATGGACTGCAGCCAGGTCACCAGATCAGACTGTCTGGAAACATCTCTCAAATAAACCTCATAGCTGTCCCAGCCCTCCAAAGGGTTCTCAGGAAATCCCTCTTGATAATCTTCCCCGAAATACTCAGGACCGAAAGTAGCCCAGGCCTCTTCATCAGAGATAAAGATCACGTCAGACACTTCATCGCGGACCTCTATCAGACCGCCAATCTCTTTCATGCGCTCATCCGTAGTACCCTCCTGGAAGAACACGGTCACGGACACGCCCTCTTCCACGGTATTCATTACATTCTGTACATTTGCCACGATGGCATAAAACAATCCAAACAAAAACAGACAAGTGGAAATAGTGGCAACAGATGCCATGGAAAACCACAGATTGCGGAAAATATTGGAAAATCCCTGTCTGAGGGTATAAAACAAGGTACTAATCTTCATCGATATAACCGCCTTCCTCTTCGTCGCTTACAATAACGCCCTTCTTCATAGTGATCACACGCTTCTGCATGGCATTTACGATTTCTCTGTTGTGGGTAACCACGATCACAGTGGTACCTGCCTGATTGATCTCCTCCAAAAGGCCCATGATCTCCCAGGAATTTTTGGGATCCAGATTGCCGGTAGGCTCGTCTGCCAGCAGAATGGAAGGCTCATTGACCAATGCCCTGGCCAGGGCCACACGCTGCTGCTCACCACCGGAAAGCTGCTTGGTCTTGGCCTTGTACTTACCGGCCAGTCCCACGGTAGCAAGGATACGGGGCACATTTCTGCGGATCTCGCTGGTAGGAGTCTCCACGATCCGCTGGGCAAATGCCACATTTTCAAACACATTTCTGTCATTCAACAGTCTGAAATCCTGGAACACTACACCCAGGTTACGACGGAATTTGGGAATCTGTCTGTGTTTTAGCTTTGCCAGATCACTTCCCATAACATATACACTGCCGCTGGTAGCAGTAAGCTCTCTCAGCAGCAATTTGATCAAAGTGGATTTACCGGAGCCGCTGTCTCCCACCACAAATACAAATTCTCCTCTTCCAATACTGAGCGTAACGCCGTTCAATGCCGGGGCGCCGGTGGAATAAGACTTGCTGACATTCTCCAGGTAGATAATGCCGTTCTCATCCATGATCCGCTCTCTCTCTTTTTGTAATAGCTGTTTTTTCTTCATGTATACTCCTCTGTAACCTAAACAAACACTCTCTTCTGTATGCCGGAGCCCGGCATATCTTTCTTATCAAACGAAATTAATACTCAAAAGTTTCCATATACTTCATGTATTTTACCACCATCAATGCGATCTTAAAGGTAATGGCATCCTCGAAAATACGCAGATCCAGCCCCGTGCTCTTCTGCAGCTTGTCCAGACGGTACACCAGGGTATTGCGGTGAATGAACAGCTGTCTGGAGGTCTCGGACACGTTCAGGCTGTTTTCAAAGAACTTGTCAATGGTGGTAAGGGTTTCCTCATCAAATTCATCCGGACCCTTGCCGTCAAAAATCTCGCGGATGAACATTTTGCACAGAGGGATGGGCAGCTGGTAGATCAGACGGCCGATGCCCAGCTCACTGTAAGCCACAATATTTCTTTCCTCAAAGAAGATCCTGCCTACATCCAGCGCCATCTTGGCTTCCTTATAGGAACGGCTGACCTCTTTGATCTCGTGAACCACCGTGCCGTACGCAATACGGCAGTCCTTCATGGATTCCTTCTGCAGATAAGAAGCCAGATTGCCTGCTGTCTTCTCAATCTCCCTGGACACATCCGATTCTACCAGTTCTTTTACTACTATAACATTATTTTCATCCACTGCGGTGATGAAATCTTTGCTATTATTTCCATAATATGCCCGAACCATCTCAAGCACGTTATTGTCCTTACCGCCGCCCGTCTCGACGATCAAAACCACTCTGGGCACATCAGTCTGGATATGAAGCTTCTTGGAACGGCTGTAGATATCCACCAGAAGGAGATTATCCAGCAGGAGATTTTTAATAAAATTGTCCTTATCAAAGCGCTCCTTGTAGGCCACCAGCAGATTCTGGATCTGGAAGGCCGCCATTTTGCCCACCATGTAGATGTCCTCGCCATTGCCGCCCACTACCAATATGTACTCCAGCTGCTGCTCATCAAAGATCTTGAAATATTGATATCCGAAAATCTCCTGTGAATCAGCCACAGAAGCAGCAAACTCCACTGCACCTCTTGCACAGTTGCTCATATCTGCCGTGGACGCAACTTCCTTGCCGTCCACATCCACAATGCACATGTCCACTCTGGCAATACTCTTTAAACCTTCAATGGTATTCTGCAAAATTTGATTTGATATCATCGTCCCTGCTCCTCCGGGCTTTCTCCGCCAACAATATAATACAAATGTACAAAAAACGCATCAAAAAAGCAATAGTTTTTTATGCACTTTTTTGTATTTATGTTTTTTTACCTACTTTCTGCGGATAGATCTCTCTGTAATTTCAATCTTGCCCTGCTTCAAAAGATTGCCAACGGCACGCTTAAATTCATTTTTGCTCATTCCGGTCTCATGCTTGATGACCTCGGGCGCTGCCTTATCATTAAAAGGAAGGGAGCCGGCATAGCTTTCCAGCAGGTCCAGTATTGCCTCGGCATCCTTTTCAATCTGCAGATATGCTTTCTCGCGGACACTAAGCACCAATCGGCCATCTTCGTGCACCTTCACAACTCTTGCAGTGATATCTTCACCCACCACAATTTCCCCATACATTTCCTTCTTGGGGATCAGTGCAGAGTAAATATTATCCACAGCCACGAAAGCACCGAAATTATCGCTGATCTCGTAGACTCTTCCTGATACTTTGTCCTCCTTTTGGTAAGGGCTGTCTGCTCTCAGGTTTTCGTATACATTCATGGTAGCACAAAGTCGCCCGCTCTTATCGATGTAAAGAGATACCAGCACGGTGTCGCCCTGTTTCACTCTCTTGGTCTGCTGTTTAAAAGGCAGCAGCAGATCTTTTTCCAGCCCCCAATCCAGGAAAGCGCCGATCTTGCCCACCTGGGCAACCTTCAGTTCAGCCACACCGCCCATTACCAATACAGGCTCCCTGGTGGTAGCAATCATTCTGTCCTTGGAATCACGGTAAATGAACACCTCCAGTTCATCTCCGATATTGCAGTCAGCGGGGACCTGTTTCACAGGCAGCAGTACCTTTTCCACAGCTTCACCGTTCTCCGACGCGTCACCTTCTGCCTTTGCCGGGGACAGGTACACACCAAACTCCACCTTTTTAACTACTACAAGCTTCTGTTTTTCTCCTAACTTAATCATCAGCCTCCGGGGCCTCCTTTCCCAAAAACTCTACAGATACATAAGGGACTCCGCCCGCATCTGTCAGAGCGATCAAATATCCTTCTTCCAGTTTTGCCACATAAGCGTGGAGCACATCATCCAAAAAGGCCTGCTTTTTGTACTCCGCCCGCATCTGCCTGATCACAAAATTCTCCGGCAGATACTCCATGGCAATGGTCACATACTGGCCGTTGTTCACGTGATGGTTGGTGTCCAGATGCTGTTTTTTTACCATCACCATGTCCACCACACGACCGCTACCCGGTACCGGGATCTTTCTGGGTGCATACTCCATATCCAGCTTTTCTTCCAGTTCATAGGCTGAAAGCAGCTCCTCCGAGGGCTGGACCGGCTTGCCGTTTTCCGTGCTGAGCAAACTCCACACGCTGTTGGCTTTAGCCAGATACTCACCGTTTTCGTCCATCATGCAGAAATTACGCAAACCTATAAAGGCCTTGAAATCATAGGGAAAGGTACCGATCGTCACCTTCTCGCCCAGTTTGGGATAACGCTCTACCACGATCTGCCAGGCAGAGAGCACCCACACCAGATTGTGGGCCTTTGTGTAGGCGAGTCCCCGTCCCAGATCCTCCGACTGGAAGGTGGAGGCATCCTGAAAATAATTGAGAAGTCCCGTCAGGGGCAGATACCCCCTGCTGTCCGACTCACTGAATCTTATTCTACTGTCAAATGTATACATTTTGTATCCTCTCTCTATTTATAGGCAAACTGTCATTTGTCGCCCAATCAGCGCAGGATCTGCACCACCATCATGGCAATCCAGAACAGGCAGTACACTGCCATGCCGAAATTAAGGAAAATGGCAGAAAATCTTTTCCCTTTTGGGACAGACACTTCACCCGGCTCCATCACAAATCGCTTGCGGTACACAATAAACAATACCACGCCGGCGATCACCATCACCACAATAAAGCCCAGGTACAGCATGTAGGCCAAAAAGCCCACCAGATTGTTCATCACAAGGTTCATCAGAGCCTGGGCATCTCCCGCCTCTGATACAATCAGGAACTCATCGTATTTAATACCCTTCAGCACCAGCACGCTGACTACCGCACCAAAGAAATTAATAAACATATGCAGACCGATGGTGTATTTTAACTTACCGGTCTTTACATAAATGAAACCGAAGAAAAATCCCAGCGCCGTGGCATAGACGAACTGACTGATATTGCCGTGGAACAGGCCAAACATCAGGCCGGACACCAGAATAGCCACGCCCTGACCAAAGCGCAGTGTACGGTCTATGATCAGTTTACGGAAAATGTACTCTTCCAGGATGGGCGCACAAAGCACCATATAAAAAGCATTTACTGCCATGTTGCCGTTGGTAGCGATATCCATCACATCATTGCTGATGGGTGCTCCCTTTAACAGTCCCAGAATCCCCGTAATGACAACCCCTACCAGATTGCTGAGGTACATCACAGAATAGCACATGGGCAGGGCAAGCAGAAGCTCCCACACCTTCATGGTATGCTGAGCGGGCGCAGTACCGGGTATTTTTTTCACCAGGCAGATCAACACCGGCATCCCGATCAGGTACATAGGCAGTACCGAGAGCATCAGGAAGATCGCAGGATTCTCCAGCCACTGGGGCCTCCACTGCTCCACGATCAGGGTCACTGCCGTCTGGGCCCCCAGGATTACTGCGGTTCCTGCCAGAAATACCAATCCCAACTTAGAAAATTGCTTTTTTGTCAACATCTTCTGATCTTGTTCCATATCTCGCCTCTTTACTTAATAATGATATTTGTACAACAATACCCCATTTTGATTTATTTTACCATATCCCTTTCAAAGCCGCAATGAAATCCCACACGAAAATATGAAACGCAAATTAGAAATGAAAGTCCAAACACTCCGCAAAAGTTACTGTTGAAAATATGGCTCATATCCGCTAAAATAGAATTACCAAATATTCCGCGGAGGTACGAAAGATATGGGCAAATTTGTAGTAAAAACCACCAACACCGGTGTAAAATTCGATCTGAAAGCAACCAACGGACAGGTGATCGCAACTTCTGAAATCTACACCACTGATGCAGCATGCAAGAACGGTATCGAAAGCGTTATGAAGAACGCTCCCGTTGCAGCAGTAGAAGACCAGACTGTAGAAGGCTACGCAACCGAGAAGCATCCCAAGTTCGAAATCTACAAGGACAAGGCTGAGGAGTTCCGTTTCCGTCTGAAAGCAACCAACGGTCAGATCATTGCTACCAGCGAAGGCTACACCACCCACGCCAACTGTGTAAACGGCGTTGAATCCGTTAAGAAGAACGCTGTAGACGCTGAAATCGTAACCGAATAATTTACACAAGCGAAGGCTTAACAGTGATAAGGAACTAATTTACTTATCAACTGTTAGCTGACGGTTTCCGGGGTGCATACGGACAAATCCCGTCTGATTTCTAACAGGAAGTCAGACGGGATTTTCTCTTTATATCAC
>SVFF01000001.1 GCA_015057005.1 Lachnospiraceae bacterium | reverse complement strand
GAGGTGTAAGCACAGTAATGTGTTCAGCTGACATTTACTAATCGGTCGAGGGCTTGACCAAGGCTGGGAAACGCAAGTGATTGTGGAAGAGACAAAAGAGAGTTATCCAAGAGGTAACGAAAGGATGTAAAACTTGGAATTAAGAAAACGATTCAGTGTTCGGTTTTGAGGGTACAATAAAAACTGTATCCTGAAGAAGCGAAGCTTCTTCGAATGATTACGGAGTAATCATTATTCCTCGATAGCTCAATGGTAGAGCACTCGGCTGTTAACCGAGTTGTTGTAGGTTCGAGCCCTACTCGGGGAGTTTTTTCATAAGAGATTTGTTGAAACGCCATAAGGCGAATATCTGACGGCTCCATGGTCAAGCGGTTAAGACATCGCCCTTTCACGGCGGTAACACGGGTTCGATTCCCGTTGGAGTCATTCCAATTAAATATGGCGCAGTAGCCAAGTGGTAAGGCAATGGTCTGCAACACCAGTATCCACCGGTTCAAATCCGGTCTGCGCCTCTAAAAAACCTCAGAAATTATGTTTCTGAGGTTTTTTGTGCATTTATGATGTCGAACCATATATCATGGATTATCCGTTGTTGGAAATAGAATTTTTTGAGCTGGAAAACGGCATCAGATGTGTCTTGTGCAAAGCCAGCATGATTGCAGGAATTAAAATTAGCTGCAGCAGGATACCGGGGATGGCATTCAGGAATGCACCGGTCAAAAAAGCGTATAATGAAAAAGCGTTTTCGCCAAGTCCTAACAGGAATGCCTGGGTAATACCCCACACCAGACGTCCTCCCAGCATTGCAATGATAAGGCAGCGATAGAGAGAACGGATACACTGCCAGCGCGCTTTTGAGAAGAGCAGACCGGATAGAAAACCGTAAGTAGCCAGCTCAAATGCCATGGAGATAGCGGTTGGATAAAGTGGCGGCATTCCGAATAGCAGAGAGCGCATCAGCGGCAGAATGAAGCCTACCGCAAGGCCGTATTGCCATCCACAGATCAGGCCGCAGAGGAACACCGGTATGTGCATGGGAAGAAGCATGCTGCCGATTTGGGGGATTTGACCGGTAAAAAAGGGCAGGACAATGCCGATACCTAAGAACATAGCGGAATTTATAAGTAAAAGCAGAGGTTTTTTTGATAACATTTTGATACTCCTTTGTCAGTGTTTTAGGATGGGAGATGGTGTTGCTTATAGTCGGAAGGAGAGCATCCTTTTTGTTGTTTGAAGACCCGGGAAAAATAGAAGGGATCTTCGAAACCGCAGGACAAGGCTGTGGTTTTGACAGGCATTCCCATTTGTAGCATGGTACATGCCTGACGGATGCGGAAAGCGCTGAGATAATTACCCGGTGACTCTCCCAGTTCATTCTGAAACAGGCGATGCAATGTCACACGGTTGCAGTGCATCAACTGACAGAGCTTGGCCACATTAAAATAAGGACGATGATAGTGAGAGCGGATCAGCAGTAACGCGGTGGTGATCCTGGGATCTTCCCGCAGTGCAGCTTCATCCTGTTTGGCAGGAAAGGCATCTGCATAGAGTCCCAGAATAGACTGCAGGATACCGCGAGCTTCCAAGCGGTTGAAGGTGTAGATGTCCAAAGAGCACAAGCGCTCAAAAAGGGGAAGGATTATTTCTTTTGCGATAGCAGGGCAGATGAGTTGTTGCTCTGTCATAGGTCCTACATGCAAATATTTCCGGGCTATGTCACCCTGAAAATCCACCCATACGTACTCCCAGGGGTTGTCCGGATCGGGGTAGTAAAAAATAATATCGAAGGGGACGATGAGAAAGCTTTCACCCTCCTGTATGTAGTATTTCTTGTTGTTGCATTCCAGAAAGCCGGCCCCTTTTATGATGTAGTGAATCGTATAACCATTGCGGATACCGGGCCCCCAGGAGTGCATATCGGAACAATCCTGATGGCCGCAGCCGGTAAGCTGTAAACTGTCTATGTTGTTTATATTCATATATTTCTCCGAGTATGCCTAAAAAGCTGCTTGTGAGTGTCCGGCTTTGGGAATACCGGAAAACTTCAAACAGGACAATTGAAATGCAACAAAAATCCATGTGTATGAAACGTTTTTCTATGTATATGTTGCAAATTTCCATATATAATCAGTTTACAACATATGGAAACGGAGGTCAACCATCATGATTAAAATTACATTTATGGGCGCAGGCAGCACCGTTTTTGCAAGAAACGTATTAGGCGACTGCATGTGCTCTCCTGCTCTGTGTGAGAGCGAGATGGCATTATATGACATTGATGCCAAGAGATTGGAAGAGTCCAGAGTAATTCTGGAGTGTATGAACAAGAACATTAACGGCGGCAAAGCTGTGATCAAGACTTATCTGGGTGTTGAAAACAGAAAGGAAGCTCTGAGAGGAGCTAATTTCGTTGTAGATGCTATTCAGGTAGGCGGTTATGATCCCTGCACCATTATCGACTTTGAAATTCCCAAGAAGTTCGGTCTGAGACAGACTATCGCTGACACTCTGGGAATCGGCGGTATCATGCGTGGTCTGCGTACCATTCCTGTGCTGGCAGATTTTGCAAGAGATATGGAAGAGGTATGTCCCGATGCTCTGTTCTTAAACTACACCAACCCCATGGGTATCCTCAGTGGTTATATGCAGCGTTATACCGGCGTAAACACCATCGGTCTGTGCCACAGCGTGCAGGTTTGTTCTGAGGGTCTGTTAAAGGGTCTTGGTATGGAAGACAAACTGGAAGGCCGTAAGGAGCTGATCGCAGGTATCAACCATATGGGCTGGCTGTTAAAGATCCAGGACAAGGACGGCAACGATCTGTATCCTGAAATCAGAAGAAGAGCTGCTGAGAAGAATGCTGCAGAAAAGCACAACGATATGGTCCGCTACGAGTACATCAGAAGACTTGGTTATTACTGCACAGAGTCCAGTGAGCACAATGCGGAGTACAATCCTTTCTTCATCAAGCCCAATTATCCTGAACTGATCGACAAGTACAATATTCCTCTGGACGAGTATCCCAGAAGATGTATCAACCAGATTGCAGGTTGGGAGAAGGAAAGCGCTGAAATCCTGGATGGCGGCAATATTACCCATGAGAGAAGCCATGAGTTCGCTTCTTACATTATGGAAGCAATTGTGGAAAGTAAACCTTATCAGATTGGCGGTAACGTGATCAATAACGGCTGCATTGAGAATCTTCCTGCAGATGCCTGTGTAGAGGTTCCCTGTCTGGTAAACGGTAACGGCATTCATCCCTGCCATGTAGGCAGACTGCCCGTACAGTTGGCGGCTATGAACATGACCAATATCAACGTACAGCTGATGACCATTGAAGCAGCAAGAAGCAAAAAGCGTGAGGCTATTTATCAGGCTGCTATGCTGGATCCCCATACTGCAGCACAGCTCAGCCTGGACGACATCGTTAAGATGTGCGACGAACTGATCGATGCTCACGGTGATTACATGAAGATGTACAAATAAACCATACATAGCATAATGCGATAGTTCATGTGTGACTGAAAAGTATAAAACAATAAAAGCTTGTCTGCGGTTCCGGTAAGGAACTCAGGCAAGCTTTTTTGGGCGCAAAATATGAACATACTCTGCTACTGCAGATGTGATTACAAATCGGATCCGTACTGGTTGGCATGGTTTTTCAGGGCTTCAAAGGTGGCTTCGCTGATCACATGCTCGATTTTGCAGGCATCCTCCGCGGCAATGGCAGGATCGATTCCCAGGTTGGTGAGCCATCTGGTCAGGAGAGTATGGCGCTCGTACATCTTCGTGGCAATCTCGTAGCCCTGCTCCAACAATGTAATATGACCGTCCTCATCCATTTCAATATAGCCGTTATTGCGCAGATTCTTCATGGCGACACTGACACTGGGCTTACTCACGGACAGCTCGGTGGCAATGTCGATGGAGCGTACTACGCCATGTTTCTTTTGTAATACAAATATGGTTTCCAGATAGTTTTCGGCAGATTCGTATATTTTCAAATTGAGATCCTTCCTTAATAAAAATAATTGGTACTAAAAGATGATTACAAAACAATAGGTGTTAATCTTAAGAATAACAGAATTCAGGAACTTTGGCAAGTGTTGTAAATTGCGCAGTTTTGCAGTATGATTAAAATGATGGAATTTGCAATAGATGTGAAAGGGGAATGGTATGTTTACGAAAGAGTTTTTACAGCAAATAGAGAGTGGCTTCGAGGCGCAGATGCAGCGTATCGGAGCAAGGAGAGCTTTGGTAGAGGCTGTGATGGCACAGAGTACTGTAGAGGAGGCAGAGGCGATTCGCTGTCTTTATGCGGGTATGCCTGTCAGTGATGCAGCAGACTATGAACCGGAGCTTCTGCAGCAGTTTGCAAAGCATGGTGTATATTTGTGGGAGAAGGGTCCTTTTGCAGGAAAAATTCCCGAGGATGTTTTTGCAGGATATGTGCTGCTGCACAGAGTAAATAATGAAGATATTACCTTTAACCGCAGACTTTTCCATGATCAGCTGATTGACAAGATCCAGGGTATGACCATGGAGGAAGCAGCCATTTATGTGAACTATTGGTGTGCCTCTCAGGTGACCTATCAGGGAACTGATATGCGGACCAGAGGCGCTGAGACTGTGTATAAGTCTGCCTACGGCAGATGCGGTGAGGAGACTGTGTTTGCCATCAGCGTGTGCCGAAGCTTAGGCATTCCTGCCAGACAAATCTATGTGCCTTTGTGGTCTCACTGTGATTCCAACCATGCATGGATGGAAGTGTGGGTGGATGGTACCTGGAAATTCCTGGGTGCTTGTGAACCGGAAGAAATCCTGAACAAGGGATGGTTTACCAACGCCTCTTCCAGAGCAATGATGGCTCATTCCAGATGGTATCTGCCTGTAACTCCCAGAGATGCAATCGTAGGAAATGACGGTATGGCCCTGGCCCTGAATCATTTGGATACCTATGCTCATACCATGGAGTTTAAAGTTAATGTGCAAGATGTGGAGGGCAAGCCGGTACCCGGTGCCAAAATTGTGTTTGAAGTAATGAACTTCTCCAAGATGGGTGAGATCGCCACTGTTTATGCGGACGAAAACGGTCGGGGGATTCTGCACACCGGAAAGGGCTGTGTACATGTGACTGCTTTTGGAAAAGTACTTGACGGAAGCGATGCGTATGGAGAAATGCTGGTAAATACCCAGGAACAGAGCTCTTGCGTGATCGTAGTGGGCGACAAGGAACCGTTGGATCAGTGGACTGATTTAAATGTAATTGTAGCAAAGGATGATTCCAAGCATCCTTGTCATCAGACCGAAGAAGAGATTGAGAGAGGCCGTGCCAAATTTGCAGAGGCTACGGCAGTGCGTCTGCAGAAGGTGGCTGACTTCTATAATGAAGAAGCAGCGGAGAATGTTATCAATGGTTTGGCGGAGAAATTGGCCGACGGACTGAATGAGGAAGAGAAAGATTGCCTGCGCGACATTATGAAAAAGGCCTGCGGCAATATGTCGGAGATCGTGGATTTCCTGACCTGTGACACCAAGGGGATGTGGCCGGAGAGCTGGAAACTGGCAATTTTAAAGAGTCTGCGCATGAAAGACTACACGGATATCAAAGCGGATGTGCTGGAGGCCCACTGCCTGGAGACTGCCGCATACGAGGGCGCTTTTGAGGACGATATTTTCTTCCCTTACGTGCTGTGTCCCCGTGTGGAAAGCGAATATATTCATGCTTACAGGGCATTTATCAAGGAATGGTTTACCGAGGAGCAGAAGGCTGCGTTTAAGGCAGATCCCCAAGTGGTGTGGAAACTGATGCAGGAAACTCTGATCGCAGATCCTTCTCTGGAATACAGTTATATTGCAACTTCCGCTAAGGGTGCTCTGACTACCGGTTACGGCAGCCATCTGACCAAGAAGGTGATCAGTGCCCAGATCCTGAGAACTCTGGGCGTACCTGCCAGATTGAATCCTGCGGACGGTATGCTGGAGGCCTGGAAGGACGGCGCTTTTGTAAGTCTGGAGAAGAAAGAGGACACTACTGCAGAGCGTTCCGCAGCCATCATTGTGGAAGGAGAAGAGGGCGTAGAGTGGAGAAGCTTCGAGAACTGGACCATTGCCCGTTTTGAAAAGGACGGTTACAGGACCCTGCGTCTGGGCAGAGGCTTCCAGTGTGAAGTATTCGGTGAGATTGCACTTTTCCCCGGAAAATATCGTGTGCTGACTGCTAATCGTCTGCCTAACGGTAATATTCTGGCCAAGAAGATGGTATTTGAGTTGAAGGACGGCGAGAAGAAGCATATCTTCCTGGAGCAGAGAAAGGCAAGCTTGAACGAGATGCTGGAAGAGTACGAGGTGCCTGATTATGCCCTGCGCAGAGAGGATCAGAGCAAGGTGTACATTTCTGAACTGGTAAAGGAGCGGAAGGCCGTAATGATCTGGCTGGAGGAGAGCAAGGAGCCCACAGAGCATGTGCTGAATGAGATCCGCGATAAGAGCCGGGAGTACAGCAATCTGCCCGATGCAAACCTTTATTTTATCATTAAGACCGAAGCGGTAAAAGCGGATCCTACCCTGACACGCACTCTGGCTGAATTGTCCAATGTGACTTTCTTATACGACGAGTTCGGAATGGACCGTGAGACTCTGGCCCGCAGAATGTATGTGGATACCGGCAAGCTTCCTCTGATCGTGGTGGTAAATCAGGATGTGAAGGGCATTTACAGCAGTGCGGGATATAATGTAGGCAATGTGGATATGGTGCTGCGCGTACTCAATGAGTGCAGGTAGAGCGCGTGCTGTTCGATATTCGAAGGTGACGCTCAGAAAGTACAGTATTCCACTTGGGCACGCTTTCGCTACGTAAAATACGTAACAGTACTAAGCTCGAAAGTACCTCGCTAAGTACTGACGTATTTTGAGTGCCCTTCGTTGGAATATCTGTACTTACTGAGCTGACATTCCAAATGATATAGAACAGCAGTATGCCCTTAAAAAGAAAGATTGAATTTGCAAGGAAAGTAAAATATAATAAAGGAAAAGGCGGGAACGGGGTGTAAGGTTCCGCTGATAATGAGAGAAAGACAGGAGGAATTTTGGGGTATGTTTACAAAAGAGTTTATGCAGCAGATTGATGCCGGTTTTGAGGCTCAGATGGCACGTATCGGTGCAAAAAGAGCTGAAGTAGAAGCTGTTTTGGCTAACTGTACAGTGGATGAGGCAGAGGCAATGCGCTGTATGTACGCAGGTATGCCTGTCAGCGATGCGGCAGAGTGTGAGCCTGAGCTTTTATTGAAATTTGCAAAGCATGGTGTATTTTTGTGGGAGAAGGGACCTTTTGCAGGCCAGGTGCCTGAGGATATTTTTGCAGGCTACGTGCTGCTCCACAGAGTACATAATGAGAATATTACTTTCAGCCGTCAGTTCTTCTATGATCATCTGATTGAGGATATTAAAGGAATGACTATGGAAGAGGCTGGTGTTCATGTGAATTACTGGTGTGCGGCTGAGGCTACTTATCAGGTGACAGACGGACGTACTGTTAGTGCAGACACCATGTTTAAATCTGCATACGGCAGATGTGGTGAGGAGTCCGTGTATGCGGTAACTATTTATCGAAGTGTGGGCATCCCTGCAAGACAGGTACATGTGCCTCTCTGGTCCCATTGTGACGACAATCACGCATGGGTAGAGATTTGGGTAGACGGCGTATGGAAGTTCCTGGGTGCTTGTGAACCCGAAGAAATCCTGAATAAGAGCTGGTTTACTACCGCTTCTTCCAGAGCAATGATGGTACAGTCCAGATGGTTCCTGCCGGCCCTTCCTAAAGAGGATATTATCGGCAATACCGGTATGGCACAGGTGCTGAATCAGCTGAATACCTACGCTTATTCCATGAAGCTGGAAGTGCTGGTGCAGGATGCAGAGGGCAATCCAGTGCCCAATGCAAAGATTGTTTTCGAAGTACTGAACTATTCCAAGATGGGCGAAATTGCTACTGTTTATGCTGACGAGAACGGCAAGAAGGTGCTGGAGACCGGTAAGGGCTGTGTGCACGTGACTGCCTTCGGAAACGGCGCTTACGGCGAACTGCTGGTGAACACCCAGGAGCAGGATTCCTGTACCGTAGTGCTGGGCGCAGCAGAGCAGATGGACCAGTGGGTTGATGTGA
Organism: Lachnospiraceae bacterium; assembly: GCA_015057005.1. GTDB lineage: Bacteria > Bacillota > Clostridia > Lachnospirales > Lachnospiraceae > Acetatifactor. Next base: position 585,569 of record SVFF01000001.1, on the reverse strand, counting down.
CTGTGGTAGTGCCCAAGGACAATCCCAAGTATTTCTGCAACCAGACCGAGGAAGAGATCGAGATAGGCCGTCAGAAATTTGCGGCAGTTACCAACCATCGTCTGGAAAAGGTAGCCAATTTCTACAAGGAAGAAGTGGCTGAGAAGGCTATCGTGGCATTTGCCGAGGAAGAAAAGGATCGCTGCCGCGATATCATGAAGAAGGCTTGCGGTAACCTGGCAGAAGTGGCAGATTTCCTTGGCCGTGATACTCAGGACAAATGGCCTCAGAGCCTGAAGCTGGCTATCCTTGAGAGCATCCGCGTGAAGGATTATACCGATATTACTGCTGATATCCTGGAAGCACATTGTGTTGCAGCAGCTGCTTACATGGGAAGCTGCCCTGAGGATATCTTCAATAAATATATTTTATGTCCCCGCGTAGACAATGAGACCATTCATCCTTTCCGTGAGTTTATCGAAGAATGGCTTACCAAGGAGCAGAAGGAGGAGTACAGAAGCAATCCTGCAGCAGCATGGAAGATGGTAAATGAGAGCCTGATCTCCGATCCCGATCTGGAGTACAGCGTACTGGTTACTTCTGCTAAGGGCGCTCTCACCAGCGGATACGGCAGCGTGCTGACCAAGAAGACCGTAACTGTGCAGATCCTGAGAACTTTGGGCGTGCCCGCAAGACTGAATCCTGCCGACGGCATGCTGGAGGCTTGGAAGGACGGCGAGTTCGTTGCACTGGAGAAGAAGGTGGACACCTCCGCAGGACGTACCTCCGCAATTATCGTACATGAGAGCGAAGAGATTGAGTGGAAATATTTCCAGAACTGGACCATTGCTCGCTTTGAGGCAGAGGGCTATAACACCCTGAGACTGGGCAGAGGCGCTACCGGCGGCGTATTCGGCGAGATCGCTGTATTCCCCGGCAAGTACCGTGTGCTGACCACCAACCGTCTGCCCAACGGCAATATTCTGGCTAAGAAGTTTGTGTTTGAATTAAAGGACGGCGAGAAGAAAGACCTGTATCTGGAGCAGAGACAGACCCAGCTTACCGACCTGATCGAAGATTTCGATGTGCCTGACTTCAAACTGACCAAGGAGGACGGCAGTAAGGTGCTGATTTCCGAACTTGCCAAGGACCAGAACGCACTGCTTATGTGGCTGGAAGAGAGTAAGGAGCCTACCGAGCACGTGCTGAATGAGATTGCTGAGAAGAGCGAAGAATACCAGCAGCTGACCGGCACAAAACTGTACTTCATCATCAAGGATGAGAAAGTAAAGGAAGATCCTACCCTGAAGCGTACCCTCTCCAAGATGAACAACGTAGAATTCCTCTACGACGATTTCGGTGCAGACAGAGAGACCATGGCCCGCAGAATGTATGTGGATACCGGTAAACTGCCTCTGATCGTGCTGGTAAATCAGGAGATGAGAGGTATCTACAGCGTAGCAGGCTACAATGTAGGTACTGCTGATATGATCCTGAGAATTTTGAATGCATAGTAATTACATTGTTTTTAAGAAGCGCCCCTTGTCGGGGCGCTTCTTTGAAGGGTACAGACAGAAAATGTGCAGATTGCAGCGCGAGGATTAATGCGGGAAATAAAAATGTGCGCAGATCGATGTGCAGAATAGAAGGAAGACAATAGGAAACATAAAAATATGGAACAAACAAAGAAAAAAAGATACCATATATTGGATTCGATCAGAGGCATTACCTTGATCAGCATGATTGCCTTTCATACGGTGTGGGATCTGGTGTACATATTTGATGTGGACTGGGCCTGGTTTGAGACGCCGATCGCCTATATTTGGCAGCAGAGCATCTGCTGGGTGTTTATCGCCCTGTCGGGCTTTTGCTGGTCCCTGGGAGGGCGTAAACTGCGCAGGGGCCTAATAGTACTGGCTGCCGGATTCCTGGTATCTCTGGTCACGGAAGTTTTCATGCCGGACCAGAGAGTCCGCTTCGGTGTGCTGACGCTGCTGGGCAGCAGTATGCTGCTTATGATTCCATTGGATAGATTATTAAGAGAGGGGAAGAAATCGTCTGATGATTCCTGTGCTTCGAAAGAATGCCCGGTTGAGGGAAGTATCATAGGGGGAAGTGTTCTCAAATTGCCTGCGTCAGCAGGACTTGGGGCAAGCCTGCTTGCCTTTTGTCTTACCCGCAATGTCAATGACGGAAACTTGGGCTTTGAAAGCCTGAAACTGGCAGAACTTCCTGAGGCTCTGTACAAAATGGGCGATGCCGGCAATTTCCTGGGCTTTGCGGAGTCCGGCTTCTATTCGGCAGATTATTTCTCCCTGATCCCTTGGTTCTTTTTGTTCCTGGCGGGATATTTCGGATATTACCTGGCCTTACAAAATGGAGCATTGGAAAAGGCAGCTGCCCTAAAGCAACTGCCCAAAATGTTTGGCTGGGTGGATTGTATTGGAAAAAACTCCCTGATCATTTACATGCTACATCAGCCGGTGATCTACGGTGTGCTGTATCTGGCTTTTGGGCTGTAGAATAGTATTCTGACTCCCCGAAGAGCGCCCGGTTGGCAATATGTTGCCCCAGGTAGTACATACTATTGAATTCTGCCAAATACTTCGCCGATAGGCGCTTGAATCAACAAATCTGCAAAACTGTCACGAGGAGTGGCAGTTTTATTTATTACCACGATTTTGTCGCCCTGGAAATAGTCGATAAGTCCGGCGGCAGGGTAGACTGCCAGAGAAGTGCCGCCGATGATCAGCACTTGAGCGTTTTGAATATAGCGGATAGCAGAACGCAGTATCTTGTCGTCCAGACCTTCCTCATAGAGCACTACATCGGGCTTTACAGGGCCGCCGCATTTGGTGCACTTGGGCACATCCGGGCTGTTTATCACGGCGTACACATCATGAAAAGTGCCGCAGCACTCGCAATAATTGCGCAGCACAGAACCATGCAGTTCCAGCACTTCCTTGCTGCCTGCCGCCTGATGCAGGCCGTCAATATTCTGGGTGATCACTGCCCGGACTTTGCCTTTTTCTTCCAGCTCTGCCAGCTTTTTGTGGGCGTCATTGGGGACTGCATCCGGATAGATCATCTTGTCCTTGTAAAAGCGATAAAATTCCTTGGGATTGGCACGATAGAAGCTGTGACTGACAATGGTCTCGGGAGGATATGCGTACTGCATATGATAGAGCCCGTCCGTGCTCCTAAAATCCGGAATACCGCTCTCGGTGGACACACCGGCGCCGCCGAAAAATACGATATTTTCGTAGGTGTCAATGATTTGCTGCAGGGACTGGATTTTATTTTGTAAGGTGTCTGCCATGGGGTGCTCCTTTCGTGTAAGCCGGGGTGCGTATTGCAAATAAAGCGCAATCTTGTCTGTTATCCTATACTTATAGTATACACGTCCCCCATTCCCTTGAAAAGTCTCTAAAGGGAATCTGGCATATCAAAAGTTAATGAAATCTTAAGACTGCCGCCCTTGAGTCCCCAACTGCCACTATGCTATACTATTAATATGAAGAGAGAACATTTAATCCCATTGGGAAAAGGAAAGAAAATTATATATTTGGAGCCCCGGGGCAGGGCTCAGAAGAAGAGAGTGGCCGGAAAACGGATCTGGAGCCGGATTTTTGCGGTGCTGGGCGCACTGTGCCTGTTGTACTGCCTGACCATATTTTTCTTTATGGGTTATGGCACCAGCTTCTTTTTGATCTGGGGAATGATAGCAGCAGCTTGTGGAGGAATGTCATTGTTCCTTAGCCGAGCAGACTGGCTGGACAGGCTGCCTAAGTGGTTTAAGCGGAGCTTTGTGATTTTGTGCTGCGTAGGTGGAGCTGTGTTCCTGTTTGTGGAAGGACTGATCTTAAGTGAGTTTGGAGCCAAGGCGGAAACCGGGGCGGAGTATGTGATCGTGCTGGGTGCTCAGTGGAAGTCCAATGGTCCCAGCTATGTACTGAAAAAGCGGCTGGACAAGGCTGTGGATTACCTGTTGGACAATCCGGAGACCAAGGTCATTGTTACCGGCGGCCAGGGCAGCAATGAGCATATTACGGAGGCTGAGGGCATGTATGGTTACCTGGTGGAGGCCGGCATTGAAGCAGAGCGCATCCAACAGGAGGACCAGGCTACCAATACGGTGGAAAACCTGGTGCTCAGCAGCGCGTTCCTGGACAAGGAGATAGACAAAGTGGTATTGGTGACCAACAATTTCCACATGTTCCGTGCATTGAGCCTTGCCAAAGGACAGGGTTATAAGCAGGTGGAAGGCTTGGCGGCAGGCTCTTATCCCGGCATGCTGCCCAATAATCTGCTGCGGGAATTTTTCGGTGTGGGCAAGGATTTCCTGGTGGGAAATTTCTAGCTTTGCAGGAAAGACCTTGTCACATTAACGTGTGAAAGCTCTTCCTGCAAAGCAAAACCCTCCGGGAGGATGCGCAGCTCGCGGAGAAGAAGTTTGCCTTTCAGGCACCGCTCGCGCGCGGAGAGTCCGCAAGCGGACTCTTTGTTCTATGTTTAAAGCGGAAAGAATGACGGGCAAGGAATGAACTTCGATGATGAGCCGCAAGGAATGATTTTCCCTTTTCCCTTTTGGACTGATTTAAGATATAAAGAACCTCCCTCCGTTAAAGTGACGGAGGGAGGTATATTTACAGACCGAAACTGCTCGAAAAATTGTAGTTTATCGCACAGGTTCTTTTTCAAACACAATATTACGGGTAACATAATGTCCTCTTTTTAGCAATTATGAGCTGCTTATGCAAAGTCAACATAGCTTCTCAAAGCCACATCATTCATCATCTGTAACAAATCCTCATCCCAATTCCACAGCATCTGAGCATACAGTGCCACGGGATACAAAATATTCTCTTCAAAGACGCCGTCTTCTACAAGAGCACACAGGACAAGATCTCCCTGCTTTGCTTCTGCCAAAGTCTGCACCATTTCCTGCGCTTGCACAGCATGGGAAATCCAGAAGGCTTGAACCATACTCCAAATCTTGCTCTTTCGGGTTACTCGGTTTGCTATAAATTTTTTTGATCCCTGTCCGATGATTACCGGGCTGTCGGCGTGGACAAATGTATGCCAATCAAGACCTGTAAAGCCTTTGGTTACCACACCAAATTTGTCATTTTCACCACGCAAGTCAGCTATTTCACGGACAAAATCCTGAGTTTGTTTGTAGGTTTCAGGAGTATATTCGTAGTCTCTAAAGGGGAAAGTGCCACAATTTTCCCAGACAATTCGAATGCGGGGATCTGTGGCTGCTATGTATTCAAGCTTGTCCTTAACGGAAGTGGCATGCAGACCGAATTGAAGCTCCAGATTGGGATACTTTTCAAACAGCTTTGAGGAAGTATAGTTAACAAAACAGGTCACTGCATCTGCAATCAGTACGCCATCGATAGCATCCTGATTTAATTCTGTAAAGGATTGGAAGTAAACACCATCTGCACCTACATCTGCATACTGGGTATCGTATACACGGACCACATCTTCGGCATTATCCAGAATGGTATCCATGGAGAAGCGGCTGCAATCCGTATCCCAGCACCATGCAAATCCAAAGAACACACGAATACCGCAATTATGTGCATACTCTACAATCTGTTTGGCATTGAGAGGCGCAAAATCATTCCACATGATCAGCGTATTCATTTTCAGTTTGACCATGTTGTCAATGTATTGTTTGAAATCGTAGATCACGTGACCCCAGGTCCAGATACCTCGGTCACTGACAGCTGGAGCAGAGGTCAGTTCAAAATCTGTCAGTGGGCTGGCAAAGGGATTATTTACGGAGTATCTGAGTGACTGATTGAATTCTCTTTTCACAAGATATCTGTTGTAGAAATCCACACATCCATACAAAACACCGTTATCATCTGCACCTTCAATCATTACAGTACCATTATAAACGGAAATATTGTAAGCTTCCGGTTTGTTCAGATTGACGGTGGAATGTTCCCTGATATAATGGTTATTTTCCTTGGTACCTATATAGATACAAGTGAATTTTTCTGCATCAAAATTTTGCTCTACATCAAAGCACATGGGATACTCTTCTGTATATTCCAGCAGAAACTCGCCTAATATCTCAAGTGCCTTACACTGAATTTTGTTTTCTTTGGATCCGTAAATCAACGCGATTCTTTTCATGTTGTTCATAAGCCTATCTCCTTTGATTTCCTTCAAAATTAAATTCAATTATTTCTAACTGTTCGACCTATTCTTATTTACCTTTTAGTTTATCATGCTTTTCTGTTCGAATCAATGCTTGGTAAAATCGACGGGGTTGGAACCCATCAGTCCAAAAGCAAAAAGGGAGGAATGATTTCCGGCATTGACTTCTTCGGACTTTATTGTTACGATAATCAGTAGGTAACGAGTTGTCAAACAACGAACAGAGAGAAAAATTATGGAAATCAATGTTGGTGATATTTTAAAACTAAAAAAACAGCACCCCTGCGGCAGCAGGGAATGGGAGGTCCTGCGGGCAGGTGCGGACTTCCGTTTGAAGTGCGTAGGATGCGGCCATCAGATCATGATCGCCCGCAGAGCGATGGAAAAAAATGTTAAGGAAATTACGCCCGGAAACAAATAAAATTTTTTAAAAGAAATTCCCGAAAAAGCTTGAAATATTGCGGGTTTTATGCTATCATACATCTTTGTGATACATTAATTTCCTTGCTCACATTTGAGTGTGGGCCAGAGACCAAAAGGAGGTAACAAAGCATGAACAAGTATGAATTAGCCGTTGTTGTCAGCGCTAAGATCGAGGACGACGAGAGAGCAGCAGTTGTTGACAAGTGCAAAGCTTACGTTGAGAGATTCGGCGGTACCATCACAGAAGTGGATGAGTGGGGCAAGAAGAGACTTGCTTACGAGATCCAGAAGATGAAGGAAGCTTTCTACTATTTCATCAGATTCGAGGCTCCCGCTACTGCACCTGCAGAGATCGAGAGTCGTGTTCGTATTATGGACAACGTAATCAGATACTTATGCGTTAGACAGGACGAGGCATAAATAGAAAGCGAGAAACGAAATATGAATAAAGTAATTCTTATGGGACGTTTAACAAGGGATCCCGAGGTGAGATATTCTCAGGGAGCTACTCCTTTGGCAATTGCAAGATATACACTGGCTGTAGACCGCAGACAGGCGAGAGGTAACGGTGGAGATGACCAGCAGACTGCTGATTTCATCAGCTGTGTTGCTTTTGGCCGTGCAGGCGAGTTTGCAGAGAGATATCTTCATAAAGGAACCAAGATTCTGGTTACAGGCCGCATCCAGACCGGCAGCTATACCAACAGAGATGGCGTTAAGGTTTACACCACAGAGGTTGTTGTAGAGGATCACGAGTTTGCAGAGAGCAGAAATGCTTCCGGCAATGAAGGTGGTTACAACAACGGTGGCTACAACAATAACGGCGGCTTTGGCGGTGGCTACAATAACGGTGGTTTCGGCGGCAACGCAGCTCCTTCCGGAGCAGGCGACGGTTTCATGAACATCCCTGACGGCATTGACGAAGAATTACCGTTCAACTAAGATTTGACAGATCATCCGAATGTGCGGATGGTTACACTTCGATTCAGTTAGGAGGTACTGACATGGCTTACAACAAAGCAGAGAAATCCGATTCTCCGATGAGAAAAAAAGGCGGAATCCGCAGAAGAAAGAAAGTTTGTGTATTCTGTGGTAAAGATAATGTTATCGATTACAAGGATACCAACAAGTTAAAGAGATACGTATCTGAGAGAGGTAAGATCCTTCCTCGTCGTATTACCGGTAACTGCGCTAAGCACCAGAGAGCTCTGACCGTTGCTATCAAGAGAGCACGTCACGTTGCACTGATGCCTTACGTACAGGATTAATTTTAAGGTATACAAATTAAAACCCGTAAATGCTGAAAAACTCAGTATTTACGGGTTTTTTACTTCTTATAACTTCTTACAAAATCTTGCTGTTTCTTAAAAAAATGGTGTAGAAAATGGTGTAAAAGTAAGAAATGGTGTAAAAATATTTTTTCGGAATGGTGTATGGCGTTTCTAGCAATGAGTGAACATGGAAAAACACAAAAGGTGAGAACTTTATACCCCTTAGTGGATTGATTTGTTAAAGAAATTTTCCCCTGAGAATGTGGTGGAGTATTTTGTATCCTACTATGGAATTGCATGAAAAGGAGTCTTGTTTGTTCCAAAACTAACGTGTTTTTCCGCAAGTTTTGATACAAAAAAGATAAAATGGACAGGATAAAAATGAGTGGAAATAGAGGAATTGTGAACGGAATTCGTCGCGAAATGGTTGATGATAGGCCCTGTGATTTGGATAATCACAAGGCCTGTTTATTTTTTCATTATCTGAATTGGTGTGATTTAGTGTCTCTCCTACAGCGAGGCTATAATTGGGTGGTTAGTACTGTAGATATATGTACGGATGAGAACTCTCATCATGCGACAAATGTATCCGAAGATACCGATGTCAGAACGTCCGAAACGACAAGCGGTACAGCTTCGTAAGATATATTTTTTGAGGGGCCAATATCAATAACGATCCTAACCGGTACGTCCATTAATAAACAGTAGGATGCTTTTTTACTAATTAAATGCATTTTATAAAACTCGATAATATTTTTATCCCGTCATGTATGTCAGAAAAGCGAAGTTCATTCTTCATACATCGTAACTCCAGTACAGGTACGCACAATACCCTTCCAAGATGAGTTGGCATCTACTTCAAAATTTAGATAAACTGTGCGTTCGTTGGTTGTTGAATTTTGATCTACTTCAAAATTTTCAAATTTTATTGATCCACGGTATATGTTATTATCACTATCTGATAGTGTAAAGTTGATGGGATCTTCTTGCCATGTAACTGTTACTGGATTTGTTTCGTATTGAGTTCTTCCATATTTATCTTGATTTTCGCCGTATGAAAATGTTATCTGTCCCTTGTCAATACTATGAATATTAATAAAATGCGTTCCTGATACTATTCCATTGTCTGTACGGCAACTGTATCCTGCACGGAACTTGCCAGTAGCAGGATACAATTGAATCTGATTATCATCCAAATTACTTCTATTCTCGAAAGAGGCAATGAGATCCAAGACGCCCCATTTCCCATTCTGTTTAGCCCACAGTTTTCCGTCATGTATTTCTGTAAGACACTCAAATGTACCAAAAGGGATAATCTCATTGCCAAGATTATCGAAAAGACTATATGCCTCTCCATCAAAAAGGACAACATATCCATCGGTACAGTCTGTCGGAATATCGAACTTATAAGCAAAAGAATTTTTTGCTTTTTGCCTACAAGCTTCATACTGACAAGGAATGACTGTATTTCCCGTTGAATCGGCATATCCCCATTTTCCGTTTTGTTTAATTGCAATTAAACCATCCGAAAAGGCACAAATATCTTCATAAATAAAATCTGTTTTTAACTCTCCACAAGACGCAATCGCGTAATTTGATCCAGTTGTAATATGATTATAGCCATCAGCACTCCTAGTAAAGGTAAATTGGTCAACTCCAATTGTATTTGCAAAAGAATATCTTGGTGGAACAACATTAGGATATTCATATGCATAAGATACCAGCATATCCCCCCAAGTTCGTACGCAATATTCTTCTGCAGTGAAAAAAGAAACAGTATCAGGTGCCATAGAGGTAGACTCTAATTCCCAAATATCCAAATCAACTACTTTCTCTTCGCTGAGTGTTTTGTAGTTAACATTCCATTCGTCGTCACCAGTTCCATCATCAAATAAGTACAGTTCTTTATCATAACTAATCCAAGCATACTCAGGTTTAACTACCCAATGGCCTTCCAAATCCATTAATCCATATAAGCCATTTCTTTGTGCAATATACAATCCGTCATTGATAACACTCCCCACATTGTTGATGTCAGAATCATTTTCTAGTGCAGTTGTATTTGGGACAGAAGAATATGTCATGCCAATAATCTCAAAGCCCTCTTGTGGCATTACGGTCCATGCATACGTTTCGGGAGTATTAACTACAAACAAATTATCTAAAATGTCACAATATTGAGTTAGTACTCCGACCTGTTTCTCATACCATACGTCAGTTGTATCTTCCGGGTTCTTGAAATATTCGATGATCCAACGAATATCAGATAGTGCACCCGCATCATTCATCAAAAGTTGATATAGCAAATATTCACCTCTGGCATGCGTTACCAATAATGCTTTGTAGTAATTACATTTCTCCTGAATAGCCGCCAACTTCGCTTCACTGGTTTGGGGCGGAATATCAACGGCTTCCTTTGCCTTAACAAGAGAACTTGCAATATCGGTAATTACTTTCATTTCTTGATAACGGTTATAGACATTAGATGTTCCGAAACCAATATCGCCTGCTAAAATTGTCGTCTTAAATACGGCGTCAAAGGCATCCTTTGCAGACAAAAGTACATTTTTGAGGTTGATGCCCTCATCAACAAACCACTTGACCGTTTCGTCGGTTGCGTACAAATCAGCTTCCCTTAATAGTTCCATAGACATATTCTCAACAAAAAATTTTGCTTCATATACAACAATATTTTCACTTGCATCTGCAAGATATTCTAATCGTTTGAATAGAAGAGCATCGTTGGCACTATGTAATGAACCGGCAACATTTCGCAATTCTTCGTTCTCTGAATACTGGCTAATTGCATTCAAAAAAGCAAAAGATTGAGAATAATCTTGAAGTGTTGCTTCATAATACTTCGCTTGATCACTACTTTTGATAATTACATCGCTTACACCGTCTACTCCAGTACCAATAGCAGTAGAAATCGTTTCGAGAGCTCCACTTGCCCCGATAAAAGCAGCTGTAATTTCAGCAACATCCCATGCATAATCACCAATGTTTTTCAAATCATCAAATCGACTTTGAGATTCAATCTGTTCTGCAAGTTCGCCACTCTGCATTGTGATTAAATTAGCCAGGATCTCAGCGTAATCTTGTTTTTCAGGGTATTCCTCAATTAGTATTGATGACATGTCTAGTGCCCATGTTAATGTCTTGTTTTTCTTTATATCATTTATCATTCCCCAATAACCAAGGTATGAGGCTTCGCAAAACATATCGTTGAGCATATCTTCGTTGTACTCATATTTCAGAACGATTGATTCTATCTGATCGTTAGAATAGCGTTTGTCCATTTCATTAGCAAATGAAGTGATGGGGAACATAGTAATGAATAGTGCAAATATTATCAAATAACTAATGATTTTTTTCATGGCTACTCTACCTCCATCAATGCGTCGGTTGCGTTGGATAGTACCTCTTCAAGAAGCTCTTTGATCGCTTCGTCCGTACGAATTACTTCTTTCTCATTTTCAATAGTTACCTGTGCAGTAATCTCGTATTCACGAACATCATATTTGCCAGTAGTCAGAGCATTGAGTAAATACTGATCAGGATTTTCAGAAGTATAGGCTTTTTTATATAATCCTTCATAATCTGGTATTTGCACTGTAATTATTACGACTCCTTCTGATACGGTCTGCATGACAATATCATGAGTTTCTAATTTGATACAATTATAATTTGCTTCTTGTAACTGACTGGCTAGTACTTCTCTGTTCGGAATAATGGTATCTGTATTATTAGAGCATGCTACTAAATCAAATACACAAAGTATCGCAAACAGGACATATAAGATTTTCTTTTTCACACCTTTTTCCTCCTACTATTAGGTTTTGTACTTTAATCAAATTCAGATATCAATTTATAGGGAAATGCTAATTACTTGATCTTTATCTACAGCGAATTTCATAAAGTTATATATTTTCTGAATATCTATCATCTGGGCTGTCTTATGATATATTGGATATCGTCTGTCATGTGGTATTAAATTATCGTCTAACCAGAATGAAAAGAAATATTAATGCTTGCCTCTCTGATTTTGCTGATACTTTTTGGTAAAATCGGCAAATGAATCTCGCTCCGAAACAATTTCGTGTACTGGTTGCAAAGAGTTTGCCCGCAGTGTCAGCAATTTTTCTATTCTTTTGGCGTCATCCTTTATAAATGATAAGCCTATTTTGATGTCGTTTTCCGTATAGGCATAGCACTTTAGCTGTGCCTTGGAGGGAGAAGCAATGTTTTTTATTTCTGGATTTTTTGCAGATAGTTCTTTGAGGGTATCTTCCTTGATTATAATGGGACCTGTATTTAGGGAGAGAATGCCTCTTATCAGCGTATCATTTTCAGGATCGGTAGAAGGATACTGCCGCTCTTTAAAAACAGCCATTTTTTCGTAGAAAGGAGCCGGGTGGGTACCTTTCGAAAATGTACACATACCCATGGTCATATAATAACGTATGTCGGATGAAAGATTGATATAGCTAAATTCTAAAAGCATGGTTCTTTCCGCATTTTTACTTGTTATAAGGCTGTAACATATATCAGGGTTGGTTAGATGATGGAGCCGTCCTTCCAATTTAGGAGAAGGCACGGGAGCTTTTGCAAATTTATCTTTCTCATCAACTTCAGCCAAGGTTACAAATGTATAATTTTCTTCTCTCTTTATTTCCAGCACAGCTTCTTTGAGCTGCATGCTTTCCAGCATCTGAAATTGATCATCGTCATGTTTGGGCTCAAAATAATAACACCAATATTTTCCTATGTAAAAATCATTGTTAAGTGGTTGTATACCTTCTCCTAACATGTGATCGATTGATATTGCTGGTGTGATCGGGAATGCAGCTATTTTTTGGAAGGGAATATTGTAAGCTTGGCAAAGAGCTATCACCTCGGGGAGATTTACTTGCGTATCATTCATCTTAAACATTGCATCCACTCTTTTATAAGTAGTATTAATTTTAAGTGTATTTAACTTTTCAGTGATACCTGCGATTGTGAGTGTAGTCTTTTTTTCTGCTTTAAAATCCCCAAACCATTTATTCAAGTTTAGTTTAACATACTTGTTATAGTTGAAAGTATGCATGTCGACCATGTTCATATCCAAGCTCGTTTCTATTTTCCGAGGACGTCCTCTCGTTGGAATATCTGAAGACGATTTTATATTTTCACACTCTTCAAACTTCTGAAAATCTTTCATGAAGTTTGAAAAGGAATCTGACTCAGAAACAAATTGGTGAAAAGGTAACAGGGAGTTTTTCCGTAACGTTAGAATATTCTTTGTTTTCTGAACATTATCACTCACGCTAAAAGAGTTACTGTATAGTGCATTTTCCAAAAAAGCATAACAGGGAGTTTCTGGGACAGAATCAAATAATTTTTTCAGTTCTTCATCTTGTTTCAGCTCACTTAAGGTTTCTTGGTCGAAAACAAGGGGACCTGTATTGAGAGAGAGTACACCTTTTATTATCGGATTGTTGCAATCCTGTCTTACGCGAAATATGCACATTTTATGAAATAGTGGTTCATGTACTTGATTCAAGCTGAAGGACATAACTGCAGCAGTAACATAATACCGTATATCTGCTGATAAGTTGATATAAGAAAAGAGTATCCCCATGGCTCTTCTATTTTCCTTATCCTTGATAAATGCATACGCCATATTTTTATTTACAAAATGATGAAGATTGCCAGTCAGGACGAACGATGTAAGGGGTTTCCCATAAAAGGTTTTGTCTTCATTCTTTTCCGTTACCGTTAAAACGGTCTGGTAGTCCTTGATTTCAATCTTTAACTCAACTTCTTCAATTGAATGTTCTATGACGGGAGACAGATGATCCGGTTGGTATTTACGTTTGAAATAATATCCCCAATAGGTGCCACCATAAAAAAAATTATCGAGTTGCTGAACAGGACCACCTGCTAAGTGCAAAGAATCTTCTGATGCAAATGGAATCGCACATATTTCTTCAAGAGGGATATTTAAAAGAGTCGCTAATGCAACTAACTCGGCCAATTGAACCTCACGTGGACTTTTGTTATCAGGAGTCTGCGAAAACATAGCATGTATTTTCTGTTTTGAGGGATTTAGCCCGAAAGTGTCATGCATTTTCTTGGCAATTGCCTCTTCATCTAAAGGACCGTTCTCTTCTTCATATTTTTTTCTCCAATTGAAAAGATTTTCCTTCACAAATTTATAGTAATTAAATGTGCTCTCTATTTTTAGCCCTTTAGACTGGCAGTAGTTTTCCAGTTTTAGGTAAAGGGAGTCACTGTCTTTTAGATCAATCGTACCTTCGAAGAAGGAGGCAATCTGTTGTTCAGAAACAGCCTCGGCGGGAGTTTTAGATAACCTTTGTGCGATTGCTTTATAATTTAGCGTGACATCGTTTTCCTCTTCGTATTTCTTTTTCCATTCAAGTAGTGAGTTCTTCTTTTGAAAATCTTGTTTTTTATTTTTGGTAGTCTCTTCTTTATTCCCCATAATTGGTCTCCTAAAAAATTGAAAGATTTCTTAAAATACGATTTCTGTAATTCTATCATAAACGTAACACAAAAATAGTCGAAAAACAACAAACACCTTACATTTTTTGCTTGAGATGATGAAGAAATATCCTGTAATGATTTCGTGACGTAGATGTCAAACTACATAATTATACCATTTGCAGATGATGAAAGTGGATAAATGGTGTGTTACAGTATAATCACAGAAGGGAAAACTGCTGGGAGGTAAATAGTATGTATGAATATCTTGACACTTGCGAAGCGATTATAACATCCAGAACCAAAGAAGCCGCTTACGTGGATATACTTGCCCCAATTAAAACAAGTGGTATTTGTTTTGATAGTCTTAATCTCCGAGAGGGGAGCATTATACAAGGAACGGTCATTTGGGTTCCCGAAGTCGAGGATGTCGGGCGGCGAACCGTAATTAAATTTGATAGTTCAGTAGGTGCACTGATGTGAAAAATGCCCTATGGATGAGTGTTCAGGCATACGTGTAGACATTACTTGTTACCGAGTTGAAATTATATGAAAGAAGGTGGAATGCGATTATGATTAGAGCGCCTTAGTCAAGCGAGATTGTAAAAAAAGATCCAGCAATATTTTAATTACAGGGAGAGCATGTACTATGAAAAAAATAATATCTTTGATTTTAAGTGTGATTATCTCACTTTCCAGCATATGACTTCCGACATGTGATAATTTAAGTTTACAAAAATAAAGAAGGAGGTTGTGTAATATGTGGTTTAAAATCGTTACTACTACCATTTATTTCATCTTTGCATTCAATAATTACAGCTATTAAGAAAGGAGATAACAGTTATGTGGAGTGCCGTTTTTTCATTTGCATGTGGATGGGTTCTGAAGCATGCCGTATCGGGAGCTTATAACTATTTCTATGATATGAATCATTAAGTTCCCTATGAATCGTGGTGCCGAAATGGATGTCGGCACCACGACAAAATTTACAGTCCGCAGCTATATTAAAGCTTTTTAAAATGATGCTGCTCGCGTAGTTTTTGTCGTTTAATTTAAATAATACAGGAGAGAAAAAATGATAAACAATCTTGAAAATCAGAACACAAAGGATAGATCCATTAACGATTACCGTAGCAAATTATATAAAGTTGCCAGAAGGCCTAGTACAATGTGTGTCATCAACAAGTCTACCGCGGCAAAGGCGGGAATCTTAGATAGATTAGGCGCCCGACTGGAAAGAAAAGAAGATGGAGTGTACTACAGTTCCTATATAGCACGTCAAGTGAGTAAGTTTGAAAATAGAATTCATGAGATCTATGCTGAGATGGAATGCTATCATGCTTCAGAATACGCTCATATTGAAGAATTATCTAAGCAGAACTGGCGAATAACTGAACGGTTGAATACTATTTCTCTTAAAATCTTAAGCTTAATAGATGACTCGGAGAAGTGTAAAGAGATATCTTCAGATATGAAAAAAGAGATCAATGAGTTAAGTACTGTCCTTAACAAAAATAAGAGAGAAATTAAAAATCGGCTCGCTAATATAAAATTAGATTTCGAGTGTGTCCAAAAATTGCTAAAAAATGAATGGTCTAATAATACACTCTTGAACTTGAATCTTTATATTGAGTATGCGCTTGATAGTGATTTTAAAAATTTGGAATCGATCAACTGGGAAGTTCTTTATCCAGTAAAGCAAGAAGCTGGATATATAGACCGCCATTTGAAGCAAGTTGATATATATTCACTTTTAATCTGAGGTTTGAAATGACATAAGAAGAGGGGTAGTGCAGATTGAAGAAGATATTAAATGCAGGTTACCGTTTAACATTATTGCTTATTAAGCATTGTGGCTGTTGTTATATCCAGTTTCATTCTGGAATATCGTGTAAAAAAGAAGGTGTAAATATATGACAAAATGGCGAGTGGCTATAATTGCGTTGTTTATATTTTCGCTGGTAGCTTGTTTTCCGTACATTACTTTGGCAAAAAAATTAACGGTTTTAAGAGAACCTGCAAAATTTACAGCTACTGTTTGGACTGCCGATATGACCGAGTATACGCAGATTACCGGAGAAAAAGATGAGGATACGATCTTTCTTTCACCTATAAAAGAAAGCAATCAAGAAATTTACATCGATATCACAAATCAGGAAATTACCATGAATCTGCCAGCACTTATAGGAATTCTTACTGACAAAAAGAAAGGAGAATCATGGATTAGTTCATTTACTCCATATTTTGGTGATATCTATATATCATCAAAGCAGATTGCATATGTTACAGGAAACGAACTGGTGATTCCATCGGTTTTAGGTGACAGTAATAAAAATCTATTTGCATGGAGAATACAGGGTTCTTTACCCGGAGAAGGCAAGGATCGAGAATATTGGACATTTTCTACAAAAGACCAAGTTTTGTTCTGCGGGATTCCCAAGCCCTGGAGCAAAAAAGAGGAGGTTATTTTCAAATTCCCTTATGGTTCTGAATATATTAAGTGCACGTTGCTGTTAACTCCATGCGAAATGAATGTGACTGTGCCAGACGTTACAGTCCCGGATAAGATTCTTAATACAATTCGAGACATATTAGAGCGAATTAATAAAAAAAATTCTCTTTGATGAAAAAGATGGGAGGCAATACATATGTTTTTTATATTTTCAATACCAGCAACGGTAGTTTTATTTCTCCTCGCCATGATAGGAGCTGTAGGTTACGCTATTGTAAACAATGTTTTCAATATTATCTATACATTGTTAATTATTCTTTGTATAGTGGATGCTATTGGGGGGTGGTTGTTAAACAATTATCACTCGGATTGTTCTAAGAAGTGTGTTCGGATAAGAACTGTACAGTATATTTTAATTGCATTTTATTTACATATTCTTCGGGACGAGCGTTTCATTGATGTGAATGCCACTGTTTTGATTATAGTTGTGCTTTCGTATCTCTCGCTTAATCTAGTCTATCATAAAATTTGTAGAAGTTTAGATCAGACATATAACAAAGGACTTCTTCTTATTCCCATTTTAATCTTGCTGTCTTCGATATTATTACCAGTTAGTTATTATGTGACCAACGGCATTGAACGTTCTGCAGAGAAAACAGCAGAAATTTCCACCTATATAGTTCTGGAGGAGACAGAGATGTACGGAGTTATAAATGAGATGATTGAGGTCCTGGATTTCAAAGCGCACGAGAAGAGAACGGTATCGTTATCAAAGTTAGATATGAATCGAATAAAGTGGCACTTAAAACCTGGCACAATACTTACATACGAAGGCGCAACTGTCGATGGATATGTTCTTTGTAAAATGAAAGAACAACCTGGGTTACAAGGTTTCGTACCTGTAGAAAAACTAAAAGTGTATGAGACTCAATAATACTTGGTCAAAGAGTCGGTGAAAAATTGATGAAAAATAAGAACACAAGTAATTTACACAAAAAAACGACTCCAATGTTCAAATAGGCTTACCGAAACTTTAGCGCTTTATTCTCATGAGTGTCGAAGAATCACGCTGAACCGATACCATATGAGTTCCAATGATGCTGTACTGTTAAGTGTATTACATGAGCTAAGACACTCTTATCAGCATACTTTAGCAGAGGTATTTTGCGATATCTCGACGGAATATAGAAATCTTGAAATATTTAGCGAAGCAAAAGGATTTTTCTATAATCTTAAAGATTATATCTCAAGCACAGAGGACTATATGGCTTATAAAAAGCAGCCTTGCGAAGTGGACGCAAATGAATTCGCTAGGGAGCGCACAAGATTTTATATTGAAACAATACAGTATTATGTTAACAATGTTCCATATGACACGGAACACAAATAAAAATAGGAAGGAAAAGATAAGTATATGGCAAATAAGATACTTCTAGTGTCCGGAAGCTCAGGATCCGGGAAATCCACATTAATTGAGACGATTATAGTCGAAAATAATATGTTCAAATTATGCAGAAGTTTGACCACTAGAAAAAAAAGAGACACCAAACAGGATGAAGAACACTACATGTTCACATCAAAAAAGGTTTTTAAAGACTTACTTTCTGCAGGAGAATTGCTCGAGTACACAGTGTATCCTGATGAGAAAGATGGTGATTTTTATGGAACACCTCGAAGCGAGCTAAACCGAATTTTAGAATTGGAGGATTCGATTCCCATATTAGAATTGGATGTGTATGGGGCATTACAGCTTTTGAACAAATCGGAATATGATATCAAGAGTTGCTTCCTTATACCTCCACCAATGATAGTTGCAGAACGTCTTCTACGCCGGAATAGTGAGAGTTTGGAAGTAATACAAAAAAGATTGCAACGCAGCATTAAGGAGGTTTCCATTGCCTGCAGTTTTTATGAACTCCTGCTAGATAATACAGATATCGAAAAGTCGAAAGAACTCTTGCTGGCTTATGGTTTGGGACACGTTGGTCCAACAAGCCGGGATACACGGATGGAATTAGTAGCCCAATATGTTGAGGAAATGGAACAAATTGTAAAGTTGTGTGCTAAAATCCAACACACCATGGGTGGATCATACAAGGGGAAAGATATTCTGCTAGAAATATCAAAAAAACAAGCATGGAAAGATTTGCACGGTCAAACGGTTGTTGAGAAGTATGCGAACACAGATCGTGAAAAAATAAATATAAAAAATATCTTATAAGGAGAAGATTTTTTATACAATGGCAATTATATTTGAAGTCTGTAATAAAGAGAAAGAGATTAAAATTGAGGAAGGTAATATGGTTATTACCAGCAGCATGCTAGAGTTGGATACGAATAATACACCCATACTTGAAGTGATTATGGAATCTGAATCGGATGGGATATGGGTTAAGAATATTTCAAAGGAAGATACTACGTTTCTTCTGAGGAGAGTACTTCATCGGTTCACATGGGCTACGTTACCAGTCAAAATGGAAAAAGAAGTCTGTTGCAGATTAGACCTGGCACCAACAGCGGATTTAAATCGAGTAATTATTACAGTAGATAAAGACAGTATCTGTGTAGACTCTCACTCAACCGAGCCCATGATCATGTTTCTTGAAATTAAGTCTACGGATCAGATAAAAATAAATTTATACGATACGCTATTCATAAGAGGAGATAATAAGCCGGTACTGAAACTTACTACAAATGATGCTGCTGAGTGGCAGATTCTACCCTGGACCTTGTCAGAAGAGGAAGATTAAATTTCGGAGGATATGATGCGAATTAATGCAAAAACATACGGAACTGGTTTGATCGCTCTCGGGGGCGCTGGACTTTCTTTTTCTAAATATATAAAAGAGATGGAGTATACCATAGATACGCTTGCAATAGATAGTAACCCAAGTGAGCTAAACGCTAGTGCTATTGAAAAAACGCTTCAAATCCCCTTAAAAGCAGATAATGGACGACAAAAGTTTAACTATCGCACGAAAAGGCAACTTCATAAATTCCTGAAAAAGAATAAGCAGATCTGTGTTGTTTCTGGCTTGGGCGGGGAAACGTCATTTCATTTGCTTCCTGATTTGATGGAAATTATATGTGAAAATGTATATATTCAACTGCATGTAGTGTACTTTTTTCCCTTCGATTTTGAATCGGACATTCGGCGAGAACGTGCAAAAGAGACAGTCCAGATCTCTGAAATCTTTGCTGATTCTGTGCGGGTTATAAAGAATCAAGATTTGATGGAAAAAGACGAGTCTTTCACTAAGATAGTTCGCAAAGGGCATGAAATTGCGTTGTCTGAGCTAAAAAGATTGATGGAAAGGTAGGGGGGATATAAAAAAGATTAATTCGTTAAAGCTCTGGTTATTGAAGGACGACCTCTCTATAAATGAATATAGATCGAGAAGAATATATCGATGGTGTAGTCAATTTTCGACCATATTTGACAGAGCCTAAATAGATTACAAAATATAACAAAGAATGAGATGCTGATGTATTGAGTTTAATAAAGGCTCCAGAGAAAAAGACTCTGGAGCTTTTATTTGGATAAATGTAATTGAGCGATAAGCATAATTATATTTTTAATTTATTTCATGGGAGATCAGACAAGAGTATTGCAGCTGGGGGAGGAACTGTGTCCCATAAAATGTACTCGTTTGACTGAACCTGCATTTTCCACTTTACATCAGGATAATACTCTGTTAATATATAATCGAACAGATGTTCTTTTGTAGGTGAGAGGAATGGAAGAGAAATGTTCAAAGATGGGAGACGTGTTCCCTGTAAATATTCCAGTGCAGATGTTTGCGGTTACTGATAGGGATGGTAAACTTACGCCCTTATGGTTTCGGTTTGAGACTAGAGAGCATCAGATTGAGAAGGTTGGCATTGAAAAAACAATATCCCGCGATGAAAGTTATAGTGTAGGAGTGCGTGAAAAAAGATTTGTGTGCTCAACGGTAATTGCCGGAGAGAGAAGATTATTGGAACTTCGTTATCATGTGGAAAAACATAAATGGCGGATCTTTCAGTTCCTATCATAATGGAGAACGACAAATATGTATTTCACATAGATGCCAATAGTGCCTTCTTAAGTTGGAGTGCTGCATACCGCGTAAGTGTATTAGGAGAGAAAGAAGATCTCAGATTGATTCCAAGTATTGTGGGAGGAGATCAGGAGAAAAGGCATGGAATAGTACTAGCTAAAAGTGTACCAGCAAAAAAATACGGGATTCAAACAGGGGAAGCAATCGTTACAGCTAAACAAAAATGCCCAGAATTAGTGATAATTCCACCGGACTACGGGTTATATGTGAATGCATCCAGAGC
This sequence comes from Lachnospiraceae bacterium, assembly GCA_015057005.1. Taxonomy (GTDB): domain Bacteria; phylum Bacillota; class Clostridia; order Lachnospirales; family Lachnospiraceae; genus Acetatifactor. The sequence goes on along the minus strand of SVFF01000001.1, from coordinate 564,458 downwards.
ATTTATAAATAAACTCAAAAAGTATTCTGATAATGTTATCCAATATAGCATCGATGAAGCGTGGATGCAGTTTCAAGGGTTCGAAAAGTTGTATGGTAGAGGGCAGATGGTGAAATTTGCCTATGATCTTAAGGAGGAAATTAAAGAAGAACTGGGTTTTACTGTCAATATAGGTATATCCAACAATTTTCTTCTATCCAAGATGGCAGGAGATTTTTCAAAACCTGATAAAGTACACACTTTGTTTCCGGAAGAGATAGAAGCAAAGATGTGGCCGTTGCCGGTATCTGATTTATTTTTTGTTGGAAGAGCTACGACCAGAAAGTTATTATCGTTAGGAATCAGGACTATTGGGGAATTGGCTATGGCTGATACGGAGATGATAAAAGCATATTTGAAAACTCCAGGACAGATTATACAAGGATATGCTAGAGGAGCAGATCTACAACCATATATGTTCACACACGAAGCTAATAAAGGTTATGGTAACAGTATGACTGCACCGCAGGATATCACTACTTTTGAGTATGCAAAGCATTTGTTATTGTCATTATGTGAAACTGTGGGTGCAAGACTACGAGCAGATGATGTGAAAATAAGTGTAGTTGCTGTTCACATCACAACGTACGAATTTGAATATCTTAACAAGCAGATGCAGTTGATGTCACCTACGGATGTAACGATGGAAATTCACCGTGCAGCGTGTCAGGTGTTTGAAAGATTGTGGGATGGACGTACACCGATTAGACAGATTGGAGTACGGACTTCTAAGGTACAGTCGGATGTAGGACGACAGTACAATTTATTTGATCAGCAACGCTTTGATAAGTTGGAGGTAGTAGATAGAGTTGTTGATCAGATACGTAGTCGGTATGGGGAGGATTCGATCCAAAGGGCTAGTTTTCTGCAAAGTAATATTTCACATATGAGCGGAGGTTTAGATAAAGAACGTAGGTCGGGAGTGACAATAGGAATTGATGTGGAACACGAAAGTGCTAGGATTATATAAGGAGTAGGACGATGTGTGGTGTATTTTATGTGGACAATGATACTGCCAGAGAAATTGAGAAAATTGTGCGTAAAGTAGATGCGCAACTGAAAGAGAGATATAAGGCCAAAGATGTACGGCCCTCTGAGACAGCGACCATTATTGTGGCAGACAAAGAAGGGCTAACTGCCCAAAAGCAAAGATGGGGCTTCCCAGGATTCGGGGCACAAAAAGTGATCATTAATGCCAGAGCAGAAACTGCGCTGGAAAAGAAGCTGTTTCGTGATAATGTCCTTAGAAGGAGAATTGTGATACCGGCTGCAGGATTTTATGAATGGAATGCACAGAAAGAAAAGGTGACTTTTACTGCAAGAAATGGGCAACCGATGTTTTTCGCGGGCTTTTATGGAAATTTTGAAGGTGAAGATAGGTTTGTGATTCTGACAACTGGTGCCAATGAGTCCATGAAAGATGTACATGATAGAATGCCTCTGATTTTGGAGTCGTGTGAAATTGAATCGTGGTTAGATGATGACAAGAACCTGGAGGGGTTCCTCGGAAAAGTACCTGGCATGATAACGAGAAGGCAAGAGTATGAGCAGCAGAAATTAGTGTTATAAGTTTGAGAATAAGTTGTGATTGAAAGGGGAGCTTTTATGGATTATCTGATTGATAAAATTTACGACAAGATCATTTGTACAGAGGATGAATATGTAGTTGGTAATAAGTGGTTTGACGAAAAAGTAGAAGAGATAATTTCACCGCTGAGTTCTAAGATGAAAGCGGAAGAGGTAGAGGAAATCAGGGCATTAATTTATAAGGCTACTTATTATGCTCAGAAGGAAGGGTTCAAGCTGGGGGTTAATGCTACAGTAAAATTAATGAACGAAGTAATAAATACGACCAAACAAAAGTAAGGATTTGAATGACGATATCAATAAATAACTATGACTGTAAATAGCACCTCACTACTGTTTTAGCAGTAGTGAGGTTTTGCTATAAAATATGGACTTTGTCGAGGGGAAGTGTTATAATAGACTAAAATAGATTGTATAATTATAAAATATTTAAGTTGTTAAAGGTATATTCTTGTAAAAGTAATCAAACTATTATAATTTATAAAAAATTCTTGCTAGTAACTCAAAGAAAAATAAGATGTTCCATAAATTGATATTGTGTAGTAAAGAGCGGTGTGAATTGCGAAAGTTGTTTTTATAAGAGGCATATTTTAGGTATATACTGTTTATATGGGAGGGAATATGAAGGGTTATTATTTTATAACAAGAGTTGTTATATGCGTGCTGGCTGGAGTGATATCACTAATTGTGTTGAGAAATGAGCATATCACATTCCAAATTGGAGCAACTGTAATAATTGCAATTGTTGCGTTGGTGGTGAGTTTTTTTGCGACACCCATGAGTAAAAAAATGGTTAGTATTGGGGATAGCATAATATGTAAGTCTTTAAGAGTATTTTATTACATTATACTATTGCCACTAATTCTATTGGTGGTTTATCTTTTCTGGATATTAATCCAATTTTTTTATGATCATATGGAACACGCGGCAGAGTTGGGAAAGGCTTTAGGGGATGCATTGCTAACAGTGTTTTTATGTGCTGTTACCTTTATTGTATTTATTATTCCATATATACAAGCGTTGTTGGTTCTCCTTGTTAGAAGGATATTAAGAGATAATAATACATCAAATTAAACACTACAATTGATGAATCATAGAGTGTTTGGGGATTAAGATATATGTGGGTTATTTTGGATGTATTACTATAAAAATGTAAGTTAGGAGTGGTTAGTTATGAAAAAAATATTTTCATTGATTCCCAGGTATGTAATTGTTTTAATTTTGGTTGTTGTGGTGTTTGGAGGAGGACTACTGGCGATTGTTAATCAAGGTGAGATGGGTTTAACTGTGGGACAAAAGGATGGCAAGGAAGTGGCAACGGTATCAACAAGTGAACCGACACCGGCACCGACAAGTAAGCCGACACCGGCACCGACAAGTAAGCCGACATCGGCACCAACAAGTAAGCCGACACCGGCACCGACAAGTAAGCCGACATCGGCACCAACAAGTAAGCCGACACCGGCACCGACAAGTAAGCCGACACCGGCACCGACAAGTAAGCCGACACCGACACCGGCACCAACAAGTGAACCGACACTGGCACCAACAAGTGAACCGACACCGGCACCGACAAGTAAGCCGACACCGACACCGGCACCAACAAGTGAACCGACACCGGCACCAACAAGTAAGCCGGAAAAACCATCAGAAGCTGACGAATATTATAATAATAATGCTGTTGTCGTTAAAATTATTGATGCAAATGAATCTTCTGATGTTCCGACAGAAGCTGAAGTTGCAAATATTTTACACGCTAGAGGCTTCGGTAATTATCCGATAACTTATGAATATGATATGGGCGGAGAGTATGTCGATCAAGTAGAAATTACGAAAGATGTCGAAACTAAGCGCCCTATGTATGAGACATATTATATTGCAGAATGCGGAGATGTTTGGTCTATATTTGTTATTAATGGGATGATTATGGCAAATCCTGCCTCGTATAACCTTGAGTCCAAATTAGGTGTACAGCTACTAGTGTCTGAATCAGAGGAGCTTACAAGCTATGATAGTGCCACTAATAAGTTTTATGTAACAATTCCAAAAGAAACGGCAGTAATAGTAAAAACTGTAGATAAGATTGATGCTGAAACGCTCAACCAATTGACAAGAGAGGAGATTGATAAATTATGAAATTGAAAGGTGGTCAATGGGTATTAAAAACAGTTCTTGCTTTATTCGTAGGAGTTGTTTTAATAATTCAAAGTTTTAGTATGACTGTACTTGCTGTTGAAAATGGCGATCCAGTTATAGTTGTATCTCTTGGTGACTCATATTCTTCTGGTGAAGGAATTGAACCGTTTTATGGACAAGAAAAAGACAGGCTGGACAAGATGGTTGATAATGATTGGCTGGCTCATAGATCAAAAAAAAGTTGGCCTTCGTTGATAGAAATTCCGGGAATCAGCGGAACGATGTCGAATTATCGCTCTGTTCAATTGAATGGCGAGTCAGTCTGTGAGTGGTATTTCGTTGCTTCCTCTGGAGCCGTGGCTAAGAACATTACTTCAAAACAACAAAAGAAAACGGCAAGAACATATGCTGGCTGGTTTTCTTGGGATACAGTGAGTGTTGAATTACCCAAACAGATTGACGTTTTTGACTCAATTACTGGCGTTGTAGATTATGTGACGATGACTATCGGTGGAAATGATGTCGGTTTTGCTGATATTATTACAACTTGTGCCACAAAAAGTACCTATTTAGGTTCTAAGTCTTTAGAAGAGAAGATGGAGGGACTTTGGAATAATATTGACACTACAAAGACAAAGATAAAGACGGTTTATGAAGAGGTACAACAAGCTGCTGGCCCACAAGCAGATATTATTGTTGCAGGATACCCTCAATTACTTGAAAAAAACGGAAAAGGAGCTGTTATTAGTCAAGAAGAAGCAGTAACAGTAAATACGAATGTTACAAAGTTTAACGAATTATTGGAAGAGCTTGTTAGTGAATGCGCAGAAGCAGGGATGAATATTCATTTTGTTGATGTTGAAGAAGAATTCAATAAAGACGGTGGCCACCAAGCGTATACAGAAGAACCATGGATAAATGAGATAATATTAGGTGCTAGAGACCAAGATATAGATTGCCTGTCTGTTGCTAGTGCATATTCGATACATCCAAATGAGGAGGGCGCTAAAGCATATGCACGTTGTGTTAATGCAAAAATTCAGGAAATAGAGAATAATAAAAAAGTCGGCACACTTTCTGGAAAAATTTGTATGGCTTCAGATCGAGTTACTCCTGTTGCCGATGCAAATATTTCAATATATAGGAATGATAGTTTATATCTTTCTGCTTCTGCAAGTATGACGGGTAATTATAATTTGACACTTCCTGAAGGCAATTATCGTGTAGAAATAAATGCGCCAGGATATATTCCATTTACAGCATATGCGGATGTTACATATAATAATAATGTTTATATGGAGACATTTTTGATGGTAGCAGGATCTGAAGAAGAAAGCGGTACTGTTACAGGAATAATAAATAACGCAATGACTGGAATGGGAGTTGAAGGGGTAGCATTGAGCGTGCGTAAGGGCTGGAATAATATGGAACAAGGCGACATATTGGCCTCGACAGTAACTGAAGCAGACGGACGCTATTCGTTAACATTACCGTTAGGAAATTATACTGTATATGCTGAAAGACAAGGTTTTATTTCTACATCGTTCAATATTATTGTACAGAAAGAAAATAGTGATTTGCAAAATGGAACAATTACACCAATAATATCTGGAAATAATTTTAGAATTGTACTTACATGGGGACAAAATCCAAATGATTTAGATTCCCATATGGAGGGAACAATGACAAATGGAAATCATTTCCATGTATATTATAGGGAGAAATATTGTTATGATGGGGATATCGAAGTATGTAATTTGGATGTTGATGATACAACCAGTTATGGACCAGAAACGATTACCTTGACTACAACAACAGCAACACCATATTATTATTACATTTATCGTTATGCTGGTTCTGGTACTGTTGCAACATCTGAAGCGCAAGTAAAGGTGTATCAAGGAGAGAACCTTGTTGCGACATTTAATGTTCCTACAGATTTGGGCAGTGAGGATTATTGGAATGTATTTGCAATTTTGAATGGAGAATTGATAATTAAGAATACTATTACAAGTAGTGCAGATATTCAATATGCAAATTAGTAGGAGCTGTTTTAAATAGTGTGAAGTTCAAAAGAATAGAACGTAGATAGAAGTGTATGTTGAAACACAAATATAGGCGGCGAAGGTGTTGATATGATCCCTCTTAAGTAGACAAGGTAAATAACCAAAATCTACTTAAGGGGGATTTTTTATGGGTAAATCACCACACACACCGGGTATACGGTAAATCATAGTATACGGTAAATCATAAGTACCGTAGCTTTTAAAGGCCACCATCGCTGGTGGCCAAGTAATCCTATTTATTTTACCCGGCAAGTGTCCGGTAGTTTGGGAGACCATGGAAGCAGATCATCGATAAATCTTCGATCGGTGTCGTCCTGATGTTCCATCAGAGTCTCCAGAAGGTACTCCAGATAACGGATCGGAAGCAGGTGATTCGCTTTTGCAGTCTCAATGATGCTGTAAATGATCGCACTGGATTTCGCTCCATCAATGGTGTCGATGAGTTTCCAGGTATGCTTATGAAGACAGAAACTTCTCAGCGCACCTTCTGTGGCATTATTGTCCAACGGAACTTCTCCATCCTCCAGAAACATGCGGAGTGCTTTTTCGTGATTCACGCTGTAGTTGATTCCTTCCAGTGTTTTACCTGAAACCAGCGTGTTCTCCAGCTTGATTTTCTTTAACCACGCGAAATAAGCCTCTACCAGAGGTTCGATCATAAGCTTCCTTTTGTGCAGCCGTTCTTCCGGTTCCAGTTCAGCCAGCGCGTTATCCAGATGATATATCGCTGCGATCCGGGTCAGAGCCTCGTATGCCACTGTCTGTTTTGCGGCAGCATCTTTCTTGCCCTTCGGCAGAGCTTTTAAGGCATCCGAGTAGCGGCGCCTTGCATGAGCCCAGCATGCTGTGAAAGAAAGCTCTTCGGATTCGCGGTCCAGTTTCCCGTATGCTGAATAAGAATCCTTTACCACAAGACCTTCGAATCCTTTCAGGAACCGTTCCGGATGATCAGCCTTTCTGGTCTTTTGGTAATCATACAGAATGATCGGTGTCTTTTTATAATACTTACCGGTCCTGTAGACCCACATGTAACTCTGGCTGTTTGCCGGACGTCCGTCTTTGGATACTTTCACAGGGGTCTCATCTGCCTGCAGGACATGATATCCCAGAAGTTGTTCATGAAGCCTGTCATACACAATCCCCAGATAACGGTCGGCAAGCTGGATCATCCAGTTGGCCATTACCTGCCGGGAAATATGGATGTCATTGCGTTGGAATTCCTGGCTGATACGGTAAAGGGGCAGACCATTTGTATACTTGGCATTCATGATACTGGCACCAAGAGATGGTGTCACCAGGCTGTTGCGGAGCAGACTTTTGGGACGTTCTGCCTTTACGATCGTCTGATTATCCTTTCCGGCATAGACTGCCACATGGTGTTCTTCAACGGTATAGACCGCCGGCCGGACCTTTACACGCTTAAAAACTTCATCAGGAAGCTGTTTCCATCTATTGGGGCCGAAGATAGCGGTGAGCTGTTCTTCGGACATCGCATGGGAGATCACCTCCACAGGAAGGTCTTTCAGATCCGATTCGCGCTTTCCGGAAGGTCTTGGTGTTCTCTTCGGAAGGACCTGTTCTTCCGTCGGTTCAATGACGTATGTGGTATCCGTCAGGGCCTCTGCCTCATTGAAGATCAGATCATCCATAGATAACTGGCCATCAATGACGGACAGTTTTTCAGATGATCGACCATAACGCTGGTTATTTGCGGAAGCCAGCTGCTCCACAAGCTTTTCGAAGTTCTGGTTCAGCTGTTCCATCTGGTCCTGCATGGAAAGGAGCAGAGTGATCAGCATCTCTTTACTACATGTATTCAGTTGTTCTTCTGTGTACTTTGCCATGCTGATCCCTCCGTTACGTTCTTGCACTATTATACAATAAGTTTCGGAAAATATCCAATCCGGATAAGATCGGTCTTCGGCATTTTTACTAAAAAAGATCAGGTCCTAAAACCAAGAAAAACTTAGATTTTTTCAAGTTTTGTGATTGGTTATCCACCGGCCGGAGGGACCCCGTAGAAGTATTACGTATGAAGGATCCCGCCTTCAGGATATCTGTGGATAAGAATGGCCTTAGTGATCATACACAGGGAAAAACGATTTTTTATTTTCTCTGTTTTGCACAAAACTCAGCAAAGTTTTGTGGGATGTGTCTCGGTGATCGGTTTCTTGGCTACAATCTCCAGTCCCTGCATCAGCATCCCGTATTGTTCCGGTGTGATTTCCATTGCTTCGGCCGGTGTACGTGGCCAGCTGAAACGGCCCACATTCAGTCTTTTATAGAGAAGCAGGAACCCATCGCCTTCCCAGACCAATCCTTTTAAACGGTCGGTACGTCCGCCGCAGAATAAGAACAGGATGTCTTTTTGAAAGGGATCCAGATCGAACTGGCAGCGGATGATGTTAGCCAGACCGTCAATCCCTTTTCTCAGATCAGAATAACCGGTAGCAATGAAAACTTTCGAGAAGCCCCGGGCGTCATTGAGCATGCAGGAACCCTCCCAGCTGCTTCAGTAATTCCGCAGAAGCGGTGTTGGATATCTCCAGAACCAATGGCTCGCTGCGTAAAATAATGTCCGGTCTGAACGATGATGGTATTTCTGTTTCTTTATGTGTTGGCTTCAGTTCAACAAATGCGACCGGCGGTTCTGAAAGAAGCGTAGCAGGAGCCGACGCTGGAAGCTGTTTCATCTCGATATAAGCTTCATTTCGAAGGATCCGCTGCCAGTAATAAAAAGCCTTTTCAGATATACCATTCTCCTGGCACCAGGTCTTTTTTGACTGCCCACTAGCCAGACAGTCGTTAATGATTCGGCTCCATTGTTCACACCGGATCTGATGTGTTGATTTATCCATGAGATAATCCTCCTCCCAAAAACTAAGTTTTTTCAGAGTTGATTATCTCAGATTTTAGTATAACTAGCACGGTACGAGTTATTTACCGTTTACTAGTGTCAATATATTAGTGGTACTTTGCTTTTTTCTCTGACGTAGTTTTCAAGAGCTAATTTTGCAATCTTCCAATCTTTTCCCTCTTTGTAGCCATTAAGCTGTCCGGACCGAAGGATACGATATACTTGCGTGTGGCCTATTTTTAAGGCGGCGGCAACGTCATCTATAGACATAATATCATCATACTGTTCAAACATAGCGCCCCTCCTGATGTTCTATTTTGGCTTTGTAAGTTGGATAAAAGCTTTGTAAAATCGAGAGGCTTTGTCTTATATAAGAATCAAAAATATCTTCTGATAAAGGGCATTTATCAGGGTGATAACTGTAGTTATTGATTGCAAAGTGAATGTGCGGATGATCAGTTGCCAAATCCAATGAGTACAAAACCTGATAATCATAAGCAAATACTTTAGCAATTGAGTCGGCTACACACATAAAACGAACTAAATTTGAGGTTTCCGGAAGAGAGATGGTAAAATGCCATATGTAACGGGATGCTTCATAATTGGAATTTTCGTTTGCTTCACGATAGGATGCAATCAGGGAGTCGCGTTCAATTGGAACTGGAACAGCATATCCACAGACATAATTTTTATTAGAAACGTAGGATAGTACCCTTTCATAAGCATCATCGTTACTGTATTCTCCGGTATATAAAATAATCATACTGTTATTCATTAAAAATTCCTCCTTTGAAGTCATCTACTAATTGTTTAATGGTGGGTTTGGTGATGGAACGACGGATTGCTAGATTATAAAAGGTGTTTGTTGCTAGAGGGTCAGTAAAAGCAAGCGGAGCTGTATCTCGTTCTATTTTTTCTTGAATGGCTGCTCTGATGAAATCAGATTGTTTCAGATTTCTGTTAGTACAGTGCTGTTCTAGCCGGAGGAGTTCGTCTTCCGAAGCACGGAAGTCTTTTCTACAGGATTTAGGATTTAGAGGTTTGTTAGTATTGTTCATAGGTATATGTTCCTTTCTTTTGATTTTATCGTTATGTTAGTAGTTTTTTATAATTGATTTTGGTGAATTATGTACTTGATGAGTGTACGGGATTAATATAAGAATATAGAGGTAAGGTGGTAGATCTCTGGCGAGGTGTAGGGCAAATGATATTATTTATCATAAAAGCGCAGCAAACAAATACACGTAAGTCTAAATAACGTGTATTACTGTAATTGAATTTATATTTACAAAAAATGATAACAAATATGTAATAATGGTAATGAGTTTATCTTGTGTGTACATTTTCTACAAACAGAAAAAGTGAAAGCACCTAAACAGGCGCTTTCGGAATACATAAGGTAAATTTTACCCTGGTAAATGCCGTCTGGCAGTTGGTATATGATATATTCCATTGTAACTGTACTTGTGATGGTATAATACTTGTCATACATACAATAGTATCTTGTCTATTTACTTATATATTATCCTATGATCCTGATTCATACTTTGCTTTTATCAGTATGTTATTAGTATCATTATTAAATAGTATTGGAAATTTATTTGTGAATATCTATTCACATTGGGAACCGTTTTGTGATAGCATATAAAGAGGATAAGAAATGAGCAAAGGATTTACTTATATCATATTGAAAAGAGGAATTGCGAGGTAGAAGATGATTGATTTGGGATATGGTTTTACAAGTGGTATAAATAAAATCAGCAAGCAAAAAGTGTACTATTGGTTACACTCGGAAGAAGATATCACGTGGGAAGCGTTCATATGGTATATTGCGGATTATTGTGATGTAGAAGATTTTGGAGAAGACTGGATAGACGTAAGAATCGTATCAGAAAAGCAACGTGAGTTTTTTTATAAAAAAATCAGGGAGTACAATGAGCTGATTTGCACATCCAATTTTGATATTGATCGGAGAAATGAATTGTGGAAGTCTCATAAAGAGGGGGCAGTACGTAATTATGATATATTACTCCGATTGATAAGATAATAAGTATGGAAAGAATCGGTAGAGAAACTGAAGATTCTCGCAGATAGAAAACACATCGAAAGGTGTTTTCAAGAGCTGAACGAAAGAAGGAATAAGGAATGGAATACAAACTGATTAGAAACGATATCACAAATATGGAAGTGGACGCGGTTGTTCTTCCTGCAAACACTGGGTTAAAAATAGGCAGTGGTACCTCAAAGGCAATTTTTGAGAAGGCGGGAAGAAAGGAGCTAGAGGCTGCTTGTAAGAAAATCGGAAAGACAGCCGTTGGAAATACGGTAGTTACCGAAGCCTATGGCTTGGATGCCAGCTTTATATTACATTCTGTTGTGCCTAAGTGGACCGATGGGGAGCATGGAGAGATCGAAATGCTAAGTAAGGCCTATTTGTCGGCTCTTGTAATGGCGGACGACCTACAGTGTCGCTCCATTGCGATTCCGCTGTTATGTTCTGGTAATAACGGCTTTGATCTGGAACTGGCGTACCACATCGCAAAGGAAAGCATTAAAAGTTACGATGCCATGAACCGGTTAACGGATGTGTATCTTGTAGTATACAGCACCGAAGTGGTTGCTATGTTAAAGCGGCAGGGAGTATATGTAGAAGAACATATTGATGGATGGTATGTGATCAATAAGGACGAGCGCCACATCACACCGCTTCAGGCACTCCTGGAACAAGGAAAAGGTGTTGCGGAATTATATATTCAGGACGGCAAAGAGTACGTTTTGGATTACGCAGGAAAAGCCCTGCAGATATTGGAAGAACCGGAAACGCGTAGAAAGATAGAGAGCCTTGCAGCACAATGCGCGAAAGCATATATCCAGAAAAAGATAACTCCTAAAATTGGTGGTGCTGTTAAGGGGGTGTTGGCGGATACGAAAACAACAAAGATCTCAGGAAGCATGCAAAATAAAAAATAACCATATAGCAAGCAGATTTACAAAATAGAAAAATATACATGATATAATGAAAACGGAATATGTAAGAGTCCGGGAGATATGAGAGGAGAGTACATAATTATGCCGTTATTATTAATTATCGCCGCAATTATTTATATTCCCTTTGGAGTGATATTCGAGCTAACAAAGAAATACTCAGGAGGAAATAAGAGAGGTTCCCATAGGAAACGACGTAGGTTCTAACTGTCTTATATGAAAATAATGCTTCGAAGAGAAGCTGCTAAACTGGAGTGGCTGATATGATGGATGTGAACTTTGATGTCAATAAGATTTTGCAAGAGAGGTTGGCTGCCAGCCTTGGCCTTATTCAATATAAAACAATAATAGATAAGGTGAAAAACGTAGATGTATCTAAGGATCCAGACTTTCAGAGATCGTATAATGGTTTCTATTTAGTACGGTGCAATGAACAGTGGCGTAGAGAATATTATACGCTGTTTGAAAATGTAAAGCATAAAGATATTACGTTTGGTGAGATTATTACGGAGTTGTATCATAAGACGGGAAATATTGAAGCATCTTTTTCGAGTAAAATGCTGGCTACTATAAATCCAGAGAAGCCGATATGGGACCGATATGTTTTACAAAATCTGTCCTTAAAAATAATAGGTAGCACGCAGGAGGCAAAATTGAACAATGCTATACAATTATACCATGACATTGAGCTATGGTATGAAACGTTTCTACATACAATAAAAGCAGAAGAGTGTTTGGCGGCCTTTGACAAGGCCTTGCCGGATTATAAATGGATTTCAGATATTAAGAAAATAGATGCTATATTATGGAGTATCAGGTAAATTAATGAAGGTGATAGATGTAATGTTGCATTGATAGAAAAGCATGCCGTTTGCGTATGCTTTCTTTTTTTGTCGGAAAATGCTTTCAGATTAGTAACATATTGGTAAAAAAATAAATTCAGATGGGAGGACATAAATATGTCACAAAAAAGTAATTTATTGACAGCAACAGTAACTTCGGATATGCAGAAAAGAGTTGAAGAACTGGCGCAAGAAATGGATTTAAGTAAAGCACAAATAATCAGAATGGCCCTGAATCAATTCATGGCGGATACAATTAACAGACCTGCACTTACAATGGCATTGGTACAGGTGTGTGACCAAATTGAGGAATGGGGACGTAACCATGGAAATAAGGATGATACTGAGATGATGAAAGAAATCCAAAATAGTTTGGCATTGGTAATAGAATTGGAAAGGAATGGTGGTTATTATGATTGAATTGATCGCGTACAGAAATAATAGAAAGAATGAAGCAGATGTTCAAGAAATGATATCTTATGTTTGGGAAAGTAGACCGGATAATGTGGTTGATAGAAATAGCCGCGGTGTTGTAACTGCATCTGCTGATTCTATAAGTGATTGTTTCCTTATGGTACAGGAAGCCAAAGGTGGTTGTTTGAATGTGAAAGCGCATCATTGTGAATTACGATATGGAGATAATGTGGGTCAAGAATTGGCAGTAGGAGCTTGTGAGAAAATACTGGATTATTTGGGAAAAGATTATCAAACTGTAGCAGTAACAAGAAAAGATGGGGACTGTTTCAAAACGGATTTTGTTATAAATGCATATTCTTATAATTCGAACCGAAAATTTAAGGACAATAATAACGGTTATATTACATTGGGACAGATTATAAAGAGTGCTTGTGGAGAGCGTGTAAGCTTTAAAATGGGTGATTCTGTCTTATTTAAAAATGAAAATAACAATAAAGGTAATTATATATCACCATCAGATACAAATTAACAACGGGAGGTAACGCATGTATAGTTATAACAACCTATGGAAAAAAATGATTGATCTTGGCATGGAACGAAAGGATTTGATGAGAAGGGCAGGCATATCGGCCACTACTTTGACCCGAATGAAGCAGGGGAGTGCAATATCTTATGATGTGTGCAGACGTATATGTGAAGTGATTGACTGTAGTCCAGAAGATATTATAGAATATGTGGAATGAGAATACGAGTAGGGGGATACATAATGAAAGGGTATCTAGTAAAAAGGGCTATAGCTTTAGCAGAAACTATCATTCTTAAGTATTTCATGAACTGTTTGAGAAATTATAAAAAGTTTGGAGATTTTAATGGAGAAATAGAAGATTATTTCTCGCTTTCTTTTCGGACAATCCGGATGTATGATAAAGATACATTAAGAAATGCGCATGAACAATGAATACAAAGAAGGGAACGGGATTTAGATATGGCAAAATCAATAACACCAAGAATTTTAGTAGAAGAGGAAACTGGCAAAAGATATCAATTTGATCCTAATGCGTTGAATCAAATTTTATCGGATCGTACAGACAAAAAGAAACACATAACAAAAAACAGTATTTTGCTTCAATTAGAAGAACAAACCGGACTAACAGTAGAACGGGTAAATAAATGGCTGTCTGCTGCGAATGGTATTGGTCATATTGATAATGCGAAAATGATTTCAGAATTTTTGGGCATTGATTATCATGAGATTTTGATAGATATGAATCCCGTAAAAGAAGATAAAAATATGTTTGGCGATGAAGAAAAAACTATCATTAAAAAAGTTTTCGGGGAATGTGTATTGGTTTTATATAAAGTTTCGGAGATGACCAATGCACCTAAACTCGCAAGAAAAGAAAATATTGAACGTTGCAAAAAAAATGTCATAGAAGTAGATTACTTGATTCGAAGTATACACATGTTGATCGATCAGAATAGTATTGCTCTGCAAAAGTATAATCGATATAACCTGCATAGAATTCTACTTGAATTAAATGAATATATGTGTGGAGTATTAGAAGGAGAGCATAATTCAATTCCGGAAAGATGGGAAGAAATAAATAATGATATGTCCATTGAAGAGGCAATCAATTTCCCAAACATACATAATAGAGATACTTATCTGAGTGGCGGTGGCGATGATGCCTACCTGTACTTGCTGGATGAGATTTCGTTAGCAGATGAGATGGGGCTTTCTAGCTGTGTTGCCCCAACTGATGAAGAGTGGAATGTTTTGGACGAAATAGAAGATTGTGTTAGGTTTGGATATACACCTGCCAATGAAAGATATGAACTGACACCAAACATCATTTGGATCGACCTAATGGTCAAAGAACTTACACTCATCTTTGAGATAGATTTTCCCAATTTATTTGACGAAAGGTAAAAACAATATGAACGATTATGAAGAGTATTGCTTGGTGAGATTTCATAAGAAAACCGGAAAAATAGATACTTCTCTGGAAGCGATGGGGTACGAACAATTAAAAAAATGGGCTATGGCAGCTACAACAAGAACTAAAGAATCTATTATATTCAACAAATCTACCGGCGAAATAAAAATTCATATTTTAGGATCCGCAACTGGAAATAAATTATACGAATATGAGAGCGGGGATAATATAGAGGCATTTTGCCCAGGATTACTAGCAGCGTTAAATTCATAGAATTGAAGCATCATAATGGAGAATAAACGATGAACAATATATTAGAGAACGCAACAAAATATGCCAATCTGGCAGCACAATATGAATTTGATAAATGCAAATGGGATAAAGACGAAAATCACTGCTTAAGGGAACTGGTATCAGCAATAAGGCACTTTTCACAGGATCAGAAATATTCTGTTGAACTTAGTTCTGGAAAAGAGCCTTGTATCAATATTAATCCTAATTCGTATAGTGGGCGTATACGTAAAAGGACTGTTGGAATATATGTAATTCCTACAAAAGGAATTACTAAATTATTTATGAATGCTACTACATATGAACATCTTCATGACAAATATGTACTTCCGGAATGTAAATTTAAAAATAATCAATATTGGTGCAATCTGAACTTCTGTGAATTATGTTCTTTTATAGAAGCGATTGTCTCTTAATAAGTAGTAGAGTGTTTTGATTTTTTTCATAAATTTCTTGGTTGTAATGATACATCTTCTGTGTAGACCAGGTAATATGTTCTTTAGGGACAAAAGCAAGGTAGGAGTGAAAGGTATCAGCCTTGTTTTCTCTTTCTTTATATTGTTTGTGTACATTGCCATGTCTGTGTACATAGTCATATTTTTTTAGATATTGTAAAAGTTCAATTTCTGAATTACATATTATAATTATGACATTAGATAAACTAACCAGCTATAGCGTAATGCTATAGCTGGTAATTTTTTTGCGAGAAAGGAATTCATTATGAGAAAAAAGAAACAAAGCGTAAATCGTAGACAATGTAAATTAATGCAATGGTATAAAAAGAAGAAATACCAGCAGCGGATTGTTGAGTTAAATAACAGTAATCGGCAAGAGGCATTTATGGAGGGATATAATTATGCAATACAACTTCTGCAGGATAGTGTAACAGAAAAGACAAAGTAGCCACAATCTGACTATTTTGTCTTTCCTGTTAGGTCATTTATAAGGTATTGTATGTGAGTTGCTTGAATATCAGACAAGCCGGTAATTTCCAGATATCGGCGGTTATTTAATTCTAACAAATAATCGGTACTGACAGAGAAATAAAGAGCAATTTTGACAAGCATATCAACAGAGGGCAGAATATTGTTATTTTCCCAATTGCAGACAGTTTGCTTTGTAACATTTAACTGTTCGGCTAACTGAACCTGGCTTAAATTACGGGCTGAACGCAATGCTTTTACTTGATCACCAAACATAAAAACCTCCATATGTTTCTCTGATAAGAGTATTTTATTATAGTAAGGCAGTATTTACAAAATACACAAGTATTGCTATAATGGACGAAAGTACAATGATATTTTAACTTATGAGAATATAAGTGAAGGAGGAAGAGATTAATTTAGTACTTAGTGATAAGGAATAAATAAGTTGGAAGTTTGGTTAAAGAAATTAAAAAACAGAGGATAACAATGGAGGAAAAGAAATGATAGTTTGGATTTTGATACTAGCAGTTATAAACTGGGTTATTTATCACAAAATTTTTCGGGTGTTGTATTTTGATTTAGGGAAGGGATTGGTAAAGGAATTTATATGTTGCTTTTTAGTGGCTGCGGTTGAGGCAGCATTAATTGTATATGTTGGTGGAGCGTTAATTGGTCTGTTGGGAAGTCTTTTAGCTGGGTTTTTAAACATTGTAGTATGGCTAGCAGTGTTTGTGGGAGCCTTTCTTATTATTCGTAAGATATATCGTTTGTTCAAAAAAAATAAAAAGAGTAAGAAAGAGAATAGTACAAAAGATGGTGGAATAGTAAATGCTGAGGGAGTTGTAGAGAATATAGACTCCGAGAGTGAAAGCAATCAAACAGAGGAAAGTATAATTCCGATGCCGATAGAAGAGGTAGAAGCCTACATCCTCGAACATTATGATGCGGAAAGTAAAGTGCAAGCAATTAAATATTATAGGAGTGCAACGGGATTGGGCTTAAAAGAGGCCAAGGATCATGTAGATTTGATTTTAGAGAAAAAAGCAAAAACAGGAACAGTTCAGTAAGTAAATTGTGTGCTTATTAAGTAAGGCGAAGTCATATAGGCTTCGTCTTATTTTTGTGTAAAAATGCATGAGGAATGAAAGGAGATATTTATAAAAAGATGATGAATGTGTATTTTGAAAGCTGGAAGAGAAAATGGAGGTGTAGAAGGTGGAAAGGGATAGATGTTTTGATTATGTACGGTTTTAGGTATCTCTTAGAACCTCTTTGTTAAGATTAGAAAAGAATAAGAAAAAAAGGAGAAGAATTGAATGAGTACATTTGACAAGGTGATTGGTTATGAGGCCACCAAACAAGAACTGTTGCAGATCTGTGACATGATTCGAAACAAGGAGTTTTATCAAGACTTTGGCGCGAGTCTGCCACAAGGAATGTTACTGTATGGGGATCCTGGTCTGGGAAAAACACTATTAGCAAAGTGTTTTATTGAAGAAAGTGGGTTACCATCCTATCTGATCAGACGAACCAAAAGCAGTGAGGACTTTGTGAATGAAATAGCCACTACATTCCAGAAAGCAAAGGAACAGCGGACACCGGCAATTGTATTTCTAGATGATATGGATAAGTTCGCGAACGAAGACTATGCTCACTGTGATGCAGAGGCGTATGTTGCCGTGCAGGCAGGGATTGATCTTGTGAAAAATTGTGATGTGTTTGTTCTAGCAACAGCTAATGACCTGTATAAGCTCCCAGAATCACTAAGACGTGCAGGGCGATTTGACAGAAAGATTGAGTTGCTATGTCCTTCCGAGCAGGATGCTTGTGAAATCATAAAGCATTATTTAAAAGATAAGAAAGTCTCAGAGGATGTGAAGCTAGACGATTTGGCTATGATGATCACATATAGCTCGTGTGCAGAATTGGAGACTTTGCTGAATGAGAGCGCTATCCGCGCAGCATATCTGCGTCATGAGAGTATTACAATGGAAGATCTGGTGGAAGCAGTACTAAAGAAAGAATATGCAGCGCAGGATAACTTGATCAAAACTTCGCAGGAAGAACTACAAAGGATTGCGCTTCATGAAGCTGGCCATCTTGTGGTCAGTGAAGTGCTATCACCGGGCAGTGTTGGTTTTGCTTCACTTCGAACGAAAGGAAGGGACTCCACAGGTGGCTTTGTACGTCGGTGTAAGAAAATTACAAATAACCCGTATCAAATTATGATTTCTATGGGAGGAAAAGCTGCGGAAGAGCTTTACTATGCTGATCGTTATGTGGATGGTTGCCAGGGAGATATATCAAAAGCGATTGAATTAATTCGTAATGCAGTTAGTGAACAGGCTACCTGCGGAATAGGACTTGTGGACGTGGAAACGAGAAATACGCCTGTCATGTCAGAAAATTTGAATTCTAGGAATGAAGCTGTAGTACAGGCAGAACTGGATAGATTTCTTTTGGAAACAAAAGCAATCCTGTTTAAAAATAAAGAATTTCTTGAGCGTGTACAGAGTGCTCTGCTTGAAAAAGAAACACTTTTGTATTCGGATATTCAGAGTATAAGAGATTCCATTAAGATTACAAGGGTATCTGTATTATGATGTCAATAATGAAGTCAGAAGAATAGTATAAAGAATTGTAATTAAAAACGTAATCAGCATTGCAGAGCCTAAGGAGGGCTCTTTTTTGTTGTGCAGAGGGGAGGTGATTTATATGTGGGACAAGGTCGCCTTAGCGCTGCTTGGCTGTGCACTTACAATTGTACGTATTCTAAGTGATAAGAAGGATTAAAACGAGAGAAAGGGGAAATGAAAAATGGCAGCAAATGTTGAAACAATGTTTTATGTACGTGAAAAGCCCTGGCATGGTCTCGGGGTACGAGTAGAGGAGGCTTTAAGTTCAAAAGAAGCTTTGGAGTTATCCGGACTTGATTGGAAAGTCTTGCAGCAACCAATCTATACGGAGAGGGAGGAAGAAATACCCGGATACAAAGCAAATGTACGGGACAAAGACGGAAAGGTATTAGGTGTTGTATCAGATCGCTACAATATAATACAAAATGATGAAGCATTTTCGTTTACCGATGCTCTTCTGGGAGAAGGGGTGAGATATGAGACCGCTGGTTCATTGCAGGGTGGTAAAAAAATTTGGCTGTTAGCCAGATTGCCGCGTGAATATATTATTACAGGAGAGCGAATTTCCCCCTATTTAGTATTTTCGAATACCTTCGATGGTAGTGGTGCTGTAAAAGTGGCGGTCACGCCGGTGAGAGTCTTGTGTAACAATACATTAAATTTGGCATTGTCTACGGCAAAACGTAGTTGGTCTATGATCCATACCGGGAATGTGCAGGAAAAATTGCAGGAGGCAAGGGATACGTTATTTATGGCAGAAAAGTATATGGATGAGCTGGGAAAAGAGTTCGAAGTACTTAGGGCCAAAGAAATGTCGGAAGCGCAGGTGCGTGAATACATAGAGCAGCTTCTTCCGATTGAGAAAGAGGCAACGCCACAGCAAGTAAAGAATATGCAGAGATTAAGAACTGATATGGAAGCACGTTATTTTGATGCGCCTGACCTAAAAGGACTTGGTCATAATGCCTATCGCTTTGTGAATGCTGTGTCCGATTATGCAACACATGCCAATCCGATTCGTAGAACTCATAATTATCGTGAGAATCTGTTTGGGCGTACTATCGATGGTAATGTAATGATTGACAGAGCGTATGAATTAGTCAAGGCGGCATAAGAAAAAGTGTGGGAGAACTGAACGGGTTCTCCCTATTTTTATTTATTGGAGGAATGTACATGAAAAGATTGGTTTCTACTGTAGGACTTAGCAGGGAAGATTGGCTGAAATATAGAAAGATGGGGATAGGCGGGTCGGACGCTGGGGCAATCTGTGGCTTAAATCCCTATGTTTCTGCCATGCAGGTGTTTTACGATAAGACTACAGCAGTAACAGAAGAAGAGGATAAAGAAGCAATGCGCCAAGGGAGAGAACTGGAGCAATATGTGGCGGAACGTTTCATGGAAGCCACAGGTCTAAAGGTCAGAAGGGCAAATGCTATATTTATGAATGATGAGTATCCCTTTATGCTGGCAAACGTGGACCGCATGATTGTTGGTAGGGATGCCGGATTAGAGTGCAAGACAGTGAGTGCTTACAATGCTGATAAATGGAAGGAGGGCGCGGTGCCAGAGCATTATCAGATTCAATGTCATCACTACATGCTGGTCACAGGAGCAAAGTGCTGGTACATTGCCGCTGTAATCTTGGGACAGGGATTCGTCTATAAAAAGATTGAGCGTGATGAGGAACTGATACAGCACCTGATTAAAATTGAAACAGCATTCTGGCAGGAAAATGTAATGAAGGGAATCATGCCGGATCCTGACGGTAGTAAGATCTGTGATGAAGTCATATTGAAATATTTCCCGAGTGCAAGGAAAGAGAAACGCGTTATTGCGCCAGAGTTTGAAGAAAAACTACAACGTAGGGAAGAAATAGTGAACCTTATAGAGAAGATGGAAAAAGAAAAAAGCTGCATTGAGCAGGAAATCAAGCTGCAGATGGGCGAAGCAGAACTTGCAGAGTGCGAGGGGTATCGGATCCATTGGTCAAATGTAATGTCCAACAGGATTGATACCAAGCGGTTAAAAGAGGAAGAACCGGAGGTTTACAAAAAATACCTGAATACTGGGACTTCCAGAAGATTTCAAATTAAGGCAGCGTAAGGAGGATGAAAAATGGATGTAAAAGCAAATCTGGCTAAGAAGGCAGAGCAGACAGGAACCGTAAAACTAAGTAAGGGAATGAATATCGCAGATATGATTAAGGCTCTGGAACCAGAAATCAAGAGAGCTCTTCCGAGTGTGATTACACCGGAGCGATTCACCAGAATGGCATTGAGCGCTATTAACAACACACCGAAGCTCGCAGAGTGTACCCAAATGTCATTTTTGGCAGCGCTTATGAACGCAGCGCAGTTGGGCCTTGAACCTAACACGCCGCTCGGACAGGCCTATTTAATTCCGTTTCAGAACAAAGGAAACTTAGAATGCCAGTTCCAGATAGGCTATAAAGGGTTGTTGAACTTGGCATACCGAAATGAGCAGTTACAGACAATTCAGGCACAGTGTGTATATGCTAATGATAAATTTGAGTATGAACTAGGTCTGGATTCTCGACTGTTCCATAAGCCGGCGCTGGGAAATCGTGGAGAAATGATAGCTGTGTATGCATTGTTTAAATTAAATAACGGCGGTTATGGTTTTGAAGTCATGAGCAAACAGGATGTAGATATGTATGCCCAGAAATATTCGAAAGCTATTAACAGTGCTTATTCGCCGTGGAACACCGCATATCCTGAAATGTGTATGAAGACAGCGATAAAAAGGGTACTACGCTATGCTCCGCTAAAAACAGATTTTCTTAGGGCGATGGCAAGTGATGAAACCATTAAGACAGAGCTTGCTGTAGATATGACAGAGATTAATGGTCAGGACATTATTGAGATGGAAGAAGGTTCCATTCAGGAGGTAAGTTAATGGCACGTTTTTTATGGAATATTGAGAAGGAGTATCGGAAGTACAAACAGAAGATGCTGGCAATGAGCCCGGAAGAAATCTGGAATAAGTGTTGCGAAATATATTTTTACAGCTGCCTTTACGAGTACTTCATGTATAATGAAGCGATTCCCTACGGGGTGGCTAAGCAATTGGAACATTGTAGGGATATCCTGTATGGCTGCTGGCAGCGTTATTTGGGAGATGAAGAATTATCAATTATGTCCTGGGGAGATATTGATAGATTGGTAGAAACATATTTACAAAACGAAGGAGAAAAAAATTATGACAATGGATACATTCGCAAAACTGCTTAAGGAAAAACTGCTGGAACTGTTGGAGAACGTGGAGGAGATTGAGATTATCCGCACACTTAAAAATAATTCGGTGGAATATACTTCACTGATCATCAAAGAAAAGGGAATCAATATTTCGCCAACGATTCATTTGAATCCTATTATGGAATGGTATGAAGAAATAGGTGATTTGGATGCCATTGCCGCCATGGTGGTTTCAAAATATGTAAATGCACGCTTGGCAAAATCCTACGATGTTAGCTTTATACGCAGCTGGAAAAAGGTTAAAGAGATGGTGGTATTCAAATTGATTAGCAAGGAGAAAAATGCAGAGCTATTGGCGAAGGTTCCGCATAGGGAGGTATTAAATTTGGCATTGGTATACTATATCGCTTTGCCCGAACTCAAAGGCTCAATCCCAATCTTTAATAATCATTTTGAGTTTTGGGGAATTTCAGAAGAAGAATTGTATGAGGCTGCAATGCGGAATACTCCGAAACTGTTACCTATTAAAGTGAGCTCTCTTGATGAAATCATGAAAACCGAAGATGGACAGAAGACCAGAGCATATGTCGTAACCAATGACTTGGATTTATATGGAGCCGCAACATTGTTATATCCGGAAAGCATGAAAATATTGGAAGAAAAAATTCAGTCAGATTTTTATTTGCTTCCAAGCAGTGTGCAAGAGTTTCTTGCTGTGCCGGTGATGGAGTGGATCAGTACGGATGAGGTTTTGCAGTTGGTTAAAGATGTGAACCGCTACAAGGTGGAGAAAGAAGACTTCTTGGCGGATAGTGTCTATCTATACAAAAGAGATAAACGAGAGATTTGTATAGCTGCATAGGTAAGTATTAATGATCATGGTGTGGTTTCTGGATGGAGGCTACACCGTGATTTTCTTTTTTGTAAATGATGGAGGAAGAGTGTCAGAAGTAACGTGTGTCGAAAAAGTATCAAAACTTATGAATTTTAGAGCGGCAACCGCTGTAGTAAGCAGTGCTAAAAGAAGCGGTCGTCTGTTTTGGCACTTTAGAAGTAAAGCAGAAGGTAAGCGAGATGTAAGAGTGTAGATGTAATGGACTAATTAGTCGCAATATCATAATTACTTTGTCTGCAGTCAGAGGAGTATCGAGAGATACTCCTTTTTGTATCTATAGTTTCCGGGGAAAGATTTCGGTCGTACTTTGAACAGGTGGTAAAGGCTGGCAAAATGTGATAAACTACATAATAGAAACCAAAGGAGGAAAGCGGAATGAAAAAATATTTGAACATCGGTGACGTATCTGGTTGCCTTGAAGTGATCGGTATGTTTAATGAGTCCGAAGAAGATTTGCAGGAAACTTTCCAAGAATGGGCGGATGAAGAGTGGAATTATTATCTGAATCGGGATGATTCTAATGATATGGAGTTCAAGAAGAAATTTGGCCTTACTGAAAACGAAAATAAGAAGTTTTTAAGCAAGGGGAAAATGCCGAAGTCTTTTGTGAGCAAGTATAGGAAAGTGGCAAGCTGCTACAAGATTGCATGGGACAAACGTTTTCTATGGCATAAAACGCAGCCCAATACAAGGGGAGCTTTAAATAATGCGTATCGTAAGAGAATGCTTTATAAAGTACGGTGTGGTATATGTGGTCGCATTTTTTACATGGACAGTATTAGTTTTAGTTGTGTTTCCTGGAATAGCTGTATTGGGGCAGAATGTCTTGTGAAAGTACGCGAGGAAGTGCAGGTAGACTATACAAACAATCTGTATGACTGGAGTACCAAAGAAAGTGTTCTCCAGGTGGTAGATGATAAGCTGACACAGGTAGACAAACTGCTCAATAATTGCCTTACCTATTATGGGGATGGTAAAAGCAGAGGTCTAAGGATAGCATATATATCGGATCTTCATTTGCATCATCATTTAAAGCATTATGATGAGAACGAAGAGCATATGATAGATGATGTGGTGGAAAAACTGCATCTATCTTTAGAAAGTTTGAATGAAGGACAGTTTAACTGGATATTTGCTGTCTTTTTTGGTGGTGATATATCAGAAACTCCAGAAATGACACTAAAGTTTCTGAAGAAGTTTAGGGGAAGAGTAGATCTACCTATATTTTTCGTGCTTGGAAATCATGAATATATTGCTTTTTCTGATGTGCAAAGCTGTGTAAACTTTTATCGGGATGCGCTGCATGAGTTACAGATTACATTGCTGCATAATGAGTATATGGAGTGTCGGCATGGGAAAGAAAAGTTCTTAATCTTTGGCGGAACCGGGTTTGCAAAGTACGACAAAGTCTGGAATGCAGACAACGTGATTTGTTGTCCTGATTTTAATCGTGAAGATGAAATCAGAGAGACCACATTATTCGAGACAGCGTATCAATCTGCATTAGAGTTGGCAAAGGAAAGTAGAAGCTGCCTTATATGTCTGTCCCATTATCCGGTATATGCATGCCTTAATAATAAATACGACAAAGAGGCTATTTATTTTACCGGCCATAACCACCGTAATGAATATGTGAGAACAGCGGATAAGGTCCTATATGCAGATAATCAGGTGGGATATGAGAAGATTAATATAGAATTTGAGGAAGCAACTACCGGATTGGTGGTAAATCCATATCATTCCTTAAACGACGGATTATATCAGACGACAGTAGAAGATTATCTGAAGTTTTATCGTTATTTAGGAGAGTATGCGGGTGATGGTACGCTTTTATATCATCGCTGTCAGAACGCTGATCTATACGTGGTCAAACGAAAAGGTTATTATGGCTTCTTCATGATGTCGACAAAAAAAGATTCGAAGGGAATTTCTATCGTTAGTGGTGGAGCGACAAAAAAGCTGACGAAATCAACCGAGATTTCTTGGATCTGTGAAAATTTTGATGTTGTGGTATCCAAGTATCTGCAGATGTTATTGCCACTTAGAAGAGCCCAGGAAGAACTTTCTAGGGAATTAAAGGAATTAGGTTTGGATGGAGAAATTCATGGTCTGATTGTAGATGTAGATTACTATCATCACATAGGGCTGAATCCAATAGAAGGAAACGTAAACTTTTATTATGCATCGGTATTTGGTTCTAAAATGGATCTTTTTTCCTTTGATGAAATGATCACATCTTTGAAGCTGCGTGGATTGGATAGAGAAAAAGATTATGACTTAATTCGGGAAAAGTATGAAGAAAAAGCGACGCAAAGAGGTTATTTGTTAGCTACTGCCGCGCGAAGCAACATGCTCGAAACAGAAAATAAAGAGGTAGAAGATGTGTCGCAGAGGGTAGAGCAACTTGTCAGTCGTAGTGAGGATTTTTATAAAGTGTCACGTAAAATAAATCCCTTGCAACGTCTTTTTACAGGACGTGTGTTACGTGATTTTGATTTGAGACTAACGGAGACCATGCAGCAGACTGCACATCGTAAGAAGCTATATGAAGGGCGTGTATTTAGGTATGAAGGAGTGAGGTATCAGATTGTTGAAGATAAGGGCGGGGATCTGGTGATAGCTGAGGAGCTGCAAAAGGGTTCAAGGTCCAGCGGAAAAGGTATTCGTTTGTCTGGTAACAGGAGAACGTTTGCTATTGAGGATTTGAAAGCAAAAATCAAGAAAATGAGTGAATCGGAAACGTACTGGATTGAGTAATAGGATATGGAAGAGTGGGCTTGTAGTGTACTGTTACAGGCCTTTTCTTGGATGAAGTAATAGCGTGTATTTCTGCAGACTATGGTAAAAGTAAGAGGAAATCGTGATTTTTAGACGTATAAAGAGATTGAAATAGCACCCGTTCACTTATGGCAGTGAACGGGTGTCTTTTGTTAGAAGTTAATTTCATGAAAAATATGAATGGGAGGTTGCATGATATGGGTAAGGTGTATGGGTATTGCAGAATTTCTACAAAAAAGCAAAATATTGAGCGTCAGGAACGGAATATTCGATTGGTATTTCCGGAGGCAATCATTATTCGGGAGGTTTATACAGGTAGCACATTTCAAGGACGAGCAGAACTGAATAAAATCATCAAACAGGTGAGGGAAGGAGATACTCTAGTATTTGATTCTTTGTCGCGTATGAGCCGAGATGCCGAGAGCGGATTTGTTTTATATGATAAATTATTCAAGGCGGGTATCCGTATGGTGTTTTTAAAGGAACCCCATATTAATACAGATGTCTACAAAAAGGCCATGAGAAATCAGATAAAGCTGACCGGAACCAGTGCAGATATTATTTTGGAGGCGGTAAATCAATATCTAATGGAGTTGGCTAGAGAACAAATTAGGATTGCCTTTGAACAGGCAGAAAAGGAAGTGACAGACTTACGGCAGCGGACAAGAGAGGGGATTGAAACAGCTCGATTGAATGGGAAGCGGATCGGCCTTGAAAAAGGGGGGAAATTAGTGACTCAAAAAAGTATTAAGGCCAAGGAACAAATACGAAAGTACTCACGGGATTTTGGGGGTGTTCTGAATGATATGGAGTGCATACAAATGATAGGGATTTCAAGGGGAACATTTTATAAATACAAAAGGGAAATGAGATGCGAAGCGTTAAAAATGTAAGGATGGAGTCTAAAGGAGGCTAGAAGAGGTTCACTAGCCTCCTTTCTTTTTTTCCATATCTTGTTTCCAATGTTCCATATGTTTGAAAAAGTCAGCTTTTCTTAACTTGTCTAAGGTTTGAGCATCTATTGCAGAGGCTTCATTGGGAGAGGTATTAGGATAGTGTACCGAAGCCATATGGAAGAGCACGAGCGTATGGATTAGTTCAATTATTTTATTTTGATATGAGGGATGCATATATTGGGCAATATATTCCATGTCATGATCCAGTTGGGGGTGTTGGAACAAAAAGCCTTCCGATTTTTTTGCAAATTCGGGTAGCTGCTGATATACATAAGGAGTATGGGGATTTCTGGAATCGTTGGATAAGAGGAGAAGATAATCGTAATTGCAATCTAATACTCTTGCAATACTTTCTATCACTTGCATATTAACAGATTTGAGATTCCCACTCTCAATGCGCTGTATTACATCTTTGTGTTGTTCTATTTTGGTTGCAAGTTGGTTTTGACTGTAATTTTTTAATTTTCTGATGAATTTAACTCGTTCTCCAATGTTCTTGATTTCTTCTGCTGTATAGTGATTTTGTTTTTTCATGCGGTCTCCTGTTGCGCGTTAATGACGTGCGACGTCGCAAATTTCGCGGTATTTACAAATATAGGAATATTTGCGTGTGTGCTGGGTAAAACATGCTATTTTCTATTGTTAATATTATACAAAATCAAGCCAAAAAAGCAAGGGGTGAAATGACGCGCGTTAAAAATACAAATTTGACGCGCCGACGGAAGGGGGGTATAGTGAGGTTACATCACAGATATTACAATAAAATGAATCACTTGAAGAGTAAATGTGTCAAGTCGATATGTCAATCTAGCCAGAAAAATGTGATAGAAGTGATTCAGCACCTTGACAAATTAATAGAGCCCAAGTTTACCCCTTAAATAAATAAAAAATTGTAAATGAGCCTGATAAACGGGATGTTTTTAATGAAGAATCCTTAAAATATTTCGTGAAGTTGGGCTGAGTTGAGAGGAGGAAATATGATGGAAATACCGCGAGAACGCTGGAATGAGATGGTATCGCAGATAGAAGTAGACTATCCGGAGAAACCAATGCATTCCTACCCAAATTGGCAAATGGAACTGGAAATGCAGTGCTTTTCAGAGAATATTATTGCCGCAAAAAAAATACAAAATGAATTAGTGCTTCGGGAGCAGCGTGCAGATTGGAGCGAAGCGGAGCGTGAACGTAGAAAGGCTGAAGTGGAAATGGTTAGTCTTGATGAAGGTGGTGAAGTGTATGTTCAGACGATTAATACGCGAAGAAAATATGCGCCACGTTATGTTGCTAATTTCTGTAATCCTACGATTTCGTGCATAAAAAATTGTGAGACAAAGGAAATTGCCTACATCTTAACTTTGCGTGTTAGTGGAAGGATACGCAAGGTTATCGTGGAAGGAAGCAATGCGGGAAATGAGTCCTATTTCTTGGAACGGTTAAATTCTGTAGGAGCTGATTTCTTATGCGATAGAAAAGAACAACGCATGCGCTATACGGCACAGCTATGGAATATGCTGTTAGCGACGGTCGATGAACCAATTCCTGTGGTTCCACGAAAAGGATGGTATATTGACGAGAGGAGTCAGATTAAATTTGAAGAGGAGGAAGATAAAACATGGGATTATCTGATGCAGAAAAAAAGTTTATAAATCTGTACCCGTATTTAAGGTTCGTCCTTGATGTGGAGACTGATGCCGTAAATTTTGGAATTGTCTTGGTTTGTGGATCAATGGTTGAAGCTAAAGGACATCTTAAAAAAATGATCATGACAGACAGATTTATCGAGATTGTAAATTTAAAAAAAATTCCGTGCGTTTGTAATTATCAGGGTGGAATTCACATCTGGAATAAAATGGACTCTGAGGCAGAAATTCTAAATTTCTTAGGGGAGAAGGCATTTTGCCCGATCCTTTTGATTGATGGCTTGGTTCCGGAATATCTAGAAGATACTGCTTTTGTGATAAATATAGGTAGTAAAGAAGCAAGTGAACCCATAACTGAGGCGGCCACGCTCTTTTCTTGGATAAAACAGAATGTTGCTTTGGTGGTAAACACCATTCGTTTTGTGAAGACTTCACGGTACTTAGATACAGTTGTTGATCAAATGGAAGAAAGCCTGATTTCTTGTATTGCCGTCGGTGAAGTGTACAAAGTATACTTGCGTGCTGAGGGCGAGCAAGAGGATGAGGTAGAAACGTGGATGGATCGGTTTGTAACAGATGTGATAAAAATGCTTGAAAACAGTCAGCGGATGACTGGTAGATACCATGTTACAGAGGCAGTTCGTTTACTACTATATAATTATATTGCGGAATGTGATTATGTAAACATTTTCTACGAAGGTGATTTATACATGTTAAATCGAGAAGAGATAACTAACGGTAAATATATACTGATCTCTGATGAATTCATATATCTTAAGGAAGATATGATGCGGGAAGTATGCGTACCACTACTTACCTCTGTATCCTTACGGCAATTGAAGGTTGAGCTTTTTGAAGAGGGAACCTTGCTATGTCAAAATATAGAAAAACGAAATTTTACCACAAAAAAATTGTTATATTCAGCGGATGGTAAAGAGTGCCGACCTCGATTTCTGAGATTGAAGAAATCAGCTTTTACAACGGCGGAGGGTCTGGATTTTGAGGATTATGTAAAGTTACTGAATGAAAAGGAGGATAAAAACAATGTTACTGGGATATTCATCTAGAGGTGAAGAAGTGAGGACGGCACAGAACGTTGCCAACGGGCATGTGGTTGTCACAGGTATGAGCGGTATGGGCAAATCATGTGAACTTCTCGGTTCTATTGCTGACCAAGTAGCGCATGATCAGACGGTTATCTTTTTTGATTTCGATGGTACATTTGGTGGGGAGCCGTTATTCCCGATTAATAGAATTGATGCAAAGGAGGATGGATTGGCTATACATATTCTGGAAGAGGATGCCCATAAGATGGATCGGGTAGAATTCATTGCGTATGTTTCACAGGTGGTGGAAATGCTTGTGGGCGCACAGAACTTAGGAATCCGTCAAATTGGGGCTTTGAGAGAAGCTGTTGAATACGCGACCGAATATCGGAAAAATTACCGTAGTGATTTTGAAGCGATTGCAGATGGATTGCATATTCAAGAAACTAGTTATGCACTTGGAGCCTATAATAAGTTGTGGCCAATATTAGAGGCTGGTGTTTTTCGGGAATCACCTAAAAAATTTATATCTGGAGTG
The DNA here is from genome assembly GCA_015057005.1 of Lachnospiraceae bacterium. Taxonomy (GTDB): domain Bacteria; phylum Bacillota; class Clostridia; order Lachnospirales; family Lachnospiraceae; genus Acetatifactor. Next base: position 534,671 of record SVFF01000001.1, on the reverse strand, counting down.
TGCAATGTAATTGATTTGTCTATTCTGCCTGAAAAAATGCAAAATAGTTTTGTAGAAATTATATTACGTACGCTTTGGAGTCAAGCGAGAAAGAACAGGTGTAACAATTGCAATCTGACAATTGTGATTGATGAGTTTCAGAGATTAGTCCTTAACAAAAATGCAGTATTGGGGGAAATGTTACGTGAGGCGAGGCGGTTTGGCATCAACATGGTTTTGGCCACGCAGTCTCTGAATCTTTTTTCTGGTGATATACGTAGTTCAATTGAACAGGCTGCAACAAAAATATATTTTAGGCCGACAGACTCTGAGATTAAGAAAGCAGCATCATTAATAGATCCACAGCATATTGAAAAATATATATTAATGCTGAAAAACCTACGTCGCGGGCAAGCTATCGTAGTTGGTCGGGTTCAGGTTGGTGGACAAGTAATAGACAAGCCTATAATTATCCGTAATAGACCAATGGATATAGAAAGATATCATGTGAAGATGCCACTAGGTATTTCAAGTTCATGATAATAGTGTGGCAATTGAGAAGAATGTAATTGAACTGTAAATTTTAAGGAGGAAAGGTTGATGACTACAATCAAGTTATGTGAGAAAGCATTACTTAGGGTGGATGAAGTGATGCTGTATACCGGATGGGGCGAAAATACCGTTCGCAATGAGTTAAATCATCCGCAGTGCCCATACGTTGTGCGAAAAGGGAATCGCTTATACGCGAATCGCAAAAAGTTAGATCAATATTTGGATAGTATATCAGGAATATAAAGTAAAACGGGGGATTCACGCAGGATGAATGCGTGCATCCCCTGCATTTTTATATAGAAAGGATGTGTTATTATGGGAAAAGATTTACAAGGGAAAGATCTGGGGAAAGGAATAACCCAGCGGGAAGATGGAACATATATGGCGCGATACGTGGATCGTTACGGAAAACGTCAAACAATATATGGAAAAGAGGTAAAAGCTTTGCGAAGAAAATTGGAGAAAGCAAAGTATGAAAGTGAAAATAATGCGCTTAGTACAGGGATAAACTTAACCGTTAATGCATGGTTTGAGGAGTATATGAAACTTTACAAGGAAGGCAAAGTTAAAGAAACCACGCTGTATCGTATTCAGCAAACGTACACGCCATGCCGAAAAGACGATTTGGGGATGATGAAACTACAGGACGTACGTTCTGTCCATGTTCAGCGTTTAATCAATTTGATGACTGATAAAGGAAATACATATGGAACAATTAAGTTGTTGAAATCATTACTGAATGATATGTTCAAAAAGGCGATTGGTAATGGATATATGCTTATTAATCCATGTGATGCAGTTGTTCTTCCGAAAAAAGATAACTATGAGCGTCGATATTTAACGGAAGAAGAGCAAGAGATGTTCATGGAAATAGCGAAAGAGTTTTATCACTTTGACATATTTTGCGCTTGTTTAACGCTCGGCGCTAGGGTGGGGGAGGTACTCGCGCTCAAGTGGGGGGACATAAATTTTGATGAAAAAACAATCCATATTCAGCGTACCTTACATTATTCAAAATTGAATGAAGAAGATAAAGCGCACTTCTTTTTTACGACACCTAAAACAGAGTCGAGTGATAGAGTAATACCGTTGTTACCGGAAGCGGAGGAGATATTCAAGAGGGTGAGAAAAAAGCAATTGAGAAATAGAATGCTGAATGCACTGGCTTGGAGGCAAGAATCACCGTTTGAAGATATGGTTTTTACGACGCAGCAGGGTGCTCCTGTTCGTTATGGAGACGTAAATAGGACAATTAAAACGGTGGTTATGAAGGTTAATTTACAGGAAGAAGAGCTTGCTAGAATAGAAAATAGAGAGCCAAAAGTTTTAGAGAGCTTCTCCCCACACTGTTTTCGCCATTCCTTCGTCACAAGATGTAAAGACAAAGGAATCCCTTATGAAGTAATAAAAGCATATGTAGGCCATAGCAATGAAGAAATGACAGCCTATTACGACCACAATAAACCTAAAATTGATTATGAAGATTTGAAGAACGTCTCGCTTTTGGGAGTGGTGTAAAAATGGTGTAGACACCTGCTTTGTGTTGATAAATGCTGGATTTTCAGGATTTATTACACTGATGCCTTACGTTCAGGATTAATTTAAAACTTTAAGGCCAATCATCAAAAGATGGTTGGCCTTTTTTCATTATCTGCAAAATATGTTGTGGCATCTTGAGGCAATCTTTGGTATACTATAAGTTAAGTTAGTGTTTGTATCAAGGAAGTGGAAGGTATTTCGATATGAAGAACCGGATTCGATTAAAAGGAAGGATCAAGACCTATCTGAATTTTGCCATATATCTGGGTATTTTACTGTGTGCCGTTGATATGGCATTATTTATGCTGGATTTTCGCGCAGGTCTGCTTACATTGGCATTTACGATTTTTTATTTCGTGATCACGCTGATGCTTTATTTTTACAATAAGCCCATTATCATGAATGAGCTGATCAGTTTTGCCACGGAGTATGGACAGATCCAGCGCAAGCTTTTGCGGGATCTGGATATTCCCTATGCGCTGCTGGATGAGAATGGTAAGGTGATCTGGACCAACGTGGCTTTTGAAAATGTGATTCATCAGCCCAAGGGCTACAGCAAATCCATTACCTCTCTGTTCACCACGATCACCAGGGACAAGCTTCCCAATGATGCAGGTATGGACGAGGCACAGTATGAGCTTGCCTATGAGCAAAAGCAGTATGTGGCCAAATTCCACCGTATTTCCCTGAAGGAAATGGCTGAGAACAGTGATATGATCGATGCCCAGGGGTATGACGGGTATTTGATCGCTATGTACCTGTTTGATGAGACTGCCCTCCGCATCGCCCTGCAGGAGGTGGATGACCAGAGCCTGTCCGTGGGCTTGATCTATTTGGATAACTACGAAGAAGCCCTGGCCAGTGTGGAAGAAGTGCGCCGTTCCCTGCTGATTGCGCTGATCGACAGAAAGGTCAACAAATATATTTCTGCCCTGGATGGTATCAGCAAGAAGCTGGAGAAGGATAAATATCTGGTAATCCTGCGCAAAAAGACAATTGCCCAGCTGCAGGCCACAAGATTCGACCTGCTTGAGGAAGTGAAAACTGTTAATATAGGAAATGAGATGGCGGTGACCATCAGTATCGGCATCGGCCTGGACGGACTCAGTTATGCCCAGAATTACGAGTTTGCTCACAATGCCATTGATCTGGCGCTGGGACGAGGCGGCGATCAGGCTGTGGTGAAAACCCCCGGAAGCATTACTTATTATGGCGGCAAGAGCCAGCAGGTGGAGAAGAATACCCGCGTAAAGGCCCGTGTAAAGGCCCATGCGCTGCGAGAGATCATTACCGGTAAGGATCGGGTGCTGGTAATGGGTCACCGTATGGCTGACGTGGACAGCTTTGGTGCGGCAGTGGGTATCTACCGTATTGCCCAGACATTGGAGCGCAGAGTCCATATTGTGTTGAATGATGCCACTACATCTGTGCAGCCCCTGGTAGATCTCTTTAAGAACAATCCGGAATACGAAGAGGATATGATCATCAACAATCAGCAGGCCATCGAATTGGCCGGAAGCAATACCGTTCTTGTAGTTGTGGATGTGAATAAGCCCTCTATCACTGAGTGTCCCGAGCTTTTGAGATATTGCAAATCTGTAGTGGTGCTGGATCATCACAGACAGGGTACTGAGACCATTGAGAATGCCACACTGTCCTATGTGGAGCCCTATGCGTCCTCCTCCTGTGAAATGGTTTCCGAGATCCTGCAGTACACTTATGACAATATCAAGATCCGTACAGAAGAAGCAGACTGTATGTATGCGGGTATCGTGATCGATACCAACAACTTTATGACCAAGACCGGTGTCCGTACCTTTGAGGCGGCTGCATTCCTGCGCAGAAATGGTGCCGATGTGACCCGCGTGCGCAAGCTGTTCCGCGAGGATGCCATGGAATATAAGGCCAAGGCTGATGCAGTCAGCCAGGCGGAGATTTACAAGCAGTATTTTGCCATTTCTATTTGTACGGCAGATGATCTGCCCAGCCCCACTATTATCGGTGCCCAGGCTGCCAATGAGCTGCTGAATATCAAGGGTATCAAGGCCAGCTTTGTACTTACTGATTATCAGGGCAAGATTTATGTCAGTGCCCGTTCCATTGATGAAGTCAATGTACAGATCATTATGGAACGCATGGGCGGCGGCGGTCACCTGAACATAGCAGCCTGCCAGATGGAAAATGTGGGCTTGCTGGAGGCTATCGGCATTTTGAAGAGTACGTTGGATACTATGTTGGCTAATAGAGAAATTTAGCGGTGAAGGTTATGCACAGCGACCGTGCAGACAATGTGATAGTGCGGATGGATGCGCGGAATATGACAGGGATATTATTACAGAAAGGAATTGACATATTATGAAAATTATTTTATTACAGGACGAGAAGAAATTAGGTAAAAAGGGTGATATTATCGAGGCCAGCGAGGGCTATGCCAGAAACTTTATTCTGCCCAAGAAGATCGGTGTGGAGGCTACCCCCCAGAATATGAACAACTTAAAGCTTCAGAAGGCCAATGAGGACAAGAAAGCCAAGGAGCTTCTGGATGCAGCAAAAGCAATGGCTGCAGAACTGGAGACCAAGCAGATCGTAGTGAAGATTAAAGCGGGAGAGGGCGGCAGAGCCTTCGGTTCCGTTTCTACAAAAGAAATCGCAGCTGCTTTTAAGGAGCAGCACAATCTGGAAATCGACAAGAAGAAAATCCAGCTTCCCGACAGCTTGAAGACCTTCGGCACCCATGAGGTGGCAGTAAAGCTTCATCCCCAGGTAACCGGCAAGCTGATCGTGAAAGTGTTAGAAGCGTAAATCAGGAGAAGTAACAAATGCCTGCTATAGAAGAAAATGCAATTAAAAGAATATTGCCTCACAGCATTGAAGCGGAGCAGTCTGTAATCGGTTCCATGATCATGGACAGGGAGGCCATCGTGGTGGCTTCTGAAATGATCATCGGTGAGGATTTCTACAACAAACAGTATGGTATCCTCTTCGAGACAATGGTGGAGTTGAATGACCAGGGCAGTGCTGTGGATCTGGTCACATTGCAGAACCGCCTGCGGGAGAAGGATGTGCCTCCCGAGGTCAGCAGCCTGGAGTTTGTAAGGGATTTGATCATGACAGTGCCGACCTCTGCCAATATTAAATATTACGCTAATATTGTGGCAGAAAAGGCTACTTTACGTAAGCTGATCCGTCTGAATGAGGAGATTGCCAACACCTGCTATGCAGGAAAAGAGAGCATGGAGTTTATTTTGGAGGATACGGAAAAGCGAATCTTCCAGCTGGTACAGAGACGTAATACCGGCGATTATGTGCCTATCCGCCAGGTGGTTATGAACGCCATGGACAAGATTGAAATGGCCTCCAGAAACAAGGGAAGCGTTACCGGTGTAGCTACAGGCTTTACTGACCTGGATTACCGTACAGCCGGCATGCAGCCCTCTGACCTGGTATTGATCGCAGCCCGTCCTTCCATGGGTAAGACTGCATTTGTACTGAATATCGCCCAGAATGTGGCATTTAAGCAGAATAAGGGCGTTGCTATCTTCAGTCTGGAAATGAGTAAAGAGCAGCTGGTAAACCGTATGTTTTCCCTGGAATCCAGTGTGGATGCCTCCAAGCTTCGTACAGGTCAGCTGAATGATCAGGAGTGGGAGAGACTGATCGAGAGTGCCGGCACCATCGGCCGCTCCAATCTGGTCATTGATGATACTCCCGGTATCAGTATTTCAGAGCTTCGTTCCAAGTGCAGAAAGTTTAAATTAGAGCATGATATTCAAATGGTGATCATCGACTACCTGCAGCTGATGAGCGGCAGCGGTCGTTCCGATTCCAGACAGCAGGAGATTTCCGATATCTCCCGTTCCTTAAAGGCATTAGCCCGTGAATTGAGCGTGCCCGTGCTGGCGCTGTCCCAGCTGAGCCGAGCGGTAGAACAGAGACCGGATCACCGCCCTATGCTTTCTGACCTGCGTGAATCCGGAGCGATCGAGCAGGATGCGGACGTGGTAATGTTTATCTACCGTGATGATTATTATAACAAGGATACGGACAAAAAAGGTATTTCAGAGATTATTATTGCAAAGCAAAGAAACGGCCCGATTGGTACTGTAGAGCTGGCATGGCTGCCGGAATACACCAAATTTGCCAACCTGGCCAGGGATTAGAATGCGGCGTTTCATTTACAAAAGAGAACTGACACTCAGGCAGAGTGTGGTTCTCTTTTTGCTTTACGGGAAAGACCTTGTCACACTAACGTGTGACAGTTCTTCCTGCAAAGCAAAACCCTTCGGGAGGATGCGCAGCTCGCAGAGAGGAAGTTTGCCTTTCGGGCACCGCGCACGAGGAGAGTCCGCAGGCGGACTCTTTGTTCTTTTAACGAAAGCGGAAATTGCCAAGTGCGGTATCCTGATGTTTGGTCTCAGACTGATATGTTACGGGCTAAATAAGAAAAAATAATGAAAAAAGAAGAAAGGGGAAAATAAATGGAAGGGTATTTGTTGATTTCAGAGGCAGCAAGAGAAGTGGAGGTGGAGAGTCATGTGCTTCGCTATTGGGAGGAAGAATTAAAACTTCCCATCAAGAGAAATGAACAGGGGCACAGATACTACACCGGAGAAGATGTGGAGTTCTTTAAACAAATTAAAAGAATGAAGGAAAAGGGGCTGCAGTTGAAGGCGATTAAGATGATTTTGAAAAATGGGGAGCTGAATGTGGTGTCGGGAAAAGCAGAGCAAGATGGAACGGTACAAGAGAAGGAGGTGAAAGCACAGAAGGTTGCGCATGCCGGAGAGGTGACGCAAATTAACAGCGGCTTAGCAGAAGCGGATCGACTGGAGATTTCCGCTGCATCCGGGGAGGATAAGACGAAGCGCCTGCAGTGGCTGCTGCAGCAATTGATCCGGGAAGCTGTCAGGGAGAACAACAGGGATCTGTGCCGGGAAATAAAAGAGAGCGTAGTGAAGGAATTGGACTATCAGTTCAGAAATCTGGAGGAGCGGGAAGAACAGCGCGACGCAGCAAGGGAACAAAGGGAGGAAGAGCACTTTAGACAATTGGATGACCTGCTTAGAAAAAAGGCCCGGAGAGATAGGACTGTAAAGGATGGGACAACACGAGAGACGACGCAGATGAATGATGGGAAGAATGGCAGAACAGCGCAGGATGCGGCGCAGATGGAGAAGACACAGAAGGCAAAGCACATTAAATTGTTCAGGATAAATAGAGAAAGATAAAAAGCACAAAAAAATCGGCCCAAATAGGATTTCCTACTTGGGCCAAATCTTCTTTTCGTTAATGGAACAAATTAGTTCTCAACGATAGCGCCAACGGGGCAGGTACCTGCACAAGCACCGCACTCTACGCACTTCTCAGCGTCGATCTCGTACTTGCCATCGCCCATGGAGATAGCGCCAACGGGACATGCGTCAGCACAAGCGCCACAACATAAACATTCGTCAGAAATTACATATGCCATAATATTATCCTCCTTATCATTGGTATCAACAAGGTTGATACAAAATCATTATTGAATTAATTGTAATATAAATAGGGACTGAATACAAGTCCTATTTCGCAAAAATTGTTGCTCCACACTTTATAAGCCTGTAAATCATGAGATTGGCGATTTTTAGTCTGTGCCATTCATTTCTGCACGGCGCTTTTTGATGCCCTGAAGAATTACCTGCTTCTTTTCCAGCAGTATCTGTTTGTCCATATTGGGAGTGCCGGCCAGTTTGTAATTCATGCCAAGCTTTTCGTACTTGGATTTGCCCATAGTATGGTAAGGCAGGGCATCCAGGGCTTTCAGATTGCGGAATTGGCCAATAAAATAACCCAGGTCGAACAAATACTTGTCATCATCGGTAAGGCCGGGAACGACCACGTGCCTGATCCACATATCCACATTTTTCTCATTCAAATAAGCTGCAAACTTCAAAATATTGTGGTTTGGCTGTGCAGTCAACTCCTTGTGGAGAATGGGATCAATATGCTTGATGTCCAGCATCACCAGATCGGTCAGCGCCATTAAGCGGTCCAGCTTTTCTATTACAACTGCGTTGTCAGGATTGTAGGGAATGCCGGAAGTGTCGATACAGGTGTGAATTCCTTTCTGCTTAGCCAGAGTAAAGAGCTCAATCAAAAAGTCAGGCTGCATCAGTGGCTCACCGCCGGTTACCGTGATACCGCCAGCCTTGTAAAAGGGCTTATTTCTTTCGTACTGCTCCAGAATATATTCCGGAGTCATAAGCTTGCCTCCGTTCATCTCCCAGGTGTCCGGGTTGTGGCAATAGGCGCAGCGCATGGGGCAGCCCTGTGTGAAAACAACAAAGCGCGTACCGGGCCCGTCTACGGTGCCAAAGCTTTCCAGTGAATGAATTCTGCCTTCCATAGTTTTCCTTTCTAAAAAGACCCGGGAAGAAAAATCTTCCCGGGTTATTTGTTTTAAGCTAAGTCAGCTTACTGTGATGTATTAAACGGACTCGTGGAAAGTACGGGAAATAACATCAGCCTGCTGCTCGGGAGTTAACTTAACGAAGTTAACAGCATATCCGGAAACGCGGATGGTCAGCTGAGGGTAGTTCTCGGGATGAGCCTGTGCGTCTAACAGGGTTTCTCTGTTTAATACGTTAACGTTCAGATGATGGCCGCCTTTTTCAGAATAACCATCTAATAAAGCAACTAAGTTATCAATCTGTGCTGCATTGGTAGACATGGTCGTATCCTCCTATTTTTTGTGGTTCCGGAGAAGGAAGCTTCCCTCTCCGGAGAGTTTATCATTTGCGGGAGAATGATCAGCGCTGATCATCCAAGCCCTGTTGCAGAGTGGGAACACTGCAGGCCATCGGGTTGCGTGAGCAGTCGGAACAGCCCATTGTCTGAACGTCCGTTTCCTGGTCGGCAGTTTCGTCAACAGCCACATTTACATGTCCTACACCAGCCATCATACCGGCATCGAGCATTTTAACCAGATCATCAATTCTTGATTTCTCGTTCATGGTGTCCACTCCTTTTCTGTAATCGTACTGTTAGTAGTTGTATGAATCAAGCCTATGGCTCAATCACAATGAATTAGTTCAGTTCCAGCTCGATATCGAGGCGAAATCGAGCGCCTGCGTTATCGCTAATTAGTTCAGTTCCAGCTCGATATCGCCTGCGAAGATCTGATCTTCCTTACCAAGAGCACCGGGGATGATGGTGAAGGTATTGGAGATACCGTCCTGAGCATCCTTGAAAGGAAGCTTGGATACAGAAGCAAGGGAAGCTACTGCACCGTTGGTATCACGGCCGTGCATAGGGTTAGCACCGGGTGCGAAAGGCTGGCCTTTCTTACGTCCATCGGGGGTGCTTCCGGTAGCCTTACCGTAGGTTACGTTGGAAGTAATGGTCAGGATGGAGGTGGTAGGGATACCGTTTCTGTAGGTGTGATGTCTTCTGATAGCGGTCATGAAGATGGAAACGATCTTCTGAGCGATCTCATCTACGCGGTCATCGTCGTTACCGTATTTAGGGAACTCACCGGTGGTCTTGAAGTCAACGATGATACCGTCCTCATCACGAACAACTTCAACCTTAGCGTACTTGATAGCGGACAGGGAGTCAGCTACGATGGAGAGACCTGCAATACCGGTTGCGAAGTATCTCTTAACATCCTTGTCATGAAGAGCCATCTCTGCTCTCTCGTAGCAGTATTTGTCATGCATATAGTGGATGATGTTCAGGGTGTTTACATAAACACCGGCCTGCCACTCGATCATGTCAATGAACTTATCCATTACATCATCAAAGTCAAGAACATCGCCAACAACAGGACGGTACTTAGGACCAACCTGCTTCTTGGTAACTTCGTCGATACCGCCGTTCAGAGCGTACAGTAAGCACTTAGCCAGGTTAGCACGTGCGCCGAAGAACTGCATTTCCTTACCGATAACCATGGAGGATACGCAGCAAGCAATACCGTAATCATCGCCGTGGTCAGGTCTCATGAGCTCATCGTTCTCGTACTGGATGGAAGAAGTCTCGATGGACATCTTAGCACAGTATTTCTTCCAAGCTTCAGGAAGTCTGGGAGACCAGAGAACGGTCATGTTGGGTTCGGGAGCAGGACCAAGGTTGGTCAGGGTGTGCAGATAACGGAAGCTCATCTTGGTAACCATAGGTCTGCCGTCAACGCCTACACCTGCCAGGGACTCAGTTACCCATACAGGGTCGCCTGCGAACAGTGCGTTGTACTCAGGAGTACGAGCGAACTTGATCAGACGCAGCTTCATGATGAAGTGGTCAACGAACTCCTGGATCTGCTCTTCGGTGAAAGTACCGTTAGCAAGGTCTCTCTCTGCGTAGATGTCAAGGAAGGTGGAAGTACGTCCAAGGGACATAGCAGCACCGTTCTGCTCCTTAACTGCGCACAGATAACCAAAGTAGGTCCACTGGATAGCTTCTTTTACGTTTGCAGCGGGCTTGGAAATGTCGTAGCCGTAGGAAGCAGCCATAACCTTCATCTGCTTCAGAGCGATCATCTGCTCAGACAGCTCTTCGCGAAGACGGATAACGTCATCAGTCATAACCTTGCCGGTGGATGCTTTCTGCTCTTCCTTATCCTGGATCAGTCTGTCGATACCGTACAGAGCAACACGTCTGTAGTCGCCGATGATACGTCCACGACCGTAAGCATCGGGAAGACCGGTAATGATATGGGAGGAACGGCAAGCTCTCATCTCAGGATTGTAAGCATCGAAACAACCTGCGTTGTGAGTCTTTCTGTGGGTGGAGAAGAACTCGCTGATCTCGGGATCTACAGTGTAGCCGTTATCGGAGCAAGCTTTCTCTGCCATACGGATACCGCCGTAAGGCTGTAAGGAACGCTTGAAAGGCTTGTCAGTCTGGAAACCAACGATGGTCTCTTTGCTCTGATCAAGGTAAGCGGGGCCATGAGAAACGATGGTGGAAACAACCTTGGTGTCCATATCAAGAACGCCGCCGGCAGCTTTCTCCTGCTTCTGTAATTCAAGAACCTGTGCCCATAAGTCTTTTGTGTTCTGTGTAGCCTTAGCTAAGAAGCTCTCATCACCATCATAAGGATGATAGTTCTTCTGGATGAAGTCACGTACGTTAACTTCCTTGTCCCATTTGCCGGCTACAAAATCTGTCCATTCTGGTCTCATTTGAAATGTGCCTCCTCTTAATTTAAAATAGTAAAAAGTTTTTTGAGATACCCTTTAGTATCGTTTGTATCTGACTTTATTATATGTAAAACACGGGTAACAGTCAAGGGAAGTGAGTGTACTTTTTGGGGAACAAAAAAGACTGACAATTTACGCGCAGGATGCTTGCCAGATTGAAAACTCTATGGTATGATTTTGGCGAAAGGAGTGTGGAAAATATGAACAATATCACCAAGGATATGACTATCGGCGAAATCTTACGCGCGAATCCTGCTGTAGCACCTGTGCTTCTGTCTGCAGGTATGCACTGCCTGGGATGTCCCTCTGCTCAGGGCGAGACTCTGGAAGAGGCTGCAATGGTACACGGCATTGATATCGATGCTCTTATGGAAGCTGTAAATGCAGTTTAATTCATAATGAATCATTGCGATCCGCAATTATAATTTGCAATAATAAAGAAAGAAAAGCTTCCCGACCGTGAGGGTCAGGAAGCTTTTTGGTTTTACAGATTGCCCAGGGTCGCCAGTGCGTTCTCGGGGATCAGGGGCTGGCAATGCTCCTGCAAAAAGGCGTGTCCGGAGGCCGGGGTGCGCTTCATGGAGCCGTACTCGGAGAGGATGCTGCAGATCCGGTCGAAGTGTTCTTTTTCACAACCGTTCTGGGTCAGCACCAGCAGATATTTGCCGGAGCGCTCTGCTTTGTAGAGTGTGCTCAAACCATGGTAAGCGGTGCCGGTAACAGCAGCAGCGTCCCAGACCTGTCTGAGGGAATCGAACTGGAACAGGCGGGTGCGGGTCACATCCGTTTCGGGAACACCGATGGTCCTGGAGGTGTGTGCTGCAGGGGCAGCAGGTGCTCTGTCCTTGTCCTGGATCTTTTGGAAGAGCTCAGCGACCTCTTCGGGACTTTCGTCACCTTCATAGCCTTCGCTGTCCAGATCCTCTGTAACGGAGGGGGCAAAGCGGGAAAAGCGGGTGTCCAGCTCCTCGGGATCCTCCACTTTGGTGATGATCAGCACGATACATTCGGCGTTTAGGGGAATGGCTTCGATCATAAGGGGGATATCCTCAGCTTCGAAACCGAATTCAAAATTGGCCTGCTGCATCATGTCACGGAAAAGACTCTTGGCCTTTTCGGTACCATATGCGAGTTCGCTTATTTTTAGTTCGCGGCTGGCCAGATCCTCACGGGTCAGGGTGCAGCGAATCTGATTGTCATTTACTTTTTCAATCTTCATATTGAAACCTTCCTTTCTGCATCCGTGGATGCGGACTCAGGTGAAAAACATAATACCGTTAACGGTTCTTACGGAATACAAGTATATTATACTTTCGGCTCTTTTTAGTCAATAGAGAGGTGAGCGGTTTAATTAAAAATTTATGAAATATTTCCGGGCCTACTTGCAGGGTGGAAATATTAGGTATATAATCACCTCATAAATGCCTTCGGTAATCCGGGTACGGGGAGGAGGCGTCCGTTCTTTCATCCAGTTGGTTCGATTTTGGAACAATTCGTTCCGTTTCATCCTTGATCACATAATATTATATGGCAACATTGGTTATATGATATATTCAGAGAGGATGTCTTACAGGCTTTAGTTGCAGTTTTGCAAATACGTGCCTGTTCTTTTATCATAGTAATTCAACTAATACTTTTCACATTTATATTTCACTTTAATCATTTTTTTCAATGGTAATTTTTGTTTGAAGTACGGCCGAAGACATTTATGCTTGAATTTTTTTAACAAATTCTCCGGGGGATTAATGTATCACAAAAACTTTTGGTCCGGAGATTTGTTGACAGGAGGAAAACTGTGCAAAAAAATATGGAGAAAGCAAAAAACGCTATGGCTACAAAGGCTGAACTCAAGGATTATCTGACGGATAAATATCTGGAGGGTGTCCAGCTTTTTGTAGACGGAGAGGCGGTTCTGCCTGAGGAAGCTGTCAGCAGGGCGGTCCGGGAGGACTGTGTCTACATGGCAGACTATGTGTTGGGAAAAGCAGGAGGTATCGAACAGATACGGTTCGATAAGCTGGACCGGCTGTAGGAAAAAGCAGACCGTATCAGGTAAAATTTAAGTTGTAAGCCAAAAATCAGTACCGTCTGCATACAGGATCGTTTATAAAAGGAAAGGGCTTCAGGGATTCAACGGAAAAAAACAAAGGATTGCCTCTTTATGTAAAGCAATGAATCCGGAAGCTGTGAATTTTGTCAATTTTGGTAATGACGGAAAACGCTGAGTGTGTTAGAATGTAACTGTCCGGTGTCACGGCTGTGGAAGCGGACAGTTGCATAAACACATTTCCGATGAGAGGGCCCCACGGGTGCCATAGATTCGGAAGAGAAAGAAGTAAAGGGAAGAAATATGAAAAAAGCAATACCGGTAATTATTGCCATGTTCCTGATTTTGGTGATCGGCGGCATAGCCGTAGGGTCCATGCTGTACGACAAATATTCCTACAGCAAGGAACAGGCTGATTTGGATGCATACTATCAGGTGTCAGAGGGAGAGTGCGCTATTGTACTGCAGGACGAGCTTATCGAGGAGAAGGCCATTGTGCGGGACGGCGTGTGCTACCTGGATCTGGCAACTGTTCACAAATATTTGAATGATATTTTTTATGAGGATCGAAGCGAGGAGCTTTTGCTGTATACTACGGCTACAGAAGTGATCAAAACCGGTTTCGGCAGTCAGGCATATACCACCGCGTCCGGTGAGCAGTCTGTGGATTATGTGATCTGCTATTTGGAAAATGATACCTTGTATGTGGCCATGGACTATGTGAAGCTTTTCACCAATTATTCTTATGAAAAGTTTGAGCGCCAGATGCAGATGTATACCCAGTGGGGAACCAAAGAGACTGCTGAGATCGCCAAAGATACCGCAGTGCGTTATCGGGGTGGGGTCAAGAGTGAGGTGCTCAGAGACCTGGCAAAGGGTGAAACTGTAGAGGTGCTGGAGGTGCTGGAGAATTGGAGCAAGATCAAAACCTCTGACGCCATGATCGGTTATGTGGAAAATAAGAGACTAACCAACGCTGCCACCGTACAGGAGACTCCCGTGACGGACTATGTGGCTCCGGAGTATACTTCTTTGAGCCTGACAGACAAGGCTCCCGAGGGAGCTGTGACCGGCAGCGGCAAGGTAAGCCTGGGATGGCATGCCATCGGCGGTGTGGGCGGAAATTCCACGCTGGAAGAGATGGTGGCGGGCACCAAGGGCATGAACGTGATCGCACCTACCTGGTTCAGTATAAACGATACAGCCGGCAATTTCAGAAGTTTCGGCGAGAGCAGTTACGTGGAGCGTGCCCACAGTTATGGACTGCAGGTTTGGGGCGTGCTGGATGATTTTAACTATAATAATGAAAATGATGCCAATATCAGCGTATACAATTTGTTGTCTTCCACTATCACACGACAGAATCTGGTACAGAATGTTGTAAATGAGGCGGTAAGCCTGGGGCTGGACGGCATCAATCTGGACTTTGAACGGGTGACAGAGGATGCAGGAGTCCATTATGTGCAGTTTTTGAGGGAACTGTCCATTCAGTGCAGAAGCAATGGTCTGGTGCTTTCCATAGACAACTATGTGCCCTTCCATTTTAATGATTATTACAGACTGGATGTACAGGGACAGGTGGCAGATTATGTGATCATCATGGGTTATGATGAGCACTGGCACGGCAGTGGTGATCCCGGAAGCGTGGCAAGTATTGACTATGTCAAAGGCGGCATTGAGCGTACCATGGAGGAGGTGCCTGCTGAAAAGATCGTGAACGCATTGCCCTTCTACACTATCCTGTGGAAGGTTGACGGTGCTAAGGTTACCGACGAATACCTGACCTTGAATAATACTGCAGACTTCATGAACAGAATAGGCGTGAAGGCCCAGTGGGACGAAGAGACCTGCCAGAATTATGCAGAGTGGACTTCCGGTTCCGCAACCTACCAGATCTGGCTGGAGGATGCAGAGTCTATCAACGTGAAGCTGAACGTGATGAACGCCCACAATATCGGCGGCGTGGCTGTTTGGAGATTGGGCTACGGCACTTCTGCTGTGTGGGAACTGCTGAATGCCTATTCAAATTCCTAAGTCCCCCGCTTTCCCACCCGGCCCGGGGATTTCAACGAAATACTGCAGGCTTTTGGGGATTTGTGGATGCGTGCTTTCAAGATGATATAAGGAAACGCTCGAGAAAAACTCAGGGTCACCGGGCAGGTACAAAAACACGTCCTTTTCAAGCGCTTTCGAGAAAAATAAAGATTCACAATTCAAAGACAGACGCCAAAATTTCTATGTTTGAGCAAAAGCGAGTTTAGAAATTTTGGCGTCAAGCTTGTCATTTGAATTGTGAATCTTATATTTTTCAGGAAGGGCTTGTCGACGGTTTTTGCACCTGCCCGGTCACCCTTCAGACAGTTCTCTGCGCGTTTCCCATTTTTGAAAGCTTACGCATCTCACAAATCCACCCAAAACCGCTGCAAATGTATTTCTTGTGAAATCCCCGGGCTGGGTGGGGAAAGAAGGGGGATTAGGAATAGTAGAACATATACTTTTCCATGGCATCCATCAGGGCCTTGGCGTTTTCCAGGGGAACGCCCGGATACCAGCCGTAGATCATCATCAGACCGCCCTGAGGGCTGCCCAGCGTTTTGACCTCTTGAGCGATCAGCTGTTCCACCTCTTTAGGGGTACCGAAGGGGGTGATCTTCTGGCGGTCGATATCCAGTTCGACGCACACTTTGTCTTTCAGATTTTCTTTGATCCAATCGATTCCGTTTACCAGATCCTGGAGATTGAACACGTCCATGCCACATTCCTTGATGGAAGGAACCAATAGGCGGATGTCTCCGTCGGAGTGCATATGTACGATCTTGCCGGCTTCCTTGGCGGGCTTCAGCATTTTTTCGTAGCATGGAATGATATATTTGCGGAAATTGTCAACGGAGAGCATGGGGCCGTACTGCATGCCCAGATCCTCTGCATAGGTCACGATATCCACGTCCATGTCGACATACTGCTTGATAATGTAAGTGTTGAATTCTGTGATCTTGTCCAGCAGTACCTGCAGCATGGGTTCTTCATCCTGCATATCGAACAGGGCATTTTCATAGCCTCGGATGTCGCAAAGCTGCAGGAAGGTGTGGCCGTGTCTTAAACCGGCGGAGAGCAGGTGGCCCTTTGCTTTCAGGTCGGCAAAGCGACGGCGTTCCTTTTCCCAATCGATGGAACCGATGCCTCTGCATTTGGAGGGATCGGGAATTGGGTAAGAATCGAAATCAGCCCAATCAGTCAGAGGATGTTTGGTAACGGTGCCGCAAATGCCGTCCATAGAGGTAGTCCACAAGCAGCCCCAATCATCGGTATAGGGGTGATCTTTTTGACATACATTGCTAAGAGGTGGAATAAAAGGCTCTGTGGGTCTTACAAAGTCGGGAAACAGCAAGGGGTGACTTTCCATCAGTTCGAACAGTGCCTCGTGGGGATAGGTATTCCAGCATGCACTGTTGATGGAAAAGATCATGGGAATATAGTCGGGTCTCTCAAAGCGGATGGATTTTAAGACAGTCTCTCTGTGTTTCTGTGGAGAAAAAGCGGTTTTCTCGGTAGTTTTCATAGGCATGTCTTCCTTTCTGAGGTTTCAAATGCTATAATTCAGTATATAATCATGTATGAAAAAAGTCTTTTGATTTTCTGTTTCGTAAAAAATCAAACATGTCAAAATCAGACATATAAAGAAGGAAATGATCATGGCGAGAGAATTGAGCGGATCTTTTGACTATTATTTTCAGGGAGAGTGGATTTTCAGGCTGGGACATGCCCGTTTCCTGAAAGCCCGTGCTCCCTTGGCGCAGCATATACATCCTCATATGGTGGAATTTGTTTACTTGGCCCGCGGTACCCAGAACTATCAGGCCTCCGGCAAAAAGTATACGGTAAAGCAGGGAGAGGTGTTCTTTTCCCTGCCGGATGAACTGCATGATACAGGAGCTTCTCCGGAGGAGAAATCGGAAATTTTCTTTTTGGCGGTAAATCTGGAGTTGTCCAAAAAACTGCCTGTATTTTGTACGGCGGAGGAGTATCTCGGATTGCAAAAATATACGGTAGAGCAGGAGGAGCGGGTATTTCAGGCACCGGAAGCTTTGCAAGGCGCGTTTGTAAGGCTTTTACGGTGCTTTGCATCTAAAGATCAACATTTTGACACGCGTGTCAGGAATGCCCTTTCGGAGGTGCTTCTTGCTTTGTCCAAACCCTGCAAAACAGAGGTGCAAGTTCCGGGTCATGTGATTCAAAAAAGCCTTACCTACATCCGGGAGCATCCTGAGGAAACCATCAGCATAGCAGCTCTGTGTGAAATGGAGCATATGTCCGCCTCCACCTATTATAAGTATTTCATGCAGGAATTCGGCGTTTCACCGGCAGAGTATATTTTGAGACAAAAAATTGAAAAGAGCAAAGAAGTGCTGCGCCAGACGGATATGTCCGTTACTGAGATAGCGTATCATTACAAATTTTCTTCCAGTCAATATTTTGCAACTGTGTTTAAACGGTTTTGCAATATGACGCCTACGCAATACAGAGAATTTGCAAAAAGAGAGGGAGCCGGGTGATCGGTTCCCTCTTCTTGGAATATACTTAAAAAAAGTCCGGGATTTCATAAATGACTGAAAAGTGGAAAATTTGGGTCACAAGGTTGACGGCGGTGCTTTTGTTGATTTCCATGTATATGGTAGGCAGGGAGACGGCGGTATATGTGGCAGGAAGAAATGTGGTAAAGAAAGATGCGCCGGAGCGCTGCGTGGTGATTGATGCAGGACACGGCGGAGTGGATCCCGGGAAGATCGGTATCAACGATGTGGCAGAAAAAGATATCAACCTGAGCATCTCCTTGAAGGTAAAAAAATATCTGGAATTTAATGATGTGACAGTGGTAATGACCAGAGAGACGGACAAGGGGCTCAATGATCCGGAGGCTTCCAATAAAAAGGTGCAGGACATGAAGAGAAGACTTGCCTTGATTGAGGAGACAGCGCCTGCGCTGGCAGTCAGTATTCACCAGAACAGCTATCCTGAGGAATATGTTCACGGAGCCCAGATCTTTTATTATGCGGACAGCCGGGAAGGTAAAGTGCTGGCAGAGCTTCTGCAGGCGCAGTTTTTGGATAAGGTGGATCCGGAGAATAACCGTCAGATCAAGGCAAACGACAGTTATTATCTGCTGAAAAAAACCTCAGTCCCCATTGTGATCGCAGAGTGCGGTTTCCTGTCCAATTGGGAAGAAGCTGAGAAATTGTGCAGTGAAGCATATCAGGAAAAAATCGCCTGGGCAATCTGTGTGGGAATTTTGCAGCACCTGAACATGAAGTGAAAGCGCACATATTCCGGCCGGATCTGCACATAATAGTTATTAATATTTTTAGAAAAATTTTAGGGAAATAATATTGTAATTTGGGGAAATGGAGAGATAATGTAGTATGATTCCACCTAGGTATCGGAATGGAGAAAATGATGAGAAAAATTATTGATTTTAATGAAAAATGGGCTTTTTCCAAGGAGGCGACGCAGATTCCCACAGAGGTTTCTTCCAAGTGGAATTTTGTCAATCTGCCCCACACCTGGAATGCCATCGACGGACAGGATGGGGGCAACGATTACTACAGAGGAACCGGTTATTATGCCAAACGCTTGGATAAGATGGATCTGCCTGAGGCAGACCGCTATTATCTGGAGGTACAGGGAGCCAATTCTTCGGCTGATGTCTACTTGAACGGCAGTCTCTTGGCCCATCACGACGGCGGATATTCTACCTGGCGGGTGGATATTACTGATGCCCTGGAGAGGGACAACCTGTTTGTGATCGCAGTGGATAATGCACCTAATGACAGGGTGTATCCTCAGGTGGCAGACTTTACTTTCTATGGTGGTTTGTACCGGGGAGTAAATATTATTGCCGTGAAGGAATCCCATTTTGATCTGGAGTATTTCGGAGGTCCCGGCATCAAGGTGACACCCGTGGTGAAAAGTACCGCGGCAGCGGGCCGGGCACCGAAGCATGGTGCAGGGACCAATGAGACGGCAGCCGCAGGCGGAACGGCAGCGGAATGTACGACTGCTGCAGCTGAGGTGGAGATTGAGGTCTATGTGACCAATAAAAAGGAAGATCAAACTTTT
Organism: Lachnospiraceae bacterium; assembly: GCA_015057005.1. Taxonomy (GTDB): domain Bacteria; phylum Bacillota; class Clostridia; order Lachnospirales; family Lachnospiraceae; genus Acetatifactor. The sequence goes on along the minus strand of SVFF01000001.1, from coordinate 515,264 downwards.
GTTTATATGGTAAGTGACGCTGAGGGCAATGTGATTGCCCAGGTGACTTCGGATGACACTGTGGTAGAGCTTACGATAGAGAATGCTCATTTGTGGCATGGACGCAAGGACCCATACCTTTACACTGCCCAGGTGCTGTTGGTGGAAGGAAAAGAGATTCTGGACAATGTAAACGCCCGGTTTGGCTGCCGCAGTTTTATGATTGATCCGGAGAGAGGATTTATCTTAAATGGTGAAGAATATCCGCTTCGTGGTGTGTCCCGCCATCAGGACCGCTGGGGGATCGGCAACGCGCTTTTGCGGTCCCACCATGAGGAAGATATGGATCTGATCTGTGAAGTGGGAGCCACTACCATCCGTCTGGCCCACTATCAGCATGACCAGTACTTTTATGATCTGTGCGATGAAAAGGGCATGGTAGTATGGGCGGAGATCCCTTATATTTCCCAGCATATGCCGGGAGGGCGTGAGAACACCATTTCCCAGATGAAGGAATTGATCACACAAAATTACAATCATCCCAGTATCGTGGTGTGGGGGCTCAGCAATGAGATTACCATGAAGGGAGACGCGGATCCGGATTTGCTGGAGAATCACAGACTGTTGAACGAATTGTGCCATGAATTGGATGACACCCGCCTGACTACCATTGCGGCGGTATCGCCCTGCGATATCAACAGCCCTTATCTGCAGATTCCGGATGTGGTTTCTTATAATCATTACTTTGGCTGGTATGGTGGTGATACTTCCATGAACGGCCCCTGGTTTGATCAATTCCACCAGACTCACCCGGAAATCCCCATCGGATGCTCCGAATACGGCTGTGAGGCTCTGAACTGGCACACTTCCAAGCCTGTGCAGGGAGATTATACCGAAGAGTACCAGGCATATTACCACGAGGAATTGATCAGGCAGCTGTTTTCCAGGAAATATATCTGGGCCACCCATGTCTGGAATATGTTTGATTTCGGAGCCGATGCCAGAAGTGAGGGCGGCGAGAACGGGCAGAACCACAAGGGTCTGGTGACCATGGACCGCAAGTACAAAAAGGATTCTTTCTATGCCTATAAGGCCTGGCTGTCAGATGAGCCCTTTGTGCATATCTGCGGCAAGCGCTACGTGGACCGGGTGGAGGATATGACGAAGGTTACCGTTTATTCCAATCAGCCTCAGGTGGAACTGTTTGTAAACGGAAAGAGCCTGGGTAAACAGGAATGTCCGGACCATTTCTTTTATTTTGAGGTGCCTAATACCGGTGAGTCTATTTTGACGGCTGTGGCCGGAAAGACCCGTGGAGAATGCCGGGATGAACATTGGGATGAGCGCCGAGATGTGTGCAGGGATGAAAGCAGGATCCGCAAGGTGGAGGTGTTTAACGAGGCTTACAGGCTGAAGGAGAAAAATGCCATTTTGAATTGGTTTGACATTACAGAACCGGAGGGGTATTTTTCCCTGAATGACAAGATCAGTGACATCATGGCCAATCCCCGGGGGAAAGAATTGTTCGGGGGACTGCTGACCAAAATGATGCCCGGCGAGACGGAGACTGCAGAAGGCAGACAAGAAGGCGGGGCAGACCAAAACGGCAAAGCAGATGTGCAGAAAGCGGGAACAGAGGCTGTGAAGAATAAGCCTGTCATGGGCGGTTTTGAGATGAATGAAACCATGATGAGTATGATGGGCGGCTTTACCGTGCTTCGACTCAGCGGAATGCTGGGTATGATGGGGGTCAACCTGACCAAAGAGGAGCTGCTGGATCTGAATGCGCAGCTGAACGAAATTAAGAAATAGGCAGGAAACAGCACCGGCGGCGTTCATTTGAACGCCGCCTTCATAAATTGCTTGGGCGTGATGCCCTTGTATTTGTGAAAGGTCTTGATGAAATAACTCTCGTCGTTAAAGCCGCAGGAGATGGCGGCTTCCTTTATGGAAATATCCCGGGTGGACAGCATTTCGCAGGCGCACTCAATGCGGTAATAGTTCAGATAATCAATGGGGGTGCGCTCGGTCATACTGCGAAAATATCGGCAGAAGTATCTGGGGTTCATGCCCGCAATGCGGGCTAGATTGTCCAGGCTGATAGGGTGGGCATAATTTTCAGCGATGTAGGTGAGCACATTCTTTAAAGAGGAAAGCCGTCCGGCAGCAGCGCTGTCCCTGGCACCTTCTTCATACAGATGCTGGGAGATGATTACGCCAAGGAACAGGTACAGATACCCTTGGGTAGCCAGTTCATAGCCGGGTTTCTTTTCGGAAAGGGCATTGCAGAGGTCCTGCACGATGGGCAGGATGTGGGGACTGCGGTCGCTCAAAAAAGGGAAAGGGGTAATAAGGTGAGAGTGAATATCGTGCACAGTCTTGGCACAGATGTGATTGGGTGGAGCCAGCATCTGCAGATCGAACACAATGCAGTCGTATACGCAGTCCTCGTATGGAGTGCCGCCGTGCAGGGTTCCTCCGGCCACTAGGACGCAGTCGCCTGCATGCAGCATGCGCATCTCATTGTCCAGCGTCAGGTGAAAGGTGCCCGATATAATACGAATGATCTCATGGTGCGGGTGCCAATGATACTGCATATGGTATTTGGGGCTGTGGGGCACTACGTGATAAAAGGCCACCGGGAAATTAAAGGTTCCCTGTTCCTTGCGTTCTTTGTAATCGATGTATTTCATATGAATCCTTTCGTGTGCGGCGTGCATGAGAGTGACAGCACGGGACATTAAGTGAATATTTTACTATTTTTTTATATTATATCACTATGGTTTTCTTTTGGAAATGATTAAAATAATAAGTATAATGAGATGTTATACGATTGTAAAATTTATTTTAAGGAGGATTTATCATGGCAGAAAACAGATTAGTCGGCGGTTACCCTGTGATTGGCATCAGACCCACTATCGACGGACGCAGAGGCGTTCTGAAGGTACGTGAGTCCCTGGAAGACCAGACCATGAACATGGCAAAAGCTGCTGCAAAATTGTTTGAAGAAAATTTAAGATATTCCAACGGCGAGCCCGTTAAGGTAGTTATCGCAGATACCACCATCGGCCGTGCCGGTGAGGCTGCAGCTTGTGCAGCAAAGTTTAAGAGAGAGGGCGTTGATATCACCCTGACTGTTACCCCCTGCTGGTGCTACGGCGCAGAGACCATGGACATGGATCCCATGACCATCAAGGGTGTATGGGGCTTCAACGGTACCGAGAGACCCGGCGCAGTTTACCTGGCTTCCGTACTGGCTACCCATTCCCAGAAAGGCCTGCCTGCATTCGGCATCTACGGTACTGATGTACAGGATCTGGATGACACCACCATCCCTGAGGATGTAAAAGAGAAATTATTAAGATTCGGCCGCGCAGCAGTAGCAGCTGCTACCATGAGAGGCAAGTCCTACCTGCAGATCGGTTCCATCTGCATGGGTATCGGCGGCTCCATCATCGATCCTGCTTTCATTGAAGAGTATCTGGGCATGCGTGTAGAGTCTGTTGACGAGGTAGAGATCATCCGTCGTATGACTGAGGGTATCTACGATCAGGCTGAGTTTGAGAAAGCTCTGGCCTGGACCAAGGCAAAATGTATCGAAGGCTTCGACAAGAATCCTGAAGAGCTGCAGAAGAGCCGCGAGAGAAAGGACGAGGACTGGGAGTTCGTTGTAAAGATGATGGTTATCATCAAGGATCTGATGAACGGCAATCCCAACCTGCCTGAGGGCTGTGAAGAAGAAATGGTTGGCCACAATGCCATCGCTGCAGGTTTCCAGGGCCAGAGACAGTGGACTGACTTCTATCCCAATTGTGACTTCCCTGAGGCTATGCTGAACTCTTCCTTCGACTGGAACGGTGCAAGAGAGCCTTACATCCTGGCTACTGAGAACGATGTACTCAACGGTATCGGCATGCTGTTTATGAAGCTTCTGACCAACCGTCCTCAGATGTTCGCAGACGTTCGTACATACTGGAGCCCCGACGCTGTTAAGAGAGTGACCGGATATGACCTGGAAGGCAAGGCTCTTGATTCCGACGGTATCATCCATCTGATCAACTCCGGCGCTTGCTGTATTGATGCAAACGGCGAGGCTAAGGATGCTGACGGCAATGCAGTAATGAAGCCTTGGTACGAAGTGACTGAGGAAGATCAGGAAGCAATCCTTGCAAACACCACCTGGAACTACGCTGATATCGGCTACTTCCGCGGCGGCGGCTACTCCTCCAGATTTGAGACCAAGGCTGAAATGCCTGTTACCATGATCCGTCTGAATCTGGTAAAGAATCTGGGTCCCGTGCTGCAGATCGCAGAAGGCTGGACCGTAGGTCTGCCTGAGGATGTTTCCGATACTCTGTGGAAACGTACTGACTACACATGGCCCTGCACCTGGTTCGCTCCCAGACTGACCGGTGAAGGCGCATTCAAGAGCGCTTATGATGTAATGAACAACTGGGGCGCTAACCACGGCGCAATCTCCTACGGACACATCGGTGCTGATCTGATCACCATGTGCTCCATGCTGAGAATCCCTGTTTGCATGCACAATGTTCCCGAAGAGAAGATCTTCAGACCTACCGCATGGAATGCTTTTGGTATGGACAAGGAAGGCCAGGATTACAGAGCATGTGATGCTTACGGCCCTCTGTACAAGACCATCAGATAATCCTAATTTAATAATCACAAATTTGTAAGCATAATTTTTATAACTACAAATTACAATGCTGCCGGTCCTTTGGGGCCGGCAGTTATTTTGTGGGGAAAGGGAGATGCTGGGGCCGTGGTTTTTGCTTGGAAGCGGAGAGGTTGAGGCTGTAGTTTTTTGCTGGGAAGCGGAGATGTTGAAGCCGTAATTATTGACTTGGAAGTGGAGCGGTTGAGGCTGTAATTTTTGGCCGCGAAGCTATAGTTTTTGATACAAGGTTGCTGTAAAAAGCATGCAGATGGTTTGGGATGAAGGATTATTGGCGCACGCGCGGTCTCAGAAGAGAAAAATCACAAAAAGATACCACCACGAACAGAAATGTCCGTTATACAAAGACAAAACAAGATAAATGTCTGCACTGCAAAGAAGTGAACGACAGAACGATAACTAAAAAACAATTATGCAATACTTTCTGGGCAATTGGCGGTCTTTTACGATAAAAAGCGGCTGTAGACCGCGCGGAAGCTGGGACAAAGGTAATAAACTCTCTTTTGCGGGACAGAATAAGGATGGGAAAGGGTGATTTTAGGTGTTTGTCCACTGTTGACATATAAATTTCCTTGTAGCATAATAAAAAATAAGCCTTGTGACTACAAGCTTCATTGCCCTCCACTTTAAAAGCTTCACAGAAAGCTTCACGGAAAGCTTCACAGAAAGCTTCTCTAAAAGCTTCCCTAAAAGCTTCACGGAAGGCTTCACAGAAAGCTTCTCTAAAAGCTTCATGGAAGGCTTCACTAAAAGCTTCCCTAAAAGCTTCACTGGAAGCCTCACGGAAAGCTTCGTGGAATGCAGTGTGGGACATGATTTTGAGACATATTTTTGAGACATAATTTTGAAAACAGAAGCAAGTCAAGATAAATAGCAAGGTAAAGCGGGCGCATTTCACATTGCGCTTCGGAATGGAGGATATTGATATGTTATTAGGAATACCAAAAATACTTTCTCCGGAATTATTAAAGGTCCTGGCGGAGATGGGACATGATGATACATTGGTCATTGCAGACGGCAATTTCCCGGCCCAGTCTGTGGGCAGGAATTCTATCGTGATCCGCTGCGATGGTTACGGTGCACCGGAACTCTTGGATGCCATTCTAAAGGTCTTCCCTCTGGACACTTATGTGGACAAGCCGGTGAACTTGATGGAAGTGGTGCCTGGAGATAATGTGGAGACTCCCATCTGGGATGTGTTCAAGGAAATCATCGCCAAGCATGACCCCAGAGGAGGCGAGGCAGTAGGCACTATCGAGCGCTTTCAGTTCTACGATGAGGCCAGAAAAGCCTATGCAATCCTGGCAACGGGAGAGAGCGCACAGTATGCCAATGTCATGATCAGGAAAGGTGTTGTGCTGGATGCACAGTAATGCCAGTTATTTTAGTATACATTAATAAAGAATAAGAATTTTTTTCAGTACAAAACAAGTTTTTTCTTGAAAGTGATAGAAGATTGATATACAATATTTTTTGTTAAAAAAGCAAACAGTCATATTTTCTAATGGAGGAAAAATTAATGAGCAATAGTAAACGTCCTGATGATATGGTTCGCATCACCACAAAAGAACTTGCGGATGCTTTCATCGAAGAGCAGGTTGCAGAAATTCGCGCCCAGGTCGGAGATAAGAAGGTACTTCTGGCTCTTTCCGGCGGTGTGGATTCTTCTGTAGTAGCAGCCCTTCTGATCAAAGCGATTGGCAAGCAGCTGGTTTGTGTCCATGTCAACCATGGTTTGATGCGTAAGAACGAATCTGAAAGTGTCATCAAAATGTTCCAGGACGGTCTGGGTGCCAACCTGATCTACGTTGATGCAACCGATCACTTCCTGGGTCTGTTAGCAGGTGTTGCCGATCCCGAGCGCAAGCGTAAGATCATCGGTGCCGAATTTATTACCGTTTTTGCTAATGAAGCAAGAAAGCTTGACGATATCACCTTCTTGGCTCAGGGAACCATCTATCCCGATATTCTGGAGTCCATCAAGGCTGCCGAAGGCAAGAAGGCTGTTAAGTCCCACCACAATGTAGGCGGTCTGCCTGAGGATCTGAAGTTTGAACTGGTAGAGCCCATCAAGCTGCTGTTTAAGGACGAGGTTCGTGTAGTAGGCGAAGCTCTGGGTCTGCCCCACGCTATGGTTTACCGTCAGCCCTTCCCCGGCCCCGGTCTCGGTGTTCGCTGCCTGGGTGCCATCACCCGCGATCGTCTGGAAGCTCTGCGCGAAGCAGACGCTATCCTGCGCGAAGAGTTCGACAAGAACGGTCTGAGCGAAAAGGTATGGCAGTATTTCATCGCCGTTCCCGACATCAAGAGTGTTGGCGTTAAGGACGAGAGCCGCTATGAAGGCTGGCCCGCAATCATCCGCGCTGTCAATACCAAGGACGCTATGTCCGCTACCATCGAGGAGATTCCTTACCCCATCCTGCACCATATTACCGACCGCATCACCCACGAAGTTCCCGGCATCAACCGCGTGCTTCTGGATCTGACGCCCAAGCCCATTGGTACTATTGAGTGGGAATAATCTGCTGACTTACAAGTGCCCGGAACCCTTGGAATTAAGGGACTCCGGGCATTTTTACACTAAAGTATGTTATAATAAAAAAGATAGTTGTGTAAGGCGGTGGATCTATGGCTGATAAAGATTTGGTAATTACATCGGAAATATCTCCGATTTTGCAAGAAATTAAGACTGTTCTGGATACTGCCCGCAGTAATGTGGCACGGCAGGTGAACAGCGAACTGTTGAATACTTATTGGAATATTGGGCGTATTATCTGTGAATACGAGCAGACCATACCGCAACGGGCAGACTACGGCAAGCAGACATTAAAGGAACTCTCCAAAGAGCTGACAAAGGAATTCGGTAAGGGGTTTTCGCGCTCTAATCTCCAAAATATGAGACAATTTTATCTGACTTATGAAAAATGCCAGACAGTGTCTGGCAAATTGAGTTGGTCCCACTATTGTGAATTGCTTGCTATTTCCGACTCGGATAAGCGTAGTTTTTACGAAAAGGAAGCTGTTAATTCCAACTGGTCTGTCCGTGAACTGAAGCGCCAGATGGAAAGTTCTCTATTTGAACGATTGTTGCTCTCCCGTGGCGATGCCAACAAGGAACAAGTGCTGGAATTGGCGCTCCTACGTGCTGATCGAGCTGAAAACCACAAAGCTTATGCCGGAAGCTGTTAGTCAGCTCAATATGTATTGTATATGCCCGACAAAGAACAGTTGATCCGACAAGTGGAAGCTGTCCTGGAAAAATGGCATGAGGAAAGGCAAGAATAATTTGGGGGGGTGTTGCAGTCAGAATATTTTTATTCCCTCGATGCTCTTTCAAACGCCCTTAACTTCTCATAAACCTTCCCATGTACACTCTCCGCCGGGAAATCGCCGTTTGCGTCCTTCTCGCCGGCAGGATACTGCATCAGCAGTTCGATGCCTTCATTAATAGTGGTAATGGGATAAATATGGAACAAACCGTCTTTGACGGCATCTACGACCTGGTCATTAAGTACCAGGTCTTTTGTGTTGGAGGCCGGGATGATGACGCCCTGGCGGCCGGTGAGGCCGCGCTTTCTGCACAAGTCGAAGAAGCCTTCGATCTTGTGAGTGACACCGCCGATGGCCTGGATCTCCCCTTTCTGATTCACGGAGCCGGTCACTGCCAGGTCCTGGCGGATGGGAAGCTCGGAAAGGGAGGAGAGGATGCAGTAAAGCTCGGTACTGGAAGCACTGTCGCCGTCGATGCCGTTGTAGTTCTGCTCAAAGCAGACACGGCAGGATAGGGACAGAGGGAAGCGCTGGGCGTAAGTCTGGCCCAGGAAGCCTGTAATGATCTGGATGCCCTTGTCGTGGGTTTGGCCGCTCATGCGGGCTTCTTTTTCGATGTTTACAATGCCGGATTTGCCCACATATGTAGTGGCGGTAATGCGGGAGGGAGTGCCGAAGGCGTAGTTGCCAAAGTCCAGCACTGCCAGGCCGTTGATCTGGCCGATCTTGGCGCCGTCCGTGTCGATCATGATCACTTCTTCATCCAGCATTTCGTCCAGCTTTTCTTTGTAAAGGGTCAGCCGCTGTTCCTTTTCGCGGATGGCCTTGCGGATGTGGTCGGCAGTGATGACGCCGGCGTTTCCGGTTTTGTCACCGCAGGTGCTATCGTTGCCGTTGTTTCTGTCGGCGCTATCGTTGAGGTTGTTGTCGCCGATGTTGTTACCGTCGGTGCTGTCGCTGCTGGTGCTGTTGCTGTCAGTGGCGTTGCCGGAATTTTCCAGCTGGGCCCAGGTCACGGCCTCGCCAAGGATCTCGGAGAGATAATTAAATCTGGTGGAAAGCTTGTCCTGGCGGGCGGCGGAGCGGGAGGAATGCTCAATAACGGCGCAGACAGCGCTGACATCAAATTCCGGCGTGTGCTCTCTGGCCGCAAAGCCCTTCACAAATTGGGCGATTTTGAAAATATTTTCGTCCGTCCGGGGCATTTCGTAATCAAAATCAGCCCGGATCTTGAAGAACTTGTCAAATTCCTCGTCGCACTGATTCAGAAGCTCGTAAAAATATTCACTTCCGATCATAATGACTTTGAGGCTGGCAGGTATGGGCTCCGGTTTCAGGATGGGAGCCGCATTGGTGCCCTGCATCTCGCGGACAGAGTCCATGTTGATCTCTTTGGTCTTGATGACCCGGCGCAGTGCTTCCCAGGCCTGAGGAAAAGTCAAAATATCATGGGCCTGCACAATGAGGTAGCCGCCGTTGGCCTGGTGGAAAAGGCCGCCCTTTATCTTCATAAAATCGGTGGTCAGGCTGCCGAACTCGCTGTCGTATTCGGTATCCCCCATCAGGTTGCTGTAGGTGGGATTAAAGGTTACCACCACAGGGGCACCCTTGGTCTCAGAGTGGTCTACGATCAGATTTACGCGGTATTTTAAAGTGGTATCTTCTTCCGGTTTCTTGCTCATCAGCAATGCGGTCAGGCTGTCTGCCTGCCCCTCTTCGGATTCCATAAACTGCTGCAGATGATTCAGCAGGTCTTCCTGCACAGCGTTTAAATAAGCGGTAGCCCGTGCATGCTCCTGATAAGCAGTCAGCAATTCTTCTACATGATGGCCGATGGCGAACAAGCCCACCTTGCGGTCCAGTTCGTCCAGCTGTTTCTCGCATTCCTGCTCGTATTTGTGGATCTGGCGCATGATCACGCCGGATTTTTCCTGAATGAACAGGGAATTTTGTTCGATCCTGTCCTGGTCTTCCTCTGACAGGGCATCGTAACCATCTTCTTCCACAGGCTCACCGTTTACAATGGGGACGAAATAGATGCCGGTGTTGGTCTGCTTTACCTGGAAATCGTATTCTGCCGCAGCCTCGTCCAGTTCGTCAAATAGTGCGTCCTGCTGCTGTTCAAAGGCGCGCACGATGTCCAGCTTCTGCTTTTCGTAATCTTCGGAGCGAAAGGCTTTCTGCAGTTCTTTGTTAAACAAGGTTACCAGTTTGGACATATCGTCTTTGAAGCGCTTGCCCATGCCGGCCGGGAAGGACAGGGCGATGGGATTTTTGGGATTCTGGAAATTGTAAACATAGCACCAGTCCGGAGGCACTGCTTCTGTGGCGGCCAGTTTTTCCGCACTGCGGCGGGCGTAGGTGGTCTTGCCGGTGCCGGAAGGACCTGACATGTAAATGTTGTAGCCCTTCATCTTGACGGCCAGCCCGAAATCAAAAGCTTTTACGGCCCTGTCCTGGCCGATGATGCCTTCCAGAGGCGTAAGCTCGGCAGTGGTGCGGAAGGTAAAATCCCCGGGGGAGCATATACTTTTCAGTTGGGTATAATCTAATTCTGCGGGTTTTCTCATGGCGGTTCTCCTTTCGGAATCAATGTATCTGAAGCCGATTCAGCTGTATATATACGTACTCTATATAATTATTTTAACTCTTTGTGCTGTGCCGCGTCAATATTTCGGTGCGGCTGCCGGGCATGCAGGGGCTTTTATTAGGGTTAAAATTGTGTTAAAATGTGAATAGTTATATTTTGATATTCGTGAACCGCAGCACTGACAAGAGACTGGATGAAGGGAATCGGTAAGGGAAAACATTTATGAAAAAGATTATTGCCAATAAGACATATTTATTTTATGGCTTGCTGTTGCTGGCAGCTTGCGCTTCGCTGGTGGTGACCAACCTCAGTTACGATGCAGAATATCAGTTGGCCATGGCATATCGCTTGCTGAAAGGGGATGCCCTTATCACTGAAATGTGGGAACCTCACCAGACCAGTGCTTTTCTTTGTGCAATCATCATGAAGGTTTTTATGGCCGTCACAGGTTCCACTACCGGCATTGTATTGTTCATTCATGTGATCGGTTTGTTGATCCGATTCTTGATCAGTGTTTATTTTTGTAAGATCATCAGCAAGGTAACAGGATATATACCGGGACTGATTGCAGGCATAATGTATCTGATCATTTCTCCCAAGGATCTTCTGGTACCGGAATTCAGCAATATGCAGAACTGGTTTTCTACGCTGATGTTTCTGACGTTAGTCCACTATCTGATGAATCGTAAGGCATGGTTGCTGGTATGTTCAGCTGTCTGCTTATGTCTTGGAGTGTTCTCATATCCATCATTTTTGATTGCCTACTTTGCGGTGTTCATCTTGCTGCTTTGCCATTCGGAGCGTAAATGGAGGGATATCTTACTGTATACAGGTGTCTGTGCCGGTATAGGTGGTGCTTTTGTAGGGCATCTGCTGTGGAAAACGGGATGGTCGGCTATTCTGGATTGCCTGCCCAGAGCGCTGGCTATTGAACCTTCACATACAGTGAATTTTAGCGAAAAACTGTGGATCAATGCAGTGGGTATCGCAAAAATTGCAGGCATTTTGGCAGCGGTGGGAATTGCCGGGTTCGCAGTGCAGTGGATATACGGCCTGGCTGTGAAGAAGCAAACAAGAGCGAATAAAATCACAGAAGGGATATTTGCGGCTTGGTATATCTTGTTGGCCTTGTTGCTGGCAGATATTTTGAAGGCGGAAAACCATGGCGGTACATCCTATCCTTTTTTGGTGCTCATGGGATTGGGCATTTGGAAGCGTAAGCTTTTATCTCCTCGTGAGAAGATGGTATATGACAGTGCACTGTGGACGGGCGTGATCAATCTCTTGTCTACCTTCCTGCTATCGGATCATGGGATCCTGCAGGCTGTGCCTTATATGATCGTGACCATCTGTGCCTCGACGATTCCTTTATATCGGTGGTGGAAGGATTGTGAGGAGAATGGGTTCGTGAGAAAATGGTTCCTTATTGGTGTCCATGCTTTCCTGCTGATTATTATCTTTCGCAGTATGTATATACATGTGCCAATTTCAGGGCGTGCGCAGATATGCTCTATCACTTCAGATTTGGGCCTCATCCGTAGTGGCCCGGCAAGGGGGATTATCACCGACGAAGCGGGTGCAGCCATGCAGCGTGACAGCATGGCTGAGTGGGAGCAATACATCAAGCCCGGAGATACAATCTGGATACTGGGCGAGCCGGTGGATACCTTGGGTTACCTGTACGAGGATGTAGAAGTAGGAGCGCCCTCAGTGATGTCTACACCAACCTACAACCAGGAACTGCTTTATTATTGGGAGCTTAACCCTGATAAATATCCGGACGTGGTCATTCTGTCATCAGGATTTGGAAACTTGTCTTGGGAACTTTTGAGAAATGAATGGTTAATGAATTGGCTGGAGGAAGAGTACCAAGCAAAGACCGTGATAGACGGTAATTTCTGGAGGTACTATTTTAAAGAATAATTGCGGTAATTCAACAAAGTTTTGGTTTCGACCGATAGAATACGTCCCGAAGGGACATTCTATCGGTCGAAATCCACACAAATATTTTATAAATCATGAAAAAACGCGGCGGCGTCCGCTAGGAAAGCCGCAGAAGTCAAATCTATCGGAAGAAATCCCAGGAAACATCTCAGCAAATCTCTCAGAAATCATGAAAAACGCGGCGGCGTCCGCTAGGAAAGCCGCAGAAGTCAAATCTATCGGAAGAAATCCCAGGAAACATCTCAGCAAATCTCTCAGAAATCATGAAAATTGCGGCGGCGTCCGCTAGGAGAGCTGCAGAAGTCAAATCTATCGGAAGAAAACTCAGAAAACATCTCAGAAAATCATGAAAAATTGCGGCGGCGTCCGCTAGGAAAGCCGCAGAAGTCAAATCTATCGGAAGAAAACTCAGAAAACATCTCGGAAAATCATGAAAAATTGCGGCGGCGTCCGCTAGGAAAGTCGCAGAAGTCAAATCTATCGGAAGAAAACTCAGAAAACATATCAGAAAATCATGAAAAATTGCGGCGGCGTCCGCTAGGAAAGCCGCAGAGGTCAAATCTATCGGAAGAAAACTCAGAAAACATCTCAGAAAATCTTGAATAAGTGCAGCGGCGTCCGCTAGGAAAGCCGCAGAGGTCAAATCTAGCGGAAGTAAACTCAGAAAACATCTCAGAAAAGCCTGAATAAGTGAGGCAGCGTCCGCCAGGAAAGCCGCAGAAGTCAAATCTATCGGAAAATCTCAGGAAAAATCATCTATAAACATTTCAAAAATGTATAAAAACAAAAGGAGAAAATATTATGGAACAATTAAACAGGGAAGAAATTAGGGAAATCCTGGAAGCCAGGAGAAAATATCTGCTGCAACTAAAAAAGCAAAAGGAAAAAGCACTATCGAAAGCGCCGGAGGGGACGCTGCGTTTATGCAGTCGTGGCGGGAAGCCGGAATATTATTGGAGAATTGACACTAAAGATTTCAATGGGGAGTATATAAAGAAAAAAGATGTGCAGATTGCGATGGCATTGGCCCAGAAAGATTATGATCAGCGAGTGCTGAAAGCCGGAGAGGAAGAACTGCGAAGGATTGCGCAGTTTCTGTGCAATCCTTCGCAGGTATCGGTTGAACAAGTATATGAAAGTCTGCATCCGGATCGGCAGGATTTGATCCTGCCGATCCGGGAAACAGACGGGCAATATGTGAAAGAGTGGCAGGAGAAACCATATCTGGGAAAAGAAATCTACGGAAGTCATCCGGAATATTATACGGCCCGAGGCGAACGGGTGCGGTCAAAATCAGAAGTAATCATTGCGGATCTGTTGAACAGGGAAGGGATCCCGTACAAGTATGAGTGCCCGGTTTATCTGGATGCGTGGGGGGAGGTCTATCCGGATTTTACGGTGTTAAATGTGCGGAAGAGGAAGGAGATTTACTGGGAGCACCTGGGAATGATGGACAATGCGGAGTATGCTGAGAATGCCATTGCGAAAATATATAATTACGAGCAGAATGGCATATTTCAGGGAGAGAATTTGATCCTGACATATGAAACGCAGAAACAACCGCTTAATCAAAAACAGATCATGCACCTGGTGCAGCAATATCTGAAATAAACTGTAATGATTTCCATGTAAAGAGCAGCCTGATTGCGAATAAAAATGGATTGACTTTATCGGAATAAAGCGCCATAATAAAAGCAATAATTGTACAACCGAGGAGAATGATTATGGACCTTACATCTATTATGAGCACATTGATGAGTGCGGACAGTTTGAACAATATTAGCGAGAAGACCGGCTCTTCCAAGAAAGAGGTAAAGAGCGTGCTGACTTCTGCGCTGCCCCTGCTCCTGGCAGGCGCCAAGGACCAGGCGGATGACGAGAGTACTGCGGAGGGCTTTGCGGCCGCGCTGCAGCAGCATTCAAAGAATGATACCAAAGATTTGAGCAGCTTCCTGGGAAAAGTGGATCTGGCGGACGGTGCCAAGATCATAGGCCATTTGCTGGGCGGTAAGACCGAGAGCACTACACAGACTCTGGCGCAGTCCAGCGGCGCATCTTCCAATAACACCGCAAACATTTTGGCGGCGGCAGCGCCTCTGCTGATGAGTCTGCTGGGACAACAGTCCCAGAAGGACGAAGAGGAGAACGCAACCGGTCAGCTGGTGGGCACGCTGGTGTCCTCTATGCTGAGCAATGTGGACGTGGGCGATCTGCTGATGGGCATGCTGGGCGCAGATAGTGACAAGGAAGAAGAGAAGGAAGAAACTGCGGCGAAGCCGAAAAAGAAAAAGCAATCCAGTAGCGGTAAGACAAGTACAGCCAAGAAGAAACCTGCAAGCGGTAAGACAAGTACAGCAAAGAAGAAACCTGCAAGCAGTACCAGCGCCGCTAAGAAAAAAACTGCAAGCACAGCAAAGAAGAAAACTGAGGACAGCAAGAAAACATCTGCAAAAAAGAAAGAAGCAAGTGCGGCAAGTAAACTTGGCGATGCAGCAGGAATTTTGATGAAATTATTGAAGTAGAGCATAGGAAGAAGGATAGGGGGCATGGTTGTCCGAAACGGACAACCATGCCCCCTATCCTTCGTAATCCCCGGCTGACCGATAGAAGCGGCGTCAAAGGTAGAACCTATCGGATGGAATCATCTGTGGAAGCTTTAGGGGAACCGTGGTTGACCGATAGAAGCGGCGCAGAAGGAAGAACCTATCGGTCGAAATCATCTACGGAAGCTTTAGGGGAACCGTGGCTGACCGATAGAAGAGGCGCAGAAGGTAGAAACTATCGGTCGAAATCATCTACGGAAGCTTTGAGGAAACTGTGGCTGACCGATAGAAGCGGCGTCAAAGGTAGAACCTATCGGATGGAATCATCTGCGGAAGCTTTAGGGGAACCGTGGCTGACCGATAGAAGAGGCGCAGAAGGAAGAACCTATCGGTTGGAATCAGCCGCGGAAGCTTTTGGCTCCCCCGGCTGACCGATAGAAGTGGCTTAAAAGCCAGAAACTATCGAATGCAACATGGAAGAATGGACGAAAAAGTGAGTGGTTTCGAGGAATTAGAGGGGGCAGGGGGCTTCAAAGGCCTTGACTGACCGCCAGAACTTAAAAAAGCTGGAAATCTATCGGATTTCCAGCTTTTTTGACTTTGAATATACTACATAGTGCGCCAATCCAGCGCTGCGAAATGCGACCAATCAGCCCCTAGGCAGCCAACCACAGTCCCCGGCGAGCATGCGTCTACGGCGCCTCGAAAAGCCGCCAACCACAGTCCCCGGCGAGCATGCGTCTACGGCGCCTCGAAAAGCAGCCAACCACAGCCCCCGGCGCACAGGCGCCTACGGCGCCGTTCTAGCCCAGAATAGCGCTGTACATATTGAACATAGGCAGGATGATGGACACTACCATGAGTGCGATCATAAGACCGATGCAGAGGGTGAGAGCGGGCTCAAGCACCGCGGTGAATTTGCGGGTGGCTTCGTTACTTTCTTCCTCGTACATGTCTGCCATCTTCTGGAAGGTGTCGGGGAGCATACTGGCCTCTTCACCGATCTGCACCATGGAGATGAAAAGTGGCTCGTAGATGCCCAGAGAGTTCAGAGCGGAGTGGAGAGATGCGCCCAGGGTTACATCGTCCAGGGATTTATCGGTACGCTGGCGGATGTAAGCATTCTTGATAACGGTGGTACCTACGCGGACGGACTCAACTACCTCAACACCGGTCTGCAGCAGAGCAGAACAGATACGGCTGAAACTGGAAGTATTGCTTACCATGACCAGACGGCCGTATACAGGAATCTTCAGCATCAGCTGAGCCATCTTGCTGGAGAAAGCCTTGTTGGTCTTTAACAGCAGGATGAAAATGCCTATGATGATGGCGATAACCACTGCCAGGATCAGACCATATTTGATCATAAAGCCGGACAGGTTCAGCATGGCCTGAGTGATGCCGGGAAGCTCTGCGTCAAAGGTGTCATACATGCCGGCGAAACGGGGCAGTACCAGCACGGACATTACTACGAACAAAGCGATCATCAGCACGATCAGGAAGATGGGGTATGTAAATGCAGAGGAAATCTTGCCGCTTAAAGCAATCTCCTTCTCGTAGGACTCAGCGATACGGGTGAAAGCCCAGTCAAGCTGACCGTTCTTCTCGCCGGAAGCAACCATGTTAACCACGTAAGTAGGGAATGCCTTGAAGGTGCGCATGGTGTCTGCCAGGGATGCACCTGCATACAGGTCATTCAGGATAGCGCGGTAAATCTTCTTGTAACGGCGGTTCTTTTCACTGTTGATCAGCACTTCCATAGCCATGGAAAGCTTTACGCCTGCGCGGAGCATGATCGCCATCTTGTCGGCGAACTGCATCAGGTCCTTCTTCTTCATCTTTAACTGATGCACTTCGGGCTCCATGATCTCGATCTCCCAGAAACTGTTGGCCTTTTCTTTGTAAGGCTTTACGGAGATAGGAGAGCAGTCCTGCTTACGGATGTGATAAATGGCATTTTCTTCGGAATCAGCCTCTACGATACCTTTAATCTTCTTGCCGTCTACGTCAACGGCAGTGTACTGAAATTTCATGATAATCTCCATTCCGGCCGGATCGGCCCCTTCGGGGCCGGCACAGCCAATTAAATTTAAGTAAACTCAGAATAAGTTCTGTGCAGCTCATCCATGGTAGTAGTACCGTTCAGCACCAACTCCTTTAAGTTATCCAGCAGGGTGTGCATGCCCTCAGACTTGGCGATGCGGCGGATGCTCTCTGTGGAGCCGCCGGCTACCAGATCGTCACGGATAGCGGAAGACATCAGCAGGATCTCGTGGACAGCGGTACGGCCGTTGTAACCGGTGCCGTTACAGTGATCACACTTGCCGGCACGGTAAATATTCAGATCCTGATCCACGGGGAAGCCAAGATACGCCTTCTCCTCCGGAGTGGCAGCGAACTTCTGACGGCAGTGAGGACAGAGCTTACGGACCAGACGCTGAGAAATAACAGCGGACAGTGCGGAGTAAACCATGTAAGGCTCTACGCCCATATCTACCAGACGCATAACAGCACTGGGGGAGTCGAAAGTATGCAGGGTACTGAATACCAGGTGACCGGTGATGGAGAGGGTCATAGCGATACGGGCAGTCTCCTCATCTCGGATCTCACCTACCATTACTACGTCCGGGTCCTGACGGAGTACGGAACGCATAACAGAAGCAAAAGTCAGACCGGCTTTGGGGTTAACCTCCACCTGGGTCAGGTTGGGCATGATCATTTCCACGGGGTCCTCAACGGTGATGATGTTGATGTCCGGAGTGTTGATCTCGGACAGACCGGCATAGAGAGTGGTGGTCTTGCCGCTTCCGGTAGGGCCGGTCAAAAGTACCAGACCGTGGGTGTACCCCAGGATCTTGTCAAAAGTCTGCAGGTTCTCTTCATTGAAACCGATGGAATGCTTGTCCAGTTTGAAGCTCAGGGCGGTGGTGATACGGATAACGATGGTCTCACCAAAAGCACCGGGCAGGATGGAAATACGCAGGTCTACCGTCTGCTCTTTGCCGTAATTGTAATTGATACGGCCGTCCTGAGGGATACGGCGCTCCGCGATGTTCAGACCGGCGATGAACTTGATACGGGAGGAAACGGAAGGAGCCAGCTCAGCCTCAGTGTCCATGTACACGATCATCTTGCCGTCGATGCGGAAACGGATGCGCAGCAGGTCCTCGTGAGGCTCGATGTGAATATCGGAAGCCTTCAGCAGCACGGCCTGCTCGATCATATTGTTAACGAAACGGATAATGGGGATGGACTCGTCGTTCTCATCCACATTGGACTCTACAGTCTCGGTGGCAGCGGCCAGCTCCTTCGCGGCAGAGTAAGCACGCTGAGTGGTGTAGAGCGCACGGATCTTCTCCTCGATCTTCTCGGCGGGAGCGTACAGCGCTTCCAGCTGATAGCCGGTGTAGATACCGATATTGTTGATGGTGTCATCATTGTCGGGATCCGCCATAGCCACTACCAGCACATTGCCGCCGTTGGTAAGATACAGGGGCAGCATATGGTTGGCGAGGGCAATATGCTCGGGGATCAGCAGCAGTACATCCTGGGTGACCTTGATCATATCCAGGTCAACGGCACGGGCCTTGGGTATGGGAACTATGGCAGTGGAAAGTTCGGGCTCCACGGCTTCGTTCTTGTTCTTCTTCAAAAAGGACGCCACGGGGTAATACCTCCTTCAGGTTTTGGTTTTGTGGGGGGGGGTAACCCGTCCTCAACAGTCCAAATTATTTACGGCTTCGGAACCAAGTTGCACTAAGTATTGTCAAATTTGCTAAGGGCATTTGCAAAAATCCTTAACTCGCTGCGCTCAGACAAGCGGATTTTTGCAAATAACGCAATTTTGGCAATACTAAGGGCAACTAGGGTTCCTGCAGTATGTAAATAATTTGGACTATCGATGGCGGGTATATCCACATAGCCCACAAATCATAATATACAAGAGTTACAATAAAGACAGATACCACTGAAAAGCAGCATCAATCACAGGTCTAAACATAAGTGTCAGACATACTCCCAGGACCAGGAAGGGGCCCAAGGGATAAAACTGGTCGGATTTCATGCGTTTCAGGGCCATGGCCACCGCAAAGAAAATGCCGGCGGCGAAAATCCCCATCAGGGCTGCGATCAGGATCCCGGTATGGCCGCAGGCGATACCGCAGACAGCCAAAAGCTTCAAATCACCCATGCCCAGGGCATCCTTGCCGTAGATCAGGCGGCCCAGGAGATTCAGCACCAGGATCAGTCCTGCACCAATCACAGCCCCCAGCACATACACAAGCGCGGTACCAAGAGCAGGAGCAGCCACCACATGACAAAGGGCAGCGCCCAGGGCGCATACGCCTGCGGCGATCAGCAGTTCATCGGGAATGATGGAAAAGCGCAGATCCGATAAGGAAATCATAGCCAGCACCAGGCAGTGTAAGCACAGAAAAACCCACTGCAAAGTGAGGCCGAAACGAACCAGCAATAACACATAGACAACACCCAGAAACAGACCAACGCCCCAGCCCTGTCTGCGACAGGAAAACCGGGGTGAACGGTGAATCTCTGTAGGTGTCTCATCATAATCGCAGAAGCTGCGGTCCGGCATCCGGTTCAGGATCCTCACGGAGAGGGGGCCGGATAGGAGACCACAGAATAGTGCGATGGCAATCAAAATAGAGTACATAAAATAATCCTTTATTGTACGGCGGGGGTGCAGAGGTACATGACCATGGCAAGGGTACAATTGTCATTTCCTGCATACTGCATATTGGCAGAGTTTACTACATAAGAGCCGTCAGTATTGTTTTCAAAGAAAGAGATGAAGTTCATTACATTCTGACGGCTTCCCTTAAGCTCAAGGTTGATGGGAAGAGCTGTATGCGTCTGGTAATTTGTCACAGCCCCTAAGGTAAGTGAGGTGAGTTCTAACTGATAACTTTGCAGTGTGCCTGCCAATATGGTATTAAAAGTGGATTCATTGGTATAACTGGTAGCATGCATCTCTGCAATGGCAGTCTCGATGTCGGCAATTTTTTCTTCCAGAGGAGTCTGGTCTTCCAAATAGGGCTCAATGAGCTTTGCCTGTGCGTTGAAAAGCATAGTCTCAGCTTCGATCATGGTACGCTCCTGTCCGACCGGTGCCAGATACAGGAAGAAGTACAGGGTGGCCACGATACCTACGATGATAGCTAAAACAGTAAAAATAGAGAAATTAACTTTCTTTTTCATTTAGTTTTCCTCCTGTGCGTCAGCTTCTTTGGTCACAGTAAAGTCACTGGAAGTAATGCTGGCAGCAACGGTATAATTGGTGCCGCTGCCGGAGAAGGTGGGAGGAGTCTGAAAACTATAACGTCCGTCTGCAGTCAATTGCTTCTGCCAATCTACCACCAGGTCGTAGCTGACTGTGGTAAAGGTAAGGGTAATGGTCTTGCTGGGATAATCCAGTGTCATATTCTGAACAGTACCATAACGGGAGGTCAGGTCATGGAGCTGAGTCATAATATTAGCTGCCTGTGTAGCGCCATGAGGCAGAGAGGCAATGGCTTCTTCTAGATTAAGTTTTCTGGTATTCTGAGCAGCTTGTTCATCTAACAGTGCCTGGACAGCCAGATACTCGGGCTGCTGTAAGGTTGCTTCAGCTGCGTTTCGAGTGTCGCGTATAGCCTTCATTTGGATAGGCGTTACGCTCATAAGACCTGCAGATACCAAGACCAATGCTACACTTGCGATGATGGAAGTAATCAGGTCAGAACGGTCCTTCTTCCAGTTTTGCAGCAGATCTACACCCTTGGAGGAGGTGCACATGGCAAAGGGGAAGAAGCCTTCCAGCTGTTCGGGATCCAATACGATGCTCTCTACGGATTTGGGAGACAAGGCTTCGGCAGTCAGTACGGTACATTCCACATTCATACGGGTGGATAGGTACTCAGAGAGACCTGCTGCCTTGGCGTAAGGACCGCAGAGGAGAATCTGCCCGGGCATGGGCTGATCCTCAGAAATAGTGTGCAGGGTACGGGTCAGCTCTGTCATAATATGGTCACAGGCCACAGCCACTCGATCCTCCAGATCAGGGTAATTGTGGAAGAAGTCGTCATCTCCGTGGAGCCCGTTGTTCATAATGATCTGACGGCAAAGGTTGAGGCTTAAGTGAGAAATTTGCACATAATCCCGGAGTACATGCTCAAAACCATCGGAAGAAGTACGGACAGCCAGGATGTTGCCCTTATTCAGCACAGAGATGGTAGTGCCTGCATCGTCCAGATGAATCACTGCACAGAGGTCCTTTTTGGCAGGCTCCCAGTGAGCAAGAGTTGCCTCAGTAGCATTGACACAGAAAGGTGCAATCCGGCGAATGTGGAGCTTTCTGGCAGCAAAGGACTTTAGCAACAGGGTAATGTGATTTTTTTGAATAGCAAAAATCATGCGGCGAGCTTTGCCGTTGAAAGAATATTTGCCTTTGTTGAACATCAGGTTGTAAGTATAGAGCTGGTCGTGACTGCCGCGGAAAACAGTCTCCAATTCGGAGCGGATCAGACGGTCAATATCACTCTGGCGGCGCTTGGGATGAGAAAAGAGCAGAGTGCGGTAAGCACCGGGCCATACGCTCAAATACACATCAAAGGAACCCTTCTCGCCTACTTCATTACGGATCATGGTGGCGAAATTGATGGGTTCATCTAGAAGTGCGGTGGCATCCTCGATGTAGCTCCATTTGGGAGGGGCAAAGCTGGGCTTGGAGCCTGCTTTTTTTAGCTCGGAAATGCCCACACGGTCGGGGTATAAAAAAACTGCTATCTTAGCCAAAGGAAAATCCTCCTAAACTATTGGGAAATGTAAGTCTGTTCATAAACGGAGCAAACTTTGGAAAATACTGAAATTTCTTTTCGGTGCTTTCCAAAGTTCACTATTGAAAAAAAGGCACGCCCTATAGCCGTGCCCTTTTAAATTTAAAATAAGTTATTAGGGGGTTACTGGAGCAGCTGTGGTTGTGGTTGATCCATCTAACTTTTTAGTTACTGCATTAGCTGCTGTTTTAGGTGTAACGGTAACTTGCTTATTTGTAGCATCAAAACTAATAAGCACATCGTCATCACCCTGACTAAAAGAAGAGGGTTTAACAATACAAGTTCCGGTTTTTGTGTTATAAACAAAATCACCGGTATCAATGCCAAGCTTGGCTTCTACGATTGCTTCAGCAATATTGGTTACGGTTAAGGCACCAGTTACACCCGTATCGCTATTTACAATCTCAGCTTCTTTTAATTTAATCATACTTTCAATAGTCTGAGCGTTGGTCTTCGCAACATTGTCTTTAGCAGTACCAGTAATAGCAGAAACAGTAGGGATAGCAACTGCTACTAATACAGCCATAACAGCAACTACGATTACGAGCTCTACGAGAGTAAAGCCTTTTTTAGTCTTTTTCATTTTGAAAATCTCCTTTTAATATGTATTTTGTCAATAACTGACTTTTAATGACATGACTATACGCCTAAAAAATAAAAAAGTCAAGGTACAAATATAGCCAAAGGTAAAAAAATATGAAATTAAAAATAAATTTATTGTCGAAAAAATATTTGTCGAAAAAAAATGTTTTTATTGTTTTTTTAGAAAAACAGTGTATTATATAAATACATATTATTATGAATTGTGTTTCTACATATTTTTTATAAGTATCACATAGATGAACGATAGAAGACATATGAGGAGAAAAAGATGAGCAGAAACAATAAGAAAAATCTGATGAGCATAATATGGAAGTTGAAGCAAAAAAAAGGTGCTTCCCTTCCTATGGTCATGATGATCGGCGCGGCATTAATTATATGGGCTATGGCACTGTTGCCACTGATGACCAGCGCAGGCAGCAAGGCGGCTGAGACGGCCGAGATGGAGCAGGATTATCTGAATTCCCGTTCTGCCATGGAATATGCCAAGAGTGAATTGGTGCGAATTGTAGAAGACGACGTGCCGTATACTTTTGTGGTCGTTGACAATGGAGGAAATTCTTATACTGCGATTAAGAAGCGTAACATTGCTAATGGTGTGGAAGTTTCCTACAGCAGTTATGTCAATGCCAGTGTTACTGATGACACAGTTGATGTACCGGTTTCCGGAGCTAATGGCAAGAAAGTAGCAGCAATCTGTGTAGTAGAACCTCCTAGCAATGGACGTTATAATATTACGATCAAGACTTATAATGAAGGTGAAGAGGGAATGACTTATGGTACATATTATGTCATGAGCGGTAATTTGCTCATTTATCCAGAAGCCTATAATCAGACACAGGCGTTACCTTTGTCCGACTTCGTAGTAGTGGATGGTAAGTTGGGCGGCAAGACCAATGCTTCCGGTGCCTGGGTGCCTAATGTGGTGTGGGAGTCTAATATCAACAGTACCACAGACTTACATTATAGTAATTATTTGGTTACCTCCGGTTCCAACAAAGTGTACAACGGCAATTTCAAAGAAAGCTTGTTGCCCTGGAAACTGGATATTGACAATGATTATGCCAATACCGGTCGTTTCCCTGCTGTATTTAAGACTACAGCACACGCCAGCGGCAACGGTGCGGGTATCGATTATAGTCCGGTAGTAGAAGCGTCCTCACAAGAGTGGATACGCCCTACTTCCTCCAATGTGGAGCTTGTAGGTAATGTTGTAAAAGGTAAAGCCGGTACAGAGTTGGCCGGTGTTACTCTGAGTGGTTCAAAAATTTATTATAATGGTGTGGAGTCCACGAGTGCCCCGACAGTGCCCGGTGTTTATCAGGTGCTGGTTGAGTATAACGGTTCCGGTGCTTACGTAGAAGGAAGCAAAAACATACTGCCGGTAAAGGCGTTGAATCTGGGCATGTATGAAGTGCCAGAAAGTAGTGGTATTACTCAGAACGCGCCTTCTTGCAGTATTCAAGAAGTAAAAAAAGATGGAAGTCAGTTTAAAGTCATTTTAACTCAGGCGACAGGTGCGATGCCGGTATATGGATATACCACAGATCCTACCGGTGCGGGTATTGTATGGCAGACCTCCAGAACATTTACTCTTTCCGAAAACAAAAATTACTATTTCTATTGTTATCTTCATGAGTATATGAATGGCAGTGGAACTGTCTATAAGCGCAGTAATATTACTTATGCTGGATGCGTATATAATTACAAAAAAATTACAGCAAGTGAAATTCAAAATGGAAAACAATATTTGATTATTGCTGGTAACGAATTGTTGTATAACAGCGGAAGTGGCTTTGCAACGGGTAACAGTGTGCCTGCCATTTATTCAAACAATAGAGTTTCTGATAATAAATATATTTGGAAGGTCTCTGGAGATGACACAAATGGTTGGAAGATTCAGGATTCTCAATATAATCAATATATAAAGGTAAATGCTATTGAGGATAGTGCTACGGAGACTGAAAATGAAACAAATACTGAACGTGATCAAGTTACAACCTACAAGTACACATTTTATAGTGGACTGAGTGATAGTGCTACATCATTTAAAAAGGGAAATGGCAGCTTGAGTTTTACCGATGAGTATTTGATGGAAGTTGTTCAACATCAGGAAAGAGAGTATTACCAATATCCTGGCTATCCCAGTTATCCTGGCTATCCCAGTTATCCTGGCTATCCCAGTTACCCAGGCTATCCCAGTTACCCAGGCTATCCCAGTTACCCAGGCTATCCCAGTTACCCAGGCTATCCCAGTTATCCTGGCTATCCTACACCGGGTGTGGGTGAATGGGAGGATTCCGGTGATCCTACGGAAGAATACGACGATATTACAGTGTACTTTACTACTAGCAATGGATATTACATAAGTAAGAGTGAGGAAAAAGTTTATTTTGTAGAGCTGCCTGATGCAGCATCCGGTCAGATTCCCACTGCGGCTAAAGATACCAGAAGTAGTGTGACAATTACTAACATGTATAGCGAGGAACGTACATATGACGGAAGTTATACAGTTGGTCAGTTAAAAAATGTGCTTAAAACACGTTTTGCGACAAGTTTTGATGACATAACCAAACTGTGTCTTAATTCTCAGATAAAAAACAACACCAATATCATTGGAGTGGGATCCTACAAGATTACTGCAGAAGTGAAAAAAGGCAATTTTGTTTATTGTGTAACATTAGGAACTATAACTGTTAATCGAACAGGATTTGCTTATACCGGCACTCCTTCCGTGAGTGTCAATGGGAAAAATGCAGTGATCGAATATACCGGTTGGAGTGGCGAAGGCGGAACACACTATTATGGTTACAGCTATAATGGGGTTGACCATTGGTTTTCTAGTGGACAGCTGACGAATTTGCCGACAGGAAATGTGACCTTTAAAGTTGAGCAAAGTGATTCGTTGACAAAAGTTAGTCCGGGTTCAATTGTTATCTCTACTGTGGACATTGCCAACAGTATTACACTTTCTGAGGCGGACAAATCCTCGTTTATGTTTGCAATAACTAATTCAGGTGTTGTTACCTGGTATGGTCTTCCTTCCGGTATTTCTGCAAGCAGTATTACAATGCAGTATGGCAAGGTAGAAGCGGATGGTTCAATAACATGGAGTACCACTTATGTGCCCGGTGTGACTACTAAGTTTGGTGCGTATATCAGCGGTACCAACTATGCTTCTACAATATTTATGTTGAATTCACCGCTTCCCATTGCGCCGGCAGCCGGTGGATATTACGCATCTTATCTGAAAGGCTCTTCCATGTACTTTATGGATGATGACACCAGTATTAATACACATGGTGTGTCTGTTAGTCTGCACACAGACCTGCTGGTACTGAATCATTCCATGACCGGTGGTGGAAGCGTGTATGTGTATCCTTACAGCGCCGCAGGCGAAAATATCATGCTCTTTGCTGTGAATGATATCAAGAATGCAGCAGGAACTGTTATTTTCAAGGAAAAGAATTTTTACGAAATTCCTTCCGGTACTGACTTGATGAACGTGTCCTATGGTATGGCAGAAGGTTGGATGTGCCGTGGTACCGGATTCGAAAATGGTACGATTATCAAAAAGGAAGATGCTGCTAATCCTAACAAAATTACATCTGTGGATTTCCCTGATGTGGTGAAGCAGCTGTTTGCTCTGGCGGTGTATCCTTCTATTAACCTGGATGTGGCGTATGCTACAAACGAGCAGCTGGCACGCGTGGTGTCCGGTGAGACAATTGGCTGGACAGCAAGTGGTATTATGAGCGGACAAGATCCTTCCGGAACGAATAATGAGCATTATGTAGTGTGTGCATACATAAATGAAATTAATAATACTTCAGAAGTACTGCATCGTGCGAATCGTGTATTGCTTGCTTCTGATACTGCATTGGTAGTACCTAAGAATCTGACCATCGCAACACGTTACATTTCTGTAGATGCGCTTCAGATCAAACAGGGTAATACAGGTGTTAAGTTCTTACTGAAGAATATTGTAAAAGAATCAGGATTCCTTGAAAGTCTATTAGAAAGCTTGTTTGGAGCAAAGAAATATAGTAGCGACACTTTACAGATGGATTATGAGAATCTGACAGAGATTGTGTTGGCAGATAATACTGTTCTGGCAACAATGGAAGCACAGATTTGCAGATATGATCCGGGCGATGACGGAATAGATTTGTTTGCAAGTGCAGAAAATAATTTGGGTCTGATGGTAGTTCATAAGACGGATGATATTAATAACTACTTTAATAACAATAATCTGACCGGTTTCGATTCGGTGGATCGATATATCGCAATTGAAAAAGGTACTGTCAATAAGATTCATACAAAGACTGGTTTGAGTTGGGAACGTGATAAAAATATGACAATTTATACCAACTACTTGTTCTTAGATGATACTGTTGATGAAATTATTGTGAATAACTTTAAGCTTATTTCAGAGTGGAATACAGACATTGTAGTGAATAGCCAGGAAAGTGGATATACGACAGATAAATATTTAGGTCTTTTCACAGTACATTCAGCAGAAAATTATAATGGAACTTTGGTATATGTACAAGACACAATTGCTGTGAAACAAATTAGGACACAATCCTATGTAATTGGAGAATATGATGTGGTTCAGTTTTCTGGGACAATCGCTCCTGGTTTTTATTACATCAAAGCATCTACTAACGGTACCAGCCTGCTGGATATCGCAAAGTATCCCGCGCAGTATCCTAAGTTGACGGATGAGCAAGTGCGTTCCATGGCGGCAACCATCAACCCCCTCACTGGTGAGATTGATGATGCTTACGTTGATACCGGTATCCTGAATGGTCAGGGTACAACTGCTGGCTTTGGAGGAGGTACTGTGAAATGATGAACTTAGCAAAACTTCTCCCCAAGAAGAGTAAGCAGGGTGTGACGCTGGTGGAAGTGGTTTTTGGTGTAGTCGTGCTGAGTATTATTGCGGTTGGCATCATCGCGGCTCTTTCTACTGGCAGCACGACCATTCATAAGAAGGCCCAGGAGTCTGCATCTCATTCCGAGGCTGTGCAAAAGATGGATGCAGTGATTTCGGTTATCTCCAACGGCAGTTACGCCGGAACAGATGTAGCTGCAAGTGCTAAAAGCGTGCTGGGTTATGGTTCGGATGTAACCCTGACTGCTACAGCAGAATCTTATACGAATGCAGCAGGCGAGACAAAAGTGAGAGGATGGAAATTGTCACTGACCTATAAAGGAGAAACAGTGACCGGCTATGCATCTAATACGGAAGGGGTGTTTGATAAGGATGAATAAGTCCAAAAAAGGCGTAACCCTTGTAGAATTGATTATATGCTGTGTGGTTATGATTTTGCTGGGTGGAGCGTGTACGGCAGTGCTGGTGTCTGGTCAAAAGTTGTTTAATTCCGGTTCCAATGCAGCCAATACCCAGCTGGAAGCAAACGTAATCCAGACCACCATTGTGAATGGTCTTCCCAGTATGAGGGTGATTGAGAAGAAACCATTGGCGGATGCGAAAGCAACTACAACTGGAACCAGTATCTTTTTTGACGGTGATACCTTCACTATTCGTCAAAATGGTATAGACATTACTGTAAATGCAGTGGAAGGTTTTTCTTACAAATTAGACAAAGTAGGACAAGCTGCAAGCACCACAGCAAAAGTACAGTTCGTATACACAGCCACTATGGATGATGGTAGTAGCGTTTCTGGCGGAGTGGTATTGACTAATACCACCTATAATTCGTCAATGGAAGCACTTGAAAGTATTGATTGGACTACAGAGAGTGTGTATTTTTCTACACCGGATGATTCGATAGTCTGAGGGACTGTAGAGTTAAATAGTTATTAAGGAAGACGGTATCGCGTGATGCGATGCCGTCTTAGTTATAGGTAGATATAGTAGTGAAAAAACAATTGAGGTGATTGTCTATGGGAGAACACTTTCTGTCGTTGTATAAAAGAATAAAGCGAGAATATAAAATTGCGTTTTGGGGTACGTTTATTATTGCAATGCTAATTCATTTTTATAAATTTACCAATACTCTGTTGAATCATGATTCCCTTGCTAATTATTATTCTGATCAGAATATTTTGGGGTCCGGAAGATGGGCTCTGGCGGCGGCGTGTGGGATTAGTTCTTATTACAATTTGCCTTGGATAACAGGGATATTCTCTTGTGTTTTTATTGCGCTCACGGTTGTTGCAATTGTTGCATTGTTTCATATGAAGAATCCGATACTTATCGGGTTGACAGGCGGATTGCTAGCGGCGTCACCAGCTGTGACAGAGACCTTCTTTTTTCAATATACAGCGGATGGTTATATGCTATCAATGTTTCTTTCCGCAGTAGCAGTGTACTTTTCGCGGATGGAAGAAAGACGATTTTTTAGATGGATTCTCGCAGGAATATGTCTCTGTATTTCCTGCGGGATATATCAGGCATATATTTCATTTGCGCTTCTACTGGCTGTGTTTTATTTTACAGACATACTGTTAGATGGTCGGTGTGGCTGCTGGGATTGTTTTAAATGGATCTTACGTATGGTCATACTGTTTGGCTTGTCTTTGGCGGCGTATTACGGTATCTGGCAAATTTGCTTACATATGACTGATACGGCGGTGAATGATTATCAAGGTATTTCGCAAGTTGGGAAGACGAGTGTGGAACTATTAGGGACGTTGATTGGCTATGGATGGAGACGCTCTTTTCATACAGTAAACAATTTCTTTTTGCAGGGAGATGTGCTGGAATATGGATTTTCTCTTTATAGTGTGTTGAATTTGATTTTCTTTGTGGTGATGGCGATTGGTATTTTGATAGCTGTGTTGAAAAGTGGCATTTCTAAGAGATTGTGGGCTGTAGGATTGTTGCTTCTTTGCTTATTTGCAATTGTTCCTTTTGCGTGTATCTGGTATTTTGTGTCTAGTGGTGTTGGGTACGCTACTAGGATGTTACAGAGTCTTGTCTTATTGTATGTGATAACTGCTGTATTATATGAAAAGTGGGCAAAAACTTTGTTGAAAGAAGTTGTATGTGCTATATTGTTTTTGGTTGTACTAAACAATGGTATAG
Organism: Lachnospiraceae bacterium; assembly: GCA_015057005.1. GTDB lineage: Bacteria > Bacillota > Clostridia > Lachnospirales > Lachnospiraceae > Acetatifactor. The sequence goes on along the minus strand of SVFF01000001.1, from coordinate 485,755 downwards.
TTGCGAATATTTGCTATTTTTATATGGACTTATCTTATGAACGCACTTATGCTGAAGCATTGGAAATATACCTGGAAATTCATGATTTGCAGGAAGAATATGAATTTGATAAAATGGCAATGGTGGGGACACGAAGTGCTGAAGATGTGGTGTTTTATAAGACTTATGAAGGGAAGTTGCAGAAAGAAGGTCAATATCATATTGTCAGCAATATGGTTCATAAGACATTGATGTTTGAATCTGGACTAATAAGCCAGTTTTTAACAAATACTTTGGGAATGGATGTTCATTCTTTGAGTAAGGAGCAGTGTGAGGAAATGAAAGAGCATCCGGAAGTGCAGAAAATGCCATGCTGGCCTGCAGAGGGAGGTATGACAGTGATTAATGATGTCTTAGTGATTAAATTTGCGGGAGAAGAATAGAGGGTACACTTTTAGTTTTTTTAGTGTTCTAGGCCAGTAGGTCGAAAAAATAACATAAATAGTAAGCACTTACGTTCAAAGTTTTTGCAAGTGTAACGAACTTTGACATCTTCCTTTTGCAGTATTGGTCTGAGGGGATGCTGGTTTCTACTTCGGAGATAGAGCTTCTTCCGGCAATTATAATTCCTTGACAAATGGGCAGTGGGTGTTGAAGCTTTACGTTCCTGATGATAGAATATCCACAAGACTGTTAAACTTAGATTACATGGAGATTTCGTATGCGAATAACAAAGGTTATCGTTCTGCCCTATGACAGGGCGTGGGAATCTGCTTTTGAAGAGATCAAGAAGGAGATCGAAGGTGCAATCGGTGATTTGATGATCGGCATTGAGCATGTTGGAAGCACTTCGGTAGAAGGACTATCTGCTAAGCCTTGTATTGACATTGATGTGATCATCAAGGATTACTCAATATTTGATGCTGTGGTCAGCAAATTAGAAGCGATTGGGTATATTCACGAAGGCAACCTTGGAATCAAGGACAGAGAGGCATTCAAATATTTGAATAAGCCACATTTGCAAACCCACCATTTATATGTGTGCCCCCAATATTCCCGGGAGTTGCATCGCCACATTGCATTCCGGGATTTCCTGAGAAGCAATGGGGAAGCTGTGGAGAAGTACAGCTTGGTAAAGGAAACCGCCGCCAGGTTGTTTCCGGACGATATTGATAAATATATGGAATACAAAGCCTCCTGCATTGAAGAATTGTATATGCTGTGTGGTTTGAAGTAGAGCAATAAAGGCCCCACCGGGCGCGGAAGCGCCCGATGGGGCCTTTGTTGCTTCTTGTAAGTGACAGCGTGCGAGCCTCAATGACCGCTAGAATGCGTTGGAAAACGCGTCGCTCGCGGACGTTGTGGCTCGCGAAGTGTCCTCGGAAGCTTCCGCGGAGAGAGAATCGACCGCTAGAAGTGGTGTGAAGGGGAGAAACTGGCGGAAAAATGGCCCGCGCAAGTGTCCCGGAAGCTTCCGCGGAGAGAGAATCGACCGCTAGAAGTGGTGTGAAGAGGAGAAACTAGCGGAAAAATGGCCCACGCAAGTGTCCCGGAAGCTTCCGCGGAGAGAGAATCGACCGCTAGAAGTGGTGTGAGGGGAGAAACTAGCGGAAGAAATGGCTCGCGCAAGATCCACGGAAGCTTCCACGGAGAGAGAATCGACCGCTAGAAGTGGTAGAAAGGGGAGAACCTAGCGGAAGAAATGGCCCGCGCAAGTTTCTCGGAAGCTTCCGCGGAGAGAGAATCGTCCGCTAGAAGTGGTGTGAGTGGGAGAACCTAGCGGAAGAAATGGCCCACGCAAGTTTCTCGGAAGCTTCCGCAAAGTTGCCTGAAAAACCAAGATATTACGTAAAGGTGCGGCATTTCAATCAAACACAAAACTGTAATGCGCACTCCCTATTTTGCTCCCACAAAAGTATTGAAAAATGCTGGGAAATTAGCAATTTGCACTTGTTTTATGGAGAAGAAAACGTTACAATGTAAGCACATTTTTATGGGGATAGATATGGGAGTATAAGAGATTGAAAAAACAAAACGAAAAGAAAAAACTCCTGGTGATCACCAACCATTCTTATATGCTGTGGCGTTTTCGCAAGGACTTGTTGCGTAAGCTCCAGGAAGAATATGAGGTAGTGATCAGCACGCCTTTTGTAGGGCATGAAGAGGATTTCAAAGCACTTGGTTTCCGGATGATCGAGACCGGATTTGAACGCCGCAAGGTGAATCCTCTGAGCGAGTTGAAATTATTAATAGAATACTGGCAGATGATCCGTCGGGAAGCTCCCGATCTGGTGATTACATATTCCATCAAGCCCAACATCTTTGCGGGATTGGTGTGCCGCCTGTGCAAAGTGCCTTATGTGGTGAATGTGCAGGGTCTGGGTGCTGTCTTCCAGAAAAAGAGTGTTGCTGCTGTGGCTACGGTACTGTACCGCATAGCCCTGCGCGAAGCGAAGGTAGTATTCTTTGAGAATACGGAGAATGCACGGATCTTTGGAGAGAAGAGGATCGTTCAGGCTTCCCAGGTGCAGGTATTGCCCGGCGCAGGTATTGACTTGGAGCGCTTTATGTGTAAAGATTATCCTGAGAATGAAAAGGTGCAATTTTTGTATCTGGGCCGTATCATGCGGGATAAGGGCATGGATGAGCTGTTTGAGGCAGTGCGTCGGCTTCACGGAGCATATCCGGGCCGGTTTGTGCTGGGTATGGTAGGTTTCTTTGAGGATGAGTACAAGGAGCAGGTGGAGGTCCTGGAGATGCAGGGCATCGTGAAGTTCTTTGGTTTCCAGAGAGAACCCAGGGAGTTCCTGGAGCATGCGGATTGTATCGTCCTGCCCAGTTATCATGAGGGCCTGTCCAATGTGCTGTTGGAGGCAGCGGCCACCGGGCGTCCCATCATCACTTCTGACATCCCCGGTTGCCGCGAGACTGTGATTCCCGGCAAGAGCGGACTGCTCTGTTCTGTCAAGGATGTGGAGAGTCTGTATAACCGCATGGAGTCTTTCCTGAAGCTTTCTCGCGCGGAGCGCTGTGCCATGGGTCAGGCCGGCCGCGCGTTGGTACAGAAGCGGTTTGAAAAGGGTATGGTCGTAGATATGACAGTTGATGCCATTAAGTCGCGCGTTTTTGGCGCTGCGTCTCAGAATGGGGTTTAATATGTCCAATTATTATTTGATTTTTGTCTGGATAGGCATTTTCGCTTTTGCGGCCTGGTTTATCCAGATGCAGAGAGTAGAATATGTGGAAGGGGTCAAAGTGCTGAGAATGCAGCCCCTCCCGGCAGCGGTGCTGGTGTTTCCCCTGGTGCTTTGGACCGCTGTGCGCGGATATGTGATGGACACGGGGGCATACATGCAGATGTTTCGGGATCTGCCCTTTGGCTTGGCTGCCATTCCGGAATATATGGCAGGAGTAGACAAGGACGAGGGCTTTTATTTGGTGTCTGCAGTGCTGAAAGCCCTGGTCACAGAGGACGTGCGGGTTTATTTCTTTATCGTAGGGGCATTTCAGGCTTTTCTTTTGTTCAGAATCTATCGGAAGTATTCAGGGCGATATGTCATCAGTTTCTTTTTGTTCATCGCATCCACGGACTATGTTTCCTGGATGTTTAACGGTATGCGCCAATTTGTGGCGGTGACCATCACCCTGGCGGCCTTTGAATTCATCCTGGATAAGAAATATATCAAGGCGATCCTGATCATTCTGTTCGCATCCCTGTTCCACCAGAGTGCGCTGATCGTGATCCCCTTTGTCTTCATCGTACAGGGCCGGGCCTGGAACAAGCGGACCCTGTTTTTCCTGGCACTGAGCTTCATCGCCGTAGTCTACGTGGATCAGTTCACAGATATCCTGGACACTATGCTTCAGGAGACCCAGTACAAGAACGTAGTAAGTGACTGGAACGAGTGGCAGGACGACGGTACCAACATGCTCCGCGTGCTGGTGTATTCTGTGCCTTCCATCCTGTCCCTGGTGGGGCTGCGCTATATCCGTGCGGAGGACAGCAGACTGATCAATGTCTGCACCAACATGTCCATCATCTCCATGGGACTGTATATCATCTCCATGTTTACCAGCGGCATCTTCATCGGCCGACTGCCGATTTATTTCTCCCTGTACAATTATATCCTCCTGCCCTGGCAGATTGACCACATGTTTGAGGAGAAATCCGCAAAACTGGTGTATGGGGTGATGATGGCGGCGTATTTGGGATTCTATCTGATTCAGGTGAGAATGTGGGGGCTGGTGTAGGCGCGTTGAGCGCCGTGGATCGGTGCGCGTGGGCGGCTGAGGTGTGGACCGGTGCGTGTGAGGCGAACGGGTGGAAGGTTGTGCGGGACGGCCGGCTACGGGATGAGCGTGCCGTAGGAAGAAGCCGTGTATGGAGGAAGAGTGGATGCAAGATTATGCACAGACTCCCCGCATCAGTGTCATCATGGGCATCTACAACTGTGAAGGGACGCTGGGGGAAGCGATAGATTGTATATTGAATCAGACAGTGACGGACTGGGAGCTGATCCTCTGTGATGACGGCTCCCGGGACGGCACTTTTTCCATTGCAAGGGAATATGCAGATGCACACCCCGGCAAGATCATTTTACTGCAAAACGAGACCAACCAAGGCTTGAACTACACCCTGAACCGGTGTCTGTCAGTGGCCAGGGGAGAATACATCGCCCGCATGGACGGGGACGACCGCTGCCTGCCGCAGCGCTTTGCGCTGGAACTGGAAGTGCTGGAGCAGGAACCCGACATCGCTATCGTCAGCAGCGACATGGAGTTTTTCGACGAGACCGGCGTCTGGGGACGGGTCAGCCATCCGGCTTACCCGGTGAAGGAAGATTTCACCGCAGGCACCCCTTTCTGCCATGCACCATGCATGGTCCGCAAATGTGCCTATGAGGCCGTAGGAGGCTATTCTGAGGCTCGGAGGCTGCTCAGGGTAGAAGATTACCACCTGTGGGTCAAAATGTATGCAGCGGGCTTTACGGGCCGCAACATCCAGGTCCCCCTCTACCAGATGCGGGACGACCGCAATGCCTACTCCCGCCGTAAGTTCCGCTACCGCCTCAACGAGGCTTGGGTGAAAGCGTACCTGGTGAAAGCCCTGGGCCTGCCCAAATGGAAAGTGGTGTATGCCCTCAGGCCTATTATCGTGGGGCTGCTGCCTGGGAAGGTGTATGATTGGATGCATAAGAGGAGGCTGGGGGAGAAGTCCCGAAAGGTGGGGTGAGCAATGATAAAAGTATTATTTTTGATTCACGATTTGGGCCAAGGCGGCGCAGAGAAAGTGCTGGTTAACCTTGTCAATAATATGGATCCTGCTAAATTCGATATAACACTTTTGGCACTGTTTGGAGGGGGAGTAAATGAGCAGTTTCTGAAGCTTGGCATTCATTATCGGACAGTTTTTTCGAAATCATTTCGGGGGAATAGTCATGTAATGAAACTGTTTTCGCCTCAAACCTTGCATAAGTGGTTTGTGAAGGAAAGGTATGATATTGAGGTGTCCTATCTGGAAGGACCGTGTGCCAGGATTATTAGCGGGTGTCCGGACGCAACTACGAAACTGGTTTCCTGGATTCATACCGAATTGCATAACATGAAAAAACTGGCGCATTCTTTTCGAAGCAGAAAAGAAGCAACGGATTGTTACGATCGTTTTGATCAAACGGTTTGTGTTTCCCAAGGTGTGAAAGAAGATTTCTGCAGAATCCTTGATTTTGGCAAACCTTGTTGTGTTTTGTACAATACTGTAGAATCAGAGGAGATACGTACCAAATCCCAAGAAGCGGCTGCAGAAATAATTGAAGATGAGAGAATTAAGCTGGTTGCTGTTGGAACATTAAAGGAGTCAAAGGGGTACGAACGTATGCTTCGCATCATCAAACGACTGCGAGAGGAAGACTATTCGATTTGCCTCTATATTTTAGGAATTGGTCCGCAACAGCAACTGTTAGAGAAGTATATAGAAGATAATAATTTGCATGAGACGGTAAAACTTCTTGGGTACAAAACCAATCCTTATAAGTATGTGGCAAAATGTGATTTATTTATTTGTGCCAGTTTTGCGGAAGGATTTTCCACAGCGGCAACTGAAGCATTGATCGTTGGAACTCCCGTATGCACAGTGGAGGTTTCAGGGATGAAAGAGATGCTGGGGAATCATAATGAATATGGACTGGTGGCTGAAAATAATGAGGAGGCTCTATATTATGCGATAAAACAATTGCTGGATTCGCCGGAATTGCTGATAAAATATAAAGCGCAAGCAGTGAAGCGGGGTATGATGTTCTGTACAGAGATGACAGTACACGCGGTAGAGCAGATGCTTTTGTCGATATAGAAGTAGGATACATTGTTATGAAAAATGTTGTTGTATCAATTGTAGTGCCGGTTTACAACATGGAGAATTTCCTTGTAAGATGTTTGACATCATTATTGCAACAGGATAAAAAAAATATTGAAATCATATTAGTCAACGATGGATCTACGGATCGTAGTGAAGAAATTTGCAATGAATATGCTTCGGAATATCCGGATTTGATTCGCGTCATCCATAAAGAAAATGGCGGATTATCTTCTGCCAGAAATACCGGCATAATACATGCCAATGGAAAATATATTATTTTTCCGGATCCGGATGACTGGGTGGAACCTAATTATATCGAAAAGGGACTGGAATTGCAGGAAGCATACAATGTTGACCTCGTGTGTCTGGGGCATTACGTAGAATATGATGATAGAAGTATACCGGCTAATCCAGATGGGGAATTGACCTGCATGAATCGCAAAGAAGCGAAAAGAGCGTTGATGGTACCCCCTGCAATAAATGGGTTTGCATGGAATAAATTATTCTGCCTGGATGTTATCCGAAAACATGACTTGTGGTTTTCTGACGATGTGGGAACCACAGAAGATCTGGATTTTTCATTTCGCTATTTAGAATATTGTGACATAATATGTTTCGCACCGGAGGAAAAAGTATACCATTATTATCAGAGACCGGGCGCAGCGACACATGGCAAATTTTCACGAAAGCGTGTTGAGAGTATACGTACTTATGAAAAAATAATAGCGAAATCCCAAGATGATCCGAAACTTGTGGAGGCAGCAGAAAACGAAATTTGCAACACTGCAATCAACTTATGTTGGTTGTATAAAAGAGATAACTGCCAAGAAAAAGAATTGTGGAGTGCCACAAGACAGTATCTGAAAAAATATCTTAATGGATATTTGAAAAGCAGGAACTATAATGTCGGCAGAAAGGTGCAGGCGATTCTCGCATATTTTATGCCGGATTTGTATGTTAAATTGAAAGAACAAGTACAAAGGGATTAACGAGGGAAGAGTATGCTGGCAGCAGTGATTGTTACTTACAATAGAAAAGAATTATTAATTAAGAATATCGAAATGCTGTTGCAGCAGGCCAGAACAATTGACAAAATATATATTATTGACAATTGTTCTACCGATGGCACTTATGAAATGCTGCAGGAAAATGGTTGGCATCAGGGAGAACAGTTTGTTTATGTGAAGACAGAAGCAAATATTGGCGGAGCGGGAGGCTTTCATACAGGTGTAAAAGCTGCCTATGAAGCGGGAGCTGACTGGATTTTGTTGATGGATGACGATGGACGAGCTGCCAATGAGAATACAATTCAAATATTAATGGATGTAGCAGAAAAATTGTATGCAGAAGGGAAAGGCGCCGGCAAGCTGTTTGTAAATTCACTTGTGCAACAGGGAGAGTGTCTGTCTTTTAAAATTGACAACATCTACACCGTAGAAGGTGCGTTGAGAATTGCCCAAGATGGTCTGATTGAAGGCGCTGCCCATCCATTTAATGGAACACTTGTATCTAGGGTATTGGTAGAGGAAATTGGTTATCCCAATAAAGATTTTTTTATTAAAGGTGATGAAGTTGATTATAAACAGAGAACTTTTGATGCCGGAGGATATATTGCTACAGTAGTGGATTCCAGATATATTCACCCAAGGCCGGAAACGCACGAAAAGGTTGTACTGGGTATCAAGGTGCCGTTTTTCGTGGAGGCACCCTGGAAAGAATATTATGCTGCACGAAATTTTACGTATATGTATAAACAAAAGAAACAATACAAAGGGATTTTGTTTGAGTTGATATTTGTAAAATTATTAGCAGTTGCATCAATGAAATGTAAAAAAATGAAAACAATTTATATGTTGTTTAAAGGCGTAAAACATGGCTGGTCCGGGCGGCTTGGAGCAACGGTTAAGCCGTAAGAGTATGATATCAACTATTGGAGGCGTCAGACTTTGGATAAAGTTTCTGTAATTGTTCCGATATATAATGGCGAAAAACAAATTGAAAAATGTGCTAAAAGTATTCTTGAACAGTCATATCGAAATATTGAATTAATTTTCGTTAATGATGGTTCGACGGATAGGAGTTTGGGAGTATGTGCCGAAATTGCCAAAATGGATAATCGGGTGAAAGTGTTATCGCAGGATAATCATGGTGTTTCAAGTGCAAGAAACAAGGGATTGTGTAACGCCACTGGGGAGTATTTTGTTTTTGTGGATGTGGATGATTGCCTATTGCCGGAAATGCTTTCAACAGTAATAGATTGTGCTGAACATAATGCTGCGGATGTTGTGGTTTATGGTTGGACAAGATACTATGCAGAAGATGACACATACGAAAATATTAAGGAAGAATTTGAGGTTATTGATAATACGCAGTTTGCAATTAAAAGAATTCTGCAGAACTATTCTGCGTGTGGTGGAGGATATCCTTGGAATAAGATATGGCGTCGTTCTTCAATAAGTGAAATTCAATTATTTGATGAAGATTTATTTTATTTTGAAGATTTGGAATGGGTTGTTCGGATGTTATTGCAGGTAAATAAAATTGCAATTTGTCCGGAATGTTTATATCAATATACAGTGCATGCCGGCAGCGTCACCAATAATCCAAGTCGTGCAGAAGCAAAAGAAATTAGTTATCATAAGGCTATAAATAAGGTTATTGATTCGTTAGGGGAGGTGGCGGGACTTCAGCAATGGCTGAAGGAAAAATATGCTCCTGAAATTGTAAATGGGATTGTGCATGCTCGAAGGAAGGGGTGGACAGGCTTAGAAAAGTTCTTGAAAGAACAGCTACAGGATGTTAAGCAGTTGATCATGAACGCCGGTAGTATTCCGTTCAAAACGAAAATAAGATGTCTCGGCTTATTGTTTTGTAAATAGTTATTGGATTTGAGGAGAATATGAAACTGATAAGTGTAATCGTACCAGTATATCAAGTGGAAAAATATATTGCCCGGTGTATTACCAGCATATTAGAGCAGACCTATAAAAACCTTGAACTTATTCTTGTAGATGATGGTTCAACGGATCTGGGCGGGAAAATATGTGATGAATTTGCCCAAAAAGATGCAAGAGTTCGAGTAATCCATAAAGAAAATGGTGGTTTGTCTTCTGCACGAAATACAGCATTAGATATAATGCAGGGTGACTATGTGACTTTTGTTGATGGTGATGATATGATTCATCCTCACATGCTGGAGTGGATGTTTCAAGAAAGTGAGGAAACCGGAGCGGATATAGTAAGTACAGGATTAGAATCTTTTAGTAATGACAGTCCGTGTATTGAAAAAAAGGTTAATCCTAGCTTTGAACGATTGACACAAGGGGACTATATAGAACACTTATATCCTGATAATTTTGGGAAAATATCGGTTACCGCATGTGGTAAATTGTACAAAAAGCAATTGTTTTGTGAGTTAAGATATCCGGAAGGTGCAATATATGAAGATTTGAGAGTTTATTTGGGGCTTCTTTTAAGTTGCACAAACATTTCGGTTGCTGATTGCAATCTATATTATTGGTATTATAATACTGATTCTATTACCAGGAGCAATTATCTGAAGTATGATCGTTTAGGAGAATTTGTGATTCGGGAAAGCTATATAGATTTTTTTGAAAAGAGGGGGCTACATGAACAGTCGTTATTGGCTGAGAATGATTACCTTACTTTCTTTATGAGAAATTATTTTGCGATTATGCTGAAGTATCCTCAAAAGAGGGAGGATTTGAAGCCTCATATTTCTGTGTTCCAAAAACATATTAGAAGAATTCAAAGTAATCCTTATGTTTGTCGGATGCGGAGAATCTGTTCGAAACTTATGCTGGTTTCACCATCGGTAGCGTATATTTTTGCGAAATATACGATTCCGGATTGCTTGATAGAGGAGATGAGATAGAGATGAGAAAGCTGTTTTTAAAATATAAAAACGGCGTAACCCGTCGATATGAGGAATATTGTTGGAAAAACAGAGTAAAAAAGTCTGCTGCAAAAGAAAAAGAATATCCTTCTAGTGATAAATTGATTGTTTTTGATACAGCTATACACTCCCAAAATATGGGAGATGTAATAATACAACATTATTGTAGAAAAGTGCTTGATGAGGTTTTCGCGGGACAACAACCTATTCGTGTACCTACTCATATTCTTCCGGCTCGACATGACATAGATTCTATCTTGGGTGCTAAAATAAAAATTGTTTGTGGTACTAATTTGATAACTCCACATTATGAGGAATATTCAAATTGGGAAATGTCAGATGATTTGTTTGGTTATCAAAATATAATAACTTTGGGAGTGGGCTGGGGATATTATTGCGAAGAAATTTCACCAATATCCCGGTTTGTGTATAATACAATTTTAGCTCCACAAGGATTACATTCTGTGCGAGATAGTTATACGGAACAGAAGTTTCGTGAAATGGGAATTTTGAATGTTGTGAATACGGGATGTCCTACTTTGTGGGGGCTAAGTAGACAACATTGTGAAAGTATTCCGTTAGAGAAAGCCACCACTGTAATAACGACCATCACCGATTATGATCGCAACGTAGCAAGTGACCGATTGATGTTGGAAATTCTTCTACAAGAGTATAAAAAAGTGTCAGTATGGATTCAAGGCAGCAAAGATATGGAATATCTGAGAGAACTGATAGACGTAAAACGTGTTGAGATAATTCCTAATGATTTTGAATCATACACGAAAGCTTTAACTTGCACGGATGTAGATTATGTGGGGACCAGATTGCATGCCGGGATTCATGCATTAAATTTAGGTGTAAGAAGCTTGATCGTGGCCATAGACAATCGTGCGATTGAGATGGGGAAAGATGTGAATCTTCCGCTTATCATGCGAGAGAATCTGGAACAGGAACTTGTTGTCCAAATAAGAGAAAATAGAAAAACAGATATTGTGATACCGGAACAAGAAATTAATTTGTGGAAAAAACAGTTTGTTTAGTTTGATAGACGCGACGTAAGAGGTGATAAAATGGCTATTCCTAAAATTATACATTATTGCTGGCTGGGGGGTAATCCAAAACCGGAAAGTGTTATTAATTGTATTTCAAGTTGGAAAAAATTTTGTCCGGATTATGAGATTATAGAGTGGAATGAAAGTAATTTGAATATTGACTGTAATGCTTATACCAGACAGGCATATGATGCGAAAGCATGGGGGTTTGTTCCGGATTATTTGCGATTATGGATTGTATATACGTATGGTGGTATATATTTAGATACAGATGTCCAAATGATAAGGAATTTTGACTTACTGTTAGAAGAAGAAGGCTTTATAGGATTTGAAGACGATAAACATATAAACTTTGGGTCGGGTTTTGGGGCGGAAAAAAATAATTCTGTTATTAAGGCAGTAATGAATGAATACGAGGATTTAAGGTTTGTTAATGAAGATGGAAGTTATAATAAAACTCCCAGTCCGCAATATAATACCCAAGTTATGAAAAAACTAGGTTTATGTCATAATGATGGAAGTATCCAAAATGTGAAGGGGTTCAAATGCTATCCGCCCGAGTATTTTTGCCCTAAGAGTTTTACAACAGGAATGCTGAAGGTGACAAGGAATACATTTTCCATACACCAGTTTGATGCGTCGTGGTATTCGGAAGAAGAACAAGCACAAAAACTGCAGTATTGGAAAGCTGCCAGAAAAGATTATTGGTTGCATTTGCCGAATCGCATAGCCAGAAGAGTTTTAGGTGATCAGGTGATTGATACAGTTAAAAAGTATTTAAAAAAAAGCTAATATAAAGGAGCGTAATGGGAAAAAGAACAAGGACCGAATATTCATATTTAAATATCATAGCTGGTGTGGGAGGGTATTCGATAAGTATCATTTTAAGTTTGATTAACAGAATGATCTTTACGAGAACATTACCGTCCTCTTATCTAGGGCTAAATGGTCTTTTCGGGAATATATTATCAATGCTTACTCTTGCTGAACTTGGTATAGGCGGTGCGATTGTGTATGCATTATACAAACCGCTTGCTGAAGATAATACAGCAAAAATAGCGGCATTGGTGAAATTGTTTGGTCGGGCGTATCGTATTATCGGATGCGTTATTGGGGTGGCCGGCCTATGTTTGATGCCTTTTTTGAAGATGATAATAGGAGAACATCCGGATATTAGTGATAATCTCTATATTATTTTTGCTATGTTTCTTTTTAGTACTGCCAGCTCGTACTTCTTTTCTTATCGAAGTACTTTGTTGACTGCTGCGCAGCAGAATTATTATAATACAGGATTGAATTATTTGATTATTTCGATTCAGGCTATTGTTCAGGCAGTGTATTTAATAATTACCAAGGATTACATAGGGTATCTGATTATCCAAATAATAGGAAATTTATTATACTACATTTTAATCTCCCAAATAGCTGTTAAGAAGTTTCCCTATATCAAAGATAAAAACATACAACCGCTTGCTAAAGAAGAAGAAAAATCAATATTTAAAAATGTACGTGATTTGATGATTTACAAAGTATCAGGTGTTTTGGTAAATGGTACAGACAATATTATTATCACTTATTTTAGTGGCTTGGTTGTGACAGGCGTTTCTTCGAATTACACGTTATTAGTTAATACTTTGACAACATTGTTAAATCAGATTTTTGATGGTGTAACCGCTAGTTTGGGGAATCTGAACGCTGTAGAAACTAAAGATAAGAGGTTCAGTATACTAAATATGATGAGTTTGCTGAATTTTTGGCTGTTTGGATGGGGGGCTATAGGAATTATTTTTGTGTCTGATGATATGGTGACATTATTATTTGGAAGTGGCTATGTGTTGGATATGAAAATACCGATAGTGCTGGCATTAAATTTTTATACTGTAGGTATGATGAACGCAATTTGGAATTTTAAACATACTATGGGAATGTTTAGATATGGACGTTTTGTTCAGTTTGGAACAGCACTCTGTAATTTAGTGTTTTCGTTGATTTTGGGATATTTCTGGGGGCTTTTCGGCGTATTGTTTGCAACTTTTTTGTCGCGTGCAATTACAAATTTGTGGTACGATCCATATGTGGTATATAAGCATGGCTTTGGAAAAAATCCACTGGTTTACCTAAAAAAATATCTTAATTTTGCTGGAATTTTACTCGGAACGATATGTGTATGCGGAATAATATGTCGGATGGTCAACTATGGTATATTTGTGAATGTTATTATTAAATGTGTGGTATGTACTTTGATTCCCAATGTGATTTTCTATATAATATTTCGAAAGTATAATGAATTTATGATTATAAAGAATATTGTTCACAATGGAATAGTGATAATAAAAAACAAACTTGCAAAGAAATAAGGGGACAGAGTATGCCGATTGAAAATTGGGCCAGAAAAGTATATTGGAAATTTAAATTTCGTTATTTGTTGAATAAGAAATTAGATGTTTCTGTAGATCGAGCAGAGAAATGCTTGCGGGATAACTTTCATCAAAAGACGCCGGCTTTTACGCAAGTGAATCAGATTGTCGAGCAGTATGATGTAATGATTGTCATCCCGGTATATAATGCAGAACGTTATTTGGAACAATGCATAGATTCAATCTTAGGGCAGAAAACAGAATTTACATTTCAAGCAATATTTGTGGAGGATGGTTCTGCAGATCGCTCGCGTGAAATTCTTAGGCAGCGTGTGCGATTGCCGCATATAGTAATTGAACAGGAAAATAAAGGAGTTTCTGCGGCACGCAATGTTGCACTTCGTCGTATATCGGGAAGATATGTGATGTTTTTGGATTCTGATGACTTTTTAGCGACCAATGCTATTGATAAACTTGTGTCTACTGCGGATGCCTGTTGCGCGGATATAGTAGAGGCCGGGCATTTGTTTTTTGCTCACCAAGATAAAAAATGTCAAGTTAGACATGGCGAGAAGATGGGGGAGATTGCAAGTCGAGAGTTGTTCGGTTTCCCTTGGGGTAAAGTGATTAGAAGTAATTTGCTGGAAGATTTTTGTTTCCCTGAGAATTATTTTTTTGAAGATACTGTCATGTCTACATTGGTGCATCCGTTAAGCCGTAAAACAATTGCAGTTCCTGACATACTGTATTATTATCGGGATAACGGTATGGGGATTACTCACCGGAGTAAGAACCTTAAAGAAGCGACAGATACATTTTGGATTATGAAATATTGCCTCGAAGAGCGCTTGCGGCGAGGACAAGTGTTGGAACATACAGATTATATAAAGTATCTTTTGGCGGCACGGCGTAATTGGATTAGAACAAAGGAATTGCCGATGGAAATAAGGCAAGGGATATTTGTGCTGACGTGTGAACTGTTTGACAAGAATCTGAAATTCTCTTACAAGGGGAGCGAACAAAGAATGCAAATGTTGGAGTTGGCAATTCGGCAGAGAAGTTATTTGGCGTTCTCTTATATCCTTGAATTGTGGGACTGCTTATAGGGGTGAAATGTTTGCTGATTTTGTGATATGAATGGAGAACTGAATGGAGTATACTTCTTTGCCAACAATTGCATTCTTAATCGTAGCCCACACCAAGCCTCAACAGCTGAATTTATTCGTAAAACAGCTGTTGGCTTACGAGGGCAGCTACGTGTATATTCATGTGGATGCCAAGAACAGGCAGATGGAGGATCAGATCCTGCAAGATGATCGGGTGGTGATCCTGCCGGAGCATTTTGATATTAAGTGGGGAGATTATAGCCAGATTCAGGCAAATGATTATTTGCTGCAGTATGCTATGAACTGCCGACATCATGATTATTATTCTCTGCACAGCGGAGTGGATCTGGCAGTGCGTCCGGTGCGGGAGTATGCACGTTTCCTGGCTGCGACCAATCTCTATGGTTATTACGGCTGCTCTAAGCTGCCCAATCATTGGCAGTATGGTGGTGGATTGGCCAGGGTTGCGCTGAATTGGCCTGTTTGCTTTCGCCGAAGGGTGACGAAGCATTCGCCGATTCGTTATCTGCGAGGAATGTATGGTCGCATGTATGAAACGGGGATTCTGAAAGGCCGCAAGCTGCCGGAACAGTATCCGCTGTATGGCGGCTGTGACTGGTTTACGGTGCGGGAAGATTGCGTCAGAGATGTGCTGACATTTCTGGAAGTGCATCCGGATTTTAAGGAAATGTTCGTGCACTCCCTGTCCGGCGGTGAGATTTATTATGTGACTTTGTTTGAACTGACGAAAAAGGAAAGACCGGTGTGCAGTGGTAATCACCTGCGGTTTATCGACCATAGGGAACGGGGCAGGAAGCGGGAAGTAGGAAGCCCCAATATATGCACCATGGATATGCTGGGTGTGATTGAACGGTCACAGTTGTTTTTTGCCCGGAAATTTGATGAGGATGTTGACGCGGAGATTATCGCGTATTATGTTAAGAAGTGTGGCGGTTGATAGTGAGGCGATACAGTTTTTCTGCTCGGGGTGTGAAAAATGTGAAAGATTGTTTTTGTGGACAAGTGATAGAGCGTTAGTGCAAGTTGAAAAAGATACAGGAGTAAGATTATGAAAATCGTAAAAGAATTTATTTTAAGAGATATTGCAGGTGAGTGTGTACTGGTGCCCACCGGTGAGACCACACAGGAATTCAACGGATTGATCACCCTCAGTGATACTGCGCGTTTTATCTGGGAAAACTTAGAAAAGGTGGACAGTACCAAGGAGATGGTGGACCTGATCCTGGAGGAGTACGAGATTGATGAGCAGACCGCGCTGCAGGATACCGTGCAGTTTGTGAGCCAGCTGGTGCAGGCCGGGTTTATTGAGTGCACCAAGGAAGACAAGACTTGGTAATAATGTGGCAGATTGACTGCCCAGAGGTAATAAAGAGTATCCGAAACGGGGTACTGCAGAATGCAGAAAGATGATAGGAGGAAACAGGTCATGGAATTAATGGAAGACGGTTTATCAATAGAACGCCATATGTTTGAAAAAGCAGCCAAGACCAGGACTCCTATTTACGGCGTCCTGGAGCTTTTGCCCCTTTGTAATATGAGCTGTGATATGTGCTATGTGCGCATGAGCAGGGAAGAGATGGAGAGAAGCGGCAGGCTTTTGACCACCGAGGAGTGGTGTGCCCTGGCGGAGGAGATGAAGGATGCCGGCACATTGTTTGTGCTGATGACCGGCGGAGAACCATTGCTTTATCCCGGTTTTAAGGAATTGTATCTGAAGCTTCGCAGTCTGGGTATGATCATCACGATCAATACCAACGGTACGCTGATCGATGACGAGTGGGCAGACTTTTTTGCGAAACATAAGCCCAGGCGCATCAATATCACTCTGTATGGAGCCGGTGAAGAGACTTATGAGAAGCTTTGCCACTTGCCCGGAGGTTTTGCCAGGACCATTGCGGGGATTAAACGGCTGAAAGACCGGGGCGTGGATGTGAAGATGAACGGAAGCCTGGCCAAGGCAAATGTGGATGAACGGATGCAGATTATTGAATTGGGCGAACAGTTGGGAGTGCCGATGCACGTTGATACTTACATGTATCCCCGCACCAGAGAGCGCAGCTGCGGCTACAAGGAACAGGCCAGACTGAATCCTGAAGAAGCAGCAGATGCCGGGGTGGAAGTGCTGCGCAGAGAGCAGGGCGAAGAACTGTTTAAGCGATATGCCAAACAGCGGTTGTTTGAAGTAGAGCATGTGAAAGAGTTTGGCTGTACCAACAAGATGAGTTGTAAGGCAGGGAAAAGCTCTTATGTCATTAACTGGAAAGGTAACATGATCCCCTGTGTAATGTTAGACAATCCGGGCGCATCGGTGCAGGAGACCGGATTTGCAGAGGGGTGGAAGCAGATTACGGAAGGTGTGGAACGCCTCTGTATCAGTGATGAGTGTGCCTCCTGCAAATATAAGGTGGTGTGCAATACCTGTGCGGCCGCTGCATTGGCAGAGACCGGGAAATGTGATGCTGTGCCGGATTATATCTGCCGTTATACCAAGCGTTCTATGGAGCACTACGAAGCTTATATGAGAGCACTGAAGGAAAATGTCGGAAATGATGATTAAGAAGTATCGGTTCGCCTATACAACCATTGAAATACAATTACCCAACGAAATGCCCATACCGGACAATATGGCACTTTTTGAGGAGGACGGAAGCAACGCGGCAAGTAAGCGTTACGAACTGGAAGTGGCGGATGATTTGGTCCCTGTTGTGCAGCAGTTTGGTACAGAATACCCAGATGCCAAGCAGATTCTGCGCCCCAATATGCAGTTATTGGTGGCAGCAGACAAGGAATGCCGCATTGTTAAGTTGGCAGGCGTCCCTGCCCCCTATGCGGTGCACATAGAGGAAAGTGCGGAACTTACCAGGGTTTGGGTGAAGCGTGAGATAGTCCCGCATTTGGCAATTGACACCATATTCGGATCTCTCCTTGGACTGGAAAAAGTAGTTTTGCGTGATAATGCCATAATCCTGCATTCTGCGTATATGTGCAGAGAGGGCAAGGCTGTGCTGTTTTCGGCGCCTTCTGAGACAGGCAAGTCCACCCAGGCAGGCCTGTGGGAGCGCTACAGAGGCACCCGCCAGATCAATGGGGATCGATCCCTGCTGGTGCGGGAGGAGAGCGGTTGGTATGCCCATGGTTGGCCTATCTGCGGCAGTTCTGAGATCTGCCACAATGAATGCTACCCCATTCAAGCTATTGTGATGTTGTATCAGGCGAAGGAGAATGTGATACGCAGTCTGGGACCGGCAGAAGCCATGAAGAAAGTGATGTCTCAGATTACGATCAATATGTGGAATACGGAGTTCCAGATGAAAGTCATGGACCTGATCCAGCAGCTGATCGCGGAAGTGCCGGTTTATGAGCTGGGCTGCGACATATCAGAGGATGCGGTAAAGTGTCTGGAGAGTGTATTGTTGTAAAGGGCACTGTATGTAATATGCCCGGAAAGTATGTAATAAATGACTAAGTTGACGATTGTTCAAACTGAATTTTTGAAAATTCTGAAAAGTTTTATGCGGGATAAGGCTTATGCCCTGCCGGAGGATTTTGCAGGACTTGAGGAACTGTTTTTGATGGCCCAAAAGCACCAGATGACTGCGGCTGTTTATGAGCAGATCCGTGGCGATCGCATTTGGCAGACTGCGGATTATCGAGTGCTGTTTCAGAGCTGGAAGCGCAGTACCATCCGTGATGTGATGCTGCAGGTGCAGCGGGCAGAAGGGTTCCTGGCAGTGTATGAGAAGCTCTGTGCGACGGAGATAAAGCCCCTGGTGGTAAAAGGCTTCATCTGCAGAAATATGTACAGTAAGCCGGATTATCGCATTTCCGGAGATGAGGATATATTGGTCTCCCGAGGGGATTTTGCAAAGTGTGATGAAATCCTGCGGCAGGCCGGTTTTCAGCGGCCGGAGCCGGAGGGGGAGGGTCTGCCTTATGAGATTCCCTACGTGAATACAGCCAATGGTGTTTATATTGAACTGCATTTTTCCCTGTTCCCGGAATCGTCAGACGCATATGGACATTTAAATGAGGAATTTGCGTTGGTGCATGAACATTGCATTTGCGAGGAGATACAAGGCAAGAAGATTTGGACCCTTGGCCCTACGGAGCATTTGTTCTACCTGATCTGCCATAGTTTTAAGCATTTTCTGCACAGTGGATTCGGCCTGCGCCAGGTCTGTGATATGGTGATGATGGCGGAACGCTGGGGAGAGAGGATTGATTGGAATGATCTGCAGGAGCGTCTGGGACGTCTGAATATGAAGACCTATTGGGATGCGCTGGTGCAGATTGGCGTGGAGTATTTTGGATTTTCCTATGCGAAAGCGTGCTATCCGGTATATCTACGGAATGAGCAAGTGGATTGTGGAATGTTGTTGGAAGATTTGTTGGACAGTGGCATCTACGGTGACAGCAGCATGGAGCGCAAGCATAGTTCCAACATGACGCTGACTGCGGCAGCAGGCGGCAAAGCCAATACAGCGGCTTCGCTGAAAAATTCTCTGTTTCCCGATGAGGAGTACATGCAGAAGAGCTTTCCTTGGCTGAAAAAATGCCCCTGGTTATTACCGGTGGCCTATGGCATCCGCATCTGTCGATACCTGAAAGTTTCAGGCCGAAAGAATGGCAGTGAAGATGGCGCTAAGGATCAGCGAAGCAGCGTACAGATTGGTGTGGAGCGCGTAGAATTGCTGCGTCAGTATGATATTATTGAGTAGCGGCACTTTACCAAAATTTTATAATGTTTGGAGTCGGATTTGTTGACATTATAGGAGAAGATATGAGTATACCGAAGAGTGATTTTCGGGTTTATATATATGACGCCTATAGAAGTGAAATTTCACATACATATGCGTATCTGTTTAAGAAATCAAAACGCTCTATAAAACATCGTTCAGGGTTAGATTATACCAAAATAGTAATCATCAACAAGAGCGAGTATGTTGATAATATAGATGCTTTGGTGGACAAGGATGAATATAATGTAAGCCATAGAAAACGGTAAGGGAGCGGGAAGTGGCATGAGGAAGATTGATACAAACGAATATATTTCGACCCTGCGGGAACTGACGGAGGAGGGCCGAGAGGTTGGTCTGACAATCTCCGGCAGCAGCATGTCTCCTTTTCTGATCCATGAGAGAGATTACATATGCTTCAAAAAGCCTGACCGGGAACTGCGCCGGGGCGACATGGTGTTTTACCAGCGCGAGACCGGACAGTTTGTGATGCACCGCATTCTGAAGGTAAAGCCGGAGGGCTATTATATCATTGGAGACGCTCAGATGGAAATCGAGGGGCCGTTGCGTCGGGAGCAGATTTTCGCGGTTGTTACCAGAGTAAAACGCAAGGACAAGTGGATTCAGAAAGGAAATTTCTGGTGGGAGTTCTTTGAACACGTATGGTTGCATATAATACCGATGAGAAGATATATTATGTGGTTCTATGTTAGAGTGAGAGGGTTCAAATAGAGGTGGGCACGCGCTGTGTGTTGGTTTGCAGAAATTGTTGATTTTAGAAAATAATTGTAATTATACTATTGACATTCCTGAAAGATGGAGTTATAGTGCTAATAGTGGATTGATATCTATAAGATAAGTTGATAAGAAATAGGAAGTAATGGGGGAATTCATTATGAAAAAGTTATATGTAAAGCCTATGATGCAGGGAGAACAGTTTGTGGCAGATGAGTATGTGTCTGCGTGCTATCAGGGTTATTGTGATATTAGCGGTGCTGTATTTACCGATGATGGTGATGGTGTATATGAGCCCGAAGTTGATAAGTATAAGTACACCAATACTGCGTGCGAGAATGAGTATTGGGTTGAAGGTTTAGGTGTAACACTGCCTGAGAAGAATGCGTTTGTTGTTAGTACAAGTGATACAGAGCAGGTTGTTGTTGGACATACACCTATTATACCCTTTCCGATATATGAAACACGCATCAAGAGTGGAGTTACTCCTACTCGCGTGTGGAATTTTGATGATCACCATGTTACAACTACAATGAATCCTCAGAGTAGATCTAATCATTCATAAGGAAAAGTCAGGAGCTAGAGTTTGACTCTAGCTCTTTTTTTGCATATAATAGACTGTAGCCGGAAATATGTCTGGTACTTCAACATTTGCTTTTG
Source organism: Lachnospiraceae bacterium (assembly GCA_015057005.1). Lineage (GTDB taxonomy): Bacteria > Bacillota > Clostridia > Lachnospirales > Lachnospiraceae > Acetatifactor. The sequence goes on along the minus strand of SVFF01000001.1, from coordinate 464,841 downwards.
GTAATTGTATGTTTTAGGGTACCCGATCATGGGACTTGTGCTACAGATGGTTCATGATATAACCTAACTGGCATAAATAATATTTATTGCGTAATCAGCTGGTTGAAATGAGTGCGAAATATTAGCAATATGCTATGCCATATTATATAACGCAGAAATGAGGATGAAGTGAAATGTACGATTATCTAGTAGTTGGTTCTGGTTTATACGGATCTATTTTTGCACATGAGGCTAAGGCAAAAGGAAAATCTGTCCTTGTGGTAGAAAAACGTTCGAATATAGGTGGAAATATTTATACTGAAAATGTTGAGGGGATCAGTGTTCATGTTTATGGGGCTCATATCTTCCATACAAACAACGATAATGTCTGGAAATACATCACTCAATTTGCGGAGTTTAATCGCTTTACCAACAGTCCTGTGGCAAATTATAAAGGGGAGTTGTATAGCTTGCCGTTCAATATGTTTACATTTAATAAGATGTGGGGAGTGGTGACTCCGGCGGAAGCTTTGGATAAGATAGAGGAACAACGTAAGGAGGTTATCGGTGATCCGAGGAATTTGGAAGAACAAGCGATTTCCCTTGTCGGTCGTGATATATTTGAAAAGTTGGTCAAGGGATATACTGAGAAACAGTGGGGCCGAGATTGTAAGGATTTGCCTGCTTTTATCATTAAACGTTTGCCTGTTCGATTGACTTTTGATAATAATTATTTTAACGCGCGCTATCAGGGCATTCCCGTGGGAGGATATACTAAGCTGATTGAAACGTTATTGGAAGGTGTAGAAGTTCGTTTAAATACTAATTATCTGGATAAAAAGTTAGAATTAGATGCGCTGGCAGATAGAGTAATCTATACAGGTCCTATAGATGCGTATTTTAATTATCAACTGGGTACTTTGGAATATCGTTCAGTACGTTTTGAAACCGAACTATTGGATCAGCCGAATTTCCAAGGGAATGCAGTAGTGAACTATACGGATCGAGAGACTCCTTGGACTCGAATCATCGAACATAAGTGGTTTGAGTTTGGAAAGGATTTGGGGGGTAATGACTTATCAAAGACAGTCATTAGTAGAGAATATTCCTCGGAATGGAAGCCGGGAGACGAGCCGTACTATCCGGTCAACGATTCTAAAAACAGCGCGCTATACGCTCAATATAAGTCCTTGGCGGATAAGGAAGAGAACGTCATTTTCGGCGGTCGCCTGGGGGAGTATAAATATTATGACATGGATACTACTATTGCAGCTGCATTGGAAATGTGTGCAGCGGAACTGCATTGAAGAGGAGATTTATAATCAAAAACGGGGAAAGTCGACATGACTTTCCCTTGCTTTTCTAAAAATCTATCGCCATCTTACTTGACTCTTCCTCCGACAACTCCGTCACCTTAGTCTCCAGAACTCTATACACCCTCTGGCACATATTCAGTACACTGGGGCGATGAGTCGTCACGATACAGGTCTTGTTGGGCCTTTGCCGGATGATATTGCGCAGTACCTGACGTTCTGTGGTGACATCCAGAGCGGAAGTGGCCTCATCCAGCAGCAGGATTGGGCTGTCCCGCAGTACGGCACGGGCGATGGCAATGCGCTGAGCCTGGCCCTCTGAGAAGCCACGGCCTCGTTCGCCGATGTTGCAGTTCAGCGTATCTGGCATATCTTTGACAAAATCCCACGCACAGGCAATCTTTAAGGCTTCGATTATTTCTTCGTCGGTGGCATCTTCTCTTACCATGCGCAGATTTTCTGCGATGGTTCCTGACAAAATCGTGTTTCCCTGAGGTACATAGGCAAACAAGTGGCGAGTATCTGCGTTCATGTGCACAGTGTTGCCATTGGAGGCAACCATATGTACATGGCCGGATTCCGGGTGAATGAGACCCAGGATCAGTCGGATCATGGTGGTCTTGCCTTCGCCGGAGGGGCCTACCAGAGCTACGATTTCGCCGGGCTTGGCCACGAAGTTGGACTCGGTGATCACACGGTTGTCTTCCACGTAAGCATAGTTTACATTGCTCATCCGGATTTCAAAACCATCGTCAGCCCAGGTATCCATGTCACTGCTTTCGGGGATATGTACTTCTTTCGGAAGCTCTACCAGTTCCCGGATGCGGTGTGCAGACACGGAGCTGTTCAGGAAAGAAGGAATGATGGAGATCACGCTTTTAAAACTGCCGGACAGCTTGGAGCCTTGACTCATGAAGAGGGTCATGGTACCGTACTGGATCTGATGGGTCCATAAGAGGTAGAGGCAGTAGCAGAAGGAGACCAGAGAAATCATCAACCCGAATACGGAGGCCACAGCGCCGGTCTTGATGCTGAACAGGTTGTATTCCAGAGAGAAATCTTTGTATTTATTCTGCCATTTGCGCAGGCCCTTGCTGTAGTGCTCGGTGACTCCGAAGCTTTTGATGGTATCGAAGTTGTAGAAGGTCTCTACTTCAAAGGACATCAGTTTACTGCTCATTTCCCGGACTTGCTTGTTGTATTCCCGCATTCTGCGCAGGCGTAGTTTGCCGATGATCAGCATCAACGGGGCGCTGGAGAAGGCGATCAACGCCATCACAGGGCTGTAGTACATGATGACCACAAAGGTCAGGATAAAGTTGTAGATATTCAGGATGATGGAGGGCACCCAGCTGACGGCGTTATTGGATACGGTCCCGATATCTCCGTTAAAGCGGTTCAGGATATCGCCGTTGCTGTAGTTACTGATGGCCAGCCAATCGGCGTCAATGATCTTGTTGAAGATATCGGACTGGATGTCATTGTTGATGTAGAGGCTGATCTTCAGGGAGATGCGGGAGAGCACGCTGTTGATGAGCAGGCTGAAAATAGAGGAGCCGATCATGATGATCAACAGGAGAGCCAGCTTGTCTGTCTGATAGCCTGTGATAATGTCGATCAGGTATTTGCTTGCAAGAGCTGATACCATGCCCAGTGAACTGCTGAGCAGGCCCAGCGCAGTATAGTAGACAATGATCCATTTGTAACGTTTGCTGTAAGTGAAGATCCATTTCCAGTCATCCAGGATTTCTCTGAATGAACCGTCTTTTAGTTTTCGTATAATAGTGCCAAGGGCTTCCGAGCCTAAAAACACTTGGCTGTCAGATGTATTATTTTCGTTAGGAGACTCAAAATTGTTGGTCATGGGAGTTCCTTTCTTGTAAGTTGATTTGAACATATTGTATCATTATATCTGCCGCTGTGCAAGAATAGAACATTAGTGGTGTTGGATAGGAATTGCTTGACTTCTACGCCATACCAACGTATATTAGTAAGAGAAAGAAAAATGGGGCAGGCAATGCTGCGTGCCTTTTTTGTAGTATGGCATGACAAAGGAGCAGCATGATTGATTTACATGCACATATTCTGCCGGGCTTAGACGACGGTGCGGCAGATATTTATGATTCCCTGGAGATGGCTGAGATTGCAGCAAGAAACGGAGTGACGGCGATGGTTGCCACTCCTCATTGTAATGTTCCGGGGACGTATGACAATTATTATGGAGAAAGATACATTGAGGTCTTTCAGAAGCTGGAGCAGATGCTGCAGCGGGAAAAGATACCACTGACCCTGTATGCGGGGATGGAAGTATTTATGACTCCCGAAGTGCCGGAGCTTTTGCAGAAGCAGAAACTGTTGACCATCAATGCGGGGCATTATATTCTGGTGGAATTTGATTTTGGGGAGGATCCCCGTCTGGCGGACCGGATGGTGCGCAGGGTGCGTGAACTGGGACTGATTCCGCTGATAGCCCATCCCGAGCGTTATGAGTTCATCAGGGATGATATGGGATTGCTGAAGAGCTGGAGAAGCATCGGCTGTGAAACCCAGGTGAACAAGGGGAGCCTCCAGGGGAGATTTGGCAGGAGGATTTTTCATGCCGCTCATGAAATGATGCAAAGAGATCTGGTGACCGTGGTGGCCAGTGATGCCCACAGTCCTTTTCAGAGGACACCCAATATGGCAGATATTTACGAAGAATTGGCAGAAAGTTATTCGGAGCGTTATCTGAGAATGCTTTTTGAAGAGAATCCCCTGAGGATATGTCAGGATCGGCCTGTTTTAAGGCGGAACGGTCAGTCTGCAAGGGAAGAGTTGGATTGAGGAGAAGAAAGATGAGAAGGATACGATTGGCAGTGGTTTTGTTTTTCTTTGTGTCCTGCGCGTGTTTCGCCGCGTATTACGGATTGGAATGGAAGAATGCAGACCGCAATGCTCCTGAAATAGAGATAGAGGAAGATGCGCTGGTAGTGAATGTTTCGGCAACGGAAGAGGAACTGCTGGAAGGTGTCACCGCATGGGATGAGGAAGACGGTGATCTGACAGCACGTCTGCAGATTGCGTCCTTGTCTCCTTTTGTGGGGAAAAATGAGCGCACGGTTAATTATATTGTGTTTGACTCTGCGGACCGGGCGGCTACGGCTTCCCGCACAGTCCTTTACAGGGATTATGAGCCGCCACGCATATACATTAAGTCTCCTTTACGTTTGGGTGCGGGAGAATTATCGAATTGGCTGGGAAAGCTGAATTATCAAGCCGCTGATGTGATTGATGGTGATCTGACAGGTAAGGTCCGCCTTTTTTATACGCCTGCGGATGGGTATGTTGTAGGTGAACACGAGATTACCTTTCAGGTTAACAACAGTGCGGGAGATACCTGTATTTTGCCTGTGAAGATGACGATTACAGACCCGAAGGAAGAACTTGGGAAATATTATCCCATGTTGTCTGATTATGTGGTTTATGTGAAAGCCGGAGAGAGTCTGGAGGAAGAGAAACTTCCGGTAGGTATGATCGGCAATGGTGCAGAGTATTTGTTTGAAAAAGTGAAAGAGTCTGAGGGGACTGACAGTGCGGGAGCCGGAGAAGATGGTGATGGCACGGGCGCGGACGACTCCGAGCGTGGAGAACAGATGGAAACAAGCAATGGTATTGCGCTGAGGGATATCCGGGTACGTTCCTATGTGAATTATAATGTCCCCGGTATTTACACAGTAGAGTATTCATATACCACAGAGGATGATATTACTGCAGTAACGGTTCTGTATGTGGTGGTGGAGGAGTGACAATGGGCAGAAATGATATAATTCAGGTAGAAGAAAAAAGTTTTGAACCATTGACTCTGATCATGGATGTGCTGCGCAGTTGGTGGGTGATCCTGCTGGGAGCTCTGGGAGCTGCAATGCTGACAGCGGTAATCTTCAGCTTCCGTTATGAGCCGGTTTATTCCACGTCAGCTACCTTTGTAGTGACAATGAAGAACAATGCCAATGCCGGGAATGTCTGGTCCAAGGCTTATGAGATGGCGGAGACTATGAAGCTGATCCTGGAGAGCAGCAGCATGAACCGGATCATTTGCGAGGAGCTGGATGTGGATTATGTGGATGCCAAGATCACCACAGAGACCTTGGGAAGCACCAATTTGCTGACGCTTAAGGTGACGGCGGACACCTCCAAAGAGGCCATGGATGTGATCAGGGTGGTCATGAATAATTACGATAAGGTGTCCTTTTATACCACCGGTATTACTGCCATGGAAGTGCTGGAACAGCCCACTGTGCCTACTGCACCCAGCAATTCCAATGATGTGAAGCGCCCTGCGCTGAAGGCCTTTCTGGCGGCAGGAGCGGCCCTGACCTTTTTGTTTGGCCTGTTCTCCTATTTGAATGACACCATCAAGATGGAGTCGGATGTGGAGAAGAAGCTGGATGCTTCCTGTCTGGGGCAGATTCCTTTTGAGAGAAAGAATAAGACCGCGAGAGAGTGGTTCAGACGCAATAAGAAAGCTTTGTTGATCAACAATCCCGTGACCGGATTCGCCTTTGTGGAAGCCTACCGCAAGCTGGCAGTAAAGGTGGATCATCGCATGAAAAAACATGGGCTGAAAGCCCTGGTAGTCACCAGTGTGGCAGAGAATGAGGGTAAATCAACTATGGCAGCCAATCTGGCTATTGCTTTGGCGGGACAGTCCAGGAGAGTGATCCTGATCGAGGGTGATTTGAGAAGACCTGCACAGTTTTTGCTGTTTGATAAGATGCCCACGGAAAAGCAGGAAATTGGCGAATTCTTAAAGGAAAACAGCGAACTGAAGGATATCATGATCAAGAGTGAGGTCCCTAATCTGTATGTGATCCTGGGAAGAAATTGTTACGCTTCTTCTACAGAGATGGTGCAGGGTGCCAGGATGGAAGAACTGCTGGAGCAGTGCCAGAAGGCGGCTGATTACGTGATCATTGACTCGCCGCCTATCGGTTTGATCGGTGATGCGGAGGTGTTGGCGCGGAAAGCAGGTGCCGTATTGGTGGTTTCCAAACAAAATTATCTGCGTGCGGAAGATATCAATGATGCACTGGATGGCTTCAGAGCGCGCAAAGCTGTTGTGCTGGGTGTGGTATTGAACCATGTCAGGACTTTTGCCGGTGTTGTTGATGGAGGAACCTACGGTAAATACGGCAAGTATGCCGGGGTTTATGGAGACAAAGGAAACAGGTAGAGATGAGTGAAAATGTAAATTTGCCTGAGAAAATAGATCTGCAGGATCTGGTGCAGAATATTTTAAAAGGTATCAGAAAGTTTTGGTGGCTTGTGCTGGGACTGGCATTAGCATTTGCTGTGAAATCGTATTTTACCGTCAGTTCCAATTATGTGCCCCGTTACGTGGCTTCGGCTACTATGGCCGTGGCCGGTCTGGATGGCGGAACCACATATGTGGATCAGGAAATGGCCAAGCAGATGGTGGAGGTATTTCCCTATCTGATGAGAAATGGTGTGCTGCAGAATGCGATCCTGGAGGATCTGGACGCAGAATATCTGCCGGGCACTCTTTCTATGACAGTGGAGAACGGCACTAATTTCTTCACTATGACGTCATCGGCAAGTGATCCGGAAGCAGCCTACGAACTGCTGCAGGCGGCGCTTCGGCAATACCCCGAGGTAGTGAAATATATTGTGGGGCGAATTGAACTGACTATTTTGGATGAGAGCGGTATCCCTAAGGATACGGGCCGCGAATATGTGATCCGAGGTTCCGTGCAGGCGGGTGCCATGCGGGGAGCAGCTATCGGTCTGGTGATCATGGCGCTCTATATCATCACCAGAAGTACGGTGAAAAAGCGTAAGGATCTGAAGAAACTGGTCAATCTGGAAGACTTCGGAAGTATTCCCGCAGTACGTGCCAAGAAGCGTAAAAAGAAAAAAGATGTGGGCATTGTCACGCTGAATAATGCGCGTGTGCCCCAGTCATATATGGAATCTATCCGCAAATTGCGTATCAAGGTGGCACAGGAGATGGAGGCGAAGGAATATCGCTCTCTCATGGTCACAAGTTCCATCCCGGGAGAGGGAAAGACTACGCTGGCTGTCAATCTGGCACTTGCATTTGCCCGTCAGGGAAAGAGTGTCATTCTGGTGGATTGTGATCTGCGGAATCCTTCCGTTGCCCGGGTGATGAACGAAGAGAACGCACATCCCGGTGTGATCGCTGCGTTAAAAAAGGAAGTGCCTCTGGAAGCAGCGCTTACAGCGGTGGAAGTGGAACGGGGCAGACTGCGGATCCTGTACGGAACAGAGCCCAACAAGGCAACTAGTCATTTGCTTGGTACGGACAGAATGGGCAGATTTTTGAGTGCCTTGGAGAAAATGGCAGATATTGTAATCCTGGATACGGCACCGGCTGATGTGACAGCGGATGCGACGGTATTGGGCAGATTTACGGATGCGGCACTGTATGTGGTGCGGTGTGATTATGCCAAGAAGGGGCGCATCAGAAACGGTGTGCACGCTTTGGCTGAGAGTAATGTTGACATTCTGGGCTATGTCTTTAATGCTGATCTTTCCAGGGGTGGCGGAGGATATGGCTACGGTTATGGCTATGGTTATGGTTACGGGGCTTACAAGAGTTACGGTGGTCATTATGGTAATTATGGCTATGGTATGCGCAAGAAGGATGATGCGGCGGGCCGCGTGATGAAGGATTAGTATTACGAACAGATGTGTATACTAAATCCGAATGTGTAGATAGTGCGCAGATAGATAGAAGGTGTCTTTACGTGGAAACTGAAATTATTATAATACAAGAGAATAACGGTGCGTTTTCAGACACAGAGGAGCAGGCATTAAAGCAGGCGGGAGAGATCCTGCAGCAGGGCGGCCTTGTGGCATTTCCCACGGAGACGGTGTACGGACTGGGCGGAGATGCCCTGAATCCGGAGTCTTCCCGCAAGATTTATGCGGCCAAAGGACGGCCTTCGGATAATCCTCTGATCGTCCATATCAGCAAATTTGAGGATATCTACCCTATCGTGAAAGAGGTATCTGAGGAGGCGGTCAAGATTGCCAAGGCTTTCTGGCCGGGACCTTTGACAGTGATCTTTCCTAAGTCTGATAAGGTTCCCGTGGAGACCACGGGCGGACTGGATACCGTGGCGGTGCGGATGCCCTCCCATCCGGTGGCCCGGAAGCTGATCGAATACGGCGGCGGTTATGTGGCAGCACCCAGCGCCAATTCTTCGGGCAAGCCCAGCCCCACTGTGGCTAAGTACGTAGTGGAAGATATGACCGGCAAGATTGAAGCGATCATTGACGGCGGTGAAGTGGGCATCGGTCTGGAGTCCACTATCATTGACTTGACGGTTTCGCCTCCCCAGATACTGCGGCCCGGTTTCGTGACCCGGCAGATGCTGGAGGAAGTGTTGGGACAGGTGGATGTGGATATTACCATTCTGGACGCAGACAGCGGCCAGGCGCCGAAGGCGCCCGGCATGAAATACAGGCATTATGCGCCCAAGGGTGAGCTTGTCATTGTAAAAGGCGAGCCTGAGGAAGTGGTGGCCTATATCAATGCCCGTGCGGCAAAAGATGCTGCCGCAGGCGAGAAGGTAGGCGTGATCTGTACGGAGGAATATGCAGCGGCCTACAAGGCAGACACGGTGAAGTGTGTGGGCAGCAGGCTGGATGAGGACAGTATTGCCCGTCATCTCTACACCTGTCTGAGAGAATTTGACGATGAGAATGTGACCGGGATTTATTCGGAGTGCTTTACCGCGGAAGGGTTTGGACAGGCTATTATGAACAGACTTCTGAAAGCGGCAGGACATAAAGTAATTGATTTATCAAATAATAAGGAGGCAGCAAAATGATTGCAATCGGATGTGACCACGGTGGTTTTGAGTTGAAGGAAAAGGTAAAGAATTATTTGGAGGGAAAAGGCATTGCCGTTGCAGACAAGGGCTGCTACAACAAGGACAGCGTTGATTATCCCGCATTTGGACATGCGGTTGCCAAGGCAGTGGCAAACGGCGAGTGTGAAAAAGGTATCGTAATCTGCACTACCGGTATCGGTATCAGTATCTCCGCCAACAAGGTTCCCGGCGTGCGCTGTGCACTTTGCGCAGACTCTTTCTCCGCCAAGATGACCAGACTGCACAACGATGCCAATGTGCTGGCTATGGGCGCAGGTATTGTGGGTGAGAACTTGGCATATGAGATCGTAGATACTTTTGTAAATACTGAATTTTCTAACGAAGCAAGACACCAGAGAAGAATTGATCTGATCGAGCAGATTTAACAAAATACATTATCCGGGAGGAATACAAATGGCAAAAGTAACAGTTATGGATCATCCCCTTATTCAGCACAAGATCGGTCTGATCCGCAGAAAAGAGACCGGCACCAAGGATTTCAGACAGGCAATCGGCGAGATCGCCAACCTGATCTGCTATGAGGCTACCAGAAATCTGGCATTGGAGGATGTGGAGATTGAGACTCCCATCTGCAAGACTGTGGCAAAGGAATTGAAGGGCAAGAAGATGGCCATCGTGCCTATTTTGAGAGCGGGCTTAGGTATGGTGGACGGCATGCTGACTTTGATCCCTGCTGCAAAGGTAGGTCATATCGGTCTGTACCGTGACCCTGAGACCCTGAAGCCCGTTGAATATTACTGCAAGCTGCCTGCAGACTGTGAAGAGAGAGAAGTGTTTGTGGTAGATCCCATGCTGGCTACCGGCGGTTCTGCCATCGCTGCCATTGAATTACTGAAGGAAAAGGGCTGCAGGAACATTCACTTTATGTGCATCATCGCCGCTCCCGAAGGTGTTGCCGCTATGCAGGAAGCACATCCCGACGTGGATATTTACATCGGTGCGCTGGATGAGAAGCTGAATGACCACGGCTATATCGTACCCGGTCTGGGTGATGCCGGCGACCGAATTTTTGGTACAAAATAGTGTGTTCAGAGAACATCCCGGCGGAAAAAAGCGTCTATAGGGATGTTGTGAGGAAATGAAAATGGATATGAGACCAAAGAGCGCAAAGCGCAGAGATTATATTAATTGGGACGAGTATTTTATGGGAGTGGCACATCTGTCCGGTATGCGTTCCAAGGATCCCAACACCCAGGTGGGAGCTTGCATCGTCAGCAATGACAACAAAATTTTGTCCATGGGATACAATGGTTTTCCCTGTGGCTGTTCTGATGACGAGTTCCCCTGGGACAGAGAAGGCGATACCCTGGAGACCAAGTATGCTTTTGTGACCCACAGTGAGCTGAACGCTATTTTGAATTACCGGGGCGGTTCCCTGGAAGGCACCAAGCTTTATGTGTCCCTGTTCCCCTGCAATGAGTGTGCAAAGGCGATCATTCAGGCCGGCATCAGAACCGTTGTGTACGACAGTGACAAGTACCAAGGTACGCCCGGCAATATTGCGTCCAAGAAAATGTTTGATGCGGCCGGTGTAAAGTACGTGCCTTATCACAAGTCAGGCAGAAAGCTTGAAATAGAAGTATAAAAGTCAGGTTGATGTATGGTGCTAACCCGGAAACAACCATGAAACCATGAAAAACTAGGAATTAGAAAGGATTTGACCATTGAGAGGCCTAAGAAAGCTGGCGGTGTTTTTGCTTGCAGCCATGATCGCAGGTGCCATACCCTCTGAGGGCAATGTGGCAGAAGCGACCTCCATTCAGGATAAGATCAATCAGAACGAAAAGGAAAAAGAAGCCCTGGAAGGAAAGCTTGATCAGAAACAGGATGAACTGGAAAATCTGAAAGGCGAGCAGAGCACCTTAAAAGGAGAATTGAAAAATTTAAATACGCAGCTGACTCAGGTGAGCGACAATCTGGCAGATCTGGAACAGCAGATTCAGACCAAGACAGAGGAGATCTCGGTGACTCAGGCCAACCTGGAAGAGGCAAAAGAGACGGAAAAGTGGCAGTATGCGTGCATGGTGACCCGTGTCAGGGATATGTATGAGCGCAATGACACCGCTTATATGAATGCCATTCTGGGCGGCAAGAGCTTTGGTCAGATGCTGAATGCGGCAGATATTTTTGAACGGATCGCAGATTATGATAATCAGAAGCTGGAAGAGTTTAAGGAGACCCGCCACAGTATAGAAGAGCAGGAAGCCACGCTGCAGCGGGAAAAAAACGAACTTGAGAACCTGAAAGTGGCGGCAGAAGCTGAAAAGAACAAAGTTTCCGGTCTGATCGGCCAGACTTCCAGTAATATCGCTGCATATGCGGAGCAGATTTCCGAGGCGGAGGAACAAGCGCTTGCTTACGAAAAGGAAATCAAAGAGAAGGAAAATACCCTGGAGCAGCTGAAGAAAGAGCTGGCTTTATCCCAGGCTGCGGCAGCAGGCTCCTGGAGAGACATTTCCGAAGTAAACTTTGCAGAAGGCGACAGATACCTTCTGGCGAATTTGATCTACTGTGAGGCCGGCGGCGAGCCCTACGAGGGACAGCTGGCTGTAGGCAGTGTGGTGATCAACCGTGTACTCAGCGGCAAGTTTCCGGATACGGTTGTAGGTGTCATCTACCAGAACAGGCAGTTTTCACCTGTGGCCAGCGGACGTCTGGAACTGGCATTGGCAGCCAACAAGGCCACTGCCAAATGCTATCAGGCGGCTGATGCGGCCATGTCCGGCGTGACGAATGTGGGCAACTGCGTATTCTTCCGCACGCCCATCGAGGGCCTGACAGGCATCAATATCGGCGGCCATGTCTTCTACTGATCCTGCCGCCCCCTATTTCCCGCATCGCCCCGGGCAAAGGGTTCCCGGAAATACATTTGCAGTGGTTTGGGATGGATTTGTGAGATGCGGTAGCTTTCAAAAATGGGAAGCGCGCAGAGAACTGTTTGAGGGGTGACCGAGCAGGCACAAAAACCGTCGACAAGCCCTTCCTGAAAAATATAAGATTCACAATTCAAATGACAAGCTTGACGCCCAAATTTCTAAACTCGCTTATGCTCAAACATAGAAATTTGGGCGTCTGTCTTTGAATTGTGAATCTTATATTTTTCTCGAAAGCGCTTGAAAAGGACGTGTTTTTGTGCCTGCCCGGTGACCCCGAGTTTTTCTCGAGCGCTTCATAATAATATCTTGAAAGCCCGCATCCACAACTCCCCCAAAGCCTGCAGTATTTCCGGGAACCCTTTGTCCGGGGAGATGTGGAGATAGGGGCGGTGGGCCTAGAGTCCCATGTCCAGCTTTTCCAGGTGGGCCTGGAGCCGGTCGAATTTATCCCGGTATATGTAGGTGAGCAGCTGGTTGAGCTGGCGCAGGCAGTCAGTCATCTGCTTGGCTGTGAGCAGACCCTTTTCAAAGGCCTCTGCCACCTCGTCCAGATCCACTACTTCCACGGAGCCGTCGGGATGGACGATCACATCTGCCAGCAGGTCTGTGACGATCAGGGTGCCGGTTTCTTGATTGTAATCGTAGCTTACCACATCGCAATACCAGTACAGCAGGGACCCATCGGAGCGCAGGAATTTGCTGACTTTGATGCCGTCGTGGAGAAAATAGCAGGAGCAGCCATGGGAAAAGGTGGTCTTGGGATTGATGGTGTTCCATTTGGTGATGATATGCTCGTCGTTCTGCTCCAGAATGATGTCATTCTTTAACAGGATGCACTCGTCGGGAATCAGGCGTTTGCGATAGATTTGTAAGGGGGGCATAATGACTCCTTTCTTTTGTGAGGGCCGCTTGTTGTAAATTACAATTCTGTGATCTCCAGCTTGGAAAGGGAATAAAGGGCTTGGGCGGTACTGTGTGGGGACAGAGTTCTTTCTCCATCCAGATCATGTCGTGCCAGGCGCCCTGCTTGTAGCCGGAGGCGTGGAAATGGGCAACAGTCTTGTAGCCGAAGCGCTCATGAAAGGCAATGCTGGGGGGATTGGGGTAAGCGATGCAGGCGCACAGATTGCAGATATTCTGTTGTGCCAGGCACTTTTCCAGTTCCTGATAAAGCGCTGTGCCTACGCCCTTGTGGTGCAGCCCCATTTTCACATAAATGGAAGTCTCCGCAGACCAGCCGTAAGCAGCTCGGGTATGAAAGGCGGAGGCGTATGTATAGCCCAGGATCTCACCGTCCTCCTCTGCGACCAGATAGGGATAGCGGGATAAAACGGTCTCTATGCGATGGGCGAATTCTGCTTCGCCAGGCACCTCGTATTCAAAGGTGACAGCCGTATGTTCTACATATGGCGCGTATATTTTCAGTAAAGCGGGAGCATCCTTAGGGGTAGCTGATCGTATGTTCATAATAATAAACAGTCTTTCTCGAATATAATCTACAGAGAGCAACGCAGCACGTGCAATGCTGTTAAGATAATCTTACAGCCGGGAAAGACAGAAGTCAATCCACTATTTGCAGTGGAACACATGATAGAAGTGCGCAAGGTGTATCTGAAAAAAATTGGGAATAGTGACGGATTTGCTAGACAATATGTTTAGAATTTGGTAGAATTTATAATAATATGCGACTTGATTTTTGATGTGAATTGTAACTTAAAAAAGTGGAGGAGGCGCAGGATGTATGGCTGGCAGACCTAAAAAGAACTATGACGGAAGCGTTTCCAGATCCTTTGCCATGGTGCTGCAGTTTGGTATTAATATGTTGGTTCCTATCTGTCTGATGTCTTTTCTCGGTATTTATCTGGATCAACGTTGTGGCACTTCGTATTGGATGGTGATTCTTTTCTTTGTAGGAGCTGTTGCCGGTGGCCAGAATGTATTTCGGTTGGCACGAAGGGTGTACGCTGGTGAGAAAACCAAGGAAGAAAGTGTAGCAGACAGCAGGGATATAGGAGCAAAACAGGATACGTGCAAATGATCAATAAATTAAAACGAGTAAATAGGACACTTTTGGAAATAGATACAGGTATTCTGTGTTGGGGGGGGATATGCCAGCTGGTCGGCTTCTTTTTGGTAAAAGAGCAGCAGACGTACGCCATGAGCTTATGGTTTGGCATTTTATTTGCCTTGACCAACACGCTCCAGATGTACCGGTCTTTGGAACGGGCGCTGGATCATGGTGAAAAGACTGCGGCCAAAATAATCCGCAGGTCTTATCTGCTCAGGTATGGGGCTGTTGTGGTGATCCTGGGAATTATTATGGTCACAGAAGTGATGAATGCGCTGGTGGTTTTTCTGGCGTATATGGGAATGAAAGTAGCGGCATTTCTTCAGCCGTTTACTCATAAGTTGTACAATCAACTGTTTCACGAAACAGATCCGATTCCACAGGCTTTGCCGGAGGAGCCGGAACAAAAAATAAATGAATAAGGAGGTGAAACTATGGGACATGGAATTTTGTTGTCCGGCGCCGAGAATATTGACTTTATGGTTCATGGAATCTTTCAGTATTCGTTTTTTGGACATAAGGTGTGGATAACAACAACACATGTATGTGTACTGATCGTTATGCTGATCCTGATTGCGTTTTCTATTGCAGCAGGCAGGTGCATGAAAAAAGCAGCGGAGGTTCCGGGAGGATTTCAGAATGTAGTAGAGCTGATTGTAGAAAAGCTGGACGGTGTGGTAGCCGGCTCGATGGGCAAGGCGGCTCCGAAGTTTTATAATTACATTGGTACGGTCTTTATTTTTATATTGTTCAGTAATATATCCGGTCTGTTGGGACTGCGGCCTCCTACTGCGGACTATGGTGTGACATTGGCGATGGCGCTTATGACCTTTACTTTGATCCACTTTAACAAGTTCAGATACCAATCTCTGAAGGAAATCTGGGTTGGTATGTGTTCGCCGTTGCCGCCATGGCTTCCGATTTGGCTTCCGATCAACTTGATCAGTGACATTGCAGTACCGATATCTTTATCTTTGCGTTTGTTTGCAAATATTTTGTCGGGTACGGTAATGATGGCATTGGTGTATGGATTGTTGGGTTGGTTCGCCACGATCTGGCCGGCTGCACTGCATGTATACTTTGATTTGTTCTCCGGAGCAATTCAGACATATGTGTTCTGTATGCTTACGATGACCTACATTTCCGATGCCCGTGCGGGAAATTAATTTACAGTGTGAAAAATAGTTTTTCATAAAAAGTCTTATTTACAACAATAAAGGCCAAAGAGCCGAATATAGGAGGAAACAAAATGGAATATAATGAAAACTTTATCTTGGGATGTTCTGCAATCGGTGCAGGTTTGGCAGTTATCGCCGGTATTGGACCCGGTGTCGGACAGGGTATTGCAGCAGGTTATGCCGCATCTGCAGTAGGACGTAACCCTGGCGCTAAGTCTGAGATCACTTCCACCATGCTGCTTGGTCAGGCAGTAGCAGAGACCACCGGTCTGTACGGTCTGCTGGTAGCTATGCTCTTAATGTTCGTTAAACCTTTACTTCCGTAAACAGTATGACTTAAGTGTCAGACCTTTATGGTAGAAAGGAGGTAAAGAATGATACTTTTAACAGGGGGCGAGTCTATGGAAAGACTGTTTGGCCTGGACTTCCAGCTGATTGCAGATGCTGCATTGATGATCGTGGCAATCTTCTTTCTGTTCTTGATCATGAGCTATTTCCTGTTCAATCCGGCGAGAAAAATGTTGAATGATCGTCGGGAGAAGATCAGAAGAGAATTAGAAGAAGCAAAAGAAAATCAGGAGAGTGCAGAACTGCTGAAAGAAGAGTATGCACGCAAACTGAATGACATTGAGAAGGAAGCAGAAGAAATCTTAAGTGATGCCCGCAGACGCGCGCTTGCCAATGAGAATCAGATTGTTGTCCGGGCAAAGGAAGAAGCGTCCCGTATTATCGAAAGAGCCCGCGTGGAGGCTGAGTTGGAGAAGAGTAAAGTTGCTGATGAAGTGAAGAAGGAGATCGTATCTGTAGCTTCTCTTATGGCCGGCAAGCTGGTTGCTGCTTCCATTGATCCTGCGGTGCAGGCTCAGCTGATCGATGAGACTCTGAAGGAAATGGGAGAAGGCACATGGCAAAATTAGTTTCCAAGACCTATGGCGAAGCACTTTTTGAACTTGCCATGGAAGAGAATAGAGTCCGGGAGATGATGGAAGAGATTATAGACTTGCAGACTGCTCTTTCAGAGAATCCTGATTTTGACAAGCTGATGAAGCATCCCGGTGTGCCCAAGCAGGAAAAACTGCAGATGATAAGGGAGGTCTTCAAGGACAGAGTCAGTAATGAACTGGCAGGCTTTTTGGAGATCGTAGTCTCAAAGGAGAGGTACAATGACCTTCCTGCGATTTTTGGTTACTTTACAGACAAAGTAAAAGAATCGCAGAAGATCGGCGTAGCCTTCGTGGCTTCCGCAGTGGAACTGACCAAGGAGCAGAAGGAAAAGGTGTGTACCAGACTTTTGGAGACAACCGCCTACGAGACCATGGAGATGCATTACATCGTAGATCCTTCCCTGATCGGGGGAATGGTGATCCGTGTAAACGGCAGGGTCGTGGATAGCAGTATCCGGACCAAGCTGAATACTATGACGAAACAATTATTAGTATAATTTTTTGAATAATTCAGCCGTACATACCGGCTGAAAGAAAGGTGCGACAGATCCATGAATTTAAGACCAGAAGAAATCAGTTCCGTGATCAAGGAACAAATCAAGAGATACGCTTCTACTCTGGATGTATCTGATGTGGGTACCGTTATCCAGGTGGCAGACGGTATCGCTCGTGTACATGGACTGGAAAATGCCATGCAGGGCGAATTGTTGGAATTCCCCGGCGATGTATATGGCATGGTAATGAACCTTGAGGAAGATAATGTTGGTGCCGTACTGCTGGGCAGTACGAAAAATATCAATGAGGGTGACACCGTTAAGACCACCGGCCGCGTGGTTGAGGTGCCTGTAGGCGATGCATTGCTTGGCCGTGTAGTAAACTCTCTGGGTCAGCCTATCGACGGCAAGGGCCCCATTGCGACCGACAAATTCCGCAAGATTGAGCGTGTTGCAAGCGGCGTTATCACCAGAAAGGGTGTAGATACTCCTCTCCAGACCGGTATCAAGGCAATTGACTCCATGGTACCCATCGGAAGAGGACAGCGTGAGCTGATCATCGGTGACCGTCAGACAGGTAAGACCGCGATTGCGCTGGACACCATTATCAACCAGAAGGGTCAGAACGTAAAATGTATTTATGTAGCAATCGGTCAGAAGGCTTCTACCGTTGCGAATATTGTGAAAACACTGGAGGAGTATGGTGCGCTTGCGTATACTACCGTAGTAGCGTCCACAGCAAGTGACCTGGCTCCCCTGCAGTATATTGCTCCCTATTCCGGCTGCGCAATCGGTGAGGAATGGATGGAGAACGGAGAAGATGTATTGGTGATCTATGATGACCTGAGTAAGCACGCTGTTGCATACCGTACACTCTCCCTGTTGCTTCGTCGTCCCCCCGGACGTGAGGCATATCCCGGTGATGTATTCTATCTGCATTCCAGACTGCTGGAGCGTGCGGCAAGAATGAGCGAGGAGTACGGCGGTGGTTCCCTGACTGCACTTCCTATTATTGAGACCCAGGCAGGCGATGTATCCGCATACATCCCTACCAACGTTATCTCCATTACCGACGGTCAGATTTATCTTGAGACTGAAATGTTCAATGCAGGCTTCCGTCCCGCTGTAAACGCAGGTCTCTCCGTATCCCGTGTAGGTGGTGCGGCTCAGATCAAGGCCATGAAGAAGATCGCGGCTCCTATCCGTACAGAGTTGGCACAGTACCGTGAACTGGCAGCATTTGCACAGTTTGGTTCCGAGCTGGACGCAGATACCAAGGAGAAGCTGGCACAGGGTGAGCGTATCAAAGAAGTCCTGAAGCAGCCCCAGTACCAGCCCGTGCCCGTTCAGTATCAGGTTATCATCATTTATGCAGTTACCAACAAGTACCTGCTGGATGTGCCCGTAGAGGATATCACCAGATTTGAAAAGGAATTCTTCGAGTTCCTGGACACCAAGTATCCTGAGGTTCCCACCTCCATCAAGGAGCAGAAGGTTATCACTGAAGAGACCGAGGAAACCCTGAAGAAGGCTATTGTGGAGTTTAAAAACATTTTTCTGAAATAAAGAAGACTTAAGCACAGGTGGGTCAATGTTCTCGCGAAGACCCTTGAAAAACGTCGGCGCTTAGTGAGGTCCTTTCAGGTCAATACATTGACCTTACTTAGCGTCCGCTACGTTTTTCACGGAGTGAGAACGTGTCTGAGAGAGAATATTGATCCGACTGGGCGAGGGATTCTTTGGAAAGAGGTAAATTATGGCATCAATGCGTGATATAAAGCGCCGGAGAAGCAGTATCCAGGGCACACAGCAGATTACCAAGGCCATGAAGCTTGTCTCCACCGTTAAATTGCAGCGTGCAAGAGCCAGTGCAGAGCGTTCCAAGGATTATTTTACCTGCATGTACGACACTGTGAGCAGCATTTTGTCCCGTGTAGGAAATCTGGACCACAGATATCTGCAGCCGGGAAAATCCTCCAAGAAAGCAGTGATCGTGATCACCTCCAACCGTGGCCTGGCAGGCGGTTACAATTCCAATATTGTAAAGCTGATCACAGGACATGAGAGTTGGAAGAAAGAAGATATCGTAGTATATGCCATCGGTAATAAGGGCCGTGATGCGTTAAACCGTTATGGTTATGAGATCAGGGAAAGTTTTCCCGAGCTCATTGAAGAGCCCGCCTATGCGGACGCAATGAGACTGTCAGATCGTCTTCTGGCGGCATTTGCAGCCGATGAGATCGGTGAGATCTATCTGGCATATACTTCCTTTAAGAATACCGTAAGTCACATCCCCAAGCTCTTAAAACTCCTTCCCGTGGAGATTGAAGGGAATCAGGAAGAGAGCAGCGCCCTTATGAACTTTGAGCCGGAGGATACGGAAGCGCTGGATATGATCGTACCCAAGTACATCACCAGCCTCATCTACGGTGCAATGAAAGAGGCAGTTGCCAGTGAAAACGGTGCTCGTATGCAGGCCATGGACAATGCAACCAGCAATGCGGAAGAGATGATTGCTGATCTGTCCCTGAAATACAACAGAGCAAGACAGGGCTCCATTACACAGGAGCTGACAGAAATTATCGCGGGCGCGGAGGCCCTGGGATAGGGGCCTGGCAGGGGCTGCGGCAAAGGATACGGATATCATTCCTATTCTGACGCGCTCCCGCTCGAACCTCGACGCAGCGGACGCTAAGCTCGATGACGAATAAATTCGCAGGCGAATATATTCGTCATGACCTCGCTAAGCGCCGGCGTCTCGCTACGGTCATCATAGGAACGATATCCGTATCCGTGGCCGCAGCTCTCAACGCCAAGTGTGATAATAACTGAAAATAGAATTATAATGATCTTATTTTGAATTGTGTGGGAAGTGCAGGGTGAGGAGGTTTATATCCTTCTCGCCCGGAGCATTCCACAGAAATTAACTGATGCCCCATGTGGGCAGGAAAGAGGTAGAAATGGCAGGAGAGAACAAAGGTAAGATTACCCAGGTCATCGGCGCAGTTCTTGACGTGCGCTTTGACGAGGGTGCTCTGCCTGAAATCAATGATGCGATCCGCATCCCTACCAGAGAGGGCGGGGAACTTGTAGTAGAAGTTTCCCAGCATTTGGGTGATGACACCGTGAGGTGTATCGCTATGGGTCCTACCGACGGCCTTGTGCGCGGTATGGAAGCGATTGCTACCGGTGGTCCCATCTCTGTTCCGGTAGGTGAGAACACTCTGGGACGTATCTTTAATGTTTTAGGACAGCCTATTGATAATAAACCTGCGCCTGAAGGCGTTGGTTTCGAGCCCATTCACAGAGCGGCTCCCACCTTTGAAGAGCAGGCTACGGCAACGGAACTTCTGGAGACCGGTATCAAGGTCGTTGACCTTCTGTGCCCTTACCAGAAGGGTGGTAAGATCGGTCTGTTCGGCGGTGCAGGCGTAGGTAAGACCGTTCTGATCCAGGAGCTGATCCGTAATATTGCTACCGAGCACGGCGGATATTCCGTATTCACCGGCGTAGGCGAGCGTACCCGTGAGGGTAATGATCTGTACCATGAAATGCAGGAGTCCGGCGTTATCGACAAGACCACCATGGTATTCGGTCAGATGAACGAGCCCCCCGGAGCAAGAATGAGAGTAGGTCTGACAGGACTTACCATGGCAGAGTACTTCCGCGATAAGGGCGGTAAGGATGTGCTGCTGTTCATTGACAATATTTTCCGTTTCACACAGGCAGGTAGTGAAGTGTCTGCGCTGTTAGGACGTATGCCCTCTGCGGTAGGTTATCAGCCTACACTGCAGACTGAGATGGGTGCCCTGCAGGAGCGTATCACTTCCACCAAGAACGGTTCCATCACTTCCGTACAGGCTGTTTACGTGCCTGCGGATGACTTGACTGACCCTGCACCTGCGACTACATTCGCACATCTGGACGCTACCACCGTATTGTCCCGTTCCATCGTAGAGCTGGGTATTTATCCTGCGGTAGATCCTCTGGAGTCCACCTCCCGTATTCTGGATCCCAGAATCGTTGGTGAAGAGCATTACACCACAGCCCGCGGCGTACAGGAGATTCTGCAGAGATACAAAGAACTGCAGGATATCATCGCCATCCTCGGTATGGATGAACTTTCCGAGGAAGATAAGCTGGTAGTTTCCCGTGCGCGTAAGGTGCAGAGATTCCTGTCCCAGCCATTCTTCGTAGCAGGTCAGTTCACCGGTCTGGAAGGTAAGTACGTGCCTATAGGTGAGACCATCCGCGGCTTTAAGGAGATCCTGGAAGGCAAACACGACAACATCCCTGAAAGTTATTTCCTGAATGCCGGAAGCATCGACGATGTACTTGCTAAGGTAAAAGGCTGATAGCAGAAAGGCGTGGAAAACAATATGGCAGATAATAAGGTTTTTTCGCTGCGCATAATCACACCGGACAGACATTTCTATGAAGGTGAAGTCGAGATGGTGGAATTTAATACCACGGAAGGACAGATTGGTGTTTTGCCGGGACATATTCCTATGACGGTTATTTTGAAGCCGGGTATTCTCAAGATTTATGAGCCCGAGAATGAGAAAGAGGCGGCACTTCATTCCGGTTTTGCGGAGATCCTGCCGACTGGAATTACCATCTTGGCGGAAATCGTGGAATGGCCGGAGGAGATTGACGTGCAGCGAGCAGAAAGTGCCCGTGAGCGCGCGGAGGAGAGACTTCGTACCCACGCTCCCGGCATAGATGTGATGCGAGCGGAGATTGCTCTGCAGAAAGCAATGACCCGTATTTCGGTATTGAAATAGAGCTGGTGCATATTTGGCGCAGCCTAAAAAAATCCCCCAGGTTTTGGTTTAATGTCATTAAGCAATGACATTGCTGAGATTCCGGGGGATTTTTTGTGCCACTCACGGCTTTAAAAGAAATTGTTTATTTCCAGATATATCCTCTGGGTCCGCCGTGCCTGCGCTTATACACCTCATGGCACAGCAGCACCAAAATCATATCAGTCAGCCATTCCCATTTCTCTGCGGGAAGTTGTTCCTCCGTCGGGAGCTGTTGATTTTCTTGTCTTAAAATCTTTGTCACTGTTTCGGCCAGCCGCTGGAGACTGAATTTGTCCGGATATTCATCGTATATCATGCTTCCTTCATAGTCGAATTTGTCCAATATATCGGCAATTTTGCGTTGGTAGCGCTTTACCTCATTGGGATATGTCTGCTGGAGATATTCCAGATCCCGCAGCAGTGTTTTTTCCTGGGCCGCATCCGCATACCCCGGATAAGTCATAAAAAAGGGGAGAGGCAGGGTGCCGATGCCCGGACGGATCACTTTTGGATTCCATTCCATAGAAGTAACCTTCTTTGCTTTTGATATATTTTATGCATGGTGGGAGATTGTGCGCTAGAAAGATGGAAAAAATGATGATTAGTTGAAAAATAGTAAGCCCAGAGCAGAATTATTAACGAATCCGGGAAGGTTGCAAGTGGTTGTCTGTTTGAGATGGCTCAGCGTGAAACGGGAACTATTTATGGGGATCCAACTCGTGGTCATAGATATGTGGAAATTGCAAAAGAATGCATGGAAAAATATTGGAGGCCATAAAAAGTAAGAACTAAAGTATTGAAAAACAGAAATGCTTGTGATACAATTTTCTTGGAAAGAGGAAATGGAAAGTTCCAGCATATAGGCACAAAACGAAAACCCACGAGTGGCCGCTCGTGGGTTTTCTTGTCGTGTTGTTTTGAATGGAAGACCACTCCATTAGGCTCATTACCGTTTATACCTCCTCATCGAGCCATTTGCATATGTAGTATGCAACCACACTTGCCAAGATGGAGAGGATAAATGAAATGGAAATTTCAAACATATAGGACACCTCCTTCCTGTTGCCAGTATCGGAGACGGTAACGAAATAATCATAACACAGAGAACTTTGTCTGCATAGCGCGAATAATTGTAAAATAAAGTAGCGAAAAACAGTTTCTGAAAAATGTAGTTGTGTAAATGCTGTAAAGTCATTACAATATAATTAGGTGATTATGTGCATGAAGCAGAGTGAAAAAGTGCATGCAGGAGAGATAAAAAATGAACGAATTAACAGGCGTATTGCGTGAAATGATAAATGAAGAATTAGACCAGCTGATATTGAGCAACAGCCGCGATCAGGACAGAGGCACAAAAGTAAAGGTTCGCCCGGTGCTGATCAAAGGAGAGCTGTTGTTTCAGGAGACTCTTTATAAGGGAACCCAGGTGTTCCATGAGAATTTCGGAGTGGAGGAAATGATCTCCAGGCTGGAGGAGTATCTGCAGGATTTGTTCAAGCAGGGGGAGATAAAGGGCCGGAAGGAAGAGGTCACTGTTTTGGTGAGCAAAAAAGGCAAGATGACCATTAAGCGCAGGAAGAATGCGGGTGCCGGTGCCGACAAGAGCGGCAAGGTACCCTGTGCAGACAAGAACGCCGAAATACTCGGCAATAAACTCGAAACGCAGGAGGACTTCCGCGCAAACCTGCAGCACAACCGCACCAAACAGTACATTCTGATGGAAGAAAAGCCTGTGGATTTCCTGGTGGGACTGGGAGTGCAGACCCCTGATGGTAAAGTTACTAAAAACCGATACGATAAGTTCCGCCAGATCAACCGCTATCTGGAGTTTATTGAAGATGTGCTGGAGGAACTGCCGGGGGATCGGACCATCCGGATCATTGATTTTGGATGCGGCAAGTCCTATCTGACCTTTGCCATGTATTATTATCTGCACGAGCTGCAGGGTAGGGACATCCAGGTGACTGGTTTGGATCTGAAGATGGATGTAATCAACCACTGCAATCAGTTGGCGGAAAAGCTCCATTATGACAATCTTCATTTTGAACATGGAGATATCAGTTCTTATGAGGGAGCCGACGCAGTGGATATGGTGGTGACACTGCATGCCTGTGATACGGCTACGGACTATGCGCTGGAAAAGGCTGTAAAATGGGGGGCAAGCGTGATCATGGCGGTGCCCTGCTGTCAGCATGAGGTTAATAAGCAGATCAAAAATGAAGTGCTGCAGCCTGTTTTGAAATATGGCATTATCAAGGAGCGCATGTCCGCCCTGATAACGGATGCCCTGAGAGCCAACCTGCTTGAGCAGCAGGGATATGATACCCAGATCCTTGAATTTATTGATATGGAGCACACTCCGAAAAATATTTTGATCAGGGCGGTGAAGCGCAGAGGAATGCAGCCCCGCAGAAAAGCGGCGGGCGGAAAAGGTGACATCAAGGAAGTGACTGAATTTTTGCATATTGCGCCTACGCTGGAGGGTCTTTTATGAAGAAATTTTTGATTAAAACGGCAGTATTTCTGGCTGTGTTCGTGGTCTCTCTGTTTGTCTTTTCGAAGATCATGAATCAGGATCACGATAATCTGACCATGGAGATGGGGGAAGCTACTTTGCCGGTAGTCACCATGGAGAGAAACGGAATCGCATACAACCGGTTGTTTGGTTATACCGAGCAGCGTGATGTGAAATTTCACAGGGATACGGTTGCTGTGCTGGGAGAAAATCGCAGCAGTGAGATCCTGGTGGATACGTATGGAAGCCCGGTGAGCGGAATTGCCATGCAGGTACGCAGCCTGGACGGCAGCCGATTGATAGAAGATTCACCGGTGACGGACTATCAGGAGGCAGATGGGCTTATCAGGGCCAACATTGCGCTGAAGGACCTGATCGAGCGTGACAAAGAATATTCATTGACACTGGTGCTGGAGCTGGCAGATGGCAGGAAGGTTTATTACTATACCGGCGTGATCTGGAGTGAGGAAATGGCTGTTGATGAAAAACTGGCGTATGTGCTGGATTTTCATGAGAGGACATTTGACCCGGAAGCGGCAGCGGAGCTGACCAGATATTTGGAGACCAATTCCAAACTGGAGGATAACAGCTCTTTTCACAGCGTAAATATTCACAGCAGTTTAAAGCAGATCACCTGGGATGAACTGGGTGTCACGGAAGTGGGAGAGCCTGTGCTGCAGCTTGTGGCAATCGATGGGCAGACTGCTTCTGTTCTGGTGGACTATATGGTATCCACAAAGAGCGGCGGGAATGTGACTTTTTATCAGGTGCAGGAATATTTCAGGGTACGCCATACTTCTGAGAGAATGTATCTGCTGGATTATGAACGCACCATGGATCAGATTCCTGATGAAAAGAGAATGTATGCCAATGATAAGATTCTGCTTGGAATCGCAGATGAAAATGTGCCTATGCTGGAGAGCGAGGACGGCAATGTGGTAGTTTTTGAGATGGCGGGACGGCTGTGCTGTTATAATGCCACCTCCAACAGTCTGATCGTACTCTTTTCTTTTTATGATGAGAAGAATTGGGATGACAGAACTTTGCGGCAGGACCACGGCCTCAAAATCCTGGATGTGGACGAGGGCGGTAATGTACGGTTTGCCGTGTACGGTTATATGAACCGGGGACGCCATGAGGGCGAAGTGGGCATTCAGCTGTATGCTTATAACAGCACGGTGAATACCATTGAAGAATTGGTATTTATCGACTATGACAAGAATTTTGATGTGCTGGAGGCAGAGTTGGAGCAGCTCCTTTATCTGAACCGGGAGCAGCTTTTGTACCTGAAGCTGGAAAACACAATATACCAGGTAAATCTGGTGGAGAAAGCCTACAAGGAATTGGTGACAGTTACCGGGGATGACAGCCTATTTGTGTCCGGGGATCACAAAATCGTAGTGTGGCAGGAGGGGCAGGACCAATACCATTCAGAAAAGCTGACAGTAAAGAATCTGAATACCGATACCCAGAGTGTGATCAAGGCTGGGACAGACGAGGTGATCCGGCCCTTAGGCTTTATGGGAGAGGACTTGATTTATGGTGTGGCCCGTAAAGAGGATATCCGTGAGGAGGCAAGCGGCAGTATTTTCTTCCCTATGTATAAAGTCTGCATCTGTAATTCCGCAGGGGAAATCCTGAAAAAATATGAGAATCAGGGAATTTATATTGAGGAGTGCAGCGTGGAGGATAATCAGATCACGCTGGAGCGTCTGGCCAGAAAGGAAGACGGCAGCTTTGAGGAGACGATGCCGGATCACATTATGAACAATGTGGAAGGTGCCACAGGAAAGAATAAGGTGGCCGCTGCTGTAATTGATGTTTACAAAAAATATGTACAGATCCAAACCAAAAAGGTGATAAACAGCGACACGATCAAGATCCTGACCCCGAAAGAAGTGGTTTATGAGGGCGCCAGAGAATTGGAATTGGTGAAGGAGAGTACCCCTTCAAGGTTCTATGTATACGGTCCTTACGGTGTATCGTCCATCTATAACGATCCGGGGGCTGCGGTTTCCGAAAGCTACGATATCGCAGGCAGGGTGATGGATGAAAAGGGAATTTGCGTATGGCGCAAAGCTGCCCGGATGGCCAGAAATCAGATCATGGCCATTAAAGAAGCAAAAATCACAGAAGAAAGAGGCAGTGTGGCTGTATGCCTGGACACCATATTGGAGTTTGAGGGTGTTATCCGGGATTCCAATCAACTGCTGCAGCGTGGCATGACGGTCGCAGAGATTTTGGCGGATGGTCTGCCGGATGCACAGGTCCTGGATTTGGCCGGCTGTAAGCTGGATGCGTTGCTGTACTATGTGAATCAGGATATTCCGGTGCTGGCAATGCTGGAGAATGGTGAAGCGGTACTGATCACGGGATTTAATGAATTTAATGTGGTGATCCTGGATCCTGTCAAGGGAACTCTGGCCAAGATGGGCATGAATGACGCTACCACTTGGTTTGAGGAGAATGGCAATCGGTTTGTGACATATATGCCGAATGAATAGCGCTGTTTCCCGGCCGCCTTTCCTGATGGGATTGCTACGCCACTTATGGCCAAGGTTCCGCAGCCGGGACGTACACTCACCGAAATACGCAAGCTTTTTGGGATTTTATGGACACATGACTTTTATGAGCTTATTAGGCGCCTTAGCTCAAAACTCAGACCCACAGGGCATTGGCAAAAAAACGTCCCCAGAAATGTTTCCGAGAAAAATAATGATGTACCATTCAATAGACGGACACCAAAATTGCTATGTTTGAGCGTATGCGAGTTTAGCAATTTTGGTGTCAAGCTCGTCGGTTGAATGGTACATCATATATTTTTCAGGAAAGATTTATCGGCGTTTTTTGCCAATGCCCTGTCGGTCCTCAGACAGTTTCGCTGCAGGCGCCGCTTTATAAAAGTCATGTGTCTTAAAATCCAACAAAAAGACTTGCATGGGTATTTCTTGTGAGTGTACGTCCCGGCTGTGGAGCCTTGTGCCATGAGGGGTGTTGGCCCATCGGGAAAGGCGGCTGGGAAGCAAAGCGCGTCAGAAGATGTTTTTGCGGTATTTGGCCAGGGTGCGGTAGAGCAGCATTCCCAACACGCCGCAGGAAAGCACTTCGCCAATCCCGACAGTGAGCATAAAGTAAGGGATGGAACCCTCGAAACGGTAGACATATGCCAATACAAAGGGAACGATCAGAGTGTTGGACAGGATGGGCGGAATCACAGCAAGTATGGGATACTGCTTTGCCGGTGCAGAAGACCCCAATGTGTAAGTCCCTAATGCGTAGGTTCCCAATGCACCCAGAAGAGTGGCCAGGCTCCCGAACACAATATCCCAAGGCAGGCATCCGGTCATAAAATTGGCCAGAATGCAGCCCACAAAGAGACCGGGAATGGCGGCGGGAGTGAATAGGGGGAGAATGGTCAGTGCTTCTGAAAAGCGAATTTGAATGGCGTGATTAGCCAGCCCCAGGGCGTTGGCGATCAAAGTCAGCACAACATAAAGAGCAGCAATGACTGCTGCATGGACGATAGAAGTGGTTTTTTTGTTCATTTTTAGTCTCCTTTAGTTTTGTTTTTTGGCCGTAGGTAACGGTTGGGTGAGGAAGGTCTCGAACTCACCGAGTTGCCCGGTGGGCAGTATCGCAAAAGCGACAATAAGTTTTACTTGAAATCCCCGGAAACTTACGATAGTCTCCGGGGAATTATATTACATTTCACCATTTTTGTATCTGGCAACGATGTTCTGGATTCTCTCGTTGGGATTCAGCAGATCGCTGATAGAGGAATCGTGGTTCAGGGTATCAATGATATAAGCGATGTATTTGCTCATATCACAGCTGATGTACCAGTCTCTCTCCAGAAGCTCCGGAGTCTGATAGATCAGGTTGGTGGTCAGGATCTTGTCGATGATGCCATCCTTGTAAGCCTCGTCGAACTTATCAAGGCCGTTTGTGAAGATACCGAAGGTGGAGAATACGTAGATTTTGTTGGCCTTGCGTGCCTTCAGGGCAGCAGCTACATCCAGGATACTTTCGCCGGAGGAGATCATGTCATCGATAATGATCATATCCTTGCCCTCTACGCTGGTACCCAGGAACTCGTGGGCTACGATGGGGTTACGGCCGTTTACGATTCTGGTGTAGTCACGTCTCTTGTAGAACATACCCATATCCAGACCCAATACGTTTGCAATGTAGATAGCACGGGACATGCCGCCTTCATCGGGGCTGATTACCATCATATGGTCTGCATCAATCTTCAGGTCTTTTTCATTGCGAAGCAGACCCTTGATGAACTGGTAAGCAGGCTGTACAGTCTCAAAACCATTAAGAGGGATTGCATTCTGTACTCTGGGGTCGTGTGCGTCGAAGGTGATGATATTGTCAACGCCCATCTTTACCAGCTCCTGCAGAGCAAGCGCGCAGTCCAGGGACTCTCTGGAAGTTCTCTTGTGCTGGCGGCTCTCATAGAGGAAAGGCATGATAACAGTGATGCGGCGTGCCTTACCGCCTACTGCAGCGATGATTCTCTTCAGATCCTGATAGTGATCATCGGGGGACATATGGTTCTCGTGACCGCTCATGGAGTAGGTCAGGGAGTGGTTCAGAACATCTACTAAAAGGTAAAGGTCGGTACCGCGAACGGATTCCATGATCACGCCCTTTGCTTCGCCGGTGCCGAAGCGGGGAACCTTGGCGTTTAACAGATAGGACTCTCTCTGGTAGCCGGAAAATGCAAGGGAATCTTTGTGTTCGCTCTCGCGTTCAGCTCTCCATTTTACCAGGTAGTGGTCAACTTTCTCACCTAAAGTTTTGCAGCCGGGCAGGGAAATCATGCCCAGGGAGCCAACGGGGATGGTCTCCAAATTTCTCTTTTCTTCGCGATTCATGGAAAAATCCTCACTTTCTTATGAATGGTTGCTTGATTAAGTATTTCTTAAATTAATTATTTCTCTTTTTATACATGCGGATATCGGGACCGGTCAGCTTGCAGACCGTATAATTGCTGATGATCCGTGAAAAAACTCTGTCGGAATAACGATCACGCAGCTCCTCCAGGCTTAAGTTGGTGGAGATGATGGTGGCCTTGCGGCGCAGGTGTCTCTCGTTCAGCAGAGAGAAGAGCTGGGATGCCACAAAGGAATTGGTGACCTCTGTGCCCAGATCGTCTATGATCAGTAAGTCACAGTCATACAGATCCTTACAGAAACTGTAGAGAGCGTCCTTGGCCTTGGCGTCAAAAGAATAGCGGGCCAGGGAATCAAATAATCCTGTGGCACTGAAGTAGATCACAGCCTGTCCTTTTTCCAACAGTTCACCGGCAATGCAGCCGGACAAAAAACTTTTTCCTGTCCCTACTGTACCATAAAAGAAGAGATTGCGATAGTCCTGTTCGAAGTTTTGTACAAAATTCTGACAAATTTTTACACATTTTGTGAATCGGTCCAGGTCTTCCCCCTGATAGTATTCATAGGAAAGGGTGGAAAAATTCTCCCGTTTCACCATTTCCCTGATATTGGACTGCTCATAGAGCAGAGCGACCTCCTGCTGCTGGAAGCAGCGGCATTTGGTCTTGGTCCCCCGGGGACTTGTAATGTATCCGGTGTCCTGACAGAGGGCACAGGTGTAGATGGGATCCAGGTAATCTGCAGGGTATCCGGCGCCGGCCAAAAGTTCCTTTTTGCGGGCAGACAGGTCAGCCAGAGAGGAACGGAGTCTTTGAATGGCATCGGGATCTCCGTCCAGTGCCAATCTGGCCTGTGTTACGGAAAGGCGGCCTACGGAACGGTCCAATTCCTCATATTCGGGAATCCGATGGTAGACTTCCGTCATGCGCTTATCTAAAAGATAGCGGTTGCGGCTCTGGGTATCTTCATATTTTTTGATGATAGCGTCATATTGTGTGTTGCTTAAGGGCACGATGTATACTCCTTGTGGTGAAAAGCTCAGTTGCTCAAAAGTTCCCGCTCCAGCGCTTCGAAATCATAACTGTTCTGGGTGAACTGATTGAATTTATTGCTGACATTGCTGCCGGTGTTGGCGGAAGCAGTGGTCTTTTTCTTCTGATATAATTTGTCAATTCTGTGGATGTCGGCCTTGTGGTGCACATTCTCCCGCTTCCAGCTGCTTAAGATGCCTTCCGCATATTCAAAGCGGTGTCTGTCGGTAGCCAATACAGTGCGCTCGCAGGCCTCCAGGATGATGTCGGTGGTAAAACCGTATTCCTTGGTCCAGCGGTTAATGTACTCGATCTCCTTGGAGGTGGGAGAATTCTTCTTGCCCAGCTCGTTCATAATGGCATAGACATTTTTGTCGTAGCGGGTGGCATACTGCTGAGCCTGCTTGGGGGTGGTCACGCCCTCCTCGGCCCAATTGACAGCCACTTTTTCGATGTATTTGAAATCCTTTTTGCCCCGCTCCACACAGTACTGGATCAGATAGTCGATCAGATCCTCGGAGAAGTGCAGTACATCCGTAAAGAAAAGGATGGTCTTGATCTCGGAGGGAGTCAGAGGCTTACCGATATAAGACTCGGCAACAAAGAGGAGCTGCGCGGTGTCCTCCCGGTCTTTAAATTCTTTCAGTTGGTCCAGGGAATAGGAGGGCTTCACAAAGGTGGGAAGCTCCGGCTGAAGGGCAGGCTCTGCCTGGACAGGTGCCGCGAAGGGAGCGGCGGGTACAGTAACAACCGGCTGCACGGGGATTGTGGGGACACCTGAGGCAGGAACAGCAATGCTCTGCTGAGCAGTGTCCTTTTGGACGGGCACTGCAGACAGATCCCGCAGATGTACGCCGGTCAGATTCTTGTTGCAGTCGTAGTCAAGGTCCAGGATCTGGCGCTTTTCCCAATATTTTAAGGCACGGATAACGTCTTTCTCGGTATGATTGAATTTGTCGGCAATTCCGGACACACTAACAGCCTGATTGGCATTCAGCATGCGAATCAGGTAGAAATAAACTTTCAGCTGTGCGTCGTTTGCCTCTGTCATGTAGTCGTCGATAAAGCGGTTGGACACAACAGTGGAATCCATGTAATTGTCTCGATATATTGTTAAAGGTGCCATACTAACACAATCCTTTCACTTTGCCCTCGCCCATTTAGAGCGAACCTAAGTATAGCATAAGGATTTAAAAAAAGATATAGTCAATATGCCCGAAAACTTTTTGGACCTTCCCGAAGGTGTGAAAATGTGGATAGTGTGGATAATGTGGATAATATTTCGGTGGAGAGGTATTTGTGTAGGAAACATGC
Source organism: Lachnospiraceae bacterium (assembly GCA_015057005.1). Classification (GTDB taxonomy): domain Bacteria; phylum Bacillota; class Clostridia; order Lachnospirales; family Lachnospiraceae; genus Acetatifactor. Next base: position 433,504 of record SVFF01000001.1, on the reverse strand, counting down.
CGTTTCTGGTGACAAAAAATGACATAAAAATATCCACAGAAAAAATAAAAATATCCACAGGCCAAATTCCCGGTGAAAGAAATTTTTCTGTGGATATTGTGGAAAACTAATTTCCGAGCAAATTTTCTCCGATTTTATGCACATCTCCAGCCCCCATAGTTATCAACAGGTCACCGTTTATGCAATTTTCCAAAAGGAAATTTTCAATCTCATCAAAAGTAGGAAAATAGTAACATTCCTTGCCCAGCGCCTGTATCTCGGACTGCAGTGTCCGGGAACTGATGCCCAGGGTATCGGTCTCTCTTGCTGCGTAGATATCGGCAAGGATCACATTTTCGGCACCGCTTAAGGCTTTGGCAAAATCCTGCAGGAATGCTTTGGTCCTGGTGTAGGTGTGGGGCTGGAAAACACACCACAATCTCTTGTGAGGGAAATTGGCTGCCGCGGTCAGGGTGGCAGTAATCTCTGTGGGATGGTGGGCGTAATCGTCCACAATGGTGACACCGCCGATGGTGCCCTTGTACTCAAAGCGTCTGTCGGTACCGTGGAAGGTACGAAGGGCTTCGGCTGCTACGGTCAGATCCAACTGCAGGGAATCGGCCAGAGCCAGAGCGGCCAGGGCATTACTTACATTGTGCAGACCGGGCACTGCCAGATGCATTTGATTCGGATGACTGTGCAGGCCGTCCGCTTTTTCCATGTATAGGGTAAAGAGAGGATGCCCCTGCTCATCGTAAGTGAGCTGATCAGCATAATAATCAGCCTTCTCGCCGATGGAAGTAGTGGCGGAGGTAGAATAAGTGATGACACGGCAGGAGAGTCCGGCAGTAATCTCATCATAATCAGGGATCTCTCCGTTGATGATAAGACAGCCGTCCTCAGGGATTAGCTGGGCAAATCTGCGGAAGGAGGAACGGATATCTGCCAGGTCTTTAAAGAAGTCCAGATGGTCTTCTTCTATATTAAGGATGATTCCGATCTTGGGGAAAAAGCTTAAGAAGCTGTTGGTGTATTCGCAAGCTTCGGTGACGAACAGGTCAGTATGGCCCACACGGATGTTGCCGCCGATGGTCTTCAAGATGCCGCCGATGGACAGCGTGGGGTCTGTGTCAGCCTTCAGCAGGACTTCACTGACCATGGAGGTAGTGGTGGTCTTGCCGTGGGTACCGCTGATGGCGATGGGAGTCTTGTAGTTTTTCATAAGCTGTCCCAGTAATTGGGCGCGGGAGAGAAAGGGGATTTCCTTGTCCACAGTAGCCTGATATTCGGGATTGTCGGCATGGACGGCGCTGGTAAATACCACGCAGTCGATGGCTTCGGTGATATTTTCATAGCGCTGACCGTAATGGACGGTGATGCCCTTTTGGATCAGTTTCTCGGTGAGGGGGCTCTTTCGCTGGTCAGAGCCGGATACCTGAAAGCCGGCATCTGCCAGGATCTCAGCCAGACCACTCATGCTGATGCCGCCGATTCCTACAAAATATATGGAAGAAGGATGATTAAAATCTATCTGATACATGGTACACTTCCTTTATGGTTGATGTTGTCGAAGAGCCGCGGGGCGTATGAAGGTTGCTTGCTGCGTGCTTCGCGCCGCCGCAAGGCGCAGTCGAAGAGCCACGGGGCGTATGAAGGCTGCTTGCTGCGTGCTTCGCGCCGCCGCAAGGCGCAGTCGAAGAGCCGCGGGGCGTATGAAGGTTGCTTGCTGCGTGCTTTGCACTCCCGCAAGCACCGCCGATATTCGCAATCCGGGCGCAAACGCCCTGCTTGCGAATACCGGCTGGCCCCTCCGATGCCGCCAGTCCGCTGCATGCGAGCATGCGCGTCCCGGCGTCGCCGGATGGGACCTTCATACGTACATTATATACCCATATTTCAAAAAAAACAAACAGGAAATGAAAATAGTAAAATTGTATAGGAGGGAGTTGGCGGGAAAATAATATAATGGAATATTTTAACAAAAATAACGGTGTAAAAAAGAAAAAAATGTAAATAATAGATACAAAAGCAGGAAAAAACGCAATTTTTTTCGGGTTTAATGTTCACTTTCCGTAGGAGGTGTGCTATAATAGAAAAAAATCACCGTTTAAAGTTGGATTGGTATGTATAAATTGGCTTAGATGAGGGAGGTTAAGTATTCGTCTATACCGACTTTAGAGGGTGATAAGATAGGTTGAGGTGATATAATGGTTAAGAAAGAAATGATCGCCATGTTATTGGCGGGTGGTCAGGGCAGCCGTCTTGGCGTACTTACCACAAAGGTGGCGAAACCTGCAGTAGCATTTGGCGGCAAGTATCGTATTATTGATTTCCCTCTGTCTAACTGTATTAATTCCGGAGTTGATACAGTTGGTGTATTAACGCAGTATCGTCCTTTGCGTTTAAATTCCCATATCGGAATCGGTATTCCCTGGGATTTGGACCGCAATATTGGAGGTGTGACTGTTTTGCCTCCTTATGAGAAGAGTACCAACAGTGAGTGGTATACCGGTACAGCGAATGCAATTTATCAGAATCTGGAATATATGGAGAGCTTTAATCCTGAATATGTATTGATTCTTTCAGGTGACCATATTTATAAGATGGATTATGAGGTAATGCTGGATTTCCACAAGGCGAATGGCGCCGAGGTTACCATCGCAGTTATGCCGGTTCCCATTGAGGAAGCAAGCCGTTTTGGTATTATGATTACCGACGAAAACAGAAGAATTACTGAGTTCGAGGAGAAACCCAAGGTTCCCAGAAGTAATCTTGCAAGTATGGGTATTTATATCTTTAATTGGAAGACTCTGAAAGAGGCACTGTTAGCAAAGGCCGATCAGCCTTCACTGGATTTCGGTAAGCATGTGATTCCTTATTGCCACGAGAACGGCGCGCCTTTGTATGCTTATGAATTTAACGGCTACTGGAAGGACGTTGGAACCCTGAGCTCTTATTGGGAAGCTAATATGGAGCTGATCGACATCGTTCCCGAGTTTAATCTTTACGAGGAATATTGGAAGATTTACACCAAGAGTGAGATACAGCCTCCTCAGTACATTGCAGCAGACAGCGTGGTAGAGCGCAGTGTGATCGGTGAAGGTACCGAGATTTACGGTGAGGTATACAATTCCGTAATCGGCTGCGGCGTTACCATTGGCAAGGGTACCGTGGTGCGTGATTCCATTATCATGAACCAGACCCAGGTTGGTGAAAACTGCGAACTGACCAAAGCCATCATTGCAGAGAATGCTGCCATCGGCAACAATGTAAAATTAGGTGTCGGTGAAGAGGCAGAGAATGATACTGCTCCTCATATCTACAACAGCGGCCTTGTAACAATCGGAGAGCACACGGTGATTCCTGATGGCATCAGTATCGGCAAGAACTCCGTAGTATTTGGTATTACCGCAGCAGAAGATTATGAAAATGCATGTCTTCCCAGCGGCAGAACATTGATTAAGGCAGGTGAAGAGTAGTGAGGGCAATCGGAATTATTTTAGCAGGCGGTAACAATCGCAGAATGAGAGAACTTTCTCAGAAGAGAGCCATTTGCGCTATGCCTGTTGCGGGAAGCTACCGCAGTATTGATTTTGCATTAAGTAATATGGCAAATGCCCACATTCAGAAGGTGGGAGTTATTACACAGTATAATGCAAGAAGTCTGAACGAGCATCTGAATTCCTCCAAGTGGTGGGATTTCGGACGTAAACAGGGTGGTCTGTATGTGCTGACCCCTGTGGTGACCGCAGACAACAGCAACTGGTACAGAGGAACTGCAGACGCCATTTACCAGAATCTTTCTTTCCTGAAAGACAGCCATGAGCCCTATGTGGTGATTGCTTCCGGTGACGGTGTGTATAAGCTTGATTACAACAAAGTATTGGAATATCACATCGATAAGAAAGCAGATATCACCATTGTTTGCTGCGATATGGAAGAGGGAACAAATGTAGAGCGTTTCGGTACCCTCCAGATGGACGAGGAGAACAGAATCGTACAGTTCGAGGAGAAGCCTCTGCAGGCCAAGACCAATACCGTTTCCTGCGGTGTGTATGTGATCCGTCGTCGTCTCCTGATCGATATGCTGGAGAAGTGTGCGGAGGAAGAGGGATATGATTTCGTAAGAGATATCCTGCTTCGCTACAAAGATATCAAGAAGATTTACGGTTATAAGATGAACAGCTATTGGAAGAACATTGCATCTGTAGAAGATTACTACAAGACCAATATGGACTTCCTGAAGCCTGAAGTCAGAAATTATTTCTTTAAACAGTACCCGGATGTTTACTCTAAGGTGGATGATCTGCCCCCTGCAAAGTACAATCCAGGCGCAAAAATAAAAAACAGCCTGATTTCCAGTGGCTGTATCGTTAATGGAGAAGTAGAGAATTCCGTTGTTTTCAAGAAGGTTTATATCGGAAACAACTGTGTGATCAAGAATTCCATTATTATGAACGATGTTTATATCGGAGATAACACTTATATTGAAAACTGCATTGTAGAAAGCCGAGATACGATACAAGCTGATTCTCGCTACGTGGGAGAAGGAGAAATTAAGATTGTGGTAGAGAAGAATGCGAGGTACGTTATTTAGGTAAGGAGGCTATACAAATGCAGATTACAGATGTTCGGGTTCGTAAGATTACAAAAGAGGGGAAGATGCGAGCAGTCGTTTCAATCACCCTTGATGACGAATTTGTGGTACATGACATCAAAGTGATTGAGGGAGAAAAGGGATTATTCATTGCGATGCCAAGCAAAAAGGCAGCAGACGGAGAGTTCAGAGATATTGCGCATCCTATTAATTCCTCTACCCGGGAGATCATCCAAAAACTAATTCTGGAGAGCTACGAAAAGGCTTTAGAAGAGCCTGACGAGTTCATTTAACATTTGAGAGCTGACAAAAGACAAAAGCGGCAGTGCCATTACGGCGCTGCCGTCTTTTATTGGAAAGTTTTGTTGTGACAATGTTTACGGGATGATTTTACATTGGAGTGGTGTTATGGTATAATTTTGAAGGAATTTAAGCGAGGATAAAAAAGGAGTGGTATGGTGCAGAATAAAGAAACATTATTTCATAGATTGGCAACAGTTGCCTATGTTCTGATTATATCTTCGAGCTTGGTCATGATAGGGTGTTCCCTTTCGGGTCCACAGTATGGTCTCCCGAGATTGAGAATGGCAGTTGGTTCTGTCTTTTGTGCAGTTTTGATCTGTGTGGGATTTTTTGTGTGGAATAAGTTTTCGGCGTGTCAGGAAAAACTTGCCCGATATATGTTTGTGGGTGCAGCGATTGGATTTGGCCTGCTGTTATTGTATGTCTGTTTTTTCTGCAGGAACCGGGCGACGCTTCAAGGTGATTACGATATGATGTGGCAGATGGCATCGGATATTGTAAGAGGCAGAGAGTTAAACGATTATGATTATCTGAATTACTATTCCAATAATTTTAAGCCGATGTTGTTTCTGGCAGGTATTTTTAAAGTGGCAGATATGCTTCAACTGAAGGATGCTTATTATGCCGTGGTATTAGTGAGTGTGATTGAGGTGATGGGAACGGTTTGGGCGGTATCGTATCTTGCCGAGAAGAGAGAGGATACAAAGCCCTTGGGCCTGCCTATATTATTGTGTTTTATGTTTTTCCTTCCGGTGTGGGGAAATACACAGGCCTTTTACACGGATGCCATGAGTTTTGGATTGATTGTGATTGCGCTGGCATTGGCTAAAGCAGGGTGTTTTCGGCAGGGATACAGAAAGTACGTATACATTGTATTTGCCGGTATCGTTGCAGCAGTGGGACTGTCGCTGAAAATAACGTTAATGATTCCATTGATTGGCTTTGCGATTGCTGTGGTTGTGACGCAAAAGATCAAAAAGGATAGGGCGGCAGGAATATGCTTTGTGTTTGCGATATTGGGAGCATATTTGCTGATAGAAGGATGGACATGTACCTATGATGCTTATGTGATGTCCAAGGAGGTATCAGATCCGATTATTTCATGGATTGCCATTGGACTACAGGGAAACGGAAGTTATGCAGACAACGTACCCTTTGTACAGCAGGTTCATTCATTTGCAACGAAATCAGAGAAAACAGCTTATATTGCAGAGGTAATCGCCGAAAATAAAAGTAATTTTTTCAGTATTTCCCATTGGATTGATAAGATAAGGACGATATATGCGGACGGAACGTTTGGGGCAGGGGTGTTTGCGGCAGAATACGAAGAAAAGCCAAATCTTGTGTGGAATGCTTTTTCAACTTACGGCAAATATTTTTGGTGGACAGTTCAACTTTGTTTTGTATATATACATGGCATTTATATTATTATACTGTTCGGACAGATACGTACACTTGTGAATATTGTGCGGGGGGAAATGCCTTCATTAATGTGTATGTTTACTGATTTGACAATGCTGGGAGTTTTTCTTTTTATGGGATTGTGGGAAGCAAATAACAGACAATTGTATAATCAGATTCCCCTGGTGATGTTAGGACTTATTTTGCATTTGAAGGCGATGACGAAAACAGGGTTGCCGCCTTTTATTCAGAAAGCGACTTGCAATAGACAACAAAAAATGAGATATTAAAAGGTAAGTGCAACAATACGAGAGCACGTTTTTTGGAGGATATATGTATATTATAGTAGGTTTGGGCAATCCCAAAAAAGAATACGACAATACGAGACATAATATAGGTTTTGATGTGATAGACAAATTGGCATCCAAGGAGAATATTTCTGTTCTGGAGAAAAAGCACAAGGCTGTAATAGGTAAGGGCATTGTGGCAGGTCAGAAGTGTATTCTGGCAAAGCCCCAGACCTTTATGAACTTAAGCGGTGAAAGTGTGCGGGAGCTGATTGATTACTATAAGGTGGATGAGACCTGGGAGCTGATCGTGATCTCCGACGATGTCAGCCTGGATGTAGGACAGATCCGCATCCGCAAGAAAGGCAGTGCCGGTGGTCACAACGGACTGAAAAATATTATTTCTCACCTGGGACATGATGGTTTTATCAGGATAAAAATGGGTGTGGGCGAGAAACCTAAGGGATATGATCTGGCGGACTATGTGCTGGGACATTTTTCCAAGGACGAGCGCGCGGTGATGGATAAGGCTTGTGAGCGTGCGGCAGACGCCATCCGCATGATCATAAGTGAGGATGCGGATGCCGCTATGAATGAGTACAATAAAAAGACTATGGAGTAGATCAAATTATGCAGGCATTACTTGCTCCCATAAAAGAACTGCCGGAATATGACAGAATGCGGGATTCCCTGAAAAAGGGAACGGCTTCCATTGCTCTTTCCGGCTGTGTGGACTCTCAAAAACTGCATGTGGTATACGGACTTGGCGATGGCTTGAAATACAAAGTCATCGTTACTTATAGTGACTTAAAAGCGAAAGAACTTTATGAGGAATATGAATTTTATGACAGGAATGTCATGTTATATCCTGCCAAGGACCTGATCTTCTTTCAGGCAGATATTCACGGCAACCAGTTGGTGAAGGAGCGTATCCGTACCCTGCGCCGGGTAATGGAGCGCAAGCCGGTGACCATTGTGACCACCTATGCGGCCCTGATGACGCCCCAGGTGCTCTGGGAGGAGCAGGACATGATCCGGGTGCGCAGAGGCGGCAGTCTGGAGGAAAACATGCTGGCCAAACGGCTGGTAGAGATGGGGTATGAGAAGACTTATCAGGTAGAAAGTCCCGGACAGTTTTCCATCCGCGGCGGTATCGTGGACGTATTTGATCTGACGGAGGAGAACCCCTATCGTATTGAACTGTGGGGGGATGAGGTGGACTCCATCCGAAGCTTTGATATTTTAAGCCAGCGCTCCATTGAGAAGCTGGAGAGCATCTGTATTTTCCCGGCCACGGAGTTTGTGCTGTCCAAAGAGCGCATTCGGGAGGGACTGTCAAAGCTGGAAAAAGAGGGTGCCGGACAGGAAAAAATCTTCCGGGATGCTTTCAAGACAGAGGAAGCCCACCGGATTTCCATGCAGGTAAAGGAACTTAGAGAGCAGCTTTTGGAATTCCAGAGTAAAGTGAATGTGGAGAGTTACATCCGCTATTTTTATGAGGATACGGTGACTTTGCCGGAATTATTGCGTGATGTGGCGGGTGCAGGTGTGGCGCCCGGCCCGGCTGCCGGGCAGAGATCCGGTGGTGCAGGAGGCCCGGCCGGCGGAAACAGTAATCTTTGCTTTTTTGTGGATGAACCTGCCCGGGTGAAGGAGCAGGCAGACGCCATCGAATTGGAATTTAGGGAGAGCATGGAGCAGCGTGCCGTGAAGGGCTACATCCTGCCGGGGCAAATGAACGTACTCTGCAGCGGCGATTATGTGGCAGGCTGCCTGGAACGCAGCAACCTGGTCATGTTGTCCACCATGGAGAGCAAGCAGGGCTTCTTTAGGGCAGAGCAAAAGACGGATCTTGGTTCCCGCAATCTTTCTTCTTATAATAATAGTTTTGAAGCGTTGGTAAAGGATCTGAAAAAGTACCGCCAGAAGGGCTATCGGGTACTGCTTTTGTCCGGTTCCCGTACCAGAGCCAAGCGTCTGGCGGAGGACCTTAGGGATCAGGAGCTTTCTGCAGTATACACGGAAGACCCTTTCAGGGAGGTGCTGCCCGGTGAGGTGCTGACCTGTTACGGTCATGTGGGCAAGGGCTTTGAGTACCCCTGGATTAAATTTGTGGTGCTTTCCGAGACCGATATTTTCGGTGCGGAAAAGAAAAAGAAGAAAAAGAAAAAACTGTATCAGGGCCAGAAGATACAGGATTTCAATGACCTGAAGGTGGGAGACTATGTGGTCCATGAGACCCATGGACTGGGCATCTATCGGGGCATTGAAAAGGTGGAGATGGAGAAGGTAGTCAAGGACTACATTAAGATAGAATACCGGGACGGCGGCAATCTGTATGTGCTGGCCACCGGTCTGGATGTGCTGCAAAAATATGCTTCCGCAGATGCCAAGAAGCCTAAGCTGAACAAGCTGGGCAGCAAAGAGTGGGAGCGTACCAAGACCAAGGTCCGCAGCGCCGTAGGCGAAGTGGCAAAAGATCTGGTGGAGCTTTACGCCAAGCGTCAGCAGACGGAAGGCTTTCAGTATGGCCCTGACACTGTTTGGCAGCGGGAGTTTGAGGAGATGTTTCCCTTTGAGGAGACGGAGGATCAGCTGACGGCCATTGCGGACACTAAGGCAGATATGGAGAGCTGCAAGATCATGGACCGACTGGTCTGCGGCGACGTGGGCTACGGAAAAACGGAGATTGCCATCCGTGCAGCTTTTAAGGCCGTACAGGAGGGCAAGCAGGTGGTCTATCTGGTACCTACAACTATTTTGGCCCAGCAGCATTACAATACTTTTGTACAGCGCATGAAGGATTTCCCTGTGCGCGTGGAGCTGCTCAGCCGGTTCCGCTCTGCCGCTGAGATCAAAAAGAGCCTGACGGAACTGCAGAAGGGCTTTGTGGATATTATTATCGGTACCCACAGAGTGCTTTCCGATGATGTAAAATTTAAGGATCTGGGACTTTTGATCATTGACGAGGAACAGCGTTTCGGCGTAGGCCATAAGGAAAAGATCAAGAAGTTAAAAGAAAATGTGGATGTACTGACCCTGACGGCTACACCCATTCCCAGAACTTTGCACATGAGCCTCATCGGCATCCGGGATATGAGCGTGCTGGAGGAGGCTCCCAGCGACCGTCTGCCCATCCAGACCTTTGTCTGTGAGTATAATGAGGAGATGGTGCGCGAGGCAATCTCCCGTGAGATGGCCAGAGGCGGTCAGGTCTATTATGTGTACAACCGGGTCAGCAATATCAGTGATATCGCCGCCCGGATCGCAGCACTGGTGCCCGAGGCCAACGTGGCTTATGCCCACGGGCAGATGCAGGAGCGTGAACTGGAGCGGATCATGTTCGATTTTGTGGACGGCGAGATCGATGTGCTGGTGTCCACCACCATCATCGAGACCGGTCTGGATATTTCCAATGTAAACACCATGATCATTCACGATTCCGACAATCTGGGCCTTTCCCAGCTGTATCAGCTGCGCGGCCGTGTAGGCCGTTCCAACCGCACCGCCTACGCCTTCCTGATGTACAAGCGGGACAAAATGTTAAAGGAAGTGGCGGAAAAACGTCTGGCGGCCATCAAAGAATTTACGGACCTGGGCAGCGGATTCAAGATTGCCATGCGTGATCTGGAGATCCGGGGAGCCGGAAACCTCTTGGGCGTCAAGCAGCATGGACACATGGAGGCCGTAGGCTACGACATGTACTGCAAGATGCTGAACGAGGCCGTGAAGAACTTAAAGGGTATCACCACGGCGGCGGACTTTGCCACGGTGATTGACCTGGATGTGGACGCTTTTATACCCGCAGAATATATTGTGAACGAAGTGCAGAAGCTGGATATTTACAAGCGTATCGCCGGTATAGAAAATATAAAAGAGCGGGATGACATGCGGGATGAATTGCTGGACCGTTTCGGCGCCATTCCCAAATCAGTGGACAATCTGCTGCGCATCGCCCTGATCAGGGAGTCGGCCCACAGTCTCTTCATCACGGAGATTAAGGGCAAGAATGGAAGAATCACCTTCACCTACCGGCCGGATGCCAATGTGGATCCCCTGAAGATTCCTCTATTCCTGAAAAGGTACGGATCGGACCTGACCTTTACCGCTTACGGCAATCCGTTCTTTACTTACAAGTACAAAAAGACCGGCCTGGTGGAGACGGACAGTGAACTGCTGCTCAATATGACGGAGAAGCTGCTCGGGGAGATGCGGGGGCTGACACCGGATGACTGAGAATCCTGAGAGCGACTGAGAATTCGCGGAATTCGCGGAATGTCCGAGCGTTTTACCGGAATGTCCGAGCATATTTAGAGAGTTTTATAGGACACAAAAAATGATACCTTCTTATTGGAGACAGAGATGAAACAGTTTTCGATAAGGAGGTATTTTTATGAAGGGATATGCAACAGCCGGCGGTTACATGGGATATGTAGAGGGAGAGTATATTTTGTTTGCCTGCGAATCTGATTACCGGGAGTACATGGAAGCGTAAGATGCAATCATTATCAGGATATTTACGGGGATGTCTTTGCCTGAAAAAAGAATTATGGTATACTATTAGCACATACCAATGAAAAAATTGGGAATGCTGAAGAAATAGAGAAGAAATAAGAAAGAAAAAGCCTGAGAAGAAGGCAGGAAGAAAACATAACAGAAAATGTGCGAAAGCGATTACAAGAAAGTGAGGAATGATTATGGCAGCATTACATTTGACAAAGGAGAATTTTGAAGCGGAAGTGATTCAGTCCGAAGTTCCCGTATTGGTGGATTTCTGGGCGCCCTGGTGCGGCCCCTGCAAGATGCTGTTGCCGGTGATCGAGGGATTGGCAGAGGAGGTTGCCGATGCCAAGATCTGCAAAGTAAATGTGGATGACGAGCCGGAGCTGGCAGCGCGATTCCGCGTGATGACCATTCCCACCCTTCTGGTGTTCAAAAACGGTGAGTTGACAGCAACCAGTGTTGGGGTAAAGTCCAAAGCGGCGATTTTGGAGATGCTTAAGTAAGTGCTCCGGTCCATGAGAGACAGGCGCGATGGGGCGCAGGCAAAAGCCTGTGTTACAGGAGGAAAAATGGAACAAATAGCTGGCAAAGCGGTATATAAGGGCATTGCCCTGGGGCCCATCCGGGTGATAAAAGACGGAGGGTGTCAGGTGCGCAGAGAGCGGAGAAAAGATACAGAAGCTGAGCTTGCCAGAGTGAAGGCGGCGGGAGAAAAAGCCCATGAAGAATTGCAGCGTCTGTATGAAAAGGCGCTGAAAGAAGTGGGGGAAAACAACGCCGCTGTCTTTTTGGTGCATCAAATGATGCTGGAGGATCAGGATTATCTGGAATCCATCGAGAATATCATTTGCAATGAGCAGATGAATGCAGAGTATGCGGTGGCTGTGACAGGGGATAATTTTGCGGATATGTTTGCAGCCATGGAGGATGAGTATATGCAGGCCCGGGCTGCCGATGTGAAGGATATCACCGATCGGCTTCTGAGATGCTTAGGCGGGCAGGATGGAGAGGACTATGATTTTTCGGAGCCTGTGATCATTGTGGCCCGTGATCTGTCGCCCAGTGAGACAGTTGCACTGGATAAGAGCAGGATACTGGCCTTTGTGACGGTAGAAGGATCTGTTACATCCCATACGGCTATTTTGGCAAGAACTATGAATATTCCGGCACTCATCGGTGTAAATATAGATATAGACTTATTGAAGGACGGTACGGAAGCGCTGGTGGATGGTTTTAAGGGCGAGTTGCTGCTGAATCCTTCGGAGGAAAGAAAGATTCAGGCCCGGGCGGAAATGGAGAAGGAAGCGGAGACGCTGGCACTTCTTATGACGCTGAAGGGCAAGGAGGATGTGACCCTGAGCGGAAGAAAAGTCAATCTGTATGCCAATATCGGCAGTATCAGCGATCTGGTGTATGCCCTGGAAAATGATGCCGCAGGTGTGGGACTTTTCAGAAGTGAGTTCCTGTATATCGGAAAAAAGGAACTGCCTGATGAGGAGGAGCAGTTTGCTATTTACAAGCAGGCGGCACAGAATTTAGCCGGCAGAAAGCTGATCGTCCGCACTTTGGACATCGGTGCTGACAAACAGGCTGAGTATTTGAAGCTTCCGGCTGAAGAAAATCCGGCTTTGGGGTATCGGGCCATCAGAATCTGCCTGACAAGACCTGAGATTTTTAAGACACAGTTGAGAGCTCTTTACAGGGCGGCAGTGTACGGAAATATTTCCATAATGTACCCTATGATCATTTCTGTGGAGGAGGTACAAGCAATCCGGGAGATTTCTGCCCGGGTAAAAGCTGAACTTGCGGCGGAGCAGATTCCTTACCGGGATGTGGAGGAAGGCATTATGATAGAGACTCCGGCGGCGGTCATGATCAGTGATGAGTTGGCCGGTCTGGTGAATTTCTTCAGCATAGGAACCAATGACCTGACTCAGTATACGCTGGCGCTGGACAGACAGAATGCCGAGTTGGAGCCCTTTTTTAATCCCCATCACAAGGCGGTGCTGAAGATGATCCGCATGGTGGTGGAAAACGGCCACAAGGCAGGCATCTGGGTGGGCATCTGTGGCGAATTGGGAGCAGATCCTCTTCTGACAGAAGAGTTTGTGAAAATGGGAGTGGATGAACTTTCCGTGGCACCCTCCGAGATACTGAGACTGCGCAGGATCATACGACAGCTGCGGTAAAATAAAAATATTGGAATAAAGCAAAATACAGCAATACAGGCCAAGCAGAGATAAGAAAGCTGGAATCAGCAAAAATTCCCGGCCGCAAAAGAAGCGGCAGAATGAGAGGAAATATGAAATTTTTGCAGAAATTAGGGAAGTCTCTGATGTTGCCTGTGGCTTGTCTGCCCATCTGTGGAATCTTAATGGGTATAGGCTATGCGCTGTCTCCTGCCACAATGCAGGGCGGTGACGTGACCGGAACTGTGCAGCTTTTGGGGCTGTTTTTGGTGAAGGCCGGGGCCGCCCTGATCGACAACATGGCTCTTTTGTTTGTGATTGGTGTGGGAGTGGGCATGTCGGAGAAAAATGACGGCACCGGCGGTCTGGCCGCCCTGGTGTCCTGGCTGATGATGACCACGCTTTTGTCCACCGGATTTGTCACTACAATCCGGCCCGCCGTTGCGGAAAGTGCCAACAATGTGCTGGCATTTGATAAGGTTGCCAATCCCTTCATAGGCATCTTGGCAGGCGTGATCGGTTCCATATGTTACAATAAGTTTAAAGGTACGAGACTGCCTGATTGGCTGTCTTTTTTCAGCGGCAAACGTTGCGTAGCCATTATTGCAGGCGTAGTATCCATTTTGGTGTCCTTTGTCCTGCTGTTTATATGGCCTTTGATCTTTGGTGTGCTGATTGCCGTAGGCGAGGGAATTGTAGGCTTAGGTGCCGTGGGAGCCGGAATTTATGCTTTTTTGAACCGTCTGTTGATTCCCACAGGTCTTCATCATGCTTTGAACAACGTGTTCTGGTTTGATACCATCGGTCTGGGAGACCTGGGAAATTTCTGGGCGGGAAAGACCTCTGCAGATGTGAGCTGGGACCTGGGGATGTATATGTCGGGATTTTTCCCCTGCATGATGTTCGGTATTCCCGGCGCAGCCCTGGCTATGATCCGGACGGCCAAGACGAAAAAGAAAAAAGTGGTCATCGGTCTGGTAGCGTCTTCTGCCATCTGTGCTTTTGTGTGCGGCGTGACGGAACCCTTTGAATTTGGCTTTATGTTCCTGGCTCCCATGCTATATGTGATCTACGCAGCCTTGTACGGTATTTTTACTTTTATTACAGTGATAACGGGATTCCGGGCAGGCTTCAGTTTTTCTGCGGGAGCCACCGATTTGATCTTTTCGGCAACACTTCCGGCAGCCCAGAGGACCTGGCTGATCCTGCCTCTTGGCGCAGCGGCCTTTGTGGTGTTCTACCTGGTATTCCGGTTTGCCATCGTAAAATTTGACTTAAAGACACCAGGCAGAGAAGATGACGAGGAGGCGGAAAAGAAAGCAGTTCTGTCCAACGATAGTTTCTATGCGGCAGCGGTGACCATTTTGGAAGGACTGGGCGGCAAGGAGAATGTGGTGTCCGTGGATAATTGTGTGACCAGGCTGCGGCTGGAGATCAAGGACCACACGCTGGTGAATGAGAAGAAGATTAAAGCGGCGGGAGCCGCCGGTGTGATCCGCCCGGGCAAGACCAGTGTGCAGGTGGTGATCGGCACCAAGGTGCAGTTTGTGGCGGATGAACTGAAGAAGCTGGTGTAGCAAAGAGTTACTGTTCATAGGCTATTCCTCCGCTCGCTCAGCCTGTGCATATATCTCATTCGGACACGTTCGCACTCCGTGAAACACGTAGTGGACGCTAAGCTCGAAGGTGAACTTCGTTTCACCTTGACCTCGCTAAGTGCCAACGTGTTTCAAGGGTCTCTCATGAGATATATGCACATCCTGAGCTGATATGTTGTTTGGCCTATGAACAGTAACAGAAAATTGCTGCGAGATGTGAAAAAATAATTGTATATGTACTTCAAGATGTGGTATTATAATTATGTTTAGAGGAATTGCCCGGCCGCATCAGGAAGACACGCTGTGTTTTCCTGATGTTGGTGTGTGCCTGTCCCAAGGTGCAGGCCCGGACAAATATACGAAAGGATGGTAAATACAATGATCAAATTTGTATGCGCAAAAGACTATGATGAGATGAGCAGAAAGGCTGCTAACGTGATTAGCGCCCAGATGATTATGAAGCCCAATTCCGTATTGGGTCTGGCTACCGGTTCCACCCCTATCGGAACCTATAAGTGCCTGGTTGAGAGATATGAGCAGGGCGACCTGGACTTCTCCCAGATCACCAGTGTGAACCTGGACGAGTACAGAGGTCTGACTCATGACAACGATCAGAGCTACTATTATTTCATGAATGACAATCTGTTCAGCCATGTAAATATTGACAAGAACAATACCTACGTTCCTGATGGAACCATCGCAGATGCAGACGAAGCCTGCAAGCAGTACGATGCAATCGTGGCAGCTTCCGGCGGTGCAGACTTACAGCTCTTAGGTCTGGGCCACAACGGTCACATCGGCTTCAATGAGCCCGCAGAAGTATTCCCTAAGGGAACCCACTGTGTAGACCTGACCGAGTCCACCATCAAGGCTAACGCACGTTTCTTTGCTTCTATCGAAGAGGTTCCCACTCAGGCTTACACCATGGGTATCCAGACCATCATGAGCGCAAAGAAGATCCTGTTAGTAGCAAGCGGCGCTGACAAGGCTGACATCATCGAGAAGGCATTCTTCGGCGATGTAACTCCTTGGGTTCCCGCTTCCATCCTTCAGCTTCACCAGGATGTAACCGTTGTTGGTGACGAGGCTGCTTTCGCAAAGATCATCGATAAGATCTAATAGTACTTTTACAAGACTGGATTTTGGAATATTGCTTGAAGGAGACACCTCTTGTGGGGTGTCTCTCTTTGACATAAGGGAGATTTGTTATGTGAATCAATTGATGTTTACATGGGAATGGCTTACAGAGTGTGACATTCGTTGTTTGCATATGAGGAGGAAACTATGAATATTCGGGAAATTACCATTCCGGTTGGAGCCCAGAAGCCCTTTTCCGTGCTCCATACCTCGGACAATCATCTTTGCCTGGCAGATGAGAGAGATGATGAGAGAAAAATCCGGCTGGCAAAGGATCGGCAGTATGCGTTCACGAAGGGGCATCCGGAGCGTCTTGTTGAAAGAGCGGAGGAAATTTTTGCCTATGCCCGGGAGAACAATCTGACACTTCTGCATACGGGCGATCTGATTGACTTTGTATCAGAGGCCAATTTGGATTATACTAAGAAACTGATGGAAGGGGCAGACGTATTTGTAGCTGCCGGAAATCATGAATTCAGTTTATATGTGGGCGAGGCCTGGGAGGATGAAGCCTATAAGGCGCAGAGTTTCGAACATGTAAAGGAAGCATTCCCCGGAAATTTCTGGTTCCAGACCCGGATGATAGGCGGTGTGAAGTTTATTGCCCTGGAAAATGGTTATTACTATGTGACGGAAGAACAGCTGCGCCTATTCAAGGAAGCTACCGCCGAGGATGTGCCCACGGTATTGATGGTGCATAATCCCTTGTACTCTGCAGACATATTCCGCAAATACAAGGAGGGAAGACCTGCATCCGAACCTGCATATCTGATGGGCTGTCCTGAGGACCTGATGTGGGAGTGGGAGGAGTATCGCCGCCTCCAGCAAAGACCTGATGCAGTTACCAAAGAATTTATGGACTACTGTGAAAAGCTTCCCTGCCTGAAAGCGGTGCTGGCTGGCCATATGCATGAATTTATTGCTTCTCAGCTGGATTCCGGTATTCCACAGTATGTGGTAGGTGGCGGATACAAGAGTGATGTGAATTTGTATACCTTTGTTTAATTTAGGATTGTATGATTCGGTAAGGGAAACACCCCGGCATTTGGCTTGTTAAGGCAGAATGCCGGGGCGTTTTGATATCGAGATATTACAGCAGCACCTCAGCGTTGGTGCCATAGAAAATGTCCTCCCGGCCGCTGATCAGCTTAAAGAATTCTTCCAGCTTGATCCAGGAATCGGGGTGGTAGTCCATCTCATAGGAATGTCCCCAGATGTAGAAGATTTGGGGCTTCTCGGGCTGCAGTTCCACAAATTCCCGGCCCATCTGCATCAGGCGGTCAAACTCCATGACATGGTAAACGTTGGGGTTGAAGCGATACAGGTTGGACTGCAAGTCGTAACTGTCTGTGATGTCTGTGGTGCGGGCGTATTTGATATTGGTGCCGCGGCGGATGATGTCGGCCACGCGGTCATCATTGTTGATGCCGCCGCCGGGATAGGCCATGCCTACCACCTCATAGCCGGCCAGTTCGGACAGATTGAGCCGGTCCTGCTCTACCTGACGAATGATTTCGTCTTCATCCGTGATGGAGGGCAGAAAAGGATGGGTCAGGGTGTGAGCGGCCACTTCGTGACCAGCATAAACATATTTCACATCCTGAGGGGCTACCTTATAGTGAGCGATTCTCTGGTTTTCCCGGATCAGAATCCCGGGCTTGCCAAGAAGCTGGGAGTTCAGATTAAAAGTGCATTTCAGGGAATATTTATTCAGCAGCTCGATCAGACGGATGTCCTGTGTGACGCCGTCATCGTAGCTGAAGGTGACGGCTTTTAGTTTGCTCTGTTCTCTGAATTTCATAATGAAGACTCCTTTCGCTTGCTGGGTTTTCTGTTCTGTCTGCGACCGCTTGGCGGGATGTACAGGTTATTCTACACTATCTGCTGTTCAAACATTGCGGCCAATTCTCTTGCGCTGTCTGCCATGTTTTGAATACCTTCAAAGATATTTTCGGCATTATAATATTTGGGCAGATAAGCGTCTGTTTCCAGGGTAAAATAGCCCTGATAATTGACTTCTTTTAAGGCTTTGACCACTTCAGCGAAATCAATATTCATGGTGAAGGGCAGCTGGTGGGAATCCTTCCACTGGTCGTTGTCGTGGATATGCAGCGCTTGCAGGTGGTGACCCAGAGCGCGGATCATATTTGCCGCGCCGGAGCCGGAACCACGCATTTCCGCATGGCCGATATCCAGGCAGGCTACAAAATAATCGTCGTTTACCAGCTCCAAATGCTCCAGAAAGCTTTCTGAGGTGGCGCAGGCTGCAAAAGAAGATTGATCCAGGGTATCATCCCAACCCCACATATTTTCAGTAGCGATTTTAACACCGCACTCTTTTGCAAAAGGTAAAAGTTCCCAATACATTTCGGCACTTACCTGGGCGGGTTCGTAATTGTTGGGATGAATGACACAAATCTGGCCGCCGGCCTCTGCAGTACACTCAATGGCACGCTTATAATAAGAGCGGATTTCTGCGCAGGCAGTGGGGAAGGGGGCGTGGGATTGATTGCAGACCATGCCGTTATCCAGTCCGATCTGTTTTAATTTGCGGGCAAAAGCCAGGTAATTGGGGGAAGCCAGGGGATGGTCTGTGGGGAGACAGATCTTTTTGCCCCAATCATATTTTACCATGTCAAACATGGAAAAGTCCCAGGCGTCAAAGCCGGCCTTGCCAAAATATTCTACAGCTTTTTCTTCGCCGATGATTCGTGCAGCAGATGCAATTTCAGTTGATATTTTCATAAAAGATCCTCCTTGTAAAATTCGCAGCCCCGCGCAGGCGCGTCGAGGCTTCAAACTCGCTCCCCCGCGCTTGCGCGCTGATGTTAGCAAACTCGCAATCCCGCGCATGCGCGCTGATGTTAGCAAACTCGCAATCCCGCGCTTCGCGCTTATTGTCTGCTCCGCAGACGGATTGCTCGTTGAACGCATCAGAAAATCAAATGCCGCTTTGCGGCGCTTGATTTTCTTTGATGCTGTTCACAGTATAACATATTTGGAGGAAAATGGAATGGCGGCTAGAAAATTCGTAGAGTTTTTTGAAGCGGTCAGACCTTGTCAATTTGGACAATATCGGTCATAATAGAAATATATGGGCAAAAAAACGAGATGCATGGCAGATGCCGGGCATTTGATTTTGCTGCCACTTTAAATGACTAAGAAATGATATGAAAAAGAAAACATATTTGAAAGGAGTTACTTACTTATGAAACGTTCTGAAATTAACAAGGCCCTGAAAAATCTTGAGGCAATGTGTGAAAAATATCATTTTGCCCTGCCTCCCTTCTGCCATTTTACACCTGAGCAGTGGCAGGATATCGGTCATGAGTACGACGAGGTCCGTGACTGCATGCTGGGCTGGGATATCACCGATTTTGGCCAGGGTGATTTTGATAAATTCGGTTTCTCCCTGATCACCATCCGCAACGGCAACCGTGCTATGGCAGACAAGTATCCCAAGGTTTATGCTGAGAAGATTCTGTATCTGAACGAGGGTCAGTGTGCAGCCAACCATTTCCATTGGTACAAGACTGAGGATATCATCAACCGCGGCGGCGGAAACGTTTTGATCCGTGTTTACAACAGCCTGCCCGATGAAGAGGTTGATTATGAGTCCGATGTTACCGTACATACCGATGGACGCACTTATACCGTTCCCGCAGGTACCCAGATCCGTCTGACTCCCGGCGAGAGCATTCATATCCAGCAGTACATGTACCATGATTTTGCAGTGGAAGAAGGCACCGGCCCCGTGCTTCTGGGCGAAGTGAGCCAGTGTAACGATGACAACACGGACAACCGCTTCAATCCTCCCGTAGGCCGTTTCCCTGAGATTGAAGAGGACGAGGCTCCTTACAGACTGCTTTGCAACGAGTACCCTGCTGCAAAGTAAACCGGACGAAATGAGTACAGAATAAAACGAGCGGCGTCAAAACGGTGCAGCACATTAAATAAGCTTCATAAGACGATGCCCGAAATCAAAAAAGTAGAAAATAGTACAAATAAAAGAAAGAGGTCCACTATGATTGATGTTGTTGCTTTAGGCGAACTGTTGATTGATTTTGCATGTTTAAATACTGACGCTGACGGTTACCCCACCATGGCTGCCCATCCCGGCGGAGCACCTGCCAATTTTCTGGCGGCTCTGACCAAGTTTGGCGCAAAGACTGCCCTGATGGGTAAGGTCGGCACTGATGCGTTTGGAAAGCTTCTGACCGGTACCCTGGAGAAGGCCGGCATTGAGACCAGAGGCCTGATCGCTACCGATGATGTGTTCACCACCCTGGCTTTTGTAACCTTTGACGAGCATGGCGACAGAGAATTTTCTTTCTCCCGCAAGCCCGGCGCAGACACCTGCATCAGCTTTGAGGAGCTGGATCTGAGCCTGATCGATGAGGCAAAGGTGTTCCATTTCGGTACCCTGTCTTTGACGGACGAGCCTGCAAAGACTGCTACTTACAAGGCGGTAGAATATGCAAAGGCAAACGGCAAGCTGATCACTTACGATCCCAATCTGCGCAAGCCTTTGTGGAAGAATCTGGAGACTGCAAAAGAGCAGCTGATCTGGGGTCTGGGACAGGCTGATGTAGTGAAGATCAGCGATGAAGAGGTGGAATTCCTCTTTGGCCTGGGCGTGGAAGATGGCGCAAAGTATATCCTGGATAACTTCGGTGTGAAGCTGGTATTTGTTACCTGCGGTGCCGACGGCTGCTTCTTCAAAAATGCAGTAGCTGAGGGCAAGGTACCCAGCCTGAAAAATATCAATGTAATAGACACCTGCGGCGCTGGTGACATCTTCGGCGGCAGTGCTGTGTGGAAAGTGCTCCAGACCGGCAAGGCTCCCGAGACCCTGAACGAGGAAGAACTGCGCGATGTGGTGACTTTTGCATGTACCAGCGCAGGTATTTCCACCACCAGATCCGGCGGTATTTCCAGCGTTCCCGAGTATGCGGAAGTTGTGGAAAGGATGAACAAATAATGCTGTATACCATTAAGAATGATTTTTTAACTGTAGCTGTGGCAGGACAGGGCGCAGAACTGATGTCCATACTTGGAAGTGACGGTACCGAATATCTGTGGCAGGGCGATCCGAAATATTGGTCCGATCGTGCCCTGAATATTTTCCCTTATGTGGCAAGACTGACCGACGGCAGCTATTATATGGATGGTGACTTTCATCAGATGAACATCCATGGCATAGCTCCTTACCGCTGCTTTGCAGTGGCTGAGCATACGGAAGATAAACTGGTGCTGGAGCTTGTCTCCGATGATGAGACCTACGCTTCCTATCCCAGAAATTTTGCTTTCCGCATCTGCTATGCCTTGCGTGAAAACAATCTGGATGTGACTTTCGAAGTGGAGAATAAGGACGACAAGACCATGTATTTTGGTTTGGGCGGACATCCGGGCTTCAACGTGCCCCTGGCAGCAGGCAAGTCCTTTGAGGATTACCATCTGCGTTTTGAAGAGCCCTGCAATCCTCTTCGTGTGGGCTTTACTGAGAATTGTTTCTTAAACGGACAGGATGAACCTTTTGCTTTGGAAGGAGATACCGTTCTGGCGCTGCATCATGATATGTTTGATGATGACGCGATTGTTCTCCGGAATATGGGCCGCAAAGTGACTCTGGAGACAGAAGGAGATGCCCACAGCGTGACAGTTACTTTCCCTCAGATGGACTATCTGGGACTGTGGCACTGGCCTAAGACTGACGCTCCTTACATCTGTATTGAGCCTTGGAGCTCCCTGCCCTCTACCCAGGATCAGATTGCAGTGTTTGAAGAACAGAAGGATCTGATCAGTCTTGCAGCAGGTGAGACTTACAGAAACTTGTGGACGATCGAAGTGAAATAAGGGAGAACGGGTAAATGTTTCGACAGGCGAGACCCATTTGGATCAAAGATAAAAGAAATGAAATGAATGTGTATGCGGTGTTCAGCCTGAATACAAAGCTGGATGCTGCCGTGCAGAAAGCAGAATTACATATTACGGGATATACCTTTTACAGAGTGTCTGTCAATGGGGAATTCCTGGGCTTTGGTCCGGCCAGAACTGCTCTTGGTTATGCCAGAGAGGATGTGCTGGCGATTGACGTGAATACGCTGGGAAGACTTGGCGCAGGCGTAGATGGCGGTCAGGACGACGCAGAAGCAGTAAATTGCCAGATCGTGATCGAAGCCTGCGGTTACAACTGCCGCGGCTTGTCCACCGTATTCCAGCCCAGTTTCCTGATGGCAGAGCTTGTGTGTGACGGTCAGGTGATCGCTTACACCGGCAGAGATTTCGAAGGTTTCCTGCCCACCTGCAAGGTGCAGAAGACGGAGAGATACTCCCGTCAGCGCCATTTTACGGAGATTTGGGACTACCGTGGATTTGCCGGTTTGACAGCAAAAGAATATCGTGCAGAAGTGGAAGAGGTTCCTGAGAAGCGTCAGATCATCGACCGCCTGGCTCCTTACCCTCTGTATGAAGAGGTGGACCTTACGGCGGCTAGAAGCAGAGGTACCTTCACGTATGATGAGACCCTGCCCTGTCAGCCCCTGAAATATTCCAGAGGTTTCCTGCCGGATGGCTGGGGCTATTGGGAATATGACGAGATAGAGCTGCATCCCCATACCTGGATCCAGAAACTGAGACAGACCATCACAGAGAAGCAGATTGCACTGCCTGTGACATTGGAAGAGGGGCAGTTTGCCATTCTGGATTTCGGCCGCATTGAGACCGGCTTTTTGAAAACACAGCTGGAAGCCGTGGAAAACAGTGATGTAGTGGTATCTTTCAGTGAATATTATGAGGGCGAAGAGTTTCAGCTGCCCTTTATGAATGCCCACAATGTAGTGGAATATTTCCTGGAAAAGGGCGATGCAAGGGAGCATATGACCTTTGAACCCTACACCTGCCGATTTGCCATCGTAGCGGTAAAGAGTGGTGCGGTAAAACTGAATTCCTTTGGAGTTAAGACCTTTATGTTTGATATCAGCGGTGTAGAGGAGCCGAAATATGAGGATGAGGTGCTGAATTCCATTTGTCGTGCAGCGGTACGTACTTTTGCCCACAATTCCGTGGATATTTATATGGACTGCCCTTCCAGGGAACGCGCGGGCTGGCTGTGTGACTCTTACTTTACGGCAAAGACTGAATATGCCATGACCGGAAAGACGGGAGTGGAAGATGCTTTCCTGGAGAACTTCCGCTTATACAAGGATAGTGAATATCTGCCGGACAAGATGATTCCCATGGTGTTCCCCGGGGATTCGGAGACTGACACAGAGGATGGAATGGGAAGATACATTCCTCAGTGGAGTATGTGGTATATCATTGAGGCGGCTGAGTATATTTTAAAGCGTGGACACAAGGACCTGACAGAAGCTTTCCGCCCCAGCATCTACAGACTGCTTGGGTTCTACCGCCAGTATGAAAATGCAGACGGTCTGTTGGAGTGCCTGCCCTCCTGGAACTTTGTAGAGTGGAGTAAGGCCAACGATTGGACCTGGGATGTGAACTATCCCACCAACTTCCTGTATGCCAAGGTGCTGGAGAGCATTGCGGATATCTACGGCGATGAGGAGTGCAGACGAAGAAGCAAAGAAGTGCAGGAGAAGGCAGTAGAGCAGTCTTTTAATGGAACTTATTTCTGCGACCATGCAGAGCGTGATGACGAAGGGAAGCTGGTGCTTCTGGACGACAGTTCTGAAGCAGGTCAGTACTATGCGGTGCTTTTTGGCGGCATTGATATCAACAGCCAGAAGTTCCGTGCTCTGAAGACTCTGATCACCGATGTGTTTGCTCCTGACAGAGGCGATAAGATGCCCGAGATCATGGAAGTAAATGCCTTCATCGGCGCATACCTGCGCCTGGAAGCCCTGATGAAAATGGGAGAATATAAGATTCTGCTCAGAGATGTGAAAGGCTTCTTTGGAAATATGGAGCAATATACCGGTACGCTTTGGGAGTACCGCCAGTTCAGAGGAAGCTGCGACCACGGTTTTGCTTCTTATGCCATGGTGGCTATTCAGGAGGCTATGAGCCACCTGGGGTAAATGCCTGCAATGAATTACAGAGATAAACTAATGTAATAAGTTATAGTAGTAAGAAAAGGAAGCCCGCGGGCTTCCTTTTTGTTTGCATATATTGTGCCGGGAGTACCATCCCGGGTGTGCCTATTCTTCTGAATCAGAATCGGCTGATTCGGTATCTTCCGCTTCCAGATCTTCCATCATTTCCGCAAAGGCTTTGGAAGCCAGGGCGAACTCTTCATCGTCTGCAATATTCTCAAGGATGGGCTCTTCGCTTTCGTCCTCGTCATAGCGGTAGATATATACCTGGTCGCTATCTGCTTCAGGACCGTCCAGGGGAAGCAGCGCGATATACTCGCGGTCATTTTCTGCTTCAAAAATCCCCAGAATGACGCAGTGAACTTCCGTGTTGTCGTCCATGGTAATAGTGACGATTTCTTCTGCCAGTTCTTCTTCGGTCAGCACATCATCCATTTCATCCAGGATTTCTTCTGTGATTTCGTTAGGTTTATTCTTGTTTTCCATAATTGATATATCCTTTCTTGATTTTCGTAAATGTTCCAACAAAGTGTATAAAAGGATTATACCATAGTTATAAGAATATTTCATCTTTCTTTAAAAAAACATAAATAGAACAGCGCAAATAAAACTACACGAAACTCTACCGAGAATGGAAAAGCAAACTGTTATCTGCACATAATTCTATTGTAAAAAGAATTTCAAACTTTTATAATAGAATCAGGAAAGGGAGGAAAATGCCATGGAAAGGAAAATTTTTTTCGGAAGCAATTTAAAATATTATCGGGAAAAATGTGGCCTGACCCAGAAGCAGCTGGCAGACAAAATCGGTTACACAGAAAAGTCCATCAGTAAATGGGAGAATGAAAATGGGCTGCCCACATTGGAGATTCTGACCCGATTAGCGGATCTGTTTGGAATCTCTCTGGATGAGCTTGTATTTGAAAATAACGATCTGCAGTATTTTCTGGGAATCGATGGCGGTGGTACCAAGACTGTGTTCAGGCTGGTTGACGAAAATGGTGCAGTGATTGGTACGGTACAAAAAGGCTCCAGCAATCCTAATGATATTGGTATGGAAAATGCTTTTACTGTTTTAAAAGAGGGTATCAGACAGGTCTGCAGAGGCATTCCCTATGGAAAAGTGTCCATGTTTGCAGGGCTTTCCGGCGGTGGTCTGACCGGGGATAATGCCAAAGTGCTGCATCAATTTTTCGGGGAGTTTGGGTTTGCTTCCTATGAGAACGGCAGTGATGTGGAAAACCTGATCGCATTAGCGGATCGGGACAAATGTGCCCTGGTGATCATGGGAACCGGTTTCATTGTGTATGCCCTGAATGGCAATAAGCGCAAGCGCATCGCCGGCTGGGGACAGTTTTTTGACGAGGGAGGCTGCGGCTATACCCTGGGCAGGGATGCTATTACAGCGACGATGCGATACGAGGATGGCAGCGGCGAGGATACGGTCCTGGCACAGTTATTAAACAATCGGATCGGAGAGACGGCGGAGGCCCACCTGGCAAAGTTTTATCAGGGCGGGAAGCGCTATATTGCTGAGTTTTCTGATTTGATTTTTGAAGGGGTGAAGCTGGGCGACAAAGTAGCCCGGGATATTCTAGAAAAGAACATGGCTTTTGCGGCTATCATGATAGACACGGCTGTACGGGAGCTTGCTTCCGATGAACGGATTCCGGTCTTTATCTCCGGCGGCATCAGTACCGGTCAGGAAGTGATTTTCCCGCTGATCGAAAAATATGCAAAAGAAAAGAATCGACAGCTGATCCGGCTGGAACAGGAGCCGGTGGAGGGGGCGCTTCGGCGCGCCCGCAGAATATACGAAGATTACAAGAAAGGGGAAAGAGACTTATGAAGAGAGTGATTGCAGAGAACGGAAAAGGTTATTATCATATCGTTACCAATTGGCTGCCTCATGAGGCAGAGTGCTATGCTGCTTCGGTACTGTATGAGTATCTTTACAAGTCCACTAAGGCCATTGTGCCTTATTTTTCCGATGTTGAGCGATGTCCAAGACGCACGCCTGAGATTCACATCGGCCCTGACGTCCGTGGCATACAGACTGACGTGAGCCAGTTGGCAGACGATGGTTTTTTGATCAGGACCCGGGGAGAGGATATTGTGATTGCAGGAAAGACACCCAGAGGAACTATCTACGGTGTGTACTATTTTCTGGAGAAATATATTAATTATAAATGCTTTACAAAGGATATTGAGACCTTTGACTGTGTGGACACTCTGGTAGTAGAGGACCTGGATATCCGTGAGAATCCTGCTTTTGAATATCGTGATATATACTTCCGGCCGGCTTTTAATGCTGACTTTTGTGTGAAGAACCGGCTGAATTCCAATAGAGCGCCTATCCCTAAAGAAATGGGAGGCAAGTTGAAATTTTTTAATTTCCACCACTCCTTTAACGAATTGGTACCGCCGGAAATTTACTTCGAAGAGCATCCGGAATACTTCTCTATGGTAAATGGCCAGCGGCTGCGCACCAGGACCCAGCTGTGCCTTACAAATGAAGGCGCGTTCCGGGCTGCACGCAGGACTCTTCGCAAATGGATCGCAGAAAATCCCGATTGTAAGGTGTTTTCCGTAGCCCAGAATGACTGGGATAATCATTGTACCTGCCCTGAGTGCAGTAAGTTGGATGAACAGTATGGTACGCCGGCAGCTACCATGATCACCTTTGTGAACCGTTTGGCTGACGATATCAGAGAGGATTATCCGGATGTGATGCTTCATACCTTTGCTTACAAGTACACCAAGGAAGCACCGCTTGGGCTGGAGGCTAGGGATAATGTGATCGTGCGGCTTTGCAATATCGAGTGCAGTTGGGATTCTCCCATGGAAGAACAAGCCTTTGCAGATCCGGCTTCCGGTGCCGCCGGCTTTGTGGGAAATATCAGTAAGTGGGGCAAGCTTTGCAAACATTTGCATATTTGGGATTACGCCTGCAATTTCCGCAATTACCTGCTGCCCTTTCCCAATTATAGGTCTCTGCCGAAGAATCTGCAGACCTACCGGAACAATAACGTGATGGGCGTGATGCAGCAGGGCAATTTTGCCCATGGAGAGTTGTCCGGTCTGGCCGATTTGGAGTGTTATCTGGGGGCAAGACTTCTGTGGGATCCCTATAAGGACGCGGAGCAGATCATTGATGATTTTATTAAGGGCGTGTATGGTGAGGAATGTTACCCTTATATCAGGGAATATGTGGACTTGCTCTGCGATTCCCTGGAAGGAAATGTACTGACCCTGTATCAGAATTCTGACGCGGGCTTTATCACAGACGAGCTTGTAGCCCGGGCGGAAGTGTTGTTTGCACAGGCAATTGCATGTGCGAAATCAGAAAAGAGCAGGTGGTATCTGGAGAAGGAATATCTATCCGTTCTTTTCATGAAAGCATCCCGCATGGAACTGGATAATCCGGAGCGGGAAGGCCTGATCGACCAGCTTTACGAAGGCGTAAAACACTTTGGTATTACGGAGATCAGGGAGCGGAGACATTTGGACATTAGCTTTGAGAATCTGCGTAATTCCCGGTACGCCGCTGCCAGAGACAACGAATATCAGCTGTACTACATAATGAAATAACAAAGAAATAACTGCGGGAGAATGCAGTTTGGAAAATAGGAAAGGACTCGTGTTATGTTAAGAACTGAAATGCGAAATGAGGCTTCCCGCCATATTGATCAGATGGATACCTTGTCCATGATGAAGCTGATCAATCAGGAAAACAGGAATGCGGTGGAGGCAGTGGAAGCAGCTCTGGATACAGTTGCCCAAGTGTGTGATGTAGTGGCAGACCGCTTTGAAAAAGGCGGAAGACTGTTTTATATCGGGGCAGGTACTTCAGGCCGCCTGGGCGTGATCGATGCAGCGGAGTGCCCTCCCACTTTCGGAGTACCCAGGGGACAGGTAGTGGGCATTATTGCCGGCGGGGAAAAGTGTATGGTGCAGGCCGCTGAAGCCCAGGAAGATGATCCTGACGCCGGAGCGGAGGATCTGCGTAAGCACGGCCTTTGTGACAGGGATGTGGTAATCGGCATCTCTGCATCCGGCGGTGCAGCTTATGTGGTTGGAGCGCTGGAGTATGCCAACTCCGTGGGCGCATTCAGCGTCAGCTTGTCCAGTAATCCGGACTCTCCCATGGAACGTGTGGCAAAGATCGGTATCGTGGCAGATACCGGCGCAGAAGTGATCACCGGCTCCACCAGAATGAAGAGCGGAACCGCCCAGAAGCTGATCCTCAACATGATCTCCACCTGCGCTATGATCAAGACCGGAAAAGTCTACGAAAATATGATGATAAATTTACGCCCCAGCAACAAAAAGCTGCGGGAGCGTATGATTCGCATAGTCTGTGAGATTAAAGGCTGCGACCACGACATCGCAGAACAACTCCTGGAAGATTATGATTGGAAGATCAGGGATGCAGTACAATAGGAAGGCCGCCGCGGGTATTCGCGGCGGCTTAAATGATTACACAGTATGAGCGGTTCTCAGTATCACTTCCTCCTGCATCTTGGGAGAAAGTTTTACGAAATAGTCGCTGTAACCGCCGATGCGGACCACCAGATCCCGGTACAGTTCCGGGTTAGCCTGGGCTTTTTTCAGGGTCTCATTGTCTACCACATTGATCTGGACTTCAAATCCGCCGTTTGTCAGATAGGTCAAAACGATTGCTTCGATGACCTCAGCAGAATGGGCGCCCAGGGAAGATTTGGAAAACTTCAAATTCACTGCCACACCGCCGATGAATTTGCTGTGGTCCCATTTGGTGGAGGAGATCACGGAGGCGGTAGGACCGTTCATCTCACGGCCCTGGCAAGGACCGGAGCCGTCGCCTAAGGGGAAGCCGGCCATGCGGCCATCGGGAGTGGCCGAAGTCTGGCGTCCGAACTGCTCGTGCATAACCCAACAGAATACGCTGGGAATCAGGTGCGTATTGGTGAGAGGATCATGGTATTTTGCACATTCCTGTACAATGTGGTCTGTGAAAAGATTGAAATACCGGTCCACATCATCAATGTCGTTGCCGTACTTGGGGATCTGATTCAGGATGTAGGTCTGCAGGGCTTCGCTGCCCTCGAAATTGCGGTCCAGAATTTCTTTAAATTCTACAATCCCAAGCTTTTTCTGTTCAAATACCAGCGTGTTGATGGCGTAGATTGCATCCACCAGATTGGCCATGCCTACAAAGGAGGGCATGATCCAGTTGTAAACGGCACCGCCTTGTTCAATGTCCATGCCACGTTCCAAACAGTCATTTACAAAGCAGGAGAGCAGGGGCTTGATGGAATTGGCGGCACGCTGCCTGCGGGTGGACATCTCGTGTTCGAAGTTGGACTTGATGCGGGCATCCAGCGTTTCAAAATAAGTATGCAGCAGCTCCTCGAGATTGCCATATTCCCTGTCCATGATATCCAGCAGCAGCTGAGGCATATTGGTGTAGGGGCTGGCCACCCACACATTGGAGGCGGCAATGGGAGTAATCTCCACGCAGGTGCTGTGGATGTAATTGCGGGAGTCCTTTGCAGGAATACCGTAATGCACCAGACCCTTTGCGATCACATCATCATTAAAGATGGCAGGATGAGAGTAGCCCTTCTGCAAAAGAGCGATTGCTTTCTGCAGGAAGCGCTCAGGCATTCCTTCTGTGTGACAAAGGCCTACTGCAGGGTATACCAGCTTGATATCATCAATCACCTGCATGCACATTTCGGTCAGGTCGTTGGCAACGATTGCGTTGTTTTCATCGCGGCCGCCCACCATGTAACCGCTGGAGAGACCGTTGGGAACGCGCATATTGATCTGGATACCAAGGCAATCCAGCAAAAGCTGGGCCTCATCTTTGGTCAGGGTGCCATTCTGTATGTCCTTCTCATAAAAGGGCAGAAGATACCTGTCGGGACGCCCCAGCTGGAACTGCTGGGAACCTAGTCTGTAAGGATCCAGGGATAAACAATATGTAATAAAATGAACCGACTGCACTGCTTCGTAAAAGGTTTCGGCGGGATTAGCCGGGACTTTTGCGCAGATTCCGGCGATTTTTTCCAATTCGCTGCGACGTTTGGGATCGGTGGTTTCCTTGCTCAACTGCAGGGCTTTGGCGGCGTAATTTTCGGAATGCTTTACGATGGCTTCCAGACAGCGGCGGCAGCAGTTGTAATAGGCAAGTTTGTCTTCGGCATCTTGGCCGTTGCTGAGTGTTTCCGTGTATTGCTCAATTTTTGCCATAATACCGCTGATACCTTTATTCAGCAGCAGATCGTAATCCACCGTCATGTGGGAATCCTGCCCCCAGCCAGCCTTGTCGACTCTGGCCTGGGCAATGGGCTTGTATACGGTTTCCCACTCTGTCTGCCGGGCTTCCGGCATCCGGTAGTCTCTTTGTCCAACAATCAGTTCCCCATCGGCAATGGAAGGAGTGAGGTTGGAAAATGCATAATAAAAAGATTCGGAATATCTGACCGGTTCGGGCTGATCGGATAACCGTTCGTATTCTTTGTAAAAAAGATAATGAAATTCATTGCTGAAAAGCAATCCGTCGAATATGCGGCTGCGCAATTTGGCGATTCTGTCCATGGAGCACCTCTTTGATACGATGTTAGTTGGTTTTTGTGTGGTGTAGCTGCTATTTTTGCCTTTTGAAGGCACACTTCTAATTGTATTATAGAGGCTGTACTGATATAATAATAGCAAAATAGTGCCATAAACATGTAAAATTGTATCATATTTGTGTGGCTGCTTCCAGACTGAAGGTGTTGGATTGGAGACGATCAGAAAGATACTTCACAAGGAGACCGTAATGGTAGATATCAAATTTCACTGTGATGAAAAAGGCAATTTCGGAAAAGGATATGCGGTGAGTGCATTCTCCTTTCAAAATTATGCCATAGAAATGCACAATCATGATTTTTACGAGGTAAATATTGTCATGGGCGGAAGCGGTACGCATTGCATCGAGAACGCCCGGGTCCGGGTGGAGCGGGGCGATGTGTTTGTACTGCCGCCCATGGTTGCCCATGCTTATATTGATACGGAAGGATTGGAGGTTTATCATATCCTTTTGCAAAAAAGTTTTCTTGATCAAAATCGTGAGAGATCAGAACGGGTGAACGGATTTGTACAGCTTACAGAGATTGAGCCTTTTTTGCGCAGTAACTTTTCCGAGGATTTTTTCCTGAAGCTCAATCAATCTCAGCTGCTGCAATTAAAGGCGGAACTGCAGGTGCTGGACGATGTCGGTGATTATTTATGGGAAGAGTGTGCAGAGTTGAAATACCATACTGCCTGGAAACTATTGTATTGGTTTTCCTGGCTCTTGAGCAGGCAAATAAATGATAGGAAAACAACCGGCTTAAAATATGAGGCAAGAATCGTTCGGGCGCTGGAATATATACACAAAAACTATGGCCGTAAAATTGCCATTGAGGATCTGTGTGGGGAGGTATATTTGTCCCGTTCCACGTTCTTGCGGCATTTTCAGGCGGTCTGCGGCACATCCCCTATCGAATATTTGAATGATTATCGGTGCAAGACGGCGCTGCAACAGCTGGAAAGCTCCCGGTATTCCAAGACGGAAATTGCGCACAATTGCGGATTTTACGATCTGTCCCATATGGAGCGGTCTTTAAAAAAATATTTGAAGCGGGCCAAATAAAAATCTCTCCATCTACAGATACTACTTCCAGAAATGGAAAGTATATCAAGCACAGTAGATGGAGGAAATTATATATGAAAGCAACAGGTATAGTCCGCAGAATAGATGATCTTGGTAGAATAGTAATACCGAAAGAAATCCGCCGCACCCTACACATCCGCGAGAGCGATCCCCTGGAAATATTTACCGACAGGGAGGGACAGGTGATCCTGAAAAAATATTCTCCCATCGGGGAGATGACCACTTTTGCAAAGCAATATGCAGAAAGCCTGGCCCAGGTGTCGGGGAGAGGAGTGCTCATATCCGACAGGGATCAGTTTGTGGCGGCAGCAGGAGGCTACAAACAGCTGCTTGGAAAACAGGTGAGCAAACAATTGGATGAGAAGAACAATAACAGGGAGATGTTTCTGGCTTCCAAGGGCGACCGCAATTTTATCTCGATCTGTGATGAAGTGGAAGGAGAATATGTACATCAGACTGTGGCACCGATTATCTGTGAGGGCGATATGATCGGGTGTGTGATCCTTCTGGAAAATGACAATAAAAGTAAGATGGGCGAGGTGGAACAGAAGCTGGCCCAGTCTGCTGCGGGTTTTTTGGGACGGCAGATGGAGCAGTAAGCCGGGAATGAAGCCGGAGCGTAGAGCCCAAGAGTGACGCAAGAGAGGGCTGGAATAAGACTTGAAACAGAAAGAGTCATATAGTATAATTTTCATAAAATAAAAGGGCACCGAATCGCAATAGCTTAAAAAGGCTAGGACGGTTCGGTGTTGTCGTATGGGAATGAGAAGTGGAAGATGAAGAAAGTAGTGATATTGCTGCTGATGTTGGCCATGGTCAGCCTGACAGGCTGTCACGGAGATGTGGCCGGAAATCGGGCTGATGTGCAGGAATCCGGCATGGAGAAAACGGAAGAAATTACATATGTTTTTACCGACGATCTGGGCCGTGAAGTCTCGGTAGACAGCCCTGTGCGGGTGGCAGCTCTCCTGGGAAGCTACGCAGATATCTGGTATCTGGCGGGCGGTGAGATCTGCGCCTCGGCGGATGATGCCTGGGAGGATTTTGGTCTGCCGCTGCCAGAGACGGCAGTCAATCTGGGTATGACCAAAGAACTGAGTTTGGAAAAACTTTTTCAGGCGGATCCTGATTTTGTGCTGGCCAGCAGCAACACCAAGGGCAATGTGGAGTGGATGGATACGCTGGAGGCGGCCGAGATCCCTGTGGCTTATTTTGAGGTGTCTGATTTTGAGGATTACCTGCGGGTGCTGAAGATCTGCACGGAGATAACCGGCAGAGAGGATCTGTATGAGCAGAACGGGCTGGCTGTGCAGGAGCAGATTGAGCAGGTGATAGGGAAGAGCAAAGAGCGGTTGGAGCGCTTGGCAGGTGATGCTGCCGGCACAGGAAGTACAATGTCAGGTGCGGCCGGAAACACCGGGAGTGAGGAAATGGCAGCCTATGCACCGAAAGTATTGAGCCTGCGTGCCTCGGCCACATTCATCCGCGCTAAGAACAGCCAAAATAATGTGCTGGGCGAGATGCTGAAAAGTTTGGGGTGTGTGAACATTGCGGACAACAAGGAGAGTTTGCTGGAAAACTTAAGCATGGAGCATATTATGCTGGAGGACCCGGATTATATCTTCTTTATTCAACAGGGGGATAATGCTGAGGGGACACTGGCCAACATAGAGAGTTTTATCAAGGGCAATCCTGCCTGGGCGGAACTGACCGCCGTGAAAGAAGGGCGGGTGTATCTGCTGGAAAAGGAATTGTATGCGCTGAAGCCCAATGACAGGTGGGGGGAGGCTTACGGGAAGCTGGAAGCGGTGCTGGCCGGAGAGGCGGAACTGGCCGGGGATTCTGTGACGGTGATTGAGTAAAGAGGAGTATGTTCCCGTGACGAAAAGTGACCGGCGACATGTGAAGTTGAGATAAGATGTTGACATAAGATGTTGGCATAAGAGAACTTGGATTAAAGGAATATAAAAGATGGGAACAAAGGCAAAAAAAAGCCGAAATAATATAATCAGGATATATTTTGTGGGCGCGGCGGTGCTTCTGGTGCTGGCGGTGTTGCTGAGTTTGTGCCTGGGCAGCGCCCGGCTATCGCTGAGTGAGGTGTGGCAGGCGGTTTGTGCCGGGCCGCGAAGCGGCCCGGCGGGCAGGATCTTCTGGTATGCCAGACTGCCCAGGACAGGCGCCTGCCTGCTGGCAGGCGCCGCCTTGGCGGTGTCCGGCGCAGTGATCCAGGGAGTATTGGCCAACAAGCTGGCCTCTCCCGGCATTATCGGTGTCAACGCAGGTGCGGGCCTGGCGGTTACGGTATGTTGTGCTTTCGGAAGTTTTGGCGGCTGGCTGATTGCAGGCGCCGCCTTCGGTGGCGCCGTCCTGGCCGTTCTTCTGGTAGCACTGACTGCTGAGAAGATCGGCGCTTCCAGAACTACGGTAATCCTGGGCGGTGTGGCGGTAAACAGCTGCTTAAATGCTGCTTCGGAAGCGATTTCCGTGCTACTTCCTGATGCGGGCATGCAGTCGGCAGACTTTAGGGTAGGCGGTTTCTCGGCGGTGGCCTTTACCAGACTGCTTCCGGCCGGTATCCTGATTGTGGTGGGTCTGGCCCTGCTGTTTACCCTGTGCAATGATCTGGATGTGATCGGCCTGGGCGAGGACACGGCTCAGGGGCTGGGCATGCCTGTAAAGCGCACCCGGACGATATTTTTAATTTTGGCAGCACTGCTGTCGGGCGCGGCAGTAAGCTTTGCGGGACTTTTGGGTTTTGTGGGTCTGATCGTGCCCCATATGGGCAGGAGACTGGTGTCCAATGAGAGCGGGAAACTGTTGCCCTTCTGTGCTTTGGCGGGAGCGGGGCTTGTGACTCTTTGCGATCTGCTGGCGCGGACGCTGTTTATGCCTTACGAAATCCCGGTGGGGATTCTTTTGGCTTTCGTGGGTGGCCCCTTTTTCCTGACGCTGTTGATTAGGCGGAAAGGAGGGCACTCCTTATGATAACAATCAAAGAACTCTGCGGAGGATATGGCGACAAAGAAATCCTCCATCAGGTGTCACTGAATTTGGAACCGGGAAAAGTCACGGCCTTGATCGGCCCCAACGGCTGCGGCAAGAGTACCCTGCTAAAGACACTTGTGGGCATAAATTCCTTTACCGCAGGTGAAATTTTGGTAAATAACAGAAACATAAAAGAAATGAAGACTGCTGAGCTGGCCAAGTCAGTGGCCTATCTGCCCCAAAACAAAAAAACGCCGGATATATCAGTACTTCGTCTGGTACTTCACGGTCGGTTTGCTTATTTAAATTATCCCAGAAAATATTCCGCGGAGGATATCCGTATCGCCAAAGCGGCCTTGCGCTGGGCGGGGCTGGAGGATTTGGCAGAGGAAAATGTGGGCCATCTGTCCGGCGGCATGCAGCAAAAGGTCTACATCGCCATGGCGCTGGCCCAGAATGCGGACATGATCTTGCTGGACGAGCCCGCAGCCTTCCTGGATGTGGCCCAACAGCTTAAACTGTTGGATATGACAAAACAATTGGCAGGAGAGGGGAAAGGCGTGGTGCTGGTTCTTCACGATCTGTCCCAGGCCCTGCGCACAGCGGACATGGTAGTGCTGATGCAGGATGGCCGTGCGGTTTCTGTGGGTACCCCGGAGCAAATCTACGAGAGCGGCAGGCTGCAGGAGGTTTTCGGCGTGCAGATCGAGAGAGTGCAGACCGAAAGCGGCTGGCATTATGTGTGTAACGCAGTGGACTGAGCATTGTGTGTGGTTTGCTGTATGTTGCCAGGTATGTGCTGAACGCTATGTGTTGTATGTTGCCAGGTATGTGCTGAACATTATGTGTTGCATGTTGCGTGACCGATTTGTGTTAGAGGCAAATTGCAGTATTGCATGAAGGCAAAATTGTATAAGAGATACAGGAGAAAAATATGGCTCTATTTCCATTTTTCAGAAATATTGAAGGCGCAGAAGTTCTTGTCATAGGTGGCGGCAAGCACGCTCTGGAAAAAGTGGAGCGTCTGCTGCCCTACGGCCCCAGACTGCATGTGATCGCAGAGGAGGTCTGCCCCAAGTTGGTGGAGTATGCCGGCAAGACGAATCAGAAAACGACGGACGATTCGCCGCTGAACACGGTGATCAAAGCGGAGGCAATGCCGGCACAAAAAGAGGCTGCGGAACAGAGTGGCGCTGCAGAGCAGAATGAGGCTGCAGAGCGGGACAGGGGCGCAGATTCAAAAGAAATTGCATCGCAGATTACAATCTCTCGCCGCAAATTTGTGCAGCAAGATCTGACGGAACAAATTGATTTTGTGATCGTGGCAGGTGAGAACCCAGCGGAAAATCATTGGATTGCCGGTCTGTGCCGGGCACGGCGAATCCCTGTAAACGTGGTGGATGATCAGGAATACTGTGATTTCATTTTCCCTTCCCTGATTGCCAGAGGAAGTCTGTCCGTGGGTATCTGCACAAACGGCGCCAGCCCCAGCACGGGCGTGCTCCTGAAAAAGAAGATAGAAGCCCAGATTCCAGACAATATCGAAGAAATTCTGGATTTTCTGCAGGAAAAGCGGGCGGAGATCAAAGAAATGATTCCTAACAAGAAGAAACGATTTGCCTTTTATTATAAGCTCTCTGAGATTTGCATGGAAGAGGACCGGGCGCTGACCGAGGAGGAATTCAGGAAACTTCTTTCCCTGGCGATGTGATTTTGACATTTGGAATGTACATATATTCTATGCGAATGATAATGTTTCTTCAGATTTTACAAAAGATTTAATCTGTGATAATATGAAATAAGAATAGAGATGCAGGTGATTGAAAGCGGAGGCGGAAATTTGAAAAATAGAACTTTGGTATATAGTCGACGGACATTAATACTTGTAATTGTCATATTGTCGCTTTTGGCATGCGTAAAGAGTGTTTTTTTTGGATTGAATATTGACGAAGAATATGCAGTAACGATGGCGTACAGGATGGTTGAGCGGGACGAGATGTTTTATACGATGTGGGAGCCGCATCAAACCTCCGGCTTCGTATGTGCATTCTTTATAAAAGTTTTTTTGGCCTTAACGGGCGGGAACACGGACTACATGATCATATATCTTCGATTCGTGGGAATAGTGATTCATGCAGGTGTGTGTTTGTATGTTTATAAGGGACTAAAACATATTTGTTCAAAATATTATGCTCTTTTACTGAGTATATTATGCTTTTCGATATTGCCCAAGTGGATCATTGTACCGGAGTTTTCCAACATGTTATTGTGGGTTATTTTGAGCATTATGTCATGTTTTTTGCAGATTCAATTCTCTGCAAAAGTACATGCCGGACATTTCATAATTCTGGGAATATTAACATGTATCGGAGTTTTATCATATCCCAGCTTTTTGATCTGTTTCTTTGTTTATAGTATAGCGATTTATTTTTGCGTGCCGGACCATCGCAAGACTGCCTTGCTGTTATATACTTCCACATGCGCGGCGATGGGCATTTCCTATATTTTTTTCTTTGTCAGTAAGTTAGGTGCAGATACATTTGTAAAAGGAATATCTGATATGGCTACAGATGGCCAGCATGAGACTCCTTTTATTGATAAATTAGGGAGCAATGTTCTGGATTTGGCCCAATGTCTTTGTATTTATGCGCTTGTGTATGCAGCC
Source organism: Lachnospiraceae bacterium (assembly GCA_015057005.1). Taxonomy (GTDB): domain Bacteria; phylum Bacillota; class Clostridia; order Lachnospirales; family Lachnospiraceae; genus Acetatifactor. Next base: position 396,116 of record SVFF01000001.1, on the reverse strand, counting down.
TTATATCTTATATTACGGTTAATAAAAAAAGATATTAAAAGAGGAATCTTTGTCGGTGTGGCATTATTTTCAATGATGTGGCAACTTTTGGCTTGGTTGGGAGACGGCAGATATTTTAATGAGCCACTAATGCTTTTTTATCATGTTTTTCTGGTTGTTATCATGTCTTGCAAAATGGAACGCAAAGAGTTGTGGTGCTATATAATACCTTCTGTTGCTGCATGCTTCGCTGCCAGCATCCTTACGAATACAGGAATCTATGTGATCAGTGTATTTTTGCTTCCGGCCATTATATATGGCTTGGCTTGTGTAGCGAAAAAAGATAAAATTTGTGGCGGGATAGTAATCATTTCGCTGGTAGTTTTATTCCTGTTGGCAAAAGGCTGGCTTATATGTGAAAATGAAGGCTACAAAGCGGATATGACCTATGTGAAACAAAAAGCACTTAGCGGGCCGGCAAAAAATATATACTGTCGTTATATGGATGGTTATAAGTACAATCTCGTACAAGAGTTAATGGATGCTTATATTACAGACGGTGCCAGGGTATTGTGCGTCAGCAGGCATACAATATGGTATCTCCTCGGTGATGTGGAGATCTCAAATTATTCTACAATAAGTACGCCGACTTTTGACGAAAGACTTTTGGAATATTATGATCTTTTCCCGGAAAAATATCCTGATTTCATAATCCTGCAGGAAGACGTTGAAAAAGAAAAGATTATTGCGATGTTTGGGTTGGACAAACCCATTAGTGAAATGGAAGGTATCAGCTTGTATGATACCTCAAAATAATGCAATAAAATTTTGATGTGAATGGAGTGATGGTGTGAAAAAATTGCTGAAATATAAGAAATATTTATTATATGTTATATGCTTTGCTTTTTTGTGTATTATCGACCAAAGAAAAGGAAGCGTTACAGGAAATATGCAGTATTTTTGGTCAAATTGTACCGGTTTGGCCATTGCACTGTTGATTTTCAGCCATTACAATATCCGGGATTTTTTGAAAAAGCCATATTTAATATGGTTGTTTATTGGTATTCTGGGTATAGCCGGATGTCTCACATTACAGAAAATGGGTATGGTATTTCCGTGGGATAACGTGCAATTATATAGTGCCATTGCTAACATTTTTATCTATGGATTTCTGGTTATAAGAACAATATTGGATTTATCTGGAAAACCTCTCAACATTAAGAAGTTTTGGTTTCCGGGATATATGTGTTTGCTGTTTGTTTTAATGGGGGCGTCCCGGAATGATTCTATTTGGCCTTGGTATTTTCTCTTGGTCTTTGGTACCTTTGCTTTTACTGATTTTTCAGAAACAGAGCGCAAAAATCTTTCCTTTGCATTTGCGGATGGAATCATCGTAGGATTTTTGTGTGTACAGGGATGTGCTTTCGTATTTCGCCCCTATGATGTAATCAGATATTTGGGAATGTATGCAAACTCCAATATTAATGCTCTTTTTTATTCAATTGTTTACTGTGCAGTTTTAGTTCGATTGTTCTTTTTTATGTTCGAATATAGTGGGAAATGTAAGAAGCTATTAATTTCTTTTGCAATGTTCATGTGTGGTGCAATGTGGTCTTTTTGTATGTTGACCGGATGCAGAACAGCACTTTTGTCCATGGGAATCGTTACTTGTGTGGCAGGTGCATTATGTCTTTTCAGATTCAATAAGAGAATATTGCTTAAAGGTACAGGTATGATTATCGGTTTGGCATGTTGCGTAATAGCTTCGTTTCCTATTGTTTATGGTTGTGTTCGGTATATACCTGCTCTTTTTCATCATCCCATTTGGTTTTATGTAGAATATTCTGAGGCTAAAGTACATTCCTGGGATCCTGTTGATTCGGAAAAATATGTTGATTTTGATGAAATACTGGAATATATACAGAAAAGGTTGTTTGGAGTAACCCTGTTTGAAAAAGAAACAACTGCGTTGATTGAAAAAAACTATGGTTTTCCGCTGTTATGTAGCGCTGCTGAATTAACACATATTGAAGTGCAGCCGGAGCCCTTGCTTCCTCCGACAGATGACAGTACAATTCTTCGTTATCATATATTTAAATATTATTTATCGCAATTGAATATGGTAGGTCATTTGGCGGAAGAAAATGGGATTTATATTACGCTTGGATATGTTGCGCCTCATGCACATAATATGTATTTACAACAAGCGTTTGATTTTGGAGTACCAATTGGTATTTTGTTTGTTGGACATATCGTGCTGAGTATGATACACTTATTAAGGAAAGGTATTCGTTTTAAGAATTCGTATAACTGGGGATTGTTATTGCTGTTTGTAAATAGTTGTGTATTTGGATTGCTTGAAATGATGTGGAAAAATGGATATCTTGCATTTACGATAATTTTCTTGACAACAATTATAGCTGGTAGACAACAGGAAAAGAAACGGCAGGATGAGATGATACAATGATAAAAGACAGAGAATTTCTGTGAAAAGCATTGGATTTGCGGTGAAAAACGATATTACGGAGGAAGAAGAGTATGGGATGTACAATCAGTGCTGACGAGATAAAAAGAGTCAAAGGATTAGGTTTTTTGCACAATAAGGGAACGGATCTGTTCAATGGCCGGGTAGTTACCGTGAACGGTAAGATTACAGCGGCACAGACGAAAGTGCTCGCCGAGGCGGCAGAGCTCTATGGTTGTGGGGAGGTGGAGTTTACCACCAGACTCAGTGTGGAGATCAGAGGTATTCATTTTGATAATATCGAGCCTTTCCGTGCATATATTGCCAAGGCCGGCCTGCAGACCGGCGGAACCGGACCGCTGGTGCGTCCCGTGGTTTCCTGCAAGGGTACCACCTGCCAGTATGGTCTGTGCGACACCTTTGGCCTTTCTGAGAAGATTCATGAAAGATTTTACCTGGGATATCATACCGTAAAGCTGCCTCACAAATTCAAAATTGCAGTAGGCGGCTGCCCCAACAATTGCGTAAAACCCAACCTGAACGACCTGGGCGTCATCGGCCAGATGATCAAAGCCTACGATCCCGAGAAGTGCAGGGGCTGCAAAAAGTGTCAGATTGAAGCCAACTGTCCTATGAAGGCTGCCAAAGTGGAAGAGGGCAAGCTGGTAGTAGATACCGATATCTGCAATAATTGCGGCCGCTGCATCGGTAAGTGTCCTTTCCGGGCAGTTACTGCTGACACTCCCGGCTACAAGGTTTACATCGGCGGCAGGTGGGGCAAAAAGGTGGCTCACGGTCAGCCTTTGACCAAGATTTTTACCTCCGAAGAGGAAGTGCTGGATGTGATCGAGAAGGCGATCCTGCTGTTCCGCGAACAGGGAATTGCAGGGGAACGTTTTGCTGACACCATCGCAAGAATCGGTTTTGAAGAAGTGGAGAGACAGCTGCTTTCCAACGACCTGCTGGAGAGAAAAGAGCAGATTGTGCAGGACTAGAAGCAGAGATATAAAAGGGAACCGCAAAAAAAGAACGACGAATTGAACAGAAAACAATGGCGCCCCGCGTAAGCGGGGCGCCTGTCATATTACATTACACCACATGATGCAGCAATTCAATCTTGGTGTCGTAAAGCTTCTGTGACAGATCCACATAAACCTTGTGGGGGTTCACGAAACGCTTGGTCTCATCCCAGAGAGTGTCCAGCTCCTTCTGGCAGTAAGCACGGATGTCCATAACCTTGGGAGAAGTATAGACACACTCGCCGTCCTTAAAAATCTGCTCCATAATGGGTCGGATGGTGTAGGAACCGCCGTCCAGACGGGTCTTCTTCCAGGGCTCGTTGGGATCGAAGAGCACCAGGTCCTCTGCCTCGTCGTAGGTCTCTCCCACCAGACAGATCAGATCGGCCTTGATCTTGTGGGTGGCCTTGTCGTAGATACGGTAGATCATCTTGTTGCCGGGATTGGTAACCTTCTCGGAGTTCTCGGAAAGCTTGATCTTGGGGATGAAAACGCCGTTTTCATCCTGGATAGCAGCCAGCTTGTATACACCGCCGAAGGAAGGGTTATCCTTGGAAGTGATCAGGTTGGTGCCCACTCCCCAGGAGGTGATGGCAGCGCCCTGGGCCTTCAAACTGTCGATCAAAAGCTCATCCAGGTCGTTGGAAGCGGAGATGACAGCATCATGGAAACCAGCCGCATCCAGCATCTTGCGGGCTTTCTTGGAAAGGTATGCCAGGTCACCGCTGTCTAAGCGGATACCGTAATTGGTCAAAGTGATGCCGGCCTCACGCATCTCCGTGAACACGCGAATAGCGTTGGGGACGCCGGATTTTAAAGTGTCGTAAGTATCTGCCAGCAGGATGCAGGCGTTGGGATAAATATTTGCATAAGTCTTGAAAGCAGTATATTCATCGGGGAAACTCATGATCCAGCTGTGGGCATGAGTACCCTTTACAGGCACATCGAAAAGCTGGCCTGCCAGCACATTACTGGTGGCGATGCAGCCGCCGATCATGGCAGCGCGGGCACCGTAAATGCCGGCGTCGGGACCCTGGGCACGGCGCAGACCGAACTCCATGATACCGTCGCCCTTGGCGGCGTAGACCACGCGGGCTGCCTTGGTAGCGATCAGACTCTGATGATTCATAATATTCAAAATAGCGGTCTCCACCAGCTGAGCCTCCATAATGGGTGCGATCACCTTGATCATAGGCTCTCTGGGGAACATAACAGTACCTTCCGGAATGGCGTAAATATCGCCTGAGAACTTGAAGTTGGCCAGATAATCCAGGAAATCCTGATCAAAAATACCCAGAGAAGCCAGATAATCAATATCCTCCTTATCAAAGCGCAGCTCCTTGATATACTGGATCACCTGCTCTAAACCTGCGCAGATGGCGTAACCGCCGCCGCAGGGATTGTTGCGGTAAAAAGCATCAAAAATTACAGTCTCATTGCGGTCCTTATTCTTGAAATAACCCTGCATCATGGTCAATTCATAAAGGTCTGTCAATAAAGTCAAATTCTGTCTGTCCATATTTTTCCCTTTCTCCCCTGGGGGGATGCTTCGGGGTAAGCTGCCGCGGGCCCCCGGAACTGCCTCCATGTCAAACACAGCCAGGGCCTGGTTCACCTTGTCCATCCGGACCGTTTCCTTGCCCTGCTCCAACTCACGCACAAAACGAAGACCCAGGCCGGAGCGTGCCGCAAATTCTTCCTGGGTGAGTCCTGCTTCTTTTCTTTTTTCTTTAATAAAGGTTGCTATCGTATTCATAAGACTAATCTACACCCGAAAGGGGTGGAAAGTCAATATGCCAAAGGAAAATAGTAGGGCATAGGAATACCCGAGAGGGTGTAGAAAACATAAAATGCTGGGAAAATATGGATGAATTGCACTCCCTTAAGAATTGTGTTATAATTGTAATATCTGTACGTATGCGTATAATTCTTAAGATTTGTGGAAAACAAAGGAAAATGGAACGACTTGGTTGAATCTGATTGTAATGCGTGATAAAATAAGTTGTTCTAGAGTGTCCTTTTTTGAAAAACTTGTTGACTTAATAGAATGCAGACATAAAGGAAGGTGTGTTGGAATGAAGAGAGATACCTCTTTTTTAAGATTTGTCTTAAATAAAATCATAGTGTTGTTAACATTGAACATGATGTCTGTTGTCATAGCTTGATTTTTGGCTATTTATATCTGATTTGTTTTTGCATTCAGCAAGAACCATGGGAAATATTTGTTGAAATTTGAGCAATTGGAGCCTTACAATATTGTGATGACGTTGGTATTCTTTGTGTTATGGAGACTATACAAGAGAGCGTGAAAGAGACCGCTAACAAGATGATTTTCAGTGGTAAGTCTATTGATTTTGGTGTGAAGGTATTTGAAAAGCAGCTTGAGCAACTGAAGAAATATGTGGTGCAGGAACTTCGTGGAGAATACAATGCTGCTGTTGTGGGTATTGGTAACAATCAGCTGCGCAGAGAACTTCTAAGAAGGTTGCAGTCTTACGGATACAGAATTCCAGTATTGATTCATCCTACAGCTTATGTGAGCCAAAGTGCCAAAATAGGAAAAGGTACGGTAGTGGAGCCGAAGGCTATTGTAAATACCGGCAGTCAAGTAGGTGAGGGATGCATTATTTCTGCAGGAGCCATTGTAGATCACGATGTTATTTTGGAAGAGTGTGTGCATGTGAATACGGGAGCAATCTGCAAAGCCGGCAGTGTTGTGGTTGCAACAATAAAACTGGAAGTCGGCCAGCTGGTAATGGGAGATTAAGATATTTTGAGGGAGAACTGAAGGCGTGTACGAAAAATATATTAAAAGAGGAATTGATATAGTGTTATCTTTGCAGGGGTTGATTTTTCTATCTTGGCTGTATCTGATTATTATTATAGCAATCAAGATCGATGATCCGGGTCCGGCATTCTTCACCCAAAATCGTGTGGGCAAAGGTAAGACCTTTTTCAAACTGCATAAATTCAGATCTATGAAGCTATGCACACCTCGTGATGTCCCCACACATTTATTGGAGAATCCAGAGCAATATATCACCAAGATGGGTAAGTTTATAAGAAAGTATAGTATTGATGAATTGCCTCAGATATGGGACATCTTTGTGGGTAATATGAGTATCGTAGGTCCAAGACCTGCACTTTGGAATCAGGATGATCTGATTACTGAACGTGATAAGTATGGCGCTAATGATGTGATGCCGGGATTGACAGGTTGGGCTCAGATTAATGGTCGTGATGAATTAGAAATTGATGTAAAAGCCAAATTGGATGGCGAGTACGTGAAACAGCTTAAAAGGGGTGGTTTTGCGGGCTGTATGATGGATATCAAGTGCTTCTTTGGGACAATTACTTCCGTGCTAAAGCATGACGGCGTAGTAGAAGGCGGCACGGGAGGGATGAAGAAGAGCAAGTTTGAAACTAAGAAGTAGTGATTAGAGAGAACGTTGCCTGTACAGCATTTCGAAATAAAGGTAACCTAAAAATAAGTTTGAAGCATAGGGGGGTGCATCTATGAAACTGTTACTGAAAAACAGAAAACAAATCTTATATATCGTGTGCTTTGCCCTTCTGGGTCTGATCGACCAGCGAAAAGGAAGTGTCACTGGCAATATGCAGCTTTTCTGGTCCAACTGTACCGGTCTGGTTCTTGCACCGCTCCTCTTTTGCCATTATAACATCAAAGATTTTGGCAAAAAACGGTATCTGATCTGGACGGTGGTGAGTCTCCTGTGTTTCACGGGCTTCCGTGAAATGGCACAGACGATGGGTGTAGAAAGCCCCTGGCCCAATGTCCAACTGTACAGCGCCTTTGTCAATATCTTTGTCTACGGTTTCCTGATCATCAGAACCGTTGAAGATCTGTGGGGCAAGCCATTTAAGGTGAAGCAGCGTTTTATCCCCATCTTCCTGTGCGTTATGTTGCTGCTCATGGGACTGTCCCGGAATGATTCTATCTGGCCCTGGTATTTCCTGATGGTGTTTGGGACCTTTGCTTTCACAGATTTCTCCCAAGAGGAGCGGAGGGGTCTTTCGTACGCTCTAGCAGATGGCATTATCCTGGGCTTTTTGGGCGTACAAGGAGCGGCCTTTGTGTTCCGGCCTTATGATGAAATCAGATATCTGGGAATGTATGCCAACCCTAATATCAATGCCCTGTTCTATTCCATTGTTTATTGTGCGACGCTGGTGAAACTGTTCTTTTTCCTGTTTGAGTACAGCGGAAAAGGGAAAAAATTACTTATATGTATCGCCATGTTTTTCAGCGGTGCCATGTGGTCCTTCTGCCTGCTGACCGGATGCCGGACGGCGTTATTGTCCATGGGAGCGGTCACTTGTGTGGCAGGTCTGCTTAGTCTGTTTCGCTTTAGAAAAAAAGTGGCCTTAAAAGGAATGGGAATGGTGATTGGATTGGTGTGCTGCATCATTGCTTCGTTCCCTGTGGTGTATGGATGTGTGCGGTATATACCGGCTTACTTTCATCATCCGGTGTGGTTTTTTGAAGAATATGCGGAGTGGAAAGTACATTCCTGGGATCCGGTGGATTCGGAGAAATATATTGAGTATGAGACGATTGTAGAGTATATTGGGGAAAGATTATTTGGTGTAACGCTTCCGAAAAAAGAAGAGAATGCGTTGATTAATAGAAATTATTATTTTCCCCTGCTGTGTAGTACTGCGGAGACAATCTCTGTGGAGACAGTTCCGAAGCCTTTGATTACTGAAGTGAGCGACACTACGGTAGCCCGTTATCACATTTATAAATACTATTTGTCAGAATTAAATATGGTGGGACATTTGAACGAAGAAAAAGGGGTACTTGTTACTGACGATTACGTTGCACGTCATGCCCACAACCTGTACTTACAGCAGGCCTTTGATTTTGGCGTACCTGTCGGTATTTTGTTCGTGGGGTATCTGGTGTTGAATCTGATATGTCTGTTTAGAAAGGCATGGAAGTCCCAATCCACCTGCAATATGGGTTTGTTGTTATGGTTGGTAAATGGATGTGCATTTGGATTGTTTGAAATGATGTGGGCAAACGGATATCTGGCTTTTACATTGCTGTTTCTTACTACATGCATCGCTGTGGTGGATGAGGCCTGATAAAATGTAAAGGAGAAAGTGTGGAGAGGGAAAGCATTGGTTGAAGTGGGTTGATAAGCATGGTATAATAAATCACCATACTGTGCCAAGAATATAAATTTATGTATCGACTGAAAACATTTGGAAAAGTACAGAAAGAAAGGTTGCTGGATATGAAAAAAGACACCTCTTTTTTTAAGATTCCTGCCAATAGGATTATAGCGCTGCTGTTAATGGACATAATGTCCATTATAGTGGTTTCTTTTTTGGCCATCTATATCAGATTTGATTTTGCTTTCAGCAGGATTCCTCGAGAATATCTGCTAAAATTTGAACATCTAGTTCCTTACAATATTTTGGTGACATTGGTGTTCTTTGCATTGTGGCGGCTCTACAAGAGTGTATGGCGCTATGCCAGCGCAACAGAACTTCTAAATATCATGTTTGCTACCACTAGTGCGGCGGTAGCGCAGTTGGTCTTAAGTCTGCTGCTTGGTGAGCGAATGCCTAGGAGTTACTATGTGCTCTATTGGTTTATGTTGTTCGTTATGACTTGTGGTATTCGTTTTAGTTATCGAATTTTACGAATTATCAATTTAAAACGAACTAATTTTGCAGAAAAAAGTAAAAGGACCAATGTACTGCTGGTAGGTGCTGGTGCAGCTGCCAATGCTATTTTGAAAGAAATAGAATCCAGTCAGCATCTGAATTCAAATGTGAGATGTATTGTGGATGACAATTCTGGTTGCCACGGTAAGTTTCTGCGCGGTGTGCCAATTGTGGGGGATCGAAACACAATTCCGGATGCAGTAGGAGAGTACAGCATTGATGAGATTATCTTCGCCATTCCCACTGCTAATACCCAAACCAGAAAAGAAATTCTGGACATCTGTAAGGAGACAGGTTGTAAGCTACGGACATTGCCCGGTATGTTCCAGTTGATCAACGGAGAAGTGTCGGTGTCCAAGTTGAAAGAAGTAGAGATCGAAGACCTGTTGGGTAGAGAACCGATTCAGATCAATACGGAAGAAGTGTTGAATTATGTAAAGGGCAAGGTGGTTATGGTCACCGGAGGTGGAGGTTCTATTGGTAGTGAACTTTGTCGCCAGATTGCAGCACATAGTCCGAAACAGCTGATTATTGTGGATATCTATGAGAACAATGCCTATGACATCCAGCAGGAGTTGAGTAGAAAATATCCGGAATTGAATCTGGTAGTGCTGATTGCTTCAGTGCGCAATACTTTGCGTATGAATAATATTTTTGAAGAATACAAACCTCAGATGGTATATCATGCGGCGGCGCATAAACATGTGCCTTTGATGGAGGACAGTCCTAATGAGGCTGTCAAGAACAATGTACTGGGTACTTACAAGGTGGCGCAGGCAGCGGATAAGTATGGCGTAGAAAAGTTCGTGTTGATTTCCACGGACAAGGCTGTAAATCCTACTAACATCATGGGTGCGTCTAAGAGACTCTGCGAGATGGTGGTGCAGATGATGAATCAGAAGTCTCAGACCAATTTCGTAGCAGTGCGTTTTGGCAATGTGTTGGGCAGCAACGGCAGCGTAATTCCTTTGTTTAAAAAGCAGATTGCGGAGGGCGGACCGGTGACGGTGACCCATCCGGAGATCATTCGTTATTTTATGACTATTCCTGAGGCAGTATCGCTGGTACTGCAGGCAGGTGTATATGCTAAAGGTGGAGAAATCTTTGTATTGGATATGGGTGAGCCGATGAAAATCGTGGATCTTGCCGTTAACCTGATAAAACTCTCCGGCTACAAGGTGGGCGAAGACATTGAAATTATGTTCACTGGATTACGCCCCGGCGAGAAGATGTACGAAGAACTGCTGATGAATGAGGAAGGGCTTAAAAAGACTGCCAATAAGATGATCTTCATTGGTAAGCCCCTTGAGTTTGATGTGGATGTATTTGAAAAGCAATTAGAGCAGTTGCGTGAAGCCGCCATTTTGGAAGCTGATGATATCAGAACATTGGTAAGTGAGATGGTTCCTACTTACCAGTATAAAAAATAGAAGTTTAGTGAGGGACTTTATATATGAAAGAAAAGAGAACTATTTTGTTTTCACCACCGGATATTACAGAAGGAGAAATTGAAGCAGTAGGAGAGGCACTGCGAAGCGGCTGGATTACAACTGGACCGCGAACAAAGGAATTAGAAAAAAATATAGCAGAGTGGATTGGAACAGAAAAATGTGTATGTTTGAATTCTCAGACTGCGTGTGCAGAAATGGCACTTCATGTTTTAGGGATTGGGAATGGAGATGAAGTGATTACATGTGCATACACTTATACGGCTTCGGCGTCTGTGATTGCTCATGTGGGTGCAAAGATTGTGTTGATCGATACGCAAAAGAGTAGTCTCGAAATGGATTACGATGTATTGGAAGCTGCGATTACAGAAAGAACCAAGGCAATTATCCCTGTTGATCTTGCAGGTATTCCGTGTGACTATGACAGGATTTTTGAAATTGTTGAGCGTAAGAAACATTTATTCAAGCCGAATAATGAAATTCAGACTGCTCTTGGAAGAGTTGCTGTCATGGCAGATACCGCTCATGCTTTTGGAGCAAAGCGACAAGAGCAAATGATTGGTGCTGTAGCTGATTTTTCAAGTTTCAGCTTTCATGCAGTTAAAAATCTTACAACAGCAGAAGGAGGAGCTTTAACATGGAGAACTATTCAGGGTATTAGCGATGATGATATCTACCAGAAACTTCAGTTACTCAGTCTGCATGGTCAGTCAAAAGATGCTCTCGCTAAGACAAAGCTGGGAGCTTGGGAATACGATATTGTAGATACATACTACAAGTGTAATATGACGGATGTAGTAGCTGCAATCGGTTTGGTGCAGTTTGAACGTTACCCGGATATGCTAAAGCGCAGAAAAGAAATTATTCAAAAGTATGATATGGCGCTCAGACCTCTTGGAATTGAGACACTTGAACATTATACAGATGAATGGGAATCCTCAGGACATTTATATATAACACGCATTCCCGGTGTTACTGAAAAACAGCGTAATGAAATTATCATCAAAATGGCAGAGCGAGGTGTGGCCTGTAATGTTCACTATAAGCCGCTGCCGCTGCATACAGCATATAAGAATATGGGCTTTGATATTAAAGATTACCCTAATGCGTATGAGCATTTTGCAAATGAAATTACTTTGCCTCTCCATACACGTTTGACAGATGAGGACATTGAGTACGTGATTGAGAAATACACAGAGGTTCTTAAGGAGTATATATAAGTGAAGATTATAAGATGGGAGCAACTCCCGCCTGAAATGCAGACTGAGAAGGTTAAAAAGTATTATGACATTCTCAAAAAGAAACATGTAAGCTTGTTTTTCAAGAGAGCGTTTGATTTAGTAATGTCTCTGATCATGCTGATAGTCCTCTCTCCGGTATTTGTTGTTTTAGCAGTTGCAATTAAAATAGATTCACCAGGGCCAATATTTTATCGTCAGGAGCGTGTCACACAATATGGTAAACGGTTCCGGATCCATAAATTCCGTACAATGGTACAAAATGCGGATAAAGGCTCCCAGATCACAGTTAATAACGACCAGCGTATTACTCGGGTGGGTAAATTTATCAGAAATTGCAGATTGGATGAAATAGCACAACTTTTTGATGTGATAGCCGGTACGCTCACGCTAGTCGGGGTGCGGCCGGAGAGTCCTCGCTATGTTGCTGAATACACCGATGAGATGATGGTTACTTTGCTGTTGCCGGCAGGTGTAACAAGCCTTGCAAGTATCTACTACAAGGACGAAGCAAAACTGCTTGATGGTGTGGAGGACACTGATAAGGTTTATATCGAAAAAATCTTACCTGGCAAAATGTATTACAATCTCAAAGATATCGAACAGTTTGGCTTTTGGAGAGACATTAAAGTTTTATTTATGACAGTGTTTGCAGTACTAGGTAAGGAATATAGAGGCGATTATGCAGATACCCAAGAAAAAGAGGAAGTTGGAGTATGACGGAAGAAATAATTGTTTCAGTGGTTATGCCTGTTTACAATGAGGAAAAATATATTGAAAAGTGTGTTGATTCATTGCTGTTGCAGGATTATCCGATTGAAAAAATGGAATGGATTTTTGTGGATGGATGCTCAAAGGATAAGACAGTTGAGCTTCTGAAAAAATATCAAGAGAAATATCCTACTCTTATTAAAGTGTTTAATAATCCCAACAAGATTGTTCCATATGCCATGAATATTGGTATTGCGGCTTCGTGCGGAAAATATATTGTTCGTCTTGATGCCCATGCTGATTATGCGACAAATTATATCTCAAAATGTATTCATTATTTGGAAGTTTCGGATGCGGAAAATGTGGGTGGTGTTGCAGAAACGAAAGCAAATGGTTTTATGGGTAATGCCATTGCCAAGATGCTTTCTTCGAAGTTTGGAGTTGGTAATTCCCAATTTAGAACAAATGGAGAAAGCGGTTATGTCGATACCGTTCCGTTCGGTGCCTTTAAGCGAGAAGTTTTTACTAAATATGGTGGTTATGATGAACGATTAGTGAGAAATCAAGACAACGAGATGAATTTTCGCATAAGAAAAAATGGAGGGAAAATCTATTTGGCGAATGATATCCACTTGTCTTACTATTGCAGAGATTCAATAAAAGGAATTTCAACAATGGCAAGGAAAAATGGTATGTGGAATGTTATTACTATGAAATTATGTCCGGGTTCAATGGGTGTAAGACACTTTATTCCCTTCCTATTTGTCGTTTCTATTCTTAGCTTTGGCATCCTAGGTTTGGTACATCCGTTTTTTTGGATGCTGTTGGGGTTAGAGCTAATGCTCTATTTACTGTTAGACATATTATTTTCAATTAAACAGTCATCCACGATTAAGGAGTTTTTTGCGTTGGTTATGCTATTTCCAATATTTCATATTGCATATGGTATTGGGTCGATGATAGGAATAACGAAATTGTTTACTAAAGAATTCCAAAAGGGTAATTACGAAAATAAAAAAATTTAGTTCATATGTTGGAGGATAGAAAAATGTCATTTTATAACAAAATCGTAAACAGAGATGAAAAACTATCACTTGTCGGACTTGGATATGTGGGTATGCCTATTGCGGTTGCATTTGCAAACAAAGGTATTGATGTAATTGGTTTTGATCTGAATAAGGCTAAAATTGAATTGTATAAAAGTGGTGTTGATCCGACAAAGGAAGTTGGTGACGAAGCTATTAAGAATACTACGGTTTATTTCACTTCCGATGAAAAAGATTTGCAGAAAGCCAAATTCCATATTGTTGCTGTTCCTACCCCCGTCAATACTGACCATACGCCTGATTTGACCCCTGTGATTGGTGCGTCAAAAATCGTGGGGAGAAACCTCACCAAAGGATCTTATGTGGTATTTGAATCTACCGTATATCCTGGGTGTACTGAGGATGTATGCATCCCCATTCTAGAGAAAGAGTCTGGATTGAAGTGTGGTGTTGATTTTAAAGTGGGGTATTCTCCAGAAAGAATTAATCCTGGTGACAAAGTGCATAGACTTGAAAATATAACGAAGATTGTAGCTGGTTGCGATGAAGAAGCGCTTCAGACAATTAAAGCAGTATACGATATTGTTATTGAAGTAGGAACATACCCTGTAAGTAATCTTAGAACAGCAGAGGCTGTCAAGGTTGTAGAAAATAGCCAGCGTGACATTAATATTGCCTTTATGAACGAGTTGGCAATGGTTTTCGATAAAATGGATATAGATACGAATGAAGTTGTTGATGGTATGAACACAAAGTGGAATGCCTTGGGCTTCCGGCCCGGTTTGGTGGGGGGACATTGCATTGGAGTGGATCCTTATTATTTTACCTATCAGGCAGAAAAACTCGGCTATCACAGCCAGATTATTCTCAATGGTCGTATTGTTAATGATGGTATGGGTAAATTTGTTGCGGAAGCAGCAATAAAGAATATGATTGCTGTTGGACAGGCTCCCAAAAAATCTAAGGTGGTGATTTTAGGACTTACTTTTAAGGAGAATTGTCCTGATACAAGAAATAGTAAAGTGGATGATATTATTAAAACTTTGAACTCATATGGAATAGAACCTATTATCGTAGATCCTTGGGCAAATGAGAGAGATGCCATACACGAATACGGTGTTATGCTTACAAAACTTGAGGATGTAACAAACGCGGATTGTATTATTGTGGCAGTAGCGCATAATGAGTTCAAGGCACTTGGCTTAAATGATATCAAAAAGCTTTATAGAGAAAGTCCGGATGAAGAAAAAGTCTTACTGGATGTGAAGGGGTTGTATGCTGTTTCGGAACTTGAGGCATCTGGAATGCAGTATTGGAGACTGTAATTTTCAAATTTTTATTTGGAGGATTGGAATGTGAATATTCTTCATGTGAATTGTAATTATTTAGGAAGCAATCTACACCAATTAATGGTAGAGAAACTTGGGGATGCAGGAGTACGCAATACAGTTTTTGTGCCTGTGTACAGCCAATTTACCTCAAGTATTCAACCGATAGAGGATGTAGTGGTATCGGAATGTTTTGAAAAGAGAGATCGTTTTTTTTTCACGAAAAAGCAAAACAAAATATTTCGGGCTTTAGAAGATTCTTGCAATTTATCTGATGTTAATTTAGTTCATGCATATACATTATTTACAGATGGTAACGTAGCATTAAACCTAAAGAAGAAATATAACGTGCCGTATGTGGTGGCAATACGTAATACGGATGTTAATTACTTTTTTAAGTACAGAATTAATTTGAGAAAACGTGGAGTGGAAGTTTTGCAGCATGCATCCGCAGTCTTTTTTCTGTCTCCCGTATATAAGGAAAAAGTATATTCTAATTATATTCCGGCTTCTTTGAGGGAAGAGTTTGAGGCAAAAACGTTTATTATTCCAAATGGTATAGATGATTTCTGGTTAAAAAATATATCATCTGAAAAGCGATGCTGTAATTCAAAGAAGGACATTAAATTAGTATATGCGGGGCGAATTGATCAAAACAAAAACATTCCCGCAATCCAAAAAGCAATGGATGGGCTTGAGAAAAAAGGATATGATGTTAGCCTGACTGTTGTGGGACAAGTTGACGATTCTCGAGTTTATAACGAAATTATAAAACACTCCAAAACGCAGTATATAGGAAAACAAACGAAAGAAAAATTGTTGGAGATATATAGAAGCGGTAATATTTTTGTGATGCCATCTCATAAGGAAACATTTGGACTTGTATATGCAGAAGCAATGTCACAAGGGCTTCCGGTACTTTATACCAGGGGGCAAGGATTTGATGGTCAATTTGCTGATGGGACAGTGGGATATGCTGTTGATAGTAAAAATGTGCAGAGCGTAGCTGATGGGATTATAAAAGTAGTTAACAACTATGATGAAATAACAACCAGATGTGCTGAGAGTGCAAAAAAATTTTCATGGGATTCCATTTGCCGTCAGTATTTGGAGATATATAAACAAATTGTTTGTATGCAAGAAAGTGGAACAGAATAAGAAATGAATATATTAGTAATTTGCCATTATGGTCTATATCAAAATCTTCAAAACTCTTTTGTTCATCATCAGGTTAAAGCGTTAGTGGAGTTGGGGCATAATGTACGAGTGATTATTCCTATCCCATACGGTAAAAAGGGGTCTGACAATAATAGGATATCCAGAGGTGTAATGGAAAGAAATGTGGATGGAGCGGAACTTGTCTATGTACGCTATCTGACATTATCTAAGTATGGAGAAAAAAGCTTTAACTTTGAAAGTGCAATGTATTTTATAGAGAAAAATGAGATGCAGATCTTACGAAACTTCTCAATAGATATCATACATGCACATACATTAGGTTTTGACGGCAATATTGGAAAAAGACTTGCAAAGAAATACAAAAAACCTCTGGTAGTTACATCTCATGGTTCTGACGCTTCGGTTCCGCACGAAAAAGGAAGACTGCAGTATTTATTGCAGTGTTGCGAAGGAATAGATTGTATTGTGGCAGTAAGTTCTGTTTTGGGTAAGAAAATTCGTTCTTCCGGTACTAAAACAAATGTAGTTTCTATTTTGAATGGTTTTGATTTGAAAAATCTTCCTGATAAACAGGTGAAAGAACAATATAGTTTTTTACAAGTGTCTAATTTACTTCCAAGTAAGAGAGTAAATGTTACAATAGAAGCGTTTGCAGAGATAAAGAGAAATTATGAACAAGCGCGTTTATATATTGTAGGAAGTGGTCCGGAGAAAGATAAGCTAGAGCGTTTGTGTGATAATCTTGGCATCTCTGATTCTGTTGAATTTATGGGGAAAATTCCCAATCTGGATGTGTTGAAGAAAATGGCGGCAACACAGTTTTTTATTATGCCAAGTGTACGTGAAGGATTTGGAATTGTCTATTTAGAAGCGATGGCATGTGGATGTATTACTATCGGGACGCAGGGAGAAGGGATAGAAGATGTCATTTGTTCGGGAGAAAATGGTTTTCTGGTTCCGCCGGATAATCCCGAAGCAATTATCCGAATAGTTGAAAAGTGTTTCAATGGTTTAAGTGATGTTCAAAAAATAGTGGAACAAGGCAAAATGATTTCAAAAGAGCTTTCGTGGAAGAAGAATGCATTAGCATATACGAAGTTGTATAAGGAGTTATTGAGTGAAAATTTTAAATGAGAAAAATAAGAACAGATTATTTATTTTAGGCGGTATATTTCTTTTTATATTAAGTTTTATAATAGGATCTGAACTTTTAACTACCAGATATCTATATTGGTTTGCTGCTGGAATGGGATGTGTTGGATTAATGTTTTTAGGTAGTCTGCATCTTGATATATCAAAAATAAAGATATCCTATGGTTTGTTTGCCTGTTGGCTTTCAGTAGGAGCGCTGATATTGGTATCAAGTATTCGTTTCAGCATTGATTGGATAACAGATGCGTTAATGTATATTGGTATGGTACCGGTATTTCTGTTTCTGTGGGGGGCAGTATCGCCAGACATATTATATAAAAAGCTGAGTAAGATATGTGTGATTTCTTTTGGCATCTATTTAGTATTTTCAGCATTCTTTTTCCCGATGAACGATGCAGTTTATGCAGGTTTGTATAATAATGCAAATGGCGCAGCTCAGTTTCTTTCATTGGTTTTTGTTTGTGTATTGGTAAAATTTCTGTTTTCGGAAAAAAGACAGTTGAGTGGTTTATACTTATTCTTGACAGGACTATGTGGGGCATTGATTTTTTATACGAACTCCAGAACCGGACAATTATGTGCGATTTCTGTTTTGTGTGTGACTCTGTTTTTTTATATATGGAAGAAATCCCAGTCGTGGAAAGATGTATTAGTTAAACGAGTATTTCCTATTTTGGCTGCTATTATAGTTATGGTAATGCTTGTTCCGCACATATTTGGTTTTATGTATACAGTAGGAGAAAAAATTCTGGATCTGTCGAGTTTCATTAATGAGGCGATTGGTGAGCTGGATGGTGAACTTGGTGAAAAAAGTATATTTTTCGCTTCGATAGAAAAAAATGGTGAAGGCTTTAATACGGCAGGAAAAACGTTGGACACATATTCTGCCGGACGTGTTTCAATTTGGAAGGAGTATTTGAAAAATATCACTTTGTTTGGAAGTGGAAAAGAAGAGAAATTCTGGATTGGGTCTCGAGACTGTTATTATACTACAGCACATATGACGGCGTTGACATTTGCATTTCGCTCAGGTGCAATTTGTGGAGTATTATACATACTCTACTTGTCATTATCGGCCATAAAAACATTGAAGCTTGTATTGAAGAATGGTGCAGAAGAATATACTTTATTTTTAATGGGAGTTACAGTTTCCTTTATTATCACATCAACTTTGGCAAGTATAAATACTCCCTTTGCTTACATGTTGACGATATATTATTATTTTGTGCAGGTATGGATAATGAGAAAAGTAGATGAAAAAGGCAGGTAGTTTGCTATATGTGTCAATATTCTATAATTGTTCCGGTGTACAATGTTGAACAGTATCTATGTGAATGTGTGGATGGCATATTGAATCAGGAGACGAATGCAACTATGGAGATTATACTGGTTGATGATGGTTCGTCAGATAGTTCGGGAAATATATGTGATGCGTATGCGCAAAAATATAATACAATTAGGGTCATTCATGGTTTCAATCAAGGAGTTAGCCATGCTAGGAATGTGGGTATTCAAGCAGCACGAGGAGAGTATATATTATTTATAGATGCTGATGATCGTTGGAAAAAGAATCTGTTGGATGTTTTTTCTAAACAGATTAAAGAATCACCTGATGTGGTGGTGTTTGGTGGTGTTCGGTTTGAGGGAGAAAGCGAATATGGTGCCCAAATAGTTAGTCGGATAATTCCAAGTGGTGAAAGTGGTCCTCTTTTTTTACAGAAACTATTTGCGATTCAAGCACTACCATTGACTGTATCTTGGGCATATGGTTTCAGGAGAAAATTTCTTGAGAATAATAATATAAGATTTGATGAGTCAATGAAAGTTTCAGAAGATTTTGATTTTAATATGGCCTGCCTGCAACGTGCGTCAAGTGTTAAAGGTACAAGTGAAATTCTGTATGAATACAGAATGAGAGAACAAAGCGTAACTGCCACGATATCTCCTAAAAAGATATTGGACAATTTGCAATGCAAGGCAAAATGGTATCAATGCTATCCGGTTTCAGCTTTGGCGGATAAATATGTGGATAATGTTTTGTTGATTGGGAGATTACAACGGAAGGAAGCAAGAAAAGTAACAGAAATTCTTTGTGACAACAAGGAATTGTTAAATAATACTTGGCAAAAATCATGTGCTTTTGCTGTTTGGTTATTTAGGTTGTTTGGCTTTTATGAAGGTGCAAGAATCTATATGCAAATGAAAAAACTGATAAAAGTCTTGCGTGGAAAGAGAGTAAATGAGTAACAGAAAAAAAAGCATAAAAAACGTAATATATTCTGCGTTGGGACAAGTAATAACCATTGCCTGCGGTTTGATATTGCCTAGGTTATTTGTGGTAGGCTATGGATCGGAAGTAAACGGCCTTCTTAATTCGTTGTCGCAGTTTTTGGTCTACTTAGGCCTTTTTGAAGCGGGAGTGGGTACGGCGACAATGCAAGCGTTGTATAATCCTGTGGCTAAAGAGGATTGGGGATCAATAAACAAAATCCTGGCAGCAACAAATGAGTATTATAAGAAAACCGGAAGATGGTACTTGATAGTATTGACGATAGCATCTATCATATATCCGATTATTGTAGAGAGCAGTATTGGCTTTTGGACAATTGCAGGAGCAGTTTTTTTTAGCGGTATTGGAAATGTTGTTCTTTTTTACGTTCAAGGTAAGTATCGTATTTTATTGCAGGTAGAAGGCAAGGGATATATATATACGAATTTGACCACCTTTGTCAGTGTGCTTGTGAGCTTGGCAAAAGTGGGATTGATATATATCGGAGCAGACATTTTAAGTATATTAATTGTTTCTGCCGTACTTCAATGCATTCACACAGTATATATTTTATGGTATATCAAAAAGAAATATAAGAAGTTATGTTTAGAAGTTGAACCGGATTATCAGGCAATTGAACAAAAAAATTTTGCATTAGTACATCAAATAAGTTCACTGGTCTTTCAAAATACGGATGTTTTATTATTGACGGTATTTGTTGATTTGAAAATTGTCAGTGTCTATTCATTATTTAAAATGGTGACGTCCCATATAGATTCGGTTTTAGCGATTATTATTAATAGCATTAGTTTTGCTTTGGGACAGTTGTTTCAGATAGATAAGAAAGCTTTTGTAAAAAAGATAGACTGGTTTGAGGCATGTTATAGTACGATTAGTTTTGCAGTCTATAGCGTTGTATTATATTTGTATTTGCCATTTATGAAGATATACACGAAAGGCGTTTCTGATATTAATTATATTGATAAATGGTTGGCAGTTTTATTTGTAGTGATAAGTTTACTGACACATTGTAGAGTGTTTATGCTACAAACAATAAATTATGCGGGCCATTATAGAGAGACGATGAAACGTTCTGTGGCAGAAACTTTGATAAATTTGGTGTGCTCTTTTATTGGCGTTTGGCTTTGGGGAATATATGGAGTATTACTTGGAACCATAGCGGCGTTGTTATATAGAACGAATGATATTATTGTTTATGCAAACGTAAAATTATTAAAACGTTCTCCCCAAAAGACGTATTTATTATATTTAGCAGCAGTTGCCTTGTTTGTGGTTGTTGGTACGATTTTGAATATTGTACTTAGACCAATTCAAGAAATAGATGGTATTATCATTTTTTGTGTGGAAGGCTTTAAAGGGATGATTATATCAATGTTGGTATATTCCATTATTCCTATTGGAATTTTATGTAAGGAGAAGTATATAAGTCTGAATATTAAGGAGAAGAAAAAATGCTAAACAACAAATCAATCTTAGTCACCGGTGGCACCGGCAGCTTTGGTAAATCCTTCACCCGATACGTCTTAGAAAATTATGATCCTAAGAAAATTATCATTTACTCCAGAGATGAATTCAAACAATACATGATGCAAAACGAGTTCAAAGAATATGCAAGCAAACTGCGTTTCTTCATTGGTGATGTGCGTGACAAAGAGAGATTAGTCCGTGCTTTTGAAGGGGTGGATTATGTGATCCATGCTGCTGCAATGAAACAAGTTCCGGCATGTGAGTATAATCCTGCGGAAGCGATCAAAACCAATATTCACGGCGCACAGAATGTGATTGATGCAGCGCTAGATACGGGCGTAAAGAAAGTGGTTGCCTTATCTACCGACAAGGCAGTAAATCCTCTGAATTTGTACGGCGGAACCAAACTGGTATCAGACAAGCTGTTTATTGCAGCCAATGCCTATGCCGGCGAAAAGGACATTTCCTTCTCAATTGTCCGATATGGTAATGTTGCGGGAAGCCGAGGTTCTGTTGTTCCTTTCTTTCACAATATTATTAAAAATGGTGGTACAGAGCTGCCAATTACCGATTACCGTATGACTCGTTTTTGGATCAGCCTGCGTCAAGGCGTGGAACTGGTGATTAAAGCTTTGGAGGAAGCAAAGGGCGGAGAAACGTTTATATCCAAGATTCCTTCCTTTAAAATCACTGATCTGGCAGAGGCTATGATGCCCGGCTGTAATATGCCCGAGGTGGGAATTCGAGAGGGCGAAAAACTTCATGAAATTATGATAACAGCGGAAGATGCGCCTCACACATATGAGTATGACAAGCATTATATTATTTATCCGCAGATAGTATGGTCTCTTAGTAAAAAGGCGGTGCCTACCGGAAAACCTGTTGCGGAAGGTTTTTCCTACAGTTCCGATAATAATGCGGAGTGGCTTACGGTTGAAGAAATCCGGGAGTTGCTGAAAAATGTGGATTTGGAGAAATAGTTTGATATCAGAGGAGGTTTCCAATGGAAAAGCTGGCACTTAATGGTGGAACACCGGTCAGAAATAACAAAATTACCTATGGAAAACAGTGGATCGATCAAGACGATATCAATGCTGTAGTTACCACATTACAAAGTGATTTTTTGACTTGTGGTCCTAAAATAACAGAATTAGAGCAGGCGCTCTGCACCTACACTGGTGCAAAATATGCCGTCGCAGTCTCCAACGGCACCGCCGCTCTTCATCTGGCCTGCCTGGCAGCAGGTGTAGGTCCGGGAGATGAAGTGATTACTACTCCCATCACTTTTGCGGCCAGTGCTAACTGTGCGCTGTATTGTGGAGCAAAGCCGGTTTTTGCAGACATCAATCCTGAGACCTACAATATCGATCCTGCCAGCGTTCGCGAGAAGATTACGGAGCGCACCAAGGCTATTGTGGCCGTGGATTTCACCGGTCAGCCGGTTGAGGTAGAGGAAATTCGCAAAATCTGCGATGAGTTTAATCTGGTGTTTATCGAGGACGCGGCTCACTCCATCGGCTCCAAGTATAATGGTGCCCAGGTGGGCAGTCTGGCAGACATGACCACTTTCAGTTTCCATCCCGTGAAGACTGTCACCGGCGGCGAGGGTGGAGCCATTCTGACCAGCAATGAAGAGTATTTTAAGAAACTATCCCTGTTCCGTACCCATGGTATTACCAAGGTTCCTTCAGAAATGTTGGAGGAGCCCGAGGGCATCTGGTACTACGAGCAGCAGGAACTGGGTTACAATTACCGTATTACTGACTTCCAGGCGGCGCTGATCACCAGCCAGATGAGTAAGCTGGACAGGTTCGTAGCCCGAAGAAAAGAGATTGTAGCCCGTTATAACGAAGCGTTTGCAGAACTCCCCGAGATCATCATCCAGAAGGAAATTTCCCGGGCAGATACTTGCAGACATCTCTATATTATCCAGCTGGATCTGGAGAAACTGACCTGCACCCGCAGGGAGTTCTTCGATGCGCTGGCGGCAGAGAACGTGCAGCCTCAGGTTATGTACATCCCTGTGTATTGGTTCCCTTATTATCAAAAGTTGGGTTATGAGAGAGGCCTTTGCCCTAAAGCAGAGTATGTGTACAGCAGGATCATGTGCATCCCACTGTATCCCAAGATGACGGACCAGGATGTGGCCGATGTGATTCATGCGGTAAAGAAGGTAGTGGAGAATTATAGGAAGTAAAATGCAGGCAGTCCGACAGGACTGCTTGATTTTGATGTTGTAAAAATTTCGTAATTGTTGGGATGTTGCGATCTGAAAACATATGTTGAATAATATGAGAATCAAAGGTATAATAAATGAATAAGTACATGCGGATGGTGTATAAATGAGAAAAGTAGGAAATTGGTTATACTGTGCTATAAAGTATATGCATATCGTTTTAATCGGCGTGATTGCGCTCGTCTGCCTCGTTTTTTCTGACACTTATTATGCGTGTAAGAAAGCCGAATTGAGTTTGCCGGCAATTGTATATGTGTTACTGGGAGTGGGAGTGCTGGTTCTTCTCTATGTGTTGGTGTATTGTTTGGAACCGCATTTGCGCCGATTGAAATATAGAAGAGTGTATGTGGTAGCGGCCAGTCTGGCAATGTTTGGAATGCTGGTAATGTTGTCGTGCCATTATTACTTTACAAGCGGTTGGGATGTGGGTATTGTATATGATGCGGCTTGTGCCATTGCAGAAGGAGATGAGGCCGGTTTGTCCCATTATTATATGTCGGTCCAACCAAATAATATATTTATTTCGTATATTTTTTCTGTGCTGATAAAGATGGCCAAGGTGTTTGGTATCATGGATTATTACATTGTCTTGGTGGTGGCACAGTGTTTTGTGTTTGCATTAGGCGGTTTTCTGTTGTGGGAAGCCGGAAACTGCCTGTATGGTGGCAGGACTGCCACTTGGTCCTGGCTGATTTACGCAGGATTAGTGGGATTGTCTCCCTGGGTAGTAGTGCCTTACACGGATTCTATGGGCCTGATTTTCCCCATAGGGCAGATTTATCTCTGGACAAGGATATTGAAGCGAAGAGCAAGGCGGAGCTTTAGTTTTTTTCTGCTGGGTGTGTTGACATATGTAGGGATGCAGATGAAAATGCAGTCCGTGATCGTTGGTATCGCTGGTTGTATAGTGTTGGCGTTGCTGTATATGAGAAGCCAGGAACATAAGCGTATTAGAGGCTATGTAGGATCAGCCATAAGCTTTGTTGGAGGCGTTGTGGTGGCGGTAGTCGTTGTATCCTTGTGTATAAGTTCCACAGGGCTTCAGATTGACAAGGGACTGAGTAAAACGCCTACCCATTACCTGATGATGGGTCTAAATGAAGATACAAATGGTGTTTTCAGTGAAGAAGATTGCAATTTTTCGTTAGGTTATCGGGATAAAACAGAGCGTACCATTGCAGAACTAAAAGTTATCAAGCGGCGTGTGACTGATATGGGAGTTACCGGTTTGGTTGATTTGTGGACTAAAAAGATATTGACCAATTATAATGATGGCAGCTTTGCCTGGTGGGTGGAAGGCAGCTTCTATACGGAGGCCGGAGCAGAGAAGGATAACACGTTGGCTCTTTTTCTGCAAAATTTTTATTATAAAGATGGAAAATATCATGTTTATTTTATAAATGGGGTTCATGTGTTGTGGATGGGTGTGCTGGCGCTGAATTTGTTGGCTGTCTTTGAAAAAAGGAAAGATGCTGCGATATATATTTCATTTTTAGCGCTGATTGGCATCGCCTTGTTCGAATTACTGTTTGAAGCCAGGGCGAGGTATATTTTTACGTATGTTCCAATCTATATTTTGATGGCATGTGGTAACGCTGAGCAAGTGTTGGAACGAATCCAAGGTTTGTGCCAAAAGCGAAATGTTAGGGGCTAAGTTAGAGGAAAGAGTAAATGAAAGTGGCAAAGAAAAATAAAATCATAGATGTCCTGGTGTTTCTTGTATTATTGGCGGTAGTGTCTGTCATTACATTTACATTATTTTACAACCAGACCAGGGGCAGCGAAGCATTGTACCATTCTGACATGAAAGCTTACATCTTGGAGATGCAGGGGCTGGACAGCGGTTACAGCTTCCCTTATCCGGTATTTTTCAAGATATCGGCGTTCTTCCATCTTTTTGTGAATCCTCAGCTGGCGGTGGCGCTGGCCACGTTGCTGCTTAACAGCGGTGCCATGGTGATCGTGAAGCTGGCGCTGAATTACCATGTGCTGGCACAGATGGAGGATGGTTTCCCAAAACGGAAATGGCTGGCGGGTGTGATCATCAGCTTTGTGTCCATTGCGCTGTTCTTTGTGTCTATGTTGTTCCCGCCGGAGGGGATTTATCTGCCCGGCATTAAATTTGAATACTTAGGTGTGTTTACAGCCAATCCTTTCCACAATGCCACTTATATGGCTGCCAGACCTTTTACCATTTTGGCGTATTTGTGGTTTGCAAAGTTGTTGGATTGCTATGAGCAGGGGTATAGCGGTAAGCGGAGAGTGCCGAAGGGCGGCACAGCGGCCGGTCAGTTGGCTGGCGGTGTTGCGGCATCGTTTGGTCAGGCTGCTGAAGGTGTTGCCACATTGGCTGGCGCACAGCAGGGCGTGGCTATGTACGACTATGTGCTGTTTGCGTTGTTCCTGCTCTTGGCAACCATGACCAAGCCCAGTTTTACCATCGTGATGGTGGGAGCGGCAGGTCTGATTATGGTGTGGCGCATGGTGCGCAGTAAATTTCAGAATTTCTGGCCCACCATTCAACTGGGATTGTGTTTTATTCCTACGTTTATTGATCTGTTGTATCAGTTCAAGGGCGTGTTCGTACCTACAGAGGGCGAAGAGGGCGGTATCGGCTTTACCTTCGGCAAGATCTGGGGGCTGTACACGGACAATCTTCCTCTGGCAATTTGTTTGGGTGTAGGTTTCCCCTTGGCGGTGCTGGTGTTGAACTGGAAACAGTTAAAGACCAATACATTGTTCCGTTTTGCATGGCAGATTTATCTGATGGGATTTGCTATGGCGTTTTTCCTCTACGAGAAAGGTTTCCGCTGGGCGGACTTTAACTTCTCCTGGGGATATATGTGCGGTATTTTCTTTGCATTTTTGGGCTCCATGATGGTGCTGCTGCCTGCCACGGGCCAAAAGAAGAAGCCCCTGTGGCTGGCACTGCAGTGGGGACCGTTTTTGTGGCATCTGGCTTGCGGAATTTATTACTTTATGGGAATTGCCCAGGGACAGATGTACTACTAAAGTCCCGGACGGCGATCGTGTGGGCGGGGCGCTTGCGCACCGGCACATACGAGCATCGGACGGGCTGAACGGTATGAGCATAAAAGCTACGCGAAGCGGAGCGATATGCGAATACCGGCAGCACTTGCGAGAGTGCGGAGCACGCAGCAAGTGACTTTTGTTGTGAAGAATATTCGTGGGCGGGGCGCTTGCGCACCGGCACAAAATGTAAAATTTGGAAGGAGGTTCACTATGAACCAACAATATAGCGATGCCCGTGCCGGCATTTACCTGCGTCTTATGACCTGGGACGACACGGATCTGATTGTCAAGTGGCGCAACAGCGACGCTGTGCGCAGGAATTTTATTTATCAGGCCCTGTTTACCAGAGAAGGCCATGAGCATTGGATCCGGACCAAGGTGGAGACCGGGCAGGTGGTGCAGATGATCATCTGTGATCAAACCACGGACATGCCTTTGGGCTCGGTGTACATCCGGGATATCGATAGAGAGCACAACAAGGCTGAGTATGGTATTTTCATCGGTGAGGAGGATGCCAGAGGCCGTGGAATAGGTACTGCCGCAGCGAAGCTGATGCTGCAGTATTGTTTTGAGGAGGAACAGCTTCACAGAGTTTACCTGCGTGTGTTTGCCGAAAATGTGCAGGCAGTGCGCAGTTATGAGAAGGCTGGTTTTGTACAGGAAGGGTACCTGAAGGGGGATGTCTGCATCGACGGAGAGTATCGGGACATCATCTGGATGGCAGCCATTAATCCGAACCATTAACATGAAACCATGAAATGTAAATGCGGTTGTCGGCATTCAGCTGCAATCGCGTAAGTCCCCGCGGTGGGCTATCAAAACGAAAAGGAATAAAAGGATATCATCATGAAGAAGATCAGTTTTGTGATTCCCTGCTATCGCTCTGAGCACACACTGCCTCACGTAATAGCAGAAATTGAGCAGAAAATGAAGGAGATGTCTCAGTACGAGTACGATGTGTTCCTGATCAACGACTGTTCTCCCGACAATACATTAGAAGTTGTGCGGGAATTGTGCGAGACCCATGAGAATATAAAGGGCATCAGCTTTGCCAAGAATTTCGGCCAGCATGCAGCCCTGATGGCGGGTCTGCGCCATTCTGACGGTGATTACGTGGTGTGCCTGGACGACGACGGCCAGACTCCTGCTGATGAGGTGGATAAGCTGATCGGCAAGCTGGAGGAAGGGTACGATGCGGTTTATGCCAAATACGACCACAAACAGCATTCCACTTTCCGCAATCTGGGCAGCAAGGTCAATGAGCTGATGACCAGGATACTTTTGGAGAAGCCTAAGGATCTCTATATTTCCAGCTATTTTGCGGTGCGCAGATTTGTGGTGGAGGATATGATCCGTTACGGCAATTCCTACCCCTATGTGATCGGTTTGGTGCTTCGCGCTACCAAGAATATTACCAACGTGTCTGTTAATCACAGGGAGCGTGAGGAGGGTACCTCCGGTTATACCCTGAAGAAGCTTCTGAGCCTGTGGTTCAATGGCTTTACGGCCTTTTCCGTAAAGCCTTTGCGTATTGCTACGGCCATTGGCTGCGGCTGCGCGGGAGTTGGCTTCCTGTATGGTCTTTATACCATTGTGAAGCGATTGATAAATCCGGCTGTGCCCATGGGATTTAGTGCCCTCATGTCTGCCACTGTTTTCTTTGGGGGCATGATTATGATCCTGCTGGGAATGATCGGAGAGTACATCGGTCGTATTTACATCAGCCTGAACAATTCGCCCCAGTATGTGATCAGAGAGCGGATGAATATTGAGGAATAACATTATGTAAACATATCTACGTTCGCGCGGCCATAAGAATGCAGATTGATGGAGTGTGGACGGCAGAAGGGAATCAATTTATGGAAAAAATGTTAAATTGGTGGAAAACCGATAAGCGTTACATTCTGGCGCTGAAGATTGTGTTGATGGGCCTGTTGCCTTTGGTGGCTTGTCTGCTTTATTGTGCCAGACAGGGATACGGAATAGGGGATGTATATCTGCCCGGTTCCGAGTGGAATGATGAGTTGTTTTATTTTAAGCAGGTGGAGGCTATTGTAAATTATGGTTTCCCTCAGGGATATTTTGGCTTTAATGAAAGTCACGCCCTGAAGCTTTCCTTTGCAGCCTGGAGCCCGGTGCTGGTGTTCCCCTGGGTGATCTGGGGGCTGCTCTTTGGCTGGAACTTGCTGACGCCCATTTGGTGCAATATTTTCCTGCTGACCCTGGCTATGGTGATCTTTGTGTGGCTGGTGCGCCCCACCTGGAAACAGCTGGGCATATTGACGTTGCTGTTCCTGCTTTACACACCTTTTGTGCGCTATATGCTGTCCGGTATGCCGGAGATTATCTGCTTCAGCATGCTGATCGTTTTTTACAGTATTACAATCAGTTACCTGCGTAAGAACACAGGGGGCAAGCTGGCGCTCTTGTTTGTGTTGGCTGGTCTGATGACGCTGATGCGGCCTTATCTGCTGCTGTTTCTGGTGCTGCCTGCGGTGCTGTGTGTGGTCAAATACAAGTGGAAGGGCCTGTTCGGCTCTGCTGCGATAGTGGGTGTTGTATTGGGCATTTATGCCCTGATCAAGCATTATCTGGGCGCAGAGTATTTTGCACCCCTGTTCTTTACGGACTGGGTGACTGCCTTTTTTGAGCAGGGGCTCTTTGGCGGTTTGCGATATTTTTGCAGTAAACTTTATTGGAATGGTTTGGCGTTTTTGCAGCACATGAAGGGTGGTCTGCTGGCAGGTCTGGCCTCCGGTGCTTTCTTCTGGGGGTATCTGGCTGTGGCGGCTGTATTGATCCTGCAGAGTGTGATTGACTTCCGGAACATGCGCAAATGTGGCGTGATCGGAAAGTTGCGTTTCTGTAGGAAAAGCGCTGTATCAGAAGAACAGAAGGATCGCACTCAGGAAATGCAACGGAGTGCGGAGGATAACGATTGCCTAGCTTTGTTCATTGTAGAACTGCATCTGGCCTTCAGTTTCGTGGGCATGCTGTTTGCCCTGCTTTTGATGTACAAGCTTACAGAGGGCAGCAAGCATCTGCTGACCTTTATGGCGGTGGGCGTGTTTATTATCAGTCTGATGAAGACGAAGTTTTACAAAAAGCCTGCCTTTATCGGCCTGGTATTTGCCTATTTTTATATTTTTATGGCGCTGGATCCTTATGACTACCAGGTGCCTTTTGCAGAGGATGCAAGAGTGGCCCAGGTGGAATATTGGCAGGAGATTTATGCCGAGAATCTGCAGATGACGGATGAGGATGTGCCCAATTATGAAAATGCCATTATCTGGGTGTTCAGTGATAGCGTAGAGGCCGCAAATGTTGCTTCTGGCAGCACGAATCAGACAGAAGGCAAAGCGCAGAGTATCAATACCAAGTGGCAACTACTCTATGGTCTGCCGGAAGGTTTTGGCATCAGTTGTTGTATGCCCGATTTTGTGATGGAGCATCTGGAAGAACTGCAGTGCCGTTATCTGGGTACTGTTGCAGGTGGCGAGATTGATGAGCGTTGTGCAGAGACAGGTTGGACGGAAATAGCCAGGGATGAGGACCTGGTAGTGTACGAGAATGTAAAGTGATAGTAATTTAATAGAGAGTGCAATACAAAAGAAGAACTCGCACAGACGGCGGGTTCTTTTCTTTTGCTTTTTATTATGGAGTTTGAGGGAATACTTTTGAAGGTAATATTTATTTTCCATCGGAATACAGTTGTTCAGCAATCAGCTGACCGATCAGGAAACGTCCTCTTTCATTGGGATGACAGCCGTCCAGCAGATAAACAGGGTGATTGTCGGCATTGATATCCAACTGGTGGTACACATCAAGTAATTCAATATCCTGCTCGTTGGCAAGGGCGATCAACGCCTCCACGTAATCAACATGCTGATGGCCATGTTCGCTCATTGCATCGGTACCATTGTTAAAGTACGATGTAAAGTTGGGTGTGTTCACCATAATGCGCGCGTCGGGGTAGGCAGTATGCAAATTGCGGATTACAGTGCGGAAAGCACCGGTGAAAGTACTTACATCGTAGGGATCCTCAGAAGAAACGGGAAGTCCCAGGAAATAATCGTTTAATCCGTAGTTGATGACGAAACAATAAGGGGTCTCGGGGGCCGCCTGGTCAGACAGGGCACTTGTATCAGCCAGGTACTCTTCCAGTCCAAGAATGGTTTGTGAACCTTCAGGAAGCTGAGAAAAATCTTTTGCTATGAATGCGTCTACAATACTTACCAGGCAAGTAGATCCGGAATCCGGCTGTGCGGCTGGGGTACCACCTAGGCCTAGATTGTAAGAAGCTGCTCTGGTCAGCGCGCCGGTTACATTGGGAATGGAATTGCTGATGGTATAATTGCCGATAACGCTGTCCCCGAAAAAAACAATTTTTTTGCCGGTCAGATCAGGATACTTAGCAGGATTGCTGCGGTATTTGGTAACAATATCGGTAAGCTTGTCCATCGTTGCTTCCGGTCCTATATAATTGATGCAGTGGTCCGGGAATTCTTCAAAGTGCATCAGGTGCTTGGAGATGGCCCCGTTGGTGAGAAAAGTATCTTCGTAATTGGCCGGATTGCAGATCAGCCATTCGGCATTGCCCCAGAAGTATAGAGAGGCATTTGGCTGCTCAAGAAGGGAATCTATACAGCTGCGGTAGGATGCAAGGGATTGTTCGCAGGCCTGCTCGGAAAGACCGGCCCAATATTCCATAGAAGGATGCGCCAACAAAAGGTAAAAATGATATTGGGGATAAGCGGACAGTAATTCTGCCAGGGTTTCACCGGAAATATGTTCGGGACGGATCCCCAGATAGATGGTGTCAACAAGGGAGCTGGTCTCCTGAATTTTTTTCAGATAACATTTCAGGATAAACTGATTGGGTATTTCATGAGTTGTAAAAATGCTCTTTTTGGTATGCCAATAGTTAAAATCGGCTTCATCGTAATTGTCTATGGGGTACATGGAAAGAAATGCGCTGTCATATTCTTCTGCGGAAAAACGGTCAAAATCCTGACGGAGCTGGGCTGGAAAATAACGGAAAAACAATAAGAATGCCACAACTGCCAAAAGGATAAACAAAGATGTGAGGATTATAATTAATTTGAATGGGAAAGAAAGCTTCTTTTTCATATTCAGTGTATCGACCCTTCAATGTGTTTTTTTTATCTTAACATCGAACGGAAAGTTATACAAGCAGGAAATAACCTAAGGAAGTATATACGGGCAAGAAGTTGTGTTGAAACAAAAAAGATTGTGGTGTATAATGTAAAATAGAAAATTATAGGGGTTAAGGGGAGCATATAAAAATGAAAGAGAAGGTATCGAACTTTATGAAATCGCGGAAGGGCAGTTTCCTAGTGTGGATGTTGCTTACAGTTTATGCGGGATACGGGGTATGTTATCTGCTGAATGTTGCCGGATTTGCGCATCAGACAGACGGATTAGGTTTTACGCAGAGTGCTCTTTCTGTAATCGTTTTTGTTGTGATTGGCTGCTTCCTGCGAAATGTATTGCGTGAATGCCGCGGCAGGCGCCTTCTGTTTGCATTGTTGTTTGGCAGTGCTTTGGGTTTGAGCTTTATCTGGGGATACCAGATGCGTCTGAACGGAATGACACAGCCCGGTTATAAAAGTAAATTGGTGGAGCTGATAATGGCCGTTGGCTTTGGTGTGGCATTTTTGCCTTTGACCAACAAATGGTTCGCACTTCTGGATCGGACGAAAGAGAGGGGACAGAAAGAGGAGCATTCCCGGAAGACCAAACGGAGAATGTTCTGGTTTAGCCTGCTTGGCATTATTCTGTGCTGGCTTCCGGTTTTCCTGGCTTATTATCCGGCCATTATGTCTTATGATTTCCACAGACAGTCCCAGGAGGCTTCTTTGGGCTATATCTGGTTTAATGACCATCATCCTTTGGTACATACCTTTTTGATCAGGATGTTCTTCCTTTTGGGTGAGGCCATTGGTTCTTATGAGGTTGGCATGGCGGTTTTCAGCGCCTTGCAGATGTTGATCCTGGCAGCTGTGCTGGCTTACTCCTGCAATGTGATCGGCAGGATTTCCGGCAAGGTTTGGCCTGTTGTTGCGGTTGCGGTCATCTATGGATTGCTTCCCATTCATCCGGTATTGGCCATGAGCATGACGAAGGATATTTTGTTTACGGCCTTTTTCCTGCTTCTGATTTTGCTGATCTGGGAGCGCAGAAGACTGGTGGTAAGACTGCAGGGACAAGCTGATGTTGCAGTTGCGGATAAACGGAAACGCATCGGTTTGTTTTTTGCTATTTTGATAACAGGTATTTTGACGCTCATTCTCCGCAATAATGCAATTTATGCATTTGCGGTATTTGCAATTTTTTATATTCTGATTGCTTCGGGAGAGAGACTGCGTATAGCACTTCTGTGTGTTGCGATCATTGTAGGCGGAATCGGTTGTAAGACCGGTATCAGGGAGGCAATGGGGGCTGGAAGCGGCAGTTCTGCTGAAATGTTCAGCGTGATCATGCAGCAGTTTGCCCGGACAGGTCAGAAACAGTATGATAATCTGACTCCTGAAGAGTGGTCTGTGCTCAACCGATATGTGGACAGTGAATTTTGGGGTGACTATAATCCGGCAATTGCCGATTCGGTGAAGATTTGTGTTACTGCGTATTGCTATGACACTTGGCAAGAGGATTTCCCGAGAATGTTGAAGGATTGGGTGAATATCGGTCTGCATTATCCCAATGAGTATATTGATGCCTTTTTGGCCCTTACCAGCGGTTATTGGTTCCTGGATGATGTCTCCCATGCGGAAGTGCTGGGATATGGTGAGGATACTAATTTGGGGCTGTTGTATACCTTTAATGCTTCTGTATCCGATGTTTTTGAGGGAGTTGAGAGCAGATCCTTCTTACCGGGACTTTTGACGGCTTATCAGAAAATAGTAAACGGCAACAGTTATTATGGTTGGCCGGTGTTGTCTTTACTGTTCAAGCCTGCGTTTTATTGCTGGCTGTTAGTGTTGGTGATCGTGTCATTCTGGTATAAGAAGGAGCCTAAAAAGCAATTGTTGACTCTGCTGCCCTTGTTGTATCTACTGACATTGTTCTTGGGTCCGGTGGTGAATTTCCGTTATATTTATCCGATTGCAGTAGTAGTACCTGTGTTGTTGACGGAAGCCTTGAAGGTAAAGGAAAAACCATAAACCGATCGGAGATTGACCTCTGAAAGTGTATGAAAGTAAGAAGGGAACTTGTTTCATGGAAAAATGGACAGAAAGATTTCTGTATTTCGCACGAAATAAAATATATGTACTGCTTTTGAGCCTGACGGCTGCGGCAGCATACGGATTTATGATAACACATCATGCAATTGGAATGGATGATACTCCTTATGCCCTATATTTTGAAGAAGGCATGTCAGCAATTGTGGGCCGTTGGGTTACGTATGTGCTGAACAAAGTGGTGATGATCGGGGATTTTGTGCCCTATCTGACGGACTTTGCCGGAGTGGTGATCCTGATGGTGGCGGTGACAGTATGGTGTGCGCTTTTATACGGCGTGCTTGGAGAGCGTATTCCCCGGTACGGTTATTTGTTCTTTGCCTGCATTTTTCTGTCTTGTCCGCTGATCAGCGAAGTGTATGTGTATCATCTGCATAACGGTATTGCCATAGGATATCTCTGCAGTGGGATCAGTCTTTGCTTTTTCCTGGAAGGAATGAATTGGGGCAAAAAGAGCATTGGCTGCTTTGCAGGGTCCCTGGTTTGCCTGTGGATCGCATTAGGGTGCTATGAGTCCTTTATGATGGTATGGCTCATGGGTGTATGTTTGATATTGATGTTCAAGCGCATGTGCGGAGAGCGTGTAAACGTGTTTGCATCCATTGGCGCCGCAGGAGCAGTGGCGTTTGCGGGCATGATTCTTCGCAGTGTTATGATTGCGGCAGTAACAGTGCTTTTTCATTTGGAAGCGCTGCGCGATCGGGCTGCCCAGCGTTCTGTAACAGAACTGTTGAGCTGGATCTTTGGGGAGGGCGCATGGGCCGATTTTGCCATGGCAATAAAGCGTACATACCTTATGTA
This sequence comes from Lachnospiraceae bacterium, assembly GCA_015057005.1. GTDB lineage: Bacteria > Bacillota > Clostridia > Lachnospirales > Lachnospiraceae > Acetatifactor. The sequence goes on along the minus strand of SVFF01000001.1, from coordinate 361,766 downwards.
TGTGGTGTTTGGCTGTGCTTATTATCCCATTGGCATTTTTGTGCTGGCGACGGCAGTCATTTTGATTGCTGCCCTGATTGTGAGCATTCGCAGGAAGGATGCCTGGATTGCCCTGTTGGCAGTTGCGGCCTATGCTGCAGCTTTTTCGCTGGTAGTGATCGAGGGAAAAGAAACCTACTATCGCTGTGCACAATTTTTGCCTGTGATCTGTGGCTTGGGCGGCTTGGTGTTTGCCTGGGGCACAAGCCTGGTGTGCGAAAAGATCAATCCAGGTTCCATTGTAGCAGCCGGCGATATTTGGAAAAAGAGAGTAGCCGGCACATGCCGCAGTCTGGCCGTTGTAATCTTGTCTGTAATTTTGTGGAATCAGTGTGCAGATATGAACAGATGGTTTTATATGGATTGGCAGAAGTATGAGGCTGCCAAGGAGACCATGCACAATGTGGCTTATGAGTTGGACAAGGGCTTTGATACATCCAAGCCCATTGTCTTTACCGGTGTTTATGAGATTCCGTCCCACATTATTCAGGATGCCTTTGTGGGTTATGGATCTGAAGAATATGCCACAATGTTGAAATTGACAAATTGGCTGGATCCATATTTGATTGGAAAATATCACAAAAATCAGGGAGTGTGGGTGGTACAGCAGCCCATGCTGTCGGTTATTGAGTGGGGGAAGACAGCTTTTGACAGTAACCGGGAGTTGATCAATTTCTTTGAGATGCATGGTTACGATCTGGAACCCTGCCCGGATATGGAGACTTATGAGGCGGCAGTTGCGTACTCCATGGATTTGCCGCCGTTTCCTCAGGAAGGGTCAATTGTCGACATGGGAGATTACATTCTTGTACATTTTTAGAAGAGTATCTTAAGTTTTTATGAAGATTCTCCTGCTTTGTTTTACTGCTGTGTGAAATTATGGTAAAATAATAATGTTATACCTGAGAAGATCCAGGTGTTTATTTTAGGAAAAGTCTTTGAAAATAAGAGAATGAGAGCAGATTCATGAAGGAAAGAATTTATGTCTGTCACACTTATTACCATGTGTATGTGACATTTTTGAAGGAGTTAAAGTTAAAAGAGCAGAAGAATGGGGAAAACCCCGGAAGCTGGTATCCGGGGGCTACTTTGGTGCTGTCCAAAATGTCCACTAACTTTGAAAATTTGAAAAGCCGTGTGGAAAGCACCGGGCTTTTTGAGGAAGTGATCGAATTTGATGAAAAGAGCGAAGATTTCTTCCCGGAGCTTGCTGAACTTCGAAAGAGTGCCGGTAATTTTCTGGGTAATCTGTGGAAGCGTATTCGGTTTACCAGAGAATATGCGCGATTAGAAGCTCCTTATATTCCGGTAGATTTTAGGCAATATCAAGATATTTATGTGTATTGTGATTCTGATCCGATTGGTTATTATCTGAACCAAAATAAAATCTATTATCATGCAATGGAGGATGGTCTGAACTGCCTTAAGAATTTTGATACGGCAAGATATGATAACAGAGGTCATTTCGGATTAAAAGCGTTTCTGTCCCGTAAGTTGAATCTGATTTTTGTGCAGAATGGTTATGGAAAATATTGCTTGGATATGGAAGTAAATGACATTTCTGCAATTAAATATCCTTGTCCCCGGTATATCGAAGTACCCAGACAGCCTTTGGTAGACCGCCTGACAGCAGAAGATAAAGACCTGATACTGCAGGCATTTATCCGGGACAAAGAAGGGTTGGAAAAACAGATTGCAGAGAGCAGCAAACTGGGAGATAAAATTCTGATCCTGACCAATCCGGTGTGTGATCTGGATGTGCGTGAGCAGATTTTCAAAGATATTATAGAAATGTTTGAGCCCGAGGGAACGGTTTTCTTAAAGCCACATCCCCGTGATATTTTGGATTATCGTAAACTGTTTGCAGAGTATCCTCAGTTTGATGCCACAGTGCCCATGGAAATGCTGAATTTCTTCCCGGGACTGCGCTTTAAAAAAGTAGTGGGCGTGTTGACTGAGGTAAGAGGTCTGACTTTTGCTGACGAAGAGGTGCGTTTGGGACCTGATTTTCTGGATAAGTATGAGGATCCGCTGATTCACAGACAGAATGAGCAAATATAAGCAGGAGAAAGCAGAATGCTGAAGATTTTAAAGAAACTTAGACTGTTGTTGGACAAAAAACAAAAGAGGACTATGGTGGGGCTGGTTTTTCTGATGGTGATCAGTGCTTTTTTGCAGACCGCAGGTGTAGGCCTGCTGGTGCAGGTGATGAGCATTGTCATTGATCCCGGCGCTGTTATGGACAGTGATCTGGCAAGTTATGTATACGAACTATTGGGCATGAAAAGTTTTGAGAGCTTTTCCGTGCTGATCATGGTGCTGCTGATCGCAACATTTATTGTGAAAAATATTTTTCTGTTTGTGCAGCAGAAACTTACGCTGGCCTTTGTCTACAGCAATCAGTTCCGTACATCTGAGCGTATGATGCGCAATTATTTGAGAAGAGGATACGAGTTTTATCTGAATGCGGATACCGCTGTGGTTCAGAGAAGTATCACTTCCGATGTAAACAATATGTATGCCCTGATCCTGGCGTTGCTGCAGCTGCTGTCTGATATTGTAGTGTCCGTGTTTGTGGTTTCCTATTGTCTGTCCACCAGCGGCGTCATGACGATCATGCTGGCAGTGGTACTTTTGGCAGTGATCTATGTTGTAAAGAAGATTCTCCAGCCCATTATGTACAAGGCAGGAAAGGACAATCAGGATTATTACAGCGGCCTGTTCAAGTGGATTTCCCAGACCGTACAGGGTATCAAAGAAGTAAAGGTGGCTTGTAAAGAGCAGTATTTCGTGTCCGAGTACCGCAAGTGCGGTAAAGGTTATGTGGGCGCGGTGCAGAGATACAGTCTCTACAACCAGATTCCCAAACTTTTGATTGAACCCGTATGTATTATTGTGATGGTGGGTTACATGATTTTCCTGGTGTTGTCCGGAGAATCTACAGAGAATATGATTGACGTGTTCGGTACGTTGGCTGCAGCTGCATTGGTGCTGCTTCCCTGTGTAAACCGTATCAATAACCAGATTAATTCCATTGCATATTTTGAGCCTTTCTTTATGGGCGTCAGTGATAATCTGCAGGATGAGATTAACGGAGATCGAATTGATATGTCCTTTGCAACGGACGAGGAAGAGAAGCTTCCCGTGAAGCATTCCATTGAGATGAAGGACATTACCTATGCTTATCCCAATACAGAGAGATTGATTTTTGACCATGCGGAACTGACCATTCCTATTGGTGCATCTGTGGGTATTGTAGGCACTTCGGGAGCAGGAAAAAGTACTGTGGTGGACATCTTGCTGGGACTTTTGGAGGTGAAGACCGGTACTATCTATGCAGATGGTGTGGATGTAAAGCAGCACTATCGTAAATGGCTGAAAAACATTGGTTATATTCCCCAGATGATTTTTATGCTGGATGATACAATACGTAAAAATGTGGCATTCGGTGTGCCCGATGAAAAAATTGATGAGAAGAGACTGTGGGATGCCTTGAAGGAAGCCCAGCTGGATGAATTTGTAAAGACGCTGCCGGAGGGCCTGGAGACCAATATCGGTGAGAGAGGCATCCGTCTGTCCGGTGGTCAGAGACAGCGTATCGGTATTGCCCGTGCTTTGTACAACAATCCGGAGGTATTGATCCTGGATGAAGCAACTTCTGCACTGGATAATGATACGGAGAAGGCCATCATGGATTCTATTAACCGGCTGCATGGCAAGAAGACACTGATCATTATTGCCCACAGGCTGCAGACCATTGAGAAATGCGATATGGTGTATCGTGTGGAAGATGGTAAAGCCAAGCGGGAACGCTAGATAAGGAAAATATTATGAAATTAAGCGTGATCGTGCCGGTATATAATATGGCGGCAGATGGCAAATTGGAATATTGCATGAATTCTCTGGTGGGACAGACTCTGTCAGACATGGAGATAATAGCAGTGGATGATGCATCTACGGACAATTCCGTGGAGATTTTGCGGACATACGAAAAGCAGTACCCTGATAAGGTTCGTGTGTTGTGTCACAATGTCAACAAGCGTCAGGGCGGAGCAAAAAACACAGGTCTGAGCGCAGCAAAGGGCCAGTGGATCGGTTTTATCGACAGCGATGATTGGGTGACGCCGGATTATTATGAAAAGCTTCTTAAAAAGGCCGAAGAGACCGGCGCCGACATGGTGGGCTGTGATTATAATTTGGTATCTGAGCATACCTTTCAGGTGGGACAGGTAGTGGAGAACAATACCGCGGAACAGACGGGGGAACTGGATGAGGAAAAGCACCGCAGTCTGATTCGGCGCTTTGGCAGTATGGTGGTAAAAATCTACAAGCACAGTGTTATCAAAGAAAACAGCCTGTGTTTCCCGGAAGGGATTTTTTATGAGGATAACTGCGCAGGACCTCTCTGGTCTCTGTATTTTACCAGATTTGAGCGCGTGGCTGAGCCTATGTATTATTACTATCAGCATGCGACCTCTACGGTACACCGGATTTCTGAGGAGAGATGCAGGGATCGTATGCGGGCACAGGAAATTTTTTACAGTGCCTGCAGGGAACGGGGATTTCTGGAGAAATACCGTGAAGATATCGAATATAAGTTTACGGAGCTTTATTTTGTAAATACGCTGTTTTCCTATATGGCAGCTGTAGAGAAGCCCAGACTTGCGTTTGTGAAGGAATTATATCAGGGTCTTGTAGAACGTTTCCCGGATTTTGTAAAGAATTCTTATTATATCAAAGAAATAGGCGGTGAAGAAAAAGAGTGGATTGCCTTATTGGGCAAATCACCCATGGCCTTTTTCATATATTATCAATTTAAGTTTTGGGTGCGCAGCATCCTCAAAAAATGGAGAAAAGTATGAGAGCAGTAGCAATTATCACAGCCCGCGGCGGCAGTAAGAGAATCCCCAGAAAGAATATTAAGGAATTTTGCGGGAAACCTATTATTGAATACAGTATTGAAGCAGCGCTGAAATCCGGTATCTTTGAAGAGGTCATGGTGTCTACGGATGATGCTGAGATTGCCCGGATCGCAGAAGCGGCAGGGGCTAAGGTACCTTTTTTCAGAAGCGAAGAGAATTCCAATGATTTTGCAACTACAGCCCAGGTAATAACGGAGGTTTTGGATGCTTATAAGAAGACCGGGAGAGAATTTGATCTCGCCTGCTGTATTTATCCCACGGCACCTTTTGTAACGGCAGAGGCCATCAAGACTGCTATGGAAACATTACGGGAGGAGAAGGCGGATGTATGTATCCCTGTTGTGAAATTCTCCTTTCCTCCTCAGCGCTGTGTGGTGGTAAATGAGGGCAGATTAGTGCCCAAGTGGCCTGAGTGCATGAAGATGCGATCCCAGGATTTGGAGCCCTATTACCATGACTGTGGTCAGTTCTATTGTTTGAATGTGGAAGCTTTTCTGGAGCAAAAGGCAATCTGGATGAAGGATATTGTCCCCTTTATTCAGGACGAAAGTACGGTACAGGATATTGATACATTGGAAGACTGGAAGATTGCGGAGATGAAATACAAGATCATGAATGGCCTTGTATAGTGACATAAGTTACAGTACTAATGTAAATGGAAGTGCATAACGATTTGCTTCGAACGGTTAATGTATCTGAAAGGAATAGGAATGGGCAGCGAAAAGAGAGACATACAGTTCAGAATAAATAACCGAGATATCGGTCAGGGGAATCCTGCCTATATTATTGCGGAGATGTCCGGTAATCATGCCGGAAGCCTGGAGCGGGCAAAGGAAATCATTCATGCCGCAAAAGAAAGCGGTGCGGATTGTATCAAGATTCAGACTTATACGCCGGATACATTAACAATAGATTGTCACAATCAGTATTTTCGGGTGCAGGGCGGTACCTGGGAGGGAGAGAATCTGTATGGGCTGTATGGAAAGGCCTATACGCCCTGGGAGTGGCAGCCCCTTTTGAAAGAGGAAGCAGACAAGATTGGGATTGATTTCCTGTCTACGCCTTTTGACAAGACTTCTGTGGATTTTCTGGAGGAGATGGGACTTTCCTTCTACAAGATTGCCTCTTTTGAGATGATTGATCTGCCTTTGCTGCGCTATGTGGCAGAAAAGGGAAAGCCCATTATTATGTCCACAGGAATGGGCAGTTTGGAAGAGATAAAAGAAGCGGTGGAGGCTGTGACCCAGATGGGTAATAAGCAGCTTGCCTTGTTGAAGTGTTCCAGCGTGTACCCGGCTGATCCTGCCCGGATGAATCTAGCAACCATCAAAGATCTGCAGGAAAGATTTTCTTTGCCAATTGGTCTTTCTGATCATTCCATGGGATCTCTGAGTGCCGCAACAGCTGTTGCGCTGGGGGCGTCCATTATTGAAAAGCACTTTTGTATCAGCAGGGAAATAGAAAATCCCGATGCTTCTTTTTCCATGACACCCGGGGAATTTAAGCAGATGATAACAGATATCCGCAATGTGGAAGCTGCGCTTGGTAAGCCCACCTATGGTGTGACTAAACAGGAAGAGAGCAGCATGATCTTCAGACGCTCTGTGTTTGTGGTCAAGGACATTGCAGCAGGAGAAAAAATTACCGAGGACAATGTCCGGATCATACGTCCCGGATTTGGAGTGAAACCGAAATATCTGTCTGATATTCTGACCATGCGTGCAGGTGTGAGCCTGGAGCGGGGGACGCCGGTGTCTTTTGATGCTATGGAGAAGGGCGCGGTATTATTCCTGACAAACAATGAAAATACCAATGATTTATATGAGTGGCTTTGTGAAAAAGAAGAAAAGGTTTACCGGATTGAGAATAAGTTGACCTTGGAAATGGTCCGTCAGCTTGTGCCGTCTTATATAGTCAGCTTTAATTACAGACATATTATTCCAATGGATGTTTTGGATGAAATGGAAGGCAGAGTGATCAATCTGCATACCTCCTATTTACCTTATAATAGAGGCTCCAGCCCCAATTTTTTCAGTTTTTGGGATAATACGCCTAAGGGGGTCACCATCCATAAGATGGACGAGGGATTGGATACAGGTGATATCCTGTGTCAGAAAGAACTCTTCTTTGATGAGGGGAAAGAAACCTTCGCAACAACCTATGAGATACTTCTTAAGGAAATAAAGAAGTTGTTCATAGACAGTTGGGAAGATATCAAGAGCGGGAAAATCATGCCCAGGGAGCAGGTTGGAGAAGGAACCTGCCATCGGATGAAGGAGTTGGAAGCAATCCGAAATGAGCATCCCTTTTCCTGGAATGATGTGATCGCTGATGTAAAGAAAAAGTGCGGCGTGTAGGATGTAGGATTGATGCGGAGTTGAGAAGATGATATGGATACGTGCAGATGCAAATAGAGAGATTGGCTCGGGACATGTGATGCGATGTCTGTCCATTGCAGCTGCATTAAAACTTCGCGGTGAGGAAGTCTGCTTTCTGGTGGCGGATGAAAGCGCAGGTGTTTTCCTGGAACAGCAGGGAGTGGATTACAAAATTCTGGGGACTGCATATGACCGTATGGAAGAAGAACTGGAATTGGTTACAGGCCTGCTTGTAAAAGAGAAACCGGATTGGCTGCTGATTGACAGTTATTTTGTGACGCAGCAGTATTTGATGCAGTTGAGGCCCTATGTTAAGACCGCATATCTGGATGAATTTTTGGCTTTTTCCTATTCTGTAGATGTGGTGATCAATTATAATATATATGGAGTTTCTCTGCCTTATAGGGAACAGGCGGCACATGGACAGCAGGTTTTCTTGTTGGGAACCGAATATGCACCGCTCAGGGAGCAATTTAAAGATGTGGATTACACGGTCCGGAAAAATGTGAGGAATGTCCTTGTGACAACCGGAGGCAGTGATAAATATAACTTGGCAGGCCTTATTTTGGAAGAAGTTTTGGGACATCCCGGCGTAGGAAAACTGCAGTATCATGTGGTGAGCGGAGCTTTAAATGCCAATTACCATGCCCTGGAAGAATTGGCGCAGGTACATGAGAATGTCCGGCTGTATCAAAATATTTCGGATATGGCAGGACTTATGAAGCAATGTGATATTGCCATTGCTGCAGGCGGGTCAACCATGTATGAGTTGAGTGCGGTTGGTGTGCCAACACTGTGTTTTGCTTTTGTAGACAATCAGGAGCAGATCGTAGATACTTTTTACCAAAAAGGTTATGTGCCCTATGGCGGTAATTATATAAAAGAAAAAGAAAGCTTTGCTGCAAATGTTGCGGCTTCCCTGGAAGAACTGGCGGGCAGCGAAGAAATGAGACGGCAATTCAGTGAAAAGATGCGCAGATTAGTGGATGGACAGGGGGCTGACCGCATTGCGGAGGCACTGCTGCAGATGTACAGATCAGAGTAGCTTTAGAAGAAATATGACGGTTTGGAGAAAGGGTTCGATGAAAAAGAGCAGAAAACAATTGATATATGGTGTTCTTGCCGCCGGAATCTTTATCCTGCTGTTGGTATTGTGGGGAAGTGTTTGGAGGAAAGGTCCGGAACAGAACGGAAGCGGACAAGAAGGAAACGCAGACATTGTAGTTCTGGGGGACAGCATATACGGCTTATATAGGGACGAAACGGGTGTGTGTGCCAAATTGGAACAGTATTTTGGCAAAGAGATTTTTAATGGAGCCCTTGGCGGTACCTGTATGGGGCGTCTGGAAGAGAATAGAGGAAGCAGCAGTGTAAAAGATGTGTTTTCCATGGTGGGCCTTTCCAAAGCGATCATATCCGGGGATTTCAGGCTGCAGGAAAATACGGAGATAAGAGAGAATGGAACGGAGTATTTTCCGGAGACCATTGCTGCATTAAAGGAAATTGATTTTTCAAAGGTTGAAATTTTGTTTATCAGCCACTGTGTCAATGATTATCATTCGGGAGAGGTTATTTACGGCGAGGAAGCAGAAGATGAGCATACCTACGCAGGTGCACTCAGAAGTACCCTTGTTATGCTTAAGAAAGCGTATCCGAAGCTTCGGATCATATTGCTGACACCTCCTTTCACCTGGTATACGGAACAGGGACTTACTTGTGAAGAATATGTAAGAGGAGGCAAGGTGCTGGCGGATTACGTAGATGCCCAGTATGTGATTGCGGAAGAAATGAATGTGGAACTGATCGATCTGTATCATGATTTGTTTCCCCATGAGACCTGGGATGATTGGCAGAGATACTCTGTTGATGGCCTCCATCCCAATGAGGCGGGCAGAGAACTGATTGCGCAGACAATTGTAGCATATTTGACCGAACATCCTGCACCGTAACGGAGTTTTCGGGAAGCTTGCACAGAAATGTATTAGGGAACGCTTTTTGCGGAATGTTGAAAACAGAAAATATTGAGGGAAGGAATTTATATGATAACTCCTCAGGAATTATTTGATAAATGTAAGCAAAAAATAAAGAGTGAATGGAAGCTGGCTTTTGCAGCTGCCTTTGTGATTGGCCTGCTGGTCCATATGCCCATTATGCTGTCTGATATTCCTAATCATGACGGCTTGGGCAGTATGTACTTTGACCAAAATATGATCACATCCGGCAGGTGGTTTTTGACGGTGGCCTGTGGTGTTTCCTCTTATTTTACGTTGCCCTGGCTGATCGGTCTGTTGGCTTTCGTTTATCTGGGGGCTGCGGCTGCGGCCTTAACAGAGCTTTTGGAGATAAAAAGCAGAGTAATGATCGTCTTGCTCAGCGGTCTTCTGGCGGTATTTCCTGCAATTGCCTCCACATTTGCCTATGTGTTTACCATGGACGGTTACATGATGGCCCTTTTGTTGGCGGTCATGTCAGTACTTTTGACGAAAAAGTACAAAAAGGGTTTTCTGGCGGGTGCAATCTGCCTGGCGTTCAGTATGGGAATCTATCAAGCCTATCTGCCGTTTGCAGTAATATTGTGCCTGTATATGATCCTTATTATTCTGATTGAGGGAGAAAATATAAAGGAGAAGCTCAGTACAGTATTGAGATATCTTGGTATGGGAGTGCTGGGAGCCGGCCTTTATTATGTGATATTGCAGATACTTTTGAAACTGCAGGGAAAAGAACTGTCCGGTTATCAGGGGATTGGCGGAATGAATAGTGCCGGAACAGACGCAGAAACGATGGGAATGATCAGCCGGCTGACAGGCATGCTGGTAAATATATATCGGGATTTTGTTGCGTTTACATTCAAAGGAAATGTCTTTTTTAATAATATTTTTTCTGCTGTTGTGCTGATTTTGTTGGTATTGGCATGCTCAGCAGTGCTGCTGCGTATGATTCTGCAGAGAAAATGGTGGAAGAATCCGGGATTTTTCGTTATAATAGTGTTGTTGGCAGCAGCTGTTCCGGTTGCAGCCAATGTGATACTGGTCGTATCGCCGGAGGTGACATATCACTTGCTGATGCGTTATCAATGGGTCCTCTTTTTGATATTACCGGCGGCGTTTGCGGGCAGATATGCAGATTGTCCCACCTGCAGTCTACGGGCCAGGTTCAGAGGGATGACGGAGTGGCTGCTTGTGTGTGCTGTAGCAGTGATGCTTTTTAATTATGTGGTAACAGATCATATTGCTTATTCCAATCTGGAAAAGCGTTATGAGAAGACATATGCTTACTGTGTGCGCCTGCTGGATCGGATTGAGCAGACGCCGGGGTATTATCAGGGCATTCCCATTGCCATTGTGGGTGTAGTGGGAGAGGAACAATTCCCTGAGACAGACATTACGGGGCCGGTGACCGCCGGAATGATCGGCATTAGTGGAGATTCGTTGCTTTATACCTCTGCGAATTATGAGGCTTTCCTGAAAAATTATCTGGGGGCAACTTTGAATTTTCTGGATGTTGACACAGTGGGAGAGATATATTACTCTGAAGAGTATGAGGAGATGGACAGCTTCCCCGGAGAAAATTCGGTCAAGCTGGTAGATGGCGTGATTTACGTGAAGACTGAAAATAAAACGCGCTAGGGAGGAAGATGCATGGCACTCTTATCAATTGTACTGCCTGCTTACAATGAAGAACAGAATATTGCCAATACGGCAGCAGTTTTAAAGAACTGTCTGGAGTCAGCCGGAATTGAGTATGAGCTGGTATTTATCAGCGACGGTTCCAGGGATGATACCTTTAAGGAGATTCAGAAGGCTGCTGCGGCAGATTCCAGGATCAAGGGCGCGGAGTTTTCCCGCAACTTTGGCAAGGAAGCAGGTATTTTTGCCGGGCTGGAATTGACAGAGGGAGATGCAGTGATCGTGATGGACTGTGATCTGCAGCATCCGCCCCAGGTGATTCCTGAAATGTGGGAGAAGTGGCAGCAGGGCGCAGAAATTGTGGAAGGTATCAAGAAGAGCCGCGGTGAGGAAAGCCTTGGCTATAAGCTTTCGGCAGGTCTTTTCTACAAAATCATGAGCAAGCTGATCAAGATGGACATGAATGCTTCATCTGATTTCAAGCTTTTGGACCGCAAGGTAGTGCGGGTGCTTCTGGAATTGCCGGAAAGAAATACTTTTTTCAGGGCACTGACCTTTTGGGCAGGATTTCAGACAGAGACTGTGGAGTATGAGGTGCAGGAGAGACAGTTCGGCGAGAGCAAATGGTCTTTCTGGAGCCTGATGAGATATGCCATCGCTAATGCCACTTCTTTCAGCACATTGCCGCTGCAGATGGTGACGGTGATGGGTGTTGTATCCATTTTATTCAGTGTGATTCTGGCGGTACAGACCTTGATAAAATATTTGTTTGGAAATGCAGTCGAAGGATTTACTACGGTAATACTGCTTATTTTGATCATCGGCGGTTTTATCATGCTCAGTATGGGAGTTATCGGCCACTATATTTCCAGAATTTATGAGGAAGTAAAGGGACGACCGAAATATATTATCAGTAAAATTACAGACAATGTGCAGGAGTCGGTATTGGGCGCCTGGAAAAAATAGAGCACGGTTCAGTGCAGAAACTATGTGTGTGATATAGAAATGAGAGGTATATTATGATTACATTTAATGTTCCGCCTTATGTGGATAAAGCTGCAGGATACATTCAGGAATGTGTAAAAAACCAGAAAATATGCGGTGACGGCGCATATACCAAAAAGTGTAATGAGTGGATCGAGGAAAGAACAGGGACCACCAAGTGTCTGTTGACTACATCCTGTACCCACGCTACTGAGCTGGCAGCGCTTTTGGCACAGATTCAGCCGGGAGATGAGGTGATCATGCCCTCCTTTACTTTTGTGTCTACTGCAGACGCCTTTGTGCTGAGAGGAGCGGTTCCTGTGTTTGTGGATATCCGTCCTGATACTATGAATATTGATGAGAAACTGATTGAGGCTGCCATCACGGAAAAGACCAGAGCGATTGTGCCTGTGCATTATGCCGGTGTATCCTGTGAGATGGACACGATCATGGATATTGCGAAACGTTACAATCTGGTAGTGATCGAAGATGCTGCCCAGGGTATCATGTCCAGCTATAAAGGACAGGCTCTTGGCACCATCGGCGATTTCGGCTGTTTCAGTTTCCATGAGACAAAGAACTACAGCATGGGTGAAGGCGGAGCACTGCTGATCCGTGACCAGAAGGATGTGGAGGATGCGGAGATCATCCGTGAGAAGGGTACTAACCGCAGTAAATTCTACCGTGGCCAGATTGACAAGTATACCTGGATCAATTACGGTTCTTCCTATCTGCCCAGTGATATGAATGCGGCATATCTGTATGCCCAGTTGGAGATTGCAGACGAGATCAATGATGCAAGACTTGCCTGCTGGAACAGATATTATGAGAGACTGACCCCTTTGGCTGACGAAGGAAAGATCACCCTTCCTACTGTGCCTGAAGGATGTGTGCACAATGCACATATGTTTTATATCAAGGCCAAGGATGTTGAGGAGAGAACAGAACTGATTGCATTCCTGAAGGAAAAAGGCATTCATTCCGTATTCCACTACATTCCCCTGCATTCCGCGCCTGCAGGTATCAAATTCGGCCGTTTCCACGGTGAGGACAAGTATACTACCAGTGAAAGTGAGCGATTGACCAGATTGCCTATGTTCTATGGCCTCACGCTGGAGCAGGTAGATTATATTTGCGATATGGTGATTAAGTTTTATGCGTAGTCGGTGTCTGTTTTGAACGGGGACACAAGGCGATACAATAATGTTGGAAGAAAGACGAAACTGCATGGAGATGTGCCCCGGTAGGGCGTCGGCCATGCAGTATTCACTTTGTGGGAAAATGGATGCACGCGCAGGTGAAAAACTTTGCTGCAAGGAAAAGCTCTGGGGGGAAATGCGGATGCAGAGAACAATGGGACATATTCGAGCCATTGTGAGTAGAATATTGTTTATCGGAGTGAGCGTCCAGATTTTGCTGGGCTTACTTTGGATGTTTTGGGCTTTTGACGACAGGCAGGATTTTGTCGGAAGTGTCTATGGTGATTGGCTGGACAGTTATCTGAAAGGACTTCCCTATGAACCTGTAATGTATTTGCTGCAGGTTTGTGTGGCTTTTGGTGCCGGATATTGGCTGATTGAAGGCTTGGGAGTAAGAAGGCTTTTTTGGAAGATATGGGGGAGCCTTGCGCTGCTAACGTACCCCTTTGCCATGCAGTGCCATATGACCATACTGCCGGATTCATTGGCCTTTTCCTGTTTCCTGCTTTTATTGGCAGCGGGATTGAAACACAAAAAGACCATATATCTTTTCTGGCTTTTATCCGCTCTGTTTCTTCCGGAATATTTGTATTTTGGAGCGGTGCCGGTGATAGCCTTCTTTTTTGTGTCTGCAAAATGGCAAGATGGTTTTAAGAAAATCGGAACGGAACTGCTGATGATTGGGGTGGTTGTGGTAATGGTGTTGGGATTTCACAATCTTTCATCCACGGAGCACGATAGCCTGGAGGAGGCGTGGTTTTGCAGGACTGTGTGGAGCAGCTTCTACCAATTCTATCCGGATTGGCCTGAGGAAGTAAGGGCTTCTATTACCGACGAGGAATATAATGCAATCAGAACCCTTCCGGAGAATATGACAAAAATATTGCTGCCAAAGGTAAAGGATGTGTTGGGTGAGGAGAATGCAAGGGAATGGTTTGGAAAATTCGGAACTTTTGTGTTTAAAGCTAACAGAGAGCAGATTTTGTCGGAAATTTTGAAAGATGCTGGAGGCTATATGATGCCGCAGACACTTGTGCAAATGCGTCTGGCGGGGCAGGGAGGCGCCTCTTACTGTACACGCAATTATGAGATTATGCGTGCAGGACATCCTCTGCTGACTAGATATTATGTGGATTACAGCGGAATCTGGTTCGTGACGGGAGCGATTCTAATGTTCCTGGTGTTGGTAATTGTTTTTGTGGGCAAAATTGTTACAAGACAGAGCGTGGACTTGAGAGACAAAAAAAGCAGACAGTGGGTGCTGCCTGCAAGTTTGTTGTCAGGAATTCTGATGGTCATCTGGTACACTTTAATGGAACCGAATCTTTGGGATCCGAAAAAAGCCCTGTTTGTGGGAGAACTGTGGATTCTGGCTATGGTACTGGAAACGATTGCGTTTGAAAAAGAGGATACTAGTGCGTATCGAAATTCATGGTAGTATCTTTGTAAATTTCGTATCCATGCAAGGTGTCGAACAGTTCATAACCGTAATCGTTCATATCGCCTAAGAAGGTTTTGCCTTCTGCTAAAATCACATAGTGGCAGAGAGCGGCCTTGGATAAAGAAGAGAGAAGATCCACATTTATTTCATCACTCATAACCAAATGATTCAGTCTGTTATAGGATCCGGTATAAGCTTCTCTACCATATGGCATGCAGACCGTAGGGGAGTATTGTCTTACGTAAAGCAGAAATTCGTCCGGAAAAGCAGCCATGACTTCACGACCTTCTATTTCGATGGCATCGCAGATGTCCACTACAAACTGAGGTACGTGGTAGGCGTTTTCGGCCGGTGTGTACAAAGGATTAGTGTATACGGGAGTGCCGGAAATAAACAGTATCAGAACTGCAGTAACGGTGAAAAATATTTTTTTGACAGACGTAAAAACAGGGGAAGCGGAGCTGATGCTCTGCTTTTTTGCGTTTAAGATGCTGTCGCAAATGTGGACAATAGTATAGGCGATTACAATGGTGATGGGCATCAGCCAACATATGCGGAAATAAATTTCAGTTCCTACGGTCGCTTGGAATAAACGATAAAACAGTGGATTGAAAAACAGCAGAAAAATAATAATGGGAGTATACAGAAAGAGAATACGCAAGGGTTTTCTCTTTTCTTGAAAGAACAAATATATCAATGCCAATGCGAACCAAATCAGCATCAAACCTGATCCCATATATTTTTGGAATACTTCAGTCATATCATTCCTCCGTTGGGGTGAAATAGTTATGTGAATACGCGTCGTTCTGTTATTCCATCATAAAATACAGCAATGCGTAGCCGAGAGGCAAAATGCAGCAGGCGGTCAAAGGGAAAAGTATCCACCATTTCCGATAGGAAAATGCTGTGCATAAACCTACAATTCCAAAGAGCATACATGTTAAAATGGTTCCCAGTGTGCTGCACAAGCATCCGGCTACTGCAGTAAGGGCCAGAAGGAACCATAGAGTAATCCCCGGTTTAACGCTATTATGTATTTTGTTCAGCGTGATCAAAAGCAATAAAATAATAAATGGCAAAATGATATTGGCTATTACTGCTTTGCCCTGCGCAGTACGAACTAAAAGGAAGTTCTCGGCAGAATAAACGGAATAACCACCGAAGATGACAATGATCTCCGTGAGGATCATAAAGAAGGGAATCATGTGTGTGCGATCCGCCAGGAGAATCTTGCCAATCAGGTAATAAATTGCGTATGCCATAGTGATCAGTACAAGAGGAGCGGCAATCTGCGCTGTCGTAACGGCAGGAATACCCGACATTCTGGCCAGATAGGCAATCCAAATAGGGAAAGGTGCAAGACCGTGTCTGGCGCTTAGGCCGGTAGTGCCTCCTGTATAAGGCAGTTTGATATACATACTGTCTGCGTCGACGGCAATGGTAGAGATTGCCACGTAAAAAGCATCGTCACCTTCTTCGTAGGCATAAAAAATTGCCATCACAAGTTGGAAAATAAGTAATAAGAAAAACAATCCCCACAAGAGGGAGGCGGATTTTCGTTTTGGGGATGACAATGAGACAATATTGGGATGTTTTGCTGTTCTGCGAAGATGGTGGCAGGAACGATATAGGAGATATATAAGTGAGATGGCTAACAATATTGCTGTCAAAAGGTTAAAATACAGAACAACCTTGGAAAAGGGCTGCGCCAACAAAATAAATGGCACACAAAGCAATTGAAAAACTGCCCACAGCAATACTTGGCCGCTCACCCAATAAAAGGGGAGCGACCTGGTAGATTCATCAATATTTCGAAACAGGTACCCGATAAGAGCGGGTACGGCAAAAAATAAAATTACAAAAATGAAAAAAGGGATCATTCGGATTCTCCGTAGCCTTTGATATAATAATTCAGGAAGTACTCACAGCGTTTGGCAACCAATTCGCGTCCTTTTTTGTTTAAATGGACATTATCCTCTAAATAATCGCTTGCATTATCTTCATTAAATGTACCATAGAAGTTGTCAAGGAAAGAAACGCCGGAAGAAATAGAGGAAACCCCTTCTCTGATAACGTAGCTGGAGAGGACATCATGCCCGTTGTAAGCGTACTGGTCACTGCTGATATATTTGCCGTCTTCATCCACAGCGTATGCATAGGTGGGAGAAGCAACCACGATACGGATGTGAGGATAAACCGACTGAAGGACGGCAATACCAAGTTCCAGATTTCCGGTAAAGGTTGTAATATCCTGACTGTTCTCTGCATTGTACATCCTGCTAAGTTCGTAATAGTCTGTAGCATCATACATGATAACGATGGCATCTACCGTATTGAAATCAAGGGTGGTCAGGGTCTCGATAACTTCATCGGCATCTTCGGGATATTCCCCAAGGGGTTCCAATACGCCTTTGGCTTCTGCAAAATGAGGACCATATTCGTAACCGGCGGCAAGGCAAGTCAGGTAAAAGAAACTGAATACATCGGTTACATTATTTTCATCAGCAATGTATTCCAATTTACAAGCAAGCTTACTGTCTCCGATTGCACAATTATAAACATTTGCTCCTGTAAGGTCAGCCAGCATGTTGGCAAGGTTGTCCGTGGAATCTCTGTCGTCTGCAAAGGGAGCATTGCCAAATACCACAATATTGGAAAGTTTGTCTTGAATGATAGGCTGGGCGTTGGCATCAAGGAGCGGTACGATTTCGTCCAGGGTATCTTCGTACGTGCCGGGACCATCCTGGAAGATTTCATTCAAGTCGATCATTACACCCCAGTTCTTCAGGCGGAAAAAGCAGATAACAACAACAAATACAATGACAGCCAGCAGTAAAGTGTGCAGGTTTAAAAAGCGGAAGATTCCTTTTTGGGGAGACTCTTCGTCGTAACTGTCATCGGTGTCATTGTCATCTAAATTAATGATCTCCAAATCGGAATCGCCCAAATCTTCTGCCGCTATTTTTTCAACGGTGGAAACTGGTTCATCTGCAGAGTAGGATTCGCGTTTTGATTTATTGAATAAATTCGAGTTTTTCATAATAGCCCTTTCTTGAATATATCATATGGGTAAACTTTCATAATTCTATTTTACTATCATGTGTCAAGAAAGTCCACAATATTAAAAATATTTAAGAAATTCTGAATAAATCCAAAATAACTTGAAGTAAAGGGTTGAAAATGATACAATATTACAGAATTATTAAGCAAAGAATATTGTTTTAGAAGGGATATTCGAATGAAAAAATTGTTTAATCATACAAAAAAGCCACGTGACAGTTGGGATGAGAGTGAATACGATCCCGCTGATTATGACTGGGATGAAATCGCCGATGATAGTGAGTCCATAGAAGGGGACGAAGATGCGGACACGTATGAAGAGGTAGAGTACTATCAGGAAACCGGCGAGTACTATCCGGCAGAGACTTATGACGAAGGCGTTGAATATGAGACTGTGGAAGATGCAGTGTATGAAACTACGGAGGAGTATTGGGAAGCGGAAGAGATAATTGTTGAAGAATACGCTTCTGAGAATAGTGAATATTATACGGATGAGGTTGAGGATTATGTGACCGAAGACGGTGAATATTATGAGGAATCCGTTGTTGCCGGGACTGCATATGGTGTTGAATATAGCAGTGAAGTTTCTGCGGAGGCCGGATACGAAACGGCAGAATGTGCGGAAGAATATGTGGCCGAAGGATATTCAGATGAAGGATATTCAGATGAAGGATATTCAGATGAAGAATATGCCGAAGAGCAGTACGATGAAGAGGTGTATTACGAAGCCGAGGAATTGGCGGAGGACTATGACGCTGAGCCTGTCAAAGCTGCTGCACTTCCTGCCAGGAAAAAGAAACAGAATGATGACAGCCTGATGGATCGCATTATGATCATTACAGGAGCGGCAATCCTTTTGCTGGCAGTGATTGTGGGTGTCATTTTTGTGAGCAGCCGTTCGGAAAAGAATCAGCAATCGGTATTTGCAGATGTGGGAAGCCAGTTGCAGGGCATTCACATGATCGGAGAATCCGGCCTGTTGGCAGTGGCAGATGCCAGGATCGCCCAATTGCAGGCGGCAGAGATTGTTGAAAAAGAAGAAGAAAAGGAAAATACGGACTACAATGAGCAGGACTATAAGAACGGCGGAGCAGTAGAGCTGGATATGGTCTCTATTAAAAAGGATTTGAAGATTAAATTTTCCAACAAACAGACAGGAAAATTGATTTCAAACGTTCCTTTCTCTGTATCTGTCACCGGTCCGGACGGAAAAGTGCAAAGCTGGCTGGATGATGATATGGACGGTATCATCTACAAGAAGAATATTACTCCGGGCAAATATGAAATTTCGGTGGATTCCCTCAATGCGGACAAATACGGCGGTTATGTGCTGCCGACTGCGTCCCAGAAGGTAGAAGTCAAGGAAGAGATTGCCTACGAGAAGGTTGATGTAAAAAATGAGATTAAGAAAGAATCCGAGGTAAATGCTTCCAAGGAAGATACCAAAGTCAATGAGACCAAGGTGGAATCTGTTTTACAGGATACTGTCCAGTGGGTGGAGAGTAAGGTAATTGCTTCTACTTATGTGGAGATTGACAAGAGTGCTATTCCCGATCCTATGAAGCTGGCCCTGCATGCACGATTCCTGCGTACAACCGGTTATACAGCTAGTATTACAGGTGCAACAGAATTGGTGCTTGGCACAGCGGTGGAGACGACACTGACTGCAGCTGTGGCAGATGCCAATGGCACTGCGGCTGAAATTAAAGGAACCACTTGGTCCAGTTCGGATACAAGTATTGCAACGGTGGATGCTTCCGGTAAGGTGACCGCTCTGAAGGCGGGCAGTGCTACCATTACTTGTGAAGTGACTTACGAATACAGTGAGACCGTCAGCGGAAGTGATGTGCAGGTAAAGACGGCCACAGTTACCGCAACTGCTACCGTAACAGTGTCTGAAGCGGCTTTGACAAAGGGTGCAATAACAGTAACCCCTGATTCCTTGACAGTGGGGGTTAAGAAAAAAGGTACAGTAACGGCTGCTGTCAGTGGATTTACTGCAGGCAAGGCTTTGGTGTATAGTGTAACAACTGATAATGCAGCGGCTGCTGATGTGGCAGTAGATCAGGCGGGCGTTGTAACTGTGACCGGTAAAGCAGCAGGAACAGCAAAGGTTACCTTGACTGCTGATTATGCAGAAAGTGGTTCGGATGCCACGAAAGCAACTGTAACCTTTGAAGTTACGGTGGTAGATGCTCCTGTTATCACTTTGGATCCTGCTGTACTGACTGCTTATGTAAAAGAAGAAAGCAAGATTCAGGCTACGATCACCAATCCTGTGAAGGATAAGAAGCTTACCGTGGTTTCTTCCAATGACGCCATTGCGAAGGTGGCCGTTACCGACAATGTGATCACGGTAACCGGTGTGGCTGAGGGCAGCGCTGTTATTACCGTTAAATATCTGGAGGGTGAAGATGAGGTGCTGGTAACCTGTGCGGTAACCGTGAAGCCCAGCCCCAAGGAAGACAAGACCACCAAACTGAAGGATGCGAAGGGAAATATTCTCTACGTAATGGAGGGAAATAAATACCGCGAGGCTGTTCACGCTGATTATTACACAGCTGAAAAATTCTTTATAAAGGGAGCTGCCAAATACACCGGATGGCAGACCATTGACGGAAAAGTATATTTCTTTAATGCTTCCGGAGACAAGGTTACCGGTGAGCAGGTCATTCAGGGTGCAAAGTACACTTTTGCAAGTGATGGTTCCCTGGTTGTGGGAGACGGCGTGATGGGTATCGATGTTTCCAAATGGAACGGTACCATTGACTGGGCAGCAGTAAAGAATTCCGGTATTTCCTACGTGATCATCCGCTGCGGCTACAGGGGTTCCTCTGAGGGAACACTGATTGAGGATCCCAAGTTCAAGACCAATATTGAAGGAGCAGCAAAGGCGGGATTAAAGGTAGGCGTTTACTTCTTCACCCAGGCTATTGATGATGTGGAGGCAGTAGAGGAAGCTTCCATGGTATTGGAACTTGTGAAGAATTACAAGATTTCTTATCCAATCTTTTTGGATGTGGAACCCAGCGGAGGACGTGCCGATAAGATTGACAAGGCCACCCGTACAGCGGTGTGCAAGGCATTCTGTGAGACCATCAAAAAAGCAGGATATACAGCCGGTATTTACGCAAATAAGACCTGGCTGAACGAAAAGATAGATGCATCGGCTCTTGGCAGTCACAAGATCTGGCTGGCACAGTATGCAGCAACTCCTACCTACTCCGGAAAGTATGACCTGTGGCAGTATTCTTCTACAGGACGCGTCAGCGGTATCAGCGGTGATGTGGACCTTAACGTAAGTTATTTAGGCTACTAAGATTTGGACAGAGAACTGTAAATGTATAATATTTCAATCTTCCCCCGAAAGGAGACAACATGAGAACTTATTTAGTAACAGGAGGTGCCGGCTTTATCGGTTCCAACTACATTCACTACATGTTCAAAAAATATGACAATGATATCCGCATCATCAATGTGGATGTGCTGACCTATGCAGGCAATCTGGAGAATCTGAAGGATGTGGAAAAGCGTGACAACTACACCTTCATCAGAGCCGATATCTGCGATAAAGAAGCTATCAGCAAGATTTTTGCAGAGAATGATATCGACAGAGTAGTTCATTTCGCGGCTGAGAGCCACGTGGACAGAAGTATCCGCAATCCTGAGGTGTTCGTGCAGACCAATGTGCTGGGCACTGCAGTAATGCTCAACTGTGCAAAGGCTGCCTGGGAGCTTCCTGACGGTACTTTCAAAGAAGGCAAGAAATTCCTGCATGTTTCCACGGATGAGGTGTATGGTTCCCTTCCAGATGATGACAATGCTTTCTTCTATGAGACCACACCTTACGATCCTCACAGCCCTTACTCAGCAAGTAAGGCCAGTTCCGATATGCTGGTGAAGGCTTATATGGACACCTATAAGTTCCCGGCCAACATTACCAACTGTTCCAACAATTACGGACCTTACCAGTTCCCTGAGAAGTTCATTCCCCTGATGATCAACAATGCGCTGAAGGGTGCTAATCTTCCTGTGTATGGTGACGGTAAGAACGTGAGAGACTGGTTGTATGTAGAGGATCATGCAAAGGCCATCGATATGGTACAGGAGCAGGGAAGACTGTTCCAGACCTACAACATCGGCGGTCACAATGAAAAACAGAATATTGAGATCCTGCATATTATTCTGGATACTTTGCAGGACATGCTTCCTGAGGGTGACCCCAGAAAGGAACTTGTCAGTGAGAAGCTGATCACTTACGTGGCAGACCGCAAAGGCCATGACCGCAGATACGCTATCGCTCCTGACAAGATTAAAGCAGAGATCGGCTGGTACCCTGAGACTATGTTCAAGGAAGGTATCCGCAAGACCATCAAGTGGTATTTCGAAAATGAAGATTGGATGAAGAATGCCACCAGCGGCGATTATCAGAAATACTATGCTGAGATGTATCAGAAATAGGCCGAAAAAAGAAAATTGATAGGAAATGGGAACGATATCCGTCGTTCCCATTCGGTGTATATAAAAGTGCGTGAAAAAACGTGTGAAAGAGAGCGTAGAAGACGCGGAAAAGAGGACAAATGAAAGGTATTATTTTAGCAGGCGGTTCCGGAACCAGATTATATCCTTTGACAAAAGCAATCTCCAAGCAGATCATGCCCGTATATGACAAGCCAATGATCTATTATCCCTTATCCATTCTGATGTTGGCAGGCATCAGGGAAGTGCTGGTTATCTCCACTCCCAGAGATCTGCCCGTATTTGAGGAACTGTTGGGTGACGGCCATCAGCTTGGCATGGAGATTTCTTATGCAGTCCAGGAGTACCCCAGAGGACTGGCAGATGCGTTTATCATCGGTGAAGAATTTATCGGCAAGGATAGGGTGGCACTGGTTTTGGGCGACAATATCTTCTATGGTCAGAGCTTTTCCAGAGTGCTGAAGGAAGTGGCTTCCAGAGAAGAAGGTGCTACCATTTTCGGTTATTATGTGCGTGATCCCAGAGAGTACGGCGTGGTTGAGTTTGATGAGAACGGAAAGGCGCTCTCTATCGAAGAGAAGCCCCAGAATCCCAAGAGCAATTATGCAGTGCCCGGCTTGTATTTCTACGATAACGATGTAGTGGAAATTGCCAAGAACGTGAAACCCTCCGCAAGAGGCGAAATTGAAATCACCAGCATTAACAATGAATATCTTTCCAGAGGCGCTTTGCGTGTAGAAACCCTGGGCAGAGGTTTCGCATGGCTGGATACAGGAAGCCATGATTCTCTTTTGGATGCGGCTGATTTCGTTGCAGCTTTCCAGAAGAGACAGGGACTTTACATTTCCTGTATTGAAGAAATTGCTTACAGAAGAGGTTTTATCGACAGAGATCAGCTCATTAAACTGGCTGAGCCCATGCTGAAGACCAATTACGGCAAATACTTAATGGAAGTAGCTAACGGCCTGTAAAATGATCGTGAAATGATGCAAGGAGAAGAACAATGGGTAAAATTACAGTAGAAACCTGTGAAATAGAAGGCTTAAAGGTTATCACCCCCACCGTGTTTGGGGACGCCAGAGGCTATTTTATGGAAACCTATCATTATGAAGATTATAAGGCAGCCGGTATCCCGGAAATTTTTGTACAGGATAACCAGTCTGCTTCTAAGAAAGGTGTGCTTCGCGGTCTGCACTTCCAGAAGGAATTTCCCCAGGACAAGCTGGTGAGAGTGCTTAGAGGTGAAGTGTATGATGTGGCAGTGGACTTAAGAGAAGGTTCTGAAACTTTCGGGAAATGGTACGGAGTACTGTTGACCGAAGAAAATAAGAAGCAGTTCTTTATCCCTAAAAATTTTGCCCACGGTTTCCTGGTATTGTCCGACTATGCAGAGTTTGCCTACAAGTGTACCGATTTTTATCATGCCAATGATGAGGGCGGTTTAGCATACAATGATCCCGAAATCGGCGTGGAATGGCCCATTCCTGAAGGAATGGAATTGATCCTGTCCGAGAAGGACACCAAGTGGGGCGGTCTGTCTGCATACAAAGCCGAAAGAGGAATGTAAATGAAAACCAGTAAGATGATAAAGACAGCAGAGTTGCCTGCAAAAGGCATCAGCAAGAGGGCCGGCGTAAGTATAGCTTTGGCGGTGTCGCTGTTGTTGATTGCTATTATTGTTCTGCATGTGAATAAAGGCCCTCTTGCTGATCCCCGGGAAGAATTGATCAAAAAGATCATTTCTTGTGTGGTGATCCTGGCGGCCTGTGGTATTTTTATAAAACTCTATGATAAGATCACCCAGCTTCCGATGGAACTTTGGCAAAATCGGAGACTGATCTGGAAACTTTCCAAGAATGACTTCAAAAAGCGCTACGCCGGGTCTTACATGGGCGCAGTGTGGGCGCTGGTGCAGCCGGTGATCACGGTGGTAATGTATTATATTGTATTTGACAAAATCATGAATTCGGGAGGAACCGGGCTTAGGGACAGCGGTGCGGTTCCCTTTGTGCTGTTTTTAACAGCAGGACTGGTGCCTTGGTTTTTCTTTAATGAGGCCTGGACCAATGCCACTAATGCCCTGAGAGAGTACGATTATCTGGTAAAAAAGATTGTATTCAAGATCAGTATTCTCCCTATTATCAAGACGATCTCGGCTACCTTTATCCATGCATTCTTTGTGCTGGTGCTGCTGATCGTGGCGGCTGTATACGGCTATTATCCTTCTGTTTATACACTGCAGATTGTTTATTACAGTGCCTGCCTGTTTGTTTTTGTGCTGGCCTTAAGTTACACTACCTGCGCGGTAGCAGTACTGTTTAAGGATATCACCCAGATTATCAATATTATTCTGCAGGTAGGTATCTGGGCTACTCCCATCATGTGGAACCTGGAGGCTGTGCCCGGTGTTTGGCAGGTTATTTTCAAACTGAATCCCCTGGTGTATATCGTGAACGGTTATAGGGATGCTGTCTATGGAAAACAGTGGTTTTTCCAGGACTTTTTCTCCATGATGTACTTTTTTGTGTCTACGGCGGTGCTTTTTGGTATCGGCGTGCTGGTGTTCAAGAGACTGAAGGTGCATTTTGCGGATGTGCTGTAGCATATTTGAGGCGATGGAAGGTAGTGAAATGACCTTAAGACAGGATGGCCGGAGTAACGCCACAGAATAAGAGGTAATATGAGAAATCAATTTAGAATCGTGCGTCCTGAGGAAGTGTACGCGCAGGATCATGCAGAAGAATATGCAGAAGAATATGCAATAGAAGTCAAAAACGTAGTAAAAGTATATAAATTGTACGAAAAGCTTAGAGACCGCATGTACGATGCACTAGGGCTTAAGAAGAACAATTATAAGCTGTACTATGCTTTAAACGGTGTGAATTTAAATGTAAAAAAGGGTGAGTGTGTGGGTATTATCGGTACCAACGGTTCCGGTAAATCCACGCTGCTCAAGATAATAACCGGCGTGCTGAATCCAACCTCCGGCGAGGTGAATGTAGCCGGACGTATTTCTGCGCTGTTGGAGCTGGGAGCCGGCTTCAATATGGAGTACAACGGCATTGAAAATGTGTACTTAAACGGCACCATGATGGGATATTCCGAGAAGGAGATCGCTGAAAAGCTTCCTGCCATTCTGGAGTTTGCGGATATCGGCGACTATGTGTATCAGCCTTGCAAGACTTATTCCAGCGGTATGTTCGTGCGTTTGGCCTTTGCAGTGGCCATCAACATTGAGCCTGAAATCCTGATCGTAGATGAAGCTCTTTCTGTGGGAGATGTTTTCTTCCAGGCCAAATGTTATCATAAATTTGAAGAATTTAAGAAAATGGGCAAGACCATCATCTTCGTCAGCCATGACCTAGGCAGCATCAGCAAGTACTGCGACAGGGTATTTTTGCTGAATAAAGGAAATCTTCTGGGAGAAGGAAGTCCCAAAGAGATGATCGATGCCTTTAAGCGTGTGCTGGTGGGCCAGTACGAAGAAAATGGAGAGAACAGCCGGGAGGGCAGTGCAAAGAGCAAGCTGGCAGATTCCATCAATCCGGATGCCCAGGAGTATGGTACCAGACAGGCTGAGATCGTAGAGTGTTACGTGACAGATGAAAACGGTGTCCGCTCTTCAGCTGTTATTAAGGGTACTGAGTTTACCATTCACATGAAAGTAAAAGTAAACGATCATATTCCGGCGCCTATCTTTGCAGTATCTTTTAAGGATGCCAGAGGTACGGAAATCACCGGTACCAACACCATGGCCGAGAGAGCATTTCTGGACAGTGTGGAACCTGGACAGGTGAAAGAGATTACTTTCCGGCAGAAAATGAGCCTCCAGGGAGGAGAGTATCTGCTGTCCTTTGGGGTGACCGGATATAATGGCAATAATTTTGAAGTTTACCACAGACTGTACGATGTGCTGAATATCACCGTAGTATCCGATAAAAATACAGTGGGCTACTACGACATGGATTCCGTGACGGTTGTAAATGATGTGAGCTAAAAGGGTTAATGATAATTGTTATGTCGGATTGAAGCGGGAATGGGCACAGGGCCTGTCCGCAATATGATGCTGTATCGCTGAGAAAGTGATAGTATGCAGGGAGAAGAAGAATGCAGAATCAATTGCAGGAAAAGCAAGAAAAAATAGGCAGGATCATACTGGATTACACTCTTTATCCGGGGCAGGATTTTTATAGTGACGGTGCCATTGAGGATGAACTTCTGGAGACGGTGAAAAATCATCCGGAAGAAGCGTACATGGACATTGTCAGGGAAAGAAACAGCTGGCCCTTTTTGTATCATCTGTCCCATATCAGAGAAAATATTGTGGATTGGGTGCCTATGGACAAGAGTGCCAAGGTGCTGGAAGTGGGCAGTGGCTGCGGCGCCATCACCGGTGCGTTGGCTCGCAAGGCCGGGGAAGTTACCTGCGTGGAGCTTTCCAGAAAGAGGAGCCTCATCAATGCCTATCGCCATAAAGACTGCGACAATGTGACCATTCATGTGGGCAATTTTAAGGATGTGGAGAAGACACTTCCTGCAGATTACGATTACATTTGTCTGATTGGCGTATTTGAATATGCCCAGAGCTACATGGGCGGTCAGACTCCCTACGAAGATTTCCTGAAGATTTTACAGAAGCACCTGGCTCCCGGAGGCAGGATGCTGATCGCTATAGAGAACAGACTGGGGCTTAAGTATTTTGCAGGCTGCCGTGAGGATCATGTAGGTACCTTCTTTGGCGGTATTGAAAATTACAAGGCAGAAGACGGTGTTCGCACCTTCAGCCGTCAGGGCTTGGAAAAGATCTTCAAGACCTGTGGTGTGAAGCAGTATCATTTTTATTACCCCTACCCCGATTACAAATTTATGTCCTCGGTTTATTCTGATGAATACTTGCCGAAAAAAGGGGAACTGACCCTCAATTACCGCAATTTTGATAAGGATAGGATGCTTCTCTTCGATGAGTCCGATGCGTTTAACGGCCTGGTGGAAGACAAGCTTTTTGATATTTTTTCCAACTCCTACATGGCAGTGTTGGGAGAGGGATTTGAGGTAAAATACACCCGGTATTCCAACGACAGAGCAGCAAAATACCGCATTAAAACAGAAATCCGAAAGTGTGGATTGCCTGAGGGCGGTGAGAAAATGCAGGTGCGCAAAATCCCTATGAGCGCAGCCGCCGATGAGCATATCCGTGCACTTCAAGAAAATTACGAAAGACTCAGTGCGCGATATGCGGGAAGCGGTCTTTCCATGAACCGTTGTGTGATAGAAAATGACGAAAGCACCGGATTAGGAACTGTGGCAGCCGGATTGGAGTATGTGGAGGGAGAAGCGCTCTCAGATTTGATGAATAAGTGCCTCGCCGGGGATGACCGCCAGGGCTTTTATGAACTCTTCCGGGAGTATGTAAAGAGAAGCAGTTTTGGTCAGGAATGTCCCATTGCGGATATGGATATGATCTTTTCCAATATTTTGGTGAACGGCGACGAGTGGACCGTGCTGGACTACGAATGGACGGAGCAAAAATGTGTTAACGCCAGGCATCTGGCTTATCGGGCATTGCACTACTTCCTGAAGGAGACAGAGTACAGTGACCGGGTGGACCGGGAGGTGATCCTGAAAGAACTTGGTATGACCAAGGCAGAGGCTGAGGATATCCTGGAGCAGGAGCAGAATTTCCAGGACAATGTGGCAGGCCGGTACACTTCTCTGGAACAGATGCGGGCAGCGCTGGGCAACCGCATGTGGCAGCCACAGAAGGCACTGGAGGCATATCCTGATTCTGCCAATGTAAGCAGAGTGCAGATTTACGAGGATTACGGTCAAGGCTACAGCGAGGAGAATTCCTATTTTGTAAGGGATGCGTACCTATCCGACAAAGATGCAGTGCTGGATATCACAGTAGGCGCCAATGTGAAGATGCTGCGTATTGATCCTTCCATGTGCGCCTGCATTGTGAAGGTAAAGAAACTTATCTTAAATGGAGAAACCTTCCCCTACAAAAAGAGAAAGCACCTGATCGTAAACGGCACCAGATTAAAGGTAAGCAAGGAAAATCCGGATGCTTTGAGCCTGGTATTCAGTACCGATGATCCCAATATCAACCTGAATCTGGAGAAGTGCAGAATGCAGGAGATCAACACTCTCCACGTGGAGTTCGAGATGATCCGTGTGCCGGCAGAAGTGGCCGCTGATATTGCCCACGGCGCCAGATGATCCTGATATGATATTTGAAAATATTTAATAGCATTTAGTAAATTACCGAGGAGTCCGCGCGGGCCGTATATATGTTTCACAAGGACACTTAAAGAGCGTCGGCACTTAGCGAGGTTAAGGCGAAACAAGCTTCGCCTGGCGAAACGAAGTTCGCCTTCGAGCTTAGTACCGTTACGCTCTTTACGAGGTCAACTTGTTGACCTTGTGAGACACGTGTCCGAGTGGAATATATATACGACCCGCACGGACGGACTGGGGTAATAAGGAAACGGAGAAACAAGA
This sequence comes from Lachnospiraceae bacterium, assembly GCA_015057005.1. Classification (GTDB taxonomy): domain Bacteria; phylum Bacillota; class Clostridia; order Lachnospirales; family Lachnospiraceae; genus Acetatifactor. The sequence goes on along the minus strand of SVFF01000001.1, from coordinate 333,134 downwards.
TGGCAGAGATGGATTATAGGGAAGCGTATGAGCGAGAGCATCTGAAGAATGCTGACATGGCTTCCAGAATCGCTGAATTGGAATCCAAAAACGAAGAGCTTACCTGGAAACTGAACCGAATCAAAAACAATCCTTTATGGAAGTACAGCAAGCCCGCCAGGGATGTGATGCACTGGGCCATCCGCCAAAAGGACCGCGTGTCCAATTGCGGCGGCGTTAAGGGTGTGATCCACAAGCTGGATTATAAAAAGAGAGAGCGGGAGGCCATGAAGCAGTTCGGCACAGAGAGCTTTCCGGATGAAGAACAGCGGAAGCTGGAGCGGGAGACTGTGTTTGAGAGACCTGTTAAGATTAGTATTCTGGTACCCCTCTGGAACAACGCAAGGGAATTCCAGATCGAGATGCTGGATTCCGTGATGAACCAGACCTACGAAAATTGGGAACTTTGTCTGGCAGACGGTTCTGACGCAGAGCACAATTACATCGAGGAAATCTGCAGAGAGTATGCGGCAAAGGCAAATGGCCGTATTGTGTACAAACGCCTGGAAAAGAACGGCGGTATCGCCGGCAATACCAACGAATGTCTGAAGCTGGCTACCGGTGAGTATATCGGTCTCTTTGATCAGGATGATATTCTGCATCCTTCCGTGCTGTATGAGTATGTGAAGGTGATCAATGAACAGGGCGCAGATTATATTTACTGCGATGAGACCACTTTCCGAAGCGGCGATATCAACAAGATGCTGACCATGCACTTTAAGCCGGATTTTGCTCCGGATAATCTGCGTGCCAACAATTACATCTGCCATTTCAGCGTATTTTCCAGAGAACTTCTGGATGGCAATGAACTGTTCCGCCCCAAATTTGACGGCAGCCAGGACCATGATATGATTCTGCGTCTGACTGATAATGCCAGGAAAATTGTGCACGTGCCCAGACTGATGTACTATTGGAGAAGTCATGCAGGCAGTGTGGCCTCCGGTATCGGCGCAAAACCCTACGCTATTGAAGCGGCCAAGGGTGCTGTGTCCGAGCATCTTAGGAAGCACGGCTATGATCACTTCCATATTACAAGTACCAGGGCTTTTGAGACCATCTTCCGTATCCGTTATGATATTACCGGCAATCCCAAGATTTCCATTGTGATCGCCAACAAGGATCATGCGGCTGATCTCCAGCGCTGTATTGCTTCCATTTTTGACAAGTCCACTTATGACAACCTGGAAGTAATTATTGTAGAAAATAACAGTACTACCCAGGAAATCAAGGATTATTACAGTGAGCTTTTGGGTTATTCCTATGAAGAGGCGGTTAGCAAGCTCACCGTTTGCAAAAATGACGGCGGAGTACTTCGCAGTAAGGGATCCAAAGCGTTAAGCGGCAAGGTGACTGACGGTAGTGTGTCTGTTGTGACTTATCACGGAGAGTTCAATTATTCTGCAGTGAACAACCTGGGCGTTTCTTACGCCAACGGAGAATATATTCTGCTTTTGAACAATGATACTGAGGTAATCACTGTGAACTGGCTGGAGGAGCTGCTTATGTATGCCCAGCGTGCAGATGTGGGCGCTGTGGGTGCGAAGCTTTACTACGGTGACAGGACCATCCAGCATGCAGGTGTTGTCATTGGTCTGGGTGCTCATCGCACTGCCGGTCACGTTCATTACAAACAGCACCGCCAGAATCTGGGCTATATGGGAAGACTGTGTTATGCCCAGAACTTTACCGCTGTGACAGGTGCCTGCCTGATGGTGAAAAAGAGCCTGTACCAGGAAGTGGGCGGCCTGGAGGAGAGCTTTGCCGTGTCCTTGAACGATGTGGATTTTTGCCTGAAGCTTCGTGCTAAGGGTCTTCTCAATGTGTTCACTCCCTTTGCTGAATTGTTCCACTATGAGTCCATTTCCAGAGGACTGGACGACAATGGCGAGAAGGCCGAGCGCTACAACAGAGAATCAGAGCAGTTCCGACAGAAATGGGCGAAGGAACTGGAGGCGGGCGATCCTTATTTCAATCGGAATTTCTCGCTGGATCGCAGTGATTTTTCCCTGAAGATAGAGGGGTAGAGGATGAATTTCCCGCATGGAGTGCATGAGAATATGACGCGGGGGCTGTGCCGATGTTCCACTTGGGCACGCTCTCGCTCCGTAAAAACCCTAGCGGATACTAAGCTCGAGACGAAATTGCATTTCGTCTTACCTCGCTAAGTACCGAGGGTTTTTAAGGGCCCGGCGTTGGAACATCGGCACAGCCTCCGCTGTTATTAGAAAAAACACTGCGTGAAATTTTGTGCCGGAGGTAGAGCGAAAAAGAATACAGAATAGAGGTATTATGGCACCGGGTGAGGTGGCGGAGTTGTGGGAATTTCGTGTAGATAAGTTTGTTATTTTGTGATATAATGAAAATTGATGTAAATGATATAAAATAAACAAAATGCTGTATGTTCTGGCACTGATCAAGACAGGATTGGCGGCAGGCATATGGCAGAGAAAACGCAAAAAACAGGAGGATAAGGACATGGGTTATATGGATGAATTTAAATTCTGGTTGGAAGATGATTATTTTGATCAGGACACCAAGAAGGAACTGTTGGCAATTAAGGATGATGAGAAAGAAATTGAAGATCGTTTTTATAAGGAACTGGATTTTGGTACCGGCGGATTGCGCGGTGTGATCGGTGCAGGCACCAACCGCATGAACCTGTACACTGTACGTAAGGCTACCCAGGGTCTGGCAAATTATATCCTGAAGCAGGGAACCCAGGATAAGGGTGTGGCGATCGCATACGATTCCCGCAACATGTCCCCTGAATTTGCTGATGCGGCAGCTCTTTGCCTGTCTGCAAACGGCATCAAGAGCTACGTGTTCGATGCCCTGAGACCTACTCCCGAGCTTTCTTTTGCTCTGCGCACACTGGGATGTACCGCAGGTATTGTTGTGACTGCAAGCCACAATCCTCCTGAGTACAATGGTTATAAAGTATACTGGGAGGACGGCGCACAGGTTACCGCTCCCAAGGATAAAGAGATTATTACCGAGGTAAAGAGTATTACCGACTATCATACCGTTAAGACTATGTCTAAGGAAGCTGCTATGGAGGCGGGACTTTACAACGTGATCGGCAAGGAAATTGATGATGCTTACATGGTAGAGCTGAAGAAGCAGATCATTCATCCTGAAGTGATCAAGGAAGTAGCTGAGGATATTAAGATCGTCTACACTCCTTTATGCGGCACCGGCAATGTACCCGTAAGACGCGTATTGGCTGAGCTTGGTTTCAAGAACGTATACGTGGTTCCCGAGCAGGAGAATCCGGATCCCAAGTTTACCACACTGGAGTACCCCAACCCCGAGGATCCCAAGGCATTTACTTATGCACTCAGACTGGCTAAGGAAAAGGATGCAGATATCGTTCTGGCGACTGACCCTGATGCAGACCGTCTGGGTATCTACGCAAAGGACACCAAGACCGGCGAGTATATTCCTTTCACCGGCAATATGTCCGGTATGATCATTGCTGAGTATATTCTGAGAGAGAGAGCAGCAACGCAGACCATGCCCACAAATCCTGCACTGGTTACCACCATCGTTACCACCAACATGACCCAGCCTATCACCCAGTCCTACGGCGTGAAACTGATCGAGGTGCTTACAGGCTTCAAGTTCATCGGAGAGCAGATCAAGCTGTTCGAGCAGACCGGCTCCAACAATTATGTATTCGGTCTGGAAGAGAGCTACGGTTGTCTGGCAGGTACCCACGCAAGAGATAAGGATGCGGTAGTAGCGGTAATGTGTCTGTGTGAGGCAGCAGCATTCTGCAAGAAGCAGGGCAAGACTCTGTGGGATATGATGTTAGATATGTACGAGAAATACGGTTACTTCAAGGAGAGCCAGTACACCATCACCTTAAAGGGTATCGACGGTTCCCGTCAGATCGCGGAAATCATGGATAAGCTGCGCACCAATCCTCCCAAGAACTTCGGAGATCTGCAGGTGCTGAAGTTCCGTGATTATCAGAATGATGTAATCCTTGATATGGTAACAGGAGAGAAGACCACCACAGGACTTCCTGCATCCAACGTACTGTACTTTGAACTGCCCGACAACAATTGGTGCTGTGCACGTCCTTCCGGCACTGAGCCCAAGATCAAGTTCTATATGGGTGTTAAGGGCAGCAGCCTTAAGGATTCCGAAAAGAAATTGGAGAAGCTGACAGAGGATTTAAAAGCAGTCCTGTAAGCTGTAACACAATATGGGAAAAATCAATTTGGCAAATGTTAAAAAAACCATATATTACCTGAAGCGAAACGGGATCAAGAACACCTGGTATGCGGTGCTGGAGAGGCTGGAAGAACGCAAAAATGTTCCTTACACTTACCAACCGGTATCAGAGGAGGAATTGGCCCGCCAGAGAGCATGGTCCAAAGACCGGGATGCTGTTTTCAGCATCCTGGTTCCTGCGTATCGCACAAATGAGACTTATCTGCGGGAAATGATCCTGTCCGTGGCGGAGCAAAGCTACCCTTATTGGGAGTTGATCTTGGCAGATGCTACGCCGGATGACAGTGTGGGCGTGGCTGTGGACAAACTGTTGGCTGAGCAGGGGCTGAGTTGGTCTGACGAGCCGGAAGCAAAGGGTTTGCCAAAGCAGTCTTGCGGTAAAGAGCAGTTATGTGACGAAGAGTGCACATGCCATAAGGCGCTGGCAAAGTATGCAACCTGGGACTGCGGCCGCTTGTGCTACGTAAAACTCACCGAGAATGCCGGAATTGCAGCCAACACCAATCAGGCGCTGAAATATGCTGCAGGAGATTATGTGGGGCTATTGGATCATGACGATGTGCTGACACCGGACGCCCTGTATGAAATGGCGTATGCCATTGATCGGACAAAAGACCGGGGAGCCGCCTTACAGATGATCTATTCTGATGAAGACAAATGTAATGGTGATATGACCCTCTTCTATGAGCCCAACAGAAAAGAAGATTTTAACCGTGATCTTCTGTACAGTAATAATTATATTTGCCATTTCCTGGTAATGACAAGAGAATTGATACAGTCTCTGGGCTTTCGGTCAGCCTATGACGGCGCCCAGGATTATGATCTGGTGCTGAGAGCAAGTGCAAGCGTCAGCCAGGAAGAGATCGCACATATTCCCAGAGTGCTTTACCATTGGCGGTGCCACACCGGCTCCACTGCGGAGAATCCCCGGAGCAAGCAGTATGCTTATGATGCAGGCCTTAGAGCTTTGCAGGATCTGGCGGACCGTATGGGCTATGGAGCCAAGGCAGTACATTTAAAGCATCTGGGATTTTACAAATTAGTATATGAAAAAGGTGCCTTAGAGAGCAGAACAGATCTGGGCGCTGTGGGAGGTCGTGTTCTGGACCGTGGTGTGACCATCGGCGGACGCATGTCCTCACAGGGCACAGTATATTATGAAGGATTGCCCCGGTATTTCAGCGGCAGCTTGCACAGAGCAGTGCTGACCCAATCGGCGGAGGCTGTGGACATCCGCTGCATGCAGGTGCGGAAAGAGTGCCGGGTGCTTTGGGAAGAGATTGTAGGTGTCCCTTATCTGGAAAAAGAAGGCATTTTCGATGCTTCGGTGCTGCCTGCGGATACGGATTATCGTACAGTGAGCCTGAAATTCTGCAAAGCCATGAAGGAAGCCGGTTATGGTATTTTGTATGATCCTGAGCGTACGATTGTGTGGAAATGAGATTGATAACGTTGTTTCCGGCCAGTGGGGCTATGATTTATGTCCGGGAAAGAAATGTAAGGATATTGCATGAGAGAGATCACAGTAGTTATTCCCAATTACAATGGAATGAAATATTTGCCTGAATGTCTTCAGGCTCTTAGCAATCAGGAGTCAGGAACTCCTGATTTTGCTGTGTTGGTAGTTGATAACGGATCCACGGACGGAAGTGTGGAGTTTTTGCGGGAGTATGAAGAAAACGCAAATGACAAGATAAAGTCAATCTTGCTTTCGGAAAACACCGGCTTTTGCCACGCGGTTAATGTGGGCATTGAGGCGGCACAGACACCCTATGTCCTTCTTTTAAATAATGATACAAAGCCGGAGCCGGGTTTCGTAAAACACCTGTATAAAGCCATCCAAAAGGATGAAAAAATCTTTTCCGTCAGTGCCTGCATGCTCATGTGGGACAAACCGGAGCTTTTGGATGATGCCGGAGACCGCTACTGCGCCCTGGGCTGGGCCTATGCCAGAGGCAAAGGAAAGCCGGCGGCAGCGTATGACCGGGCAGTTCAAGTCTTTTCTGCCTGCGGCGGTGCGGTGATTTACCGAAAGAGCGTTTTTGACAAGATCGGGCTGTTTGATGAAGCCCACTTTATGTATCTGGAGGATCTGGATGTGGGATACCGGGCCAGGATCCACGGCTATCAGAATTGGTATGAGCCGGAGGCAAAAGTGCTGCACTACGGAAGTGCCTCCACCGGTTCACGCTATAATAAGACGAAGACCGCATATGCCTCTGCAAACAGCGTGTATGTAGTGGGTAAGAATATGCCTTCCTTACAGTTGCTTTTAAATCTTCCCTTTTTATTGACGGGATTTGCCATAAAATTCTTATTTTTTGTTAAGAAAAAAATGGGCAGAACCTATCTGCAGGGACTTGTGACCGGACTAAAGAAATGTTTTTCAGAGGAAGGAAGACGCAAACACGTGGCATTTTCCGGTAAAAATCTGTGGAATTATGTCAGAATCCAAGGGGAATTGTATTTGGGAATGTTCCAAATTCTTATGAAATCTTAAGAATTAGCTTCATAAATTCTTAAGTTGTGGATTACACGGAGCTAGTGTAAGATAGTTTTATGGGGGAGTATTTTTGATGACAGTGACACTCCCTTGGCCGCGAACAGGCAGGTGACGTGTATGATTAAAAACAACCAGAGGGTTTTTAACAGGCTGATGGTCTTGATGGATGCAATCCTCACGGGTGCTTCTTTCATTCTAGCCTATCTGATTAAATTCTATATATTTGAAAAGGCTCCCGGGATTGGTGTTTTGCCCTTATCAGAGTATGTTATGCTCCTTCCCTTTATGATACCGGGATATCTTTTGCTGTATTCTGTTTGCGGCGTATATTCGCCCAAGCGTGCAGTAAAGCGAAGGTATGAGGTGTCGGGTGTCCTGCAGGCAAATACCATCGGTATTGCTGCTCTGATCGTGATACTTTATGTTGTGATCAGAGAGATCAACTATTCCCGTTCTGTAATAGGCCTATTTTATATTCTGAATACAGGCCTGACTGCTCTTTCCCGTGTGATATTGAGAACTCTTCTGCGTACTATCCGCCGTAAGGGTTATAATTTAAAACATCTGCTGCTGGTGGGATACTCCCGCTCGGCGGAGGCATATATTGACCGCCTTTTGGACAATCCCCAATGGGGTTATGTCGCCTGTGGTATTCTGGACAATCATGTTCCGGCGGGTACCACTTACAAGGGAGTCAAGGTGCTGGGAAGGCTTGCCAATCTGGAAGTAATCTTGCCGGAGAACAAGTTGGATGAGATTGCGATCACATTGGCCCTGAAAGATTATGATGATCTGGAGGGAATTGTGCACATATGTGAGAAGTCGGGTGTGCACACTAAATTTGTACCGGATTACAACAGCCTGATTCCAACGAAGCCATATACAGAGGATTTGATGGGGCTTCCCGTGATCAATATCCGCCATGTACCCCTGACCAATACGGGAAATATGGTGATCAAGAGGGTGATGGATATTGCAGGTGCAGCGGTGGGGATCATTCTCACTTCTCCCATTATGCTGGTGTCGGCTATCCTGGTAAAGCTTAGCAGCCCCGGTCCGATTATTTTTAAGCAGGAAAGAATCGGCTTGCATAACAAATCTTTCTATATGTATAAGTTCCGCAGCATGGAACTGCAGTCTTCCTCAGAGGAGAAAAAAGCCTGGACTGTGAAAAATGATCCCCGTGTTACCAATGTGGGCAAATTTCTGCGAAAGACCAGTCTGGACGAGCTTCCTCAGCTTTTCAATATTTTGAAGGGTGACATGAGTCTGGTAGGCCCCAGGCCGGAGAGACCCTTGTTCGTGAAAAAGTTCCAGGAAGAGATTCCCCGCTATATGGTCAAGCATCAGGTGCGCCCCGGACTTACCGGCTGGGCACAGGTGAACGGCCTGAGGGGAGACACCTCCATCAGAAAGCGTATTGAGTACGATATTTATTACATTGAGAACTGGACCTTAGGATTTGACATCAAAATAATTCTGATGACCTTCTTTACAGGTTTTATCAATAAAAACGCATATTAAAATTAAGGAGAAAAAGCAATGGCACCCAATTCCAACCAGAGAGACACCGCAGCACAGAGAAAAATGACTGCAAGACAGCGTCAGGCCAAGAAAAGAAGAAAGATTATTATCTTTGCCATCGAGATCATTGTAATTCTGATCATGGTAGCAGTTCTTTTACTGGTAATGGGGCACACAGAGAATGAAGGCCCCAAGAGAGTAGAACTGAAAGAAGAGGAGCTTGCGATTCCTGAAGAAATCCAGCAGGCTAAAGAAGAAGGCGAGAGCCATATGACCGGTTATATGAACATCGCGCTCTTTGGTGTGGATGCTACAAAGGAAAGCCAGCTTTACAAGAACAGCCGAAGCGACAGTATTATGATTGCCAGCATTAATATGGACACCGGCGATATCAAACTCTGCAGTGTATACCGTGATACTTACCTGAATATCGGTACTGACAGCTATCAGAAGTGTAACAGTGCTTATTCCTTCGGTGGCGCAGAGCAGGCTGTTAAGATGCTGAATATGAATCTGGATATGGATATCACCAATTTCGTGACTGTAGGCTACAAGGGTCTGTCCGAGGTGATCGATGGTCTGGGCGGTATCTATATTGATGTAGATGAGGCTGAGCTTGAGCATATCAACAATTACCAGATTGGTATTGCAGAGGTACTTAAGTGTGATTACCAGGCAGTGACCACTCCCGGCTACCAGCTGTTGAACGGTGTGCAGGCTACCGCATACTGCCGTATCCGTTACACCAAGGGTGATGACTTTATGCGTGCGACCCGTCAGCGTGAAGTAATCAAGGGTATTGAGGAGCAGGCTAAGCAGGCTGATTTCGCCACTCTGTCCAAGGTGTTTAACGAAGTAATTGACGATGTTTACACCAGCGTAGATGAAGCTGATATCCTGGAACTGCTCAAGAATATTGCTAAGTACAATATCGTAGAGGAAGCAGGCTTCCCCAATGATACCATGCGTACCGTTGCTAACATAGGCGCAAAGGGCAGCAGCGTTATCCCCATGGATCTGGAGAGCAACGTTGTATGGCTGCACCAGTTCTTCTTTGATGATGCTGATTATACTGTTACCGACAGCGTGCGTGAGTACAGCCAGCAGATCAAGGCAGATACTACTCCTTATATTGAGCGAATTAATTAGTGCAAAAAAAGAAAACTTACTGTATAATAAGAGGGAGTCTCGTGGAGACTCTCTCTTTTGTTGCAGAATGGAGCAGTGCGGAGGACAGGAGTAACTCTGGCAGGCGGTGCATTGCAGGATACAGCAGAAGATGATTACCCTCACCGGAAGAAGGAGAGACAGCATGACCATCGACATCATTATACCATTATACAAGCCCGGCAAGGAGCTGTTTGCATTGCTTGACCAACTGAACGAACAGAGTGTACAGGCTGAAAATATTATTTTGGTCAATACCGAAGAAAAATATTTTGCCCAGCTGACCTACGGCACGCGATTTTTTGACAAATATAAAAACGTAAAGGTACATCACCTGTCCAAAAAGGAATTTGACCATGGCCGAACCAGGAGAATGGGAGTGAGAAAATCCCAGGCAGATGTTTTCGTGATGATGACCCAGGATGCCATTCCGGCAGACAATCTGTTGCTGGAGCGTTTGACGGGGCAACTGAAGGGGGATGTGGCAGTAGCGTATGCCAGACAGTTGCCGGCAGAGGATTGTGATGTGGTAGAGCGCTATACGCGCAGCTTTAATTATCCGGCAGAGAGCAGAGTGAAATCTGCAGAGGATTTGCCTCAGCTTGGCATTAAGACATTCTTCTGCTCCAATGTCTGTGCTGCGTATCAGAGAGCTATTTATGATGAACTGGGCGGTTTTGTGCGCAAAACCATTTTTAATGAAGACATGATCTATGCGGCTGGTGCAGTAAAAGCGGGCTACAAGATTGCTTATGAAGCTCAGGCTTGTGTAGTTCACTCCCACAATTATACCCACATGCAGCAGTTGCATCGGAATTTTGATCTGGGTGTGTCCCAGGCGGAACATCCGGAGGTGTTTGCCAACGTACCTTCTGAATCAGAGGGCCTGCGGATGGTGAAGGAAGTAACCCGCTATTTGAGAACACAGAAGCAATTGAACAGACTGCCTCATTTTTATGTGCAGTGCTTCTGCAAGTATGCAGGATTTTTGCTGGGCAAGAATTACCGGAAATTGCCCGCCAAATGGGTGCTGGCCCTGACTTCCAATAAGGATTATTGGGAAAAGTAATATGTAAATACCTCATTTTTCACATTCGTTTAACGAAGTTATCACAAAACGGACACAAATAAACAATATACTGAAAGCGTAAAAGAGAGAAAGAAATAAAGACTTCGGGAAAGTGAGGTAAACAATATGAGTGAAAACAATATGAATGATAACAACATGAACGTAAACAACAACTATTTTGATTATAGTACAAATGATACGGGCAATGTAGAGAACAATAACGCTGAGTCTATCAATGCTGAGTCTGTTAGTAATGAACCCGGCAGTGCCGAGAACAATACTGTTGAAAGCAGTGGTGCTGGCAGCAGCGTGAAGCCCGATGGGCAAAGCGTAAAAGGGACGGAGCAGAATGGTGTATACAGTAATGCTTCCTACCAGGAGATGCCCCCCCGCAAGACAAAGAAAAAATCCGGCGGTTTCTTCAAAAAGGCCGTGGTAAGTGTGAGCCTGGGTCTGCTGTTCGGTCTTTTTGCCGGTGCCGGATTCTTTACAATACAAAGAGTGGCCGATATGCTGATGCCTCAGGAAGCGGTTGAGGAAAAAGAGGAAGTGGAAGATGTGCTGGCTGACAGTACTGTGCAGAATACGATTCCCTTGAATACCAACAGCATTACCTTAATAGAGACTGATGTGACAAAAGTGGCAGAGAAGGTGATGCCTGCAATGGTGTCCATCATTAATAAATACACTATCACCGGTAGCTTTTTCGGTCAGACCTTTTCTGAGGATCAGGCTTCCAGCGGTTCCGGTATTGTGGTAGGTGAGACTGACACAGAATTGTTGATCGTTTCCAACAATCATGTAGTAGCAGATGCAGACTTTTTGGAAGTTACTTTTATTGATGGTTCTGTAGCGGAAGCACATATCAAAGGTCTTGATTCCGGCATGGACTTGGCTGTGATCGCTGTGAACCTGAAGAATGTCAGTGATGAGACCAGGAATGCCATCACCATTGCAACGTTAGGAAATAGTGACGAGCTGAAGTTGGGTGAACCTGTTGTTGCTATCGGTAATGCTTTGGGATATGGTCAGTCCGTGACAGACGGCATTATCAGTGCCCTGAACCGTGAGCTTACCTTGGACGATGGCAGCAAAGGGGTTTTTGTTCAGACCAACGCAGCAATCAACCCCGGTAACTCCGGCGGCGCACTTCTGAATATGAATGGTGAAGTAATAGGTATCAACAGCAATAAGATTGGTGGAACTGCTATTGAGGGTATGGGCTATGCCATCCCCATTTCCTCTGCGAATCCTATTATTGCCGATTTGATGGAACGCCAGACCAGAAGTAAAGTGGCGGAAGATGAAATTGGTTACATGGGAATTGCGCCTCAGGAAGTAACCGAGCAGATCTCCCAGAAGTTCAATATGCCTGTGGGTATTTACATTCAGTCCGTAGAGAAAGGCTCAGCCGCAGAGAAGGCGGGCTTGATGGCCGGTGATATTATTACCAAGTTTGACGGACAGAATATTGTCTCTTATGCGGAATTGCAGAATGTTCTGCAGTACTATGCAATAGGGGACAGCGCAGAGATTACGGTAGAAAGACCCGAAAATGGTCAGTATGTTCAGCACAAGGTGCAGATCACCTTGGGTAAAAGACCTGCAGCACAGAAGTAAGTAGTAATCCAACACCCGGCTTACCACTCGACGACTTAAGGACGCATTTGAGAAAAAGGCCTGCCCGCCCCGGGACGCACCTCCAACGAAAAACTTGCACGGGTATTTCTTGTGGAGGTGCGTCCCGGGGCGGGCAGGCCTTTCTTCAAATGTTTTCCCCAGGCGTCGAGTGGTAAGTCCGGGTGTTTTTACTTTATAAAAAGTTCACTTGTGTATGCGGGCCTGTTTCGATATAATGGGTGGTAGAGTGGAGGCTGCAAGCAGATTGTTTTCCATACTGTGATGCATACAGCCGGCCTTCTGATTCAGCAAATGGGAGGAAATTATGTCAGACAATTATAGAGAAGTAGATGACGAATTATATAAAGAAGTAAACGAAGAGACAGGTGATGGGAAGGAAGTGATGGAGGCGTCCGAAAAAAAGACACCTTCTGCCGACAACGGCAAGAAAGAAAAAAGCAATAATGATGATTATGAGGACGTGTGCTTTGCATGCCGCAGACCTGAGAGCAAAGCCGGCAGAATGTTCAAGCTGCCTAACGGTATCTGTATCTGCGATGACTGTATGCAGAAGACAATGGAGACCGTCAGCCAGTTTGATTATCAGGGGATGCTGAACAATCCCAATTTGTTCAACGGTTTTGATCCCATGAACGGGCAGGGCGGTTTCCCCAACATCAGTTTTGTGAATCTGGCTGATCTTCAGGGGACCGGCGGCATTCCAAACAAGCAGAAGCTTAAAAAGAAAAAGAGTGCGGAAGAGGCAGAGCCTGTCCTGAATATCAAGAATATCCCTGCTCCTCACAAGATCAAGGCCAGTCTGGACGAGTATGTTGTAGGACAGGAGCATGCCAAGAAAGTAATCTCTGTGGCAGTATACAATCACTACAAACGTGTGGCTACCGATACCATGGATGAGATTGAGATCGAGAAGTCCAATATGCTGATGATTGGTCCCACCGGTTCCGGTAAGACTTATCTGGTAAAGACCCTGGCAAAACTTTTGGATGTGCCCCTTGCCATTGCAGATGCCACATCTCTTACAGAGGCCGGCTATATCGGCGATGATATCGAAAGCGTAGTGTCCAAGCTGTTGGCTGCTGCTGACAATGATGTGGAGAGAGCGGAACGAGGTATCATCTTTATCGACGAGATCGACAAAATTGCCAAGAAGAAAAACACCACCAGCCGTGATGTGAGCGGTGAAAGTGTGCAGCAGGGTATGTTAAAGCTTCTGGAGGGTGCGGAGGTGGAGGTGCCGGTAGGGGCCAACAGCAAGAATGCTATGGTGCCTTTGGCTACCGTGAATACCAGAAACATTCTCTTTATCTGCGGCGGTGCCTTCCCGGATCTGGAAGAGATCATAAAGGAGCGCCTGCGCAAGACCACCTCTATTGGTTTTAATTCTGAACTGCGCGACAAATACGATAACGATAAAAATATTTTGTCCAAGGTGACAGTGGAAGATATCCGCAAATTCGGTATGATCCCTGAGTTCATCGGCCGTCTGCCCATCATTTACACACTGGAAGGACTTTCCAAGGAGATGATGGTGAAGATCTTAAAGGAGCCCAAGAATGCCATCCTGAAACAGTACCAGAAGCTTTTGGAACTGGATGAGGTAAAGCTGGAGTTTTCCGATGATGCCCTTGAGGCCATTGCCGACAAGGCCATGGAGCGTGATACCGGTGCCAGAGCCCTCCGTTCCATTATCGAGGAATTCATGCTGGATATCATGTATGAGATCCCCAAGGATGACAACATCGGCCGCGTGGTTATCACCAGAGAATATATTCAGGGCACGGGAGGCCCCATCATTGACATCCGAAGCAACAAGCTGATCGGCTCCATGGATCAGCTGAAGGAAATCAAGGCGGACGAATAAGCCTTATTCCTCTCTCATAAATAAAAGGAATCTGATCATATAATTTACTGAAATTTATTTGGCAGCGTCCGTCCCGGATTGCAACGGGGATGACGCTGTCAAATCCGTATATGGTGTAATCTTCTTTTGTAAAAGCACACAACGGGAGAGATTGAAAAAGTGGATTGACATTCCCGCTGCATATGCTATAATAACATATGAACAATGGTTCATATGAGAGAATCAAAAAGCAATTTTGCATATTATGAAAGAAAATGCGATACATAGGAAGGAGCTTGTTTATAATGAAGAAGACTTACAAGATCGAAGTGGATTGTGCTAACTGTGCATTGAAGATGGAAACCGCCGCTAAGAAGGTGGAGGGTGTGGCTGACGCTGCCGTGAGCTTTATGACCCAGAAGATGAAAGTGGAGTTTGAAGAAGGTGCAGAGGAAGCTGCTGTGATGCAGGCAGTGTTGAAGGCTTGTAAGAAGGTCGAGTCTGATTGCGAGATTTTTCTGTAAGAGTATGAGCCTGCCTTGGTGCAGGCTTTGTTTATGCAGATTCGAAAAGTGGAATGCTGTCCGGTGGTACTTTTGGTGGCTGGAGAAGAATGACATGATTGAGTGGAGAGAGAAATATGACAAAAAAACAGAAGAAGATTTTGATGAGGATCATCATTGCGGCGGTCTTGTGGCTGGCAGTAAATCTGTTGGCTGAGACTTTATTACCGGAAGAAGCTCCTTTGGCAATGGGAATCTGGCTGCCGGCAGTATTGTTCCTTATTTCTTATTTTGTCATCGGTTATGATATTTTGCGCAAAGCCGTGCTGGGTATTCTGCACGGAGAAGTTTTTGATGAAAATTTCCTGATGGCAGTGGCTACCGTAGGAGCTATTGCCTTGGGAGATTTTTCAGAGGGCGTGGCGGTAATGCTGTTTTATCAGATTGGTGAGCTGTTCCAGGCTGTTGCTGTGGGCAAGAGCCGCAGGAATATCGCGGCGCTGATGGATATCCGGCCTGATTATGCCAATATAGAAGGTGAGGACGGACAGTTAGAACAGGTGGATCCTGATGATGTGGAGATTGGAACACTGATTCTGGTGCGTCCCGGCGAGAAAGTGCCTATTGACGGTCAGGTGGAGGAAGGAACCTCCACTTTAAATACCAGCGCCCTGACCGGTGAAAGCGCGCCCCGAGAGATCGGCCCCGGCGGCACCGTGCTCAGCGGCTGCATCAATATGAGCGGGCTTTTGAAGATCCGTACCACCAAAGAATTTGGTGAGTCTACGGTTTCAAAGATTCTGGAGCTGGTGGAAAATTCCAGCATGAAGAAATCAAAGTGCGAGAATTTTATTACGAAGTTTGCCAGATATTATACCCCTATTGTCTGTTACAGTGCCCTGGCGCTGGCAGTGCTGCCTCCGTTGTTGAATCTGCTTCTTCACAATCCGGCAGATTGGGGTACGTGGATTACCAGGGCGCTTACTTTTCTGGTTATCAGTTGTCCCTGTGCGCTGGTGATTTCCATTCCTTTAAGCTTTTTTGCGGGAATCGGTGCGGCCTCTGCCAACGGTATCCTGGTGAAAGGCTCCAATTATCTGGAAGCATTGGCTAAGACCGGATATGTGGTCTTTGACAAGACCGGCACTTTGACAGAGGGTGTATTCCGGGTGACCCAAATAGAAACCATGAGTGGTTATGAGCCGGAGCAGGTTCTGGAGTACGCAGCCCATGCGGAAAGCTTTTCCAGCCATCCCATCAGTAAGAGCCTGACGGAAAGCTATGGAAAGATGCCGGAACGCGGCAGAGTCAGTGATGTGGAAGAAGTCAGCGGCCATGGTGTTTTGGCCATGGTGGGCGGTGTGCAGGTGGCAGCAGGAAATGCCAGGTTGATGCAGCGTCTGGGTATTTGGCAGGCTCCTGACCTGAATCCTGCAGAGAATCCTGCGGACGGGACTATTGTTTATGTGGCTTTGGACGGTGTATATGCAGGTTATATTTTAATTTCTGATGTGGAAAAAGCTACGGCAGCAGAAGCAATCAGAGCTTTGAAAGCTTCCGGTGTGAAAAAGACGGTGATGCTGACAGGCGACAGCAGGGCGGTGGCAGAGCAGGTGGCGGCAAGATTGGATATCGATGAGGTATATAGTGAACTTTTGCCCGGTGATAAAGTCGAAAAGGTGGAAGAACTGCTTGCGCTGAAACGTCCCGGAGAGAGATTGGCGTTTGTTGGGGACGGTATCAACGATGCCCCGGTGCTTTCCAGGGCGGATATCGGTATTGCAATGGGGGCACTCGGTTCGGATGCTGCTATCGAGGCTGCGGACATTGTGCTGATGGATGACAATCCGGAGCGCATTGCATTGGCCATGGCAATCGCACGCAAGACTTTGGGCATTGTGTACCAGAATATTGTGTTTGCCTTGGGAGTAAAGGGCATTTGCCTGATCCTGGGAGCATGGGGCGTTGCCGGCATGTGGATTGCTATTTTTGCGGATGTAGGCGTGATGGTGATCGCGGTATTGAATGCCATCAGGTGTCTGCGTGTGCCGAAAAAATAAATAGAGCATAACAAGAGGAAATAGGGCATACCTTACAATAATAATGTAAGGTGTGCCTTTTTTGTGGTTTTGGAAATGAGGACTGCAAATGGGACGCAGAAAGAGGCAAAATGGAATGTGGCATCAGTGGCCTGGGGGAACTGATCCTTTCAGAGAATGCCTACGATGTTATTACAGATTATCCCCTGGAAGGGTTGGTACAGAACGGGGATCTTTGTTATGTACAGGTGGAGGGCAATTATAATATTGTGTATGTGAACAGCCCGGGGCTTGCCCAGCGGGAGATAACGCTGCCTGATTATCAGAATGTGCCGAAATTGTACGGTCTTATGCAGCTGGGGCAGGGGCAAGCCAGGTTTGATCCGGGCAGCCTGATCGTAAGCGGGATCACCCAGGTGCAGAGGCCGCCGCTTAGTCTTACTGGCAGAGGGGTGATCTTTTGTCTGATAGACACAGGGATTGATTATGCGAATGCGGCTTTTCTGGATGAGAACGGTAAAAGCCGCATTCTGGCTATTTGGGATCAGACCATACAGACAGGCGTGCCGCCGGCGGGCTTTTATTACGGCAGTGAATATACGAGAGAGCAGATTGATGCTGCTTTACAGTCGGAAAATCCTTACGAGAGAGTACCCAGCCGGGATGAACTGCGCCATGGCAGTGAAATGGCGGGGGTGGCGGCCGGCAGCAATGTGCGTACCGGTCAACAGTACCTGGGGGCAGCGCCGGAGGCGGACATTGTGGTAGTAAAACTGAAGCAGTGCAAGGAATACCTGCGAAGATTGTATTTGGTGCCGGAGGATGTTCCTGCTTATCAGGAAAATGATATTATGCTGGGAGTGAAATATGCAGATTCTTTTGCAGAATCCTTTTCCAGACCTGTGGTGATCTGCCTGGGGCTGGGGACCAATCTGGGGGATCATGCAGGCAGTTCCGCCCTGTCCCGATATCTGGAACTGATTGCCCTGAAAAGAAGCAGGGCCGTGGTGGTGGGCGGAGGAAATGAGGGCAATGCTTCCCATCACTATGAGGGCAGATTGGAGCCGGAGGAATCTTTCAAAGATGTGGAAGTGAGAGTGGGAGAGAATGCCCTAGGCTTTTGGCTGGAGGTCTGGGGAAGTTTGCCCGACACCATCAATGTGAGTGTGCGTACCCCGGGCGGGGAAATGCTGCAGCCGGTGTCTCTGGGGCTTCGACAGAGTATTACTTACAATTTTGTATATGAGAGAAGTCAGGTGACAGTAACGGGGGCCAGGGCGGAGGCTTCCTCGGGGGAGCAGGTGTTGTTGTTTCGGGTTAGGGAACCTACACCGGGCATTTGGACTTTTCGTGTAAATTCGGTGGGCAACATATACAACGGGCGGTTTCATCTGTGGCTGCCTATCACGGAATTCCTTAATACAGAAGTATATTTTCTAAGCCCTACACCCTATATCACACTGACGGAACCCTCCATGGCATCAGAAATTCTCAGTGTATCCGCCTACAACGGAGAGAACAATAGTTTTTACATCGAATCCGGCAGAGGTTTTGACCGTCGGGGCGCTGTGCGCCCTGATCTGGCCGCTCCCGGCGTCAATGTATCCACCATATACGGCCGCAGTACCGGCAGCAGTCTGGCGGCGGCGATCACCGCGGGGGCTGCCCTGCAGTTCATGCAATGGGCGGTGGTGGAAGGAAATGATATTTTTGTAAACGGCCGCCAGCTAAAAAGTTTCTTCATAAGAGGTGCCGATCGGGATGCGGATTTGACCTACCCCAACAGAGAGTGGGGCTACGGGAGGCTGAATCTGGAGCAGGCTTTTCGGATGATGACGGAAATGTAAAGACAGGAGGGATTTTTTGAAAACATTTCGGGAACACATTGTACCGCTGCTAAAAGGAGAAAAACCGGGAATCTGGATTACGGCGCTGCTGCTTTTGGTGGTATCGTTCTTTCTGGGGAAAAATCTGGGAGAATATGACGCTGAAAGAAAAATGTCAGAAAACACACAAGACGGCATGATGTCACAAGAAGAAAATGCAGGGGAACTTGCAAGCCGAAACAGCGCCCAAATTCTTTTTGCAGAAAACTGGGGCTTAGGATTTGGCAAGGACGGGGCCCGTCCTACCGGCACAGCCACCATTGAGGAATTGGCGGAATACGATGCCTATTACGTAGCGGACACAAAAGAAAAGATCATTTATCTTACCTTTGACTGCGGTTACGAAAACGGTAACACCCAGGCAATCCTGGATGCTTTGAAAAAGCACAACGCCCCGGCGGCGTTTTTTGTGGTGGGACATTATCTGGAGTCTGCCCCGGAACTGGTGAAGCGCATGGTGCAGGAGGGGCACAGTGTAGGCAACCACACCTACCACCATCCGGATATGACAGCTATTTCCGACAAAGCAGTCTTTCAGAAGGAAATGGATGATGTGCGGACACTCTTTAAAGAAGTGACGGGAGAAGAACTTGCCATGTATTACCGCCCTCCCCAAGGCAAATACAGCCTGGCTAATCTGCAGCAGGCCAAGGAGCTGGGCTACTCTACATATTTTTGGAGTCTGGCTTATGTGGACTGGAATGTGGATGCCCAGCCAAGCCATGAGGAGGCTTTTGATAAATTGACCCGTCGTGTACATCCCGGTGCCATCGTGCTGCTCCACACCACCTCCAAGACCAACGGGGAGATCATGGACGAATTGCTGACCAAATGGGAGGAGATGGGGTACAGTTTCGGGAAGTTGGAGGATATTTGAAAATAGTGCCTGTATACAGAGAAGCTTGCAAGCTGCCGGGAATTGAGTGCCCGGAAGAAATGTAAAAAGGTTTGACACCTAATTTGATGCAGTTCATAATAGTAGCAGGAAGCAATTAAAAGAAAGCATTCAGAATACAACGAGGATAGATAAGTGACCAAAGTATATTTTGTAAGACATGCAGAGCCCAACTATAACAATCATGACGATCTGACCAGAGAATTGACCGAAAAAGGATTGCGGGACCGGGAAAAGGTCACAGAATTTCTGGCAGACAAAGAAATTGATGTGGTTATGTCCAGTCCTTTTAAAAGAGCATATGACACGGTAAAGCACTTTGCAGACAGCTGCGGCGAGACCATCCTGGTAGTGGATGATTTCCGGGAACGGAAGATTGACAATGTGTGGATTCCTGATTTTAATTCTTTCTGTGAGCGTCAGTGGCAGGATTTTGATTATAAGCTTGCCGATGGCGAAAGTCTGCGGGAGGTGCAGACCAGGAATATTGCGGCGCTGGAGCAGGTGCTGGCACAGTATCCGGATAAAAATGTTGCAATCGGCGGTCATGGTACTGCCATCAGCATGGTGCTCAACTATTATGATCCCGCATTTGACTATGGGGAGTATAACAAGGTCCGCAGGCTGATGCCTTTTGTGGCAGAGCTTGATTTTGAAGGACAAAAGTGTATTGGTGCAAAGGTGTATGATTTGAATGCAGTTTCTGGATAAATACATATGATGGAGAGGGAAGCAGACATGAAGCATAGTTTTATTAATCTTTTGAGACAGCCGGACAGTATTCTGTTTCAATTTGAGGACAGCGGTATCAGATTCGAAGAGGCAGACAGCCGCGAAGAACAGACTGCCCGTATGGAGTACCGGATAGAAGAAAATGCAGGATGTATTATTTTGTACCCTTCCGAGCGCCCCGTAAAGCGGGTAAAACTGCGCTGGAGAGGCGATATGTCGGACTCTATGTTACTGACGGGAGATGCACTGGAGCGTATTTATGACAGTTCTACCGCAGCCTGGACGGGGATGATTCCCCAGAGAATGCTGCCCTGGTATTTTCAGGTGTATGACGGTGAAAAGCTGAATTGTTTCGGCGTCAAAACCGGAGCGGACGCCATATGCTGTTTTCAGTGTGATGATTCCGGTATTACGTTGTGGGTGGATGTGCGAAACGGCGGCGGTGGAGTCCGTTTAAAAGAGCCTTTGCTGGCTGCGAAAGTAGTCTGCAGGGAGGGAGATCCGACGGAGACTCCCTTTCGGGCATCCAAGGCATTCTGTAGTCAGATGTGCGATAGGCCTGTACTGCCCCAAACACCTATTTTCGGTGCCAACAACTGGTATTGGGCTTATGGAAAGCTGAATCATGACATTGTAATGACCGAAACGGACCAATTGATGGAGATGTGCCGGGATGCCGTACATGATCCTTACATGGTGATCGACGCCGGCTGGCAAAAAGGATGGTATCGGACCCGGGAGAATATTGTGGGAAATGCAGGGCCTTGGGATCAGTTGGGCGCGGGGTTTTCTTCTATGGAGGACACCGCAGGCCGGATCAAGGAAAAGGGTGCAAGACCGGGATTGTGGTTCCGACCTCTTTGCACATCAGTGCAGGTTCCGGGAGAATGGGAAGGCCCCCGTCAAATGAATCAGCGTGGAATTGTGTTGGATCCTTCGCATCCGGATGTGCTGGAATTGGTTGCACAGGATACCGCCAGAATTGCGAAGTGGGGCTATGAACTGATCAAGCATGATTTTACCACAATAGACACTTTAAGTTTTCACTGGGAGGAAGACGGCAACTGGCACTATTATGATCAAACCATTACCAATGCAACTATGTTGAAGAGACTGTATCAGACCATTCAGCAGGCGGCGGGAGACGCGGTAGTGCTGGGCTGTAATACTCTGAATCATCTGGCAGCAGGTATTCATGCAGCCCAGAGAAGCAGTGAGGATACTTCCGGCAGATATTTTGAAATGACCCGCCGCAACGGTATCGCAAGCTTCATCAGGCTTCCCCAGAATCAGTCTTTCTTTGCCATAGATCCTGATTGTGCGGCCTTTACGGAGCGAGTACCGGTCAAAGAAAATCTGGATTTCCTGGAAGCCTGTGCAGTTACAGGATGTATTACACTTGCGTCCGTAACTCCGGGAATCCTGAAGGGGAATGACTTGACCCGGATCCGGGAGATTTACCGGATTGCATCTTTGGGAGGATGCGGTGCGGTGCCTGTGGATTGGCTGGGACACAATATATGCTCCCGTTTTCAGACGCCGGATGGACAACGGTTTTCTTATGATTGGTATCGGTATTATGACGGTGTAAGAAATTTCCTGAGCGGTTTAAATTAATCAAACACTTGAAAAGGCGGAGCTAATTGCTCCGCCTTAAGTCTTCCGAAGGAGAGCAGCCTATATATTTTATATACTTCCGATAGAATGCTGAATAGTCGTGGAAACCGCTGGCCTTATAAGCAGCGGCTACACTTTTGGACAGATAGATCTCCTGTTGGGCAGAAAAGATGCGCTTGCGTATCACATACTCCCAGATGGAGCAGCCCATGACACTTTTGAAGCGGCGGTTCAGGTAGGCCTTATTGCGGAAAAAGACTCTTTCCAGCGTATCAAGATCCCAGTCCTCGGTCAGATGGGCATTGATGTAACGTATGATCTGGCGAACAATATCATCTCCTGGGGGGAGGTCGGGATTGGTAGTTTGGACATATTGGCACAGTTTCAGGAAAATCAGGTTGATGATAGCCACTGTGATATTGTCTGTGGGCATGTCGTGCTGCCCGGCAGTTTCCAGAGTGGCAAAGCAATTTTCCAACCAGGCGGCGTCGCTTTCTGTCAGCTGGAAGCAGTTTTGTTCCTGCTGCAGAGCAAGCAGTACGGGATCAGCACCATCCGGAAGCAGTCGTTCCTCAAACATGATCACAAAGCGTTCGTAGGACTCGTTCGAATGATGGACGCGGATGTTGTGAGTCTGCCCTTTGGAAGTCAACAGCAACATCCCACGTTTTAGCGGATAGACATTACCTTCCACTGCCAGATCCCCTTGTCCCCGGAGAAAATAGTAAATTTCGTATGTATTGTGATAGTGACTGCGGAAAGAAAAATCCTGCGGGTCAGGATGGTGAGTCAGCGCATGCTTCACAAACAGTCCATTGTCTTTATAATGAAATAACATTTCTGTATTCATTTTCAATCACCACAATTTCCTCTCCTATGTACTGCAATATTGTAACGTTGTCTTACAGTAATTTTCAGCGTATTTCCACACATCTTCAGCATATCAGAAAAGGTCGCTATTTGCAAACTTTCGATTCCTTTTTTCAATTTACATGGTGTATTTATTGCATTAAAATAAAAATATCAGGTTTGATATTTCTGGTTTTACAATGGTTTGAGATTTTATTCCTTTGGGGGCGAGATGGAAATGAAGGATTATGAGATGAACCGGGAGGTGCAAACAATGCACAACAGCAGAGATTATATTAATCGGTTAGCAAAAAACATAAAACCGGCCATGGCCTATGAGTCCGGTATGTCTGTTGAAGAGTGGCAGAAGGAAGCCAGAGGGAAGCTGGAAGAATTGCTGGGACTTCCTCTTGTAACATGCCCGGCAGATTTTCGCATCACAAAAGAGACGGTTTGTGATGATTACACCCGGTATGATTTCACCTATCAGAGTGAACCGGGATATTATATGCCGTGTGCGCTATTGGTTCCTTCAAATGCTCAGGGTCCCCTTCCGGTGGCGGTATGTCTGCAAGGACATTCTACGGGAATGCATATTTCTCTGGGAGAGACGAAATTCCCGGGCGATCAGGAGACGATCAATGGCGGAAGAGATTTTGCGGTGAGAGCTGTAAAGGAAGGTTTCTGTGCCATCGCCATGGAGCAGCGTTACATGGGACAATGCGGGCCTACAGAGAGTGGTGCACCGGGCTGCATGGGACACACGGAAAATGCTTCTATGGGGGCGCTTCTTTTGGGCAGAACAGCCATTGGTGAACGTGTGTGGGATGTGCAGCGCCTGATCGATGTGATAGAGAGCGAATTGACCGATTATATTGATGCAGGGAAGATTATCCTGATGGGGAACTCCGGAGGCGGTACCGTAACATTTTATGCGTCCTGTATGGACGAAAGAATTGCGCTGTCCATGCCCTCCTGTGCGGTTTGTACCTATGATGATTCCATTATGGCGATGAACCACTGCCCGTGCAATTTTATTCCCAACATCCGTAAGTACTTTAATATGGGAGATGTGGGGGTACTGATTGCGCCAAGACCTTTTGTGTTGGTATGCGGTGAGACAGACCCCATATTTCCTTTGCAGGGTGTAAAGGAAAGCTTTGAAATCATCGAGAGTGCGTATGAAAGTTTGGGTAAGTCAGAGCTTTGCCGGCTTGTAATCGGTAACGGTGGCCATCAGTTTTACCCGGACGATGCCTGGCCGGTGGCAAAAGAACTATTAAAATAATAAACTGCTGTAATAAAGAAACGGTATGATAAAAACTGGAACGCGGAGGGAAAATATTATGAAAACAGCAAAAATAGGTGTCATTGGCTGCGGCAACAGAGGATCATCCTATGCAGATTATATCGTAGACCATCCGGAGGAAGCTCGGCTTGTGTGTGCATGTGATGTACTGCCGGAGCGTCTGGCCTGGTACGGAGAGAGATATCAGCTGCCCGGGGAAATGTGTTTTGAGGATGCCCGGACAATGCTGGACACAGTGGAGGGACTGGATCTGGTGATCGTGTCTGTTTTGGATATTGATCATTTCCGGATGGCCAAGATGGTAATGGAAAGAGGCATTCACTGTATGTTGGAGAAGCCCATCTCTCCGGATCCTTGGGAGTGTATGGAACTGATGAACATTGCCAAAGCCCATGACTGTCAGCTGCTGATCTGTCATGTACTGCGCTATACCCCCTTATTCAGCGCATTGAAGGCGGTTTTGGAGGAGGGGAGTATCGGAGAAATACAGGCCATCAATCATGCTGAATTTGTGGGCTATGAGCACTTCAACCACAGCTATGTGCGGGGCAATTTCAGAAATTTGAGTCCTTTTATCCTGGCAAAGGCCTGCCATGATCTGGATATACTGAACTGGCTCACGGAGAAAAAGTGTCTCAAGATCAGTTCCTTTGGAGAATTAAATTATTTCAAAAAAGAGAATGCACCGGAGGGATCAGCTGAGAGATGTCTGGAATGTTCTGTTGAACAGGACTGTGTATTCTCGGCCAAGAAGAGATATCTGGGAGAGTATACCGGTTGGCCGGTGTCCATGATCAGCGTGGACACATCTTTGGAGGCAAGGGAAAAGGCATTGGCAGAGGGAAAATACGGCCGCTGCGTATTCCACTGTGACAACAAAGTGGTGGACCGCCAGGTAGTGAATATGCTGTATGAAGATGGCGTTACCGTTTCCTTTACACTGAACGGTTTTAATGCACAGGGTTTCCGGGAAACCAGGATTTTCGGAACCAAGGGAGACATATTGGCCAATTTTGGAGAGGACTATATCCGGATCCGTCTCTTTGGCGAGCCCGGGGAAAAGATCATTCAACCTGAGGAGGTTCCGGGTTCTCATGGAGGCGGTGACTATTGTATGATGAAGGATGTGATACGCTGTGTTCGGGAAGACAAGTGGGACGGAGTCAGAACCGGCGCAGATCAGTCCGTTGCCAGCCACATTATGGCTTTTGCGGCAGAGGAGTCCCGTGAAAAAAGTATTATCGTAGACATAGAAGCATTCAAAGCAGAAATTATGGCCCAAAATGCAAATAATAAGGAGCGGAAATGAACACACCAATTTATACAGAGCAAGTAGACAAATTGCAGATAAAGGTCTTTGCAGACAGAAAGCAGATGGGAGCGGCAGCAGCCCTGGCAGTAGCAGACTGTATGAAAAAACTGTTGGCAGAGAAGGAGACCATCCGCATGGTGTTCGGTGCGGCTCCTTCCCAGAATGAATTTCTGGACACGCTGACCCGTATCGTGGATCTTCCATGGGACAGAGTGGAAGTATTTCACATGGATGAGTATATAGGGCTTGCGCCTGGGGCGGAGCAGAGATTCAGTCTGTTTTTGCGCAGGAAGCTGTTTGATATTGTAAAACCCGGCAAAGTACATTTGCTGGATCCCAAAAGAGAAAATCCCCGGGAGGAATGTGAGCGGTATGCAGGATTGTTTGAAGCAGAGCCCATTGATATCATCTGCCTGGGCATTGGTGAAAACGGCCATATTGCCTTTAATGATCCTCCGGTTGCGGATTTTGCAGATCTTGAAACGGTAAAAGTGGTGGAGCTGGATCAGGCCTGCAGACAGCAGCAGGTGAATGATAAATGCTTTGCAGAGATTGAAGAGGTCCCCACTCACGCAGTAACGCTTACTGTTCCGGCTATGATGTCAGGGCAGTATCTGTTCACTGTGGTACCCGGAAGCAATAAGAGAAGCGCTGTGTATCACACACTTCGGGATGATATTTCCACAAAATGTCCGGCTTCCATTCTCAGGACTCACGAAAACTGCGTACTTTTTGTGGATGTGGATTCCTTGCCCGTAGACATGTAAAGGACTACTTGCTATAGGGGTCGGATGCCGATTGGCAGATAGGATGAAATATATTTGCAGGGAATGAAAAGCTGCAAGGAGAATTGTATGAGAACAATCTTAATAAATGGTAAAGTGATCACGCCCCTGGGCATCATTGAAAATGCAGGGGTGGTGGTAGAAAATGGTATCATAGTACAGATCATGGAAGGAGCATATGGATCTTCTGAGAAAGGTAACGCTGCGTCTGCTCCGGCAGGGAATATTTGGGGCCTGAAGGAAAATGATGAAGTGATCGACGTGGCTGGGCAATATATTTCCCCGGGCTTTATTGATCTGCACACCCACGGCGGAGGCGGCCATGATTTTATGGACGGGACACCGGAGGCCATCATAGAGGGGACAAAGGCCCACATGAGATATGGTACGACTTCCATTGTCCCCACTACCCTTTCCGGCAGTCCGGAGGATCTGTACCGGACATTGGATCTTATCAGGACATGCAAGGAGGCGGAAGGGATTCCCAATATTCTGGGAGTGCATTTGGAAGGCCCTTATTTTTCTATGGAGCAGCGTGGTGCCCAGGATCCTAAATACATCAGAAATCCTGAGAAGGAAGAATATGAAAGCATCTTGAATTACAGTGAGGATATTGTCAGATGGACTGTGGCGCCGGAACTTCCCGGGGCGCTGGAGCTGGGCAGGGAACTGAAAAAACGGGGAATTGTGGCTTCCATTGGTCACAGCGATGCCATTTATGAAGAGGTGGTCGAAGCCTATGAAAACGGTTATAACCTGCTGACTCATTTTTATTCCGGCATGTCCACGGTCAGAAGGATCAATATGCTCCGTTATGCTGGTGTGGTGGAAAGCGGATATTTGATAGACGATATGTACGTGGAAGTGATTGCGGACGGGATGCATTTGCCGGAAAGTCTGCTGCGTCTGATATACAAGATCAAGGGCTCGGACAAGATTTGTCTGGTGACCGATTCCATGCGCGCGGCAGGGTGTGCAGAGGGGGAATATTTGCTGGGCAACCTGACCACAGGGCAAAAAGTGATCGTGGAGGACGGTGTGGCCAAGCTGCCTGACCGCACTGCCTTTGCAGGCAGTGTGGCTACTGCAGACCGTCTGGTGCGCACCATGGTCCGGATAGCAGGAGTGCCCCTGGCGGATGCGGTCAAAATGATGACACTGACGCCGGCCAGAGTGATGGGCATAGACGGGAAAAAAGGCAGCATTGCTGTGGGGAAGGATGCGGATATTGTAGTGTTTGATGAAAATATCAATATCAAAATGGTGATGATAGGCGGAAGATTACAAGTACACCCGCAGATCCCGACATAATTCTTCTTCAATATCAATTAATTTTTGACAAAGATTTTTGACTTTCAAATCAGCGGCAGGGTATTGGTTCAGGTACTTGTACAGGGACTTTACGCCCATATTACAGCCGTCGATCAGCAGGTCGGCCACAGTGGAATCGCTGTTGTTCATGGTCAGTTTCATGTTTGTTTTCAGCCATGACATGCCTTTTGCCATTGGGGCCGGCTCTTTTTCATCGCTGCCGTAGGTAAGGAGCAGGGAGTGAAGCTCATTTCCCAGGGCTTCGTGATGCTCCTTGCTTTTTTCAAGCAAGGCCTTCAGATCTTTATTTTCTACATATTCCAGAACATCGTCAATGGATGTGACGCCCATTTTGGTGCCGGCATCACATTCTTTCAGCAAGAGTATCGTATCTTTATTTTCCATGGGGACCTCCGTTTAAAGTGAATGATTAAGTGAGCAACATAAATGTACACTTTGTAGTGTGTGTCAAAAAGAAAGGAATATGCAAGGAAGGGAATTTTGTGAATATTTTTCTGTTGCTTCTTATATATTTGAAGTAAAGATAGCGTGATGCGGCATACAGTTCGCCAGGCATGTTGTGGTGAAATGCAGGCGATAAAGAATGTGCGCAGGGAGTTTTATGGAGAAAAATTTACGGAATTTATTGATTGCAGTGGCAATTCCGCTGCTGGTGGGAGCAGCAGCGGGACTGCTTACCCGGGATAGTATGGAGGTGTTTGAGAATTTGCAGCAGCCGCCCTTTGCGCCGCCGGGGATTCTCTTTCCCATTGTGTGGACGATTCTCTACACGCTGATGGGAATTGCTTCCTATCTGGTTTATACTTCCGGGAAAGAGCTGGAGGAAGTAAGCGGTGCACTGACCGTTTATGGCGTGCAGTTAGTGGTCAATTTCCTGTGGCCCATTGTATTCTTCCGGTTCGGCTGGTATACCTTTGCGTTCTTCTGGCTGATCCTTTTGTGGGTGTTGGTGCTGTATACTATTTTACTGTTTTACCGTATTTCAAAGCCGGCGGCCTGGCTGATGGTACCATATCTGGTCTGGTTGACCTATGCGGCTTACCTGAATCTGGGAATCGTGCTTTTGAATTAAGAACAGGGTGAAATTTGAAATCAAATTTGTGAATAAAAATTGACAGTCCGTTCTTTGTTTGTTATAATCGGTTTTATAATTTCACGCAATAAAGCGTTAAATCGTAAAAATATATAGTGGAAATACCGCGAATAGTGCGGAAACAAGAGAGGGAATCATGCCGATTACAGAATTTTTAGAGAAAAATGCCAGGGAGTATCCCGAAGACATTTGTCTGGTAGAGATCAATCCTGAAATAGAAGAAGAATCCAGAGTGACCTGGAAAGAGTATGAGCTGGTACAGCGTACTCCCAAGACCAGCTACCGCCGTGAGATCACATGGAGCGTGTTTGATGAAAAGGCCAACCGTTTTGCCAACCTGCTGATCCAGCGAGGCGTTACCAAGGGTGACAAGGTAGCGATCCTGATGATGAACGGTCTGGAGTGGCTGCCTATTTATTTCGGCATCTTAAAGACCGGAGCGCTGGCAGTGCCTTTGAACTTCCGTTATTCTGCAGATGAAATTGAATACTGTGTCAATTTGGCAGAGGTCGATGTGCTGGTGTTCAGCAATCCCTTTATCGGTCGAGTGGAGGAAATTGCAGACAGGATCAGCAAAGGCAGAATGTTGATCTACGTGGGCGAGGGATGTCCCGGCTTTGCGGAGGATTACACTTCCCTGTCAGCCAACTGCTCCAGCCGCGCGCCTCAGATCGAGATTTCCGATGAGGATGACGGAGCGATTTATTTCTCCTCCGGTACCACCGGTTTCCCCAAGGCAATCTTACATAAACACAGAAGTCTGGTACATGCTGCCAAGGTGGAACAGGCCCATCACGGCCAGCAGAGGGATGATGTATTCCTGTGCATTCCTCCTCTGTACCACACCGGTGCCAAGATGCACTGGTTCGGAAGCCTTCTGTCCGGAAGCAAGGCAGTGCTTTTGAAGGGTACTAAGCCTGAGTTTATCCTGGAGGCAGTCTCCAAAGAAAAGTGTACCATCGTGTGGCTCCTGGTGCCCTGGGCACAGGATATCCTGGAGGCTATCGAGAACGGTAAGGTCAATCTGGATGATTACCAGCTGGAACAGTGGCGTCTGATGCACATCGGTGCACAGCCCGTTCCCCAGAGTCTGATCAAGAGGTGGAAGAATATCTTCCCCAATCATGCCTACGACACCAACTACGGTCTGTCCGAGTCCATCGGTCCCGGCTGTGTGCATCTGGGCGTGGAAAATATTCACAAGGTGGGCGCCATCGGTGTTCCCGGTTACGGCTGGGAAGTGCGCATCGTGGATGAGCAGCGCAACACTGTGAAGCGCGGCGAAGTGGGTGAGCTGGCTGTAAAGGGTCCCGGCGTCATGACCTGCTACTACCGCGATGAGAAAGCCACCAATGAGGTGCTCTCTGACGGTTGGCTCTTTACCGGTGATATGGCGCAGGAGGATGAGGACGGCTTCATCTTCCTGGTAGACCGTAAGAAAGACGTTATCATCAGCGGCGGTGAGAACCTGTATCCCGTACAGATCGAGGACTTCATCCGCACCAACAACAAGGTTCACGATGTGGCAGTGATCGGTATGAAGGACAAGCGTCTGGGTGAGATCGCAGCGGCGATCATCGAAGTGAAGGAAGGCTTTGAGATGACCAAGGAAGAGGTGGATCTGTTCTGCAAGGCTCTGCCCCGTTACAAGCGTCCCCGCATGGTGATCTTCGCAGATATCCCCCGCAATCCTACCGGCAAGATCGAAAAGCCCAAGCTGCGTGAGATTTACGGTTCCAGCCGTCTGATCGCAGAGCAGAACGAAGAGTGATGAAAGGAAATAATATAGATGAGCAATATGAAAATCATGCTGGGCAATGAAGCCATTGCCAGAGGCGCCTATGAAGCAGGCGTGAAAGTATCGGCAGCATACCCCGGTACGCCCAGCACCGAAATCAGTGAAAATATCGTAAAATATCCGGAGATCTACGCTGAGTGGTCTCCCAACGAGAAAGTGGCTATGGAGGTGGCAATCGGCGCTTCCATCAGCGGCGTGCGTTCCATGGCTTCCATGAAGCATGTCGGTGTGAACGTGGCTTCCGACCCTCTTTATACCGTAGCTTACAGCGGTGTAAACGGCGGTCTGGTATTAGTGGCGGCGGATGATCCCGGCCTGTACTCCTCCCAGAATGAGCAGGATACCAGATGCGTGGCCAGAGCAGCAATGGTGCCTGTGCTGGAGCCCAGTGACTCCCAGGAAGCAAAGGATTTCATGAAATATGCCTTTGAACTGTCCGAGAAATACGACACCCCCGTGATCCTGCGCACCACCACCCGTCTGTCCCATTCCCAGGGCCCTGTGACTTTGGAGGACAGATGTGAGCCTGCTGACAAGGTTTACGAGAGAAATGCTTCCAAGTACGTTATGATGCCCGGCAATGCAAAGGGCCGTCACGTGTTCGTGGAGAAGAGATTAAAAGATATGGCGGCTGACGCCTGCAATATGCCCATCAACAAGATGGAGATTAACGATACTAAGATCGGTTTCATCACCAGCGGTATCGCATATCAGTATGTAAAAGAGGCTTGCCCTGATGCTTCCGTGCTGAAGCTGGGTCTGGTGCATCCCCTGCCCAGAAAATTAATTGAAGAATTTGCCTCCAAGGTGGAGACATTGTATATTTTTGAGGAACTGGAGCCTGTATTTGAGGAGCAGATCAAGTCCTGGGGCATCAAATGTATCGGTAAGGAGATCTTTACCGTGCAGGGTGAGTACAGCGCCAACATGATCCGCAGGGCAGTATTAAAGGAAGAAGTGGCTGTAAAGGCACCTGCCCAGGTACCTGCAAGACCTCCCATTCTCTGTCCCGGCTGTCCTCACAGAAGCGTATACTCTGTGCTGAACAAGTTAAAGATTCACGCAGCAGGCGATATTGGCTGCTACACCCTGGGTGCGGTTGCTCCCTTGAGCGTAGTGGATACCACTATCTGTATGGGCGCCAGCATTTCCAGCCTCCACGGCATGGAAAAAGCCAAGGGCAAGGATTACATCAAGAACTGGGTGGCAGTGATCGGTGATTCCACCTTCATGCACACCGGTGTGAATTCCCTGATGAATATGGTTTACAATCAGGGCACCGGCACGGTTATGATCCTTGACAATTCCACCACCGGTATGACCGGACATCAGGACCATGCCGCTACCGGCAAGACCCTGATGGGCGAGGAAGTGCCTGCTATCAATATTTACCATCTGTGCAAGGCTATGGGCATTAAGAATGTAGTGGAAGTAAATGCCTTTGACATTGCAGAACTGGAGAAAGTGATCAAGGCAGAGGTTGCCAAAGACGAAGTATCCGTGATCATTACCAAGGCTCCCTGCGTACTTTTAAAGGACCAGAAGAAGACCAACACCAAATGTGTTGCCATCTCCGAAAAGTGCAAAAAGTGCGGTATGTGTCTGCGTCCCGGCTGCCCTGCGCTGACAAAGAATGCAGATGGTACCATCGCTATTGACGAGACCATGTGCAACGGCTGTGGTCTGTGTATGCAGCTTTGCAAATTCGGTGCGATCGAAAAGGTGGAGGTGTAAGAACGATATGGCAAACAAGACAAAGAATATCATGATCGTGGGCGTAGGCGGCCAGGGTACCCTGCTCACCAGCCGGATCTTAGGCGGTATCACCCTGGAGGCCGGCTACGATGTAAAGCTCTCTGAGGTACACGGTATGGCCCAGCGTGGAGGCAGCGTAGTGACTTTTGTACGCTACGGTGAGAAGGTGGCGGAGCCCATCGTCGAGGAAGGCCAGGCTGATGTGCTGATTGCATTTGAAATGCTGGAGGCACAACGCTATGCTCACTTTGTAAAGCCTGACGGTGTTATCGTAGTAAATGAGCAGCGTATCGACCCCATTACAGTAGTGACCGGAGCGGCTGTGTATCCTGAAAATATTATTGAAAATCTTGAGAAAGAGTACAAGATTTTGAAAGTAGACGCTATGGCGGAAGCACTGAAGCTGGGCAATTCCAGAGTGTTCAATTTGATCGTCCTTGGCGTGGCAGCAAAGCATATGGACTTCTCCGTGGAGACCTGGCTGCAGGTCATCGGGAAGACTGTGCCTCCCAAGACCGTAGAGATCAACAAAAAAGCATTTATGCTGGGATATGAGTCCTAAGAAAAGAGATGAGTGCTATGGGATGTACGAAACTCCCGCAAATAATAGATTTTCATACGCATATTTTTCCGGACGCCATTGCGGGAAAAAGCATTGCTTCCTTAGAGGAAAAGGCCGGCATCAAGGCGGCCACGGACGGCACCCTTCAGGGATTGCTCGAATCCATGGACCGGTCGGGAGTGGACCTGTCGGTGATATTGCCGGTAGTGACCAAGCCCTCCCAGTTTGACCGGATCAACAGCTTTGCCGCAGAGGTAAACGCCAAGTATGGTGACAGAGTGCTGTCCTTCGGCGGCATTCATCCGGATTGCGAAGAATATAAAAATAAGTTGGATGCTATCAAGGCCATGGGATTAAAGGGAATCAAGATTCATCCGGATTATCAGGGTGTTATGATTGATGATGTGCGGTACATGAACATTGTTGAGTACGCTGACAGTCTGGGACTGATTATCCTGACTCACGCCGGCATTGATATCGGTCTGCCGGAAACGGTACATTGTCCACCTGACAGGATGCGCAAAGTGCTGGATGCTGTTAAGCCGAAAAAAATGGTATTGGCCCACACCGGCGGCTGGAAACAGTGGGATGCAGTATATGAATATCTGGCAGGAGAGGATGTCTATTTGGATACCTCCTTTACATTTGATTACATATCCCGGGAGCAGTTCCTGAAAATTTTGGACAAGCATGCTCCGGATAAAGTATTGTTTGCCACAGATTCCCCATGGAGCTGTGCCGCAAAGGGGATACAGGCGATAAGAACGCTGCCTGTGTCTGAAGAAGTGAAAAAGGCAATTTTGTGGGAAAATGCTGCAAGACTGCTGGAATTATAAAATATACATGGTGCTGATTACGGAAAATCGCAATCGCACGGAAGGAGAAAAATATGGCAAATTATTTTCAGCCGGAAGTGGAATGCGCCTCACATGAAGAGATACGCGCCATACAAAATGAGAAACTTGTAAAACAGGTAAAAAGAGTATACGAGAATGTGGAATATTACCGCAATCTTATGAACGAAAAGGGAGTGACTCCCGATGATATCAAGTCTATTGATGATTTGCATAAGCTGCCCTTTTTGACTAAGGCTGACCTGCGGGATGCTTATCCCTACGGCCTTTTAGGTACGGATCTGAAGAACTGTGTACGAATCCATTCTACCAGCGGCACCACAGGTCGCCGCGTAGTGGCATTTTATACCCAGAAGGATATAGAACTTTGGGAAGACTGCTGTGCCAGAGCTATTGTGGCAGCAGGCGGAAACGATGAGGATGTATGCCAGGTGGCATATGGCTACGGCCTGTTCACCGGCGGTTTTGGTATTAATGGCGGTTCCCAGAAGGTGGGTTGTCTGACTCTGCCCATGTCCTCCGGTAATACAGAGCGTCAGATCCAGTTCATGCAGGATTTGCACGCAACAATTCTTTGCTGTACTCCTTCCTACGCAGCCTACCTGGGCGAAAGTATGAAAGAGATGGGGATCACACCTGATGACATTGATTTAAAGGCCGGTATTTTCGGAGCAGAGCCCTGGACAGAGGAAATGCGCCGCGATATTGAGAAATCCCTGGGCATCAAGGCTTATGATATTTACGGTCTCACAGAAAGCACCGGCCCCGGTGTTGCTTTTGAGTGCGAAGAGCAGAGTGGTATGCACATCAATGAGGATCATTTCCTGGCAGAGATCATTGATCCTGAGACAGGAGAGGTGCTGCCTGAGGGCTCCAAGGGTGAGCTGGTATTCACCAACCTGGACAAGGAAGGCTTCCCTCTGATTCGTTACCGCACCAGAGATATCTGCATACTTTCCAGAAAGAAATGCTCCTGTGGACGTACCCTGATCAAAATGACCAAGCCCATGGGCCGAAGCGATGACATGCTGATCATCCGCGGTGTCAACGTATTCCCTTCCCAGATCGAGGCAGTGCTGATCAAGTCCGGTTATTCCGTAAATTACCTGATCGAAGTAGACCGTGTCAACAATACTGATACGCTGGATGTTTCCGTGGAACTGACTCCCGAACAGTTCTCCGACCGGGTAAGAGATCTGGCAGCCCAGGAGAAGATGCTGGCCAATAACATGAAGATCATGTTGGGTATCAATCCCAAGGTACATTTGGTGGCTCCTAAGTCCATTACCAGAAGTGAGGGTAAGGCAGTCAGAGTCATTGATAAGAGAAAACTTCACGATTAATTAGGAAAAGGAGGTTCAAGCATGAGTGTAAAGCAGATTTCCGTATTTATTGAGAACAAGAAAGGCCAGCTGGCAGAGGTTACCAGGTACATTGCTGAGCACGATGTAAACTTAAGAGCCCTCTCAGTAGGCGACACACAGGATTTCGGTATCCTGCGGATCATCTGTGAGAATCCGGACAGTGCCATGGAGGTACTGCAGAAAGCCGGATATCTTACCATGATGACTGATGTACTTGCTACAGCTATCAGCGACGAGCCCGGAAGCCTTGCTGCGATCCTGGAGGTGTTGGCAGAGGCTGATGTGGCAGTAGAGTACACCTACGCTTTCCTTTCCGCCAAATCAGGTGCTTATATGATCTTCCGTGTGGATGACAACCAGAAGGCAGCGGCAGCGCTGGCGGGTGTAGGCATCAAGACTGTGGATCAGGCGGAGCTGTTCTAAGGAAGTTTTAGAACTTGTAAAAATCCCCCCAAAATAAAAATTGCAAAAGATACAAAGGAACCCTTGCATTTTCTGCAAGGGTTTTGTATAATACAATTACTTTATAACTTTAAAGCGTAACGGTTTAAAGTGTAACGCTTTAAAGGGAAAGAGCGGAATGGTGGTCTCACAGAGAGAACATAAGAAAAAACAAGGAGAGATGTATTATGCTTACCAAAATTATTTTTCTAATCGTATTTTTTGCAGTGATGATAGCAGTAGGTCTCTATTCCAGAAAGCATGCTACCAATGTGAATGATTTTGTGCTGGGCGGACGCGCTGTAGGGCCCTGGCTTACTGCGTTTGCTTATGGTACTTCCTATTTTTCGGCAGTTGTGTTCGTTGGCTATGCGGGACAGTTTGGTTATAAATACGGCCTTTCCGCCACTTGGATCGGTATCGGCAATGCGGTGATCGGCTCCCTGCTGGCCTGGATGGTTTTGGGCAGAAGAACGAGAGTTATGACCAAGCATCTGTCTGCAGCCACTATGCCTGATTTCTTTGGTAAACGTTATGATTCTAAGGCGCTGAAGATTGCGGCATCTGCCATTGCTTTTATTTTCCTGATCCCTTATACCGCATCGGTATACAACGGCCTGTCCAGACTGTTCGGAATGGCCTTTGACATTCCTTACTCCACTTGTGTAATCGCCATGGCAGCGCTGACCGGCGTGTATGTGATCCTGGGTGGTTACATGGCAACCGCCATCAACGATTTCATTCAGGGTATTATCATGATCATTGGCATCATCGCAGTTATCACAGCGGTACTGAACGGCCAGGGCGGCTTCTACGAAGCAGTTATGAAACTTTCTGAGATCGAAAGTGACATTCCCCTTACGTTGGGCCAGAAGGGCGTGTTCGCTTCCTTCTTCGGCCCGGATCTGCCCAATCTGCTGGGTGTTGTAGTGCTCACCTCCCTGGGCACCTGGGGGCTTCCTCAGATGGTGCACAAATTCTACGCCATCAAGGATGAAAAGGCCATCAAGACCGGTACCATTATCTCGACCTTCTTTGCGATTATCGTATCCGGTGGATGTTATTTCCTGGGCGGCTTCGGACGTCTGTTTGACACTCCCGCAATCTACGCAGAGAACGGCAGCATTATCTACGACGCAATCGTACCCGGTATGCTGTCTACCCTGCCTGACATTTTGATTGGTGTTGTGATCGTGCTGGTGCTTTCCGCTTCCATGTCCACCTTGTCCTCCCTTGTGCTGACCTCCAGCTCCACCCTGACACTGGACCTGATCAAGGATAATATCGTGAAGGATATGGACGAGAAGAAGCAGCTCCTTATTATGAGAATCATGCTGGTAGTATTTATTGTTGTCAGCGTTGTCATTGCACTGGATCCTCCTACATTTATTGCACAGCTGATGGGTATTTCCTGGGGCGCACTGGCAGGCGCATTCCTGGCTCCCTTCATGTACGGCCTGTACTGGAAGGGCGTTACCAAACTCTCTGTTTGGGCCAGCTTTGCTTGCGGCGTACTGCTGACAGTTGCCAATATGTTCTTTAAGTTCATCGCTTCTCCCATCAATGCAGGAGCAATCGCCATGATCGCAGGGCTGATCGTTGTACCCGTGGTCAGTATGCTGACTCCCAAGATGGATAAAAAGAAAGTGGACGCTGTCTTCTCTTGCCTGGATGAGACAGTAGTGGTCAGCAGAAAGAAATCCATCGAAGAATAGTGAATGCCGCCCGGAATAGGGCGGCATTTTCATGGGTAAAAACAGAAATTTCCGTGAAATGAGTCGGGAAAGAATTGATAAAAGCAGGAAATATTGGTATAGTTAATAGAAATATTTGATTTCGATTATAAACGGAATGGCGGGAGATATTTATGAACACGAATACAGCGGAGAAAAAGGGTTTAAACATCAGTGCTAAATCTTTTATATCAGCATTGGCAGTGATCTTTGTGCTGATGGTGCTGACCTACATATTGACATTTATTGTACCGGGAGGTGGGATCCCATTCTGGAAATGGGCATTATCTCCGGTGCTGGTGCTGGGGGCGGAAGGAAATGGATCCCTGATCGCTGTGCTGGCATTTTTGCTGGTAATAGGCGGAGTTTTTAACAGCCTGGAAAAAGGCGGCCTGATGCGTTATTTGCTGGATCGGATCACCTATCGTTTTGGAAAGAACCGGTATGCCCTGCTGGCGGTAATCACTCTGTTTTTTATGTCTATGGGAGCGTTCATCGGCTCGTTTGAGGAGTGTGTGCCCCTGGTGCCCATTGTGGTGGCACTTGCAATCCGCCTGGGGTGGGATGCTTTTTCCGGACTTGGCATGAGCCTTCTGGCCGCAGGCTGCGGCTTTGCATCCGGTGTGTGCAATCCGTTTACGGTAGGTGTGGCCCAGGAACTGGCGGGCCTGCCCATGTTTTCGGGAATGTGGCTGAGAATGCTTTCATTTATGATGATTTACGGATTGCTTTGGTTCTTTTTGTATCGTCATGTGAAGAAAATCGAGCGTCCTCTGGATGAAGAAATTGTGAAAGCAGAGTTTCAGGGTGCCAAGTCCATGGACCGGGGCCTGATTTGCTTTGTAGGAATCGTGGGCGTTGGCATTTTGCTGGTGCTGAGTTCTATCTTCCTGACTTTTCTGCAGGATCTGACCATGATCATTATTGCTGTAATGTTCCTGGCAGCAGGTATTACTGCTACGCTGGTGTCCGGAATGGGCTTGAAGCGTCTGGGGCAGACTTTCTGGAATGGCATTACTAGCATGCTGCCCGCAGTATTGATGATCCTGATGGCCAACTCTATCAAATATACACTGGTGGAAGGTGGTATTTTGGATACCCTGCTGCAGGGTGCCATTGATATTGCATCTACGTTACCTAAGGCGTTGGTTATCCTTTTCATTTACCTGATTGTATTGGTGATGAACTTTTTCATCCCCTCCGGCTCTGCGAAAGCATTCCTGCTGATGCCTCTGATCGTTCCTGCAGCAGAAGTCTTCGGCATATCTGCCCAGCTCTGTGTGCTGGCCTTTGCCTTCGGTGACGGCTTCTCTAACGCCTTCTACCCTACTAACCCGGTGCTGTTGATCAGTCTGGGCCTGGCGGATGTCAGCTACGTAAATTGGGCCAAGTGGAGCGGCAAGTTCCAGATTTTGAATCTGGTGCTGACCTGCGGGTTATTGTTCTTGGGACTGGCTGTGGGGTATTAATCAATATTGCTGGTTATGAGCGCCTGTTCGTTTGTTGTAAGTGCCCATTTGTCTGTTAGGCGCGGCCGAAAGTGTAGAAAAGGAAGAA
The DNA here is from genome assembly GCA_015057005.1 of Lachnospiraceae bacterium. GTDB lineage: Bacteria > Bacillota > Clostridia > Lachnospirales > Lachnospiraceae > Acetatifactor. The sequence continues at coordinate 294,693 of SVFF01000001.1, read as the reverse complement.
AACGTCCGCTCAAAAAGGCAAGAATAGTGAGTTGCGGTCGGCCGAAAGTGCTAAAAAAGGAGAAATCGTCTGCTCAAATGGACGTAAAGAGCGAGTTTGGGGCGGCTGAAAGTGTGGGAATGGCAAGAAATGTCTGCTCCGGAAAAGAATGTTGAGGAGATACATGATGATAGAATTTGCGAAAGATATTTTTGAGTTCTTAAATGATTTACCGGAAGTGAAATCGTGTAAAATAGTTGGCAGTTTGAGTAATGGAAATAACGATGAATTTTCTGACCTTGATTTGGTGATCGATGTTTCAGGTATTGATAATGGAGTGTTCCTGACAAAGCTGCCCAAGCTCTTTGAGGAAAAATATGATGTCATTTTTCATGATTATACGCCCAGCCTTGCGCCGGACAAATACATTATATCTATTGCAATCAATAAAACCAATCCGTTTATGATAGTGGATGTGTCTTGTGTTGCAATCCCCCACTGTGATTCAGTGTCGAAGCAGGATCTGGCATCATTGAATAATAAATATGATCATACATTAAAACTATTTGTAGCTAATCTGAAACATCTCCTGCGGGGAATGGATTGTTATGATGACATTTACAAAATGTACAGCCGTATTTTTGGAAGGAACCTTGAAGCATATGATGAGGAATGGATGATGCAAGAGGTCTATGGGTGGCTACAGGAAAACGCAGAAAGCAGGCATGAAGAATATCTGGCTTTGTTTGAAGGATATTTATAATAGTAGTGAGGGGGCTGCCTAATGTACTATCACGCATCTAATGTAGCAGGTATTGAAGAACTGATTCCCGGTGTTTCTATGCATGACAAAGCATTGGTATATATGACAGCGAAAAGAGAAAATGCTTTAGTTTACCTCAGCAACGCTGTGGAAAAATATTGTAAGGAAATTGGATTTAAACATTCCGGGAAATATCATAAATGGTGCAGTTATGGTTTCACTAAAGATGGCATCTTGGAATTGCAGGAATATTGGCCGGATGCAGTTTTCGATACCTATGCAGGCGTTTCGGGCTATGTTTATGCAACAAAGGACGTGCCAACTGCAGAAAGTATGAAGGACATTCCTTTTGCAGTAACAAGTACAACGCCGGTGCCGGTAGAAGCTTGTGAATATGTGCCCGATGCATATGAAGCTTTGAAAGCGGCTGAGGAGAAAGGGCTGATCAAGATCAAGAAGTATAGCGAAAACAGCAAGGAGATGTTAGCGTGGATAGAGTGTTGTATCAAAGAGCAATATAAAATGGCACAGGATATTCCGGAGTATAAGGTTTTTCTGGAAGGAAAGTTTGGGAATATCATACAAGAATGCTTGTTAAATAATTAGGAAGCGAGGAATCAGTATGGCCAAATGTTACGGAAACAGCCTGGTTGGTACAAGTGGTATTAATGGAGACAGATTCTATATATCATCGGATCGCTCTACAATCATGCTGGCAGATGGGGCATCAGGGGCAGGCGCAGATGGTAAGGTTGCAATGTCAACGCTTTGCGTTGAAACGGTAGAATCTATGTCTTTTTGTGAGTCGGGATTATCTCCTGAGGTGTATATTAGAGAGATTGTTTGGAAAATTAACAACGAATTAATTACCATGTCCCAACAAAAAAATAAATATATATTTGGTACTCTGATTATTTGTATCATTGAGAATAACACAGCAACTATTGCGGCAATTGGTGATTCGCCCGCTTTTCTCATTAGGGGAAACAAAGCGGAAAGAATTGCGAAGCCCAAGAAAATATATGACAATCTGGTGCAAAGGGGAGTGTTTAAGGAAGAACAGTTGGACGAGTATGTTCACAGATTGCCGGAACATATGTGGTCAATGTTTGAAACATTTATTCCTATGGTGGTTCTTGAGTATTCTGTAGAAGAATACAGTCTGCTGGATGGAGATATGATTGCAGTTTGTTGTGATGGCGTAAGTGATTACTTAAATACGGAGGAATTGCTTCAGTTGATAGAGTCGAATGATTTGACCAAAAGTGTGAACGCAATCATTGCTGAGGCAAGAGATAAGGCTATTAAAGCACATCAAAAAAATATACATGACGATATTACAATTGTCTTGTACCAGCATTAGTTGTGTAATGGTAGGTTTATTAAGAGGGCTCATCTCGAAAGGCTGAAGCCTTTTTCTATGTCTGTTTCCAGCACGCACCATACAACTAATGGTTGATTTTGAAACAACCAATTGATAATTTTTTTCTCCTGAATTTTTGCTATAATATAATTACACCGGTGAAAATAATATGGAGGTGTGATTATGCAATTGAATTTGGGTGTAAAAATACGAGAACTCCGTCGCCGTGACGACAGGACACAGGAAGCGTTGGCGGATACATTAGGCGTGACATCACAGGCTGTTTCCAGGTGGGAGGCTGGCGGAAGTTATCCTGATATGGAAATGATACCGGCAATCGCCAATTATTTCGGTATCACCATTGATGAACTGTTTGGGTATCAGAATAATAGAGATGCGAAAATTGACGCCATAATTGATAAAATAAATTCATTGGATATTCCAAATCGTGGAGATGGGGAATGGATTGATGAAGGACTGATGATTTTGCGCGAAGGCCTTGCAGAGTTCCCGAGGAACGAAAGGCTTTTGATATCACTTGCTGAGACTTTGCATGAGGCTGGATGGCGCAGGCATGATGAATGGATTTATTATGATGTAGAAGGTTTTATTCAATATAGCTATGACACACAAAAGAAGAATGTGTATTGGTCTGAGGCTGTGAAAGTCTGTGAAAATCTTTTGGGCAATGCAATGGATCAGATGGTCGTTTCGAAGGCCACATCGCTTCTGGTATCTCTTTACAGAGTGCGTGGCGAATCCGAAAAAGCAATCTCTTGTGCAATGCGAATGCCGTCCATTAAAGAGTGCAGAGAATATTTGCTTGCTGGGGCGACTGATGGCAAACAGGAAGCAATGTACATTGGCAATTTTTTGCTGAAAGCGGCAAGAGAATTTGCAGATAAGCTTGTGTATGGATTGATTGCCAACCGAAAACACTATGACAGCGACTTGCCAATTGAGAAAGTAAAGGGTGCCATTGCCATATTTTATTTAATCTGTGATGACGGAAACATGGGACAATATCACAATGATCTGATTAAACTGAATCTCTATTTATCAAGGTTGCAGTGGGAGAGAGGCTATCATGACGAGGCTTTCGTTTCGTTAGATGCAGCGTTGGAGCATGCCAGAGCACTTGATGCTGTGTGTGATGGCAAAGAGCATTTTCTGACTGCGCCGCTTGTATCTTTTGTAAAATTTGATACAGAAAAGAATCCGGGCGCTGCTAAATTATTACCTGCTGCTTGGCCTATATGGGGAAATCCGGATTATAGTGAAATAAAAAAAGAAATTGAAAAAGACCCGCGCTGGCAGGCATGGGTGGAAAGAACACAAAACTAGATAGTAACAACGGGGGCGCGAAAGCGCCCCCATCATTTTTGCCCCATGGTGGGGCTCATTATTTTTATTTCTTACAGTGTAGCACCAAAGTCGGATACGATTACCTGTCCGGTGATGGCGCGGGACTCATCGCTTGCCAGGAACAGCAGGATGTTAGCTACATCGATGGGCATGCAGGGCTGAACCTTCAGGTTCATGTGCTTGTTCATCTGGCCCATCATGTTGGGATCCAGGGAAGCAGGATTGGTGTTCATGGTCATAGGGGTAACGATGGTGCTGGGATTTACAGAGTTACATCTGATGCCGGTGCCGGTGAAGCGCAGTGCGGTGTGCTTGGTCAGACCGATCACAGCTGCCTTACTGGTAACGTAGGAAGCACCGCCGGTACCGAATGCGCCGGCAACGGAGTCCAGGTTGATGATGGAACCGGAATTGTTCTTCATCATTTCCTTAACTGCTGCTCTGGTGCAGTACATGCAGCCCTTGGTGTTGATGCTGAATACCTTCTCCAGGTCTTCTTCGGTGAAGCACTCGATGGGCTTTAAGCCTTCTTCCAATACGCCTGCGTTGTTTACCAGAATATCCAGCTTGCCGAAGGTTGCTACGGTCTGAGCTACCAGATTTTCTACATCTGCTACTTTGGATACATCGGTGGGCACAGCCAATACCTCGCCGCCGTTTGATCTGATCTTTTCAGCTACTTCTTCCAACTGAGGCAGACGACGTGCACTGATAACTACCTTTGCGCCTTCTTTTGCGAATAATTCTGCAGTAGCAGCACCTACGCCGGAATTACCTCCTGTGATGATTGCAACTTTTCCGTCTAAACGTCCCATAATAAAAATCTCCTCTCTTTGAACAGCATATAATATGCTCAATGTACTGTGTAAAAAATGTAACTATCCTTATTAATAGCTTGTTTATATTATAAAATTTTAAAGAATAATAGTCAATCATTTTGCGATTGATGCATAAATTATCGATATACAGATTCTTGGTTCGCAAATTATTTTCTTTTTGCGTTTTGGGGGAAATGCATGTAGGAAACTCTTAACTTTGTGAATCCCTTCAGAAATTTGCGGTATTCGTCAGCTTCTGTACTGCTTCGGCGTCAGGCCTGTATATTTTTTGAATACTTTGGAAAAATAACTCTGATCGTCGAAGCCGGTGGCGATGGCGATGTTGATAATGGAGTAGTCCGTATTAGCCAACAGCCGCTTGCTCTCCTCCACACGCACCATGTTCAGATAATCCTTGAAAGAAGACCCCATGGATTGTTTGAAAATAGTGGAAAAATAAGCCGGATTCATATGTATTTGGTTTGCTACATCCTGCAAGGTGATGGGAGAAGCGTAGTTTTCCGAAATATAGTGGATGGCTCTGCGCATCACGTCACTGTTCTTGAGCGGCAGGGTGTTGAACATGCTGTCCGTAAATACCTCCACGGTCTCCTGCAGCTTGTAGCAGAGGGTGTCCAAAGTGGTGATCTCCTGCAGGGATTTCAGGAATTGGTTGTTGATACGCAGGATGGCATCAGTGGCGGCACCGCCTTCGATGGCAGTACGGGAGAGCAGGGAACACAGCTCAATGGCTCTGGATTTGACAAAATCCAGACTGTTGCCCTCGGAGAACAGAACATATCCCAAAAGATCGTTGAGCACACCCTTGGCTTCCCTGACATTTCCGGTCTTTACCTTTGCAATCAGTTCTTTTTCCTTATCATAGGGGTAACTGCTTCGGATCGTGGTCTCGCTGGTCTTGTAGCGCTGGATGGAGTCGCTGATCTGGGCCTGCTGGTAGAGTTTGTTCTTGTTGATGATCAGCTGCTGGTTGCTGTCCGGTATCAGGTTGGAGAACAGATAGAAGATCAGGCGGCTGATCTGGGTCACCATGGAAGGCTCTATCACCCGGACGCGTTCGGCTTCTTCGTAAAGCTCCAGCAAAGTCTCTGTGCTTACCTGGTAGCGTTTGCTGATATCTGAAATCAGCAGGGCATCAGGGGCATCCATAAGAAAAGGCCCCACCAGCACGGAGCCGAAGAATTGATTCCGGCCCAGTAAGGGGAAGATCATGTGATTCAAATTGGCGTGGCAGGAAAAGATATAAGTCTCACCTATGGTGATGGCTTTTTTGCTGGCGTTTGCGTGCAGCTGGCTGCAGCTCTCTCTTTTTTCACGGGGGACATTTTCTTTAAATATGGAACAAAATTTGGCGGTCTCACCGAAGGAGAGCAGGATATTGCCGTGTTCGTCGATCAATTGTACCGGGAGCCCTACGCAGGATGCAAACGCAGTGAGCATTTCGTTGATTTTTGTTTCGTCCACCAGACTGTAAAGACTGGGAGTTTTTTCGGTTTTCATAAAAAACCTCCGTATTTTTGGTAGTATCTATTGAAATTATAACACTAATATATAAAAAAACTACAAAAAACTAAAAAAAATTATTATTTTCCGAGTGGTTGGGGAAGGGAAACATTCTGCTGTTTTGTGTTGACATAAAAGACTGTATGGTGATAAAATATTGCAGAGAATGGATATATAGGATTTATAGAAAATATATTAAGGAAGCGAGGGAAAATTGTGCCAAAACGTACAGATATAAACAAGATTCTTATCATCGGTTCAGGTCCCATTATTATCGGTCAGGCGTGTGAGTTCGACTATTCCGGAACACAGGCTTGTAAAGCTCTTCGTAAGCTGGGCTACGAAATTGTGCTCGTGAACTCTAACCCTGCTACTATTATGACTGACCCTGAGACGGCAGATGTGACTTACATTGAACCGTTAAATGTTGAGAGACTGGAACAGATTATTGCCAAGGAACGTCCGGACGCACTGCTGCCGAACCTGGGCGGACAGTCCGGTCTTAATTTGTGTTCAGAGTTAAATCAGGCAGGCGTTCTGGAGAAATACAATGTGGAAGTAATCGGCGTTCAGGTGGATGCCATCGAGCGCGGTGAGGACCGTATCGAGTTCAAGAAGGCTATGGATGCCCTGGGTATCGAGATGGCCCGCAGTGAAGTTGCTTACACTGTTGAAGAGGCGCTTGCTATTGCTGATAAGTTAAATTACCCTGTTGTACTTCGCCCTGCATACACCATGGGTGGTGCCGGCGGCGGTCTGGTATACAACAGAGATGAATTGAAGGTAGTCTGTGAGAGAGGTCTTCAGGCCAGCCTGGTAGGCCAGGTTCTGGTAGAAGAATCCATCCTGGGCTGGGAAGAGCTGGAAGTGGAAGTTGTGCGCGATGCGGACAACAATATCATTACCGTATGTATGATCGAGAATATCGACCCCTTAGGTGTGCATACCGGTGACTCCTTCTGTGCAGCTCCCATGCTGACTATTTCCGAAGATTGCCAGAGAAGACTGCAGGAGCAGGCTCACAAGATCGTTGAGTCCGTAGAAGTAATCGGCGGTACCAACGTACAGTTTGCTCATGATCCTGTGTCTGACAGAATCATTGTTATTGAAATCAACCCCCGTACCTCCCGCTCATCTGCATTGGCTTCCAAGGCCACCGGTTTCCCCATCGCGCTGGTGTCCGCAATGCTGGCAGCAGGACTGACCCTCAAGGACATCCCTTGCGGTAAGTACGGTACTCTGGATAAGTATGTTCCCGATGGAGATTACGTTGTAATCAAGTTCGCCCGCTGGGCATTCGAAAAGTTCAAAGGTGTAGAGGACAAGCTGGGTACCCAGATGCGCGCCGTTGGTGAGGTAATGAGTATCGGTAAGACCTACAAAGAGGCTTTCCAGAAGGCAATCCGCTCCCTGGAGAACGGTCGTTACGGTCTGGGTCATGCCAAGAATTTTGAGACCTTGACCAAGGAAGAACTTCTGAAGAGACTGATCACTCCTTCCAGTGAGCGTCATTTCGTAATGTACGAGGCACTGCGCAAGGGTGCTACCGTAGAAGAGATTTTCGAGATCACCAAGGTTAAGGCATACTTCATCGAGCAGATGAAGGAACTGGTAGAGGAAGAGGAAGCAATCCTGGCATACAAGGGGAGAAAACTGCCTGACGAGATGCTGATCTCTGCCAAGAAGAACGGTTTCGCTGATAAGTACTTAAGCCTTCTGCTGGAAGTGCCTGAGGACGATATCAGAAATCAGCGTATCGCATTGGGTGTAGAGGAAGCTTGGGAAGGTGTACACGTAAGCGGTACCGAGAACAATGCTTACTATTATTCTACCTATAATGCAGAGGACAAGAATCCTATCAGCACCGAGAGACCCAAGATCATGATCCTGGGCGGTGGTCCCAACCGTATCGGTCAGGGTATCGAGTTTGACTACTGCTGCGTACATGCGTCCATGGCGCTCAAGAAGCTTGGCTTTGAGACCATTATCGTAAACTGTAACCCTGAGACAGTTTCCACTGACTATGACACCTCCGACAAACTCTATTTCGAGCCCCTGACCCTGGAGGATGTTCTGAGCATTTACAATAAAGAAAAACCTCTGGGTGTTATCGCACAGTTCGGCGGACAGACTCCTCTGAACCTGGCTGCAGACCTGGAGAAGAACGGCGTGAAGATCCTGGGTACCTCTCCTTCTGTTATCGATCTGGCTGAGGACCGCGATCTGTTCCGCGCTATGATGGAAAAGCTGGAGATTCCCATGCCTGAGTCCGGAATGGCTGTCAATGTGGAAGAGGCTCTGGCTATCGCCAGGGAGATCGGTTATCCCGTAATGGTTCGTCCTTCTTATGTACTTGGCGGACGTGGTATGGAAGTTGTTTATGACGACGAGAACCTGACCCAGTATATGAAGGCTGCAGTAGGTGTTACTCCCGACAGACCTATCCTGATCGACCGTTTCCTGAACAATGCTCTGGAGTGCGAGGCTGATGCGATCAGTGACGGTACTCACGCATTTGTTCCCGCTGTTATGGAGCACATTGAGCTGGCAGGTATCCACTCCGGTGACTCTGCTTGTATCATTCCTTCCGTGCACATCACAGAGGATAATGTAAAGACCATTAAAGAATACACCAGAAAGATTGCAGAGGAGATGCACGTTAAAGGTCTCATGAACATGCAGTACGCAATCGAGAACGGCAAGGTATTCGTTCTGGAGGCTAACCCCAGAGCATCCCGTACCGTGCCCCTGGTTTCCAAAGTATGTAACATCCGCATGGTGCCTTTGGCTACCGAGATTATTACAGCTGAAATTACCGGCCGTCCTTCTCCCGTTCCTGCGCTGAAGGAGCAGGTAATCCCCAACTACGGTGTTAAGGAAGCGGTATTCCCCTTCAATATGTTCCAGGAAGTTGACCCTGTATTGGGACCTGAGATGCGTTCTACCGGTGAGGTACTGGGTCTGTCCCACTCCTATGGTGAGGCATTCTTCAAGGCACAGGAGGCTTGTCAGTCCAAGCTGCCTCTGGAAGGTACTGTTCTGATCTCTGTAAATAAAAAGGACAAAGATGCAGTGGTAGAGGTGGCAAAGAGCCTTTACGAGGATGGCTTCAAGCTGGTTGCTACCGGCGGTACCTGTGACATCATCAATGCAGCGGGCATCCCTGCTGTCAAGGTGAAGAAACTTTACGAGGGACGTCCTCATGTGGGTGATATGATCACCAACGGTGATATTCAGCTGATTGTGAACTCTCCTATCGGCAAGGATAGCTTCGATGATGACAGCTACCTGCGTAAGGCGGCTATCAAAGCGAAGGTGCCTTATATCACTACCGTTGCGGCTGCAAAGGCTACCGCAGAAGGTATCCACTATGTGAAGAACCACCGGGGTGGTGAACTGAAATCCCTGCAGGAGCTGCACAGCGAGATCCACGACAAATAAATGCGGGTGATATCCGTCAATAAATAGTAAAACGTAAACAGCAGTAATGGTTTAAAAGGAAACCGTTGCTGCTGTTTTTTGTATATAGGTTATAAAAAACGGTAATACTTCTGTCTGATTATTTTTATGAGACGGAGGGAAAATGGGAGGACAGGGGAAGAAAATATTCCGTGTGGCGGGTGTATTGGGTCTGCTGGTGCTTTTGGGTTTGGCGGTCTGGCGCAGTCTTCGGGTGGAAGTGGAAAGCAGAGCAAGAGCGGTTCCCAAGTATGCGGTGGTGAATATTGTGCCTATCTTGGAAAGACCGGGACTTTTAGTGTTGTCGGTTCCGGAATATAAGCTGCTTTATGAGCAGACGGGTATGAGCCCGGCAGGAGTAGACGCGATGATAGCGGAGGGACGGCAGGAGGAACTGTTGGAATTGCAGGAGAAGTTGTTTGCCGAAGTTTCTGTGGTCTGTACCCCTAATACGCTGATCACCAGAGAGGAAAGAGGTTCTGAAGAAGCGCTGATTCCCTGTGTGGAGGATGGTGATATTCTGGTTACTTTTAATTGTCATACAGATGTCTGGCGCAATGGCCATGTGGCAATTGTGGCGGATGCAAAAAAACGTCTGGCAGTAGAGGCGAGACAGCTGGGGACGGAATCTGGTATGTTTTCCCTGGACCATTGGGAGACTTATCCTGCTTTTGCGGTGCTGCGGTTAAAAGACACGGACCGGGAAAAACGGGCGGCCATTGGGGAATATGCCGGGCAGGAATTGTTGGATATTCCCTATCGGCTGGAGGCCGGTGTAATGGCACGTTTAGGGGTAACAGAAGAGACGGGGACTCTGGCGGGTACCCACTGTGCCCATTTGGCCTGGTACGCGTATGAGCATTTTGGTTATAATATTGACAGCAATGGTGGTCTGATCGTTACGCCAAAGGATATTTTTGACAGCAAATTGCTGCAGGTCGTACAGATTTACGGGATGCCCATGCCTGATTTTGAGGAGATATATTAAGATTATTAAGAGTATCTAAAGAATTTGGGAAGAATCTTAAATTTCCGGAATTGGCTTGAAAATGACTGCGGGAAATCGTATATTAGTGGCAAAGACGAATTGGTAAAAAACAGAAATCGAATACGGAGGAAAAACAGATGACGAAAGCAGAAATTCTGAAAAAAGAGATTTTAAAACAGTACCGCAGTGTGCGCAAATTTTCTCTGGAGATGAAGATTCCGTACAGCACGCTGGTGACGGCCCTGGAGCGTGGCATTGAGGGTATGGCCTACGGTACTGTTATTAAAATGTGTGATAAATTGAATCTGAATCCTGTGGATTTCGCTCCTATTGAGAAGGATGCCACCTTGGGAGCCCAGATTTTGGAAAATCGTGTGATGCAAAATTATATGAAGCTGAACCAGGAGGGCCGTGACAAGATCCTGGACCTGATGGAAGATTTCGTACAGATCGACAAGTACAAGGCGAAAGGGAAACGGGCAAAGAGTGAGGGATGAACCTTTATTTGGAGACTTTGTCCAGCACCTTCTTGTAGGGGGCGATCATTCCTTCGTTCATTTTATTTCCGATCTTGGCCTTCAGTTTGGGATTGGCAAGCAGGCTGCCCACCAGATACATTTTTAACATAGTGCCTCTGTTCTTCTGGGGAAAATCATATTGACCGTGGGCTTTGTAGAATTTGTGGTCGGCTCTCATCATACCCTGCATCAGCCAGATCAGATCCCGGAAGATCTTCATACCGCCGATACCATAAAAATTCTGGGGAGGCTGATAAGTGTGTTCCAGTGCATAGGTGAGAGTTTGAGCCATGCGATCGATCTCGCCGTTGGGATCCTTTTCGTCGGTGGCTACTCCGGCCAGGAAATTGCTGCCTACCTGAGCCCGGCCTTCGATGATCATTTGCAGATTGAACTCCCGGCTGTAGCTGCCGCTGACCAGATAGCCCACAGGCATACCCATGACCACAGTGCGGTGACCGTTGCAGAACTGTCTGTCGTCGTAGAGCTTAAAAGCAGCTCCCATGGAATGGTCGGAAATGGTGAAGGCGTAGACGATGGCCTGAGCAGTCTGGATCCGGCTCCGCAGGAATTCGTCAAAGCCGTCCCTGTAGATACACTTGCCGTCCGCGGCGCAGTTAAAACATCCCAGGCATCCGCCGATAAAAGGATATTCACGGATGTTGATGACCCTGGTCTTGAGGGGGAGAACAGCCTGAAAACGTGTAATCATATCTTGTAGCTGGCTGTCTTCGGGGCGGCAGTCTGTTACGATCACTACGTCACCTGTTTTAGCTGTGGTTGTGTGAGAAATGCCGGCAGGGGGTGCGCTGAAAACGGTTTCTGTGCCGGAAGGTACTTCCACAGGCACCGGAGTGGTTTTTGGGGCAGGCACCGGCAGCGGCTCATAGTAGTCCTGTTCCATGGACCAGCAGACATGCCGGAAGAAGTCTTTGGCCTCCTGCTGTCCTTTTTCGGTGGTCAGGTCATCCATGTCTGCAGACAGTCCTCTGATAAACTTCATGCCCAAATCCTGGCAATTGTCCTGAATATAGCGGTGAGCGGTCACATCGTAGAAATGCTTGGAAGTGGTAAGCTGGGTGGCAAAGCGTCCTGCCAGGGAAATGCCGGAGTCTTTTAATAATTCTATAAAGCGGTGAAGCTGATATGGGGCGATAAAAGTGTATACGGGGTAGGAGAACAGCAGCAGGTCTGCTCTTTCCAGCGCTGTACATGCTGGGGAAAAATCTCTCTCCAATGCCTTGATGCGCTGCCCTACATGCAGAATTTCAAAATGGTGTTCGGGGTGCAAAAGCTCCAGAAAACGCACGGTCTGCAGGGTGATGCTGTATTCGCCTTTAGGGCTTCCGTTCAAAACGAGAATGTTCATAATATAATATAACCTCCTGAAATTGGTTGCATGAAACACGAAAACTGTGATATGATTTTAAATAATATAATAACTATACCGATAAAAGAGACTTTTTTCAAGGGCGCCGGGGGCAAAACCATTGCAAATTGCCGCGAAAACCGCAGAAAAAACTATTGACGCGCGGCCTGCTTTATGATATAGTAGTCAAGCGAGATAAGATTTAGGTCTTTTTTTTATGCTTAAAATTAGTTAATGGAAAACATATGGAGGTAGACAAATGCGTACAAGAATTACTTTGGCATGTACCGAGTGCAAACAGCGTAACTACAATACTACCAAGGATAAGAAGGCTCATCCTGACAGAATGGAGACCAAGAAATATTGTAGATTCTGCAAGACTCACACAACTCACAAGGAAACCAAATAATTAACCGGTTTGTAACTATTGGATGTCTATATTTTGGAGGTCAAAATGGCAAATTCCACCGAAAAGCAGAAGCGCCCCAATTATTTCAAGGGTGTGAAGGCTGAGTTTAAAAAAATTATATGGCCAGACAAGAAGACCACTTTTAAGCAGTCCGTAGTGGTTGTTACAATATCAGTTGCAGTGGGAATTCTGATTGCAATATTGGATTATTTCATTCAGTATGGCGTGAATTTCTTGACCTCATTATAATTAGGCAGCACTGAGGTTATAACATCTATTATAGAGTGAGGGTGATTGTATGGCAGAGGCGAAATGGTATGTAGTGCATACCTATTCAGGATATGAGAACAAGGTCAAAGCCAATATTGAGAAGACAATCGAGAACAACAAGCATCTGGCAGAACAGATTCTGGAAGTCAGAGTCCCCATGCAGGATGTGGTTGAACTGAAGAACGGTGTGAAAAAGACTGTTCCCAAGAAAATGTTCCCCGGTTATGTGCTTCTGAATATGGAGATGAACGACGACACCTGGTATGTTGTTCGTAACACCCGCGGCGTGACCGGATTCGTAGGACCGGGAAGTAAGCCGGTTCCACTTACTGAAGCTGAAATGAAGCCTTTGGGCATCAAGACCGACAATGTTTCCATTGACTTTGTGGAAGGTGACAGTATTGCTGTTGTGGCAGGCGTTTGGAAAGACACCATCGGTGTGGTTCAGAAGCTTGACTTTAACAAGCAGACTGCTACTATTAACGTTGAGATGTTCGGCAGAGAGACTCCTGTTGAAATCAGCTTCGCAGAAGTAAGAAAATTCTAATTTGAGAAGATTCTAAAAAAGTATATTTTTTCCGGCATTAAATGTTGGATGAAATAGAATGTGCCCGTCGGATGCGGAAGAATATTCCGGGAAGACAAAGAAGGGTACATATAGGGCAGATGCCCTGGCAGCACAAAGGAATACGGAGGTATTCCAGTGGGAGCAGGAGCAAAAAGCGCCTGCGCCGATTTACCACATTATAGGAGGTGCCACAATGGCAAAGAAAGTAACAGGTTATATCAAATTACAGATTCCCGCCGGCAAAGCTACACCGGCTCCCCCCGTTGGTCCTGCACTTGGACAGCATGGTGTTAACATCGTTCAGTTCACCAAAGAGTTCAATGCAAGAACAGCAGACAAGGGTGACGTTATCATCCCCGTAGTTATCACTGTATATGCAGACAGATCTTTCAGTTTCATTACTAAGACTCCCCCTGCAGCAGTACTGTTAAAGAAAGCTTGCAACATTAAGTCCGGTTCAGGTGTTCCTAACAAGACTAAGGTTGCTACCATTTCCAAGGCAAAGGTTCAGGAGATCGCTGAGATGAAGATGCCTGACCTGAACGCAGCAAGTCTTGAAGCAGCTATGAGCATGATCGCTGGTACTGCAAGAAGTATGGGTATTGTTGTAGAAGATTAATTAACATGATTGGGAGACAATTGCAAAATTGTCGCTGGAACCTAGGAGGTAAAAATAATGAAACATGGTAAGAAATATGCCGAAGTGGCAAAGCTTGTAGACCGTACCGTTGCCTACGAGCCCGCAGATGCAATCGCTCTGGTAAAGAAGACTGCAGTTGCAAAATTTGACGAGACTATTGAAGTACACATCAGAACCGGTTGTGACGGACGTCACGCTGATCAGCAGATCCGTGGTGCAGTAGTGCTGCCTAACGGAACCGGTAAGACCGTTAAGGTTCTGGTATTCGCTAAGGGTGCTAAGCTTGATGAGGCTATGGCAGCAGGCGCTGACTATGTTGGCGGTGACGAACTGATCCCCAAGATCCAGAACGACGGCTGGCTTGATTTCGATGTAGTAGTAGCTACCCCTGATATGATGGGTGTTGTTGGTCGTCTGGGTAAGGTTCTGGGACCTAAGGGCTTAATGCCTAACCCCAAGGCCGGTACCGTAACCATGGATGTTACCAAGGCTATCGCTGATATCAAGGCTGGTAAGATTGAGTACAGACTTGACAAGACCAACATCGTGCATGTTCCCGTAGGTAAGGCTTCCTTCACCGAAGAGGCTCTGCAGGAGAACTTCAATGCACTGATGGATGCTATCGTTAAGGCTAAGCCCAGCGCATTAAAGGGTCAGTACCTGAGAAGCATTACCCTGACCAGCACCATGGGTCCTGGCGTAAAGGTAAGCGTTGCTAAGTTCTAATCTTAGTAAAAAAGAATGATTGATGCAGCTTCCGGAGTATTTCCGGAAGCTGTCAATAAAAAATCCATATAGGGGTTGACATGTGCATCCCTCTATGGTATCATCACAAAGGTTGAAACAGCTGTAAAGCTGCGAGACAATATATTGCACAGCAATATTGCCGAAGACAGTAGGTGTCTGCGTAAGCAGTCGTAAGAGGATTTACCGCCTACCGAGGAGAAGAGTTTGCATGATGACTTTTTGCCTTCCTGTCTTCCAGGAGGCTTTTTTTATATCACAAGCTCCTTTCGGCAGAACGATAGTTCTAAAACAATCTAAAAGGAGGTAAAAAAATGGCAAAGGTTGAATTGAAACAGCCTGTTGTAGCAGAGATTTCTGCAGGTATTGCAAATGCTCAGTCCGTAGTTTTGGTTGATTACCGTGGACTTACTGTAGAGCAGGATACCGAGCTGCGTAAGAAATTACGTGAGGCAGGAGTTTCCTACAAGGTTTACAAGAACACCATGATGAACTTCGCGTTCAAGGGTACTGAGTTCGAGGGACTGGCACCTTTCTTGAACGGTCCCAGCGCAATGGCTTACTGCAGCGAGGATGCAACTGCTCCTGCAAGAGTACTGGCTGAGTTCGCAAAGAAGGCTAACAAGCTGGAAATCAAGGCTGGTGTTGTTGAAGGCACTGTATACGATGCAAAGGGTATGGAAGCAATCGCAAACATCCCTTCCAGAGAAGTGCTTATCGGCAGACTGCTTGGCAGCATGCAGAGCCCTATCACCAATTTTGCTCGCGTCCTGAAGCAGATCGCAGAGAAGGATGGCGAGGCTGTAGCAGAATAAGTGTGTACAGCAAGTTAAGCGTGTGCAAAGCATACGTAAGAGGTCGTATCGATGCAGATACAGCCATCAAGTGGTAAAGACACTTGAACAAAAAAGAAAAACAAAATGAAACAAACAAAGAAAAATTATTTCAATAATGGAGGAAATTAAAATGGCTAAATTAACAGCTCAGGAACTTATTGATGCTATCAAAGAGTTAACTGTATTAGAATTAAATGATCTTGTAAAAGCTTGTGAAGAAGAGTTCGGCGTATCCGCAGCAGCAGGTGTTGTAGTTGCAGCAGCTGGCCCTGCAGCAGAGGTTGAAGAGAAGACCGAGTTCGACGTAGAACTGACCGAGGTTGGTTCCGAGAAGGTTAAGGTTATCAAGGTTGTTCGTGAAGTAACCGGCCTTGGTCTGAAGGAAGCTAAGGACGTTGTAGACGGCGCTCCTAAGGTTCTGAAAGAGGGTATCTCCAAGGATGAGGCTGAAGAGCTGAAGAAGAAACTCGAGGAAGTTGGCGCAAAGGTTACTCTGAAGTAATCAAGCTCCCGCTTAATAGTGAAATTTTAAAGCAGTTCCCGCTGAAATGTGGGAGCTGCTTTTTCTATGTCGGTGTGACGTGTGAGGAATCGCGTCGCATCTGCCCCGGTTCCCCCGCGTCGCGGGCCCAGTTCCCACCGCCGCGGGCCCAGTTCCCACCGCGCCATTCGCAAAGTCGCACCTTCGGTGCTTTCCGCCGCTGCGCGGCTCCCTTTGCTCATAAGACGGCGCTCCCTTCGACGGCCGCATTGATCCCGTTTGCATGCGAGCATGCACGGTCTCTCTGCGGTCGTCGAGGGAACTGGAGGAGAATTTTGTATATTTTTTAAAATATTTCAAAAATTTTCCTTGACCTCATTAACATATTGTGATATATTGGATAGTGCACTATTGTGCGATGCTATGCTTAAAACTAGGCTTTAAATCTGAAAGAACGGGGTGAAGTGTCAATGGAAAAGAACAGAATACGTCCTATTGCCGATACAAAGGTTGCGCGTATGAGTTATTCAAGACAAAAAGAGGTTTTAGAGATGCCCAACCTGATCGAAGTCCAGAAGGATTCCTATCAGTGGTTTTTAGACGAAGGCTTGAAAGAAGTCTTTGACGATATCTCTCCCATCGCTGATTACAGTGGCTCTTTAAGTCTTGAGTTCGTAGACTTTGAATTGTGCAAAAACGATGTAAAATATTCTATTGAAGAATGTAAAGAAAGAGATGCTACCTATGCAGCACCTTTAAAGGTAAAAATTCGCCTTTATAATAAGGAAAAAGAAGAGATCAGTGAGCACGAGATATTCATGGGCGACCTGCCTCTGATGACAGAGACCGGTACTTTTGTGATCAACGGTGCAGAGCGTGTAATCGTTAGCCAGTTGGTTCGTTCTCCCGGTATCTACTATGCTATCGGCCATGATAAGATCGGTAAGAGACTTTTCTCCTCTACCGTAATCCCTAACCGCGGTGCTTGGCTGGAGTACGAGACGGATTCTAATGATATTTTCTACGTGCGTGTAGACAGAACCCGTAAAGTTCCCATTACTGTATTGATCCGTGCACTTGGTATCGGCACCAACGATGAGATCCGCGAAGTGTTTGGTGATGAACCCAAGATCGAGGCAAGCTTTGCAAAGGACACTGCTGAGAATTATCAGGAGGGTCTGTTAGAGTTATACAAAAAGATCCGTCCAGGCGAGCCTTTGAGCGTTGAAAGTGCAGAGAGCCTGATCAATGCCATGTTCTTCGACCCCAGAAGATACGATTTGGCCAAGGTTGGTAGATATAAATTCAATAAGAAGCTGGCTCTGAAGAACAGAATCAGACACCAGATTCTTGCAGCAGATGTTGTGGATCCTTCCACCGGTGAAGTACTTGCTTCCGCAGGTGATAAGGTTACTGCCGCACTGGCAGATACGATCCAGAACGCAGCTGTTCCTTTCGTATACATTCAGACTGAGGAAAGAAACGTAAAAGTATTGTCCAACATGATGGTAGATATTACCAGCTATGTTGACTGCAATCCTAAGGAATTGGGCATCACAGAGAAGGTTTACTATCCTGTTCTGGCTCAGATCATTGAGGAGTTCGGTGATGATGCTGAAGGTCTGGCTGAGGCAATCAAGAAGAATGCTTACGAACTGGTACCTAAGCATATTACTAAGGAAGATATCATTGCTTCCATCAACTATAACATGCATCTGGAGTACGGTCTGGGCAACGATGACGATATCGACCATCTGGGCAACAGACGTATCCGTGCAGTGGGTGAACTGCTCCAGAACCAGTACCGTATCGGTCTTTCCAGAATGGAGAGAGTGGTACGTGAGCGTATGACCACCCATGATGCTGAGGATATTTCTCCTCAGTCCCTGATCAATATCAAGCCCGTAACTGCGGCTGTTAAGGAATTCTTCGGTTCCTCCCAGCTGTCCCAGTTCATGGATCAGAATAACCCTCTGGGTGAGCTGACACATAAGAGACGTCTGTCCGCACTGGGTCCCGGTGGTCTGTCCAGAGACCGTGCCGGATTCGAGGTTCGAGACGTACACTACTCCCATTACGGAAGAATGTGTCCTATCGAGACTCCCGAAGGTCCTAACATCGGTCTGATCAACTCTCTTGCAAGCTATGCAAGAATTAATGAATACGGTTTTGTTGAGGCACCTTACCGTGTGATCGACAAGACTGACGCGGCAAATCCTCGCGTAACAGAAGAAGTTGTTTATATGACAGCTGATGAAGAGGATAACTACCATGTAGCTCAGGCGAACGAGGCTCTGGATGCAGAGGGTCACTTCGTGCGTAAGACCGTATCCGGCCGTTACCGTGAAGAGACTCAGGAGTATCCTAAGACCATGTTCGATTACATGGACGTATCCCCCAAGATGGTATTCTCCGTGGCTACCGCTCTGATTCCTTTCCTGGAGAACGACGATGCGAACCGTGCGCTGATGGGTTCCAACATGCAGCGTCAGGCAGTGCCCCTTCTTACCACCGAGGCTCCTGTAGTAGGTACCGGTATGGAAGTGAAGGCAGCAGTTGACTCCGGTGTTTGTGTGGTTGCTAAGAAGGCTGGTACCATAACATACGCTTCCTCCAATATGATCAGAATGACCTGTGATGACGGAGAAAAGGTAGAGTATCATCTGACCAAGTTCTCCAGAAGTAACCAGTCCAACTGCTACAACCAGAGACCCATCGTACAGAAGGGCATGCATGTAGAAGCCGGCCAGGTAATCGCAGACGGTCCTTCCACCTCCATGGGTGAGCTGGCACTGGGTAAGAACCCTCTGATCGGCTTTATGACCTGGGAAGGTTACAACTACGAGGATGCTGTTCTGTTAAGTGAAAGACTTGTACAGGATGATGTATATACCTCCGTTCACATTGAAGAGTATGAAGCAGAAGCACGTGATACCAAGCTGGGACCCGAAGAGATTACCCGAGATGTTCCCGGTGTTGGTGATGATGCGCTGAAAGATCTGGATGACAGAGGTATCATCCGTATCGGTGCTGAGGTCCGCGCAGGTGATATCCTGGTAGGTAAGGTTACTCCTAAGGGAGAGACCGAGCTGACCGCAGAGGAAAGACTGCTCCGTGCGATCTTCGGTGAAAAGGCAAGAGAAGTAAGAGATACTTCCCTTAAGGTTCCTCACGGTGAATATGGTATCGTTGTAGATGCCAAGGTATTTACCCGTGAAAACAGCGATGAATTATCCCCCGGCGTAAATATGGCCGTTCGTATTTATATTGCACAGAAGAGAAAGATTTCCGTAGGTGATAAGATGGCTGGCCGTCACGGTAACAAGGGTGTAGTTTCCCGCGTATTACCTGTAGAAGATATGCCTTACCTGCCTAACGGCCGTCCTCTCGATATCGTGCTGAACCCTCTGGGCGTACCTTCCCGTATGAACATTGGACAGGTGCTTGAGATTCATCTGTCTCTGGCAGCAAGAGCTCTTGGCTTCAATGTTGCCACTCCCGTATTTGACGGTGCAAACGAGAAGGATATCATGGATACTCTGGATCTGGCAAACGACTATGTAAACCTGCCTTTCGATGCCGCTGAGGCAAAAGAGAGAGCAGAGAAGGAAGGCGTTGCTTATGATGAGAGTGCTCCTACCTTTGCAAGCCTGCACGAGGAAGAACTCCTTCCCGAAGTAATGCAGTATCTGTCCGAGAACCGTGACCACAGAAAGGTTTGGGAGGGCGTGCCTATTTCCCGCGACGGTAAGGTTCGTCTCCGCGACGGCAGAACCGGTGAATATTTCGACGGTCCTGTAACCATCGGACACATGCACTACCTGAAGCTCCACCATCTGGTAGATGATAAGATCCACGCACGTTCCACCGGACCGTACTCCCTGGTAACACAGCAGCCTCTGGGCGGTAAAGCTCAGTTCGGCGGCCAGAGATTCGGAGAAATGGAAGTTTGGGCTCTTGAGGCGTACGGTGCGTCCTACACCCTGCAGGAGATTCTGACTGTGAAGTCCGATGACGTTGTAGGCCGTGTGAAGACTTACGAAGCTATTATCAAGGGCGACAATATCCCTGAGTCCGGTATTCCTGAGTCCTTCAAGGTATTGCTGAAGGAACTGCAGGCTCTCGGCCTGGATGTAAGAGTGCTTCGCGAGGACAATACTGAAGTAGAACTTATGGAAACCATCGACTATGGTGATACTGATTACCGTTATGAGATGGAAGGCGATCGCAAGTATGACGACGACTACGACAACAACTCACTGAGCCGTTTGGGCTATCAGACCCAGGAGTTCGACGATGCGAGCGGTGAACTGGTAACTGCAGAGGAAGATTTTGCTGATGATTTCGAAGCAGATTTTGACGATAGCTACGAGGATGAGGAATTTTAAGAGTATCTTGTCTTAGACTTTCGTAAGAGATAGAAGGGAGTGCCATTAATGTCAGAAACAAAGAATGAAACAACCTACCAGCCTATGACATTTGATGCCATCAAAATTGGATTAGCTTCCCCGGACAAAGTCCGCGAGTGGTCCCATGGTGAGGTGTTGAAGCCGGAGACAATCAACTACAGAACTTTAAAACCTGAGAGAGACGGTCTGTTCTGTGAGAAGATCTTCGGACCCAGCAAGGACTGGGAGTGTCATTGTGGTAAATATAAGAAAATCAGATATAAAGGTGTAGTCTGCGACCGATGCGGAGTTGAGGTTACCAAGGCAACTGTCCGCAGAGAGCGCATGGGTCACATTGAGCTGGCTGCTCCTGTGTCCCACATCTGGTATTTCAAGGGTATCCCCAGCCGTATGGGTCTGATACTGGATCTGTCCCCCAGAATTCTGGAGAAGGTTCTGTATTTTGCTTCCTATATTGTACTGGATGCCGGCGAGACCAACCTGGAATACAAGCAGATCCTGTCTGAGAGAGAGTACCAGGAAGCAAGAGAGACATGGGGCAACAAGTTCCGTGTGGGCATGGGTGCAGAGGCTATCAAGGAGCTGCTGCAGGCAATTGATCTGGAGACCGAGGCTGTTGAACTGAAGACCGGCCTGAAAGAGTCCTCCGGACAGAAGCGTGCCCGTATCATCAAGAGACTGGAAGTAGTGGAAGCTTTCCGCGGTTCAGGCAACAAGCCTGAGTGGATGATCATGGATGCAATCCCTGTGATTCCCCCCGATCTGCGTCCCATGGTGCAGCTGGATGGCGGACGTTTCGCAACCTCCGATTTAAATGACCTTTACAGAAGAATTATCAATAGAAATAACCGTCTGAAGAGACTGCTTGAGCTGGGTGCTCCCGACATCATTGTCCGCAATGAGAAGAGAATGCTCCAGGAAGCAGTGGACGCTCTGATCGACAACGGCAGACGCGGACGTCCTGTTACCGGCCCCGGCAACAGAGCACTGAAGTCCCTGTCCGATATGCTGAAAGGTAAGGGTGGACGTTTCCGTCAGAACCTGTTAGGTAAGCGTGTAGACTACTCCGGACGTTCCGTTATCGTAGTAGGCCCCGAACTGAAGATTTATCAGTGCGGTCTGCCTAAAGAGATGGCAATCGAGCTCTTCAAGCCCTTCGTTATGAAGGAGCTTGTATCCAAGGGTATCAGCCAGAACGTTAAGAATGCCAAGAAATTAGTAGAGAGACTGGACACTCAGGTTTGGGATGTGCTGGAAGAAGTAATTAAAGAGCACCCCGTAATGCTGAATCGTGCTCCTACACTGCACAGACTTGGTATCCAGGCATTTGAGCCCGTCCTGGTAGAGGGTAAGGCTATCAAGCTTCATCCCCTTGTATGTACCGCATTCAACGCTGACTTCGACGGTGACCAGATGGCTGTACACCTTCCTCTGTCCGTAGAGGCCCAGGCAGAGTGCAGATTCCTGCTTCTGTCCCCCAACAACCTTCTGAAGCCCTCCGACGGTGGCCCTGTAGCCGTTCCTTCCCAGGATATGGTACTTGGTATTTACTACCTGACTCAGGAGAGACCCGGCGCTAAGGGAGAAGGTAAGTTCTTCAAGAATGTAAACGAAGCAATTTTGGCATATGAGAACCAGGTAATCACCCTGCACTCCAGAATCACCGTCCGTGTCACCAAGACCAATGCAGATGGTGAAGAGGTTCAGGGCAATGTGGAATCCACTCTGGGACGTTTCATCTTCAACGAGATCCTTCCTCAGGATTTGGGCTATGTGGACAGAAGCAACGCAGAGGAATTCCTGAAGCTGGAGGTTGACTTCCACGTAGGTAAGAAGCAGCTGAAGCAGATCCTGGAGAAAGTCATCAACACCCACGGTGCTTCCAAGACCGCTGAGGTACTGGATGATGTTAAGGCAATCGGTTACAAGTACTCTACCAGAGCTGCTATGACCGTTTCCATTTCCGATATGACCGTGCCTGAGAAGAAGCCCGAGATGCTGGCTGCTGCACAGGCAACTGTTGATAAGATTTCCGCAAACTACCGTCGTGGTCTCATCACCGAAGAAGAGAGATACCGTGCAGTAGTTGAGACCTGGAACGAGACCGATAAGGAACTGACCGAGGTACTGCTGGCAGGTCTGGATAAGTACAACAATATCTACATGATGGCTGACTCCGGTGCGCGTGGTTCCAACCAGCAGATCAAACAGCTGGCTGGTATGCGTGGTCTGATGGCTGATACAACCGGTAGAACCATTGAGCTGCCCATCAAGTCCAACTTCCGTGAAGGTCTGGACGTACTGGAATACTTCATGTCTGCGCACGGTGCACGTAAGGGTCTGTCCGATACAGCGCTGCGTACCGCTGACTCCGGTTATCTGACACGTCGAATGGTTGACGTATCCCAGGAGCTGATCATCCGTGAGGTTGACTGCTGCGAAGGCAAGAACGAAATTCCCGGTATGGTTGTTAAGGCATTCATGGACGGTAAGGAGACCATCGAAAGTCTGAAGGATAGAATTACAGGAAGATATTCCTGCAACGATATTTGTGACAGAGACGGCAACATGATCGTTAAGCGTAACCATATGATCACTCCCAGCCGTGCTGCAAAGATCCTCAGCGTAGGCGTCAACGAAAGCGGTGAGCCTATCGAGGAAGTAAAGATCAGAAATATCTTAAACTGCCGTTCCAAGAATGGTATTTGTGCTAAATGTTACGGTGCGAACATGGCTACCGGTGAAGCAGTTCAGGTAGGTGAAGCTGTTGGTATTATCGCAGCACAGTCCATCGGTGAGCCCGGTACACAGCTGACCATGAGAACCTTCCACACCGGTGGTGTAGCGGGTGACGATATCACACAGGGTCTTCCCCGTGTAGAGGAGCTTTTCGAGGCTAGAAAGCCTAAGGGACTTGCAATCATCGCAGAGTTCGGTGGTAAAGCAGAGATCCGTGATACCAAGAAGAAACGTGAAGTTGTGATCACCAATGAAGAGACCGGCGATGTTAAGGCATACCTGATCCCTTACGGTTCCCGCATCAAGATCGTGGATGGCCAGATCCTTGAGGCCGGCGATGAGCTGACTGAAGGTAGCGTAAATCCTCACGACCTGTTAAAGATCAAGGGTGTTCGCGCAGTACAGGACTACATGCTCCGTGAGGTTCAGCGTGTATACCGTCTCCAGGGTGTAGATATCGCCGACAAGCACATTGAGGTGCTGGTACGTCAGATGCTGAAGAAGGTTCGCATTGAGAATAACGGTGACGCAGAGTTCCTTCCCGGCACACTGGTAGATATTCTTGATTTCGAAGATATGAATGAGCAGCTGATCGCAGAGGGCAAGGAGCCTGCTGAAGGTAAGCAGATCATCATGGGTATTACCAAGGCTGCACTGGCAACCAATTCCTTCCTGTCCGCAGCATCCTTCCAGGAGACCACAAAGGTTCTGACTGAAGCTGCAATCAAGGGCAAGATCGATCCTTTGATCGGTCTGAAGGAAAACGTTATCATCGGTAAGCTGATTCCTGCCGGTACCGGTATGAAGAGATACCGCAACACCAGACTGAGCACCGGTGAGACTCCCGAAGTAAGCTACGATGTGGATTACTACACCGGGGAGGAGACCGCATCATTCGAGGAAGATGTGGAACTGTCCGATGCAGAGCTGGATGCAGAAGAACTTGATGCGGAAGTGGATGCAGTAGATTTCGAAGAGGAAGAAGCTGTTATCACTGAAGAATAATCATCAGTTGTAGTATCGTATTTAATATGATATAATAGACAGAGTGAGAGCCGACGGCACTCACTCTGTTGTAATGTAAGGAGGTCTCTTATGAAGGTTTTTGTGACAGGTGTCAGAGGACAATTGGGATATGATGTGGTAAATGAGCTGGAGAAACGCGGCATCGAAGCAATCGGTGTGGATATTCAGGAGATGGATATTACAAATGCTGACAGTGTAAATACTGTGATCGGAGAGGCTGCGCCTGATGCGGTGATCCACTGTGCTGCTTATACAGCGGTGGATGCGGCAGAAGATAATGCAGAGCTGTGCAGAAAAGTAAATGCGGAAGGCACACAGAATATTGCCAACATGTGCAAGACTCTGGATATTCCCATGATCTACATCAGTACCGACTATGTGTTTGACGGAACCGGTGAACGTCCCTGGGAGCCGGATGATGAGCGTAATCCTTTGAACGTATACGGCCAGACCAAATATGAAGGTGAACTGGCAGTACAGAATACGCTGGAGAAATATTTTATCGTGCGCATTGCCTGGGTATTCGGTGTCAACGGCAAGAACTTTGTAAAGACTATGCTGAATCTGGGCAGGACCAGAGATCATCTGACTGTGGTAAATGATCAGTTTGGTTCTCCTACCTATACTTATGATCTGGCAAAGCTGCTGGTTGATATGGTTCTCACCGATAAGTATGGTTTTTACCATGCTACCAACGAGGGCATCTGTACCTGGTATGAGTTTGCCTGCGAGATCTTCCGTCAGGCAGGTATTGATGTGAAGGTAGATCCCGTGAGCGCAGATCAGTATCCGGCCAAAGCCAAGCGTCCTTCCAATAGCCGTATGAGTAAGGAAAAGCTTACAGACAACGGTTTCGAGAAGCTTCCCACCTGGCAGGATGCGCTGCAGAGATATCTTGAGGTGTTAGAGTAGTAGAAAGTCAGCTGCTTCGCGCTCCCGCAGCTGCCGCCGGAATTCGCATATTCACTGGTGAGAGTTCTTTAAAAAATACAAAAAATATATTTAAAAACGATTGACAATGCATCCGTGAGCAAGTATACTATTTTAGTGTGCACTCGGATGCATTCTTTTTGTGTGAAGATAACTTCTGCAATACAAAAGCGTGTATGAAGTGCCACAGGAAACTTTATACTATTTACAAAGAAAGAGGTGAAACAGAATGCCGACATTTAACCAGTTAGTAAGAAAAGGACGTGAGACTGCTGAGAAGAAGTCTACTGCACCTGCTCTCCAGAAGGGTTACAACTCTCTTCACAAGAAAGCAACTAACGCATCTGCTCCCCAGAAGCGTGGTGTATGTACTGCTGTTAAGACAACTACTCCTAAGAAGCCTAACTCCGCTCTTAGAAAGATCGCCAGAGTACGTCTTTCCAACGGAATCGAAGTTACAAGCTACATTCCCGGTGAAGGTCATAATCTGCAGGAGCACAGCGTTGTTTTGATCCGTGGTGGTCGTGTTAAGGACTTGCCCGGTACCAGATACCACATCATCCGTGGTACCCTTGATACCGCTGGTGTAGCTAACAGAAAACAGGCTCGTTCCAAGTATGGTGCTAAGAGACCTAAAGCTGCAAAGAAGTAATTATTCTTGAAAGCAAAATTTTCTTGAAACAGGAATAGTTTCAGCGTACTGAGGAAAACTGCTATACTATGTGGTAGTTTTCAGACTTTGTACCACTAAACGAACTAAGAAAAGTGTTGGAATTCTGTAATACAGATATACAGCGCGAACACTTGGGGAAACACATGTGAGTACCGATGATCTAATATAATATTAAGGAGGGAAGAACCGTGCCACGTAAAGGACATATTCAGAAAAGAGATGTATTAGCAGATCCTTTATACAACAACAAAGTGGTTACCAAGCTTGTCAACAACATCATGCTGGATGGCAAGAAGGGTGTAGCTCAGAAGATTGTATATGGAGCATTTGCAAAAGTAGAAGCAAAATCCGGCAAGCCTGCTCTGGAAGTTTTCGAAGAGGCTATGAACAACATCATGCCTGTTCTGGAAGTAAAGGCTAGACGTATCGGTGGTGCTACCTATCAGGTACCTATCGAGGTAAGAGCAGAGAGACGTCAGGCTCTGGGCCTGCGTTGGTTGACCATGTTCTCTCGTAAGAGAAGTGAAAAGACCATGGAAGACAGACTTGCAAACGAAATTCTTGACGCAGCTAACAATACCGGTGCTGCTGTTAAGAGAAAAGAAGATATGCACAAGATGGCAGAGGCAAACAAGGCGTTTGCACACTATCGTTTCTAAGATACAGCTGGCTGAACAAACGCCTCGGCGTTTGCCTGCTATCGTTTCTAAGATGCAGATTGCCCTGCAAATTCTTGAGCCTTTGCTCGAGAGAATTGCTCGGCCGTCGCTTTGATATTAAATCAGGAGGAAAAAATCTTGGCTGGAAGAGAATATCCGTTAGAGAGAACCAGAAATATTGGTATTATGGCCCATATTGATGCTGGTAAGACTACAACCACAGAGCGTATTCTTTACTACACCGGTGTTAACTACAAGATCGGTGACACCCATGAAGGTACCGCTACCATGGACTGGATGGCTCAGGAGCAGGAGAGAGGTATTACCATTACTTCTGCTGCTACTACCTGTCATTGGACTCTGCAGGAAAACTGCAAAGCTAAGCCCGGCGCTCTGGAGCATCGTATCAACATCATCGATACCCCTGGTCACGTAGACTTTACAGTAGAAGTTGAGCGTTCACTTCGTGTACTTGACGGTGCTGTAGGTGTATTCTGTGCTAAGGGTGGCGTTGAGCCTCAGTCTGAGAACGTATGGCGTCAGGCTGATACCTACAATGTACCTCGTATGGCTTTCATCAACAAGATGGACATCTTAGGTGCAAACTTCTATGGTGCAGTTGAGCAGATCAAGAACAGACTTGGTAAGAATGCTATCTGCATCCAGTTACCTATCGGTAAAGAAGATGAGTTCAAGGGAATCGTTGACCTGTTCGAAATGCAGGCTTACATCTACAACGATGACAAGGGTGATGACATCACCGTTTGTGAGATTCCCGATGATATGAAAGACGATGCAGAAATGTATCGTGAAGAGCTGGTAGAGAAGATCTGTGAGCTGGACGATGAGCTGATGATGGCTTATCTGGAAGGCGAGGAGCCTACCAACGAGCAGTTAAAAGCTGCACTGAGAAAAGGAACCTGTGAGTGTACAGCAGTACCTGTTTGCTGCGGTACCGCATACAGAAATAAGGGTGTTCAGAAGCTTCTGGATGCAGTTATCGAGTTTATGCCTTCTCCTATCGATATCCCTGCTATCAAGGGTGTTGACCTGGAAGGTAACGAGATCGAGAGACACTCTTCTGATGAAGAGCCTTTCTCTGCATTGGCATTCAAGATCATGACCGACCCCTTCGTAGGTAAGCTGGCATACTTCCGTGTGTACTCCGGTACCATGAATTCCGGTTCCTACGTATTAAATGCTACCAAGGATAAGAAGGAACGTGTAGGCCGTATCCTGCAGATGCATGCTAACAAGCGTGCTGAGCTGGACAAGGTATACTCCGGTGATATCGCTGCAGCAGTTGGTTTCAAGTTCACCTCTACCGGTGATACCATCTGTGATGATCAGCATCCCGTAATCCTTGAGTCCATGGAGTTCCCTGAGCCCGTTATCGAGCTGGCAATTGAGCCCAAGACCAAAGCTGGTCAGGGTAAGATGGGTGAAGCTCTTGCAAAACTTGCAGAAGAAGATCCTACCTTCCGTGCTCATACCAATCAGGAAACCGGCCAGACCATTATCGCAGGTATGGGTGAGCTGCATCTGGAGATCATCGTTGACAGACTGCTTCGAGAATTCAAGGTAGAGGCTAACGTAGGTGCTCCTCAGGTTGCTTACAAAGAAGCTATTACCAAGGCTGTTGAAGTTGACTCCAAGTACGCTAAGCAGTCCGGTGGTCGTGGTCAGTATGGTCACTGTAAAGTTAAATTCGAGCCTATGGACCCCAACGGCGAGCAGCTGTTCAAGTTCGAGTCCACCGTTGTTGGTGGTGCTATTCCTAAGGAATACATCCCTGCAGTCGGCGAAGGTATCGAAGAAGCTACCAAGGCAGGTATCCTTGGCGGATTCCCTGTTGTTGGTGTATATGCAAATGTATATGATGGTTCCTACCATGAGGTTGACTCCTCTGAAATGGCATTCCACATTGCCGGTTCCATGGCATTCAAGGATGCAATGCAGAAGGCATCTCCCGTTCTTATGGAGCCTATCATGAAGGTTGAAGTAACCATGCCTGAAGAGTACATGGGTGATGTTATCGGTGACATCAACTCCCGTCGTGGTCGTATCGAAGGTATGGAGGACATCGGCGGCGGTAAGCTGGTTCGTGGTTACGTTCCTCTGTCCGAGATGTTCGGTTACTCCACTGACCTGCGTTCCAAGACCCAGGGTCGTGGTAACTACTCTATGTTCTTCGAGAAGTACGAGCAGGTACCTAAGAACGTTCAGGAGAAGGTTCTGGCAGCAAAAGCCAAATAATAGCCCTTATAGCTAAATAAATGCTTGTAAAAGCGTAAAAATGACTTGAAAAACCTCTGATTATTTAATATAATCAGAGGTAGCCGAGTAAATTAGCGCCGAGTGCGTAAAATACCACTTCGGCGGAAGAAAAATAACAAGATTCACTATTTCAAGGAGGATTTTCAAAATGGCTAAAGCTAAATTCGAAAGAACTAAGCCCCATTGTAACATTGGTACCATCGGTCACGTTGACCATGGTAAAACTACTACTACCGCTGCTATCACCAAGGTTCTGGCTGAGAGAGTAGCTGGTAACGCAAAGGTTGATTTCGAGAACATCGATAAGGCTCCCGAAGAGAGAGAGCGTGGTATCACCATCTCTACCGCTCACGTTGAGTACCAGACCGAAGCTAGACACTACGCACACGTTGACTGCCCTGGCCACGCTGACTATGTAAAGAACATGATCACCGGTGCTGCTCAGATGGACGGTGCTATCCTTGTAGTTGCTGCTACTGACGGTGTTATGGCTCAGACCAAGGAGCACATCCTTCTGTCCCGTCAGGTAGGCGTTCCTTACATCGTTGTATTCATGAACAAGTGTGACATGGTTGACGATGAGGAGCTGTTAGAGCTGGTTGAGATGGAAATCACCGAGCAGCTCGAAGAGTACGAGTTCACAGACTGCCCTATCGTTAAGGGTTCTGCTCTGATGGCTCTGGAAGATCCCATGGGTCCTTGGGGCGACAAGATCATGGAGCTGATGGATACTGTTGACAGCTACATTCCTGATCCTGAGCGTGACACTGACAAGCCTTTCCTGATGCCTGTTGAGGACGTATTCACCATTACCGGTCGTGGTACCGTTGCTACTGGTAGAGTAGAGCGTGGTGTTCTGCATCTGAATGACCAGGTTGAAATCGTTGGTATCAAGGAAGAGACCAAGACCACCGTTGTAACCGGTATCGAGATGTTCCGTAAGATGCTTGACGAGGCTCAGGCTGGTGATAACATCGGTGCTCTGCTTCGTGGTGTTCAGAGAACTGAAATCGAAAGAGGTCAGGTTCTTTCCAAACCCGGCAGCGTTAAGTGCCACACCAAGTTCACCGCTCAGGTTTACGTTCTGACCAAGGATGAAGGTGGCCGTCATACTCCTTTCTTCAACAACTATCGTCCTCAGTTCTACTTCAGAACAACCGACGTTACCGGCGTTTGCGCACTGCCTGCTGGCACCGAGATGTGCATGCCTGGTGATAACGTAGAGATGACCATCGAGCTGATCCATCCCATCGCTATGGAGCAGGGTCTTACCTTCGCTATCCGTGAAGGTGGTAGAACCGTTGGTTCTGGTCGTGTTGCTACTATCATCGAGTAATCTCCGCGATAACAACGAGAAGATTAAATGAGCATAAGAATCCCGGAAGAGCATTTATGTTCTTCCGGGTATTTTTATGCTTATTTATAAGCGGCGACTGCCGCGACCGAGGAAATACGAAGTATTTTCGAGGTAAATCTTCTCGTTGTGTATAAAGTATAAGTTGCATTTTCTATAATCCTGTGTTATTATGGCTTTCCAACTGAATATATAAATGTATTTTATACGGTATGAAAATTGAGTATAGAAAGACAGTATTTCGATAAGAGTTGCAATCGTTGTACTGTTTTTTTATAAATACCGTCGGTATTTGACTGGCAAAATCCAGCAAGACCAGACCGACTTGGCAAGATATGGTGTCTTTTGGCATCGCAAAGTATAACTACCAGGAGGAAGTAACAATGATTACGATGGAACATGTATGCAAGTCGTACAAAGTTGCAAAACGAAACGCAGGATTCGGTGAAGCCTGCAAAGCTTTATTTCACCGTGAGTATGAAGAGATTCGTGCTTTGAACGATGTAAGTTTTACCATTCAAGATGGAGAGATGGTGGGTTACATCGGCCCCAATGGAGCGGGGAAGAGCTCCACGATCAAAATTCTAAGCGGAATATTGACACCAGACAGTGGCAAGTGTCTTGTGGACGGCAGAGTGCCGTGGAAAAACAGAATTCAGCACGTAGGACAGATAGGTGTTGTATTTGGCCAGCGTACACAACTGTGGTGGGATGTTCCGGTCATAGATTCCTTTGAATTGTTGAAGGATATTTATTCTATTTCTGAGAGTACATATCGTACCAATCTCGATGAATTAACAGGATTACTAAATTTAGGGGAATTACTGCGTACTCCTGCCAGACAATTGTCGTTGGGGCAGCGTATGCGGTGCGAAATTGCTGCGTCCTTGCTGCATAGTCCCAGAATCTTGTTTTTGGATGAACCTACGATTGGACTTGATGCTGTTTCAAAGCTGGCAGTGCGTGAGTTTATCAAAAAACAAAATGAAGTCCATGGGACCACGGTGATCCTGACCACACATGACATGCAGGATATTGAGGCTTTGACCAAGCGTATCATTTTGATTGGTAAAGGTCAGATCCTCATGGATGGAACTTTAGAGGATATTAAGCAGGGGAACGCCAATATTGATGAAACGATAGCTCAGCTGTATCGTACTTACGACATATAGGAGGTGCGATATGAAGAAATATTGGGCTTTTTTCCGGCTGCGGTTCTCAATGGGGCTGCAATATCGGGTGGCCGCTGCAGCTGGAATTGTGACGCAGTTTTTCTGGGGTGGAATGAACATTCTGGTGTACAGAGCGTTTTATGAGACTGATGCAGAGGCATTTCCTATGAGCTTCCAGGCCACATCCACATATATATGGTTGCAACAGGCCTTTTTGGCGCTGTTCGCAGCATGGATGGTAGAAAATGAAATTTTTGAAAATATCATGAATGGCAATGTTGCATATGAAATGTGCCGTCCTGTTAGTATTTATAATATGTGGTTTTCCCGCAGTATGGCAAACCGATTGGCAAGAGCACTGCTCAGATGCTTTCCGGTCCTCTTGTTTGCCGCATTTTTACCGGCCCCTTTTGGAATTGGGAAACCGGCAAGTATGGGACATTTGGGGCTGTTTCTTGTAGCAATGTTTTTAGGATTTGGAGTAACTGTCGCATTTTTTATGATGATATATGGCTTGACTTTTTTTACCATTTCTCCCAATGGATTGCGGATACTGATTAGCTCTGTGGTGGAATTTCTTGCCGGTGCTATCATTCCATTACCGTTTTTCCCTGATAAAATCAGAACTGTGTTGGAACTTCTTCCTTTTGCTTCTATGCAGAATGTGCCGCTTCGAGTTTACAGCGGTAGTATGAGCGGCGAAGAAATGATAAAAGGGATCCTTTTGCAAGCGGTATGGCTGGTAGTGTTGGTGATCATTGGAAAAGTTCTATTAGCGTTTGCTGAGAAGAAGATTGTCGTACAGGGAGGTTAGCAGTGTTATGAAATGTAGTAATTTGCGTCTATACATACATTATGTTTCTGTCATTGTGCGCAGCACTATGCAATATAAAACTTCAATGCTATTGATGATCATGGGACAGCTATTGGTATCGTTCAGTGCTTTTTTTGGAATATACTTTATGTTCCAAAGATTTGACAGTGTGAAGGGGTATACTTATAGTGAAGTGTTATTGTGCTTTGCCATTGTATTGCTGCAGTTTTCGTTGGCGGAAATGTTTGGACGGGGATTTGATTTGTTCGACGGTATTGTTAGACGGGGCGAATTTGATCGGATCCTGGTGAGACCGCGAAATGAGATCCTGCAGGTGTTGGGCAGCAGATTTGAGATTACCCGAGTTGGAAGAATGATACAAGCGCTGATGATATTTGTTTATGGTATACTGACAAGCCAGGTGGAGTGGACATTTGCCAGAATTCTTGCGGTCGTATTTATGTTGTTGGGTGGTTGTGCCCTCTTTTCGGGACTATTTATGATCTATGCGACGCTTTGTTTTTTTACGCTGGAAGGGCTGGAGTTTATGAATGTACTTACGGACGGAGGTCGAGAGTATGGTAAATATCCCATTGATGTGTATGGCAAAAGGATGCTGCAATTTGCCACTGTTATCATTCCGTACACGTTAGTGCAATACTACCCGTTACAATATTTATTAGGGAGAACAGAGTCGGTGTTCTATATTTTCCTGCCGTTGGTTGCGATACTCTTCCTGATACCATGCTGGTTGTTTTGGCGGTTTGGCGTGAGGCGATATAAATCAAGTGGATCATAATCGATTGAGAATCGCAAAAGTCGACAGAAAATGTGAACAAGGAATGAGAACGGAAAATGTAAACAATGGACGCGTATGAAGGAAGCAAGCAGAGAAAGTTAACAGAGGGAGAGATTGAATATGCAAGAGTACAGTTTACAAAATAAAAAAGCGTGGGAGTTTAACGCCTATGAATTTTGGGTGAGAGAGTCCGGTAGGCCGGAAGATAGAGCGAGGAAAGCATTGGCGGATCCGATAGGCATGTTAAAAAGGTATGCAACGTATTTTGATACATATACAGGAATCCGAGTGGCCAACATATGTGGTTCCTGCGGCAAAAAGGCCATTCCACTGGCAGTCCTGGGAGCTGATGTTACAATCTTTGACATATCGGAAGATAATAAACGATATGCACTTGAAGTTGCAGAGCATGCAAATGTCAACATTGATTTTTTTGTGGGTGATGTTCTGGAAATTGATTTGGAAAAATATGAACAATCTTTTGATGTTGTATTTATGGAAGGTGGTATACTGCATTACTTTCATGATATCAAGCAGTTTATGGATATCATGTATGCTTTGCTGAAGCCAAATGGGAAGATGATCTGCAGTGA
This sequence comes from Lachnospiraceae bacterium, assembly GCA_015057005.1. Classification (GTDB taxonomy): domain Bacteria; phylum Bacillota; class Clostridia; order Lachnospirales; family Lachnospiraceae; genus Acetatifactor. Next base: position 261,154 of record SVFF01000001.1, on the reverse strand, counting down.
TTTTCATCCCTTTACTAAAATATCTGATCTGTTGGATTTTGGACATCCGTCCATGAACTATTTTTCAGAAGATATTTTTGAAGGAGAAATGGCACATGCACGTTTCTATCCGGAGGAAATCAGAAAGCAGATGCCCAAATGCAGCTATAGGAAATACACGATCAGCGAGATTGTGAATGGTATAATTGTGGCAGGTTTTGTTTTGGAGAGGTTTGATGAACATCCTTCATGGACCAAGCCGGATGTGCCGGGGGAATTTACTGCGGTAGCAATTAAGAAATAGAGGAATTGATTTTCCTTCTTGACTCTCCACTTAACTGTAATGATATAACTAAGCTGTAAAAACGAAATAGCGCTGTTTCGCAGAGCAAATTCTTAAGAAAGGTATTACGAAATGTACAAGATTGGTGAATTATCACGGCTTTGCCGCATACCTGTCAAAACTCTGAGGTACTATGACAGTGAAGATCTGCTTGTTCCGGACGAGATTGACCGTTTTACGGGATATCGCTACTATTCTGCCGCAAGGCTTGCAGATTGCAATCGCATTATTTCGCTCAAGGAATTGGGCTTTTCGCTTGAACAAATAAAAAAGCATCTGCACGCAAGCACAGATGAGGATATTCTTGCATTGGTAGAAGAGAAATGTACAGAGCTTTCGGAAAAATCAAAAGAAATTTCATTACAGCTGAAGAAATTGAATCAGATTAAGAAATCATTATCTGAAGGAGAGGGGACTATGTTTCATATAACCATTCGAAGCGGTGACACCATCCGTGTCGCCTTTCATAGGAAGATTTATGCAAACAAAGCAGACGCGGAGTCGACTGTTGAGCAAATGAAAGCAACTCTGCCCGAGCAGTTGCTTGGGGAGCGTACTGTGATTGTAAATTATGAAATCGAATATCGTGAAAGCAACCTTGATCTTGCCGCTTGCGTGGAAATCACAGGAAAGTTTGCCAATGTCCTTGGATATGAGGAAAAGACGTTTGTTTTTCCAGGCGAGCTGGCAACTTTGGTTTGTAAGAAGGAGCAAATTGACGATGGGTATCATGCTATGCTGTCTCAAATACATGAAATAGATTACCAAATTATTGGGGCATTCTATGAAATCTATTATGGGGATGGCACCGTAGAACTCAAAATACCCGTATGCAAAAAGGTGAAATGTATAGACACACCGATAGAAAAACAGTCATTTGAGAATGATGAAGCCGCCGTTGGCAAATGGAAAATTAGGGACATTGTTCTAAGTAAAGAGCAATTTGTTTATGGACATCCCAAGTGTCCTGATGCGGAAAAATCTGTTTGGAGTGAACTGTACTTTCCGGAAGCCGGTGAGGCGTACTGGTTTCTCCGGGGGTGGACAAAGGGATTTTTATATCTGGAAGCAACAATTCCGGAGCCGCATATTGTGGCAAATCCTTACTCAATTGAATATATGAATGGTCATACAATTATGTTTATAGAAATACCGCGTCGATATGCAGACGGAAGTAGGGATGTCTTTCCGCAGTTGCTGGTGTTTGAAAAGGTGTCAAATCAATCCTTCTTGGCAAAAGATATTCCTATTTTTTGAGTGTTTTGCTGTAATAAAATTGTAGTAGAATATGTTTGCTTGTGTTATACTATAAATTATGAGAGGTAATCCGATATGAAGGGATGATGATATGGAAACAATTCAAATAACAAAAAATGCATGTACCATCAATGATGCAGCGGATGCCTTGTTTTCTATGCTGGATGAAGCCATAGACGATATGGAAAATGGAAGAGTGATTTCAGAAGAGGAAATGTGGGCAGAACTTGATGCGATTTAAGTAGGTGCATTGAAGTGCTGGTTGAAGGAGTATGAATAGATAAAGGGAGCCCTTTTGTGGCTCCCTTTATTTGAAAAAACATTTAATGAACTGGTTTGAGATGTTTCTGGAGGGATTAAGGAGAAGTTATGAAGTATGCAATAATATCAGATATACATGGTAACTATCCTGCACTGAAATTAGTAATAGAAGATGCATTGCACCAAGGGGCTCAACAATTCTTATTTGTGGGAGACTATTGTATCAGTATTCCTTGGCCGAGAGAAGTGGTGGAAACTATCAGGGCGATGGATAATGTGCACATTATTCGAGGCAATGAAGAAAGTTATCTGAACGTTTCGGACGGAACAGATGCGCAATTTGAAATTTCACGATGGTGTAGGCGTGTACTTTCAGAAGAGCAGAGAACCTGGTTAAATGGGTTGCCTGCGAGGTTAGATTTGCAATGTGAGAATATGGATATTCATATGGCACATAGTTCGGAGATGTTCATAAGGAAAGTGGAAACAGGGAAGTTTTCTACATCACAAGTTGCCCTGCGTTATCAGGATCGTCATATAACACATGAAGAGCTTCTGAGGGATATACGGCATGAGTTATTACAGGACAAGGAGTTATGTTCAATATTAAATACCCTTTCGGAGGGTATCTATATATTTGGGCATACTCATATCCAATGGAATATGCAGGTAGGGAAATATTTATTTATCAATCCTGGTTCTTGCGGCTTGCCTTTGGATTGTACAGAGTTTGGAGCGCCGTACACATTATTGACAGTAGAAAATGGGATTGCTTCAGTGGAGGAGCGTCGAGTAAAGTATGATGTTTACTCTCTTATTGAAAAGGCAAAGGCTACGGAACAGTATGAAAAAGTACCGATTTGGAGCGAAGTGATCTTCAAAGAATGGATGACAGGACATGAAAAACTCTTTTTTTTCTTAAAGTATGTAGAAGAATTTGCGCAGAGAATTGGCGATGAACGTAGACCTTTTGCCCATGATACATGGCAGGCAACATATGAGGAATGGGCAGAATTGTAGTGCAAAAGGTGGTATAAAATGATTAAGTGTATTTTGTTTGATTTTGATGGTGTGTTAACAATAGATAAGACTGGTTCCACATCTATTACGAACTATATTTCACAAAGAACTCACATTGATCTGGACATCATAAAGGCCAACTATTACAAGTATAATAAGAGATTGCTGATGGGCGAGATTGTTCATGAGAACATGTGGGAGAATTTTTGTAAGGATGTAGGAAAAGAAATTCCCTATCGAGTCCTGCTTGATTCTTTTATAAATACAGCCTTGGATGAAAAAATGTTCAATTATATAAAGGCATTGAAAAGTACTTATCGTATCGGTATGGTTACTGATAATAAAGTGGATAGGATAGAAACCATCTTGAAGCACAATCATTATGCGGATTATTTTGATGTGGTTGCCATTTCTGCCGGATTGCATTCGGGCAAAGAGGACAGTAAGATTTTTCAATATGTTTTGGAGGTCATGGAGGTTGAGGCATCGGAATGTGTTTTTGTTGATAATACGGCATCAAATCTGCTTGTGCCGGCGAAGATGGGGATGAAGACGATTTTGTTTGATGATGATAGTAGAGATTTTGAAGTGTTTGTACAAAGTTTGAGTGCAATGTTGATGGAAGAAGGAGTGTAATAAAGTTAGATGCATTTTTCTTCTTTGATCCCCAAGCATTTGACTGTTATCCGCTGCCGGATGAACGGGATACTGTGGTGGAGATCTTTTTGAAAGAAGAGGACAGATTGTGTTGATTGTGCTATGATATAGGTATCAGAGAAACAAGAATGCTCCACCCTACAATGCGAATGAAAATAGGAACGGAAAGGATACATTATTATGAAACTACCGGGAAAAGAACTCGACCTGCATTTAAAGAAAACAGTAACCCAATGGGACGAAGCGATCCCCCTGGGCAATGGTATTTCCGGAGCCCTGCTCTGGGGAAATCCCAGAGGCTTTCGCTTCAGTCTTGACCGTACCGATATCTGGGAGCTGACGCCCAATCCGAGAATCTATGAAGAGGATTTCACTTATGAAAAGATGATAGAGCTGGTGAAAGAGGGAAACGAGGCAGAGATCAGAAAGCAGTTTTCGGATATCTATAACCATGTGCTGCCCACCAAGCTTCCCGCTGGGAAATTGATTTTTGATTTTGGCTGTGATGATAATGTGGTGTCAGAGTTATCATTGGCTAAGGCGGAAGCTAAGATTACCATTGGAAATAAGATCCACATCAGAAGTTATCTGCATGCCACGAAAAGAGTGGGAATGGTCCATATTGATCAGCCGGCTGCGGATTTTTCCTATTACATTGATAATCCGGACTTTGGCGTAGAGGGTATTGATGCGCCGGAAATAGGGGAAGTTAATTCGGTGAATACTGCTTCTTTAAAGGGACTGGTATATCCTGCTCCACGGGTGGTAGTTGAAGGGGATGTGAAATATTTTATTCAGACCATTGGTCATGGCTTGGCTTATGGTATTTTTGCGATGCAGAAATCTTACCCCAAGTATACTGAAATTGCGTACCTGGTGTCTACATCCAACGATGGCGGGAACTGGATTGAGGATTCCTTACAGCGGATTGCAGATGCGCTGGAGCTTGGCTACAACGAGATGTTCACCAGTCATGAAGAATGGTGGGAAGGCTATTGGGGCAAGAGCAGTATCACACTTCCGGATCAGTTTTTCGAGAAACATTGGTATATCACCAATTATCTGCTTGCTTCCTGCTCCAGAAAGGGCAGTTGGCCCATGCCGCTGCAGGGTGTCTGGACTGCAGACAATGGCGCACTTCCTCCATGGAAGGGGGATTATCATGGAGATCTGAACCTGCAGATGAGTTATTATCACTATGCCAAGGCCAATCATCTGGAAGAGGGTGAGTCTGTGATTGATTTTCTGTGGGATCTGAACGATGCCGGAAGAAAATTTGCCAAGACTTTCTACAAAACCGACGGCATGTGCCTGCCGGGCGTTATGTCACCGCTGGGAGATGCCCTGGGTGGCTGGGCTATGTATTGTCTTACTCCCACCAATCAGATTTGGACAGCCCAGATTTTTGAGCGTCATTATCGTTTTACCGGAGATAAGACTTTTCTTGCAGAAAAGGCCTATCCATATATGAAAGAAACAGCAGAGTGCGTGATGGGACTGTTGGAAGAAAAAGATGGCAAATACTATCTGCCCATTTCCTCCAGCCCTGAGATTCATAATGATCGCATTGAGGCTTTTCTTACGCCCAATTCCAACTATGATCTGGCACTGATGAGATACTTGTTTTCCACCTTGGCCAAACTTGCGGTAGAATTGGGAAATGGTGAAGAAGAGAAATGGAACGATATGCTGGCCCATCTTCCTGAGCTTGCAGTTAATGGAAGAAACGTATTGATGTTAAGCCCGGATGAGGAGTTAAGAGAATCTCACCGCCATCATTCCCATGCCATGGCGATCCATCCCCTCCGTCTGCTGGATTATGAAAAGGAAAATGATCAAAAAGTGATCGATGCCACTATCCATGCCCTTGAAGTGTACGGAAGTGGTATGTGGATCGGCTTTGCCTTTACCTGGATGGCCGAATTCTACGCTATTCAGAAGAACGGAAACGGTGCAGCATGGCAGTTATATATCTTCTGGAGAAATACTTGTTCCCAGAACGGCTTCCATTTAAATGGCGACTACAAGAGGCGGGGCAGTTCCCAGTTCCATTACCGCCCGTTTACTTTAGAATCCAACATGTGTGCAGCGGATGCTCTGCAGGAAATGCTGCTGCAGAGTGAAGATAATATTCTGGAACTGTTCCCTGCCATTCCCGAAGAGTGGGAGGAGGAGACCGTATCCTTCGGTACCTTCCGGGCGGAAAAAGGATTGCTGGTTTCTGCGGTATTGGAGGGAAATGAAGTGGTGTCTCTTACCTTAAAGCCTGAGTATGATGGCAAGGTATACCTTCGTAAGAATGCCCGGACTGAAAAGTTACTGGAAAGGATTGTGGATGCAGTCTGTGTCAGTGCTAATCAGGTAGAGTTGACCTTAGAAGGCGGAAAAGAGTATATTTTTGGATAAAAAGTGAAATTGTCCCGGAGGCGCAGGCTTCCGGGATTTTGTTTAAAATAAAAATTTTATTGATATTCTAATTATCCTGAAACTTTTTTAAACTCTGAATCATCAAATAGATAGTAAGGATATAAAAGTGATTTGGAGGGAGTGAAAAGGGATATGAGAAAGAACATTTTGGTGTATAATAATACTACAGGAATAGTAGAACTGATAACCCCCTTATTTGATCAAGAGGAATTGAATGTGATAGCCGCGCCTACGCTGGAGGCTTTGCTGATGCTGATGAAGAGCGAGCATATCCATATGATTCTGGTGGACATTGAGCTGGATGCCAGCGGCTGGGGGCACGGCATGGAGACCATTCATTACATTCGGAAGAACGTAGGAATTCCCTTTATTGTGATATCTTCCCAGACAGCGGAAACTGCAAAAATAATGGCGCTGAATGTAGGGGCGGATGACTATGTTACGATATATGATAATCCCTATGTTTTGCTGGCCCGGGTAAAAGCGTTGTTGAGAAGGTACAGTAATTTTAGGATAAATGACAGAGAAAAAGAGAATGTTTACCGCCTTGGCGACTTGGAGCTGAATGATAAGCTTCATACCGTGGTGTTGGGCGGAAATGAGGTGAAAATGACACCTATTGAATATAAGATTCTGCGTCTGCTGATGCAGGAAAAAGGGAAAGTTTTTTCCATGAAGCAGATATACGAGAAAATATGGCAGATGCAGGCCCTTGATTCGGAGAATGTGGTTGCGGTGCACATTCGTCATTTACGGCAGAAAATTGAAAGGAATCCCAGAGACCCTCAATACTTAAAGGCTGTTCGCGGATTGGGATATAAGGTGGGATGACTTTGGATAAAAGATGACATAAGAGGAGGTGCCGATTTGCAGATTTTGGGCTTTGCAAAGAAAAAAAGCAAGGAAGAAATTGTAGAGGAAGTAATATTGGAGCAGTACAACCAATATTACAGATTGGCATATAGTTATGTACGTAATGAAGCGGATGCAGAGGATATTGTCCAGAGCGGAGCATACAAGGCGCTGCGGGGCAGCAAGGATTTGCGCAGTCCGGAAAACGCCGGGACCTGGGTATATCGCATTATGTTGAATGAGATTTTCAGCTTTGTCCGACGGCCGCAACCGGAATCCTACGAATATATACAGGAAGAACTCGGAATGGAACCAAAGTATGTGGAAGATAATTACGTTGATATTGATCTGCAGCGTGCCCTGGATTCGCTGCAGGAACAAGATAAAGCGATCGTGATAATGAAATTTTTTGAGGACAAAAAACTGGAAGAGATTGCAGAGATATTGAACGAAAATTTAAGTACGGTCAAAAGCAGGCTCTACCGTAGCATGAAGAAGCTTCGGATGATACTGGAATAAAAAATTATGGGGATTGATGTGATGAAAAATATTGTAAATCTTGAAAATTGTAAGGAACAATCAGCGGAAATGCTGCAGCCCTTGAAGAACGGGTATATGGAACCGCACATGTCAGAAGAACAGCTGAACAGGTTGAAGCTGAGAATGGAAGAGGCAAAACGGGACAATCGCAGAGAAAAAGGCCGCCACGGCAGCGCGAGATTGGCTGCAACGGCAGCAGCACTGGTGCTTGCATTTGTGGCACTGCCCAATATGTCCCCCGCAATTGCTCACGCTATGGAGCAGATTCCTGTGCTTGGACAGCTGGTAAAGGTTGTTATTTTCCGCGATTATGTATATGAGGATGAGCAGCACAAAGCAGATGTGAAAGTGCCTGAACTGATGGCAGACGATAAACTGCAGAGCGGACAGGGCAAAGAGGAACTGGGAAAAACAACAGAGGAAATTAATAGAGAGATTCAGGAGATTACAAGTAAGCTGGTAGATGAGTTCAAGACTCATATGCAGGATGAGCTGGGGTATAAGGAACTGATCGTAGAGAGCCAGGTGCTGGCATCAACACCGGAACTGTTCACCTTAAGGCTGGTCTGCTATGAGGGTGAGGCAAGTGGATATGAGAGGAATTATTATTACACGATTAATCTGATGAGCGGAGAACGTCTGCACTTAAAAGATATCTTTGTTGAGGGCGCAGATTATATCACTCTTATCAGCCAGAACATCAAGGAGCAGATGCAGAGTAGGATGGAGGCAGATGAAGATGCTTTCTACTGGCTGGACAGCGATATAGAAGACCTTAACTTTAATGCCATAACAGACGAAACCTCATTCTATATCAACGAGAACAATAACGTGGTAATCTGCTTTAATGAGGGAGATGTTGCTCCCATGTATATGGGAGTTGTGGAATTTGAGATTCCGGCTGAGATTTTACAGGATATCAGAAAATAAATTGTATGTTTTGGGGCACTATTTGTGGTATAATAAAAGAGAAGATACCATATTTAGTGGGAGAGAAGCATATGAGTTGTGAGAAATTGTTTGATGATTATGTGGCATATCAGGCATCCAATGACATGGTCAAACAGGTATTTCGCATGCTTGTGGAAGATGTGGACGCCGCGATTCCCTCTCCGATCCTTTTGCTCGGGGATCCAGGTACCGGGAAGACCCACCTGGTCAGCAGAGTGCTGGAAGGCTATGGGGAATTGTACCCGGAAAAGAATGTGCTCTGCCTTGGGGCAGAAGAGTTTGTTGGCAGATTGGTGCCCGGACTCGGGGGCGGCGATCGGGAAGAGGTGGCCAAGTTCAAGGCCGAGTGCCGGAACAGGACCTCGCTTTTGATCGTGGAAGACATTCATTTGTTATATGAAAAAGGTCCTTTGTTGGGGGAATTGGCGCGAATGGTGGATTTCCTGACCTTGAAGTCATGTAAAGTGATCCTGACCGCCGCGGTAGATCCAAGGGCATGTCCCAAGATAGTTCCATGGGTTGTAACGTGTTTTACCCAAGGCGTATCCCTGTATCTTCACAATGTCAATCTGGACGAAAGAAGGCAGATTTTACGGAATCATTGCCGGGATAAAGGTTTAATGCTTTCTGAAAATGTGGAAGAATACATATGTAATAATGTTATGTCCGTTCCCAGACTGATCGACGCAGTGAACAGACTGGCTGTTTGGGGCAATGGCAATTTCATGCTTTCGGTGAGTGAATGTGCCATCTTGATCCGGGATCTGGTGATACGGCACAATGATTTGAAATGTGACAAAATCATAGCGGTAGTTGCAGAGTTTTTTGGATACTCACCGCAGCAATTGGTGACCAAAACCCGGAATCCTCATGTGCTGCTGGCCAGACAAATAGCAGAATATCTGGCGTTTCGGTTGCTGGATTGCTCTTTGATTGATTTGGAAACGTATTTTGAGCGGGACCGTTGCACCATCAGCTACAGTATTGATAAGATCAGCAAGGAGTATGCGCAGAATGCTGCCATGAGGAGCAGGGTGGAGAGTTTGGTGCGGATGCTTCTACAAAATTCCCCGGAAGGATGACTTTGTATGAATAATAAATCATTGTCACTTTGTGTAGATATGTACGGTTGCCCCAACCGCTGCAAGCATTGCTGGCTGGGTCACATGCCTAATAAAAAGATGGAAGAAGGCGCTGATCAGTGGATAGTAGATTATTTCAAACCATATTTTGAGCGGATCAGTTATTATGGTTGGCTGCGGGAACCGGATTTTTGCGCTGATTACAGAAAGCGGTGGGAGAAGGACAAGCAGTTATCTGTGAATGCGGTTCCGATGCGGTTTGAGTTGGCCAGCTTTTGGCGTCTGGTAAGAGATCCTGAGTATGTGACATTTTTGAAGGAAATGGGAACGAAGATAGTGCAGCTTACTTTCTTTGGATTGGAGAAGATGACTGATACGTATGTGGGGCGTGAAGGGGCATTTCAGGAACTGCTGCAGGCAAATGAAATATTGCTTGCTAATGAAATTGCGCCCAGGTGGCAGGTTTTCATTTATGAAGAAAACAAGGACGAAGTTGTAGAATTGCTGAAATTGTCTGAGCAGTTGAAAATGCAGGAGCGATGCAATGCTTTCGGGGCTGAATTTAAATTCTTTGTGCATGAGGGCGGATGTGACGGCGAGAATCGGAAGCAATACGATGTTTGGATTAAGAAAGATCATATTCCGGAAGTTTTGATACCATATTATCTGAATTATGAAGCTCTGCTCACTGAAAAAGAATGTTGTGAACTGTTGAAGGATGATCTGTCCCATCGGGTCCGCCATAACGAGGAGGACATTGTGGTGATGATCTCCAATACATATGATGTGTTCTTTAACTTTACGCAATTGTCCCAGGAGTGGAAGGTGGGTAATTTAAAGACTGATGAGCCGGAGGAGCTGGTTCGCAGAATTGTGGAGGAGGATATACCGGCGCTGAATCTGGCAAAGAAGGTCACCATGAAAGAGTTGGTGGCAAAATATGGAGACAGCCAGTCGAATAAAGCTTTTCGATTGAGTGATTATAAAGAGTACTTGTTGAATGAGTACTTGAGGGAGCAGTTAGTGGAAAATTAATAAAGAAAAGATTAAGGCGGCCTAAATTCGGAAGTGATTTGGGGCCGCTTTTTTGAAACGTGTTCAAGATGAAATGACAACATAATTGAAATAGTGTGAAGAAGTGTACGAGATAGTAAATTGTGTTTTCAAGGCAAAAATCCGATGTTATAATAATCACGTTACCGCCCCTACACCGGTACAGGAAGGGGGTGTGATTGTGGAAGTCTTCATATCTTTTTTACTCTCCGTTGCGGCAAGTGTAATAGCCTATTACATTTGCAAATGGTTAGACGAGCAAGAGTAGTCGGTAACTAGCCTCGGTTTAGTCAGCCGTAAATGACAAGAAAACCCAGAGTGTTGCAGCACTCTGGGTTTTCGTTTTGTGTAATTGTGGATTGTTCATATCTTTTTGCCTACAGATACTATATCATATGCTGTAGGCAATTTCAAGGTTTTCCAATAAAATACTTTCTAATTCAAAATCATAATAATTCGTTCTGCCTTTTGGAGTGGTATTCAGTATTATAGCAGTAGAGATCTTGTAATTGGAGGCCATAAATATATTGTTGAGGATAAATGCTTGACGATTCAAAAATGCGATGATAAAATTTGACTTAAATAAATAGCGGGAGGGAAAGGGATGAACATTGCGATTGATATAACTCAAACAGCAATTGAAACTGAGCGAATGATCTTGAGACCATGGAAGCTTACTGATCTGCAGGATTTTTATGAGTATGCTTCCGTGGATGGTGTGGGTCAGATGGCAGGATGGCTGCCACATAAAAATATAGAAGAGTCTGAGAAAATTTTGAATATGTTCATCCGGGAAAGAAAGACCTTTGCCTTGGAATATAACGGAAAAGTAATCGGTTCTCTTGGAATTGAAGAGTATGATGAGGGGGCTTTGCCGGAGTTTGCAGACAAGCGAGGAAGGGAGATCGGCTATGTATTGTCCAAGGAGTATTGGGGCATGGGGCTGATGCCGGAGGCTGTGAAAGCTGTGATTGATTATCTGTTTGAACAGGTTGGGATGGAATTTCTTGTTTGCTGTCATTTTACGGATAACGATCAATCCAGAAGGGTGCAGGAGAAATGCGGCTTTCAGCATTATAAACTGATTAAGGCGGAAACACGATATGGTATCGTAAAAGATTCCTGGGCATCTGTGTTGATTAGATAGAAGGTTTACATGGGAGGTGTTTGAGCCATGAACTTGAAATTAGTGAAAGCTTCAAAAGAATATCGCACTCAAATCACAGAAATGTTGGACGAGTGGTATGCTTCCGGCGAAAAGATTATTCCCTACGCAATCCGGCGCTTGGATCATCATGATTTTGAGTATTATTGCGCCAATCTGGAAGTGAAAGATACAAGTTCCGGGCTGGTGCCTGATTCCACCTTTTTCTGTTTGGACGAGGACCGGGATATCATGGTGGGAGCAGTGAACATACGGCATTATCTGAATGAGGCTCTTTTACAAAGTGGTGGTCACATCGGAGATGGCGTCAGACCTTCTGAGCGAAAAAAAGGAATTGCTACGCAGATGATAGGGTTGGCGCTGCAGGAATGTAAAAATTTGGGCATAGACCGGGTATTGATGGTCTGTGATAAAGATAATGTAGGTTCCGCCAAGAGCATTATGAAAAATGGCGGGGTACTGGAAAATGAAGTAGTGGTGGAAGGCTGCGTGGAACAAAGGTATTGGATTGCACTAGGATAAAAGAGAAAGAAGCTTGTGAGAAAAAAGGCGCGAGCCTACATTTGTATGGTATATGAAGAAGCCGGGAGGCGGTCACTTAGTGGCGCCTCCCAATTGAATGATGTGTACTATTTTTAGATATGTCAAAGAGAGTTAACTTATTTTGCCCTGGCATTCCTCGGCCAACTTTTTAGGGTAGGCTATTGCCAAATCAAAACCGCGGAGGGTCAGAGTATCGATAAGCTTACCCCATGTTTCGTATGCTTTCTGATATTCTCCCATTTCCATATAACAGAATCCCTTGGAATATTGGGCATCCAGGTAAGTGGAGTCCAATAGTAAAGCTTGGTCCCAATGTGAAAAGGCTGTGTCGAATTGATGTAGATTGCGGTAGATATCGCCGGCATAAACATGCAGTCTTGCATTTTCGGGGAATTTGGCTAAAGCTTTTTCAACCCAAGCAGAAGCTTCCTGATATTGGCCGGAGAATTGATGGGCAGCAATCAGATTGATCCAATTGTTCACATCATGCAAGTTTTCTTGCAGTTGTTCTTGATATTTGGAAATAATTTCCTTGCAATTGCCGACCTGGCACTGCAAAAAGATATACTGTCCCTGGGTTTGCTGATATGTTTCAGGATCTTCAGAAGGATCCCGTTGCAGAACCTGTTCAAAGAGTGATATGGCCTTGTCCAAGCAATCTTTCATCATATATTGATTTAAAATACCGTATAAACGCAAATCGTTCATAGAAGCTTCGCCGGAATTCAGCAGTTTTTGGTATTCCATGTCCGCCCGTAAAAAGTCATCCGGTTTATGCGTGCATTCGTAAGTACTTAAGAGTCTGGCAGCATAATTCTCATAGGCAACAGAAAATTCTTTATAGAAATCGTCGATGGAAACGCAGTAGAGTCTTGCGATTTCGGGGAGGATAGTCACATCAGGAAGGGTTGTGTTGCATTCCCAGCGGGAAACAGTCTGCGTACTAACACCCAGATAGTCGGCCACTTGTTCCTGAGTCATATTTTTGGCGATGCGAAAACGCTTTAAGTTTTTAGAGAATGTGTTCATCATTTTGTTCATCCTTTCCTATTTTTAGAAGCTTCTGATTTTATTATACAGAAATAGTGGTGTGAGTCCATATCGCAGTTTGTGATGAGACTCTCAACATATGATGAGTAGATGTGCTTTTACCAATACCTTTATTGAAAAGATGTTGAAAAAGCATTTCAAAAAAACGTTTGCACTTTCAGTCCGTCTGTACTACAATTTAATTAAAATAATTCACCTGCTGGCAGGTGTGAAAGGAGGATGTAGTAATGACTGTATATTTTGTAAAGAATGAGGTAACAGAAGTCTAACTGCATATGGGGCGCACGATGGAGGCAGTAGTTGCTTTTTGTTGTGCCATTAAAAGTAACCTTTCGTGAATACAGACCTATGGTTGTAGCACACTCAGAGGGTGTGTTATTTTTATGCCTAAAAACAGCCGCAGGGAGTGCCTTCAGCAAGGGTACTTTCTGCGGCATTTTTGCGCCCTTTTACAGATTGGAGTGATGTGCGTTTGAGAAAGGAGAGATGCGATATGAGAGGATTAGAAGATATGAAAATTGTAAGAAATATGGACCCGACGAGACCAAATACAACAAGAGAAAATGTAACAAGGAAATGCGTAACAAGAAAAGTTGATATGAAAAAAACAAATGGAATTACATGCGCAAACGCATGCCTGACAATGGAGGAACATAAACATGAACTTACAGGAATATGGTTTTATACAAAAGATGATGCTGGAGGAGGGCCGGGGACTTCCTGCCAGGGTGACGGCAGTTCATAAAGATCGCTTTACGCTGGTCTGCCAGTATGGTGAGACTTACGGAAGGTTGAAGACCAAAGAGTATTACGGCGGGGATGAAGTGTTTCCTACGGTGGGAGATTTCGTGCTGATCGAGTATATTCCCAGTGGGGACAGCAGGATCCTGAAGACGCTGCCCAGAAGGACATTCTTTTCCAGAAGGGATCCCAGTCCGGGCAGAGGAGAACAAGCGGTGGCCGCCAATTTTGATTATGTGTTTATTATGCAGTCCTTAAATCAGGATTTTAATGCCAAGCGGCTGGAGCGTTACCTGACATTGGCATGGCAGTCAGGTGCGGTGCCGGTGGTCATATTGACCAAGGCTGATTTGGTGGAAGAAAAAACAGAATATCTTTGTGCAGCCCGGCGGATCGCGGCAGGAGTGGATGTACATGCCATCAGTGCGCGGACCGGGGAAGGGATGGAGGAGCTGGCAGCGTATGTGACAGCAGGCAAGACAGTTGTGTTTCTGGGTTCTTCCGGTGTGGGCAAGTCCAGTTTGGTAAATGCGCTGGCAGGAGAAGAAATCATGGCAGTGAAAGAAATTCGCGAGGACGACAGCAAAGGCCGTCATACCACTACCCACAGACAGCTGATCCGGCTGCAGAATGGCGCTATGATAATTGATACACCGGGCATGCGCGAGTTGGGCATGTGGGATGTGTCGGAGGGCCTGGGAGGCGCTTTCGGAGATGTGGAGCAGTTCCTTGGCAAGTGCAGATTCAGTGATTGCAAGCATCGTACAGAGCCGGGATGTGCCATTCTGGAGGCTATTGAGAGCGGGCTGTTATCACAGGAGCGCTGGGACAGTTACCGTAAACTACGCAGTGAGGCCAGATATACAGACAACCGGACGGCGTTTCTTTTGCGGAAACAGCAGAAGAATAAGGAGATTGCCAAGTACAATCGGGCAAGGATGAATGCGGGCAAACGCTACGGAGATTCCCAGGAGGAATATTGAAAAAAATAATGCGACGAAAGAGAGTCTTGGTGCAATATATGGAGTGATGTGGTATACTACTTTTAAGTACAAACAACATCGGAGGAAACCAATATGGCTGCCAATTACAAAAAAGATACCATAGTCTACCAGATTTATCCCAGGTCCTTTCAAGATACGGACGGTGATGGAATAGGCGATCTGCGGGGTATTATCTCCCGGCTGGATTATATTGCGGAGTTGGGGGTCAATACCATCTGGCTTTCTCCGGTTTATGTAAGTCCGGATGATGATAACGGCTATGATATTGCGGATTACAAGGCTATACAACCTCGGTTTGGCACCATGGAGGATTTTGAAGAACTGGTGGAAAAGGCTAAGGAACGGGGCATCGGTATCGTGATGGATCTGGTGATCAATCATACTTCCGATGAGCATGAGTGGTTCAAGCGTGCACTGGCCGGTGAGCAGAAGTATAAGGATTATTATATTATTAAAAGAGGGGAGAACGGAAAGCTTCCCAATAACTGGGGCAATTTCTTTGCGGAGTGTCCCTGGACAAAGTTCGGCGACAGTGAAGAGGAGTATTATCTGCATCTGTTTTCCAAGAAACAGCCGGACCTGAACTGGCACAATCCCGCAGTGCTGGAAGAAATCAAGGATATCATGCGCTTTTGGCTGGACAAGGGTGTGGTAGGTTTCCGCTGTGATGTGATTAATGTAATTTACAAGAACAGCCTGTCGAACGGCAAAAAGCAGCTGGTGCTTACCGGAAGGGAGCACTATTTGTCTACGGAGGGCTGCCATGAGATTTTGAAGACGCTCCGCCGAGAAGTGCTGGAGCCTTACGGAGCCTGGGCGGTAGGTGAGACTGTGTTTGTGGACATTCCGGGGGCAAAGGATCTGTGTGCACCGAAACGCGGAGAGCTGGACATGGTATTTTCTTTCCAGCATATGGAAGTGGATCAGGTTTTTGTAAAGTGGTTTAAGACCAGACTGAAACCCAAGAAGCTGATGAAGACCCTGACGAAATGGCAAAAGGGGCTGGACTGGAATGCAGTCTATTTTGAAAATCACGACCAGCCCCGTTTTATTTCCAGATTTGCTGATCTGGGGCCTTACCGCAAGGAGGCTTCTACGATGATGGCGGGTCTGCTGATGAGCCTTCGGGGAACTCCTTTTGTATATGAGGGACAGGAAATCGGCATGGTGAATGGGGATTTCAAGAAGCTGGATGAGGTCATGGACATTGAGAGCCACAATATTTACGCTATGGCGAAGAAGCTGCTGATTCCTAACCCCATCCGCTGGAAGATGATCAAGCGTACATCCCGGGACAATGCCCGCACGCCCATGCAGTGGTCTGCAGAGGAAAATGCCGGATTTACAGAAGGAAAGCCTTGGCTGAAGGTCAACGGCAATTATAAAGAAGTGAATGCTGCGGCGGAAATGACCAAAGAAAACGGCATCCTGGCATTCTGGAAGAAGATGATCGCCTTGCGAAAGACCAACCAGATTCTGATGGAGGGACACTTTAAGTCGGTTTATGCAGGCAAGCAGGTATATGCTTTTGAGCGGAAAAAGGGTGGCAAGAGTCTGGTCGCTGTCTGCAATATGACCGGCAGATCGGCGAAGCTGCCTAAGCGTGTGATCAGGAAAAGCGGTGTGAAGAAGGGCAGCAGTATTGTGGTATCCAATTATGATGCCTGTGACGAATTGGTATTAAAGCCTTTTGAATTCAGGCTGTTGGAGAGATAATAGGGAAAATTCCAAAGAAGTTCAAAAATGTCAAAGAGGAAGAAGTTTATGGACAAACAAATGAGACGCAATAAATATTGTTTTGGTATGGGCACCATTGGCCGTGATGCCGTGTATAGCCTGATCAGCATGTATTTTATCACTTATTTGACAGAGGTGGTGGGCCTGGCTGATCATGAGCTGGCGATCATAGGAGGCCTGATGGTGGTCTTTCGGGTGTTCGATGCTTTGAATGACCCGGTGATGGGCACTATCGTGGACAATACCTCCACCAGATGGGGCAAGTTTAAGCCCTGGATCGTGTTCGGTGCTGTGACATCAGGTGTTTTGACTATTTTGCTGTTTGCTGATCCGGGACTGTCCGGCGGCGCTTACATAGCCTTTGTGGCAGTGGGCTACCTGCTTTGGGGCATGGCGTATACCACCAATGATATTTCCTATTGGTCTCTGATGCCGGCAATCTCTAAGGACCAAAAGGTTCGCGAAGGCGTGGGTGCTGTGTCCAGAATCTGCGCCAGCATCGGCATGTTTTCGGTAGTGGTGCTCTACACCATGGTGCCGGATCTGTTTGGCATGAGCCCCAGAAAAAGCTACTTTCTCTTTGCTGTGATCCTTGTGGCTATCCTCTGGTTTTTCC
This sequence comes from Lachnospiraceae bacterium, assembly GCA_015057005.1. Taxonomy (GTDB): domain Bacteria; phylum Bacillota; class Clostridia; order Lachnospirales; family Lachnospiraceae; genus Acetatifactor. The sequence continues at coordinate 243,876 of SVFF01000001.1, read as the reverse complement.
AGGCCTTTACGGTGTTAGGTGTCAAGGAAGACAGAGAGCACTTGAAAAATCAGGAGCACACCAGTCTGAGTGGAATGATAAAAGCATTGGTGAAGAATGATCAGCTGATGGTCACGGCAGTGGCCATGGCACTGTTCATGATTGGTTACTGTACCACCACCTCTTTTGGGGTGTATTATTTTAAATATGCCTACAAGAACGAGGGGACTTACATGGTCTTTGCGGCTGTGCTGGGCGTGGCGCAGCTGACAGCGTTCTCTGTATTCCCGCTGTTCAGTAAGCGGTTTACCAGAATGCAGTTATATTTTGCTTCTATGGTAACGGTTGTAGCGGCGTACATTGTGTTCTTCTTCAGCTTTGAAAAACTCGGACTGATCATTGTGGCAGGTTTGGCCTTGTTCTTTGCCCAGGCCTTTATCCAACTGTTGATGCTTTTGTTCCTGGCGGATGCTGTGGAGTACGGCGAATGGAAGCTGGGCAAGCGGAATGAGTCGGTGAGTTTTGCAGTGCAGCCCTTTATCAACAAGCTGGGCGGTGCCGTGGGCACCGCCGTGGTGACAGTCACTCTGCTCATTTCCGGTATCAACCCGGTCTCCAAACAGATTACGGAGATTGAGAAATCCATCGAAGGAGTTACAGATCCTGCGGTCATCGCGGCAGCCCAACAGGAGATCACCACTCTGATTAACGGTGTGGGTGGCTCCTCTCTCTGGATCATGAAGGGGGCCATGATGATCCTGCCTCTGATCTGCATTCTGGTGGGATTTGTGATTTATCATAAGAAGTTTAAGATCGATGAGGAGACCTACGCGCAGATCATTGCTGATCTGAAAGAGCGGGAGAAATAATTTTTCGCGTGTTGGATAATATTAAAGCGCTTCGGGACAGGAAGAAATCTTCCAAATCCCGGAGCGCTTTTTATTACAGCACTTTCATCATCAGCATGAAGATCAGCGGAATTGTGATGCAGGACATCAGATGTGAGATTACAGCCATACCGGCTGCAACAGTAGTGTCCTTGCCGTAGGCATTGGGGATAACAATGGTGTTCAGGCCCAGCGGCATTGCCACGGAGCATACAGCACAGATAGCCAGTGTGTTATCAGGTTTTACAAAGTACAGGATGCCGATAAAAATCAAAGGGATCACAATCAGACGGATCACTGATACGATGTAGATTCTGACATTGGTCAGGATCTTCTTCAAGTCAGAGGCTGCAACGGTGATGCCGGTCAGCAGCATGGCAATGGGGGACATGCAGTCCGCACTGCTGGATACTGCGGAGGAAAACCATCCGGGAAGTTTGATGCCGGCAATACCGATGATCATGCCCACCAGCATGCTGATCAGCATGGGGTTGACGAAGGCGCGCAGTCTGTCTTTGATGGTCTGCTTGGTGTCGGTCTCGGACAGCAGCAGTGTGGGCACGCCCCAGATGTAGATCATGCTCCACAGAGGGAGGGTAAAGATCAGGTACTCAAAGAAAATGTTCGGAAACAGGGCGCTGACAACTGCATTTCCCATGAAGCCGAAGTTGGAAAAAGCCAGGCCGTAGGTAAAGATCTTTTGGATATAGCGGTCTTTGGTGCAGCATTTGGAGATGCCGATTGCCACGAAGATCATGATAATGGCGATCACCAGGCTGACGCTGAAGATGGAACCGGCAGAGGCCAGTTTTTCAATGGTGAAGTTTTCCACGAAGGTCCGAAGGACCAGGGCGGGGATAAAGATAGCGTTTTCCAGCTTGGAAAGTACCTTGGCGGTATTGTCGGGCAGGAAGTTTGACTTGCGCAGACCGTATCCGATCAGGATCAGCAGGAATAAAAAGGCCATCTGGTTTAAGGTAGTATTAAAAAGTTCCATATGTAAATTCTCCTATTCTCTTTTCGGTCTCTGTCAGAGAACGGTACTTGTTGTGAATCTGGGCAAGTATCATCAGCGACCTCCCTTGAAAAATGGTATAGAATAAAATTCCGGATGCAGAATAAAAAATGGCATTTTGTTCTGTTGGCTGGATAGTAGCACATTTGGAGTAGGAAGTCAATCATCAGAAAGTAAAAAGAGCATGATGAAAGTCTTTGTGAAGCAAACGTGCAGACCACATTTACAATCCTTCCAATTTCGGGTATAATAATAAAGATATTAATAAACAGTGAATTGATATTGGAGAGAGTTAAGTGGGAGGGTTTATGACTTCATATTTTGAGAATGTAAAAAAGAATTTTGGTTTTGGGTGCATGCGTCTGCCCATGGTGGATGACAAGGTGGATTATGTTAAATTCTGTGAGATGGTAGATGTCTTCATGGAAAACGGTTTCAATTATTTTGATACCGCTCATGGTTATCTGAACGGCCAGAGTGAGGTGGCGCTGCGGGAGTGTCTGACTTCCCGTTATCCCAGAGAGAGCTACATACTGACCAACAAGCTGTCCGGACCTTATTTTAATAAGAACGAGGATATCCGTCCCTTGTTTGAAAAACAGCTGGAAATCTGTGGCGTGGACTATTTTGACTTTTATCTGATGCATTCCCAGACAGAACAGGGTTATGCCAAATTCAAGGAGTGTCGTGCTTATGAGACTGCCCTGGAGTTGAAGGCAGAGGGCAAGATCAAGCACGTTGGTTTTTCGTTCCATGATACTGCTGAGGTGTTGGACCGTATTCTGACAGAGTACCCTGAGATGGAAGTGGTACAGCTGCAGTTCAACTATGTGGATTATGATGATGTGGCTGTGCAGGGCAGATTGTGTTATGAGGTTTGCCGCAAGCACAATAAGCCCGTGATCGTTATGGAGCCTGTAAAGGGCGGTAATTTGGTAAATCTGCCTGCTCAGGCCCAGGCGATTTTTGACGAACTGAAGGGCGGCAGCAGTGCCAGCTACGCCATCCGTTTTGCGGCAAGCTTTGAGGATATCTTTATGGTGCTTTCCGGCATGGGTACCCTGGAGATGGTGAAGGAAAATGTAGGTTTCATGAAGGACTTCCGGCCTCTGAATGAGCAGGAAATGGAGGCGGTATGGAAGGTTTGCGATTATTTTAAGAGTCAGGATCTGATCCCTTGTACCGCCTGCAGATACTGCACAGAGGGATGCCCCATGCAGATCCCTATTCCGGATCTGTTTTCCTGCATGAATACCAAGAAGCAGTTTAATAATTGGAATGCTGATTATTATTATGAGATTCATACCAAAAACGGCGGCAAGGCAAGCGCCTGCGTTGAGTGCGGGCTGTGTGAGGCGATTTGTCCCCAGCATTTGGAAATCAGAGCGCTTCTTAAGGATGTGGCAGCAGCGTTTGAAAAGAAAGAAGAAAAGTAATCATAAAAACAGAGCCTCCTGCAAAGACTTACCATTAGTCTTTGTGGGAGGTGTTTTTTATGGAGGATTTGACGAATAAAGTCATGGCAAACAAGGAGATGGAAGCGGCAGACACGAAAAAGAGTCTGGAAAACAGGCATGTAAAAAATGTAGTCATCGGTGCAGGAATGGCAGGGCTTTTAACAGCCTACCTGCTGCAGGAGCAGGGAATGGAAGTATTGGTGTTGGAGGCGGATAAGGTGGCGAGTGGTCAAACGGGCCGTACCACAGCCAAGATTACAGCCCAGCACGGGCTGTTCTATGGAGATATGATAAAAAAAGTGGGAGTGGAGCGGGCGAGGGGTTATGCGATAGCCAATACGGATGCCATTCGAAGTTATGAGGATTTGATTGTGCGGGAAAAGATTGCGTGTGGATTCAAGCGCCTTCCTTCTTACTTATACACGGCGGAGGAAAAAGGCAGGAAGAAACTGCAGCACGAAGCGGAAGCAGCCGGGCGGCTGGGGCTGGATGCCAGATATGTGAGTGGAGAGTGGATGGAGGAACTGCCTTTTCCTGTAAAAGGGGCGGTGTGCTTTGAGAAACAGGCGCAGTTTCATCCCATGAAATTTGTGGAGGCTATCAGCCGTAAGCTGGAGATCCGGGAGCACACCCGGGTGCTTGATGTGGAAGATCATCTGGTCACCACAAGTGCAGGTACACTGACGGCAGATAATATTATTTTTGCCTGCCATTTTCCCTTTCTCATTACACCGGGGTGCTACTTTTTGCGCCAGCATCAGGAACGGAGTTATGTGCTGGTGTTAGGGAGGAAGAGCGATACCGGGAGTACACAGCCTTGGAGTTGGGAGAGCACGGCCCGATGCGTACTGGATACGGGAGAGGATCCGGTGCCTGCGGAACTGTCAGGAATGTATTATGGTATCGACAAAGGTGGCCTTTCCCTGCGGGGTGAGGGGGGATATCTTCTCTTGGGCGGAGGCGCCCACCGGACAGGGAAAAAGTTTTGCTGTAATAAGGTTGTGAAGGATGAGAGGGCCTGCAGTGATAAGGTTGGCAGTAATGGAGGATTATATGGGTATGATTATCTGCGGAAGGCGGCCCGTCGCTATTACCCGGAAGCTGCAGAGGTGGCGGCTTGGTCTGCCCAGGACTGCATGCCCCATGACAGGATTCCGTTTATCGGACGGTATTCGATACTTCGGCCCTATTGGTATGTGGCTACCGGATTTCAAAAGTGGGGGATGAGTTCGTCCATGGTGGCGGCCACCATTATCAGTGACAAGATTGGCGGCAGAGAGAGTGCCCATGAGTGGGTTTTTGCACCACAGCGTTTTCTACCCCGGGCGGGATTGGGGAATTTCTGCATAGATGTGGGTGAAAGTCTGGTGGGATTAACCGGCGGCTGGTTTGGCAGCAGGAAAAGCAGATGTACCCACATGGGCTGCAGACTGCATTGGAACCAGGAGGAGGGGACAAAAGACTGCCCTTGCCACGGTTCGCGTTTTGAGGGTGAGGGACAGCTGCTGGATGGACCGGCAAACAGGGGAATTTAAAGAATATTCTTGCCATCTGTCCCCGTGCTTGATAGTATAATGATAACCTTTTATATGTACCCGGAGGAACGGTTATGCAGAAATCATCCCTGACTACCCTGTGTTATATTGAGCAGGACGGCAAGTATCTGATGATGCACAGGATCAAAAAAGAGAATGATATGAACAAGGACAAGTGGATCGGTGTGGGCGGTCATTTTGAGGCCGGTGAGTCGCCGGAGGATTGCCTGATCAGAGAGGTGAAGGAGGAGACCGGACTGACCCTTACGGAGTGGAAATTCCGGGGGATCGTTTCGTTTTTGTCCGATGAGTGGCCTGATGAATATATGTGCCTGTACACAGCTACCGGATTTACCGGTGAAATGATCTCCTGCAGTGAGGGTACTCTGGAGTGGGTGGAAAAGAGCAAAGTAAGCGAGCTTCCCATCTGGGAAGGAGATAAGATATTTTTGGGGCTGCTGGCACAGGATAAAGAATTTTTCTCGCTGAAGCTGCGATACGAGGGAGAAGTGCTGGCGGAGGCTGTGCTGGATGGCGTGGCCTTGGATTTACAATGAGGAAAGGAAGACTTTCATGAGCAAAGAACAATTTTCCAGAACGGAAATGTTGATAGGAACGGAAGCGTTGGAACGCCTGCAGGGAGCCAGGGTGGCTGTGTTTGGTGTAGGCGGTGTGGGCGGCTATGTGGTGGAGGCTCTGGCCAGAAGCGGCGTGGGAGCTTTTGATCTGATTGACAATGATGTGGTGGCGGAAAGTAATATCAACCGCCAGATCATAGCCACCCATGATACCATCGGCAGATACAAGGTGGATGTGATGAAGGAGCGGATCCTGGCCATTAATCCACAGGCACAGGTGCAGGTGCACCCCTGCTTTTTCCTGCCGGAAAATGCGGAGAAATTTGATTTTGGTGAATATACTTACGTGGTGGATGCGGTGGACACGGTGACTGCAAAAATAGAGATTATTATGCGGGCCAAGGCAGCAGGTGTGCCCGTTATCAGCAGCATGGGTACCGGCAACAAGCTGGATCCCACGAAATTTGTGGTGACTGATATCCACAGGACCTCCGTGTGTCCTCTGGCAAAAGTCATGCGCAGAGAATTGAAAAAGCGTGGAGTAGAGAGCCTTAAGGTGGTGTATTCCACCGAGGAGGCTATGAAGCCTCTGAACCTGACTGATTTGCAAAATACTGCAGATACTGCGCAGAGCACAGCAGATCCGATGCAGTGCACAACAGATCCTGCGCTGAATGCAGCACCCGTATCCCGCCGAAGCACGCCGGGCAGCGTTTCTTTTGTGCCCTCCGTGGCAGGGCTCATTGTGGCCGGAGAGGTGATCAAAGATATGATAAAAGTATGGGAACCTTTGGGCTAAGAATTCGTCTGATAGGATGAAGGTTCAGTCTGAGAACAAGCATGATGAAGGATACAGTACCGGAGGATGATGGGAGGAATACACTTGAATGATGTAGATATCCTGAATCTTTACTGGAGCAGAAATGAACAGGCCATTGCCGAGACACAAGAAAGTTATGGAAAGTATTGTTTTTCCATAGCTTTTCGCATTCTGCGGGACAGGGAGGATTCTGATGAATGTGTAAATGATACCTGGCTTAGGGCATGGAATGCTATTCCGCCGAATAGGCCCGCCAGATTGTCACTCTTTTTGGGGACGATCACCAGGAATTTGTCCTTTGACAAATGGAAACGCAAAAAAGCGATGAAGCGGGGGAACGGTGAAATGGAAGTGGCTTTGGAGGAATTGATGGAATGTGTGCCCATGGGCGGCTGGTCAGTCAATGCAGTAGAAGAGGCGGTGGAAGCCGCAGAACTGCAGCGGCTGCTGAATGCGTTCTTACATACATTGCCGGAGAAAGAGTGCAATGTGTTCCTGCGCAGATATTGGTATGTGGAGGAATATCAGGAGATTGCCAAGCGGTTCGGTATGAATCTGAATACCGTAAAGACATCACTTTTCCGCACCCGTAAAAAACTGCGGGAATATTTGGAACAGGAAGGAGTGGTCATATGAGCAGAGAAGAACAGAAACTTTCCGGTGCCATGAGACTTTTTGAAGCCCTGTCCGGTGTGGATGAGGAACTTTTGGCAAAAGCAGATGGTGAAATGCAAGGGACGGTTACCAACGAAAAGAAGAAAATTTTTGCGTTCTCCGGAAGCAAAGTACGCCTGGCGGCCAGCCTGGCAGCCGCGGCTAGTCTGTTTTTAGTGGTAGGGGCCGTGTGGACCGGAGCACCGATGTTGAACGGCAAAAAGTCTGCCGAGACGGCTGTCATGACCATGGAGGATCTGTTGTCAGATAGCATCACGGGTGGTACGGGAAAGGACGCAGAAGCTCTTGCAGATGAGGTCGTGGAGGAAATTGCAGAGGAGCAGGAGGCGGCAGTGGAAGAAGAGGCCGACACCGGCGACAGAAAATATAATTTCGCCGAGAAAGAATCCCAGAAGCACACCCAGCTAAATGACAGTAAAACAGACAGCATTGAGAATAAAGACCAGCAGGTGCGTGAAGAAGGGGCCATTACAGAGTGCGTTGGTTCAATGGCGCCGGATGACAGAGCAGAACTGTCGGAGGCACAGGCCCGTGCGGTGGAAGTGCTTGGCGCCTATATTCCCGTCAATCTTCCCAAGGGCTATGTCTGGGAAACTGCCAAGGGGGCTGTAAATGCTGAAACAGGTGCTTATGAAAGCATATTCCTGTGTTGGACCAAAGGTATGGACAGCATCATGATCACCATATCCATGGCAGACGTAGGAAGTATCGTTGTGACGGACATTACCCAAAAGGAAGCCTACGATGTAAGTCTTTATGATATACCATATGCGGAGACTGTACCTGAGGAATATAGAGTATGCTTTGATAATCCGGTCTTTGCGTGGGAAGATATGAATTTAGAGCTGGTGCAGTCCCGGATGAAGGTGGTAGCCGATGCCGGAGATACCGATACGCCCAGAGGTAATTTTTCGATTATTTATCCGGAAGGAATATTAGTGTATTTTAATGGTGATGGAACTGCAGAAGAAATATGGGAAATGCTCCGCTGAAAAGCGGAGCATTTCTGTATGAAAGATGCTATGTGGATGATTGTGGGTGAATGCTTAAATTTGATATTCGTTTTCAAGCATCCGGTAACCGATGCCAATCTCAGTAAATACATACTGGGGCTGTGCGGGATTCTTTTCAATCTTGCGGCGGATATTGGCCATATTTACACGCAGGATCTGGTTGTTGTTGTCCATGTAGGGTCCCCAGATGGCATTCATGATATAGCTGTAGGTCAGCACACGGCCGGAATTCTCGGCCAGCAGTGTCAAAAGCTGGTATTCAATCTGGGTCAGATGTACTTCCTTGCCCTCTAAACGGATCATTCTCTTCTCAAAGTTGATCTCCAGATCCAGGGCGCGGTAAATGTGGCCGGGCGTCTTGGTGTGGATATGGCGTAGGGAAGTGCGGATGCGGGCCATAAGTTCTCCGGTACCGAAGGGCTTGGTGATGTAGTCGTCTGCGCCCAAATCCAGGGCAATAACCTTTTCCTGCTCTTTGGTGCGGGCGGAGATTATGATAACGGGTACGTTGCTCCAGGAACGGATCTGCTTTAAAACTTCGATGCCGTCAATATCCGGCAGTCCCAGATCCAGCAGGATGATGTCGGGACAAAAAGAAGCAGCCAGACTGACACCTTCCCGACCCTTTGAGGCGTTGGTTACTTTGTAGCCGCTGCCTTCAAGTGCGGTGGTGACAAAGCTGGTGATGCTCTTGTCGTCTTCGATCAATAATACTTTAACTTTGGTGGTCATAATGATTCCTCCTCTGACTTGCCTGATGAATCTTAGGCAGTGTAAATATAAATTCCGCGCCGTCGGCATGATTCTGTCCGATCAGGGTGCCGTTGTGGGCGGTGATAATAGTCTTGCAGATAGAGAGGCCAATACCCATTCCCTTGCGGGTGTCAGCGATCTGGGTGGCCAGATAAGCTGTGCCGTCAAATAAATGTTCCAGCAGGTTCCGGGGAATGCCTACGCCGTGGTCCCGGATGGTAAAGGTCACGTTGTCGGGGTGGTCTTCTACCAGAAAATCAATGGGCTTGTCTGTGTGTGAGTGCATGACGGCATTTTCCAGTAGATTGACAGTGACCTGTTCGATCAAAATGGCATCCATGGGCAACATGATAAATTCTTCGGGAAAATGAACAATGACTTGTTGGCCCGGATAACGCTTATGAAATTTGAGCAGCGCTTCGGAAATGACTTCTTCAAGGGCTTCGTCACAGGTGGAGATATCAAAATTGTTCCCCTGCATCCGGGTAATAGTCAGCAGATTTTCTACCATGTGAAGCAGCCAATCAGAATCCTCATATATGTTGGTTAGGATGGCTCTCTTTTCTTCCTCGGATAATATGTCCGGCTTGTCCAGCAACAGGGAACTGCTGCCCATAATGCCGGTAAGAGGGGTGCGCAGGTCATGGGAGATGGCTCGCAATAAATTGGCACGCATCTTTTCGTTTTCGGCTTCGATGAGCTGGCGCTCTTTCTGAGCAATAACATCTGCCAGTTCGGTCAGATGTGAGGTCATGGTACTGGTGAACAGACTGATTCCCAGCATGATAATAAAGGTAATTGGATAGGTACCCGTAGTAAAATTGATCTTGAAGTAAGGATAGGTAAATATCCAGTTGATCAGTATTACTGCTGCAAGAGAGCAGAACAGACCGTACATGTACCCGACTGTGTAGCGGCTGATACAGATCAGGGCCAAAATAAAGATCAATGCGATGTTGGCAGAGTGATCAGGTACGATCTGATGATATAAGAAGCAGGCGACAAGCGCGATGGACATAAAAAACAAGGAAAGCATCACGCTGTGTAAATGTTGTTTCCAAGGTGGAAGTGTCCTTAAGGTTATGGAGAAATGTTTCATGTAAGACCTCCTCCTTTATCTTATGCGGTTGTGAGGAAATACAAACGTTGTTTTCACACTTCTATTATACAAAATATACACCCGCAGAGCAACTTTTGCGCGTAAAGATGATGTTAAAAAAAGAAATCCCATAACCAACTGCAAGCTCGTAAGAAACGATCTGCCCTTTGGCTAAGGGATTTTCGGGTGTATGCTAATTGCGTTCCCAGCGTCCGGAAGCTCCGCAGGGGAGTACCAGACCGCTGTCTGTGACAGGAAGGCCAATCTCCTGGGCCTGTACATGGCCGCCGAACTTTTTGGTGATGGCTGTGTTCATCATGTAGGATAACACTGCAGGCTGCAGGCCGGTGGTGTAGGAATTGATTAAGAAGAACAAGGCATCATCAGAGAGGATCTGGGTGGTCAGTTCCACAAAATTCCAGATGCTGTCTTCGATCTTCCAGATCTCGCCCTTGGGTCCTCTGCCGTAGGAAGGAGGATCCATGATAATGCCGTCATATTTGTTGCCGCGTCTGATCTCGCGCTCTGCAAATTTTACACAGTCATCCACCAGCCAGCGGATGGGGGCGTTGCTTAAGCCTGAGGAGGCTGCATTTTCTTTGGCCCAGCCTACCATTCCTTTGGAGGCATCCACGTGGGTTACGGTGGCGCCGGCTGCTGCTGCAGACACGGTGGCACCGCCTGTGTAAGCGAAGAGATTCAGCACCTTTACGGGACGGTCAGCCGGACGGTTTAACGCTTCCTTGCGGATCAGCTGTGAGAACCAATCCCAGTTGACTGCCTGCTCGGGGAACAGGCCGGTGTGCTTGAAACTGAAGGGCTTTAAGTGGAAGGTCAGTCCCTGGTTGGCCGGAGTGGTGACGGAGGGAGCCTGCCGCTGGAAAGGAAGCTTGTAGGAGATGGTCCACTCGTCGGGAAGATTAAAAAACTCCCATTCTCCGCCGCCCTTGGTGCTTCTGTGATAGTGTCCGTTCTTTTGCTTCCAGCCGGGGTTGTCATGAGGCGTGTTCCAGATGACCTGGGGATCGGGACGTACCAGAATGTAATCCCCCCAGCGTTCCAGCTTTTCGCCTCCTGTAGTATCTATAACTTCATAATCTTTCCAATTATCTGCAATCCACATAATGTGTCCTTTCTTTAAATAAATCACTGTATTACTATTGTTTAATATACACTATCCATGCTTTTTTTTCAATATAATGTAGGATAATGTGTGTTCTTCGTCCGATGCTTTAGCGAATTGCATTAAAAAAGCAAAAATAGAGCCAAAAGCCTTGGCACATTCATGTGTGTGTGTTATAATGTAGCGAAATCGGGCGATTGATGTTGGGTGATCGCTTTTACAGGAGGTTATGATAAATGGACGGAAGTACATTGCAGATTTTAGTTGCGATGGTTGTATATATGACGATCGTAATAGCAATTGGATTGGCTTATGCGAAAAAGGCGAATCAGAATTCGGAAAATTATTTTCTGGGCGGAAGATCCCTGGGTCCCTGGGTGACAGCTATGAGTGCAGAGGCTTCTGATATGAGCGGCTGGCTTTTGATGGGCTTGCCGGGAGTTGCTTATTGGTGCGGACTTGCAGATGCGGCATGGACTGCCATCGGCCTTGCCATTGGTACTTATTTCAACTGGCTGATCGTTTCCAAGAGATTGCGCCGTTACAGCGTGAGAGCCAACAATGCGATCACACTGCCGGATTTCTTTTCTAACAGATTCAGAGAAGATAAAAAAGTGATCATGACGTTGGCAGCAGCGTTTATTCTGATCTTCTTTACCGTTTATGCTTCAAGCTGCTTTGTTACCTGCGGTAAACTGTTCTCCACACTGTTCGGACTGCCTTATGTAACAATGATGATCTTGGGCGCGATTTTTGTATTGGCATACACTATCCTGGGCGGGTTCCTTGCTGAAAGTGCATCTGACTTCATGCAGGCCATCGTTATGGTGGTTTCTTTGACTGTGATCGTTGTCATTGGTGTTACGAATGCTGGTGGAATCGGTGCTGTCATTGAGAATGCGCAGGCCATTCCCGGTTTCCTGGAGTTCTTCGGACTGGCAACCCCTTCCCTGAACGAGGCGGGAGAGCAGATCGTGAATGCGGGAGTACCCGTATTCGGAGAGGCTGCAAATTACAGTCTGTTAAGCGTATGTTCCATGCTGGCATGGGGGCTTGGTTATTTTGGTATGCCTCAGGTGCTGCTTCGCTTTATGGCTATCCGCAAGGAGGATGAACTGAAACTCTCCAGAAGAATCGCAATCATCTGGGTGGTTATCTCCCTTGCAGTTGCAGTGTTTATCGGTATTGTGGGAAGAATGCTGTATCCCACTGCTCATCTGACGGCATCCGGTGCCGAAAATATTTTCATCACTCTGGCTACAAGTTCTCTGCCTGCAATCCTGGCAGGTTTTGTAATGGCCGGTATTCTGGCGGCTACCATCAGCTCGTCAGATTCTTATCTGCTGATCGCGGCCTCTGCTTTTGCAAAAAATATTTATCAGGGTGTCTGTAAGAAAAAAGCTTCTGATAAAGAAGTAATGACTGTGACCAGGATTACGCTTCTTGTGATCGCAGTGATCGGAATGCTGATCGCTATGGATGAAAATAGTGTTATTTTCAGAATCGTATCCTTTGCATGGGCCGGCTTTGGTGCAACCTTCGGTCCTATCATGCTGTTCTCCCTGTTCTGGAAGAGAACCAACAGAGCAGGAGCGATTGCAGGTATGGTAGGCGGTGCAGCAATGGTATTTATTTGGAAGCTGATAATCAGTAAGCTGGGCGGTGTGTTCGCCATTTATGAATTGCTGCCTGCATTTATTTTCTCATCCTTGTGTATTCTGGTGGTATCACTTGTGACAGCGCCTCCTTCTAAAGAAATCGAGGAAGATTTTGAAGCAGTCAGAATCGGATAAGTGTTGCGTTAAAAGTTACATTATAATAAGAAGAGATTAGTGAAATCATGGATGGCAGCCGTTTTTGCGGCTGCCATTCTTGGGGAATATTGTATTAAAAAAAATACAAAAAAAGTGTAATACTGATGAAAAAAAGTATTGCAAAACCTGGGATTTCCATGTATACTAATTCTTGCTGTGGCATGATAGCTGTGAAGCGTGAGGTTGCTGGTCTTCAGCAATGAAGAGCAGGTTTTCCGTGGAGCGAATGTCAAGTTAGGAAACTGACGACAAGTCACTGTACCAAATTTAGTCTGCCTAGGGCAGAAACGGCCCGTAAGTCCAACCCTGAAAGAAGAAAGCGTTGCGTAAAGGTGTGGGACACACACGGGAGAGTGTACAGTCACCGCTTGTCGTACTGAAAATGAAGAGCGAAAAGCTTTTCATTAGAATCAAAAGTGCGAAAAGGAGGCGACTTTTTTTATGGCAAGTCAAGTAATGAGAATTACCCTGAAAGCTTATGAGCATCAGCTGGTTGATGCATCTGCCAAAAAAATCATCGAAACTGTTAAGAAGACTGGTTCCCAGGTGAGCGGCCCTGTGCCTCTTCCTACCAAGAAGGAAGTAGTTACCATTCTGAGAGCGGTACACAAGTACAAAGACTCCAGAGAACAGTTCGAGCAGAGAACTCATAAGAGACTCATCGATATCATTGCACCGACCCAGAAGACAGTTGATGCGCTGCAGAGACTGGAAATGCCTGCAGGTGTTTACATTGATATCAAAATGAAGAACAAATAAGTTTTTCATTAAAACAAATAAGTAACCAAAAAACAAAACCTCTACTTAGACGTAAGAACACACAGCAACATCGTGTGGTCCGCTATGTAGAAGAAAGACTGTGAGCCACCCAAAATGCGAGGTGTTTTGCGAAGCAAAATCCGAGTGGAGGAGCGCGAAGCGTAACTGCAGTGTGGCGAGCAGTTAGAAACAAGGAGGTAAAAATGAAGAAAGCAATTTTAGCAACAAAAATCGGAATGACCCAGATCTTCAACGAAGACGGCGTGCTCGTTCCCGTAACTGTTCTTCAGGCTGGCCCTTGTGTAGTAACCCAGGTTAAGACTGTAGAAAACGACGGTTACAGCGCAGTACAGGTTGGCTTCGTAGACAAGAAAGAGAAGATCGTTAACAAAGATGCTGCTGGCAAGAAGGAAGTTATCCACAGACATGGTGTTAACAAGGCTCAGCAGGGCCACTTCAAGAAGGCCGGCGTAAGCGCAAAGAGATATGTAAGAGAGTTCAAGTTTGAGAACGCTGAGGAGTACACCTTAGGCGCAGAGATCAAGGCTGACATCTTCGCAGCAGGCGATAAGATCGATGCTTCTGCAATCTCCAAGGGTAAGGGCTTCCAGGGCGCAATCAAGAGACACGGACAGCACAGAGGTCCCATGGCTCACGGTTCCAAGTTCCATCGTCATCAGGGTTCTAACGGCGCATGTTCCTCTCCCAGCCGCGTATTCAAGGGCAAAGGAATGCCCGGTCACATGGGTTCCGTAAAGGTAACTGTACAGAACCTTGAGGTTGTAAGAGTTGACGCTGAAAAGAATCTGCTTCTGGTAAAGGGTGCAGTACCCGGTGCTAAGAAGGCAATGGTAACCATTAAAGAGACCGTAAAGGCTGAAGCATAGTTAGAGCGAAAGGAGGACCAATCAGATGGCAAACGTAGTTGTTTATAATATGGAAGGCAAAGAAGTTGGTACAATCGAGCTTAACGATGCAGTGTTCGGTGTAGAGGTGAATGAGCACCTGGTACACATGGCAGTTGTACAGCAGCTTGCAAACAATCGTCAGGGCACCCAGAAAGCAAAGACCCGTTCTGAAGTATCCGGCGGCGGCAGAAAGCCCTGGAGACAGAAGGGAACCGGTAATGCAAGACAGGGTTCCACCAGATCTCCCCAGTGGACACATGGCGGCGTAGTATTCGCTCCCACCCCCAGAGATTACTCTTTCAAGCTTAACAAGAAAGAGAAGAGAGCAGCTCTGAAGTCTGCACTGACCAGCAAGGTTCAGGGAAGCAGCCTGGTTGTAATCGACGAGCTGAAGTTCGAAGAGATCAAGACCAAGAATTTCGTAAACGTAATGAATAACTTAAAGGTTCAGAAGGGCCTGGTAGTAATCGCTGACAATGATGCAAACGTAGTTATGTCCGCAAAGAACGTAGCTGATGTAAATACCACTCTGGTAAACAACATCAACGTATACGACATCATGAAGGCTAAGACAGTTGTTCTGACCAAGGACGCTGTTGCAAAAATCGAGGAGGTGTACGCATAATGGCAGATATTAAATACTATGACGTAATCCTCAAACCAGTTATTACCGAGAAGAGTATGGCTGGCATGGGCGAGAAGAAATATACATTCTTAGTTCATACAGAAGCTAACAAGTCTCAGATCAAAGAGGCTGTAGAGAAGATGTTTGAAGGAACCAAGGTTAAGAAAGTCAACACCATCAACATGGATGGCAAGAACAAGAGACGTGGCTTGACAGTTGGTAAGACTGCTAAGACCAAGAAGGCAATCGTTCAGTTGACCGAGGACAGCAAGGAGATCGAGATCTTCGCAGGTCTGTAGGACAAAAAGTTTTACTAAGGTTCGAAAAGACCTCACCAAGTAAAACTATGTTTTGTCCCGAAGAATCGCAAGCGATTCTTCCAACGAAAGCAATTTCGTTCATATGCGGCGTAGATTAGATGTCGCGAAACAAAATCACAAGTAAAGGAGATAAGAAAATGGGAATTAAGACATATAATCCCTATACACCGTCCAGAAGAAATATGACCGGTTCTGATTTCTCTGAGATTACCAAGAGCACTCCTGAGAAGAGCCTTACCGTATCTCTGAAGAAGAACGCCGGCCGTAACAATCAGGGTAAGATCACTGTAAGACATCACGGCGGTGGATCCAGAAGAAAATACAGAATCATCGATTTCAAGAGAAATAAGGATGGTATCGCAGCAACTGTTATCGGTATCGAGTACGATCCTAACAGAACTGCAAACATCGCTCTGATCTGCTACGAAGATGGTACCAAGGCATACATCATCGCTCCCGAAGGTCTGACCGACGGAATGAAGGTTATGAATGGTCCTGCAGCAGAAGTAAGATTAGGTAACTGCTTACCTTTATCTGAGATTCCTGTTGGTACCCAGGTACACAACATTGAATTATATCCCGGCAAGGGCGGCCAGCTGGTTCGTTCCGCAGGCGGCAGCGCACAGCTGATGGCTAAGGAAGGCAAGTACGCAACTCTGCGTCTTCCCTCCGGCGAAATGAGAATGGTTCCCCTTGTATGCCGTGCAACCGTTGGTGTTGTTGGTAACGTGGATCACAACCTTATTAACATCGGTAAAGCCGGACGTAAGCGTCACATGGGCATCCGTCCTACCGTTCGCGGTTCCGTAATGAACCCTAACGACCATCCTCACGGTGGTGGTGAAGGTAAGACTGGTATCGGTCGTCCCGGTCCCAGCACACCTTGGGGCAAGCCCGCTCTTGGTCTGAAGACCCGTAAAAAGAAAAAAGCTTCTAACAAGCTGATTGTAAGAAGACGCGACGGCAGAGCGATCAAGTAATAAGGAGGAAGAACAATGGCTAGATCACTGAAAAAAGGACCTTTTGCAGATGCAAGTCTGTTAAAGAAAGTGGATGCTTTAAATGCGGCTGGCAAGAAGGAAGTAATCAAGACCTGGTCCCGCCGTTCCACAATTTTCCCTTCCTTCGTTGGACTCACTATTGCAGTTCATGACGGAAGAAAGCATGTGCCTGTATATGTTACCGAAGATATGGTTGGTCACAAGCTCGGCGAGTTCGTTGCTACCAGAACCTATCGCGGACATGGCAAGGATGAGAAGAAATCCAAAGTAAGATAAGCAAAAATACTCGTAAGAATTCCAAGGTCCGCTTCGGCGGGCACTTGGGTTCCGGCGAATAAAAGAAGTGACGTTCCCACCGCACCTCTTGTGATTTGTCTTAAGACACACACGGAGCCGTTGCGCGGTTGAGATTGAAAGGAGGACAATATCTATGGCTAAAGGACATAGATCCCAAATTAAGAGAGAAAGAAACGCTCAGAAAGATACAAGACCTTCTGCTAAGTTATCTTATGCCAGAGTATCTGTTCAGAAAGCATGTTTCGTATTAGACGCCATCAGAGGCAAAGATGTGCAGACAGCACTTGCTATTCTGGAGTACAATCCCAGATATGCTTCCAGCCTTGTTAAGAAGCTGTTAGAGTCAGCTATTGCAAACGCTGAGAACAACAACGGAATGAACGTTGAGAACCTTTATGTTGCAGCATGCTATGCAGATAAGGGACCTACCATGAAGAGAGTAAGACCCAGAGCACAGGGCAGAGCTTACAGAATCGAGAAGAGAGTAAGCCACATCACCGTAATCCTGGATGAGAAGAAGTAGGGAAAGGAGCTTAAAGCAAAATGGGACAGAAAGTTAATCCTCACGGCCTTAGAGTCGGCATTATTAAAGATTGGGATTCCAAATGGTACGCTGATGCTGAGTTTTCCGAGTATCTTGCAGAAGACTACAATATCAGAAAGTATCTGAAGAAGAAATTATACAGCGCAGGTGTTTCCAAGATCGAGATCGAGAGAGCATCTGACAGAGTAAAGATCATCATCTATACTGCTAAGCCCGGTGTTGTAATTGGTAAGGGCGGTAACGAGATCGAGATCACCAAGAAAGAGCTTGCAAAGTTAACTGACAAGAAGATCCTTGTAGATATCAAAGAGATTAAGAGACCCGACAGAGATGCACAGCTGGTTGCTGAGAACATCGCTGCACAGCTTGAAGGCCGTGTATCCTTCAGACGTGCTATGAAGTCCTGCATGGGCAGAACCATGAAGGCTGGCGCTCTTGGTATCAAGGCTTGCTGTTCCGGACGTCTGGGCGGTGCTGATATCGCACGTTCCGAGTTCTACAGCGAGGGTACCATTCCTCTTCAGACTTTAAGAGCAGATATTGACTACGGCTTCGCTGAGGCTGACACCACCTATGGTAAGGTTGGCGTTAAGGTTTGGGTATACAAAGGCGAAGTACTTCCCACTAAAAATCAGGAAGGGAGCGAGAAATAATCATGTTAATGCCTAAAAGAGTAAAACGTCGTAAACAGTTCCGTGGCACTATGGCCGGCAAAGCTTCCAGAGGCAACACTCTTACCTACGGTGAGTTCGGTCTGGTAGCAGCAGAACCTTGCTGGATCAAGTCCAATCAGATTGAGGCAGCCCGTATCGCGCTCACTCGTTATACAAAGCGTACCGGTAAAGTTTGGATCAAGATTTTCCCTGACAAGCCTGTAACTGCAAAGCCTGCAGAGACTCGTATGGGTTCCGGTAAAGGTACTTTGGAATATTGGGTAGCAGTTGTTAAGCCCGGACGTGTAATGTTCGAAATCGCTGGTGTTCCTGAAGAGGCTGCACGCGAAGCATTACGTCTTGCTATGCATAAGCTTCCTTGTAAGTGTAAAATCGTTTCTAAGGCAGATTTGGAAGGCGGTGTTGAATAATGAAATCTAATAAATTTGTTGAAGAATTAAAGAACAAGTCTGAAGCTGAATTAGCTAAAGAGCTTGTAGCAGCAAAGAAAGAACTTTTCAATTTAAGATTCCAGAACGCAACCAACCAGTTAGATAATACAGCAAGAATCAAAGAAGTTAGAAGAAACATTGCTCGTATTCAGACTGTTATCACCGAGAAGAGCAGAGCATAAGGGCGCGAGAAAGGAGTTCGACCGTGGAAAGAAATTTAAGAAAAACACGTATTGGTAAAGTTACCAGTAATAAGATGGATAAGACAATCGTTGTTGCAATCGAAAATCGTGTAAAGCATCCTCTGTACAAGAAGGTTGTAAAGAGCACTTACACTCTGAAGGCTCACGATGAGAACAATGAGTGCAACATTGGTGATACCGTTAAGGTTATGGAAACAAGACCCCTTTCTAAGGATAAGAGATGGAGACTTGTAGAAATCGTAGAAAGAGCTAAATAAGTTAGCCTGTACAGTATGTCGTAAGTACGGCAAAGGAGGAAAATCATGATTCAGCAGGAAAGTAGACTTAAAGTTGCTGATAACACCGGTGCAAAAGAGTTACTTTGCATCAGAGTTGTAGGCGGCTCTACAAGAAGATATGCACAGATCGGCGATGTGATTGTTGCTTCCGTTAAAGATGCAACACCAGGCGGCGTTGTAAAAAAAGGTGATGTTGTAAAGGCAGTTGTTGTACGTTCTGTAAAGGGCGCACGCCGTAAAGATGGTTCCTATATCAAATTCGACGAGAATGCTGCAGTAATTATCAAGGATGACAAGACCCCCAGAGGAACCCGTATCTTTGGACCTGTAGCAAGAGAGCTGCGTGAGAAACAGTTTATGAAGATTGTTTCCCTGGCTCCCGAAGTATTATAAGGAGGTGCCACATGTCAACAATGAAGATTAAGAAAGGTGATACCGTTAAGGTTATCGCTGGTAAAGACAATAACGCAGAAGGCAAAGTTCTTTCTGTAGACGTAAAAAATAACAAGGTGCTGGTTGAAGGCGTTAACATGATCACAAAGCATGCTAAGCCCTCTCAGGCAAACCCCAATGGCGGTATTGTTCAGAAGGAAGCTCCTATTGATATTTCTAACGTTATGCTTGTTGTGAAAGGTAAGGCAACAAGAGTTGGTTTCAAGATGGAAAACGGCAAGAAGGTTCGTTTTGCGAAATCAACAGGTGAAGTTATTGACTAATCAGTAGGAAGGAGGAAAATAACGTGAGCAGACTTAAAGAGTTGTACAATAATGAAATCGTAGAAGCGATGACTAAAAAGTTTGGATATAAAAATGTTATGGAAGTTCCCAAGCTTGACAAGATTGTTATCAACATGGGCGTTGGCGAAGCAAAAGACAACGCAAAGGTTCTGGAGAACGCTGTAGGTGATATGGAAAAGATCACCGGCCAGAAGGCAGTTCTGACCAAGGCTAAGAATTCTGTAGCAAACTTCAAGATCCGTGAGGGTATGGCTATCGGTTGTAAGACAACCCTGCGCGGCGAAAAGATGTATGAGTTCCTTGATCGTTTAGTAAACCTTGCTTTACCTCGTGTACGTGACTTTAGAGGTGTTAACCCTAACGCATTTGACGGCAGAGGCAACTATGCACTGGGTATCAAAGAGCAGTTTATCTTCCCTGAGATCGAGTACGATAAGATCGACAAGACCAGAGGTATGGATATTATCTTTGTAACTACTGCAAATACTGATGAAGAAGCACGTGAATTATTGAAATTATTCAACATGCCCTTCGCTAAATAATAAGGAGGTTTATTCTGATGGCTAAGACATCAATGAAGATTAAGCAGCAGCGCAAGCCTAAATTCTCTACACAGGCTTATACACGTTGTAATATTTGTGGTCGTCCACATTCTGTTCTGAGAAAATACGGAATCTGCAGAGTATGTTTCCGTGAGTTAGCATACAAGGGTGAGATCCCCGGCGTTAAGAAAGCAAGTTGGTAAGAAGGAGGAAACAAAATCATGACACATAGCGATCCTATTGCAGATATGCTTACAAGAATCCGTAATGCAAATACTGCAAAACACGATACAGTTGATGTTCCTGCTTCCAAAATGAAACTGGCTATTGCTGAGATTCTTTTCGAAGAAGGATATATTAAGAAATTTGAAATTATCGAGGACGGTCTGTTCAAGACCATCCGCATCACCTTAAAGTACGGTGCAGACAAGAACGAGAAGATCATCTCCGGTATTAAGAGAATCTCCAAGCCCGGTCTGCGCGTATATGCAGGTAAAGAGGATATGCCTAAGGTTCTGGGCGGCCTCGGCATTGCAATCGTTTCCACCAACCACGGTGTTGTAACCGATAAGAAGGCTCGTGAGCTGGGTGTTGGCGGCGAAGTTCTTGCTTTCGTTTGGTAAAGTAAAGGTAACAATAAATTGTTCTATAAATAATAGGAGGTACGGGCATGTCCAGAATAGGTAGAATGCCAATCGCGATTCCTGCAGGCGTAACTGTAGAAGTTGCAGAAAATAACAAAGTGACCGTTAAAGGTCCTAAGGGTACTCTTGAGAGAGTATTACCTACCGAGATGGAAATCAAGGTAGAGGGCGCTGCAGTAGTAGTAAGCAGACCCAACGATTTAAAGAAAATGAAATCTCTTCACGGTCTGACCAGAACCCTGATCAACAACATGGTTGTAGGTGTTACTACTGGTTACCAGAAGAAGCTTGAGGTTAACGGTGTTGGTTACAGAGCATCCAAGGCTGGTAAGGTTCTGACCCTGAACTTAGGCTTTTCCCATCCCGTAGAGATGACCGATCCTGAAGGTATTGAGTCTGTTGTTGAAGGACAGAATGTCATTATCATTAAGGGTATTGATAAAGAAAAAGTTGGCCAATATGCAGCTGAGATCAGAGACAAGAGAAGACCTGAGCCTTACAAGGGTAAGGGTATCAAGTATGCTGAAGAAACTATCAGACGTAAAGTTGGTAAGACTGGTAAGAAATAATAGATAAGGAGAGTATGAAGATGGTTAGAAAAGAATCCAGACAGGAAATTCGTGTTAAAAAGCACATGAAAATTCGTAACCGCTTCAGCGGCACTGCTCAGAGACCCCGTCTTGCAGTGTTCAGAAGCAATAATCATATGTATGCTCAAATTATCGACGATACAGTTGGCAACACTTTAGTATCTGCTTCCACTCTTGAGAAAGAGATCAAGGCAGAGCTGGAAAAGACCAATAACGTTGATGCAGCAGCATATTTGGGTACCGTAATTGCTAAGAGAGCAATTGAAAAGGGTATTAGCGAAGTAGTTTTCGACAGAGGCGGCTTCATTTACCAGGGTAAGATCGCAGCATTAGCTGATGCAGCCAGAGAAGCTGGCTTGGAATTCTAGGAAAGGAAGAGGAGTACACCATGAAACATACAATCATTGATGCAAACCAGTTAGAATTAACTGATAAGGTTGTTACCATCAAGCGTGTAACCAAGACTGTTAAGGGTGGTCGTAACATGCGTTTCACCGCTCTGGTAGTTGTAGGTGACGGCAATGGTCATGTTGGTGCCGGCCTTGGCAAAGCAGTAGAAATTCCTGAAGCTATCCGCAAAGGAAAAGAAGACGCAATGAAGCATATCGTTGAGATCGCTCTGGATGAGAACAACTCCATCACTCACGATTTCATCGGTAAATACGGTTCCGCAAACGTTCTGTTAAAGAAGGCACCCGAAGGTACCGGTATCATCGCTGGTGGTCCCGCACGTATCGTTTGTGAGCTTGCTGGTATCAAGAATATCCGTACCAAGTCTCTTGGTTCCAACAACAAGCAGAATGTTGTTCTTGCAACAATCACTGGTTTAAGCCAGCTGAAAGCTCCTGAAGAAGTAGCAAAGAACCGCGGCAAGTCTGTTGAAGAGGTTTTAGCTTAATAAAGGAGGAGAACAACAATGGCAGATAAGAATTTAAAGATTACTTTGGTTAAGTCCGTTATCGGCGCTGTACCGAAGAATAGAGCAACTGTTGAATCTATGGGACTGACAAAGATTGGCAAGTCCGTAATACTTCCTGATAACGGAGCTACAAGAGGACAGATTCGTCAGATTAGCCACTTGATTAAGGTTGAAGAAGTTTAATTTTAGAATAGGAGGTGTCACGAATGGAATTATCCAATTTAAGACCCGCAGAAGGTTCCAAGCACAGCGATAATTTTAGAAAAGGCCGTGGTCACGGTTCAGGTAATGGCAAGACCGCAGGTAAGGGTCACAAGGGACAGAAGGCTCGTTCCGGAGCTCCCAGACCTGGTTTTGAAGGTGGTCAGATGCCTTTATACAGACGTATTCCTAAGAGAGGTTTCACTAACAGAAACACTAAGGAAATCGTTGCAATCAATGTAAGCGCTCTTGAGTGTTTTGAGAACGGCGCTACCGTTGACGTAAATGCTCTGGTAGAAGCTGGTATCGTTAAGAACCCCAGAGATGGTGTAAAGATTCTTGGAAACGGAGAATTTACCAAAAAGCTGAATGTTAAGGCAGATGCTTTCAGTGAGTCTGCTAAAGAGAAGATTGAGGCTCTTGGTGGAACTGCTGAGGTGATGTAATGCTTACAACACTCAAAAACGCATTTAAAATTAAAGAAATCAGAAATAAGATTTTATTTACCTTTGGTATGTTAGTTGTGATCCGTATCGGATCACAGCTGCCCGTGCCGGGTGTAAACACAGAGTTCTTCTCTCAGTGGTTTGCTGCTCAGACAGGTGGTGCGTTCAGTTTCTTTGATGCAATTACAGGTGGTTCATTTATGACAATGTCCATCTTGGCATTGAACATCAGCCCTTATATTACATCCTCAATTATTATGCAGCTTCTCACGATCGCAATTCCCAAGCTGGAAGAAATGCAGCGTGAAGGAGAAGATGGAAGAAAGAAAATTGCCACTATCACCAGATATGTGACAGTTGGTCTGGCTCTGATCCAGTCCACTGCTATGGCAGTAGGCTTCGGCAGACAGGGATATCTTATTGAGTATAATGCATTGAATGTAATTACCACTGTTGTTGCACTTACCGCAGGTTCTGCTTTCCTGATGTGGGTTGGTGAAAGAATTACCGAAAAGGGTATCGGAAATGGTATTTCCGTTGTACTGGTTATCAATATTATTTCCCAGATTCCTCAGGACCTGAGAAACCTGTTTACCAAGTTTGTATTTGGCAAGGCTCCTGCAACAGCAATCCTTGCAGCAGTAATTATTTTGGCAGTTATCATTCTGACCGTAGTTCTGGTTATCATTCTGAATGCTGGTGTTCGTAAGATCCCCGCTCAGTATGCTAAAAAGGTTCAGGGAAGAAAGATGGTTGGCGGAGCTACCTCCAACATTCCTTTGAAAGTAAATACTGCAGGTGTTATTCCTGTAATCTTTGCTTCTTCCATCATGGAACTGCCCATTATCATCAGCACTTTCGTTGGTTATAACGGAACCGGCGTATGGTCTGAGATCTTGAAGGGATTAAGCTCCCAGAATTGGTGTAATCCCAACCAGCCGATTTATTCCATTGGATTAATTTTCTACGTTGTAATGATTGTATTCTTTGCTTACTTCTATACATCCGTTAGCTTTAGTCCTGTGATGATCGCTGACAATCTGAAGAAGCAGGGTGGCTTCATTCCCGGTATCAGACCCGGTAAGGCTACCAGCGAGTATCTGACCAATGTCCTGAATTATATCATCTTTATCGGTGCAGTAGGCTTGATCATTGTTTCCGTAATTCCTTTTATCTTTAATGGTGTGTTCGGTGCTAACGTATCTTTCGGCGGTACCAGCCTTATCATTATCGTAAGTGTAATTCTTGAAACTGTTAAGTCTCTGGAATCTCAGATGTTGGTTCGTAACTACAAGGGCTTCTTAGAGGATTAATAACAAGCGGCAGTGAGCTGCCGTTAAGGATAAGAATATCCGGACGTTGATTCGTCCGGATATTCTTGTTTTTAGGGATATTTTTGTATTATTATCTATTGCATTTTAGGGCAGGAATAGTTAAAATGTATAGTGCGGTTTGATGGATTTTTATGGGAAGACCGCAGATGAATGAGTATAGTTTGAAAGTGTGATATTACGAAAGGCGGATGATGTTATGAAAATTATTATGTTAGGTGCACCCGGTGCCGGTAAGGGTACCCAGGCTAAAATGATTGCAGAGAAATACAGTGTTCCTCATATTTCCACCGGAGATATTTTCCGTGCAAATATCAAGAACGGCACAGAGCTTGGCATGGAAGCAAAGAAGTACATGGATCAGGGTCTGCTGGTTCCCGATGAACTGACTGTTAAGATCCTTCTGGACAGAGTTGCAAAGGATGACTGTGTAAACGGTTATGTGCTGGACGGTTTCCCCAGAACGATTCCCCAGGCCAAGGTGCTTGACAACGCACTTACCGAAATGGGTGATGCCATTGACTATGCTATCAATGTAGATGTTCCTGATGAGAATATTGTAAAGAGAATGTCCGGCAGAAGAGCATGTCTGGCTTGCGGAGCTACTTACCATATTGAACATGTACCCCCCAAGACCGAGGGTATCTGCGATGTATGCGGCCAGGAATTGGTACTGCGTGATGACGACAAGCCTGAAACCGTTCTGAACCGTCTGAATGTATACCATGAACAGACACAGCCTCTGATCGACTTCTACAATGAGAAGGGCGTGCTTAAAAATATTGACGGTACTGTTGACATGAAGGATGTATTTGCGGCTATCGTGGAGATTCTGGGATAATGGCTATCACAATCAAATCAGAGAGAGAAATAGAACTGATGCGCGAATCCTGCAGACTTTTGGGAATCGTGCACAAGGAAATGGAAGAAGCCATCCGCCCTGGTGTATCTACCATGGACATAAATATTATAGGAGATACCGTGATCCGTAAATTGGGCTGCATTCCCAATTTTAAGAATTA
Organism: Lachnospiraceae bacterium; assembly: GCA_015057005.1. Lineage (GTDB taxonomy): Bacteria > Bacillota > Clostridia > Lachnospirales > Lachnospiraceae > Acetatifactor. The sequence goes on along the minus strand of SVFF01000001.1, from coordinate 218,656 downwards.
CAATGGTTATCCGGCAAGTGTCTGTGTATCCGTAAATGATGAAGTGGTGCACGGTATCCCAAACAAGAAGCGTATTTTGCAGGAGGGTGATATTGTCAGTCTTGATGCGGGTCTGATCTATAAAGGATATCATTCCGATGCAGCGCGTACCCACGGTGTGGGACAGATCAGCCCTGCGGCGCAGAAACTGATCGATGTTACCAAGGCCAGCTTTTTTGAAGGTATTAAAATGGCCAAGGCGGGCAATCATCTGCATGATATTTCCAATGCCATTGATGCTTTCATTCAGCCCTATGGCTACGGTATTGTGAGAGATCTGGTAGGTCACGGTATCGGCACAAGCCTTCATGAGGATCCCCAGATCCCCAATTTTGCCCAGCGAAGACGTGGTCCTAAGCTTCATGCAGGAATGACCCTGGCAATTGAGCCTATGATCAATATGGGCAGAGCCGATGTTGACTGGCTGGATGATGATTGGACGGTAGTGACAGAGGATGGTTCCTGGTCAGCTCATTATGAGAACACCATTCTGATCACAGACGGCGAGCCCGAAATCCTGACACTGTACTAGTGAGGTAAGTGACAATATGGTAGGAAGATTTGCTGTCTCAAAGGCAGGACATGACAAGGCGAAAGTATACGTGATCACAGCTGAGGAAGGCGACTTTGTATATTTGTGCGATGGCTGCCTGAAAACGCTGGCAAAGCCCAAAAAGAAACGCACAAAGCATATTCAGTGTGTGAACGCACAAGTGCCTCAGGAGCTGCTGGAGAGACTGGAGAGCGGAGCTCTGGTGCGCAATGAAGAAATCAAATATGCCATAAAAACATATTTGGAGAAGCAATAGTTGTAAATGATCTTATAAAAAGAAAACTTTATTGGAGGAATGTATGTCTAAGAGTGATGTAATTGAAATTGAAGGTGTTGTTGTTGAGAAGCTTCCCAATACCATGTTCCGTGTAGAACTGGAGAACGGCCATCGTGTTCTTGCCACCATCAGCGGCAAGCTGCGCCAGAATTTTATCCGTATTCTGCCTGGTGACAAGGTTACCCTGGAGCTTTCCCCTTATGATCTGACCAAGGGACGTATCATCTGGAGAGATAAGTAAGAAACGTCAACGGTTCAAGTCGGGAGAATCATGTATGAAAAGAAGAATTAGAAATGCCCTGATCGTGATGCTTACCGGCATCCTGGTGGGTGTGATTCTCTTACTGATCACGTTCAGCCTGCCGGTTGATGGTGCAAGAGCACACGTGAAGGAGTCTCTGCATACCATAACCCGGGAAATCTATGGTGAAGATGCCACACCTCTCAGAAAACATATTTTTGAGATAAAGGACAGCTTTACCGATTATCTGATGGTGCAGAATGCGCTGGAGGACGTGGAGGGTAAAAATGTACTGGAACATGCCATGTATGTCTACCATCATGATCTGGCCAATGAGACCACCTGGCTTACGCAGGAGTCTTTGGAGGCAATGATGGAACGTGGCACAGAGGGAATGTACCTTCAGGAATATTCCAAATATTGGCATGGGTATCTGATCTGGCTGAAGCCGATGCTGATGTTGATGTCATGGGCCACTGTGGAGAATGTTCTGGTGGTTGTTCAGGGATTGATGTTCCTGGCAGTAGTATTCCTGGCGTTTTATAAGAAACAGCCACTGTTGGCAGTGGGCATTCCGGTTACGTTCCTGTTTATGAAGCCTCTGGGAGTGTGGTATTCCTTTACACTGACTGCCTGCTGGGGGATCATAATGCTTGCACTGCTTGCAGATCTTCTCTTTTACGAGCAGATTCAGAAGAGAAAACTGCGGGAAGTGTACTTTTTGGTGCTCGGAATTATGACGGCCTATTTTGACTTCCTCACCTATCCAATCACCACATTGGGAATTCCGCTGTGCTTTTACCTGGTCAGAAGTCTTGATGAGAATAACGGTTGGTGGAACCGCCTGAAAGAGATTTTCTGGTCTTCCGTCTCCTGGGGCGTGGGATATATCGGTATGTGGGGCATGAAATGGGTAATTGCTGAGTTGACGGTACAGTCCGGTACACTCCGCAACGCGGCTTGGTCCATTATCTACAGAACAGAGCCTTTGGACGGGTATGTGTCTGTTTTTTCCGGAAGCAAACGGACGCTTACAGCGGTGCTGCAGCAGTATGATTCCTTGTTCTATTGGATTCTGTTTGCGGTGATCCTGGTGGCGGCTGTGATTTCCTTTGTATGGTGTCTGGTTAAGGCGTCCAATAAGAATTGGGCGGTTACCATGGTGTGCTTGTTAGGTGCAGCAGCACTGCCTTTTGCCTGGCTGATCCTTACCCAGAATCATACGGCTATCCACTGTTCCTTTACCTTTAGGATTATGAGCGTAACAGTCATCGCCCTCTGGTGCATGATTGTGTGCTCTGTACAGACAATAAAGAGAACTGCCCAAAGAAGGTCTGTAAATGAATTTCAAAATGAAAATAAATAAAAACAGAAATAAGAAACTATTTCATTATTTATACATCCTTTCCGTCGTTCTGATTTTCCTGTATCCTTTCCGCCATGTGGCCATGGGTGTGGATCTGATGGACGGCGGTTACAATTATGCCAATTTCCGCTACAATGGTTTGGAATACATGGATTCCATGTGGTTCTTTGCCACCTGGATGGCTAATGCAGTGGGGCATTTGTTTACGCAGCTTCCTTTCGGGGATACTTTGCTTGGGATGAATGTGTACGCTACATTGCCGGTCAGCGCCATCGGTGTCAGCGCCTATATTTTCAGTGTGAAAGAACTAAAGATACCGGCATGGATTGCTTTCATAGGAGAATGGATTGCCCTGAGCCTTTGCTGGGCGCCCGTTTCCGTGCTTTACAACTACCTGACCTACGGATTCCTGCTTGCGGGTGTTCTGTGCCTGTATCAGGGTCTGACGGCCTCCAGGGGGCATCTGCTTGTGCTGGCAGGTATATTTTTAGGATTAAATGTGGGAAACCGCTTTTCCAATTTGCCGCAGGCAGGTCTGATCCTGGCGGTCTGGTATTTCGGCATTATTAATAAGAAGAAGTTTTCTTTTGTTTTAAAGGACACTGCTTTTTGTGTGCTGGGTTACGTGGCTGCGCTGGCAGTGTTTCTGGGATTCATCTCCCTGCGTTACGGCTTCGGCAGTTATGCGGAGGCTATCGTCAATCTCTTTGGCATGACGGAGCAGGCCACTGATTATACCCCCCTTTCCATGCTGAGCGGCATGATCGGAGGCTATCTGGATGACACCAGCATGTATTGGATCAAGCGTTTCGGTCTGATCCTTGCAGCGGCTTTGGTCCTGTGTCTGACACTTGCCCGCAAAAATATCAAAACCGCCCGGGTTTTGACCGGCATCTCCATGCCGGCAGGGATGTGGTGGCTGGTGACAGAAAAGTTCCTGTACCGGGATTACGCCACCTATAATTCCATCTACGATCAGTGTATCATGGTCTTCTTGATGATGATGCTGTTGGCGGTGTGGCAGATGTACAGCAGGAAATATACAGGGGAAGAAAAACTGCAGGCATTTTTGGTGATCCTGTTGATTCTCTTTACATCCCTGGGCAGTAATAATGCGATTTATTCCAGCATCAACAATCTGTTTTGGGTGCTGCCCTGTGCCTTTGGCATGCTTTGCCGGTTTGTTTGCCGTGAAAAAAGCAGCGTAGCGGTCCCTTTCCAGGGAATTTTGCTGGTAGGATGTCTGTTTTTGGTATGGCAGGGAGCCTTCTTCGGCAAGACTTATGTTTATGAAGAAGCCACCGGCGGGCGCAGCTTTGATACGGAGATAACGGCGATTCCTGTTTTGAAGGGCATTTCCACCAATCAGGAAAAAGCCCGGCATCTGGAAGAGCTTTACGCATATCTGCAGGAAAGCGGGCTGGATGAGCGGGAATGCATCTTATTTGGAAACATTCCGGGCGTGGCTTATTTCCTGGATCTTACGCCTGCTATGAACGTGTGGAGCGATCTGCGTTCTTATTCAGTGGATAGAATGGAGTCAGATGTTGCCAAGCTGGACATGGCAGACTCCGCATCCAGACCCATTATTATATTAGAAGAAAAAGCCTTTGCATATCTGCAGCAGGGAGGCGTCACAGAAGAAAACTTGGAAGAAACGGCAGCGAAGAAGCTTCACTTCCTCGGTGAACAGATGGCAGACAATGGTTACAGGCAGGAATTTTTTAATGGAAAATATGCGGTATATTATTAAAAAATACCCATTAAAATTTTGTAAAAATAAATCTGAAAAAGGCTTGCAAATTGTAGATCATCATGCTATAATATGAAACGGTCTTTTTTGAAAGGAGGGTTTAACGTGAAGGTTAGATCATCAGTAAAACCGATTTGCGAAAAGTGCAAAATCATCAAGAGAAAAGGCAGCATCAGAGTAATCTGTGAGAATCCGAAGCACAAACAGAGACAGGGATAATCACCGCTTGACTTGATTACAAGTTGAGATGTGGGTTCTTGTCCTGTTGTTATGAGCGGCTGAAACGATCATCTTCGGATGCATTGTTTATCATAAATATAGGATAGAGCTTACGGGAGATTACTTGTTGATACTGCGAAGTGTGGACTTTAGTAGCAGAAAAATCGGATGTATGTCCGATTGGGTGAAAGCCCCAATCAATTAGTAACTGAATAGGCGTACAATTAACAGACCAAACGTACGCAGTGCATTCACAATGCAAAGCATTCAAAATGCAAGGCATCCCACGGCACAGAGCACATGTGGGAATGTCAAGAAAAATGGAGGAAACGTAAATGGCTCGTATCGCAGGTGTTGACTTACCTAGAGAAAAACGTATTGAGATCGGTATGACTTATATCTATGGAATCGGAAGACCTACCGCTACTAAGATCTTAGAAGCAGCAGGCGTTAATCCTGATACCAGAGTAAGAGATATTACCGACGACGAAGTTAAGAAGATCAGTGAAACAATGGAAGAACTGGGCATCATGGTAGAAGGTGATCTGAGAAGAGAGATCGCTCTGAACATCAAGAGACTCCAGGAAATCGGTTGCTATCGTGGTATTCGTCATCGTAAAGGACTTCCTGTTCGTGGTCAGAGAACTAAGACCAATGCTAGAACACGTAAGGGTCCTAAGAGAACTGTAGCAAACAAAAAGAAATAAGACTTGAGAACTTTATTGGATGGGATGCATATGTCCCGAGAAATGAGAAAGTAGGTTAGTTTAAAATGGCTAAAAAAGTTGCAACTAAAAAAGTGACAAAAAAGCGCGTAAAGAAAAACGTTGAACGCGGACAGGCACATATTCAGTCTTCTTTTAACAACACAATTGTTACTTTAACAGATGCTGAAGGTAATGCTCTTAGCTGGGCAAGTGCTGGTGGTCTTGGTTTTAGAGGTTCAAGGAAATCTACTCCATATGCTGCACAGATGGCAGCCGAGACAGCTACAAAGGCAGCTCTGGTTCATGGCCTGAAGACTGTTGATGTATTTGTAAAGGGTCCTGGTTCAGGACGTGAGGCAGCAATCAGAGCATTATCTGCTTGCGGTTTGGAAGTAGTAAGTATCCGTGACGTAACCCCCGTTCCTCACAACGGATGCCGTCCTCCCAAGCGTCGTCGTGTATAGTCGAGGAGGAACAAAAACAAGCGACTGCGTAGCAGGCATTTGTTTTTGCCCGACGATGACCTGAGAAAATCAAAGAGCACGAAGTGCGAGTGCTGCGCAGCAGCAAGATTTTCGAAGTCAATAAGTAGTAACTATGTTGGAAGAAAGTGCTGCGTAGCAGTACTGTAAACATCATTTAAACAGAAGGGAAATTAGAAAAATGGCAGTTAATCGCGTACCCGTATTAAAAAGATGCAGATCTCTTGGTCTTGAGCCCTCCTACCTGGGTTATGACAAGAAGTCTAACAGAACCAGTGCAAGAGCAGGCAAGAAGGTTAGTGAGTACGGCCTTCAGCTGAGAGAGAAGCAGAAAGCTAAATTTATCTATGGCGTACTGGAGAAGCCTTTCAGAAATTACTATGAGAAGGCTGATAGAATGAAAGGTATGACCGGTGAAAACCTGATGGTTATGCTGGAGAGAAGACTTGACAGCGTAGTTTTCAGAATGGGCTTCGCAAGAACCAGAAGAGAAGCAAGACAGGTTGTTGGTCATAAGCATGTTACCGTTAACGGTAAGGTAATCAATATCGCTTCCTACCTGATCAAGGCTGGCGATGTGATCGAAATCAGCGAGAAGGCAAAATCCATGCAGAGATACAAAGATATCGTTGAAGTTACCGGCGGTAGATTAGTACCCGAGTGGATGGACGTTGATATCGAAGGTCTGAAGGGCACCATCAAGAATCTTCCTACCAGAGAGATGATCGATGTTCCTGTAGACGAGATGCTTATCGTCGAGTTATACTCCAAATAAGATGAAATACTCAGGCACCCGTGTGTGGTGCCTTAGAGTTTCTTTAACATGTTCGTAAAGGAGGGTATTTGTAGTGTTCGATTTTGAAAGACCTAATATCGAGGTTGTCGAGATTTCAGAAGACAAGAAATACGGGAAGTTCGTTGTAGAGCCTTTAGAGAGAGGCTACGGCATTACTCTGGGCAATTCTCTTAGAAGAATCATGCTTTCTTCCCTGCCCGGCGCAGCAGTGAGCCAGGTTAAGATTGAAGGCGTTTTACACGAGTTCAGTTCTATTCCCGGTGTAAAGGAAGATGTGACTGAGATTATCATGAACATCAAGAGCCTTGCCATCAAGAATACCAGCGAGACCAATGAAGCTAAGACCGCTTACATTGAGTTCGAGGGTGAAGGCGTAGTGAGAGCTTCTGACATTCAGGCTGATCAGGATATTGAGATCCTGAATCCCGATTTAGTCATTGCTACTCTGAGCGGCAAAGATACCAAACTCTACATGGAACTGACCATTACCAAGGGCCGCGGCTATGTAAGTGCTGATAAGAATAAGCATGACGATCTGCCCATCGGCGTGATCGCAGTGGATTCTATCTACACACCCGTTGAAAGAGTTAATGTAACTGTTCAGAATACCCGTGTAGGTCAGATCACTGATTATGATAAGCTGACTTTAGATGTATTTACCAATGGTACTCTGGTTCCCGATGAAGCAGTCAGCCTGGCTGCAAAGGTACTCAGCGAGCATCTGTGCCTCTTCATCGATCTGTCTGAGAATGCTAAGACTGCAGAAGTTATGGTAGAGAAGGAAGACGATGAGAAGGAAAAGGTTCTTGAGATGAGTATCGACGAGCTGGAACTGTCCGTTCGTTCTTACAACTGTCTGAAGAGAGCCGGTATCAACACTGTAGAAGAGTTGACCAACAAGACTTCCGAGGATATGATGAAGGTTCGTAACCTGGGCCGCAAGTCCTTAGAAGAAGTATTGGCTAAACTGAAAGAGCTGGGTCTTCAGCTGAATCCCAGCGAGGAAGCTTAAGTCGGAGAGTGATCGAAAGGGCACATCCCGGTAAGCATTAATTAAGTAGGATTTTCCGTATCCGGTAAAACCAAAGTGTACGTGTACGGTTCATCTCTAAATGGAACAAAAAAACGGCTGCAGAAGCAGTCCACAGGCATTCGGTAAGTAAGTCCAAAGAGCGTGGCCGGATGTACCATGAAAAGAGAAAGGAAATATTATCATGGCAAAGTACAGAAAGCTTGGAAGAACTTCTTCCCAGAGAAAAGCATTATTAAGAAATCAGGTAACCGCATTACTGAACCACGGCAAGATCGTTACCACCGAGGCTAAGGCTAAGGAAGTTGCTAAGATCGCTGAGGGTCTGATCGCACTGGCTATCAAAGAGAAGGATAACTACGAGATGGTTACCGTTACCGCTAAGGTTCCCGTAAAGGACAAAGATGGTAAGAGAGTAAAAGAAGTTGTTGACGGCAAGAAGGTTACCAAGTTCGATACTGTTGAGAAGGAGATCAAGAAAGACCTTCCTTCCAGATTACATGCAAGACGTCAGATGCTGAAAGTATTAAACACTGTTGTTGATGTACCTGAAGCAGCTGCAGGCAAGAAGAAAAACACCAAGGAAGTTGATCTGGTTGCAAAGCTGTTCGACGAGTATGGTGTAAAGTATGCAGACCGTAAGGGTGGTTACACCAGAATCATCAAGAAGGGCCTGCGCAAGGGTGACGCTGCAATGGAAGTTATCCTTGAGTTAGTTTAATTCAAAGAGTGAAACATTTAAGGGGCAAGCGACATAGTTCGCTTGCCTTTTTATGTTAAATCTAGTAAAATAGGTTCGTTAGAGATGTAAATGGCATACGTGCTTTTGAATAAATTAGAAACATGCGAAAGATCCTGCCCATGGGTGGATTTTCGCATGTCAGAGGAAATTATAAAAATGGGGATCATTAAAGCCAAAGATGTTGTTTATGAATATGTGCGAAGAGACGAAGACGGCAATATAGAGGGGATGACCACAGCAGTGGACAAAGTTTCTCTGGATATTGAGCAAGGGCAGTTTATTGCCATTTTGGGCCATAATGGTTCGGGAAAGTCTACGCTTGCAAAACACATCAATGCCATCTTAAATCCTACTTCGGGAACCGTCTGGGTGGACGGCATGGACACCAACGATGAAGAAAAAGTATGGGATATCCGCCAGACTGCCGGCATGGTCTTCCAGAATCCGGACAACCAGATCATTGGTCAGGTGGTGGAGGAAGATGTGGGATTTGGACCGGAAAATATGGGCATCCCCACCAAGGAAATTTGGGAACGTGTGGAGGAAAGTCTACGGGCCGTTGGAATGTATCAGTACAGGAAACATTCTCCCAACAAGCTTTCCGGCGGTCAGAAGCAGCGTGTTTCCATCGCAGGAGTATTGGCTATGCACCCCAAGTGTATTGTGCTGGATGAGCCCACGGCTATGCTGGATCCCAGCGGCCGCAAGGAAGTTATCAGGGCCGTACGCGGCTTGAATGATGTGGAAGGTGTGACGGTGATCCTGATCACACATTACATGGAAGAGATTGTCCATGCAAACAAAGTCTTTGTGATGGACCGGGGAAAGATTGCCATGGAAGGAACACCCCGGGAGATTTTCTCCCGTGTGGAAGAACTGCAGGCGCTGCGCCTGGATGTGCCTCAGGTGACGCTGCTGGCCCATGAACTGAAGAAAAACGGCATAGATCTGCCGGATGGCATTTTGACCATAAAAGAGCTTGTAGATGCCCTGAACCCCTAAGGAGACGACTGCGTGAAATGATGCGGAGATCAGGGTCCCTCTGTAATGAGGCAGAAAGCAAATTGAGTATGAAAACAGAAAGGCATGGTGACAGATGTCAATTACTCTGGAGCATGTGAATTATATATACGGAGCAGATACTTCCCTGTCTGTTAAGGCATTGAATGATATTTGCCTGGAGATTCCGGATGGACAGTTTGTGGGCGTGATCGGCCACACCGGTTCCGGCAAGTCCACGCTGATGCAGCATTTGAACGGCCTCTTAAAGGCATCGGACGGACATATTTATTTTAACGGGGAAGACATTTACGACAAAAATTTTGATATGAAGAAGCTGCGCAGCAAGGTTGGTCTGGTATTCCAATATCCTGAGCACCAGCTTTTTGAGATGGACGTTTTCTCAGACGTGTGCTTTGGACCTAAAAATTTGGGTCTGGAGAAAGCGGAGGTAGAGAGGCGGGCCAAGGAAGCGCTGGAGCAAGTGGGACTGCCGGAGGAATTGTATTTTCAGTCTCCTTTTGAATTGTCCGGCGGACAGAAGCGCCGTGCGGCCATCGCAGGGGTACTTGCCATGCAGCCGGAAGTGCTGATCCTGGATGAGCCTACTGCAGGTCTGGATCCCAAAGGTCGCGACGAGATCTTGGAGCAGATCAAGAAACTTCAGACCGGGAGCGGTATGACCATTCTGCTGGTATCTCACAGCATGGAGGATGTGGCTGAGTATGTGGACCGCATCATAGTGATGAACAAGGGCAGCGTCCTCTACGATGATGAGCCCAAGGAAGTGTTCAGTCACTATAAGGAGTTGGAAGAAATCGGTCTGGCAGCCCCTCAGGTGACTTATATTGTAAACGCCCTTCATGAAAAGGGATTGCCTGTGAGTACCGATGCTACTACTATCGCAGAGGCAGCGCGGGATATTCTGCAGGCGCTTAAGGAAAGGGAAAAATGCTGAGAGATATTACTTTAGGACAATATTATCAGGCAGAGTCCATCATACATAAGCTGGATCCCAGAGTAAAGCTGGGCGGTACGCTTCTGTTCATTGTTTCTCTGTTCTTTTTTGAAAATTACCTGGGATATGTGATCTCGGCGCTGTTCCTGGCGCTGGTGATCAAGCTGTCCAAGGTGCCTTTTAAATTTATGGTGCGAGGAATGAGGAGCATTCTTATGCTGCTGTTGATTACGGTAGTCTTTAATTTGTTCCTGACACCGGGCACACCGCTGGTTTCTTTGTGGAAACTGACCATTACCGTAGAAGGTCTGAATCTGGCGCTTACCATGGCGATCCGACTGGTGCTTTTGATCATCGGTTCTTCCATCATGACCCTGACCACCACCCCCAACAATTTGACCGACGGCATGGAGAAAATGATGCGTCCCCTGCGGGTGTTCAAGGTGCCGGTGCATGAGGTGGCCATGATGATGTCCATCGCCCTGCGCTTTATTCCCATTTTATTGGAAGAGACTGACAAGATCATGAAGGCCCAGATCGCCAGAGGTGCCGATTTTGAGAGCGGCAACCTGATCAACCGTGCCAAGGCCATGGTCCCCCTGCTGGTGCCCCTGTTCATTTCCGCGTTCCGCCGCGCCAACGATCTGGCTATGGCTATGGAGGCCAGATGCTACAGAGGCGGTGACGGCCGTACCAAGATGAAGCCCCTGGTCTATCGAAAGAGGGATTATCTGGCATATGCAGTGATAGCCGTTTATCTGATCGTCAGCATCACAATAGGTAGAATCGTGTGGTTCTAAGCCGGTATAAAGCTGATACAGAGAGGCTGACGGTATTTAGTAAGAAATAAAGCGTATAAAAGAAAAGAGGAGCATTTGTGGCAGATACTAAGCGCGTACGCCTGACTGTGGCTTACGATGGTACCAACTATCACGGCTGGCAGATACAGGACAACGGAATCACCATCGAAAGTGAATTGAATAGATGTTTGTCGGATTTGCTGCATGAGGATATTCAGGTCATCGGCGCCAGCAGGACCGACTCCGGCGTTCATGCCCTGGGGAATATTGCAGTCTTTGACACCACCGCCCGTATGCCCGCCGAGAAGGTCTCTTATGCCCTGAATCAGCGTCTGCCGGAGGATATCCGCATCCAGCGCTCTGAGGAAGTGGCATCGGACTGGCACCCCAGATACGTGACCAGCCGAAAAACTTACGAATACCGTATCTACAGGGGAGAATTCCCCATGCCGGTGAAACGCCTGTATGCCCTGTTTTCCTATCGGACCTTTGATGTGGCAAAAATGCAGCAGGCTGCAAAGTATCTGGTAGGCGAGCATGATTTCAAGAGCTTCTGTCAGGTGGGAGCCCAGGTGGATTCCACAGTCCGTACCCTCTACAGCGTGGAGGTGGAGGAGCAGGGAAGCGACCTGGTGATCCGGGTGTGCGGCAACGGCTTCTTATATAATATGGTGCGCATTATCGCCGGCACTCTGATGGAGGTAGGCCAGGGCAAAAGAGCCCCGGAAGAGATGCCGTCAATCCTGGATGCCAGGAACCGCAGTGCAGCAGGCCCTACGGCTCCGGCTCATGGATTGATGCTGATGAAATATGAATTCCCAGAGGAACTGTAATATAGTGCAAAATGATTGAAAAAACAATGTGGATAAAGCACCACGAAGACGGAAACCCCTGTGGAAAAGTTTGGGAAAATACTACAAAAAAGATAGAAATAGGTATTGACACAAAGGATGTCATATCATATAATATATCACTGTGAGTATGTCTCTAAATGCTTAGTCAAAGCCCCGACGAAGCATTTGTGATAGATTGTTTAACCGTTCTGAAAGGTTTTAAAATGTAGCCGGACATCTGCAGATTATGACTGATCAGGACACAGAGAACGCGAGGCGGAAGACAACGTCTGGCAAAGTAATTATGGAGGGAATGTTCATGAAAACATTTATGGCTAGTCCTGCTACCATCGAGAGAAAGTGGTATGTAGTAGACGCTACTGATATGACTTTAGGCCGTCTGGCAGCTGAAGTTGCTAAGGTTTTAAGAGGTAAGAATAAGCCCATCTTCACACCTCATATGGATTGTGGTGACAACGTGATCGTTATCAACGCTGAGAAGATCAAAGTTACCGGTAAGAAGATGGATCAGAAGATTTATTATCATCACTCTGATTACGTAGGTGGTATGAAAGAGACTACCTTAAGAGAAAAGATGGCGAAGAAGCCCGAGCAGGTTATCGAGCTTGCAGTTAAGGGCATGCTTCCCAAGGGACCTTTAGGAAGACAGATGTACACCAAGCTTCACGTATATGCAGGTCCTGAGCACGCTCATGCAGCTCAGAAGCCTGAAGTACTGACATTCTAAGGGACTAAGAGGAGGAAAAAGTCATGGCTAAAACAGAAAGATATTACGGCACCGGTAGAAGAAAAAAATCTATCGCAAGAGTATATTTAGTACCCGGTAAGGGCGATGTTACCATCAATAAGAGAAGCATGGACGAGTACTTCGGTCTTGAGACCCTGAAGGTTATCGTTCGTCAGCCCCTGGTAGCTACCGAGAACGCTGACAAGTTTGACGTTATCGTTACCGTTCGCGGCGGTGGTTACACCGGTCAGGCTGGTGCTATCAGACACGGTATTGCAAGAGCACTTCTTCAGGCAGACGCAGACTTCAGACCCGTTCTGAAGAAAGCTGGCTTCCTGACCAGAGACCCTCGTATGAAAGAGAGAAAGAAATACGGTCTCAAAGCAGCTCGTCGCGCACCTCAGTTCTCCAAGAGATAAGGATTTCAGTCCAATATATCTCAGGACAATTCAAAACGATTTACAACTCCTCAGGATTTTATGGTCTTGGGGAGTTTTTTGTTATATATAGTGTTTGGAGAAAAAATTTTATAATAGTGACAAATGTTATATTATCTAAATGTATCATTGATATATTTGTGGTAATCCGCTATAATATCAAAGAAATGGGGGAAGTACCTATTTTGAAAGGTAGAACATATAGATGAAGAGAGATTATTCAAATTTAATTCGCGTGAAATTACTACGGGAAATGAAAACTGGAGAATTTTCTGAATGCGATAAGTTACCAAGAGAATTAGAATTGGCAAAGCAATTTGGAGTGAGCAGAACTCACTTGCGTGAAGTGTTGGCACAGTTAGAAAGAGAGGGATTCATTACCCGGATGCATGGGGTTGGAACGATTATCAACCGTCATGTTATGAAAGTAAAAAATCGCATGGATATTGAAGTGGAGTTTTTGGACATTATTCGCCAAAACGGTTATCTGCCAAAAGTTGATCAGATTCACATACAAACGGAATTGGCGGACAGCTTCATTGCAGAGAAACTGCAGATTCCGGAAAAAACTGAAGTGATGAGAGTAAGCCGTGTTTGTACTGCGGATGGAAAACCTGCACTTTATTGTGAAGATGTTTTTGAAAAGCGATTGATTAATGCAGAATATACACTCAAAGATTTTGAATTGCCAATTTTTCATTTTTTAAAAAAGTGTTGCTATATAGAAGCGTATATGGACTTAACACAGCTGCATGCTGTTTTGTCCGATGAAAAAGTATCAGAAGTGTTAGAGATACCAGTCGGAAGCCCGGTGTTGAATATGGAAGAAATAGATTATGATATTTGGGGAAATATTGTTTTTTATTCCAGTCAGTATTTTGTTGATGAGTATTTTGAACAGACTGTTTTGAGAAAAAAATTGTAGTTTTAATGTATGGGATTGAAGTTACTGCTTCAATCCTTTTTTGATCGATTTTATACGCTATAAATGTGCAAATTGATTGAAAAATAAACACTTATAAAGTATAATAAAGGGCGTGATTTATAGGTCGACCTTCAAGATCTTTATACATAAGAAAAATAAGGGAGAGAATTATGAGTAACAAAACAAGTAATGTAAGTAACATATACAAACTGGATGGACATGTGCCGGTTGCAAAAGCAATTCCGTTTGGACTTCAGCATGTTTTAGCTATGTTTGTATCTAACCTGGCACCAATTTCAATAATCGCAGCGGCAGGCGGGTTATCACAGAGCGAAATTGCAATTTTATTACAGAATGCAATGTTCGTAGCGGGAATAGCAACATTGATTCAGCTGTATCCAGTATGGAGAGTGGGGGCAAAACTCCCGATTGTAATGGGTGTAAGTTTTACTTTTGTGACAGTACTAAGTACAATAGCTGTTAATTATGGATATCCGACCGTAATTGGTGCTGTATTAGTCGGAGGTGTTTTTGAAGGAACATTAGGTCTGTTGGCAAAGTATTGGAGAAAGATTATTTCTCCTATCGTAGCAGCGTCTGTTGTAACAGCGATTGGATTTTCTCTTTTTACAGTAGGTGCCAGATCTTTTGGCGGAGGGTATGTAGAAGATTTTGGTTCTGCAGAAAATTTGATTCTTGGAACTATTACGTTAGCAGTATGCCTGACATGGAATTGTCTGGCAAAAGGATATCTGAAACAGCTTTCTGTTTTAACAGGATTAATTGCGGGATATGCCGTTGCAATCTGCATGGGAAAAGTTGATTTGTCTGTTATTTTTGCAGATGGTTTGATTGCATTACCCAAATTATTGCCATACACTCCAAAGTTTAATTTAGGAGCCATTTTCTCTGTATGTATTATTTATCTTGTATCTGCAGCAGAAACAATTGGTGATACAACTGCGATGGTGGCGTCAGGATTAAATAGAGAAATTACAGATAAAGAAATCTCCGGATCATTAGGATGTGATGGTTATTCATCTGTAGTTTCATCTTTATTCGGCTGTCCTCCTGTCACATCATTTTCACAGAACGTTGGTTTGATTGCTATGACAAAGGTGGTAAACAGATTCACAATTATGACAGGTGCAGCATGCATGATTCTTGCAGGTTTATTACCTCCGGTTGGCAATTTCTTTGCATCGCTTCCGGAAGCAGTACTTGGTGGATGCACAATCATGATGTTCGGTACAATTCTTACATCTGGTATGCAGATGATTGCAAAAGCCGGATTTACACAGCGAAATGTAACAATAGCTGCACTTTCTTTGTCAATAGGTATCGGATTTACAACATCAAGTGAAATTGGTTTGTGGCATATTTTCCCCGAAATGATTCAAAATGTTTTTGCGGCAAATGTAGTTGCAGTAGTATTCGTTGCATCCATCATATTAAATATAATTTTGCCGAGAAATATGGAGGTTGAAAAAATTAACGAATAGTGACTCGCAGAGGAGGACAAGACAATGAATTTTTTAGAAGAAAAAATCGTAAAAGAGGGAATTGTAAAAGAAGGTAATGTACTTAAGGTAGACAGTTTTTTAAATCATCAAATGGATATCGAATTATTCAATGATATGGGAAAAGAATGGAAAAAACGTTTTGCAGGGAAAAATATCAACAAGATTCTTACGATAGAGGCGTCTGGTATTGGTATTGCCTGCATCGTTGCACAGCATTTTGGTGTTCCGGTAGTTTTTGCTAAAAAATCAAAAAGTATTAATCTCGAAGGGGATATGTATACAGCTGAAGTGGAATCCTTTACTCACAAAAATAAAAATCAGGTAATCGTTGCAAAGAAGTTCTTAAGTGAAGAGGATCACATACTTTTAATTGATGATTTCCTTGCAAATGGATGTGCATTACAAGGATTAATTCAGATTGTGCAGTCTGCAGGAGCAACCGTAGAAGGAATTGGAATCGCAATCGAAAAAGGATTCCAAACAGGTGGAAAAATTATTAGAAATTTAGGTTATCAATTAGAATCATTGGCAATTGTAGATGATATGAATGCAGCCACCGGAGAAATTGTATTTAGAGAACAATAGGAATAAATATGGGTCGGAAAGAAGGTGTATTATGAAATACGATGTAATTATTATTGGTGCTGGTCCCGGAGGGATTTTCTCAGCATATGAATTGATACAAAAGAAGCCGCATTTAAAAGTGGCAATTTTTGAGGCCGGACACGCATTAGATAAAAGAAAATGTCCAATTGATGGAGAAAAGATAAAAACATGTATTGGATGTAAAAGCTGTTCTATTATGAGCGGATTCGGTGGAGCAGGAGCTTTTTCGGATGGAAAATATAATATTACCAACGATTTTGGCGGCACGTTATATGAGTATATTGGGAAAAAACAGGCTTTGGATTTAATGCGATATGTAGATGAAATCAATATGCGCTTCGGTGGAGAAGGTACTAAGTTGTATTCTACAGCAGGAAGTAAATTTAAAACTATTTGCATCCAAAACGACTTACATCTTTTAGATGCGTCAGTGCGTCATCTTGGAACCGATATTAATTACGTTGTATTGGAAAACTTATATGCATATCTCAAGGATAAAGTAGATTTCTTCTTTGATACCTATGTGGAAACTGTCCGTGCGTGGGATAGTGGGTTTGAGGTAAAATGCAAGGATAACACTTATGAATGTACAAAATGCATTGTTTCTGTAGGCCGTAGTGGCAGCAAATGGATGGAAACAGTTTGCAAAGAGTTGAAGATCAACACAAAATCGAACCGTGTTGACATCGGAGTAAGAGTAGAATTACCTGCGGCTGTTTTTGCTCATTTAACAGATGAATTGTATGAAAGTAAGATAGTTTATCGTACAGAGAAATATGGTGATAAGGTTCGTACATTCTGTATGAATCCTAAAGGAGCTGTAGTAAACGAAAACACAAATGGTATCATTACAGTAAATGGTCATAGTTATGAAGATCCTGCAAGACAGACAGAGAATACCAATTTTGCTTTATTAGTAGCAAAACATTTTTCAGAACCATTTAAAGATTCTAATGGATATGGAGAAAGTATTGCCCGTCTTAGCAATATGCTTGGGGGCGGTGTTATTGTACAGCGTTTTGGAGATTTGATTCGAGGAAGACGATCCACACCAAGCAGAATAGAAGAGGCTTTTGTTACGCCTACTTTAAATGCAACGCCGGGAGACTTAAGCTTAGTACTTCCAAAGAGAATTTTGGATGGTATTATTGAAATGATCTATGCATTAGATAAAGTTGCACCCGGAACTGCAAATGAAGATACTTTGTTGTATGGCGTTGAAGTTAAATTCTACAATATGGAAGTTGAAGTTGATGAAAAATTAGAATCATGCCATAAAGGAATGTATATTATAGGAGATGGTAGTGGAATTACTCATTCATTGTCACACGCATCTGCAAGTGGTGTTCATGTTGCAAGAGATATCGTAGAACAAATTGAAATATAGTGATACAGATTTGGGGAAAGCAATGCAAAAAGAAAAATTTTTATCACAATATAACATTTCCAACGAAGATTTAGAAGAAGCTAAAATCGGATGGGATGAATTAGAATTAATCGTAAAAGAATACAAAAAAATAGATGAAACACTGCATGTGTTAGGAAAAGAGTTTATTGATGAGTATCTTTACGATATTGAGAAAGCAGGTATCCATTCTTATAGGTACAGAACTAAATCTGCGGGACATTTGGTAGAAAAGATTATTCGTAAAAGAAAAGAAAGTCCGGATAAATTTGAAAAGCTGGATCATACGAATTTTCACAAATTTATTACAGATTTAATTGGGATTCGCGTTTTCTTCTTATACAGAGAGGATTGGATTCACTTTCATCAATACATTACTAACCGGTTTGAAAATAAGCCGGAATTATATATTAAGAACCGTTTGGAAGATTTTGATGAAGATATAACTCATTATTATATCGCAGAAAAACCTAAAGTATACAAAAGAGCCGGCGATACTAAAATATATGATAAAAACGAAATAGAGATTATAGCAGACGGAATATATCGTTCACTTCATTACATCATTAAGTACAAAGGATACTATGTTGAAATTCAGGGGAGAACATTATTCGAGGAAGGTTGGAGTGAAATCGACCATGATATCGTATACCCTTATAATACAGACGATGAAATGCTAAAAGATTTTTCAACACTGTTAAATCGTTTGTCAGGAATGGCTGATGAAATGAGTTCTTATTTCCGCAGGATGAAAGGCGAACGAGAGCAATTTTAACAATTTGATTTACAACTCCTCAGGACTTTAGGGTCTTGGGGAGTTTTTTGTATGCATTTGAAATGAATTGTAGTATAATTGTACAAGAAAAAAGTTTTTCCAAAAAAGAATTGCAAAGGATAAAAGAGTGCAGGATATGATCCTGCCGGGTAGCCTGGGAGGTAACTATATGTTAAAAGTATGTTTGTCAAAATTGACAGAAGAACTGGCAGATGCAGTGCGGGAAACTCTTCCTATGATGGATATGGAGGAGGGAGCCGATGGAGTGGTGATTGCGTCTGAGCAGGCAGACGGCTTGCACATGTATTTTGCAGAGGATGGAAGTCTGGTCATCGGTTACAGCAAGCTGTATGAATTTTTCCGCGGAATCGGTTATATCCGCTATATCCTGAGGACAAGAACTGAGATCAAGCAAACTTTGAATGCTGATTGTCTCAGTTATTTACTGGCTGATGGAACCAACATGGTTACTACAAAGAAATTGATCCGGTATCTGGCTTTGATGGGGTACAATTGTTTTAACCTTTCCATACCGCCCCAGGTGGAGAAACAGCCTTATATGACACACCAGGCCTGGAGATTTACCAAGGAAGAACTGAAAGAATTAATCGCTTACGGTAAACGTTTCGGCGTATCAGTGATGCTCTTTTTGCCTACCTTAGCACATATGGAGTCTATTTTACGCTGGCCCTGCTATGGCCCCCTGAGAGATACTGCAGATGCCCTGTATGTTGGCAAGGAAGAGGTGTATGAATTTCTGGAGGATATTTTTGCCACAGCAGCAGAATGTCTGGATGATGACTACCGCCGGGTACATTTGGGAATGGATGAGGCCTATAATCTGGGATTGGGCGCCCGCCTTTATGATAAGGGCTTTGAAAAGAAATCGGATCTGATGGCAGAACATCTTCGCAGGGTTGTGGATATTTGTAAAAAGTACAATATGGAACCCATTATTTACGGTGATATGTTCATCAGACCTTTTAATCGCGGCGGCATTTTCTCCGATACGGTTGAAATTCCCCAGGAAGTTTTCGATAATGTGCCGGATGGTGTTATGATCCAATTTTGGCACTATTATAACTGTTATGGTTCTGATTGGTATAAAAGGGTATTTGACCATTTGTTTGAGCAGCATATGCGGTTTGCCAAGAAGAATCCTGTGGGATATCTGGCAAGCAACTGGAAGTGCACAGGCTTCGTACCGGCCAACGATTATGCAATGCAGGCATGCGATTACCAGGCAAAGAAATGTATGGAATTGGGTGTCCGTGATGTAACTATGTCCGCCTGGCCGGATGACGGTGCGGAAGCTTCCAATATGGCGGTATTTCCCTCCACCTTTTTGTTTGCGGAACGTTTCTACGGTTGTTTTGGAGAGATTGACCAGCGCTTTGAAGACCTGTTCTGCATGAATTTTGCAGATTATATGAGCATGGAGGATATTAACAGAATACCCGGCAGCAGAGATTACAGTGCACACGGTATTATGAGTTGGCCCAAGATTATGCTGTACGATGATCCCATGTGTGGTCTGTACGATAAGCATATTGACGTATCCTGCAAACAGTATTTCACAGAGCTGGCGCCTAAATTAGAGCATTGCAAAGAAAATCCTCATTTTGGCTATATTTTCGAGACCATCCAGGCCATGTGTGAAGTACTGAAAAATAAGGCAACCATGTCCATTGAAATGAGAGAGGCATATCTTTCCGGTGACAGAGAGACTTTGGAAGCCTGGATTGATAAAATGGATGTGATCATAGCAGATATCCGAAAATTTGCAGACTGCTTCAGCTCTCAGTGGATGAAAGAGCATCAGTATTGGGGCCTGGAAAGAATGGATACCCGATTCGGTGGTCTCATTCAGCGTATGTATACCACCAAGAAATTGCTGAGAGAATATCTGGATGGCAAGCTGGAGCGTCTGGAGGCCTTTGAAGAACCGGTACTTTATGCGGATTGCCGTGAAGTGATTCCGGGATGGAAGCCTTCAGAGGTGGAATTAGGTTTGGCTTATTATCACAAGTGTGTGCCCTGGAGATAAAAAAACGGCTATCCGGTGGTGGCTCACTGCGAGTTTTCCAAGAAGTATGTTAAGGGAAATTGCGAAATTGCCCAATGGGATACCGTGTCTCCATACTTACATGCAGTATTATGTCGGAAGAGAAAGATGTGATAGTACCGGAGAAATTCAGAACTTCGGCAAAGTCACTGTCGAAGATTATAATATAGGGAGATAAATCAAATGCAAAGGACACTGGAAGAACGTGCGGAAGCACTGTTAAAAGAACTTAGTGTAGAAGAAAAATTGTATCAGTTATCAGGGGAAATGATTTATACTGTCGGGGAGGATTATGAAGAAAAGCGCAATCCCATGCATGGCAATTATCGCAATCCCGGTCATTTCATCCACGCTTCCAGAGGAGCCGTGGTAAGGCCCTCTGAGGTTGCAGAGAGGATCAACAGGGATGTGAAATTGAGCATCGAGGCCCAGCCTCACAACATCCCGCCCATTGAACACGGGGAGTGTCTCCACGGAGCCCAGTGGGGAATGGCAACCGTATTCCCCCAGCCCATCGGCATGGCATCCACCTTCGACGATGAGTTGGTGGGACAGATCGGCGATATTATTGGCAAAGAGTGTGCGGCTGTTGGTGTCAGACAGGTGCTTTCGCCCAATGTAAATATTACCAGGGACTGCAGATGGGGAAGAACCATTGAAACCTTTGGCGAGGATGTACTGCTTAGCTGCAACATGGGCGTGGCCCTTTGTAAGGGCTTAGAGCAGAATGGTGTCATCGCCACTCCCAAGCATTATGCGGATAATTATTCCTTTGGCGGAAGGGACTCCAACTACTCAGACACCTCTGAGCGTGCAATGCGCGAAGTGTATCTGAAGCCTTTTGAAAAGTGCTTTAAGGAGGCCGGGGCACAGTCTGTGATGGCAGCCTATAACAGCTGGGAGGGTATTCCCTGTTCCAATAACAAAAAGCTTTTGACCGACATTCTCAGGGACGAGTGGGGATTTGAGGGCTTTGTGGTGTCCGACTACTTCGGAGTGGAAGGCGTATGCACGGCCCATAAGTTGACTGATGAGAAGTGGCAGGCCCAGGCAAAATGTGTGGAGGCAGGATTAGATGTGAACCTTCCTCTGGATTCCTACAAGCAGTTAATGACCGCATATCAGGAGGGCTGGCTTACAGACCAGGTTCTGGACAAGGCTGTTTTGCGCGTTCTGACGGCCAAATTCCGCATCGGACTGTTCGATGATCCTTATGTGGATGCTGGGAAAGCGGAGGAAATTGTGCGTTGCGAGGAGCACAAGCAGGTGTCTCTGCAGGGTGCCAGAGAGTCTATGATTTTGCTGAAAAATGAAGGGGTTCTTCCGCTTAGAAAGCATGCGATCAAAAAGATTGCCCTGTTCGGACCGGGAGCAGATGAACTGCCTCTTGGTGAGAATTATACAGGACCTTATAAGTTTAAGTGGACCGCAGAGGATGTACAGACTCCTCTCCAATATCTGCGGGAATACTTCGGCAGTGATGCAGAAGTAATTTGTGCAGGAGATGAGCAGATTGAGGAGATCGCTGCAGAATGTGATGCGGCAGTTTACTTTACCACTGCTGTGGAAGGCGAGGGAATGGACCGCTGTAACATTTGTCTGCCTTCTTATACAGAAGCGGTTCAGGCCGACGGCAATGCGTTGATTGTAGATAAAAAGGCAATTTCCGTAAAAGTAAATCAGGAAGAAAGTATCCGCAGAATGTGCGCCGCCAACAAGAATGCGGTAGTGGTACTGTTAAACGGTGCGCCTATTGATATGACGGGCTGGATCGAGGACAGCAAGGCAGTGCTGGAAGCATGGTATCCCGGTGAGCAGGGGTCCCGGGCCATTTGCGAAATCTTGTTTGGAGAATGTTCGCCCAGCGGCAAGCTTCCCATCAGCTTCCCCAAGAGCGTAGGACAGCTTCCCCTGTTCTATGCATATAAGCCCACCGGAAGAGGTTACGCATATAATGATAATGACGGTAAGCCCCGTTATTGCTTTGGCCATGGCTTAAGCTACACCAGATTTGCGTTATCCGATTATGGTTGTGATGTGGAGGACAATACCTTAAAGGTAAACTTCTCCATTGAAAATACCGGTGATTATGACGGTGCAGAGGTGGTGCAGATTTACCTTGCCGGACGCAACTGTGACGTGGTGAGACCGGTGCAGGAGCTGAAGGCTTACAAACGAATTTCTCTGAAGAAACAGGAAAAGGTGAATGCAGTGATTACAGTACTGGAGGAGGCATTCTGCTATTACGATCAGAAGATGGTATTCGACCTGCACGACGGTGATTACACTGTGCAGCTGGGAACTTCCTGCAATGATATTATGACAACCTTCGAAGTAAAGGTGAGAAACAAGAAGCTTTTTACGGTAACCGGAATCTGAGAAACAAGAAGTAAGAATAGAAGAATTAAAAAAGAATTTAAGAAATAAATGAAACGAAAAAATAAAAAAGGAAAAGCAGAATATTGATAAATTTTCTGTAAGGATAATCAAATGTACGATAAATGGTCTCTTGAAGTATTATACAAAGGATTTGGCGATGAAAAATTTCAGAAGGATTTAAAGAAAGTTGACGAACTGATCGCCCGTTATCAGATTTTGGCTGAGAGTCTGGGAACAGAAGATGCCAGGACTACACTTACAAAAGCATTGCTGCTGGCAGAAGAATTTAATATGCTGTTGAACGATCTGTTCGGTTATTGCTCCCTGGTGCAGTCCACCGACACTTCCAACGCAGACAGCGCCTCCTACATGGGACAGCTGATGCAAAAGATGAGCGATGTGACCAAGCCTTCCACCATGATTGACAAGTACATGGCAGGAATTGAGGATCTGGACGAAGTGATCGGTGATGATGCGCTGCTGAAGGAATATTCCTACTATCTGCACGAGATTCAGAAGGCAGACAAACACATGCTCCACGAAGCAGTGGAGGAGGCCATCTCCCGCATGGACACCAGCGGCGGTTCTGCCTGGAGTGATCTGCAGAGCTTCTTGACTTCCTCTGTGAAGGTGGATTTCAGAGGTGAGACCACTACCCTTTCCGCTATCCGCAACATGGCCTACAGCCCGGATGCCGATATCAGAAAGGACGCTTACAAGGCGGAATTAGCTTGTTATGATAAGATCAAGGACTCTGTGGCATTCTCCTTAAACAGTATCAAGATGCAGGATATCAGCGAGTGCCAGATGCGTGGATTCGCATCCCCCCTTGACAAGGTGCTTTTCAACTCCAAGATGCAGCGCGCCACCCTGGAAGCACTGCTGGAGGCAATGAAAGAATATCTGCCCAACTTCCACCAGTATCTGCGCGCCAAGGCAGAGGCCCTTGGCCACAAGAACGGTCTGCCCTGGTATGATCTGTTTGCTCCGGTTGCGGAGAGCAGTGCGACCTACACCGTAGAGGAAGCCAAAGCATATTTGATGAACATTTTTGAAAATTGCAATCCCCGCATGGCTGAAATTACAAACCGTGCGTTCGAGGAGGAGTGGATTGATTTCTTCCCCGGAGAGGGCAAAGTAGGCGGTGCATTCTGTGCAGGCGTGGAAAGCGCCAAGCAGTTTCGTATCCTGACCAATTACGATGGTTCCTTCAGTGACGTGGTGACCCTTGCCCACGAACTGGGACACGGTTATCATGATTTCATGATCTACGACAACAGACCCTTGAACATGAATTACTCCATGCCTGTGGCAGAGACTGCATCCACTTTCAATGAAAATCTGGTGACCAATTATGCCATCCAGAATGCAGCCTCCGATGAGGAAAAGCTGGCTCTGATCGAAGGTCAGCTCAGCGATGTGACCCAGATCATCTGCGATATTTATTCCAGATTCCTGTTTGAATCCAAGGTGGTGGAAAACCGCAGCACCCAGTTCATGTTTGCAGATGACCTCTGTCAGATCATGCTGGAAGCGCAAAAGCAAGCATACGGCGACGGCCTGGATCACGATTGCCTGCATCCTTATATGTGGGTGTGCAAGAGCCATTATTACAGCGCAAGCAGAGGATTCTACAACTTCCCTTATGCCTTCGGCGGTCTGTTCGCACGGGGTCTCTATGCAAAGTATCAGCAGGAAGGGGAAGCGTTCCTTGAGAAGTACAATTATATGCTGAAGGAAACTCCTGTCAGAAGTGTGGAAGATGTGGCCAAGATCTGCGATATCGACCTGACCAGCAAGGAGTTCTGGCTTATGAGTCTGCATTCTTATGATGAAGTGATCGCGGAGTTTAAGAGATTGGTGAAATAGAGAAAAAATGAAAAGATTACCTGGGAACATCATATATATCTTATTCAGACACGCTTTCGCTCGGATAAAAACGTAGCGGTACTAAGGTGCGAAAATACCGCACCTAAGGACCGACGTTTTTATACGGTCTTCATAAGATATATATGATGTCACCCTGGCAATCTTTTAAAATTTAGTATACATTATTGCTTGAAAAATTCGTAGGAGATGTAATGATAGCGGTGATATTTGTCATTTTGCACCCCAAAAGATGAAGAATAAGTGAGTAATCCCTGAAATGAAATATAAAATTGGTATTTGTGATGATGAACAACTGCAGATAGACCACCTGAAGGCAGCCACGGAGGGGTGGAGCAAGACCTTCGGGCATGCCTGTGACATTTGCACCTTTTCTTCTGCTGAGGAATTTCTTTTTGCCTATGAGGACGATAAATTCTTTGATATCCTGCTTTTGGATGTGGAAATGGGCGAGATTTCCGGGATTGCCTTGGCCAAAAAGATCCGTATAGAAAATAAGCGGACAGAGATTATTTTCATCACCTCTCATTTTGAGTTTTTCGGAGAGGGATATGAGGTGGACGCGCTGCATTATTTGATCAAGCCTGTGGAGCAGGAGAAATTGGGGACTGTGCTTTCTAAAGCGGTGGAGAAACTTGCGGTGCAGCCTCCTTCGGTGCTGATCTCCGTAGAAGGGGAGACGGTCAAGTTGTACGAGGAGGATATTTTGTATGTGGAGTCCATGCTCCATTATCTCTCCATCGTCACAAAAGATCGGGAATATAAGCTGAAAGAGAAAATATCGGCCTTTGAGGTGCGGCTGAGCGATGATTTTTTCAGGATCCATCGAAGTTACTTAGTATCTTTGAAACATATCATCAGGATATCCCGGGCGTCGGTGACGCTGTCAAACGGCGCAGAGCTGCCGTTGGCTCGGGGGAAGTATGATGATGTGAATTATGCTTTTATTGCCCGGAATTAGCGGCGGTAAGCAAGGAAAGCAACATACAAAAGGGCACACAAAGGATTGGTGTGTGGCAGGCCGGGAACGGTAATTGGGCCGTAACAAAGGAATATTTACATGAGAAAAAGCACGTACTTAAAATTAGTAGAATATCAAACCGAACAATCCGCCAGGCATCTGAACGAGGTGCGCAGTATACACACGGAGATGCGGGGCTATAAGCACGATTTCCACAATCATCTGCAGACCTTAAAAGGTCAATTAAAGACAGGTGATGTGGAGTGTGCCCTGGCATACATCAATGAGTTGGATGAAAAACTGACCACAGTAGACACCCTACTGAAAACCGGCAATGTGTCCCTGGATGCCATTTTGTCAGCTAAGATTGCCCAGGCAAAAGCAGAAAATATTGCGGTTGCCGTAAAGGCCAATATACCGGACAAGCTGACCATTTCCGATGTGGAGCTCAGCATTGTCATCGGCAATCTGTTGGATAATGCCATTGAGGCTTGCTGCAGTATTCCGGATACTGCCACGCTTCCGGTAAATTGTTGCAGTCCTGGGCCGGTTTCTAATGTTGCCGCGGCATCATCCGAGATTGCCGGCACTGCCAGCATGGAAGAGGACAATCATCACGCCCGCTTCATCCGCATTTACATTGGCATGAAAGGCAAAATGCTGTACTTTTCCATGCTGAATTCTGCTGGCAAAAAGCAAAAGAAAATCGGTACCCGCTTTGCTACAAAGAAAACGGGCATCCATGGTTTTGGGCTCAGGAGAGCGGAAGCGATCCTTCAGGAGAAGGGAGGCTGGTGTAAGTATAACAGCGAAGACGGTGCGTTCACCTCAGAATTTCTGGTGCCGGCTGTAGAGTAGTACCGACAAAGCTTAGTGTCGGCAAGATTATAGTTATCTACAATTCGTGCACTGTGAAATGCAATTGGTGCACGAATTTTTTATTGAGGATAAAGGTGTAGTATACTCTTTGATGAAAGGAGTTGATTGTTTATGGAAAAGAAAAAGCCCTATGCATCTGTGGGAAGCAATGCTCTTTGGATTATGGGAAAACAGTTGAAATATTCCCCTTGGGTATTTGCTATTCATGCACTTAGTATACCGGTAGGAGTAGGCATGAGTTATGCTGCTATTTACTTGCCGTCATTGGTGGTGAAAGAGGTATCGGGGAATAATTCTTTAAGTGAAATCGCACTGCATATCGGTATTTTGATGCTGTTAATGCTGATTGGTGGAGCGTTTGAGTCGGGAAGTAAGTTGATGCTGGACGGATTGCAGCAGACTTTCAGAACAGCAATTATCATGCGCTTGTGCAGGAAGGCTATGAGCATACATTATCAGCAATATGAAGATAAAAAGACCCGAGATCTTTTTCACAGGGCGCTGAGAGCCACCCAGCAGTGGGGAGGCGTGTGGCCTGTGTGTGACATGCCCAAGCAATCAGCGGAACTGGTGAAAAGTTTATTATGCTATCTGTTGTTTGGTTCTGTGATTTCTGTGGTAAGTCCCTGGCTGTTGCCTATTTTGACAATTGCACCATTGGTAAACTGGGCGTGTGTACGAGCTTACCATAAATATGAGTATAATAACCGGGAAAAATGTACAGATAAGGAAACGAAATTATGGTATGTACAGCAGCAGACGGCGGATTTTTCTGCCGGAAAAGATATTCGTATTTATGGAATGGCAGAGTGGTTCGGCAGCTTGTTTAAAGGGTTGCATCATGATATCAGCAAGTGGGAGACCAAGCTTGCCAACAAAAGATTTTTATCACAACTTGCTGATCTTGTAGTGATTTTACTGCGGGATGGGGTGGCCTATTGGATTTTGATCACCATGACATTGCAGGGCAAGATTACCGTTGATAGGTTTGTACTGTATTTCGCGGCCATTTCTTCCTTTGCCACTTGGGTGGGCAATATATTGAATGGCTGGAATCAGCTCCATGCAAACAGTTTAAAATTGTGTGATTTGCGGGAATTTGCAGAACTGGAGGAAGGTACCGGAATTGGGGAAATAGATGTGCAATCCCATCTGAACAAAGCTCCGGAAATTGTGTTTGATCATGTAAGCTTTCGTTATGAAGGTGCGGAGAGAGAGGCGCTGCATGATATTTCATTTACCATGAAGCCGGGTGAGAAGGTTGCTCTGGTAGGATTAAACGGAGCGGGAAAAACGACGCTGGTAAAACTTTTGTGTGGCTTGTATCGTCCCACTTCCGGTGAGATCCGCGTGAATGGAATTCCCATAGAGAAGTTTGGTCTCACAGATTATTACCGTTTATTTTCCGTGGTATTTCAGGATATCAGGACAGGCTTTTTCTCGCTTGCCCAGACTGTTTCGGGAACGGCCGTAGAAACAGTAAATGAGAAAAAAGTGGAACAGTGTATGCGCCTGTCCGGTTTGTCGGAGAAGCTGGACTCCCTGCCGGAAGGAATTTATACCAGATTGGACAAGCAGTTACATGAAAGCGGAACGGAACTTTCCGGAGGCGAGGCACAGAAGCTGATGTTGGCCCGTGCGCTGTATAAGGATGCACCAATGTTGGTATTGGATGAGCCTACGGCTGCACTGGATCCCCTTGCAGAGAACAGGATTTATCAGGAATATCATGCAATGTCAGCGAAAAAGACTGCCCTGTTCATCTCTCACAGGTTGGCATCTACCCGGTTTTGTGACCGCATTTTATATTTGGAAAATGGTGAGATTGTAGAAACAGGTACTCATGAGCAATTGGTGAAGCTGGGGGGGAAGTACAGTGAGCTTTTTGAAATACAGAGCTGCTGGTACCGTGAAGATTATGAGAAAGGAGAAGGCGTATGAGGTTAACGGAACATTTTCGTATTTATTTCCGGGCTCTCAAGATGATTTTCAACTGGGACAGGACTTTTGCCCTGTGCTGGACTGTGGGAGCGGTCTTATCTGCAGGAACTCCTTATGTGCCGATCTATTTCTCGGCAAAATTGGTAGACGGACTGTATCTGGGCGCTGAGTTACGCACCATTATCATTTATGCGGCTTTGGCAGTTGGAATGGTGTTTGTCTTTAAAGTAGTGGAAACCTACATCTCATCCCTCAGAGATAAATGTTATGGGGCTATCTACAGACAGGAAGAGTGGCAGTATTCCCAAAAGGCGATGAGCATGGCCTACGAATCTACAGAAAGCCAGGAAGTTGCACTTTTGAGATCCAGGATTCGGATGGAATCCCAGACAGGGTATAATAGTTGGTGGACATATTATAGTGTAGAGGAGTGCTGCAAAAATATTACGCAAATTGTTTGCTCCATATCGATGACCATATCCTTTTTTGTATTACCATCTGTGCCGCTTGCGTTAAAACTGGGACTGGTGATTATGCTTGCCATCACAATCATTGTAAGTATTCTTACCACCCAAAGAGGGCAGATATTGACAGAGGCTTATTATGCGGATGCAGTACATATCAATATCTTTTGCAAGAAATACGAAGATTACATATTGGATTATTCTGCATCGAAAGATATTCGGTTGTACCATATGACGGATAGTATCACGGGATTGATTGGAGAGACAGAAGGGGAAATGAATCAGAAAGGATTGAAGCTGGCAAAGCAAAAAATTCTGCTGAGTTTTCCGAATGTGGTATTGAACCATGCCTTGAAATATGCCACATATCTTGTGTTGATTGTAGGGGCTATTGCCGGAGCGGTATCCATCGGTTCCATTGCACAATATGTGTCCTGCATTATGCTGCTTTTGACGGCGGTATCGGAACTAGCCAGAGTTGTACAGATAGCTTTAAACAACAACCATTACCTAAAGCGCTACTTCTCCTACTTCGACATCCCCAACGATATGTACAAGGGATCCCTGACCGTCGAAAAGCGTGATGATGTGGAGTATTATGTGGAATTCCGGAACGTGTCCTTCAAATATCCCGGCACAGATACTTATGCCCTCCGCAATATCAACATGAAGTTTAAAATCGGTGAGAAACTGGCTGTGGTGGGTATGAACGGTTCCGGAAAGACTACTTTTATTAAGCTGATGTGCCGCCTATATGATCCTACAGAGGGCGAAATCCTGTTAAACGGCGTGAATATACAAAAGTATGATTATGATGAATATATGTCCATTTTCTCGGTGACTTTCCAGGATTTTGCAATGTTTGGTTTTTCATTGGGACAAAATGTGGCTGCTTCCAAGGTCTTTGACGGGGAGAAAGTTACCGCTTGCCTGAAAAAAGTCGGCCTGGACAAGTTCCTGGAGGCTCTGCCCAAGGGGCTTGATACCTGCCTCTATAAGAGCTTTGATAAAGACGGCGTGGAGATTTCGGGCGGAGAGGCCCAGAAGATTGCCCTTGCCCGGGCGCTTTATAAGGATGCACCGTTCATTATTTTGGACGAGCCTACTGCAGCGCTGGATCCGGTTTCGGAGTACGAGGTGTACAGCAAATTCAACGAAATTGCGGGAGACAAGACCGCGATTTACATCAGCCATCGCTTGGCTTCCTGCCGCTTCTGCGACAAGATTGCCGTCTTCCATGAGGGAAGGATCATTCAGCAGGGAACCCATGAGGACTTGCTGGCGGAGGATAATGGAAAGTATTGTGAGTTGTGGAATGCTCAGGCGCAGTATTATGTAGTGTGATCGTTTTGAGGAATAGTGGGTTATGATTTGGAAAATTGTAACTCACTATTTTGTGTATTGACGAATGTGATCCGGTAAATTATAATTAAGTAAAACATGATTTACTAAAACATGTTTTACTTAATTGTGTTTTACTAAAATGCAAAATATTATAAGATGATTTGTGAGATTACATTTTGGCAAATTGGAAGGAGGTTCACATGTTTATAGGTAGAGAAAAAGAACTTGCGACACTGAACAAACTATATGCTTCAGAAAAATTCGAATTTGCGGTAATATATGGACGCAGACGTGTGGGAAAGACAGCTATTATCAATGAGTTTGTAGCAGATAAACCAGCTATCTGTTTTACTGGTGTGGAAACCAATGAAAAACAGAATCTGGAAAATTTCAGTAAATGTATTTGGGAGTTTATAGCTGATAAACCCTTAGCTTCCTCTTTTACATCTTTTCAGGCGGCATTGGAATATGTATTTAAACTCGCAGAAGATCAGCGGATCGTATTGGTAATTGATGAGTATCCTTATGTGGCAAGGGCATCAAAAAGCCTTGCGTCTACCTTCCAGCTTTTGCTTGACAGATATAAAGACAATTCAAAATTGTTTCTGATTCTGTGTGGATCTTCCGTGTCTTATATGGAAGATCAGGTGTTATCTTACAAAGCACCCTTATATGGGCGCAGAACAGCACAATTTAAGGTGCAACCATTTGAGTTTGAGGATGTTTGTAAATATTTTTCGAGATTATCAAGGGAAGAAAAAGTCTATGTATATGGTATCGTAGGAGGTACTCCGCAATATTTACTGCAGATCAATGATAATCTGTCCATAGAGGATAATATTAAAAATATTTTCCTCAATCCGTCATCTGCTATTTATGAAGAACCACAGAACTTGTTGAAACAGGAGGTGCGAGAGCCTGCTATTTATAATGCGATTATTACTGCAATTGCTGCCGGATATTCCAAAATGTCTGAAATAGCAACTAAGATGGGGGAAGATACCAGCGTATGTGCTACTTATATGAAGAATCTTGTTTCACTTGGGATTGTAAAAAAAGAGACACCCTACGGTGAAGATTCTGCACGTAAAACGATTTATTCTCTTGAGGATAATATGTTCCGCTTTTGGTATCGTTTTGTTCCGGAAAATGCTTCTGCAATTTCCCGTGGAGCGACAGAATTGGCATATAATCGTATCGAACCTCATTTATCCGATTATATGGGCAGAGTGTTTGAGGATATCTGCAAGCAATATTTATGGTCGCTTCTATTAAAGGGAAAGTGTGTAGTTGATTTTACGGATATTGGAAGATGGTGGGGGACAAATCCCAAAACCAAACAACAGGTGGAAATTGACATTTGTGGTACTGCTGACAAAAAGACCGCTTTGTTCGGTGAGTGTAAGTGGACTAATGAAAAAGTGGATTTGGGTATATTGGAAGGATTGATTGAAAAGAGTGAAATCTTCCATTATCCCAATAAGTATTACTATTTGTTTGCAAAGACCGGATTTACGAAAGGTTGTGTGGATAAGGCAACAGAGATGGGGAATGTGGTGTTGGTAAGTTATGACCAAATGACAGCAGAGGAAATGTAAAGCACATTGCGTAGATATTAAGGACGCTTGCGTTGAATGCCGAGCGTAGTGAAAAATCCCTCAGAGATCAGTGCTTAGCACTTTCCCTGAGGGATTATCATTTCATCTTATTCGTACATCATTCTTTTGTAAGAATCATGTGTGTTTTTTATTTTGCCTGCTCAAGAGCCAGGGTCTTGGTGGTGATATCGCAAACTTCAGCAGGTCCGTAATACTGGATAGCGCCGGGATATACGAAGCAGGTTTCAACTGCCCACTGATCACGATGAGCCTCGAAGAATTTGAAGGGAGCGCCTTCCAACTCTACCAGAGCCTTTCTGATAACAGGCTTGTCTTCGCCGTGTCTTCTCTCAACGTTCATCATCTTGGTGATGGGCATACCGCCTGCAACCCACTCGCTTGCGGGCTGGGAAAGGTTGGAGATCTTGGACAGATATCCGTTGTAACCATACTGGATCAGCATGAATGCGTTGTAACCTAAGGAGTAGCAGTAGTCAGAGTCAAAGTTGGAGGGGAATGCACATCTTCCTTCGTAACCTAAGAAGTGGTGCAGAGCGCCGAACTTGCCCTTGTATGTGCCGGCTGCTTTTCTTTCAGCCAGTTTGTCTTTTACCAGAGCGGAGAACAGCTTCTCGGACTCGATCAGGGATACCTGTACGTTGCCATGAGGGTCTCTCTCTAAGAACAGCTGCTGCTGGATAGCCTGAGGAAGGATTGCGAATACTTCCATGGACTCCTTGGTCAGACCGTTCTCGATGAATGCGTACTTCTCAGCCCAAGTGGGAAGTGCGTTGAAAGCGTCAGCTTTGCTGCCTGCTAACAGCTCGTTAATCTCGTGGATCAGTACGGAGAACTCGGGAACGAATTCTACAACGCCTTCAGGAATGATTGCAACACCGAAGTTCATGCCGTTAGCGGCTCTCTTCTCTACGGAGTCAGCAATGTAATCTGCGATCTGGGAAAGGGACATCTTCTTAGCTGCAACTTCCTCAGAGATCAGGCAGATGTTGGGCTGGGTCTCAAGAGCACACTCCAGAGCAACGTGGGATGCGGAACGGCCCATAACCTTTACAAAGTGCCAGTACTTCTTTGCGGAGTTAGCATCTCTCTCGATGTTACCGATGATCT
Organism: Lachnospiraceae bacterium; assembly: GCA_015057005.1. Taxonomy (GTDB): domain Bacteria; phylum Bacillota; class Clostridia; order Lachnospirales; family Lachnospiraceae; genus Acetatifactor. The sequence goes on along the minus strand of SVFF01000001.1, from coordinate 185,796 downwards.
CGCTGTAGGTCTTGGTAGCGGTATCGAAACCGAAAGAGCACTCGATATCTTCGTTCTTTAAGTCGCCGTCGATGGTCTTAGGACATCCGATTACCTGAACGCCGGTGTTGTGAGCTGCGAAGTACTCAGCCAGAACTGCAGCGTTGGTGTTGGAGTCGTCACCGCCGATGATAACAACTGCGGTGATACCGTGCTTCTTGCAAACCTCAGCAACGATAGCGAACTGCTCGTTGGTCTCCAGTTTGGTTCTGCCGGAACCGATGATATCGAAACCACCGGTATTTCTGTACTGATTGATGTACTCGTCAGTAAAGATCAGGTAATCATCTTCGATCAGACCGCTGGGGCCGCCCTTGAAGCCGTACAGCTCGTTCTCAGGGTTGGTTGCCTTTAAAGCATCGTACAGACCACAGATAACATTGTGACCGCCGGGAGCCTGTCCGCCGGAAAGAATAACACCTACGATCTGCTTCTTAGCTTCGGAAGTGTTCTGGCCCTTCTGGAAAGTGATTTCCTTTTTGCCGTAAGTATTGGGGAAAAGTGCTTTGATTTTTTCCTGGTCAGCTACGCTCTGAGTCTCAGCACCTTCGTTAACGCTGATCTCGGCAATGCCGTTTCTCAGCATTCCGGGAAGCTTGGGTGTATACTCATATCTAGCCTTCTGTAATGAAGAAATATTCATGTTTACGTCTCCTTTTTGTGAAATAAAATGATTCAGCATCATTCTAATATATTTTGGCGATAAAGTAAACCTTTGAGATGAAAAATTTCAAGTAAAAAACAGCCGCTGTGCTTGATACAAGCGGCCGTTTGTGTTTAAGGCATATAAATACGGTGCATCTCAATAATGCCGCCGTCCTGTATCACGATTGTGGTGTCGCCGGGTACAAAGTGGAAGTAGAACGGAGGCTCTTCCAGCAAGAAATCTCCGGGATAGTAGGTGATTTCGCCGGCATCCAGGTCAGAGCTGTCGATGAAAAGAAAGTCTCCTGAGACGCGAAGAGTGGTCTCACCCAGCTCGTAGTAGTATTTGGCATCGCTGTAGCCGATTTCATAGAAAACACCGTCGTCGTCATGGCGAAGCTCATAACCGCCCACATCCAGGCCACCGTTAAGAATTACAGCGCCGTCGTCGGTCCTTTCTATGGAGGTGATGATCAGGTCCTCACCGCGAAATACAAGCGTATCGCCTTCCTTCAGGGCAGCGATGTCTGCCATATCATACAAATCGTAGGCGTACACTGTCACATCCATGCGCATCACACCGGTATCGTCCACGTAAGCGCCGTCTTCTTTCAGGGAGATGGAAAGAGTACAGTCCTCCAGCTGCGTCAGGTCGATGGTGGTGGGAAGGGGAGCGATTACCATAGGCTCGTCTGTAGATTCCAAGGTGGATTCTGTAGTCTCTTCGGTGGCATCCTGAGTGCTCTCAGTGGTCTGTTCAGTAGTACTCTCCGCGGTATCTACCGTGGCTGGCTGTGTAGATTCTTTAGCAGTTTCCTCTGTAGTTTCCACAGTGGAGCCTCCTTTACCTGCCATAGGCTCATTGTCCTTGGATACTGCACATGCAGTGAGGAGAACAGAAGTAAGCAGTAACAATATGAAGTATTTTTTCATAACATATCCTCCTTATCACTATTTGATAATTTAATTGTAGTGCATAGTGATAGGGAAGTCAATATGGTGGGAAGTTGGCAAAATTAGGTTGTAGTGCGAGCGTGATGATGATAAAATCTTTGTAAGCATACCGAATAGGAGGATAAGCCTATGGAGAAGAAAACAGTTATTTTGGTGCCCAGCAGCCACTGGGACAGAGAATGGTATTTAAGCTACAGGCGCACGCAGATGCGTCTGGTGCGTTTGATAAACAAGGTGCTGCATCTGACAGAGAAAGAGGGTTACAGTTTTCTGCTGGACGGTCAGACCATTATGTTGGAGGATTATCTGGAGATTAATCCGGAGCATGAGGAATTGTTGAAGAAAAGAGTGAAAGAGGGCAAGATCGTTCCCGGTCCCTGGTATACGGTGCCTGACACTGCCATTCCCTGCGGGGAGGGGTTGGTGCGCAATCTGCAGCTGGGCCAGGCTCTGTGCCAGCGTTTTGGCGGCGGTATCAAGACTGCCTATACTCCCGATACTTTCGGTCAGGCCAGTCAGATGCCCCAGATTTACAAGCTTTTCGGATTTGACAGAGCTATGTTTACCAGAGGTGTATGGGATGGCACGCCGGGATCTGAGCCCAAGCTTTTGGAGTGGAACGGAGCGGATGATACCAAGCTTCCGGCTTTAAATGCTTCTTATAGTGAAGCGCTGAAGCTTACGGTTAAGGATATCTGGAAGAGCTTTGACAAGGAGACCTTGGACTATGAAACCTGCAAGGCGCATTTTGAAACGCTGATGCAGCGTCAGGAGCAGCATTGGAACAGCAAGGTGCGTTTCGGCATTGTGGGCATCGATCATATGGAGCCCATCCGGGAACTGCCGGAGTATGTGAAGCGTCTGCAGGAGGATTACCCGGAGTACGATCTGCGTCTGGGAACCATGGACGAATTCTTTGATCTGCTGGAAGAAGAGGTAAAGCAGAATCCCGATCTGCTGGTGCCGGTATGTGGCGAGCAGCGCGGAGATCCCGATTTGATCTTCCCCCTGGCCAATACTTTGAGCACACGCATGGACTTAAAAGATCTGCTGCGTGAGGCGGAGAACCGTCTTCAGTATCTCTGCGGACCGCTGGCGGTATTTTGCCCTGTGACCGATGATTTTAATGATGTGGAGACTGATAATTACTGCGGTCAGGCATGGCGCCTGCTGGCAGCCTGTCAGGCTCATGACTCCATCTGCATGTGCAATACAGACCAGACCAACCGGGATGTGGCCAATCGTTTGGACCAGGCAAACCAGATGTCCAGAGAGGCAGAAAAGATTCTGCAGCAGCGCCTGGGAGAGCAGATTGCGCCTATGGCGGACAGTGCAGCAGCCCTGGTGGTTTATAATCCCCTGCCTTTTGCACGCTCCCAGCGTGTAAAGGGCAAGACCTGGATTCCCTGCTATACCCCGGGCATGAAGCTGGTGACAGCCGATGGAACAGCGGTGCCCGGTGCGGTGATCAAGGAGACCTTCCGCAAGCGCCGAGACATTGAATCCATGAAATTGAACGAATATGAGGAAGTATTAAAGGATAACACCCGTGTGCCTCTGGCCAACATGGACGAGCACGATTGGTACATAGGAGTCGAATACGAATTTGATGCAGAAAACATCCCTGCCTGCGGATACAGGGCATATTATCTGACGGCTGAGGCGGGTGGAGCAGCTGCGGCTGACGCGACTGCGACTGTTGTTCCTCAGATGGAAGCGGCAGCCCTGTCCGTGCATATGGACGGTGACACGCTGGTATTTACCGAGGCAGGAGCGGTGCTCTACAAGGTACATTTTGAAGAGGAGACTGACCTGGGAGACAGCTATACCTTTATGCCCGGCGGCGACTGCCGGGTGATGCCGGCAGTTGGAGAGGCAGTTTTGGCATGTGAGAATGGCCTGCAGGTATTGAAGCAGACGTTTGCCCTGCAGCGTGGGGATGGCGATGTCAAAATGCAGGTGACTGTAACCATTGCTGACGGCAGCAATAAGCCGGAGTTTGATTTTACAGTAGAAAATGCGGCGGTGGGACACCGCCTGCGTATGGTAGTGACTACCACTGATAAGTGTACGGAATGCTTTGGCGACTCGGCCTTTGATCTGCCCCGCAGACCGGTGTTTGCAGAGACACAGGATCCCATGCGCGTGCGCACAAGGTCCCTGCGTAATCTGGTCGGAATCAAGGGCCGGCAGGTACTCGCAGTATTCAGCGGCGGCGTGAGAGAGTGCGAGGCAGCTTCGATGGAAGAGGGTACCCGCATGGCACTGACTATTCTGCGCAGTACCGCAAAAGTGTATAGCACAGGCTTGCCCAACCGTCCGGAGGGCGGTGCTCCTGATTTTGTGCGCTGGCATACAGAGGACAGCCGCATGATCGGCACCTACAGTACCCGCTGCGCCCTGGCGGTATACCCCAAGGAAGTCAGTGATCTGACCCTGCACAATGATGCGTTGGCCTGGCAGATTCCCCTGAATGTATTCGGCGCCTGGGCTCACGGAGCAGCGCCTGCAGAGGGAAGCTTCCTAGAGGTGAAAGGAGCTGTACTCTCTACTGTTCAGGAGCAGGAACAGGGCATGTTGGTGCGCCTCTTTGCCGATAAGGAGGGCGGAAGCTGTACCGTGGATGTGAAGCGCAAAGTTGCGGCAGCGCAGCTTACAGATTTGATGGGCAGACCGCTGACGGCAGCTAAGATCACCGAAGGGGAAGCAGAGGAAAATGTGAGCGGAGAAGTTAAGATTAAGGGTAATGCAGTGACTTTGGCATTGGAGCCCTGCCAGATTGCAACCCTGGAGCTGCAATTTGTCTGATTTACCTGACAGCGTAAATATTGACAGCGTAAATTGTCGAAAAAGATAGTTTTTTCTTTTGTCTTGCAGTATAATATTTTTATCATATACCTTACAGAAAGGATGAACGTAAAATGAACAAGACTAAATTATGTTTGGGATTAGGCGGTTTTGGGATGACCGCAGTAGAGCAGATCAGATATTTTAAGAAGCTGGGTTTTGAGGGGTTTTTCTCTGGCTGGTCATGGAATGAGGATCTGGGCGAGTACAGAAAGGTGGCTGACGAGGAAGGCATGATCTATCAGTCCGTGCATGCGCCCTTTATGAACGCTGCTAAGATGTGGAAGTCCCGAGAGGAAGCACAGGAAGCCATTGATGAACTGATCGCTTGTTTGAAGGATTGTGCTAAGGTCAATGTGCCTATCATGGTCTGCCATCCCTTCATCGGTTTTGAAGATCATGATCCTACTGAGTGCGGTATTGAGAATTACAGAGAAGTAGTGGAAGCGGCTAAGGAACTGGGCGTAAAAGTTGCTATTGAGAACACTGAGGGCCAGGAGTATCTGGAAGCGTTGATGGAAGCTTTTAAGGAGTATGACAATGTGGGCTTCTGCTGGGATACCGGTCATGAGATGTGCTACAACAGATCCGAGGATCTGTTGGCAAAATTCGGCGACAAACTGATCGCTACCCATATCAACGACAACCTGGGCATCAAGGATTACGATGGCGAGATCACTTGGATTGACGATCTGCATCTGCTGCCTTTTGACGGCATTGCTGACTGGGAGGACATCGTACATAGATTGAACAAGTGCGGTTTTAATGATATTCTGACCTTCGAACTGACCACCGGCAGCAAACCCGGACGTCATGAGAACGACAAGTATGCCAAGATGAGTACCGACGAGTACCTGGCTGAGGCTTACGCCAGAGCCTGCAGAGTGGCTGTGCTGAAGCAGAGAGATGCTGCAAAAAATAAATAATAGCTGCAAATAATGCTCACAATAAAGCAGGAGGCTAACCAATTGTTGGTTAGCCTCCTGTTCTATTCCGTATATGGTCAGAAGCAGTAGTTATTCGGGATTATTCTGCGGAAGCGCCGGCTGCGCACAGTTCCTGAGCCAATGCAGCAATCTGTGCTTTAGCGGTATCATTCAGAGCACCGGGCAGTTTTACGGAAGCTGTGGTGTAGGTCAGGTTCTTGCAATCTGCCAGCATCTTTGTCATGACCCTGGCGGCCGCGGGAGCCCAGGTACCGTTTTCGATCAGGGCTACTGTACGGTTGGAGAAATTGCGCTCGGTAAGGTGGTGGATAAATTCCTTCATGAAAGGGAAAATGTCAGCATTGTAGGTAGTGGTAGCCAGCACTACTTTGCCGAAGCGGAAAGCCTGTGCCACAGCCTCGGTCATATCACAGCGGGCCAGATCGCGGACTTCCACATTGCATCCTGCTGATCTAAGTTGTTCCGCCAGAAGTTCCACAGCGGCTTTGGTGCTGCCGTAGATGGAGGTATAGGCGATCAGGATGCCCTCGCTTTCGGTTCCATAGGAGGACCAGGTGTCATACAGATGAATGTAAGGGGTCGGATCTCCGGTCAGTATGGGACCGTGCAGGGCGCAGATGCGCTGAATATCCAGGGCAGCAGCTTTTTTTAACAGAGCCTGCACCTGGGCACCGTATTTACCCACAATGCCGATATAGTAGCGGCGGGCTTCAGGGGTCCAGTCTTCCAGGGTGTCAGGCATGCCGAAAGTGCCGAAAGCATCTGCGGAGAACAAGGTCTTTTCCAGGCTGTCATAGGTCATGATGACCTCGGGCCAATGGACCATGGGAGCAGTTACAAAAGTCAGTGTATGTTTGCCAAGCTCCAGAGTGGAGTTTTCTCCCACCACGAGTCTGCGCTGGGCAAAATCAGTGCCGAGGGTATTTTTCATAATATTAAAGGCAAACTGGGAGGAGACGATGATAGTCTCGGGATATTTCTCTAAAAGGGCAGTAATGCCGCAGCTGTGGTCGGGCTCCATGTGCTGGATCACCAGATAATCAGGGGTGCGGTCACCAAGTACCTGTGACAGCTGATCCAGCCACTGGTCAGTAAAATGCTTGTCCGCAGTATCCATAACCGCAATTTTTTCATCCAGGATTACATAAGAGTTGTAGGTAATACCTTCCGGAACGGAGTATTGCCCTTCGAAAAGGTCGATGTTTTGGTCGTGTACGCCGATGTATTGGATGTTTTGGGAAATTGTCATGGTAAAATTCTCCTTACTTGTAATGAATGGCCTTTTGATGCAAGGTTATTATACCACTATTTTATCGAAATGAGGATGGGTATTCCGAAAAAATGTAATTTTGTATATTATTTTAACAAATTAAAAAAAGGGAAAATACCTCTTTACTTTAGCGGAGCAGTGTGGTAGAATACTAAAGACTTGTTCGTGAGGACAATACAGAAGACAGACTTCGTGCGGTAGAGTCTGTTTTCGGAGGATTCAAAAGAAAAAAGAATTACCAATACAAAGCCGCGCAGAAAGAGGATATTATGAAAAAAACAATCGCAATTTTACTGACCCTGACTATGGTGCTGGGAATGGCCCTGACCGGTTGTGCAGGCAAAGACAAGGAAATGACCTATGCAGTAGAGGCAGGTTCCGCAGGTGAGGCCGTAGCAAAGGAAAAAGGTTTTGCTGTGAATTCCGTTGCATCCCAGGCTGACGCTCTGATGGAAGTGGCTTCCGGTACATCTGACGCCGCAATCATCGATTTGCTGATGGCAGGCGCTATGATCGGTGAGGGAACCAGCTATCCCGACTTAAAGTACACTGACAAGCTGACCACCGAAGAATACGGCGTTGGCTGCAGAAAGGGTTCTGACCTTGCTTCTTACATTAACGTAGTTTTTGCAGAAGAATATGCAAGCGGCAACATGAAAGAAGTCGCAACCATCTACGGCGTTCAGGAATCTCTGGTAGACCAGCCTGCAACTGAGTTTGCAGCAGCGCAGGACAGCGACGTTGCATACATCCAGGATAAGGGTACACTGATCGTTGGTATCACCGATTTCGCTCCCATGGATTACAAAGATGACAATGGTGAATGGATTGGCTTTGACGCTGACATGGCACGCATCGTTGCTGAGAAGCTGGGTGTAGAGATCAAGTTCGTAGAGATCGACTGGGACAGCAAGATCATGGAACTGGATTCCAAGAATATCGACGTGGTTTGGAACGGCATGACCCTGACCAACGAAGTTAAGGCTGCCATGGAGTGTTCCAATCCTTACTGCAACAATGCTCAGGTAGTGGTAGTTCCCGCGAAATAGTGTCTGCGCAGGAAATAAAACAAAAGACCTGAAAAAGAAAGATTCAGATAATAGCTGAAAAGGGCTGGCGATAGCCCTTTTCGTTTTTAAAGGAGAAAGAAGATGTTTTGGACTGTCACACAATCACTGCTTGGCGGGCTGTGGACTACATTTCAAATATTTTTATGGACATTGGTGGTATCACTGCCCTTAGGCCTGGTGTTTGCTTTCGCGTCCATGAGCAAATGGAAACCCTTAAAGGGGCTGATGCAGATTATTGTCTGGATCGTCCGGGGTACGCCTCTGATGCTTCAGCTGATCATTATTTTTTATGGCCCCGGTCTGTGGCTGGGCCACAATATCTGGAGCGGTGATGAGGCCGGCCGGCTGCTGGCCACTGTGGTAGCATTTTCCTTCAACTATGCCTGCTATTTCTCGGTTATTTTCCGTGGAGGTATCGAGAGCGTACCTGCCGGTCAGAGAGAAGCCGGTCAGGTGCTGGGCATGACCAAGAAACAGATTTTCTTTAAGGTTACACTGCTGCAGATGATCAAGAGAGTAGTGCCGCCCATGTCTAATGAAATTATCACATTGGTAAAGGATACCTCTCTGGCACGTATTATCGCAGCTTACGAGCTGACTTTTGCAGGATATTCGTTCATGAAGTCTGACGGACTTACCTGGCCTTTATTCTACACCGGCGTGTTCTATCTGCTGTTTGTAGGTATTTTGACACTGTTGTTTAACTACATCGAGCGCAAGCTGGATTATTTCAGATAAGGAGAGCTGCCATGGCAATTTTGGAAGTAAAAAATATTGAAAAGCATTTCGGCAGCGTAAGTGTACTTAAGGATGTGAGCTTTTCCCTGGAGGAAGGCAACGCCTTGGCTATTATCGGTTCCTCAGGTTCCGGCAAGACTACATTGCTCCGCTGTCTGAATTTCCTGGAGAAACCGGATGGAGGAAGTATTACCGTAAAAGACAAGACTCTATTCGATGCTTCTGCTTCTGTGGATGATTGGGAAAAGAATCTGCGCAAGAAGAGACTGCACTTTGGAATGGTGTTCCAGTCCTTTAACCTGTTCCCTCAGTACACCGCATTGGAAAATGTGACTTTGGCGGAAAAACTTTTGGCTCAGGAGAGACCTGATTTTAAGCAGCACAAGAAAGAGATATTCGCAGAGATTGAACAGCATGGAAAGGAGCTTCTGGATCAGATGGGCCTGTCCCAGCGTCAGAACCATTATCCTCACCAGCTTTCCGGCGGTCAGCAGCAGCGTGTGGCCATCGCCAGAGCACTGGCCTTAAAGCCTGACATTTTGTGCTTTGACGAACCCACCTCAGCTCTGGATCCTGAACTTACCGGAGAAGTGCTCAAGGTGATCCGCGGTCTGGCAGACCAGAAGACCACCATGATCATTGTAACCCATGAGATGGCTTTTGCCCGAGATGTGGCAGACCAGATCATCTTTATGGACAACGGCGTGATCGTGGAGCAGGGAGATCCTCATGAGGTGATCGACCATCCCAAGGAGGAGCGTACCAGACAGTTCCTGGCCAGATATTCCCAGGAGAATTTATAAGAATGTTGTGAAATCAGACAGGAGACCGGTTTTTGGCCGTGTCTCCTTTTTTGCGCTTTACTTCGCCGGGAAAAAGTTGTATGATGTAAAAATCAGACGAAAGAGGTGGCGGAATATGGCCAAGAACAATACGCAAAAGCAGTTTACATATACAATGGCAAAAAGCAAAGAGGTTTTCATAGAAGGCATGAAGGGAGGCATTCCCATCGGTTTGGGTTACCTGGCAGTGTCTTTTTCCCTGGGCATAGCGGCAAGAAATGCGGGCTTAAATGCTTTTCAGGGGTTTCTGGCAAGTATACTCTGTGTGGCATCTGCCGGTGAATATGCAGGATTTACGCAGATTGCAGCGGGAGCGACTTTGGTTGAGATTGCGGTGATCACATTTATTGCCAATGCCAGATATATTCTCATGAGCTGTGCCATGAGCCAGCGGCTGGCACAGGATACGCCATGGTATCACCGCATGCTGATGTCTTATACCATTACGGATGAGGTGTTCGGTATCTCTATAGGAAAACCGGGGTATTTGAATCCTTATTACAGCTACGGTGCTGTGGTGGTGGCTTTTCCCCTTTGGTCCATCGGTACGGCCCTTGGTGTGATGGCGGGTAATCTGATGCCTCTCCGCCTGGTAAGTGCGCTCAGCGTTGCACTGTATGGCATGTTCCTGGCGGTGATCATTCCTCCTGCCCGCAAGAGTAAAATTATTGCAGGACTGATCGTGCTCTGCTTTGTGGCCAGCTACGCAGCCTCTTATCTGCCGGTGATTTCGGATATTTCCAGCGGTACAAGGACTATTATTCTGACAGTGGTGATATCGGCAGCGGCAGCACTTTTGTTCCCGGTTCCCGGTAATGATTGTAACCGGGAGAAGGAAGGCTAAGCACGCGTCCGAGTGGGGAATGATGAATTTCCAAATGAGCAGGCATTTGGAAAGTATGAAAGGAAAAGCAAATGATAAATACATACATATACATATTAGTGATGGCAGTGGTAAGCTACGCAGTGCGGGTATTACCTATGACGCTGATCCGCAGACCTATCAAAAATCAGTTTATTCAGTCTTTTTTGTATTACGTGCCCTATGTGACCCTGGCGGTGATGACTTTCCCGGCCATTATCGAGGCAACGCAGAGTCCGTTGGCGGGCCTGGTGGCTCTTTTGATTGGCATGGCAGCAGCTTGGTTCGGTGCAAGTCTGCTGCAGGTGGCAGTGTCCTGCTGTGCAGTGGTGTTGATTTTGGAACTGTTTCTGGTGTAGAATTGCCGGCAAGTCGCGTTTTATTTTGCTGCATGATCTTTTTGATGAAGCATCGGGAAGAATTTTCGCTGGATATTCAGCTTAAAGATTTCTTCCACTGGGATGGGGGAATTATGCGGATGGTGCGTTTGGCGTGCCATCCGCTTTTGTGTTCAAGCGATAGCAGGTGATTAGATGGGTGGTTAGAGGGGAAAATTGGGAAGTGACTTTTGCCCGGAAATAGAGTATACTTGATGGCAGGAAAATACCTGAAAATACACAGTGGATAAGGAAGAAAACAAATGAAATATATAAGAAATATACTGTTGCTCATATGTATGTGCTGCATGCTGGGTGCTTGCGGAAATATGGAGGATAAGCCTGAAAATCCCCGGGACACTACGACTGCGCAGGAAACAGCTGAGACAAAGGAAACAGCTGAGACAGAGGACACATCAGAGAACAAAGAAACAGCGGCAGAGGAGACTGCCGAATCTCAGGAGCAGGAAACCGAAGAAACAGATGAAACTTCGCAAACTGCAGAGGAAACAACAGAGAAGTCAGAAACAGTAGAAGAGACAACAGAGACAGAGGAAGCGGGAACGCCACAGCAGGAAACCGCCGACCCGTCTGCCATCACTGTGCTTAAATACGCCACCACCAGTGTCCGTGTGCGTACCGCCCCCTCACTGGAGGCAGAGATTTTTAAGGTTCTGCAGCGCAGGGACGAAGTGGGAGTGATTTCGGATGATGGCCAGTGGAGCAAAGTCCTGATCGATGGTTATGTTTATTATGTTGCCAGTGAGTATCTGAAGGAAAAAACAGAAGGCAGCAAGGATTTTCTGGTAGTAATTGACGCAGGGCATCAGGGCAAAGGCAATAGCGAGAAGGAGCCGGTGGGACCGGGGGCTTCTGAGATGAAAGCCAAGGTATCCAGCGGTACCACGGGCTGTGTCAGCGGCTGGGCAGAGTACGAACTGAACCTGGCAGTGTCCTTAAAGCTGGAAGAAGAACTTTTGGCCAGAGGCTATGAAGTGCTGATGGTAAGAACTAATCATGATGTGAACATCAGCAACGCGGAGCGTGCCCAGGTGGCCAATGATGCCGGGGCAGATGCTTTTATCCGCATTCATGCCAATGGTTCAGAGAATGCTTCCGTGCACGGTGCTATGACCCTTTGTCAGACGGCCTCAAATCCTTACAACGGAGCCCTTTATCAGGAGAGCAAAGATCTGGCGGTCTGTGTGTTGGATAATATGGTGGCAGCCACCGGCTGTAAGCGGCAGAAAGTATGGGAGACTGATACCATGAGCGGTATCAACTGGTGCCAGGTGCCGGTGACCATCGTAGAGATGGGCTACATGACCAACCCGGAGGAGGATGCGCTGATGGCCACGGAGGATTATCAGTGGAAGATCGCCGCGGGAATTGCCGACGGAATTGATCAGTACTTTGGCTTTTGATTAAGAGGTCGAGTATTCATTTGACGATGATGGCTTGTATATCAGGCAGTTCGATTTCCGGGAGTGCCGGCGAAGGTTCTGAGGATTTTCCGGCACAAGGAGCGCAGGGCTCCAGCGATCGCTCATACTCCAGGTGTGCCTTTATCAGTGAAATCTGGGAAAGGATGCGGAGGGTGTTGGTCAGCCCGGGGCAGGTATCACAGTTTACTTCGCACACATCCTTCAGGGAGTGGGACAAATTTAAAATATCAAGAGAAGAGACGGACATGGCAGCCTCCGGTTGTTGTTTTCTGTCTCTTTATTATATTCCGGAAAATGGTGCCGGGTGCAGTAGGTTTGCAGCTAATGGAACAATATTCTCCTTTTGTGTATCGCCTGGCGTATTCACCGGTAAAGAGCAGAATAATTGCGAAAAGAAAGTGTATAAAATTGTATACAAAGTGCCGCAAAAAAGCATAATTCTTGCAATTTGGAATATCCTAGGTTAAAATGTCATTGTAACATAAGCGGGAGTTTGCGGTTTTGGCCGGGAACCCCCAACGGAAATGGTTCGAAAACAGAACCGAAGCAGTTTATATGAGAAAGGAACACACAATGAGACAGAAAAGAGCGAAGGTTCTTCTGATGGTTGTGTTGTCACTGGCCCTTGCACTGACAGGATGTGCAGGCAGGAGGCAGGGTGAGAGTACCGAATCTCAGATTACGATCGGAATACCTCAGGATATTGAGGACAGTCTTGACCCACACAAAGCAGTAGCGGCAGGAACTGAAGAGGTATTTTTCAACATGTATGAAGGTCTGGTGAAACCGGACAGCGATGGTAATTTAAACCCTGCAATAGCCAGCGATTACGACGTATCAGACGACAAAAAAACTTTTACTTTTATCCTTAGAGAAGGCGTGAAATTTCACGACGGAAGCACTGTTACCGTAGAGGATGTAAAGTATTCCATTGAGCGCTGCGCAGATCCGGAAGCGTCCACCCTTGTGGCGGCGTTTACCAATATTGAGAGCGTGAATGTGCTTGATGAGACCACCATTGAAATTAAATTAAAGGAGCCCAACGCTGATTTCCTGGCTTCCATGGATACAGCCATCATTCCGGCGTCCAACGATGATCCCGACAAGGTGGCAATCGGTACCGGCCCTTATAAGTTTGTGTCCCATTCCCCTCAGGAGAGTTTCATTATGGAGAAGTTTGAGGAATATTGGGGCCAGGGGGCACATATTGAGCGGATTATTTTAAAGGTTACTGCCAATGTGGATTCCATCGTTATGAATCTGAACGGCGGAGCCATTGACATGTTTGCAAGACTGACTGCCACGCAGGTATCCCAGTTGAGCAATGATTTTGAAGTGCTGGAGGGCACCATGAATCTGGTGCAGGCCCTATATCTTAACAATGCGGCAGAGCCCTTCAACGACGAAAGAGTGCGCCAGGCTCTCTGTTATGCCATTGATAAACAGTATATTCTGGATATGACCTCCGACGGACACGGTACGCCCATCGGCAGTTCCATGTTCCCGGCTTTTGGCAAATATTATATGCCTGAGCTGGCTGATTATTACACCAAGGATATTGAGAAAGCAAAAGCTTTGCTGACAGAGGCCGGTTACCCCGACGGATTTTCCTTTACCGTCCAGGTGCCTTCCAATTACGGTCCGCATATAGAGGCGGCACAGGTTATCGCGGAAGAATTGAAGGCCATCAATGTGAAAGCAGAGATTGAACTGATCGAATGGGAGACCTGGGTCAGTGAGGTATATGCAGGCAGAAAATTCGAAGCTACTGTGGTAGGTCTGGATGCCTCTACTGTGACTGCCAGCGCCATGCTGCTTCGTTTCAATACCGACAATTCCAAGAACTTTATCAATTACAACAATCCGGAATATGATGCCGCTTATGCAAGGGCGGAAAGCTCCATTGATGAGGCAGAGCGCACAGCGGCTTATAAAGAGTGTCAGCAGATCCTGACTGAGACTGCAGCCAATGTGTATATTCAGGATATGGCGGAGTTTGTAGCAATCAACAAAAAATATGCAGGCTATGAGTTCTATCCTCTGTATGTGCAGGATTACTCCAAGTTGTATATTGTAGAATAAATGTAACTATTCAGAACCATGCAAATATATGAAATAAAGACCGTGTAAGCTTGCTTACAAAGGGCTGTTTTCATATATTTACATGGCGAAGTAACCGCATGAGCAAAAGGAAAGCATCGCAGATGCGGTTTTGCGAATGGGGTGCTGAATAGTTACTAATGTAGAATAATAATAGAGAGGAGACCTCAGGTGAAGTACGTTGGGAAAAAAATCGTGACAATGTGCATTACGCTTCTGTTGGTCTCTTTTCTGGTCTTCCTGTGTTTTTCGGTGATTCCCGGAGACCCGGCGTTATCCAAGCTGGGCACCGAGGCTACGCCGGAAATGGTGGAGGCACTGAGAAAAGAGATGGGACTTGACAGACCTTTCTTTGTTAGATACGGAGATTGGCTATGGTCCTTTGTCAAGGGTGATATGGGCAAATCCTACAGCTACGAGATTCCCGTCAGCGAACTGCTGGTGGATAAGGTGCCTATAACGGTGACTATGAGCGTGATGTCCATGCTTATGATAATCGGTCTGGCTATGCCGATCGGACTGTATACCACAAAGCATGAGGGAAGTATCATAGATCGGATCATATATGCGCTGAACCAGGTGATCATGGCCATACCGGCATTCTTTTCCGGTATTTTGATCACGCTGCTGTTCGGTATTATTCTTAAATTGTTCATGCCCGGAGGGTACGTGTCCTACACCACCAGTGTTGCAGGCTTTTTGGGGTACATGATCTTCCCGTCCATTGCCATTGCATTGCCTAAGGTGGCGATGACGGTAAAGCTTCTGAGAAGCGGCCTGCTTGGTGAGAAAAATAAGGATTACGTGCGGACTGCTTACAGCAGGGGCAACAATACCACCAATGTGCTCTATAAGCATATCCTGAAGAATGCCATGCTGCCCATTATCACATTCCTGGGAATGACCTTTACGGATATTATTGCGGGAAGTATTGTGGTGGAGCAGGTGTTTGGTATCCCGGGAATTGGACGGATCCTTTTGACTTCCATATCCAACCGTGATTATCCGGTGGTCATGGCGATCATTGTCTGTCTGGCAGGGGCTGTGATCATCATTAACGGTCTGGTGGATCTGGTGTATCAGTGGGTGGATCCCCGCATCCGTCTGGAGGAAGCGTCATGAAGAAAAAGAAGAATCTGAATCTGATCATTGGCGGGATCCTGGCAGGCGCTGTGTTGTTGCTGATCATTGTGGGTATCTTTTGGCTGCCTTATGATCCGGATGCCATGAATATTGATCTGAAACACGCAGGGAGCTCCTGGGCGCACCCCTTCGGATGTGATAATTACGGAAGAGATATTTTCAGCCGTGTGATGGTAGGCGCAAGGACTACCTTGTTTGTAGCTTTGGGCACGGTGGGAATCGGCGCAGGCGCAGGTATCCTGATCGGTGCATTCACCGGGTATTTCGGTGGATGGTTTGACGAAGTGATGATGCGGGTGATCGATGCGTTGTTTGCATTTCCCAGCATCCTGATGGCGCTGGTGGTGATCAGTCTTTTGGGAAGCGGTAAGTACCAGGTGATCATTGCTTTGGGAATCGCCTTTGTGCCCAGTTTTGCCAGGGTGGTACGCAGTGAGTACTTAAAACAGAGAGAAATGGATTATGTGAAAAATGCCCGCATCATTGGCTGCGGACATCTGCGGACCATGTTCGTGCATATTCTGCCCAATATTTTGCCGGTGCTGATCCCTACAGTGATGATCGGTTTCAACAATGCGGTATTGGCTGAGGCGGGAATGAGTTATTTGGGAATCGGTGTGCAGCCCCCCGACGCCAGCTTGGGCAGGATGCTTTCGGAGGCACAGACCTTTCTGTTTTCCCAGCCCCTTTATGCGTTGTATCCCGGACTGACCATTGTAATTTTGGTGCTGGGCTTCAGTCTGGTGGCTGACGGATGGAAGGAGCGGTAGTATGAGTGAGCTTGTAAGAATGGGTGCGAATGACGCCGGGATTGGCGTGAGTGCCTCCCCTGTGTTGGAAGTAAAAGATTTAAACATAGAATTTCTCGATCATTCCATGCCTGAGACTGTCGTATATGATTTTGACCTGAGTCTGGGTGAAGGAGATATTGTGGGTATCGTAGGGGAGTCCGGTTCCGGTAAGACCATGAGCGCCCTGGCGATCTGTGGACTTTTGTCCAGAAAGGATATGAAAAAAAGAGGAGAAATCCTATTTCAGGGCAAGGAATTGTTGACCTGCAGCCGGGCTCAGATGCGTGAGCTTCAGGGCGATGACATTGCCATAATTTTCCAGGAGCCTATGACCAGCTTAAATCCTGTACAGAAAATCGGCTGGCAGGTGGAAGAAGCGCTGCGCATTCATACAGAGATGACGGCCCGGGAGCGTTACGAGAGAGCGATATGGGCGTTGACGGAGGCAGAGCTTCCAAATCCCGAGAAGGTTTACGGACAGTACCCCCACGAACTGTCCGGCGGTATGCGCCAGAGGGTGATGATCGCGGCGGCCATTGTCTGCAGGCCGAAAATCCTGGTGGCAGACGAGCCCACCACCGCACTGGATGTGACCATTCAGGCGGAAATTATTGAACTTCTCAGGAAACTGAATAAAGAGTACGGCACGGCCATTCTCTTTATTTCCCACGATCTGAGTCTGGTGCGCAAGCTCTGCAAGCAGGTGATCGTGATGCAGGATGGTTATGTAGTGGAGCAGGGACTGACGGAGGATATTTTCAGTCATCCCTGCAAAGAATATACCCGGAAACTGATTGCCGCCATCCCCAATTGTGATGAGGTCAAGGAAGAGAAAGATTTCTCCGGTGGAGAAATCGTGCTGGAAGTAAGGGATGTACGGGCAAGTTATTTTACTGCCCGGGGTGTATTTGGAAAGAAAACGGAGCAGCAGGTCTTAAAGGGCATTGATTTTACTCTTCACGAAGGGGAGGTACTGGGTCTGGTAGGCGAGAGTGGCTGCGGCAAAAGTACTCTGGCAAAGGTGATTCTGGGACTTAACAAACAGTACTCCGGTCAGGTGTGCTGTGCAGAGGGCGGTGTGCAGATGGTATTTCAGGACCCCTTCAGTTCTTTAAATCCCATGAAAACTATCGGATGGCTTCTGGAGGAGCCGCTTAAGATCAAAGGAAAATTTACCAAAGAAGAGCGTCGCGATAAAGTCCTTCGGATGCTGAAGAGAGTAGGTCTGGAGCCGGAAATGGCAGAGCGCTTCCCGGATCAGCTGTCCGGAGGCCAGCGTCAGAGGGTTGCCATCGGTCTGGCGCTGATGAGCGAGCCCAAGGTATTGGTGGCAGATGAACCGGTATCCGCCCTGGATGTGACTATTCAGGCTCAGATTCTGGAGCTTTTGCAGCGCTTGAAGGAAGAGATGGGCCTGGCTATTCTCTTTATTTCCCACGATCTGCGGGTAGTGTATCAGCTCTGTGACAATGTGCTGATCATGGAACAGGGAGAAATCGTGGAGCGTGGTACGCCTGCAAAACTTTATACAGACCATAAGCACCCTTATACCGGAAAACTTCTGGAAGCGGCGGGAATTGATCCTGCTATGATACCCAGAGGATAGGAAATTGCTTGCATACAGCGTATATGCTGTGGAAAGGTAAAAAAATGGATGTAAATAGCGTATTACAGCAAGTGGATGAATTCTATGCCCGCAGTGAAGGGCCGAAAGCAGAAATTTTAATGTGCAGCGCTATCAAGGAGGCAGTGGAGGAGCAGGACAATGAGGGCCTGCTTCAGCTGCTTAATGAGCTGTTGGGATATTACCGTGAGACCAGTCAGGTGGAACAGTCCTACAAGATTGCAGAGCAGATCATTGCTTTGGCGATCCGAATGGGATTGGAGAACACCATTCCTTATGCAACCTGTCTGCTGAACGTGGCAAATGCTTACAGGGCAGGGGGAAGGCTTGCAGACTCCTTGGCTTGCTATGAAAAGGTGCGTGTGATTTACAGCGCCAATCTGGCAAAGGACAATATGCTGATCGCCAGCATGGAAAATAACTTAAGCCTTCTCTATCAGGAGATGGGTGTTTTTGATAAGGCAAAGGAGAGCCTGCTGCGAGCCCTGCCTATTGTAAGCAGCAAAAAGGCGGACTTTGAGGTGGCGGTGACCTATGCCAATCTGGCGGGTACCTGCATGCAGCTGGGGGAAGCAGAGGAGGCATATCGATACGGTCAGCTGGCGGTGAAAGCCTTTGAGACCATGGGTGTGCAGGACGCCCACTACGGAGCAGCGCTGTCTGCCCTTGGCATGTATTTTTTCGGGCGGGAGGACTACGGCCTGGCTTTTGAACATTTTGCAAAGGCGCAGTCTATTATGGAGCAGAATCTGGGCCGCAATGAGTATTATCATCGTCTGGGTGAGAATATGGAAAAATGTCGGGAGCGTATGGAAGAAAGCGGTAAGCCTTGCGCCGATACAGCAGAGTGTCCTGTTGAGAAGGGGCTAGATCTGTGCCGGGAATATTACGAGATTTTTGTCAGACCTATGATTGAAGGAAAATTTCCAAAATATGCAGGAAAAATTGCAATTGGCCTTGTTGGTGAAGGGTCTGATTGTTTCAAATATGACGACAAACTTTCACGTGACCACGACTGGGGACCGGATTTATGCATGTGGGTGACCGAGGATACTTATAAGCAAATCGGTACTGATCTGCAGGAGGCCTATGGGCAACTGCCCAAAGAATATAAGGGTTTTCAGCGTACTGTGACACCTCAGGGGGCTGGAAGACGTGGCGTTAGGACCATAGAAGATTTTTATGGGAAATTGCTGGGATTTACTATGACAAGTGTTGTTCAGGGCGAGAAAGCAGATGACACGGAAATATTGAGCCGGTTGGATTGGACGGCTGTGCCGGATTATGCCCTTGCAGCAGCGGTAAACGGGGAAGTGTTCCGGGATGATGAGGGAATATTTACGGCAGTGCGGGAGAGACTGCTGGCAGGATATCCTGAGCATATTTTATATAGGAAGCTGGCAGAAAGCTGCGCAAAATTTGCCCAGGCAGCGCAGTACAATTATTCCAGATGCATGGAACGGGGAGATGAACTGACTGCCCGGATCATGCTGATGGACGGCGTGCGGGAGGCCATGAAGCTGAAGCACTATATTGAGAAAAAATATCCGCCCCACGATAAATGGCTGAAACGGAGCCTGGAAGATCTGCGGGGAGGAAAAGAGTTGGCTTTACTGCTGGAAAAGCTGTCCGAAAAGGTTGCTGAACAAGAAAAGGCCGCTGAACAAGAAAAGGTTACAGAACAAATAGAAGAAATTGCCCGGCATTTGGCAACCGATCTCTATGCTCATCATTATATCAGTGATGTGGAAAGTTATCTGGGTGTCCACACGGAAGAACTTTTGGTGAAAGCCTCTTTGGCGGAACTTACAACAGAAACGATTGTGGACAAGATTGTGCGTCTGGAGTTTTCTGCTTTTGATAAAGTGCAGAACGTAGGCGGTCGGGCAAGCTGTCAGAATGACTGGCCCACTTTTTATGTGATGCGAAAGAGCCAGTACCTGACCTGGAACCGGACCATGCTGATGCAGTATTATTATGATTTTCAGAGGGAATACAATCTGGGGCACAATTTGATCGAAGAAAAGTATGGCAGAATGATGGAAAGCACTGCGCCCCGGGAATACGAAGCGATCAAAGAACATTTTCCTTATATTTCACCGGGGAAACAGGCTGTTATTGAACAGATCGTGGCACTGCAGGTGGATTGGATGGAGGCGTTTGCGGAAAAATATCCTCGTATGGCGGAGAATGCCAGAAGTGTGCGTACTGCGGAGGATAATCTTTACAATACCTCTTATGAAACCTATTTGCGGGGAGAGATCAGTACTTATTCTGACAAGATGCTGGAGCTCTACGGCAGATATGTGGTGGAGTATGCAGGGGAGGGGCGTAATTTGGCTTATGAGATCATGAGCAACAGCGCCCGGATGTATGGTTACAGAGACGTGGATGCAGCGGAGCAGAGTATGTAGCCTGCCAACTGTCCACACAGCAACTTACAGCCAGCCCCCGTCAATGGTGATGATCTGACCGGTCAGATATTCCGGAGCCTGGGCAAGCTGCAGGGCCAGGCGAGCTACTTCTTCGGGACGGCCAAGGCGGTCTGCAGGGATTTCTTCCCGCAAAGCTGTCATATCTTCCTCGGAAAAGCAGGCGTTCATGGCAGTGTCGATGACGCCGCATGCGATGGCGTTTACTTGAATATTGCTGGGAGCCAGTTCCTTGGCAAGGGCTTTGGTGAAAGCGTTCATGCCGCCCTTGGAGGCGGAATAGGCTACCTCTGTGGAGGCTCCCGCATTTCCCCAGACGGAAGAGATATTGATGATCCTGCCGGCATGTTTGGTAAGCATCATGGGGATGGCCAGACGGCTGGTGTAAAAGCAGGAATCCAGATTCACGGACATGACGCGGCGCCACTCCTCGGGGGACATATCGGTTAATAGTCCCACATAAGAAATACCGGCGTTGTTGACCAGCACATCCAGGTGATCAATGCCCGTTGCGCAAATCTGTCCAAAGAGGGAAGCTACCTCGTCAGCGTTGCCTGCATCAGTCTGAAAAGCATGGCAGGGAATATGATATTTGGCAGCCAGATCAGCAGCCAGAACGTTCAGTTCCTGAAAAGTGCGGCTGCAGGTCAGGATCAGTTCATAACCTGCGGCAGCAAAGCTTTCGGCAATTGCGCGGCCGATTCCTCTGGAAGCTCCGGTGATCAGGGCGATAGGATATTTGTGAGTGGTCTTGTTCATGTGGTGGGTTCCTTTCTGATAAATAGTGTCGGATGCTTCTTTACTATATTCGTTCTGAGTTCCCAAGTCGATACAAGTTAAGTTTATCACAGAAAGCGTGAGTTTGTCACTATAAAGCGCGTGGGATTTTACGTTCGGGACTTTACATTCCGCATCCGGCAGGTGGCGGGAGGGTGATGGTCGGAATTGTATTTTACAGAGGCGTAAAATAATAAAAAGCACTTGAAGAGGAGAACCTTTAATGATAAGCTACTATTGTGGTTTAGAAACGGAGGAATATATTATGTACGATTTGATCATTATCGGTTCCGGCCCTGCCGGCTTGTCAGCAGCAGTATACGGCAAACGTGCCGGCCTGAATCTTTTGGTAATAGAAGAAAAGCCCATGAGCGGCGGTCAGATCCTGAATACCTACGAGGTGGATAATTATTTGGGGCTGCCCGGCATCAGCGGTTTTGATATGGGCATGGCCTTCCGGGCCCATGCAGACAAGCTGGAGGTAGCATTTAAAGAAGCAAGCGTGACAGCACTGGAGGATAAGGGTGAATATAAGCTTGTACATGCAGACGGCGAAGTGTTGGAGACCCGCACGGTTATCGTTGCTACCGGTGCAGAACATGCCAAGCTTGGCGTGCCCGGGGAAGAGGAACTTTCCGGCATGGGCGTGTCCTACTGCGCTACTTGCGACGGCGCTTTCTTCAGAAACCGCACTGTAGCAGTAGTTGGCGGCGGTGATGTGGCGCTGGAGGATGCCATTTATCTGGCAAGGACTTGTGAGAAGGTTTACCTGATCCACAGAAGAGATGAACTGCGCGGTGCCAATATCTTGCAGGAAGAACTGAAAGCATTGCCCAATACAGAGATCCTGTACAGCCACACCGTAAAGTCCATTCAGGGCGAAGATATGGTGGAGTCCCTGCTGCTCAATGATGTAAAAACCGGTGAAGAAAAGACTCTTCCCGTTTCCGGTATCTTTATTGCGGTGGGCATTCATCCCAACACCGAGCTTTTAAAAGGCCTGGTGGAGATGGACGAGGCCGGTTATGTGATCGCAGGCGAAGAAGGCGCTGCTACAATGCCCGGTATCTATGTGGCAGGCGATATCCGCAAAAAGCCCATGCGCCAGGTGATCACCGCGGTGGCAGATGGTGCCAATGCAGCGGTAGCTGCGGGAGCATACTGCAGCAGATATGGAAAGTAAGACACATACCAAGTGAAGGAATATGGTAAAGCAGGTGACACGGCAGAGAGCCAATGACTCTCTGCCGTTTTTGCCGTTTTATGGAAATGAAACTATCTCTTCTTTCTATTGACATCTCCTAACAAAAATGTTATATTTATTAACATCACGTAACAATTTTGTAATAAATAGCGTAAAGATTTAATATATATTTGTAACAATATCAGATACCTGCAGAATATATCTGCAGATAGACTGACAATTTCGGTTAGGAGGAAAAGATGATTCGCAATTCCTTGAGAATTACAACATGTGCATTGACTGCAGTACTGGCGTTTTCGGCCTTTGGAATGCGCGCGGAAGCAGCGTCCATTCTGCCCAGCGGCGGCGTAGGCCTGACAATCGGTACCGGCACAAAGCTGGAGACCATTGCCACTGAAGTTAAAAAAGCAGATGTACAGATAGAGAATATTGTGAAAACAGTCGATAAATCCCTGTTGGAGACCGTAGCGGTAGCTGCCCAGGAGCCTACTGAGGAAGATACATTCCGCAATTTGGTTATTGCGCAGGTGAATGATTACATCAACATCAGAAGCCTTCCCGGTGAAGACGGTGAGGTTTTGGGAAAGCTTTATGATGATTCCGTAGGTACTTATATTTCTGAAGAGAACGGTTGGTATCAGATCAAATCCGGTTCTGTGACAGGTTTTGTAAAAGCCGAGTACTGTGTGACCGGTGAAGAAGCAGTAGAGCTTGCCAAGGAAGTGGGTACCAGGATCGCTACCGTAACTACCACCACCCTGAAGGTTCGCACCCAGCCCAGTCTTGAGGCCTCTGTAATGGGTCTTGTGCCCATCGAGGATCAGCTGGTTGTTGGAGAAGAACAGGAAGGCTGGGTTCAGGTTGATATCGAAGAAGGTATGGGCTGGGTTTCCGCAGAGTACGTAGAACTTCACACGGAGTTTCGGGAA
The DNA here is from genome assembly GCA_015057005.1 of Lachnospiraceae bacterium. GTDB lineage: Bacteria > Bacillota > Clostridia > Lachnospirales > Lachnospiraceae > Acetatifactor. Next base: position 162,760 of record SVFF01000001.1, on the reverse strand, counting down.
GCTGAATCCAAAGAAGAGGAAAAAGCCCGTCTTGAAAAAGAAGCCGAGGAGCGCAGGAGAGCAAATGCAGCCGCTGCGGCATCTCAGAAAAAGAAATCCAAAACCACTACCACTTATGTGGCTACCGGTGACAGTGAAATGGGCAAGGAAGTTGCAAATTATGCACTGCAGTTTGTGGGCAACCCCTATGTGTACGGCGGCACCAGCCTTACTAAGGGCGCCGACTGTTCCGGCTTTGTAATGAAAGTATATGAAAACTTCGGCGTAAGCCTGCCTCATTCCTCTGCGGCCGACAGAAAGCAGGGATATGCTGTAGATGGTATTGAAAATGCGCAGCCCGGCGATCTGGTGTGCTATTCCGGACATGTAGCCCTCTACATCGGTGATGGACAGATTGTACATGCATCCTCCTCCAAGACCGGTATCATCGTGTCTAACGTAAATTACAAGAAGGTCCTTGCAGTCAGAAGAATCTTCTAATTACACATTGTTTAGAAATACCAAACTCCCGAATCAATCTGATCCGGGAGTTTTTTTGCGTTTGCAGGAAAGACCTTGTCACATTAACGCGTGAAAGCTCTTCCTGCAAAGCAAAACCTTCCGGGAGGATGCGCAGCTCGCGGAGAAGAAGTTTGCCTTTCAGGCACCGCTCGCGCGCGGAGAGTCCGCAAGCGGACTCTTTATTCGAGAATATCGGTTTCGGATGAAAAGGTGTATGCTGTTTTGCAGCAGTTGTCTGTGGAATTTCTGAATTTGTCGCAATATTAAAAATTGCAAAAATTAAAAAACAAAAAGTGGTCTGTACAACTTGTACAAAAAAATCGACGAGAACGAAAAAACGGTAAAGAATTGACAATAAACAATAAAAAGTTATCCACATGCAAAAAGCCCGAAAAATGGACAAAAACGACTTATGCACCAAGTTATACACATTATCCACAGTTATTCTTAAAAATAAAAGGAGGATTTTTTTGACGATTCAAAGAACAAATGTTTTGTGAAAAAGTGATAAAAAACGGTTTTTGTCAAAAAAACGAGAAAAAGTTATTGACTTTTTCAAATTCAAAAATATATAAAAAATGAGGGAAGTTGTTGCTAAAAGGTGTAAAAATATGATATAATGTCCATACAATAAACAACTGAAGGGGATGGTGGCATGAAATTTATTATTATTGGTAGAAATATTGAGGTAACACCTAGTATCAGAGCTGCGGTGGAGGATAAAATAGGCAAGCTCGATAAATACTTTAATCCCGAGACAGAAGTACATGTAACATTAAGTGTGGAGAAAGATCGTCAGAAGATCGAAGTTACAATTCCCGTGAAAGGAAATATTATCCGTTCCGAACAGGTCAGCAACGATATGTATGTGTCCATTGATCTGGTAGAAGAAGTGATTGAGAGACAGCTGAAAAAGTACAAGACCAAGATCGTGGACAAAAAGCAGGCTTCCGGTGATTTCAGCCAGCTGTATGTTGAAAATGATTACATGGATGATGAAGAGATCAAGATCGTACGCACCAAGAAATTTGACATTAAGCCCATGTATCCTGAGGATGCCTGTATTCAGATGGAGCTTTTAGGTCACAACTTCTTTGTATTTAACAATGCAGAGACAGGCCTGGTGAATGTGGTTTATAAGAGAAAGGGCGATACCTACGGTCTGATTGAGCCCGAAGGCTGATAAAAAGAATCGTTTTTTAAACAAGAAATATTCATAAAGTTAACTTCCATAAAAGAGGCAGGTACGTTATTTCGGTAACGTGCCTGTCTCTTTTTGCAGGTATTTCTGTCTCTTTTGACAGCGTATCCGGCGGTGTACCATTCTCTTTAGGTCAAGTGCAGGCAGACTTTGTTGTGTTGGCAGTATAATAAAGAGCAGTTTTTCATATGAATAGAAGATAAGGTGGGATAAAGGCGGACGGCGTGCATGAGGAATTTTTTAACACAAAAAGCTCCTTATTATAAAAAGATAAAAAGAGGAATTGTGCTGGAAACAGCGGCGCTTCTGATTTTATTGAGTGCTTTTTTTCTGATGCAGGGGAAGGAGCATCCCCATATGGTTCTGGGAACGACGGCGGAAACCAGGGAGGAGTACATAAAATGGGTGGATTTTACGGTGTCCTACGAGGCACTGTGTGCAGCCTACGAGTGGGATGTGGACACAGCAGTCACTGAGCATCCGGTGGATTGGGTGGAGCTGTTGGCGTATACAGCAGCAAAGACCGGCGGTGAATTTGATAAAAGTGCAATGAAGACACTGGGGCAGGCAGCAGAAAAATTGGCGGCCGGGGAAGAAACGATGGGGGAATTGACACAAGACATGAAATATTATCCTTACTACCTGGAAGCTTATTCGGCAGTACTTGGAGGCATGGTGGGAGAGTTTGAGGAGGAAGCGGAGGATGAGAATGGTCAGGTGACCTTTCAAAAGCGGTATGGGCTGAAAGCATTTTTCCCTCTGGCCAAGGGCTTTGGCTACAATCATTATGATGATTTCGGGGCAGGCAGGAACTATGGCTACAAGAGAAAACACCTGGGGCACGATATGATGGGACAGACAGGAACGCCCATCGTGGCAGTGGAATCGGGGGTGGTGGAGGCCATCGGTTGGAATCAATACGGAGGATGGCGCATAGGTATCCGCAGTTTTGACAGCCTGCGGTATTACTATTATGCACACCTTAGACAAAATTTTCCGTATGCGCAGGGGTTAGAGGAGGGAAGTATTGTGACGGCGGGAGACGTGATCGGTTATATGGGGCACACCGGTTACAGTGCCGAAGAAAATGTGAATAATATTGATGTTACCCATCTGCACTGGGGACTGGAGCTGATCTTCAACGAGGAGAGACGGGCAGCGGGATATGAAATATGGGTGGATGTGTATCCGCTCACCCGCTTTCTGGAAAAACATAAGCAACAGACTGTGAAGGTGGAGGGAACCAGAGAGTGGGTGCGGATGGGCAGGATCGTGGATCCAGCGGTGGAAGCGGCGAAAAAGTAACTGTCAGCTTTCCACTGCCTGGCAGGAAGAGCGGAGGACTAATTCTGCGTGCAGCAGCAATGTGCTGATAGGCACATGGTTTAGCTGGCTGGTCATAGCAAAAAAGGCACTTTTTCCAAGCTCTGCACGGTTCTGACGTATGGTAGTCAGAGGGGGGATGGTATAGCGGCATAGCGGGATATCATCAAAACCCAAAATACTCACATCCTTGGGGATCCGTAACCCCAACTCGCTGCAGTGTACCATTACGCTGTGCGCCAGCACGTCGTGGCTGCAGATAATAGCGGTGCAGCCCTGTGAGAGCAGGCGGGGCAGATGCTGGGACAGGCAGTCAGAAATATGATAAGAACTTCCGGTCAGGTTTTCGTCTGCAGGAAGACCATTGACAAGCATGCCCTGCAAATAGGAAGCGTAACGCTCTTTGTATATGTAAGCTTTCAGTTCTGAACTCAAATAGCCGATCTTTTCGTGCCCGAGGGACTTTAGATAGGAGACGGCACGGGCCATACAGTCCCTGTTATCTACGCCGATGTGAGTCACATTGGGGTTGCCGCTGATATGATTGTCATAGAGAACTGCAGGTGTTCTGCAGGTATGGAAATCCTTCATCCAGGGATCGTCCAGGGAAAGGCCCAGGAACAGACCACCGCAGAAATTGTGAAGGATCATGTATTCGTCATAGTGAATCTTGGTCTGCTTTTTGATGGTAAGGGGAACGATCTCCACATCAAAGCCGGAGGGTTCCGCAACTTTGCGAAAACCTGCAATGATTTCGTAGCCGAAATCATCCGGGCGCTCATATTCCATGTTTGTAATGAAAATGGCAACACGAAGAGGTGAGGTGTTCCGGGAAGTCCGGGAATAACCCAATTCAACGGCCTTCTCCAATACAGATTGGCGCATGGCCTTGCTGACGTCTTTGGCACCGTTTATTGCTTTGGAGACAGTGCTTTTTGAAATTCCCAGTTCGCGGGCAATATCGTCTAAGGTAGCCATTCAGTTTATTTCCTTTCCTATAAAGACGCTGTCAGGAACTGGTACAATGGGGAAGTATCACTAGATAACAGCAATTTCGATTTGTTTCGATAATTATAGCACAAAAAAGATAGAATTGCAAGAAAATTGTCGAACAAGTGCGAAAACAGAAGCCGGAAACAATGAATGCTGAGAAAAAAGTGGATGCAATGGTTATATTTTACTAAAAGAAAGATGGCAAATTGGTATAAATGCCGAAAAAAATGAAAAAATCAGGAACGGGTTGACGGAAAAAGAGAAAAGTAGTATATTGAATTTATCGAAACTTAACGAAACCGCGTCCGGCATTGTCCCTTGTCTGGGGCATGTTGAATGCAAAAAAACAAAATCCAGGAGGAAAAAAAGATGAAAAAGTTTTTGGCACTTCTTCTGGCTGCAACTATGGCACTCGGTCTGCTTGTAGGATGTGGCGCAGAGAAAAGCGAAACTGTAACCCTGAAGGTTTGGGCTCCCCAGGAAGACCAGGCCAATGATGATTGCTGGCTTCCCCAGATGCTGGCCAAGTTTGAAGAAGCTCATCCCGAGTACGACATTACATGGGATCTGGGTGTATGCGGCGAAGGTGATGCAGGCAATACTGTAAAGAACGACCCTGCAGCAGCTGCTGATGTTTATCTGTTTGCTAACGATCAGCTGGGTACTCTGATCCAGGCAAACGCTCTTTCCAAATTAGGTGGTTCCTACTTAGAGCAGGTGAAGGCAGACGTTTCTGCTACATATGTTAACACCGTAACTCATACCGACGGTGAAGTATATGGTTTCCCTATTGCTCCCAACACCTGGTTCATGTACTACAACAAAGATGTATTTACCGAGGACGATGTTAAGAGCCTTGACACTATGTTGGAAAAAGGCGTTGTTGCATTCCCTATGACTACCGGTTGGTACGCTGGTTCCTTCTTCATGGGTAACGGCGGTACACTGTTCGGTGAGAAGGGTGTAGATGCTTCTGCAGGTATCCAGTTCGGCGGCGAGGCAGGTAATGCTGCTGCTCAGTACATGGTTGATCTGGTTGCTAACCCCAACTTCAGAAATGATGCAGACGGTCTGGGCAATGCCGGCCTGAAGGATGGTACTGTTGGTGCATACTTCTCCGGTTCCTGGGAGTACGAAGGTCTGAAGGATGCTCTCGGCGACAAGCTGGGCGCAGTTGCTCTTCCTACTGCTAACGTTGGCGGCAAAGCTGTTCAGATGATGTCCTTTGCAGGTTCCAAGGCTGTAGGTGTTAACCCTAACGCTAAGAACCAGAAGGCTGCTATGGATCTGGCTGCATTCCTTGCATCCGCAGATTCCCAGCTTGTTCGTTTCGAACTGAGAAACATCACTCCCGCTGCTACCAAGCTGGCTGAGACCGATGCTGTTAAGGCAAGTATCGTAGCAATCGCTGAGAACAACACCATGGCTAACACCGCAGTGGCTCAGCCTTCCATCCCTGAGATGGGCAACTACTGGACTCCTATGCAGACCTTTGGTGAGGCTGTTGTTGCAGGTTCTGTAAACTCCGACAATATTGCTGATCAGGTTGAGGCTATGATGGAAAGCCTTAACTCCACAGGACTGTAATAAGTAAAAAGTTTTGGCATAAAAATGTGGCGGCGGCCTGATTAAAGGCTGCCGCCTAAAGCTGTCTATTTGGGGAGGAGGACGCATTCGCGTCGTAATAAGATATGAAGAAACAAAATGTACGTATCGAGTTTCCGGATCCGTATTCTCTGAGCAGTGCATTGAAAAACGGCGGTGCTGTTGTATGGCTTTCCTGCCTGATCATGGGTCTCGGCAATTTTATTGCGGGCCAGTATATTAAGGGCCTGATCTTTCTTTTATTTGAAATAGCAGCCATTGTCTATATGGTTTTACCCAAAGTGGGTGGTTTCTATTGGCTGTCCATGCTTCCCAGCCTGGGTGATCAGGAGATGGGCGAAGTGTGGAATGAAGCAAAAGGTGTCTACGAATACACCATGGGCGACAATTCCCAGCAGATCCTGCTGTATGCGGTGGCTACGTTTGCTATCCTGATTGCCTTTGCGGTGATCTGGTCTGCCGGTGTACGCAGCGGTTATAAGGGGCTGTGCATTAAGAAATCCGGAAAACATGTGCCCACATTCGTTGAGGATGTGAAGAGTTTGTTTGATACGAATATCCACAAACTCCTGATGACACCGCCTTTTTTGTGCATCGCAGTGTTTACCATTATTCCGCTGGTGTACATGATGCTGATGGCATTCACCAACTATTCCAAGATTGGTGATCATCTGGTATTGTTCGACTGGGTGGGCTTGCAGAACTTTGTCTCCATTTTTGATTCCGGTTCCACAATCGGTAAGCAGTTCTGGTCAGTACTTGGCTGGACACTTGTCTGGGCATTTTTTGCAACCTTCCTGAACTTTTTCCTGGGAACTTTCATGGCGATCATCATCGACCGTCCCACTACCCGTTTTAAGGGCCTGTGGCGTACGATCCTTTCCCTTACCATTGCGGTTCCTCAGTTTGTATCACTGCTGATCGTCCGTTCCATGTTCAAGGAGCAGGGTGCAGTGAACGTGGCTCTGCAGAATTTGGGTATTCTCTCCAAAGAGGCAGGCGAGGTGCTTCCTTTCCTGACCGATGCTACCTGGGCGAGAGTGCTCTTGATCGTAGTAAACCTGTGGGTTGGTATTCCCTATACTGTTATGCAGGTGACCGGTATTCTGAAGAATATCCCTGCCGAGCAGTATGAAGCTGCCAGAATTGACGGTGCAAGTGTAGTAAAGCAGTTCATTCATATTACGCTGCCCTACATGATCTTTGTTATGACCCCTTATATCATTACCCAGTTTACCGGCAACATCAACAACTTCAATATTATTTATCTGCTGACTGGCGGCGGCCCTACCTACGTGGGAGATTCCGCAGGACAGACAGACCTGCTGGTTACCTGGTTATACAAGCTGTCCGTAGACAGGCAGGAGTACAATCTGGGCGCTGTAATCGGTATCTTTACCTTTGTGGTACTGTCCATTGTTGCGCTGGTAACTTACCGTAACTCCGGCTCTTATAAGAACGAGGAGGGCTTCAAGTAATGAATAAGAAAGTTTCCGGTTCTATGAGAACCAAAAGAATGATTGTTGACACTATTGTGCATATTTTCCTGATTATCGTGGCAATCGTGTGGCTGATCCCCTTTGTGTGGCTGGTAGCACACAGCCTGCGTGACGGCACTGCCGGCATGTTTAGTGCCACCTTTTTCCCTAAGGAGTATACACTTGATAACTATATCAAACTGTTTACCGAGACAGATACCATGAACTTCCCCAGAATGTTCGTGAATACCTTTTTCATTGCCTGCTGTTCCTGTGTGATCAGTACCTTCTTCGTGCTGGCAGTTTCCTACTGTACCAGCCGTGTAAAGTGGAAGATGCGCCGCGCGTACATGAACATGACAATGATCATCAATCTGTTCCCCGGATTTATGTCCATGGTTGCTATTTACTTCCTGTTAAAGGCCATGGGTCTGACAGAAGGCTCCAATATCCCCATTGCATTGATCATCTGCTTCTCTGCAGGTGCAGGTACCGGCTTCTTCGTTATGAAGGGCTACATGGATACCATTCCCAAGGCACTGGATGAGGCGGCAGCCATTGACGGTTGTACACGCTGGCAGATTTTTACCAGAATTACCCTGCCTCTGTGCAAGCCCATGATCGTATACCAGATCATCACTTCCTTTATGGGCCCCTGGATGGACTTCATTTTTGCCAAGATCATTGTGCGTGCGGAAGCGAAGTATTACACTGTTTCCATCGGTCTGTGGAGAATGCTGGAGATGGAGTACATCGGCAACTGGTTTACGAGATTCTGTGCAGGCGCTGTGCTTGTGGCAATCCCTATCACCATTCTGTTTATGATCACTCAGAGATTCTATCAGGAAGCAATGTCAGGTGCTGTGAAGGGTTAATAAGGAGAAATAATAACGATGAAATATTTGGCAAGACTGATCAGTCTGCTGCTCTGTGTATGTCTCCTGGCCGGCTGTGCCCGGGGAAATGAGAATATTTCGGATACCAGCGCCCTCGATTCGTCGGGGGTGCTCTTGGTTTCCGGGGAAGAGAAGCAGGACGACAACTATCGCACCTGGTACGAGATTTTCGTGTATTCTTACTGTGATTCCGATGGTGACGGCATCGGTGACCTGCAGGGTGTGATCTCGAAGCTGGATGAGCTGGAATCGCTGGGAATAAGCGGTATCTGGCTGATGCCGGTGCATCCCAGCACCACATACCACAAATACAATGTCTCTGATTATTATGAGATCGATCCCGCTTACGGTACTCTGGCGGATATGGAAGAACTGCTGGCAGCCTGCGAAGAACGCGGCATCAGTGTGATACTGGATCTGGTGGTAAACCACACCGGCAGTGAGCATGAATGGTTTAAGGAAGCGGTTTCCTACCTGCAGGGGATGAAGGATGGCGCGGCAGTAGACCTGACCGATCCTTCCGGAAAGTATGTGGATTATTATACTTTTGTGCAGGAGCAGGAGTGCCCTGCCGGTTTCAGCAAGGTGGACGGTACCTCTGACTGGTATTATGAGAGCCGCTTCAGCTATGACATGCCCGACCTGAATCTGGCAAACAGCCGGGTGCGGGATGAAATTGAGCAGATTATGAAATTCTGGCTGGACAAAGGTGCGGCAGGATTCCGTTTGGATGCTGCAAAAGAATTTTACTCCGGCAATATGGAAAAGAACCTGGAAGTGCTGAATTGGATCCAGCAGACCGCGACAGCACTTAAACCTGACTGCTATCTGGTAGCAGAGGTGTGGGACAATTTTAACACCATCACCAAATATTATGCCAGTGACATTACCAGCATCTTTAACTATGCCTTCGGAAATACTGACGGCAAGATTATTCAGGTGCTCAGGGGAGCAGGCAATCCTTCTGTGGTGAGCACTTATGCCACTGCGCTGGAAAAGGCGGATACCGCGTACCGCGGCAGCAATGAGGATTATATTGATGCCCCTTTCCTCAGTAACCACGACATCGGCAGAATCGCCGGTTTCGTAAGCCGTGATGAGGCCAGGACCAAGCTGGCCGGTGCCATGAATCTCTTTATGAGCGGCAGCGCTTTTATCTACTACGGTGAAGAGATTGGAATGGTCTGCGGCGGCACCAATGATCCTTCTTTTCGGGCTCCCATGTACTGGAATGAGGAGCGGAATGAGGGCACCACAAATATGCCGCCTGAGTGTGCGCTGCCGGAGGAATATCCTTTCGGAAGCCTGGAAGAACAGAAAGCAGACGGCAGTTCCATTTACAATTATTACCGCCATGCCATTGCGATCCGCAACGCTTTGCCGGTAATCTCGCACGGTAAGCCCACTGCGGAGGCTGCTTTAAATGCGGGCTGTGTCAGCGCATACCGCAAGACCTGGGGAGAGGACAGCTGCATTATCCTGATGAATATTAATGGTGAAGCTGCAGAGGTGGATCTGTCAAATTATACAGACTGGACATTGGCTGCCACATTGACTGTGGACAAAAATGCTGTTACCATAAAGAGAGATACTTTGAAACTCCCGGCGTACGGGACGGCAGTATTGATACAGGAGTAGGAACGGAGTAAAGTTTTATGGGAGAAGATATCAAGACTAACTTTTATATGGGAGTGGAGGCTGCTGAAGAGGAAGAGAAGGCGCCCGGAGGGCTTAGCGGCCGGGGGCTTCGGATTTGGGGATTTGTGTTTCTTCTTGCGGGAGCCATCAGTCACGGTATTTTACAGAACAGTCTGCTGGGCTTAAATACGGTGACGGGGGCGCAACTCTTGGAGATTATGGACAGCTCCAGAAGTGCCATGATCCTGGCCACGGCAGCACTGATTTTGCAGGTGATTGAGTCCTGTGCGGTGCCGGTGTTCGCATTCCTTTTGCTGGAAGGCTTTCTGCACACCGGCAATGTGCTGAAATATCTGCTGCGCCTGGCGGGAGCGGCACTCCTCAGTGAGGTACCTTACAACCTTGCCATTGGCGGCAGCTGGATCGATACGGGCTCCCGTAATCCGGTATTTGGATTGGTGCTGGGCCTGATCCTATTGTATGTCTACGACAGATACGCAGAAAAGACCGGGCAGAATATAACGGTCAAAGTAGTGGTTACGCTGGCGGCTGTGGCCTGGGCAGGCATGCTGAAAGTGGACTACGGCTTCAGTATCATTCTGCTGGTCTGTGTGCTGTGGATCTTCAGGAGAAATGCGGTCTATCAGAATCTGGCGGCAGCCACAGCCTCTGTGGCCTGCACGATTGCTTCTCCGCTCTTCCTGGGCGCGCCCATGGGCTGCCTGGTTGTTCATTTTTACAACGGCACAAAGGGCAAGATCAACAGATGGATCGCCTACGGAGCCTACCCGGTATTGCTGCTGGCGGTATGGCTGATCACACTGTTCTTCTAGTCATCTAACCGGCCCCCCGTTACCCGGCCACCCACTGACGTACTTTAAAGATTTGCCAGTCCGGTCATGGGCATGGGAGTTGCAAGAAATACATTTGCAGGTTTTTGGATGGATTTTGAGATGCGGAAGCTTTCAATAATGCGGCGCCCGTGGTGAAACTGTCTGAGGACCGACAGGGCATTTGCGAAAAAACGCCGATAAATCTTTCCTGAAAAATATATGATGCGGGATTCAACCGACGAGCTTGACACCAAAATTGCTAAACTCACGTACGTTCAGACATAGCAATTTTGGTGTCCGTCTTTTGAATCCCGCATCATTATTTTTCTCGGAAACATTTCTGGGGACGTTTTTTTGCAAATCCCTGTGGGTCTGAGTTTTGAACTAGGGCGCCTAATAGGCATTTGAAAGCCCGCATCCACAAAATCCCCAAAAACCTGCAGTATTTCGGCAACTCCCATGTCCTCGGCCGGACCGATAAATGGTAAGCAGTGCGTCAGTGGGTGGCCGGGTGACGGGTGGGCCGTTTACATGACAGTACGGAAGCCCTTACCCAGGATGTCGCTGGAGTTGGTGATCATGGTGAAAGCATTTTTGTCCGTCTTCTTGATGAATTGCTTTAACAGGACTGCCTGGTTGCGGTTAAGCACGGTGATGATCATTCTGCGGTCTTCACCGGTGAAGGCACCGGAGCAGACGGAGACGGTAGCTCCGCGGTGCAGTTCTGTATTAATAAATTCGCAGATTTCTTTGTCTTTGTCGGTGATGATGGTGAAGCACTTGCTTAAGTTGATACCATCGATGACATTGTCTACCACGAAAGCTTTCATTACCAGACCCAGGATGGAGAACATACCGGTGCTGATGTCGAATACCCACAAGCTGGCAGCGGCAAGGATGATGTCGGAGCACAGAAGGGCGCGGCCGATATTCAGGTTGGTAAATTTCTTGAGGATCATTGCAATAATATCAGTACCGCCGGAGCTGGCTGCTTCGTTGAAGATCAGGGCGCTGCCGATGGCGGTGAGACCGATGGCAAAAATCAGCTCCAGGAATTTCTCGTTTGTCAAGGGTTGCTCCAGAGGCATGATCACTTCAAATACTCTGGTGCAGACTGACAGGAGCAAACTGCTGTAGATGGTCTTGACGGCGAAATTTTTTCCGAAGACCAGAAGGCCCACGATCAACAATAACACATTGATGATCATCATGTACTGGCCGGCAGTCAGAATCGGGAACAGTGCAGTCAGGATCATGGACAGTGCACTGACGCCGCCGGTGGAGAAATTGTTGGGGAATTTGAAGAAATAAATACCTGCCGCCATAATGACGGTACCTGCCGTAATAACAAGGTAAGATTTAAGGGTTTCCAGTTTGTTGGTCTTCATCTTTTTGTAAGCCTCCAAATATGTTGATACAATGTAAAGTATTCATTTACAAATTCTGTTTATATTTTATCATTTTGTGGTATAAAGAACAATATTATTTTTTCCATATTCTGTGTGATAATGTAATGTGCAAACGGACAGTTTTGTGCTATACTTACTCTATATGTGTATCAGTCGGGTACATAATAAACGTAAGAGGTTCCGGTTATGGCAAAACAGAAAGAAGTAAAGACCAATGCAATGCGCATTCTGGAGTCCATGAAGATTCCTTTTGTGCAGTATACATACGAGTGTGATGAGTTCGTGGACGCCATGCAGACGGCGGATCTGATCGGACAGCCCTATGAAAAATTGTACAAGACGCTGGTGACGCAGGGGAACAGTAAGAATTATTTTGTATTCGTGATCCCTATAGCGGAAGAACTGGACCTGAAAAAAGCTGCAAAGGCGGTAGGGGAAAAGAGTGTGGAGATGATCCATGTGAAGGATATCAATGCCATTACCGGTTATATCAGAGGCGGCTGTACAGCCATCGGTATGAAAAAGCAGTATGTGACCCGCATTGATGAAAGTGCCGGCAGCCGTGATCGGATGATTGTCAGCGGCGGCCGCATAGGATCCCAGATCGAGCTGACGCCTGCAGATCTGGCAAAGGCAGTCCGGGCAGAATTTGCGGATCTGATCAAAAAATAGCAGGAGAAAAGAGCACATATGAAACGAAATGTAAGACTTGAAGATATTTCGGATGGCCGTCTCTACGGCTCCAATGATATGGTGAAGGCAGACTGCCACGGCTGTAAAGGCTGTTCTGACTGCTGTCAGGGCATGGGTGGTTCCATTATTCTGGATCCCTATGACGTGTACCGTCTGACCACAGGCCTTGGGAAGAGCCTGCAGGAGCTTCTACAAAGAGAAATTGAATTGAATGTGGTGGACGGCGTGATCCTGCCCAATTTAAAAATGGCGGGTGAGGATGAGCGCTGTGCTTTTCTGGATCCGGCAGGACGCTGCAGCATACATGAGTTTCGGCCGGGAATCTGCCGCCTGTTTCCCTTGGGCAGATATTATGAGAATGGAGCATTTAAGTATTTTCTGCAAAAAAGCGAATGTCCCGCGGCCCATAGCAAGGTGAAGGTGAGCAAATGGATCGACACGCCGCAGCTTCCAAAGAACACAGCCTTCGTGACAAAATGGCACTATATGATGAACCAGGCGGAAGAACTGGTACAGTCTGCGGAGGATGAGGCCTTTGGCAAAAATCTGAATCTGTTTATTTTGAATACTTTTTATCTGGCCCCCTATGATGGCGGCAGAGATTTTTATGAGCAGTTTGAGGAGCGGTGCCGCAGGTATCGTGAGATCGTGCCCGGGCAGGACGGAGAGTAAAGTAAGAAAAGATTTCGTTGGGAGACTCATAGATCAAAGGAGGAAAAAATTGAAAAAGAGCAGATTTTTGGAAACTACATCCACTTCCCTTCATATTATGGCCATGATCTTTATGTTGTGTGACCATCTGTGGGGAACGGTGATACCGGGCAATGACTGGCTCACCTGCATAGGCCGTCTTGCGTTTCCCCTCTATGCCTTTATGCTGGTGGAGGGATATTTTCATACCCGATCCCTGAAAAAATATGTGGGCAGATTGCTCATTTTTGCGGTGCTTTCGGAGATCCCGTTTAATTTAGCCATGGGCAGCAGGATGTTTTATCCGGTACATCAGAATGTTTTGTGGAGCTTTTTGATTTCCCTTGGCCTGATCCATTGGAACGAAAAGGTAAAGGCAGGCGGGAAGTTGTGGAAAAGAGTGTTGGTGGGCCTTGTGTCCTTGGTGCTTGGTTACGTAATTGGGCTTTTTACCATGGTGGATTACTATCATGCCGGTATATTGATGGTTATGGCATTTTACTTTTTCCGGGGAAGGAAATGGTGGCATTATGCGGGGCAGCTGCTCTGCCTTTGGTATATCAATCTGGAACTTTTGGGAGGATTATCCTATCAGTGGACCATATTGGGCCGTGAGATCTGGGTGACCCAGCAGGGATTTGCCCTTCTGGCGCTGATTCCCATCTGGCTGTATCGGGGCAGGCAGGGGTATCACAGCAAGGCGCTGCAATATACGTATTACGTATTTTATCCGGTACATTTGCTGATGCTGGGACTGATCAAGCTTTTATAACGCAAACGTTAGAAACACAGGAGGAATAGATATGAAGTACGATTTTGAATCATTTGTTGACAGACAGGGGATGGATGCCATCGCAGTGGATGGTGTGGGTACTATGATCGGCAGTCAGCCCAAGGAGGGCTTCGATGTAATCCCTATGTGGGTGGCAGACATGAATTTTGCCACAGTGCCCACCGTGACGGAGGCTATCATTGAGAGAGCAAAGCATCCTCTGTTTGGATATTTCAGTGCAAGGGATGAGTATTATTCAGAAATTATCAAATGGCATGAGACCAGAAACGGTGTCACCGGCCTTACCAAAGAGTGCATCGGTTACGAGAACGGCGTGCTGGGCGGTGTGGTCAGCGCCATGAATATCCTGGCTTCCAGGGGGGACAAGGTGCTGCTCCATTCTCCTACTTATGTAGGCTTTACAGGCAGCCTGAAAAACTGCGGTTACGATATCGTACATTCTCCTCTGGTAAAAGATGAGGCGGGTGTTTGGCGCATGGACTTTGCGGATATGGAAGAGAAGATCGTGAAGAACCATATCCACGTGGCAGTGATGTGTTCCCCCCACAACCCCTGCGGAAGAGTGTGGGAGAGATGGGAGCTGGAGCAGGCAATGGCACTGTTTGCGAAGCATGATGTCTATGTGATCAGCGACGAGATCTGGTCCGATATTATCCTGGGAGACCACAAGCATATTCCCACCCAGATGGTCAGCGAGGATGCCAGAAACAGGACTGTGGCTCTGTATGCTCCTTCCAAGACCTTCAACCTGGCAGGCCTTGTGGGCAGTTATCACATTATTTACAATCCATGGCTGAGAGACCGTCTGAACAAGGAGGCTTCCCTGTCCCACTACAATTCCTGCAATGTGTTCTCCATGCATGCCCTGATCGGTGCTTACAAGCCGGAAGGTTATGAGTGGGTGGATGAGCTGTGTCAGGTGCTGACCGGCAATGTGGATTATGCCTGTGATTATATCAGGGAGCATTTTGAAGGTGTGGAGGTTTCCAAGCCTCAGGGTACCTATATGCTTTTCCTGGATTGCACCAAGTGGTGTGAGAAAAACGGCAAGACTTTGGATGAGCTGCTGCAGGCAGGCTGGGATGTGGGCGTTGTATGGCAGGACGGAAGAGCCTTCCATGGTCCTTGTCATATCAGACTGAATTTGGCGCTGCCCTTTGCCAAAGTGCAGGAAGCCTTTGATAGACTTGATAAGTATGTATTTTAAAGGGCAGATATTTTATGAGGGATGGAGAACTCCAAACCATAAAGGAAGTAAGACGGTTATAAGAAAGGACACGATGTAATGATAAGAACACTTTTAAGGCACGTGAAAGAATTTACAGCAGATTCCATCAAGACGCCCATCTGCATGGTGGCTGAGGTTATAATGGAGATGCTGGTACCGCTTTTGATGGCATCCATCATTGATAATGGTGTGAATGCAGGCAATATGCAGCACATCTATAAGGTGGGTGCGGTGATGGTACTGGTGGCGTTCCTGGGACTGATCGCGGGACTTTTGGGAGCCCGTTACGGTGCCAGGGCATCCACAGGCTTTGCCCGCAATCTGAGAGAGGCTATGTATACCAATATCCAGACCTTCTCCTTTGCCAATATTGATAAATTTTCCACTGCAGGTCTGGTGACCAGACTGACCACCGATGTGACCAATATCCAGAATGCGTATCAGATGATCCTGCGCATGTGTTTCCGCGCACCGATCACACTGATCGTGGCTATGTGCATGGCGTTTGTAATCAATGCCCGCATTGCATCCATTTATCTGGCAGCAGTAATCTTCCTGGGCGTGATCCTTTTCACCATCATGAAGTTTGCTATGAAATATTTCAGCGAAGCCTTCAAAAAGTACGATGAAATGAATGCCAGTGTGCAGGAAAATGTATCCGCACAGAGAGTGGTAAAGGCCTATGTGCGTGAGAAATATGAGACTCAAAAATTCCACACGGCCAGTGGCAATATTTACACCGTATTCTTAAAGGCGGATAAGCTTCTGAACTGGAATGGCCCGGCCATGCAGCTTACAGTGTACACTTGTATTTTGTTGATCAGCTGGCTGGGTGCCAAAATGATCGTAAACAATACCCTTACCACCGGCGAGCTGATGAGCCTTTTAGCGTACTGCATGAACATTCTGATGAGTCTGATGATGCTTTCCATGATCTTTGTAATGATTACCATGAGTATGGCCAGCGCAAAGCGTATCAGTGAAGTGCTGGATGAAAAAGCAGATATCACCAATCCGGAGAATCCTGTTTATGAAGTGGCAGACGGCAGCGTACGCTTTGAAAACGTGACCTTTAGGTATGATGTACATAGTGAACGCCCGGTGCTTGATAATATTGATTTCACCATCAAGTCAGGAGAGACCATCGGTATCCTGGGCGGTACCGGCAGTTCCAAGACCAGTCTGATCAATATGATCAGCCGTCTCTATGACGTAAACGAAGGTGCGGTCTACGTGGGCGGCAGAAATGTAAAGGATTATGATCTGGAGACTCTGCGTAATCAAGTGGCTGTGGTGCTGCAGAAGAACGTACTGTTTTCCGGTACTGTGCTGGATAACCTGCGTTGGGGTGATGAGAATGCCACCGAGGAAGAGTGCCAAAATGCCTGCAGACTGGCCTGCGCTGATGAGTTTATCGAGAAGATGCCTGAAAAATATGAATCTATGGTGGAGCAGGGCGGCAGCAATCTTTCCGGCGGCCAGAAGCAGCGTCTGTGTATTGCCAGGGCACTTTTGAAAAAACCTAAGATTTTGATCCTGGATGACAGTACCAGTGCCGTGGATACTGCCACAGATGCCAAGATCCGAAAGGCTTTTGCTACAGAGATTCCGGATACTACCAAGTTTATTATTGCCCAGCGTGTTTCCAGTATCCAGGATGCAGACCGTATTATCGTAATGAATGACGGCAGAGTGGATGCCATCGGCACCCATGAGGAACTGCTGGCCCGGAATGATATTTACCGTGAGGTCTACGAAGCCCAGACCAGCGGCAACGGAGACTTTGATGAGATCGGAGGTGAGGCATAATGGCACAGCAGAATAAGATGAATAAGCCTCAAGGAGCACCGGCAGGAGGTCCTCAGGGAGGAAAGCCTATGGCAGGCCCCGGCGGAAGACCGCCCAGAGGCATGAAAGGTCCTAAAGTAGAGAATCCCGGCAAGATCTTTAAGCGCCTGATGGCATATGTATTGAAAAGATACGGCATTCATTACAGCGTGGTGATCCTGTGTATTTTCGGCAGTGTATTTGCAAGTGTGCAGGGAACCCTGTTTACCAGGACTTTGATCGATGATTATATTGTGCCGATGATCGGCCGGCAAAATCCTGACTTTACCAATTTGCTTCATGCGATCCTGCGGGTGGGAAGTTTTTACTTGATCGGTATTGTATGTGCCTTTGTACAGGCCAGAGTAATGGCATATGTGACCCAGGGATGTCTGAAAATGCTCCGCGACGACATGTTTGCCCATATGGAGAAATTACCCATCAAGTATTTTGATACCCATGCCCATGGCGATATCATGTCCTTGTACACCAACGATATTGACACCTTGCGTCAGATGATCAGTCAGAGTATTCCCCAGATGATCAACAGCGTAGTCACGGTCGTGAGCGTGTTTATCAGCATGGTCATGCTCAGTGTGCCTCTGACGGCCTTAAGTGTTTTGATGGTGATTGTAGTAATGTTTATTGCCAAGTCCGTAGCAGGCAAGAGCGGCAGTTACTTCGTAAAACAGCAGCAAAATGTAGGTGCAGTCAATGGTTATATTGAGGAGATGATGGATGGCCAGAAAGTAATTAAAGTTTTCTGCCACGAGGATAAAAGTCTGGAAGAGTTTAAACGCCTTAATGATGAACTCTTTGACAGCGCCAACAATGCCAACAAATTGGCCAATTCCATGGGCCCCATCAATGCCCAGCTGGGCAATGTAAGCTACGTGATCTGTGCTCTTGCAGGCGGCCTTCTGGCCATCGGCGGTGTGGGGGGGCTTACCTTGGGCGGCCTGGCCAGCTTTCTGACCTTTAACAAGAGTTTTAACCAGCCCATCAATCAGGTGACCATGCAGCTTAACAGTATCGTTATGGCACTGGCAGGTGCAGACCGTGTGTTCAAGCTTCTGGATGAAAAGCCTGAGGTGGACAATGGTTATGTAACTTTGGTGAACGCAAAGAGAGTGGATGGAGAACTTGTAGAGTGTGAGGAAAGAACCGGACTTTGGGCCTGGAAGCACACTCACCAGGCAGACGGCAGTGTGGATTATGTAGAACTTAGAGGTGATGTGGTGTTTGACGGAGTAGACTTTGGCTACACCGATGAAAAGATGGTACTTCACGACATCAAGATGTATGCGAAGCCCGGTCAGAAGATTGCTTTTGTAGGATCTACCGGTGCCGGCAAGACTACCATCACCAACCTGATCAACCGTTTCTACGATATCCAGGATGGCAAGATCCGTTATGACGGCATCAATATCAACAAGATCAAAAAGGCTGACCTGCGCCGTTCCTTGGGAATCGTACTGCAGGATACACACTTGTTTACTGCAACCGTAATGGAAAACATCCGTTTCGGTAAGCTGGATGCTACCGATGAAGAGGTTATCGCAGCAGCGAAGCTGGCCAACGCAGACGGTTTTATCCGCCAGCTCCCCGAAGGTTACAATACCGTGCTCACCGGTGACGGTGCCAACTTAAGCCAGGGTCAGCGCCAGCTCCTTTCCATCGCCAGAGCGGCCGTGGCAGATCCTCCGGTACTGATCCTGGATGAAGCGACCAGCTCCATCGATACCCGTACCGAGAAGATCGTACAGGAAGGTATGGATAAGCTGATGAGCGGCCGTACCACCTTCGTGATCGCCCACAGACTGTCCACAGTCAAGAACAGTAACTGCATCATGGTTCTGGAGCAGGGCCGTATCATTGAGCGCGGCACTCACGAGGAACTTCTTGAGATGCAGGGAAGATACTATCAGCTGTATACCGGAAATAAAGTAGAAACTGCTTAAGTGGTTTTTATATTCTAAAAAACTTATGCCCTAGGGCCTATACTCTCCCGGATGAAAGGAGAAGGCTCTGGGGCATATGTCAAGTGATATATCTTTTTTTTTGAGCAGACTATCTGCGGATGGTGTTGAAATCAGCAAAGAAAAGGCTATTCAAATGTATTGTGGATTATCGACGGCTGGTATTACTTATGAGGAAATTGCAACGCAGATGAGTCTTTCAAATCTCAATACTTCTTTTATACATTGGCATAACTATCTACATGGTTGTTCGGTGGACCGGGTGCACGGCATTTGGGGAAAGATGGTGAAAGATGCAGAGTATCTTTACAAAGTGTGCAATATGTAAGAGATGTGGTTTGAAAAAACATTCTAAAGAAAAAAGAGCCCACGCGTGGACTCAATTGGCCATGGGCATCGCAAGTTTCCGCAACTGAAATTTTATGACTTGCAAGCTGCCATGAAACGTTTTAAAATAGAATTAACTTGGAAATCTCAATATCAATAAAAGGAGAAGAAAAAATGATTTTTGACACACTGAAAAATTTAGAACTGTATGCCGGCCTGGGAGAGAATTTCAAGCAGGTAGCTGAGTATGTGAAAAACAATGATTTAAGAAGCCTGGAGACCGGCAGACACGATCTGGAGAATGGTGTTTATATGAATGTGTCTGACTTTTATACCACTAAGCTTGTGGAAGAAGGCAAGTACGAGGCTCACAGAAAGTACACAGACATTCAGATCATTCTGGAGGGTAATGAGATCATGGGTTATGCCCATATTGATACTCTGACTGCAGAAACAGAATATCATGATGCTGACGATTATCTGCTGCTGCAGGGCGAAGGAAGCCTTCTGAAGGTTGCCAAGGATAACTTTGTTGTGTTCTTCCCGGAAGATGCTCATATGCCCGGCGTAAGTGAGAAGCCCGGTCAGGTGAAGAAGATTGTGGTGAAGGTGCCCGTAGCGTAGATTTGAAAAATTTGTGGTGCGGATGTCATTAGGCTTTCGAGAGATGCCATCAGGTCTCGGTGAGACGGCATCAGACTCTGCGAGATGTTAGCCGTTTGTGGAAATGTGTTTTAAAGTGGAAGACCGGACGGTGGGATTGTTGATGGATACCTCGGCGGTCTCAGAGGGGAAATTCCTTCAAAAGATACCACAAAAACGATAACATGATTATAAATATTCAAAATTGAAAACACTTCTTTGAATGGCGGACATAAACTGAAGAATGTCCGCCACAAACAAACAACACCGCCTATCGGTGCGGTCTCAGGGGATAAAAGATGCTTCTGAGACCGCCGGAAGGCGGTGTTTCTTGTTCTTATACTTTATTTTTTTATACTCTATTTCTAATACTACTTTATTTCTACTACTTTATTCTTCCACCCTTACAGTCCGTACCATAATGCACTTGCGGTCTACGCCCTCTTCATCTTTGATATGGAAATCTGCGTAGGTCAGCAGTGCAGTGCGCTCATCCAGAGCCAGCCAGTTGGTATAGTAGCAGCTGGCCGCAACAGGTGTATCCAGAGTGCCGTGCATCAGCTTGATGGGATCATCCCAGATCATGCCCTGGGGATCGTCCGTGGCACGGACATACAGGCAAGGGCGGCCGTAGGCCGCCAGCGTTACGCCGCAGCCCAGGGAGATGGTCTGGGGGTATACGCCGCAGTCGTCAAATTTCACGGGCTTGGACCAGGTGCAGCCGCCGTCTGTGGAACGGCTGATATAGCTGGGCATGCCGGTACCGGTACGCATGAGAGTGACCATGCTGCCGTCTTTGGCAAAGAACATATGAGGTTCGCAGAAGCCCTCTGACAGAAAGGCTTTGGGAAATTCGTTGGTATCAGGCACATACTGGATCCAGCCCTTTAATTTAAAAGATTTTCCCTCATCCCAGGACTGGAATAAGTAGACACCGAAATAAGGGGATGTGTGACCTAAGTTTTCGGGGTTACGGTGCCAGCCGAAGGCTAAATCCCATAGACTGCCGTCAGGTGCCACGATCAGTGCATCGGAGGTCTGAGGACGCACCAGTGCACCGGATTTCAGAAAGTAAATATTCATGCCGGGGAAATCCAATTCAGTGAAAAAGACTTCGTCGCTGCCCGTCTCAGGATCATAATGACCGTATGCGAAGGTCTTGGGGAACATATCATCCGGCAGATCTTCACTGGGAATGGCGAAACCTTCCCGCATAGGAGCTCGGCTCGGGAATCGCTTGTAATATTCTTTATCCACAGGATGATTGTGAAAATTTACTACACGAATATATTTGCCGGAGGGCAGGGGGACGCCATGTCCCAGCTTGTATTTGGGAATATCCTCTTTGGGGATGCGGCTCCAGGTCAGACCATTATCTTCTGAGACCGCCCAGGCTTTTTCTGTGCCGTAAGCTTCGCAGGAATCTTCCGTATCGTGGAAGTGAATAGTGATCTTGCCGTCAGGTTGTCTCTTCATATTGGGAAATTGGTAAGGCCCCCAGCCTACGGAGTTGTCAGGTCCCATAGCGACCAGCACAGGTTCGCCGAAGGTTAATTTTACGCTCATAGATCATGTCTCCTCATATGGTGATAAACAACTAATGATTGTGTTTGCAGATTGCAGCGGTCAGGAGTTTGTGTATACAATCACGTTTGTAGGTGCTACGCAATTATGTACGTTATTCCACATGGATCTTGCGCACTATCAGGCATTTTCTCTCAATACCGTTCTCATCTTTTACACTAAAATCAGAGTAAGCCAGCATAGCTGTACGTTCATCGAAGGGAATGAGTCCTGTGTAGGAACATGTCTTGGAACGCCATACCCAGTCAGGGCCGTCAGGGAAATACCCGGGGGTGCTGTAAGGAATCAGCTCTATAGGAGTATCCCATTCTTTGCCGTGGGGATCAGCGGTGGCACGAAGGCGTACGCCGGGGCGTCCGTAGGAAGCCAGCGTCACACCGCAGTCTAAGGTCAGCAGCTGAGGGAATACGCCGATGCGGTCAAATTTTTCTGGCTTGGTCCAGGTATTGCCGCCGTCATAGGAGTGGGCAATATAGCTGGGAGAATGGCTGTCTGTGCGGATCAGGGTCACCATGTTGCCGTCGGGCAGGAAACTTAAAAAGGGTTCGCAGAAACCTTCTGCGCCAAAGGCTTCAGGGAACTCGTTGGTATCGGGCAGGTACTGGATCCAGCTCTTTAATTTGAAAGATCTGCCCTCGTCCAGAGACTGGAAGAAGTAACATGCCAGGTAAGGTGCGGTATGTCCCAGATTTTCAGGGTTGCGGCCATAATGGTAGGTGGCCTGCCAAAGGGTTCCGTCCGGAGCTACGCACAAATTTTGGTAGGGGAAGGGTCGGACCAATGATCCGGAATCCAGAAAATGAATATTCATGCCGGGATAATCCAGATCGCAGAAAAAGGTCTCATCTTCACCGGTGACAGGGTCGTAAATTCCGTACTGCCAGCCCATAGGGAACAGATCCTGGGGGATATCCTCTGCAGGGATGGCCCAGCCATTTCTTATACGGCCGCGGTTAGGGTATGCCTTGTAGAAATCCTTGTCTACAGGGTGATTGGGCGGAGTGATAATGCGGATATACTTTCCGCTGGGCAGTTTGGTACCGGAGAAACCTCTGACCATGGGCATGTCCTCGGCAGGAACTTCGTGCCAGGAATCACCGTTATCGTCGGAGATCAGCCAGCCATTGTCTTTACCGTACTCCTCGCAGATATCTTGTCCCACATGGTAAAAGATGATCAATCTGCCGTCAGGAAGTTTTCGGATTGCAGGGAACTGGCAGGGCCCCCAACCCACCTTACTTTCCGGGCCCATGATGGCAACAACGGGATCGTCGATTTTAAGATTAACGCTCATATAAATACCTCCAGAAATAGTTTATTTCAAGAAATTTTTGCTGATTTACAAAACCATTGTAGCATTGTATCATATATACGTAAATATCATGAATAAGCAAATTCAAAAGAAAAAAGATGTTTGAGGAAATGTTGTGGCAGGTATATGAAAGCAGGAGACAAACAAGTGGGAAAGGAGGGAACGAATGTGGGAGCCGGGAAGTCTGTAACAGGCAAAAATTCCCCGAACTATGAATTTGTAGTGAGGGTAGGGGACAGTGACTGGAATGTGATCACAGCCTGTTCACCATTTTATTTACAGGAGTGTTCCCAGGTAGTACATAGGCACAGCTGCACGGAGATACATATGGTAGCGGCCGGAAGTTTAGGATATCAAGTGGGAGAGAAACAGTATACATTACATGCGGGAGATGTAATGGTCATTCCTGCCACCACGTTTCATTCCAATTATGTGGTGGAAGGTGAAATGCAGGTTTTGGTAGTACGGGTAGACCGGTCATTCGAACGGCCGATGGTCTATCGCGTGCTTCCCGGAATTATCGCGGAGCTTTGCGGAGAACTTCATAGAGCTGAGCAGAACGGCAACTGCGCCAGGGTGCGGGAATATCTGGCACTGATTTTAAGTGCCGCTGCTTGTGACAGCGGGATCCTGAGGTCGGTCCGGGACAAGGAGTTGATCATTGAGGAGTTCTTTGCCAACAACTATAACAAGGAAGTAACCCTGGCCGATCTGGCGGTGGAACTGGATTTGTCCAATGTGCAGACCGAGCGTCAGATTGTCAAATACCTGGGTACTACTTTCAGAAAGGCTATTGCCGAGAAACGGATTGAGGCGGCCAAACATATTCTGGCCACAGAAGGGATCAGTCTGACTGAAGTGGCGGAGAGAGTGGGATATAAGTCCTACAGCGGTTTTTGGAAGGCATTTCACAGTAACAAACAGGAGTGATATCAAGGAAATGATACGTGGAGCGGCCCGCAGGAATCGCGATGTTTTCGTGTAAATAATAAACAAAATTCACAAAAAGTATTTTCAAAAATACTTAAAGATGGTATGTTAGAGAGAAGATTATCTTAAAGACAGGCAATGACCTTTCTTTAAGAGTGAAAATTGGATGAAAATGGAAGGAATACCAAGATGGACAAGATTATTTTAACCGGTGACAGACCCACAGGAAGACTGCATGTAGGTCATTATGTAGGTTCCCTGCGCAGACGTGTGGAACTGCAGAATTCAGGAGAATATAAAAAGACTTTTATCATGATCGCAGACGCTCAGGCTCTCACTGATAATATTGAGAACCCTGAGAAGGTGCGCCAGAATATTATCGAGGTAGCGCTGGATTACATGGCCTGCGGGCTGGACCCTGCCAAGTCCACGCTGTTCATTCAGTCCCAGATTTCCGAGCTCTGTGAGCTGACCTTTTACTACATGGACCTGGTGACCGTATCCAGACTGCAGCGCAACCCTACCGTAAAGAGTGAGATCCAGATGCGTAATTTCGAAGCCAGCATTCCCGTTGGTTTCTTTACTTACCCTATCAGCCAGGCTGCTGATATCACCGCTTTCAAGGCTACTACCGTGCCTGTAGGTGACGACCAGCTGCCTATGATCGAGCAGACCAGAGAGATCGTTCACAAGTTCAACAGCGTATATGCGCCTGTACTGGTGGAGCCCAGCGCCCTGTTGCCTGATAATGAGGCTTGTAAGAGACTGCCCGGCACCGATGGCAAGGCTAAGATGAGTAAATCCCTTGGAAACTGCATCTACCTGGCTGACACTGCAGACGAGGTGCGCACCAAGATCATGGGCATGTACACCGATCCTTTGCATCTGCTGGTCAGCGACCCCGGACATCTGGAGGGCAATACCGTATTTACTTATCTGGATGCTTTCTGCAAGGACGAGCATTTTGAGCGTTATCTGCCCGACTATGCAAACCTGGACGAGCTGAAGGGTCATTATACCAGAGGCGGCCTTGGTGATGTAAAGGTGAAGAAGTTCTTGAATAACGTAATGCAGGAGACTCTGGAGCCCATCCGCACCCGCAGAAAAGAGCTGGAGAAGGACATCCCCGCTATTTATGATGTGCTGAAGAAGGGCAGCGAAGCTGCAAGAGAAGTGGCTGCACAGACTCTTTCCGAGGTAAAGAGTGCAATGCGCATTAACTACTTTGATGATGCTGAGTTAATCCGCGCCCAGAGTGAAAAGTACGAAGGAAAATAATTTGTTCCAAACATAGGAGACAGCAATGGGCAGACACGGCAATGGTTTTGGAAAGAAAGGTTATTCCGACAAGGAATTACAATTTGAGAATGAGGATGTAAAAATCCAGCCCTGGATGATTCCTGTTTTTGCAGGCGTATTGGTTGTGGTCATGTTGTTGTGCGTTCTGATATGGGCGCTGACCCATAGAGAAGACCGAGACGTCGGTAATGAAGCCGGGGAGAGCAAAGAGTTTTCTGTGATCATTGACGACGAGGAAACGGAAAGTACGACGGAAGCTTCGTCAGGGACGGATGAGACGGAAGCGGAAGAAAGCGGATCCGACGAAAAGGATGGGAATGAATCAGAAGCGGACGAGTCTGATGGAAAGGCATCTGAAGGGGAATCGGGAACGGATGATGCTGCGGCAGATGGTTCGGGAACAGAACAGGAGATTCCTGAAGAACCTATTTCCGGTGATACTTCCATGAGCTTTACTGCTGTAGACGAGAGCGTGACCGCTAAAGATGTGCTTAACCTGCGCTCAGCGCCTACTACTGCAGATTCCGAAAATGTAGTAGCCCAGTTGAAGAATGGCGAGAGTGCAAAACGGATCGGTGTAAACAATGACACCGGCTGGTCCAAGCTGGAATATAACGGTCAAACCGTATATGCAGTATCCGGATACTTGACCACCGATTTGGCTTATAAGCCCCCTGTGCAGAAGACCAATCCCAACCGGGTCAACACCCTGGACGGCAGAGTGATCATCTTTACAGACTGTGATGATTATATTTCTCCAAAGAATTATGTGAATCTGCGGCTGGAGCCCAGTACTTCTGAAGGGAATGCCACAGTGCATGCCCAGCTGAATTACGGCGAGGTGGTGCACCGGACCGGTTACAGCGCTGATGCGGGCTGGTCCCGTGTGGAGTACAACGGCCAGGTGGTGTATGTGGTTACAAGCTATATGATAACCGTGACGGTGGAATAAATAAGAGCATATATAGGAAATCTGTGTAAGAAATTTTGTTGGGTAAAGGAGTAAATCTTCGGATTTACTCCTTAGACTGTAGATAAAGTGGGTTATTTACCTGTTTTGAGGTAAATAGCTCGCTTTTTCTTTTTCCGGTCACTAACCTATGGTATAATATGCGCGAATACAATGAGCCAAGCGGCTGCGGAGCCGCCATTTGGCGATGTGCGCAAACCATGAAGAGCGCATCGGAGTCATGGTATAATAGAACCATAGGAAAGGTGGGCTTTGCTTATGATGAGAAAACAAAGAAAGAGTCCGCAGAATGTATTCGGCTTGGCGCAATTGAAGCATCTGAAAGTGCTAAAAACCAAGGAAACGTCCGCCTGGGATTGGGGCGGACGCACGAAAATGCTTAGCGTTCCCCTGCTCCGTACATTTCCTGTTTGTAGATTCCGGGGGTCACCCCGAATTTCTTTTTAAATACTGAAATGAAATAGGAACTGTCGGCAAATCCTGATTGGATGCTGGCCTCCGTCACAGTGAAGCCCTGGTTCAGGAGCTGCTTGGCGTAGGCCAGCTTTTTTGATTCCAGGAATTCTCTGGGGGATAAGTGAATGTATTTGCGAAACCAGCGGTTTAAGGTGGCGGGGCTGATGTAGACCAGGTCGTACACATCCTTGATGTGCTGGATCTCGTTGAAATGATTGTTCATATAGGTCAGAAGCTGCTGCATTTCATCGGGCATGGAGGGAGAGACCAGATCCTCCCGGTAATGGCAGTTGTGCTGAATGTAATTCATGATTTCACAGAGCAGGGCAGTGCGGGATAACAGGGAGCGCTCCGGGTCTTCTTCGTAGGAAAGTTTATGGAGAAGACCGGCAAAATGCCCGATGGTCTCTTCCGGTACGGAGAGAAAATTGCAGAAATCAGGCTGGTGGGTAAAGTTCACCAAGGGAGAGTCTGCTGATGCATCGATCCACAGACAGAAGTGTTTGTGATAGCAGGGTGCCTGGTAAATGCACAGATGTACATCCTCCGGACGTGTGAAAATAATATCGCCTCTCTTGATAGGGTAGATATGATTGTTCACCAGAAAGGAAACTTCACCGGAGAGATTGAAGTAAAGCTCGTAATAATGGTGGATATGTGCATCATCATTTTGGGGGTCATCGGGAAAACGATAGGCGTTGGCATACTTTGCGGTATAGCGGATATTGTCCGTGGGCAGCAGGGTGCGCCGTAGTTGAGGTGAAAAAGGCATGCTTTTTTATCCTTTCACAAAAAATGAGCAGAAATTACTGTTTTGTGATTAAAAAATGCTATAAATCACAATTTCTACTTGTTATTATAAGAACAGAATGGTATGATGTCAAGAATTGTCCTTTCTGTGAACAGCAATGATCATAGAGGATAGAGATCTGTAGTAAGGATGGGATTATTAGGAGGATTTGTAATGTCTACACAGTGCTGTAAAGAGAAACAAAATTATGTGAACGTATTCCTGCGCAATCAGAATGAGCCGGTGTACTGTTACCGCAGCGGCCTTACTGTTTACGAGGAGCGTTTCCTGGATGGCGCCCTGGTGCCCGGAGGTTGGAATGCAGCAGGATATCCCTTGAACGTGCTCTCCAATTATCCAAGCTTTATTGATTTGGCCCCTTATATGGAGCCCACTTCCTTCCATGTGGAATTGGATGGAGAGAACATGGACTTTTTCCTGGAACTGAAAAATTATGAAGAGATCCAATTGGAGAATGGCAGCAAGGAAGCGGTCCTGACTTTGAGAAGCACCATCAAGCCCGTGGAGATCAAGGTACATACTTTGCTGGATGGCACTCCCATGTTCACCCGCTGGCTGGAAGTGACCAATCTTTCTGACAAGGATATGGCCCTGTCCAGATTGTCCGTGTTAAGCGGCGCCCTGGAGCGTATGAAAAACCTGCGATTCTATGACGCGGATGCTTGCGCAGAAGATGTTTATGATATCGGTTATTTCCATAGGAATATGACATGTGAAGAGGGGGATTTCGGCTGGGAATCCTTGAAATTTGAGCGGACCGCCATCTCCGGACGCTTCCACAGAGGCCGTCACCGTTATCCTGCATTCTTCCTGAAAAATAAATTGACCGGCATGATCTGGTTTGGCCAGATGGCATGGAGTTCCGGATTTGAATTTTTGTTTGATTACAACGCCGGTCATGAAAGCAATGCAACTGCTTTGTCTTTTGAGATGTCCGTGACCGGTTATCATCCCTTAAGACTGATTGCCGCAGGTGAGACTTATGTGTCTCCCAAGGTGCATATGGGTGCTATCTTCGGTACCCTGGATGATGCTGTAAATGCCACCTATGATCATATCAGAAAGTCAGTGCTGAATCTTCCTGAAGCAAACGGCGATGCCTGCCTGATCGGTGCGGGTATGGGACCTGAGCATGATATGTCCGTAGAGACCAGCAAGAGCTTTGCCAGACAGATGGGCTCCCTTGGCGGTGAAATCTTCATCGTGGATGCCGGCTGGTATTGTCCTCCTGGTAAAGAAGCTTCTGAGTGGTGGAAACGCACCGGCGACTGGGATTTTGACAAGGACCGTTATCCTGACGGCATTGAGGAATTGATCGATTATGTCCACAGCATCGGCATGAAATTCGGTCTCTGGATGGAGTCTGAGCGTCTGGGTGCTGATGCCAAGATCTGCAGGGAGCATCCCGAATGGTTCAAGAAGCGTCCCTTTGGAGAGACCATTCCCGGATTTGTCGACTTTACCAACCCCGAGGCGGCAGCCTGGGTGGAGTCCGAGATTGCCCGCATCATTGAAGACTACAAGCTGGATCTGTTCCGTGTGGATTATAATATCAACAGTGAACAGTACAATTATGTGAAAGACACAGTCCGTTACGAGTACGGCACCGTAAAGCACTACGAAGCAGTAAGTGCCATGTACGGGAGACTGAAAAAGCGCTTCCCGGGCGTGATCTTTGAAAACTGTGCTTCCGGCGGCGGACGTCTGGATCTGGATATTTTAAGAAGCTTCAATCATACCTGGGTGTCTGACGAGCAGAAAGCTCCCATGGCCCAGTACATTACAAACGGTCTCAGCCTGGTACTGCCTCCGGAGCGCCTGGACCGCCTGGTGTCCGGTATGGGCTGCCATGCCTATGCTTCCCTGGATGCCCACATCAGAAATGCCATGTTGGGTCATGTGTCCCTGAATGTGTTAAATCCCGCAGCGGCAGAATACAACGAGCTTCAGAGAGACTTTATCAAGCACAGTGTTGATGTATACAAGAGCTTTATCAGACCCATGATCCCCACCTCCCGCATGTATCATCACAACGAGGATATTTCCGGAGTCCGCAAGGATGGTTACAGCGCACTGGAGCTGGCTTCCGCTGATAAGACAAAGGCTGCCATCACCGTATTTACCGTGCCCGGCAGCAAGGTGCAGCGTGTAAACATCATTCCCAGAGGTCTGGATCTTTCCGGTACCTACCGTGTGACCTTGGACAACACCGGCGAGAGCATGACCGTTACCGGCCGTGACCTTTTGATGAACGGTGTCAGCACCCGCATCATGGGCGTGATGACCAGTGAACTGATCCTGGTCGAGGCTGTGGAGGCGTAGATTGGCAGAACTATAAAAGCAACAAAAGTTTAAAAAGAGAATGACATAACAAGCAGCCAAGACAAAATAACAGGAGATACAACAATGAGCAGAAATTATACAAATGGGGAAGCTTACAAATGGTATCAGGAAATGATCAGTCAGCCTGAAAATTTCCCCTTTTCTTTTACCTACGGGGAGAAACAGTACAACGGTTTTGACGCCGCTGAAATGAAGCTGACCGGCACACATACCCGGACGGAAGCAAAGAAAGTGAGCACAGACCTGACCTTCCTTTTGGAGGATACCCTGGAGATCACCTTAAAGACTGCTTTTTATCCCGGATACGGCGCTGCAGAGTGGACCGTATGGTTTGAAAATGCAGGCAATGAGAACAGTAAGGTGCTGACTGATTTGAAGAGTGAGTTGACCTTTGAAGGTGAGAAGCCTGTGCTTAAGGGTATCCTGGGAGATCACCGCAACGATTACCACCCTTATGCAATCGATCTGACAGAGATGCCTGTGCAATTTTACACCGACAGCGGCCGGGCTACCCATATTAATTTCCCCTATTTCAATCTGGAATATGGCAATGGCGGCGTGATGCTGGCGATCGGCTGGGCAGGTACCTGGAAGGCAGATTTTGTCTGCGAAGAGAATGTGACCACTTACACCGCGAAATCTGTAAATAATCTCTGTACTTATTTAAAACCCGGTGAGCAGATCCGTACTGCGCTTTTTGTGCGCGCGCCTTATCAGGTGAGAAACGAGCATTATGCCACCAACTATTGGCGCAGCTGGTTCATCGAGTGTAACCTGCCTCCTTATGACAATAAAGGCAGAGAACTGGAGCCTTTCGCAACTTGTTTCCTGGCCTATGATACCGGCAGACCCAATTCCGACGGCAGTATTTCCGAAGGCTATGACAGCTGGAGACCTTCCATGGAAAAAATGCTCTCGGAAGGCATAAAGGCTGATTTCAGATGGTTCGATGCAGGTTGGTATGTGGCACCCGACGGCCACTCTCCCGTGAGTGACTGGTGGGGCACCGTCGGCACCTGGGAACTTGATCCCGTGAAGTGGCCCGGGAAGACCTTCCTGGAGTCCACTGACTTTGCCAGAGCAAACGGCATGAAGACCCTTATGTGGTTTGAGCCGGAGCGTGTTACCGATCCCGACAATCTGGCAGCCAATTACGGTTACAAAAAAGAGTGGGCCATCGTGAGAGAAGGCTACAGAAATATTGCCAATAATATCGGTGACCCCGAGTGTCTGGCCTGGACCACCGAGCGGGTGTGCAAGACCTTAAGAGAAAATAAAGTGGAAATGTACCGCGAGGACAACAATTCCAATCCTGCAGATCTGTGGCAGTATCTGGACGGCCGTGAAGGCGAGATGCGCCTGGGTATTACTGAATGTAAGTTTATCATGGGCCACTACAAGATGTGGGATGACATTATCGCTTGTACCTTAAGCTTTGGCGGCTGTGGTTTTGTAGATTCCTGCGCGTCCGGCGGCGGACGCAACGACCTGGAGTCCATGAGAAGAGGTGTGCCTCTCCTTCGAAGCGATGCAGACCGTACTTCTACCTCCTTACGTCTGTCCATGACTACAGCTTTTAATAAGTGGATTCCTTTCTGTGGAGCAAATACCAGGGAAAAAGCAGGTCAGGTGAATGCTAAGGGAGCAAGTGATCCTTATATTTGGCGTGTCTCTTATCTGCCTGTTCTGAACATAGAGTCTCAGTATGTGTATGACCCTACACAGAACTTTGACATGGTAAGATTCGGTTTACAGGAGTGGAGAAAAGTGGCACCTTTCCTGCTGAAAGATTTCTATGTGCTGACTCCCTGGCATACCGAGCGGGATAAGAGTAACTTTACGGCTCTCAGTTATTATGATGAAGAGGTCGGCAAGGGCGTAATACTTGCTTTCCGTATGGAGGAATGTGGTCTTGAAAACCTGAAGGTGAAGCTTCCTTTTGCAAAAGCAGACAAGGAATATGTGTTTACCGATGAAGATACCAAGGCAGTGGAAAGCTGCAATGGTAATGTGCTGACCAAGTCCGGCATCACATTTAACCTGCCCCAAAAGCGCATGGCCAGATTGATCTGGGTAGAGGAAAAATAGGAGGAAGAGTATATGATTTACCAAGGAATGTACAAAGACCGCCCCGCTGTGATCGTGGAGAGCGGCAGTCTGATCGCCTCCTTCCTGCCGGAGGACGGCAGCAAAATGGCATCCCTGAAGGTAAAGGATATCGGAAAGGAACTGCTGGCAGTAAAGCCCGGTGACAAGTACAAGGTGCTGGCATACGACGGAGAGTATGTGCCCTCTGAATGCAGCGGCTTTGATGATATGTTCCCCACTGTGGACCCTTATACGCCTCAGGGAGGGCCTTATCAGGGAATTACCTATCCGGATCACGGTGAGACCTGCAGAATCCCTTATGAGGCGAAAATGGACGAAAATACAGTAGTATTCCGGAGCAGTTCCAGACTGTTCCCCATCGCCTATGAAAAGGCGGTAGCGCCGGCAGCAGACGGTGGTCTGGATATTACTTATCGTATTTACAATAATGGAGAATCTGCTTTTCCTTATCTCTGGGCAGGACATATCATGCTCCAGGGCGAGGACGGTGCCAGGGTATTTACCTGTTTTGACGGCCGCCAGGTGCCCACGGAGATGATGTTTTCCACTGTGAGAAAGGAAGTAGAATTACCGTTGGACCGTTTGACCGGCTATCAGCCCGGAGAAGGTGCTGCATATAAGTTTTATTATGTAGAGCCTATGACAGAAGGCGTATTCGGACTGGAGTATGTAGATGGAAGCCGCCTGACTTTTTCACTGGATGAAAAGAAGATGCCTTATCTGGGAATCTGGTTCAACAACGGAGAGTTCCAGGATCTGTACAGCATCACTCCCGAGCCTTGCACAGTGCCTTATGATGCACCTGACCGCGCCGCAGCCAGGGGAATCACTTCTATTATTCCCGCCGGAGAAACTTTTACATTTACGCTGCATATTTGCTGGAAATAAAATGGTAAGTGTGATATAGTGATTGACGGCAATATTCCCGATGGAATATTGCCGGACAACTACAAAGAATTATTTTAGAAAGTACATATAAGAGGAAAAAGAATGTTAGGTTATTATGCAATGTTTATCGCAGCCACATTGGTCACCCAGGTGAACAGTGTTTATATTTACAAAAAGTACCAGCTGACTGCAGGAACTTCCCTGCCCGCCAGCGTACTGTATATGATCATCAACGGTATCGTGTCTGCAATTGTACCGGCAATTGTAATTGCAGCTACCGGTGCGAAATTTGAATTTACCCCCTATTCCCTGATCTTTGCGGCGGCTACCGTAATCTGTGCCGCTGTCAGCACCATCCTGCAGTTCAAAGCCTACGAGGAAGGCCAGATTGCTACTGTAAATATCATGGTGACCATCGGTGGTATCGTGATCCCCAGCTTGTGGGGCGTGTTGTTCCTGAAAGAGGAGCTTTCCGTACAGGGAATGATCGGAATCCTGCTGATGCTCTGTGCAGTAGTGCTGATCATGGGAAAGAGCGGTGAAAAGCTGAATAAGAAGCTGGTATGGATGTACCTGACCATGGTGCTCTGCGCCTGCCTTGTGACCATGCTGGGCAAGCAGCATCAGGTAGAAACCCGCTATGCTACTGTAGATACCTTAAGCTACAGCGTGTGGATCGGTGTGGTGCGTACCGTACTGTTTGCAATGCTGATCCCTTATCTTTTGAAACGTGACGGCAAGAAGGTACTGAAAGCGGAAAAGGCGCCTGTGGTATATGCTACCGTGTCTTCTGTTTTAAGTGGTGGTGCTTATATTGTAACCCTGTTTACTGCAGCAGTGCTGCCTGTAGTTATCACCTCTCCTCTGGGTACCGGCATCGGCATCCTGATGAGCTCCTTCCTGCCCTGGATCACTTACCATGAGAAGCTGGAGAAGAAACAGCTGTGGGGCGTGGCGCTGAGCTTTGTGGGCGTACTGGTATATTTGATCAATATGTAGGATTTTG
Source organism: Lachnospiraceae bacterium (assembly GCA_015057005.1). GTDB lineage: Bacteria > Bacillota > Clostridia > Lachnospirales > Lachnospiraceae > Acetatifactor. Next base: position 128,996 of record SVFF01000001.1, on the reverse strand, counting down.
AATCATTACCGGAATAGTTTGAATGATATTGTTCTGATTTTGGTATTTTAAATGAGCCTGAGAAGTGTTATGATCTTCTTAGGCTCTAATTCGTTTCCCGATTACTGAAAAGGGAATATAAGAGCATAGATAATAGAAGTGTGATGTTGGAGAGACACAGAGCAACCAGCTTCGGAATGAGAGGTAAAAATGGATATTAAGAAAATAGTAGGAATGGTGGACCATACTCTTTTAGCACAAGCATCTACTTGGGAACAGATCCGGGCCATCTGTGATGACGGCATGAAGTATGAAACTGCTTCTGTATGTATTCCGCCATCTTTTGTAAAGCAGGCAAAAGAATACGTGGGAGATAAGCTGCCCATCTGTACAGTGATCGGCTTCCCTAACGGTTATAATACAACAGCCGTAAAATGCTTTGAGACAGCGGACGCTGTGGCAAACGGCGCAGACGAAATTGATATGGTCATCAATATCGGCTGGCTGAAAGAAAAAAAGTATGATGAACTGTTGAATGAGATCAAAGCGATCAAGGCAGCCTGCAATGGGAAGCTTTTGAAAGTGATCATTGAGACCTGCCTGCTTACCGATGAGGAGAAGGTTAAAATGTGTGAGATCGTGGCAGCGGCCGGAGCTGAGTATATCAAGACTTCTACCGGATTTTCCACTGCCGGCGCTACCAGAGAGGATGTGGCTCTGTTTGCGGCCCACCGTACCGGTGACTTAAAGATAAAGGCAGCAGGCGGTATTGCCAGCGTACAGGACGCAGAGGAGTTTGTGAAGCTGGGCGCGGACAGACTTGGTACCAGCCGTATTGTGAAGATTGTAAAAGAAGAAGGGCTCCTGTAACAGGTAGCCCTTAATAGAATGCAGATATGGAGGAAGAAAATATGTACCCTTATCAAGATTCCACACTCAGCACAGACGAACGAATTGCGGACCTTGTTCCCCGCATGTCCCTGGAAGAAAAATTTGCCCAGCTCAGACTGGTGCGTTTCCCCAGTGCAAAGGCTAAGGAAGTGCCCTTTGATTTAAGCATTTTAGAGGGAAATGAACACCGCTGCGGCGCACTTTACAATTATTATACCATGTCCGCGGAAACACTCAATCGGATTCAGGATTGGTTCATGGCACATAACCGTTGGGGGATTCCTCTTGCCATTCATGGAGAGAGTATTCACGGTGTGGTGGCTGATAATACAACCGTATTTCCCCAGGCCATTGGTTTGGGTGCCACATTCAACCGGGAGTTAATGACAGAAATCGTGACTCAGATCGGCAAAGAAGCCAGAGCCAACGGCTTCCATATGACCTATGCTCCCGATCTTGATCTGAGCAGAGATCCCCGCTGGGGACGTACGGAGGAAAATTACGGCGAAGATCCGTATCTGACCTCTGAATTAGGTGTTGCCTATGTCAATGCGCTGCAGGAGCAGGGCGTAACTTCTTGTGTAAAACATTTTATTGCCCATGGTTCCCCGGAGAGCGGCATCAATCTGGGACCTGTGCATGCGGGCGAGCGGGAATTCCGCGAGACGCTTATGGTTCCTTTTCAAAAGGCGATTATGGAAGGAAAAGCCATGGCAGTTATGCCTGCTTATTCCGAATTGGACGGTGAAGCGGTTCATGCATCTCATCGTTTGTTAACTGATCTTTTGCGCGGTGAGTTTGGCTTTAACGGTCAGGTCATCTCTGATTATGCCGGAATCCAAATGCTTCATTCCTTCCACAGAGTAGCCAAAGATGCAAAGGAAGCAGGAAAAATGGCATTGCAGGCCGGAGTGGATCTGGAAGCACCGGATGTGTTTGGTTTTTGTACGGAATTGGAAGAGGCTGTGCGCAAGGGTGAAGTGGCAGAAGAATTGGTAGACCAGGCAGTCAGTCGTATTTTGCGTCACAAATTTGATATGGGAATCTTTGATAATCCCTATGTAGATCCTGATGCGGCACGGGAAAACAGAAATGCCTATGCGATTTCTCTTACCAGAAAAACAGCCGGTGAGTCTGTGGTACTTCTGAAAAATCAGGACCAGCTTTTACCTTTATCTGAAAACATCGGGAAAATTGCCCTGATCGGTCCCAACGCTGACACTCCTCAACTGGGAGATTATACCGCACGGTCAGCACTTGAACGCACGATTACGCTGAAAAAGGCACTGGTAGAACGACTGGGGGCTGATCGTGTTGCCTATGCAAAAGGCTGCACCATTGCAGGCGGTACCAATGAAATGCTGGAGGAGGCTGTTGCTTGTGCAAAGAACGTAGATGCGGTGATCCTGGTGCTGGGAGATAATTCCAACAACCACAGCGGCATCGGCTGGGGTGATCCTGATGAGAATGGACATGTAGCGGTTACCTGCGGAGAGGGCTTCGATGTAAATTCCCTGGATCTGCCGGGCCGTCAGCAGCTTCTGATGGAAGAAGTTTATAAAGCAGGGAAGCCTGTGATCCTGATTCTGGAGACGGGCCGTCCCTATGCAGTTTGCTGGGCCAAGGAACATATCCCTGCTATTTTGCAGGCATGGTATCCCGGAGAGCAGGGCGGTTATGCGCTGGCGGATATTTTGTTTGGAGATGTGAATCCTTCCGGACGCCTGCCCATTTCCTTCCCCCGTTCCGCAGGACATATACCTTCTTTCTACAACCATAAAAATTCCGCCAGAGGATATTACAAGAACCCGGGAAGCAAGGATCGTGCCGGAAGAGATTATGTGTTTGATACTCCTGCTGCACTGTTTGCTTTTGGCGAAGGGTTATCCTATACAACTTTTGCATATTCTGACTTGACCGTTTCTTCAAAACATGTGGCGGTTTCTTCCGATCATGTGATTGTTTCGACAGGCTATGTGACGGATGCGGGGCAACAAGTCGGTATTCATGACAACGTTGAAATTACGGTAACCGTAACAAATACCGGAGAAAGAGCGGGCTATGAAGTGGTACAGCTCTATGTCACAGACGAATACTGCCGCATAACCCCCTTTGTAAAGCGCCTGCGTGGATTTGACAAAATCTGGCTGGAGCCCGGACAGCAGAAGCAAGTGACTTTCGTATTAGGTTTTGAGGATTTTGCATTTATCAATGAAAAGATGAAGCAGGAAGTGGAGCCGGGTGACTTTATCATTCGTGTAGGTGATCAGGAATTGCGGATCACACTGGAAGCATAAACTATTTCTTGGCCTTGATCAGGAGGAGAATATCTGCTGTTATGCAGAGGAATAGGTAACATGCCCAACACAACAGGAACGGCCACAAAAAGTTGCCAAGCTCTGGGATGGGGGAGATTGCCCACCAATGTCCTCCCAGTATCCCCTGGATGAAATTAAAAATGCAGGAGAGGGGCATCAGGCTCAAAAGCCAGATGTTTATCATCCAGAACCAGGTAACAGTCTTCCTTTTGGCGCTGCGGGAACATCCGGGGCCATCTTGGGGGGCGGGAGAGGAAAAATGTCCGATGGCAAAGATCATGCAGCCGAAGACCATCAAAATGAGTCCCGCAGCCACGGAAACAGGTGAGCGTTCTTCCATCCAGATAATGACAGCGATGATCAACCCAACAGCGTTGAGAGCAGTACCTACAGCAGCAAAAATCAGGACTTCCGTCTGAGATTTTTGCTGCTTTTGTTCTTCACCTTTTAATAAATAGTCTGTAGTTACTTGGAAAAAATCACTTAGCAAAATGATTTTTTCTGGCTCCGGGTAGCTTGTGTCGCTTTCCCATTTTGATACCGCCTGTCTTGAAACGCCGATCTTATCAGCCAGTTCTTCCTGGGATATCCCTTTCTTTTTTCGTAATTCTAAAATTCTGTCTGCCATATTCATAGTGAGTTCCATTCCTTCCTTTGACCTGCGAATATAGAGTCACAGGTACAAATCGTGTCTTTATTTGAAGTGGATAGCAAGTGCGCCATCCCTTATTGACATGATTACTATACTTCAAAGCATGGTTGCAGTGCTACCAGCATAGCCTTGCAATCCGGCAACCGGAGGTTGCAGATGGCTGGGACCTATTATAACATATTCTTCATGACGAATAAATATCCCTCCGAAGTAGCAATACTAAGAAAAAACGCAAGGAGAGGATCACTTATGAATCAAAAAATAGGAAAAGCGAGCATGAAACCGGAGTTGCCGGTGTATATTTTAAGCAGTGCCAGTGTGGTGGGACCCAAAGAGGGGGAAGGACCGCTGGGAGACCTCTTTGACTTGGTGGGAGAGGATGAGCTCTTTGGTTGTAACACCTGGGAGGAAGCGGAGAGCAATCTTCAGAAAGATGCGGTCTTTTTGGCTTTGGGGAAAGCCGGTTTAAATCCCTGGGACATTTCCTGCATTTTTGCAGGAGATCTATTGGGGCAGTCCATCGCCACCTCTTTCGGGATTTCTTCTTATGAGATCCCACTGCTGGGATTGTACGGAGCCTGTTCCACCTGCGGGGAAGCTTTGCTTCTGGGTACGGTGATGATCGCCGGAGGATTTGCCGATAAGGTGCTCTGTGTCACATCCAGTCATTTTGCCAGCGCAGAAAAAGAGTTCCGTTTCCCGCTGGAATACGGCAGTCAGCGCCCTTTGTCTGCTCATTGGACAGTGACCGGCAGTGGCGCTTTTGTTTTAAGCAGGGAATCAACAATAAAAAGGCCTATTTTGGCTACAATGGAGAATTGCGTTTTAAATGAAAAAAAAGCGACACGCATGTCGAAAAATGACACGCAAAAAGACATTCAATCGGACATACATGCCAGAGCCTGTGTCACCGGCATAACTACTGGGAAAATCGTGGATTTTGGCCTGAAAGATTCCATGAATATGGGTGCTTGTATGGCACCTGCGTCAGCTTCTACGCTGGAACAGCATTTTATTGACTTTGGAAGTCAACCTAATGATTACGATAAAATTATCACCGGCGACCTGGGCAGGGTGGGACAGACGGTGTTGATCGAGCTTTTAAAGGATAGGGGGTATGATATTTCCAAGGTGCACATGGACTGCGGCATTGAAATTTATGATGAGAAGGAACAGGACCCTCATGCGGGCGGCAGTGGGTGTGGCTGCAGTGCTGTCACACTCTCGGCATATATTTTGAAGCAGTTGGAGGAGGGGATCTGGAAAAAGGTGTTGTTTATGCCCACAGGGGCACTGCTGTCCAAGACCAGTTTCAATGAGGGGAAAAGTGTACCGGGTATCGCTCATGCTGTGGTGCTGGAAGCGGTACCCTCGTAACAGCTGCTTCCTGGGGGACACCGGGATTTTAGGCAGGATTCCCAATGTGCGCAATTTTCCCTTGCAATCATTTATGGATGTGGTAAAATAAACTAAATATCTGATTGGCTGGTGATACAAATGCGCAGGATGGAATTCAAAATGGAACGTCAGGGTCTCTTGGAGATCGGACAGCAAATAACAGTAACAGAGGGTGTATTGCCCAGTAACTATTACTATACCATTGATCCTTCTTTGGCCATGTCAGCCAACATTCCTTTCCGCAACCGGCTGAAAAGCACGGCAGGGACTGTGGTGGATATTATTGAGAATGCCAGAGGTTTCTACGTGACGGCTGAGTTCGACGAGCCGGAGGTAAGCTAAAAGAGAACACGGCGTTTGGCCCGAATGAACCGATGGTCATTAACGGCAGTTATCAAACAAAATGTAAATACTAAAAATACAAAAAGAGAGGACACTACTATGTTAAAGAAAATTTCTACAGACAAAGCACCCGCAGCAATCGGACCTTATTCTCAGGGTATTATCTTAGGCAACATCCTGTTTGCTTCCGGTCAGATTCCCATCAATCCTGCAACCGGCGAGATCGAGGGCAAGGATATTGTAGAGCAGGCTGAGCAGGTTATGAAGAATATCGGCGCTCTGTTAGAGGCAGCAGGCACTGATTACACCCGCGTTGCAAAGACTTCCTGTTTCCTGGCTGATATGGGCGACTTCGCTGCATTCAACGAGGTATATGCAAGATATTTCACCGAGAAGCCCGCAAGAAGCTGCGTTGCAGTAAAGACTCTTCCCAAGAATGTTCTGTGTGAAGTAGAAGTTATTGCAGAAGTTTAATTTTGCATGTATGTGAGTTACTTGCTAATTACGAGAAGAGCCCGCTCGCGGGCTCTTTTTTGCAAAACAAGAGCAGGAGATAAGAGAGGTCCCTGGATCAAAGTGAGCGGAAAGAATAAAAGTTCCCCGCAAATACATAAATTTCACCATAGACACAGACACTATAAAAAACAAAAAGGGGTATGTGGAATGGACTATTTGAATGCCTTTTGGGTAGGGGGACTGATCTGTGCACTGGTGCAGATCTTAATGGAGAAGACGAAACTGATGCCCGGGCGAATTATGGTGCTTTTGGTGGTGTCAGGTGCGGTGATCAGCTTCTTTGGCTGGTATGAACCCTTTATGGAATTTGCGGGAGCTGGTGCAAGTGTGCCGCTTTTGGGATTTGGCAATATTTTGATGAAGGGAGTCAGGGAGGCTGTGGATGAGCAGGGCTTTTTAGGCTTGTTCGCAGGTGGGTTTAAGGCGGGGGCAGTAGGCACTGCTTCGGCACTGATCTTTGGCTATCTGACCAGTCTGGTTTTCAAACCTAAAATGAAGAAGTAAGCTTTGAGATTGAAAGAACTAATTTGAATTACATTTTGAGGAAGACGGGATTTTAGTTTATGTTAATGATTTGGGCAAGTTTGGCAGGAACATTTTTGTATATGGAGATTGTATACCACTTCGGCTGCTTTGGGTGGAGCGGGTGCAATCCCCTATACGCACTGTTCCTGATTTTGATATGGTCTGCGGCGATGAGTGCTGCGGTAAGTGCAGCGGGCGGCAGGTGGAAAAAAATATTGTATTACGGGTTTTTGTGGCTGGCGGCAGTCTGGACGGGCGCTCAGGTAGTATACCTGAAGATTTTCAAGCAGCCTCTTCTGTGGGAGGCGGCCTTTCGGGGCGGTGGTGATGCGCTGACCAATTATTGGCGTGAGACACTGGAGGGTGTCCTGGCAGCGCTTCCCGTTCTGGTCTTTTTGCTGGTGCCGCCCATTGTGATCGGTGTTGTCTTACATAAAAAGAAATGGGAGTTCCCTTCTGCCAAGCTGCTTCCCATGCTGCGGATGCTGGTAGTGGGCGCAGTGGGCATTGCCGGCTGTGTGGCCGTCTTGCTGGTGGGTAAGTTTACGGAGCAGGATTATTATGAGGAGTATCATGAATTCTATGATTCTCTGACGATTGCCGAAAACATGGGCCTTTGGGCTATGCTGGAGCGGGATACGCAGCTTGGTATACAGCATCTGGCGGAAGGGACCTGGAAGGGAATAAAGGATTTCGCTGAGAACAAGGAACAGGCTGCAACAGAGGAGTTATTGCCCGGAGAAGGTGCGGAAGGATCCGGGGACGGCGCAGCGGAGGAAACTGCGGAAGAAACGACGGAAGAAACAACAAAAGAAACAACAAAAGAAACAACGGAAGGAACCGCAGAAGAATCCACAGATGAAACAACTGATGAAACCTCGGCGGAGTCTTCAGGCAAAGAAAACGGAGCAGGTGATTCTGAAGGTCAGGAAGAGCCCAAAGAGCCTGCGCCTCATCAGTTTTCCATAGATTATGCCAGACTGCAATCCCTGGCGGACAATGGCAAGCAGCGCTGGCTGGCAGAATATATTGAGGGGCTTGCGCCCACTAAGACCAATGAATATACCGGGCTGTTTGCAGGTTACAATCTGATCTATCTGACCGCAGAGGGCTTTTCTACCTATGGGATCAGGGAGGATCTGACACCCACGCTGTACCGTTTGACGCATTCGGGTTTTATCTTTGAAAATTATTATGTGCCCCTGTGGCAGACCAGCACCAGTGACGGTGAATACATCAACTGCACGGGCCTGATTCCCGATGGGCAGTTCAGTATGAGAAAAAGCGGCGAAAATGATATGGCTTATGTGCTGCCGGGATTTTTTGAAAAGGATGGAGTGAAATCCTACGCTTATCACAACAATAGTCTTTCCTACTATGACAGGCATGTGACACATAACAATCTGGGCTATGACTTTAAGGGCTGCAAGCTGGGCAATCTGTCGGAGGAAGAGTGGGGAGACAAGATTTTCCCTATGGAGCATCCAAACGCCTGGCCGGCTTCCGATCTGGAGATGATGCAGGGAACGGTTCCCGAGTACATTGGACAGGATCGTTTTCATGTATACTATATGACAGTTTCCGGCCACATGAATTATAATTTTAAGGGAAATGCCATGTCTTACAAAAACAGAGAGGCGGTGGCAGAGCTTCCCCTGTCGGAAAATGCCAGAGCGTATCTTGCCTGCCATATTGAACTGGACAAAGCGCTGGAGTATCTGATAGAACAGCTGGAGGCAGCCGGCAAGCTGGAAAATACCGTAATCTGTCTGACCGCCGATCATTACCCGTATGGTATGAGCAACGAGCAGTATGAGGAATTGGCCGGAAAAGAATTGTCCCAGGGAAAGGATCTGTACCGCAACAGCCTGATCCTGTGGAATGCAGGAATGGAGGAAGAGCCTGTGGTGGTGGAAAAGGTCTGCGGTTCCATGGATGTGCTGCCTACACTGCTGAATTTATTCGGTTTTGGGTACGATTCCAGGATGTATGCAGGCCGGGATATTTTCTCTGATGAGGAAGGCATGGTCATCTTTAATGACCGCAGCTTTGTGACAGACGGTGTGGTCTACAATCGAAAGAAAAAGGAGACCATCTGGCTGACGGACGAGGCTGGTGCCTATCTGGTACCGGAAGCCTCTCAGGAAGCTTATTTTGACGAAAAAAAGCAGGAGGTAAAGGACCGATACCAGTTCAGTGCTTACATCCTGCAGGAAGATTATTATTCAGATGTGCGGCAGGCAGTTGAGGATACCGATGCAGAGAAGTAAACGGAGCGGTGATGATATTTTTATGATCTCCCGTAGACTGTGTTTGCCGGTATTACAGTTCCTCGTAAGCAATGCCTTTGCCGGCCAGGTATTTGACCAATGTCTTGTCCCAGATCACATCAGCCTCTTTGTCCATCACAAAAGTGTGATAGGAAGTGCCGGTGGTAAGTACTGCCTTGGTGCCGTCGTAGCGGATATTCAGGACCATGGATTTTAAGGCATCGGTGACAGCGGTATCTGCCCCTTGTTTGCTCAGCAGGGCAGCCGCCTTTTCCGGCTTCAAATGAAATACGAACTTAAAGAACAAAGGGGTGTGCTTTCCTTTTATCAATTGGAAGCACAGCCCTTTTAGTTCACTCCAGGGCTGTAATTCATAGGGCAGGCAATCGGCACCTCTCTCCTCTAAGGGGTAGAAGTCCTTGTTGATATGACCGTCTATGGTGTAGGTATTGGCAGTGGTGATCACGGCCTCTTCCAGCAGGAAGATATCGAAGGTGTCGCCTCCAAGAAGCTGATTCATGAGAAGTTTCAGGGATGTAATCTGTAAAGCCAGCATGGGTACTCCTTTAGCCGCCAAAGGGGCAGTGTTGAATGGGTCCGGGATTTGTGGGGATACTTTGGGTACATTATAACCCAGAGGAGGAATTTTTGCTACTGCAAATCCACAGTATGGCAAGCATCAATACAAAACGATAGCAATAACGTGAAAAATATGTGAAAAATGGATACAGAAGTCTTTACGTACGGGGCAAACCATGCTAACATACATAGTACAGAATACTACATTTAATGGTTGAGAGAAAAGCGTGGGAGGAGATACGATGAAATATAAAATAGTAGTGGATAGCTGCTGTGAATTGCCGGAAGACTTGGCAAACGACAGCAGATTTGAGAGAGTTCCCTTGGGACTGGAAGTGGGAGATGAGTATATGATGGATGATGAGTCCTTTGATCAGGCGGAGTTCCTGAGAAAGGTTGCGGCAAGTCCTACCTGCCCCAAATCCTCCTGTCCTTCTCCGGAAAGATATATGGAAGCCTACAATACTGAGGCAGAGCATGTGTATGTGGTCACATTATCCTCTCATTTGAGCGGCAGCTACAATAGCGCAATGTTGGGCAAAAACCTCTACGAGGAGACCTACGGTGCCAAGCAGATCCATGTGGTGGACTCTGAATCTGCCAGCGGCGGAGAGACCCAGATTGCCCTGAAGCTGATGGAACTGGAGGAGCAGGGCCTTACATTTGAAGAGATTGTGGAGAAAATCGAGCACTTCCGCGACACCCGCGTGGTATATTTCGTGCTGGACAATCTGGAAACTTTGCGAAAGAACGGTCGTCTCACAGGAATAAAATCCCTGATGGCATCCACCTTGAATATTAAACCCCTCATGTCTGCAGACCACGGCGTGATCATACAAAAGGGTCAGAGCGTTGGCATGAAAAAGACCCTTGCCAAGCTGGCTGATATGCTGGTAAGTGATATCGGCTCCGGTGAAGGCCGCAAGCTGATCATTACCCACTGTAACGCACCTACGAAAGCGAATATGGTCAGAGACATGATTCTTAAGCAGACTCAGTTTGATAAGGTTATCATTATGGATACCAGGGGCTTAAGCAGCCTCTACGCCAACGACGGCGGCGTGATCGTGACAGCGTAAAACAAGCCGTGGGTTAGCAAGCGGTTACTTGGGAAAGCATTTGTGAAAAGACCTTGCCAGCCCCGGAACGCACCTCCGCAAGAAATACCCGTGCAAGTTTTTCGTTGGATTTTAAGACGCATGAATTTTAAAAAGCGGCGCCCGTGGTGAGACTGTCTGAGGACCGACAGGGTATTGCCCCCAAAAAAACGCCGATAAATCTTTCCTGAAAAATATATGATGTACCATTCAGCCGACGAGCTTGACACCCCAATTGCTAAACTCGCATACGCTCAAACATAGCAATTGGGGTGTCCGTCTATTGAATGGTACATCATTATTTTTCTCGGAAACATTTCTGGGGACGTTTTTTGGGGCCAATGCCCTGTGGGTCTGAGTTTCGAACTAGGGCGCCTAATTGGCTCTTAAAATTCATGCGTCCATAAAATCCCGAAAAGCTTGCGTATTTCGGCGGAGGTGCGTCCCGGGGCTGGCAAGGTCTTAGCTGATACGTTTGCCCAAGTAACCGCTTGCTGCCCCGCGGGCTTTGTATATGTAAGTATTAGCGAGTGAGGATGAAGATTACCAGCGCAATCTGCGCAAGCAAAATGGCGGGCATGCCGTACTTGAAATACCAGTGCTTGGTCTTGTGGCGAAAGACCCTCATGCCCAGAATACTGCCTATGCTGCCGCCCAGCACAGCTGCCAGGAACAGAGCCGCTTCAGAGATGCGCCATGCGCCTTTGACGGCTCTTCTTTTATCTACGCCCATAAGCGTAAAGCCCACAAGATTTATCGCTGCCAGATATATAATAATGATCCAAAATAATATTTTCATAATTCGTACTTCCTTTTTTAATCTTCTTTAAAATCAAAGGTTCTCTTGGTATACAGATCAACCAGTCTGATGGCATTTCTGACATCTTCCTTGGAGATGATGGAGCTCTGGCTGTGGGGGAAACGGTCCACGATGGAAATACCGGCCACGCGTACGCCGCTGCCGCTCATGTTCATGCTGCTGGCATCCGTGCCGCCCCGGTCGAAAACATCGCGCTGGTATTTGATTTCGTTTTCTTCACAGCAGGCCAGCATCTCGTCCACCAAATATTCATCCAGAATCGCAGAAGGATTGCCGATTGTGACGCCCACACCGTTTCCTACCGCGTTGCTGCCGGAGGAGTCGCCGGGGGCAGCATGATCCGGAGTAACGTCCACGGAGATACCCATATCCGGCTGGATCTGGGCGGCGGCAGTGATGGCGCCGCGACATCCCACTTCTTCCTGAACGGTAAAAGCGTAGTAGACATCGTTGGGACCCTCCCCCTTGTTTTGTTTGATTGCTTCGATCAGGATATAGCATCCCACTCTGTTGTCAAAGGACTTGGAAGTAATGCGTTCATTCTGCAGTTCGTAGTAATGACCGATGAAGCCGCAGTAATCGCCAACCTTAACATATTTTTCGGCCTCTTCTCTGGAAGTGCAGCCGATATCGATATACAGTCTGCCGCAGTCATTCTTGGCTTCCTCCACAGGGCCTTCGCAGCCCACTACGCCGATCACGCCATTCTGGAAAATAACCTTATCGTTGTAGATGGCGCTGGTGAAGATAAAACCGTCCTTCATAACCTTGATGCGGCCGTCCCCTTCGATTTTTTTGACCTGGAAACCGATCTCGTCCATGTGGGCCGCCAGCATGATCTTTTTCTTCAGCGGAGAGTCAGTGCCGCGCTTCATGGCGATCAGGTTGCCCAGGGCGTCGGTATACATTTCATCCACATAAGCTTCAATCTCTCTGCGGATAATGGCACGGATATTTTTTTCGCGGCCTGAAACACCCCAGGCCTGGGTCAGTTCTTTTAACAATTCCATTGCTTTTTCCTCATCTTTTGTCAGTTCTATTTTTAAATACTAATTTCAGTCAGTGTTTTCCGCTGCCTTTCTGATTCTAATAAGTGGATTATATCACAAGGAAACAGAAATGTGAAAGACACCAATTTACAGCATCTGTTTCCGATATTTCAGCGGAGTGAGCCCTTGCTCCTTTTTAAAGAGTTTGCCGAATTGTGTTGCACCGGAGAAGCCTACTTTGCGGGCAATTTCTTCTATGGACATTTTGGTGGTAGTCAGAAGAGAGAGGGAGCGCTCAATTCTTCTTTTGGTGATATATTCGTTGACTGTGCATCCAAAATAGGCATGGAAGTCCCTGTACAAGGTGCTTTTGGATAAATTGGTGTTTTGCGTGATCAGGGAGACGGACAGCTCCTCATCCAGATGCAGGTCAATAAATGCCAGGGTTTTATCCATATTTTCATCAAAGCGGGGCGTCAGAATATTATCCAGCAAAATATGCCTTGCCAGGATGGCGGCGATATTGGCGACACTTTCGATCCTTTGCTCATCATACAAAGGAATCAGGTCATACAACCGTTTCATTTCCTCTATGTCCACCGGAAAAGCCGAAAGACTATTGGCAACGGAGGAAAAGTCCGGATTTCTTTTTATCTGGCCCGATGATACATATGCTATGACCGTTCCGTGATGTAAAATGGGGACAGCGATGTCCACCAAGCCTGCATGACAGGTGTGAATCTCCAATTTGCCGCTGCGCTTGCACTTTTCAAACAAAACCCGGTCGCAGGCATCGCATTTCTTCGCAGAACACGCCATACCCCGCAAAATGGCGCAGTACTCCGGGCCGAAATCCCGGGGCATGGCATCATATGGAACGAAATCGGTATTCCGGATACTGATATTCAGTCCGGTCACCACGGCAAAATCCTGCAGTAATTTTGCCATTTTTTGCAAATCATAATTAATATACATTTTACCCTCTGTGGAAAAATCATTTAAGTTGTACGTTGGTAAAGTCCTATAAAGGCTATAAGCCTTATAAGGTTATTATAAAAAGTACACAAAAATTGTCAAGAAGTCTCTTGAAGTGGGAATATAAGAGGAAAATGAGAGAACTTTACGGCTTGAAATGGGCAGTGGGGATTATATAATAAAGATATAACAATAGAAAATCTGAAAACACCCCACAAGGAGGAAATACAGATGACTGCAGAAGTAATGAAGGACATGAATTATGTGAATGTTTTTGTGCGCAACCAAAAGGAGCCGGTATATTGTTACCGCAGCGGTCTGACCGTTTATGAGGAACGCTTTTTGGATGGTGCGCTGGTGCCCGGCGGCTGGAATGCAGCAGGTTATCCTTTGAATGTGCTTTCCAATTATCCCAGTTTTATTGATTTGAATGCTTATGCTGAGCCCTCCGCATTCCATGTGGAACTGGACGGCGAGAATATGGACTTTTTCCTGGAACTGAAAAATTATGAAGAAGTGGAATCAGAAAATGGCAGCAGGGAAGTGATTTTGACCTTGATGAGTACCATCAAGCCTGTGGAGATCAAGGTGCACACCTTGGTGGACGGTACCCCTATGTTTACCCGCTGGCTGGAGGTGACTAACCTTTCTGATAAAGATATGGCCCTGTCCAGATTGTCTGTTTTAAGCGGCGCCCTGGATCAAATGAAGAACGTGAGATTCTATGATGCTGATGCACGTCCTGAGGACATCTATGAGATTGGTTATTTCAGGAATGACAGACAGCTGGCTGAGGGAGATTTTGGCTGGAAACCATTGGACTTTGAGCGAACGGTCATCTCAGGACGTTTTCACAGGGCACGCTATCGATATCCTGCATTTTTCCTGAAAAATAATCTGACCGGTATGATCTGGTTCGGGCAGATGGCCTGGAGCTCCGGCTACGAATTTTTGTTTGACTATAATGGCAATCATGAGAGCAATTCCGTGTCCTTGTCCTTTGAAATGTCCCTGGCCGGCTATCATCCTTTGAGATTGATCGCTGCAGGTGAGACTTATGTGTCTCCCAAGGTACATTTGGGTGCCATCTTCGGTACTCTGGATGATGCGGTAAACGCTACTTACGATCATATCAGACGTTCTGTTTTCGATCTGCCCGAGGCAAACGGCGACGAGTGCTTGGTCGGTATCGGCTATGGGGCCCATCATGATATGTCTGTGGAATCAACCAAAGGGTTTGCAGATCAGCTGGGATCCCTCGGCGGAGAAACCTTTATCATAGATGCAGGTTGGTACCGTCCGCCCGGAGATGAATTAGCGGAATGGCACAAAACAGGTGATTGGCACTATGATAAAGAGCGCTATCCCAATGGTATCGATGAAGTGATAGATTATGTGCACAGCATCGGTTTGAAGTTTGGTCTCTGGATGGAGCCGGAGCGTCTGTGGGCAGGCTGTAAAATTTGTGAAGAACATCCGGAATGGTTCAAGAAACGGCCCTTTGGTGAGACTCCTCTGGGATTTGTAGATTTCACAAACCCTGAGGCCGCAGCCTGGGTGGAAGCGGAGATAATCCGTGTTGTGGAGGAATACAGGCTGGATGTGCTGCGCATTGACTACAATATCGGCAATGGTGAACAATATCATTATGCAATCCCCGGGGAGCGCTATGAATATGGTACTGTAAAGCATTTTGAGGCTGTCAGTGCTATGTATGAGAGATTAAAGAAGCGTTTCCCCAATGTGATTTTTGAAAACTGTGCCAGCGGTGGCGGCCGTTTGGATCTGGATATTTTGAGAAGCTTCCATCACTCCTGGGTATCTGACGAGCAGAGGGCTCCAATGGCTCAGTACATTACAAACGGACTCACTTTGGTATTGCCTCCTGAGCGTGTAGACCGTCTGGTGTCCGGTATGAACTGCCACGAGTATGCATCTCTGGATGCCCATATCAGAAATGCCATGCTGGGACATATCTCCCTGAATGCGGTGAATCCCCTTGGGGCGGAAGACAACGATCAGCAGAGAGAAGTGATCAGACACGCTCTGGATATATATAAGAGCTTCATCAGACCCATGCTTCCCACATCCCGTATGTTCCATCACAATGAGGACATTCCCGGCGCACGTAAGGACGGTTACTCCGCACTGGAGCTGGCAAGTGCTGACAAGACTAAGGCTGCCATCACTGTATTTACCGTGCCCGGCAGCAAGGCAGAGCGGGTGAATATTATCCCTCGTGGTCTGGATCTTTCACACACTTACCGTGTGACCCTGGACAACACCGGTGAGACCATGACAGTCACAGGAAGAGAACTTTTGATGAATGGTGTCACCACTCGCATCATGGGCGTTATGACCAGTGAACTGATTCTGATCGAAGCTGTGGAAGAGTA
The DNA here is from genome assembly GCA_015057005.1 of Lachnospiraceae bacterium. Classification (GTDB taxonomy): domain Bacteria; phylum Bacillota; class Clostridia; order Lachnospirales; family Lachnospiraceae; genus Acetatifactor. The sequence goes on along the minus strand of SVFF01000001.1, from coordinate 113,249 downwards.
ATATTCTTTAATCTTTATCAAACAAGCTGTTTTGAAAAAGTCTGGGAGATATTCCGTAGTAACGTTTAAATACAGTGCTGAAATAATACTGTGAGGAAAAACACAGTCGTTCCGATATTTCTTTGATGGAATAATTGCCTGTTTTGAGCAGCTGTTCAGCCCTTTTTACCTTGCACAGTAAGATCATATAATTGGGGGAAAGATTCATTTTTCCGGCGAAAGTTTTGTGGAGATAAGATTCACTGATGTGCAGATATTCACAGATGTCCTGAATCTTAATGGGCTTCTCGATATTTGCCTGGATAAATCTGATGGCCTGATCCAGGAGAACATTTTCTTCGGCAGTGCCGATGTGACCATGAAGGAGGGTATCTTCGAAACCATGCCGCAATAGGCTGAGCAGAAGCTGGCGAAACAAAAGTTCCAGAAGCAGTGTGCTGCCGGGGCCTTTCCGGGCCCTCTCCTGCTCCATCTGCACAAGCAAAGGATGAAGGAAATCTGAAAACAATTCTTCCGTACAGCGCTCGATCGCTTGTTCCAGCAATTGCTGAAATTCGGCCTGTCTGTAAAATGGAAATATGTCGAAGTGAATAAAGTAATTATCGTGGGGATCCTCCGGCGGAGTGTCAATTTTGTTTCTGATAAAAGGCGGGATCAGGGCAATATCCCCTTTTGTAAAACGATACAGGGTCTGCCCGATGGTGATCAGGCTTTGCCCGCTCATGACAAAGAGCAGTTCAAAGTCACCTACGACCCTGTAATCGCATACGTTTGTGGGACTGCTGGGCTGATGGGCGAAGGCATGGATGTCGAAGGTAAATTCCCGGAGATACCGGCTCAGACTATCCTCTGTCAGGTTATTCGGTACAGGCCATATCTGTGTTTTGTTCGGAGATTTGATCATATTTATATTCCTCAAAAAATGTCTTGTTTTATCGGAGTGTTTTGCCTGGGATATGTTCCGTCATATATGATATAGTACAGTATTTTATATCTTTTTTCCAGCGAAAATAATTTTCCGCCGTTGTATTTTTTGTTAATATGAAATTATAGTATCCGAATTTGCTATGGCAGGATTTTGTGCATATATTAGTGACAACTATCCGCCGGAATTTTGAGGATTTACAACACATTTCAGAGAAAGGGAGAAAGATACCGTGAAAAATCTAAATTTGAGGGAAATAAAGCCGGATGCAGACATGGCGATCAAAAGATCTGAAGCATTTTGGAATAGAGATATGATAGACAGACCACTTATGATGGGGTGTTTTAGAAAGCCAGATGCCCAACTGAAAAACGAAGGATGGTATTGGGAAAGATGTTTTGGTGATTTGGATACAATTTTATCCAATGTGCTGCATAATTGCAGCCAGAAAATATATATGGGAGAATCCATGCCTGGTTATTGGACCAGTCTGGGAACCCATGAAATTGCACAGTACTGTGGATATGATGTCGTATGGCCGGAAGATAAGGAAACTAACTGGTGCAAACATTCAGACAAGGAATTGGAGGAACTGCTTCCTTTAAAAATTGACGAAGAAAACTATTATTGGAAACGTTCCATTGAAGTGTTTGAAAAGGCTGCAGAAATCTGGCAGGGACGGGTATTTCCCATGTCCTATGATTTTCACTCCAATATGGATCTGCTTTTGTCTGTAAGAGGAGACGCCAATCTGTGTATGGATCTGTATGACTGCCCGGAAGTGGTTAAGAGGGGATTGGAAGATGCCTGTGCAATCTTCGAAAAGATGTGGAAAACCTTTGTGGCTGCTTCAAAGTCCGAAGAGTATGGTTATTATCAATTTAAGATTTATTCCGAGAAACCCAGTACGATCTTAGCTTGTGACTTTTCAGCACTGATCGGCAAAGAGATGTTTGATGAATTTGCGCTGCCATGTCTGAATTATGAAAGTGAAATCATCGGAGACAGAGTGATTTACCATTGGGATGGCCCGGATGCACTCAAGCACGTTGACAGTCTGATGACCATCAGGAATTTACATACTTTAGAGTATACATGCTCTCCCGGTACCCGTCATTATCAATTCTTAGACGTGTATCAGAAGGTGCAGTCCCATGGCAAAGGCATTGTGTTCGAAGGGACACCCGAGGAAATTAAAGCAGCGTCCAAAGTATTGAAACCCAATTTGACCATTTATGTTCCTCAGGTTGCAAATGTCTCGGAATTTGAAGAAGTGGAAGAGTGGCTTACCAAAAACTCATAATTTCTGAAAAGCACCAGCATAAAGTTGGCCGGTTGCAGAAAGGGCTGGTTGTTAGTATGGTAAATTGGAACAAAGTGAGAGAAAATTATGCAAAATGGTGGGATAAGGAGCTTGACCGCCCGCTGATTGCTGTCCGGCTTTGGGGGAAAGATCCAGGCAGACCTATGCCGGATGTCCCCTCACTGACACAGGCCACCTGTGCAGACTTGAGCATTCCTGCAGAGGACATTATTGATCGTTTGGATTACGATCTGTCCTGTGTGGAATACCTGGGTGATGCATTTCCTTATGTCAGTTTGACTTCCTTCGGTCCCGGTGTGGTGGCGGCGTTTTTGGGGGCTAAGCTGGACAATTCCTCAGGCAGAGTCTGGTTTCATCCCGAAAAGCTCCTCCCTATTAATGAGATTCATTTGGAATATGATCCTGACAATATCTGGCTTCACAGGATTAAAGATATCTGCAGAGCAGGCATGGAGCGCTGGCAGGGGCAAGTAATGATAGCAATGCCTGATCTGGGCGGTGTTATGGATATTTTGTCCACATTCCGTCCTTCTGAAAATCTGCTTTTGGATCTGTATGATGAACCGGAAGAAGTGCAGCGTCTGGTGGGAGAGATTCATGACCTTTGGATACAGTTTTATGAAGATATCAACAGTGTACTGCAGCCGGTGAATCCCGGTTACTGTGATTGGGCAGGCATTTTTAGTGACAAGCCCGGTTATGTGCTTCAGTCCGATTTTTCTTATATGATCAGTCCGGAATTTTTTGATACCTTTGTAAAAGAGGATATCAGGAAAATGTGCTGCAAGCTGGACCGGACCATGTATCATTTGGACGGTGTGGGGCAATTGAATCACCTGGATTCCATTCTGGAAATTGAGGAATTGGATGCGGTGCAGTGGGTGCCGGGAGACGGAAGACCCTCTCAGCGTGAATGGCCCCAGGTGCTGCAAAAGATCCGGGCGGCAGGCAAAAATCTGCAGATCACAGAGGGGATTGAAGGATTTGATACAGTGGTGGGATTTCTTGGTACAGCAAAAGGCCTGCAGGTAAGCTGGGGCGGTGCTGTAAGTGAACGGGAGAGATTTTTAGAGGCGCTGAGACGATACAGAGTGATTAACGGCTGACTTTAGATAGACAAAAAGGCAAATTTTGTGTATGATGAACTTCAGAACATGACAAAATTTCCGGGTTCCGGAACTACATATTTTGTAATGGCATGCGACCGGTATGCCTTCTGAAAGGAGTGTCTCTATGCAGATTCTTGAAACAAAAATCATTTATCGCGATGGCGAATATGTTTCTTTCCCCAACTTGGCTCTTTTGAAGGATGGAACCATCCTGTGCGCATTCCGTCATGCCCCTGACCGTGTCAAAGAGTTCGGCGGTATCCACCACCTGGATCCCTGTGCAAAAGATGTGTTTCTTTATTCCCATGACGGCGGCAACACTTTTGAGCAGGAACTGCACACCATCCTGGATGAAGAAATGATCAGCAATCAGGATCCTTGCCTGACCGTTCTTTCGGGCGGAAGAATATTGTCCAGCTCCTATCGCTGGATATTTGCCCCGGTAGGTGAAGGGCCTGTAGTTTGGGGAGAAAAGCGATATCAGCAATGCGGAAATCGCTTCTTTGATAAATTAGATGCTTTCATTGGTGATGCCAACTGCAGCTATTCTGATGATAACGGTAAAACCTGGACATTGGTTCCAAGGTTGTATGTCGAGGGTACGCCCTGTGGTGTTGCAGTACGTGGAAATGTTGTGGAGCTTCCCAATGGGGAATTACTGATGCCATATTACAATAAGTTGGCCTTGGGACAGCTGTCCTCCGCCGGTTTGTTCCGATCAACGGATATGGGTGAAAGCTGGGAAGACTATTCCATCATCGCCCCTGCCACTGCGGAAAAGAACTTCTATGAACCTAACATCTTCCGCACGCAGTCTGGCCGCCTTGTTGCCTTGATCCGCACCCAGACGGACACCTCTATCCCCGGTATGCGCTATGAAGACACCTATTTGAATGTTCACACCACGGTATCGGAAGATGACGGTAAAACTTGGGGCCCTGTAACAGAAATACCAAACTTCTGGGGTTCTAACCCTATTCACGCCCTGCAGTTGAAGAGCGGCAAGGTTCTGGTCACTTACGGCTATCGCCGTGCACCCTTCGGCATCAGAGCCCGACTGTGCAACGGGGAACTGACCGATCTGAGTGAAGCAGAAGAAATCATCCTGCGGGAGGATGGCGCCCACGGCGATCTGGGTTACACCAATGCCATCCAGCTGGATAACGGTGATATTCTAGTGGTCTACTATATTGCTGATGAAAATGATACCCGTGTTATTGCAGTCACCCGACTGAGAGAAGACTGACAAAACATATAATCAACGAGGGTGTCTCGAAAGTCAATTCATGACTTTTGAGACACCCTCGTGATTTTTTTATATGCAAAAATCAGATCAGATTAGATTAGATCAGCTCAATGCCCTGCTCCTGCATCTTCATAGCGCGAACCTTGCAGGATAAGCCGAACAGGTTGATGAAGCCTTCTGCATCGTGGTGGTCGTAGAGATCACCGGTGGTGAAGGAAGCGATGCTCTCGTTGTACAGGGTGTAAGGAGAAGTGGTGCCGGCCTTGATGATGTTGCCCTTGTAGAGTTTGAACTTCACTTCGCCGGTTACGTATTCCTGAGTCTTCTCGATGAAAGCCTGCTCAGCCTCACGGAGAGGAGTGAACCACTTGCCTTCGTATACCAGGCTGGCAAACTTGCTGCCGATTTCTTTCTTCAGCGCGTAGGTGTCACGGTCAAGGATCAACTCTTCCAGCTGCTGGTGAGCCTCCATCAGGATGGTACCGCCGGGAGTCTCGTAAACGCCGCGGGACTTCATGCCTACTACACGGTTTTCAACGATGTCAACGATACCGATGCCGTGCTTGCCGCCCAGAGCGTTTAAGGTGGTGATGATCTCGGAAACCTTCATCTCTTTGCCGTTAACGGAAGTGGGGATACCCTTTTCGAAGGTCATGGTCACGTATTCGCCTTCATCGGGAGCCTTCTCGGGAGTGGTACCCAGCACCAGCAGATGATCGAAGTTGGGCTCGTTTGCAGGATTTTCCAGCTCCAGACCTTCGTGGCTGATGTGCCACAGGTTACGGTCACGGCTGTAGGAAGAGTCTGCGGAGAAGGGAAGGTCAATGCCATGAGCCTTGCAGTACTCGATCTCGGACTCACGGGAATCCATCTTCCACAGGTCGTGTCTCCAGGGAGCGATGATCTTCAGATCGGGAGCCAGAGCCTTGATGCCCAGCTCGAAACGGATCTGGTCGTTACCCTTGCCGGTAGCGCCGTGGCAGATAGCGGTAGCATTTTCTTTTCTTGCAATCTCAACCAGCTTCTTGGCGATCAGGGGTCTTGCCATGGAAGTGCCAAGCAGGTACTTGTTCTCGTAGATAGCGTTTGCCTGTACGCAGGGAACGATGTAGTCATCGCAGAACTCGTCGATAACGTTTAAGATGTACAGCTTGGATGCGCCGCAGAATTTTGCTCTTTCATCCAGACCGTCCAGCTCTTCGCCCTGGCCGCAGTCGATGCAGACACAGATTACTTCGTAGTCAAAATTTTCCTTTAACCAGGGAATGATAGCGGTAGTGTCGAGACCGCCGGAATAAGCTAAAATAACTTTTTCTTTCATTTGTATAAGCCTCCAATATCATATTTGTAAAAGACGTGAAACGTGCTTTTTGCAATCTGAAACATACTATACACCATTATTCTGATAAAAGCAAGTATAAAAATGCATAAATTATTTTTAATATGCAGGTAAAAAGTAAAAATATGCACAAAAATGAATAATAAAAATGCATAAATGTATAAAAATACAAAAAACTGAAAAAAGTAGTAGACATTTATACAAAAAGTGGTATTATTACTAAAGTAAACTTTTTTTTCGGGGAGATTTTATTATGATAAAGGTAGGAATTATCGGTTCCACAGGTTATGCGGGAGCTGAGCTTGTAAGAATTTTGATGGGCCACAAAGAGGCACAGATCGTGTGGTACGGTTCCAGAAGTTATATAGATAAGAAGTATTACGAAGTATATCAGAATATGTTCCGGATTGTGGAGGATATCTGCAAGGATGACAATCTGGCTGAATTATGTGAGCAGGTGGACGTAATCTTTACATCCACTCCCCAGGGGTATCTGGCCGGCGTGTTAAATGATGAGATCCTCTCCAAGGTAAAAGTTGTGGACCTGTCCGCTGATTTCCGTATTAAAGACGTGGATGTTTACGAAAAATGGTATAAGATTGAGCACAAGTCTCCTCAATATATAGAAGAGGCAGTGTACGGTCTCTGTGAGATCAACAGAGACAAGATCAACGGGAACACCAGACTGGTGGCCAATCCCGGCTGTTACACCACCTGTTCCATTCTGACAGCTTTCCCTATGGTAAAAGAAGGACTGATCGATGTGAACACCCTGATTGTGGATGCCAAGTCAGGCACCTCGGGAGCCGGCAGAAGTGCCAAGATGGCCAACCTGTTCTGCGAGGTCAATGAAAATATGAAGGCTTACGGCGTGGCAAGCCACCGCCATACCCCCGAGATCGAGGAGCAGCTGGGCTATGCAGGCAACTGCAGTGTGACCATCAATTTCACACCTCATCTGGTGCCCATGAATCGTGGTATCCTGGCTACCGAGTACGCAACTCTTAAGAGAAAGGCAGACGGAAGCCTCCCTACTTACGACGAGATCAGAGCTGTTTACGATAAATATTATAAAGACGAAAAGTTTGTCCGCCTGCTGGATAAGGGCGTTTGCCCCGAGACAAAGTGGGTAGAGGGCAGCAACTACGTGGATATTAATTTTGTGATCGATGAGCGCACCGGACGCATTATTATGATGGGTGCCATTGATAATCTGGTGAAGGGTGCAGCCGGACAGGCGGTGCAGAACATGAATCTGCTGTTTGGACTGGATGAGGCCGAGGGGCTGAATCTGGTGCCCTGCTTCCCTTAAAAGGAGTAATATGGAGTTTGTAGCGATTAAGGATAAAACTGTATATACCGGGCGGCCGGAGGATTGCTCTGGGAGGCTTCCTAAGGAAGTGAAGGTGTATGATGCACTGGATGAGCTGGGGATTCCTTTTACCAGGATCGATCATGATGCTATTTATACGATCGAAGGGTGTAATGAGGTGGATAAACTGCTGGGGATAGCGCTTTGCAAGAATTTGTTTTTATGTAATTCCCAGAAGACTAAGTTTTATCTGCTTTTGATGCCCGGGGAGAAGCGTTTTGTGACCAAGGAGTTCAGCAAGGCCATCGAGAGTCCCAGACTTAGTTTTGCACCTGCGGAATTTATGGAAAAATATCTGGACATTACGCCGGGAAGCGTCAGTATCACCGGACTTTTGAATGATACGGAGCATCAGGTACAGCTGGTGATCGACCGGGACGTTTTGAAAGAAGAATATCTGGGGTGTCATCCATGCATCAATACCAGCAGCATCCGCTTGCCCATGAAGGATGTGCTGGAGAAATTCCTGCCTTATGTGGGGCATGATTATTGGACGGTGGACCTGGAGTGGCATGAGGAGTAAACGTGCATTCAGAGAAGCGGTTCCACAGATAAGGAACTGCCGAAGATTTTAGAATAGAGCAAAAGAAGCAGGAAAGAGGAAGTTTATAGAAGTATGAGCAAGCAATTCACCATACGAAAAATGACAATTGATGATTACGATGGTTTGTACGCCCTGTGGATGACCATTAAGGGTTTCGGCATCCGAAGCATTGATGATTCCTATATCGGCGTGGAGCGTTTTTTGAAGCGCAATCCGGATACCAGCGTGGTGGCTGTGGCGGAGGACGGTGCCATTGTAGGAGGCATTCTCTGCGGACATGACGGCAGACGGGGATGTCTGTATCACGTGTGCGTGCGTGCGGATTACCGCAGAATGGGCATCGGCAAGGCCATGGTAGTGTACTGCATGAATGCCCTGAAGGCAGAGGATATCAACAAGGTGAGCCTGATCGCATTCACCAAGAACGATGTGGGCAACGCTTTCTGGAACTGCATCGGCTGGACCAAAAGAGAAGACTTAAATTACTATGATTTTACCTTGAATGAGGAAAATATTACGGCGTTTAACCAATAAACAGGAAAGTGCAGTAATTGCACAGCGGTACTTTCCTGTAGGACCGATGGCGAACAAAGGAAAAATGGTTGCCTGGAGGAAAGTTACAGAAGAGAAGGAGAATGAAGTTATGAAGCAGATACCCGGCGGCGTGACCGCAGCAAAAGGATTTGAGGCAGCAGGAGTAGAGGCAGCCATTAAATATAAGAACCGTAAGGACATGGCCCTGGTGGCAAGTACCGTGCCCTGTAAGGCAGCAGGCACTTTTACTACAAATGTGGTAAAGGCAGCTCCCGTACTCTGGGACAAAGCAATCGTAGAGAACTCTGATTTTGTGCAGGCTGTAGTGGTAAACTCCGGTGTTGCCAACGCATGTACCGGAAAACAGGGAATTGATTGCTGTGAGACCGAGGCCAAGTGTGCAGGAGAATTGCTGGGCATTCCCGCTGAAGCGGTGCTGGTGGCATCTACCGGTGTGATCGGCATGCAGCTGCCTGTGGACAGGATTACTGCCGGCATCAAGAAGCTGGTGGAAGCAAAGGCTGACACCCTGGAAGCCGGGCTGGATGCAGCAAAGGCCATCATGACCACCGATACCATTCACAAGGAGATTGCTGTGGAAGTGGAAATCGGCGGCAAGACCGTTACCCTGGGCGGCATGTGTAAGGGCTCAGGTATGATCCACCCCAATATGTGCACCATGCTGGGCTTTATCACTACCGATGTGAATATTTCCAAGGAACTTCTGCAGAAGGCCCTCAGTGCTGATGTGGTGGATTCCTTTAATATGATTTCCGTTGACGGAGACACCTCCACCAATGATACTTTGCTGATCCTGGCAAACGGCCTGGCAGGCAATGCAGAGATCACTGAAGAGGGCGCTGATTACGATACCTTCTGTGAGGCCCTGCATTTTATCACTACTTACCTTGCAAAGAAGATGGCTGGCGACGGTGAAGGTGCTACGGCTCTGTTTGAGTGTAAGATAGTTGGCGCGGCTTCCAAGGAGGACGCAAGAATCCTGGCCAAGTCTGTTATCTGCTCTTCCCTGACCAAGGCTGCAATCTTCGGGCATGATGCCAACTGGGGACGAATCCTCTGTGCACTGGGTTATTCCGGAGCAAAGTTCGACCCTGAGAATGTGGATCTGTATTTCCAGAGTGAAAGCGGCAGGATCCACATCTTCGGAAACGGCGTGGCCTGTGATTACAGCGAGGAAGAGGCTACCAGGATCCTCTCCGATCCTGAGGTGACCGCGTTTGTGGACATGCATATGGGTGATGCGGAGGCTGTTGCCTGGGGCTGCGATTTGAGTTATGATTATGTAAAGATCAATGCGGACTATCGTTCTTAAGATTCAGCGAAGTCAAATGCCTGATAGGTCTTAGGGAGCCTGAAAGGCTTGCAAGACCTAAAAAAACAGCAGCATATTGTAACAAAAGCAAAGAAAGAGGATACAACCATGGAAAAGGATATGGAAAAAGTATTGCAGAAAGCGGAAGTGCTCATCGAAGCACTCCCTTATATACAGCATTTTAACCGCAAGATCATTGTGGTGAAATACGGCGGCAGCGCCATGAGCAACGAAGAGTTGCAGAAGAATGTGATCAAGGATGTGACCCTGCTTAAGCTGGTAGGCTTCAAGCCCATTATCGTACACGGCGGCGGCAAGGAGATCAGCCGCTGGGTTGGCAAGGTTGGCAAGGAGGCAAAGTTTGTCAACGGTCTGCGTGTTACCGATGCAGAGACCATGGAGATTGCGGAGATGGTGCTGAACAAGGTGAACAAGCAGCTGGTGAGCATGGTGGAAGAGCTGGGTGTGCGCGCAGTAGGTATCAGCGGCAAGGACGGCGGTCTGCTTCATGTTGAGAAAAAATATGCCGATGGTCAGGATATTGGCTTTGTGGGCGAGATCACCGGTGTAAATCCTAAGGTGATCTACGATCTGTTGGAGAAAGATTTCCTGCCCATCGTAGCCCCCATCGGCTTGGATGACAATTTCCAGACTTATAATATCAACGCGGATGATGCGGCATGTGCTATTGCAAAGGCCCTTCATGCAGAGAAGCTGGCATTCCTGACCGATATTGAAGGCCTTTACAAGGATATCAACGATAAATCTTCTTTTATCTCCCGTATTACTGCATCCGAGGCTGACGAATTGATAAACGGCGGTTACATCGGAGGCGGCATGCTGCCCAAGCTGGCCAACTGTACTTCCGCCATCAAGAACGGCGTAAACCGTGTGCATATTCTGGATGGACGCATTCCTCACTGCCTGCTTCTGGAGATTTTCACCAAGCACGGCGTAGGTACTGCGATGGTATCCGACGCGGATGAGATGTTGAACTGACCGGCATATATGCAATGAAGGTTGAGGGCGCCTAAGGAGCAGGGATTGTGTGGCGCTTCAGAATGGAGAAGAATATGAGCATGGATATGAAACAATATATCGACGAGGCAGAGGCTGCTCTGCTTCACACCTACAACCGTTATCAGGTAGTGCTGGATAAGGGAGAGGGCGTATATCTTTATGACATAGAGGGCAAAAAGTACCTGGATTTTTGTTCCGGTATCGCAGTGTTTGCCTTAGGTTACGGTAATCAGGAGTACAATGATGCCCTGAAGGGACAGATCGACAAGTTGCTGCACACCTCCAATTATTATTATAACGTACCGGCTATTGAGGCTGCTAAAAAGATCAAGAAGGCATCCGGTATGGACCGTGTATTTTTCACCAACTCCGGTGCGGAGGCTGTGGAAGGTGCCATCAAGGCAGCCAGAAAGTATGCTTATCAAAAGGACGGCTGTACCGATCATGAGATCATCGCCATGAATCATTCCTTCCACGGAAGGACCATGGGTGCGCTGTCCGTGACCGGCAACCCCAAGTACCGCGAGGCTTTCCAACCTATGATCGGCCATATTAAATTTGCGGATCTGAACGATTTTGACAGTGTGCTGGCCTGTGTCACCGACAAGACCTGCGCTATTATCATGGAGACTGTGCAGGGCGAGGGCGGCCTTGTGCCTGCCACAGAGGACTTCCTGAAAAAGGTGAGAGCCCTCTGTGATGAGAAGGACATTCTGCTGATCCTGGATGAGATCCAGTGCGGCATGGGCCGTACCGGTTACATGTACGCCTGGCAGAAGTTCGGCGTAAAACCGGATATTATGACCACTGCCAAGGCGCTGGGCTGCGGTGTGCCGGTGGGCGCGTTCCTGATGACGGAAAAAGTGGGACAGAATTCCCTGGTGGCCGGAGATCACGGCACTACCTACGGCGGCAATCCCTTTGCGGCAGCAGCAGTAGAAAAAGTGCTTGATTTATTTGAAAAGGACCATATAATAGAACATGTGAGAGAGGTTGCGCCTTATCTGGAAGCGCGTCTGCGTGAGCTTGCAGAAAAGTACGGTTGCATTACAGAGCTTCGGGGCACCGGACTGATGCAGGGACTGGTGTTTGACGGACCTGTTTCTGCCATTATCAGCAAGGCACTGGAAAAGGGGCTGATCCTGATCAATGCAGGAGCAAATATCATTCGGTTTGTACCTCCTCTCATTATTGAAAAAGAACATGTTGATGAGATGATCGCAATCCTGGAGGATTGCATACGGAGTTAAAATATGCGATTAAAAGCAAAAATTTTTATGTTGGCAGCTGTGTTGGTCATAGCTGCCACTCTGTTATCCGGATGTGCAGGGCTGAAAGAAGTAGAGATATCAGGACTGAAGGAACTAAAGCCCGGACTGCAGGATTTATGGAAAAAGTTCACCCATGAGGAAGAGGATAACGGCCAGTCCTGGTTTAGCAGCAAGGAGACCATATATTTCTGGTATTCCGACGAGACCCTGACCGACTACATCAATAGTGCGGCAGTTGCTTTCGGGGAGCGGGAGGGCGTGCGTGTCCTGCCGGTATTGTGCACCGAGAGTGAATATCTGGAGGCCATAGACGAGGCTACGCTGCATTCCGGACAGACACCGGATGTCTATCTGCTCAGCAATGATCTGCTGGAGAAGGCATATCTTGCAGGCCTGGCTGCTCCGGTACAGGATCCTATGGAACTGTGCACAGAGGCACATTTTCCCAAGGCAGCCCTGGATGCCGTCACCTATCGGGACAAGATTGTGGCGTATCCTATGTTTTATGAGACCGGCGCTTTGGTGTACAATCAGACTTATCTGGAAGCCTGGGCAAAGCAGCAGGCGGAGAAGGCGATTGTAAACGGTGAAAGCGGGGATGAGGAAACAGATACCGGTGAACCCATAGACAGTTCTGAATTGGATGAGGAAGCTGTGGCGGCCAAGATGCTGGAATATCTGGAAAATGCAGTACCGGACACGGTGGATGATATTTTGAACATTGCAGATACCTTCGATGTGCCCGAGGGTGTGGAAGGTATTATGAAGTGGGATGTCTCCGATATTTTCTACAATTACTGGTTCGTGGGCAATTATATGATCGTTGGCGGCGATGTGGGAGATGAGGAAGAAAACATTCACATCTGCAATCAGGAGGCCATTGACTGTCTGACAGTTTATCAGGCGCTGAACCAATTCTTTTCCATAGAATCTGATATTGTGAATTACCAGTCCGTGGTGCAGGATTTTATTGACGGCAAGATCGTATTTACCATCGGTACCACTGATGTGCTGGAGAAGTTGACACAGGCTCAGGAAGAGGGGGAGCTTGCCTTTGAGTATGGTGTGGCAAAAATTCCCGATGTCAGCGATAAGCTTCAGAGCAGAGCACTTTCCGTGACCAATGGTGTAGTGGTGAACGGTTACTCTGAGCATAAGACGCTGGCCAATGCCTTTGCGGCGTATCTGACCGGCGAATGTGCGGCAACGCTGTATGAGCGCACCGGCAGAATGTCCTCCAACAAATCTGCCAATACAGATGATGCACTTTTGCAGGTATTCTTTGAGGAATACGGGGAAAGCGTGAGTCTGCCTAAAATGATGGAGACTGAAAATTTCTGGCTGCAGCTGGAAGTGCTCTTTGCCAAAGTGTGGAACGGTGAGGATGTGACGGCGCTGGTAAAGGAACTGGATGCCAACATGGCCTTACAGCTTGAAGGTGCCCGGTAAAGAGAATAGGAATAATAAACCGACTATGGGATAAAATAAATACTACCAGATAGACAGAAAGGTGGTATTGCCCATGGCCGGTTTTTTGATTGCGCTGATTTCGGGGGCGCTGATGAGTATTCAGGGGGTGTTCAACACCCAGGTGACGAAAAGTTCGGGTATATGGAGCGCAGGAGTGTTCGTGCAGTTTACGGCATTGCTTGTGACTTTGGGGATCTGGGCGGTGACGGAACGGGGAAAGCTCTTCCAGGTGCTTCGGGTGGAACCCAGATATATGCTGCTTGGAGGTGTTATCGGCGCGTTCATTACTTATACGGTGATCCGGAGCATGGATACGCTGGGACCGGCCCGGGCGGTAATGCTGATCGTGGTGGCACAGCTGGCCGTTGCTTATGGAATAGAATTGTTTGGACTCTTCGGCGTGGAGAAGCAGCCCTGGGAATGGCGTAAGGCCATAGGGATGGCCATCGCCATAACCGGAATCGTTATTTTTAAGTGGAAGTAGCTATTTTTGTTCTTGTAAATTAACGGCAAGTATCTTACAATAAAGCTTGTCAACATAGAGAGGCAATCCTTTTGCCTGCGGTTGGGAGAGACGTTTGGTGAGAGCTGGAACGAAGGGGTACCGGGCAGGAGAAAGGACTATGATGAGACAGGAAAAATTACTGAAAAAAATACGGAATAGAATACGGAATAGAATACAGAAAAAGATACGTACTGATCAAAAGTGCTTGCGGAGCATTGGTGCTGCGCTGTGTGTGATGGCGGCCCTGACAGGCTGCGGGGAAGCGGACAAAGCGCTGGTGTTTTCCGGGGAAGGTTTGACGGAGGATTTCTCTGAGACCACAGAGACTGTCAGGCCGGAGTGTGAGACCGGGCATCAGACAGGAGATTCCGGGGGCGAAGGAACAGCAGAGGATGCGGTGGCGGTGATTTATGTCCATGTGTGCGGTGCGGTGCTTAGCCCCGGTGTGGTGGAAGTTCCGGAAGGCAGCAGGGCAGAGGATGCCCTGGATGCGGCAGGCGGTTTTGCGCCGGATGCAGACAGGGAGTATGTGAATCTGGCATCGCCTGCGGAGGATGGGCAGCAGCTCTATTTTCCTACGATAGAAGAGGCTGAGCGCTGGAGAGCGGGCATGACAGTGTCACGTTCGGGACAGATACTGACGGAGAGCACCACGGGACTGATCAATATCAACACAGCAGACGAGGCGATTTTGTGTACCCTGCCGGGTATCGGCACAGCGAGAGCCCAGGCCATCATTGCTTACAGGGCCCAGAAGGGACCGTTTGAGAGAACGGAGGATATTATGAAGGTGGCCGGTATCAAGCAAAGTGCGTATGACAAGATCAGTACCAAAATAACAGTGGAATAAAAACCGGAACCGGGCTTTGGTATCAGGTAAATCATAGTAAAGAGACCCGAAATATAGACAGCAGAGTTAAGGGAGAGTAGAACAGATGGCAGAGAAGAGAGTTTTAGTAGTTGATGATGAGAAATTGATCGTGAAAGGAATCCGTTTCAGCCTGGAGCAGGACAACATGCTGGTGGACTGTGCATATGATGGAGAGGAAGCACTGGAATTGGCCCGCAACAATCAATACGATATCATTCTATTGGATATAATGTTGCCGAAGCTGACCGGATTTGAGGTGTGCCAGCAGATCAGGGAGTTTTCGGCAGTGCCCATTATTATGCTCACTGCCAAAGGCGATGATATGGACAAGATTCTGGGATTGGAATACGGTGCAGACGATTACATAACAAAGCCCTTTAATATTCTGGAAGTGAAGGCCCGTATCAAGGCCATTATGCGCCGTGTAGAGCCCAAGGGCAATGCCAAAGCAGAATCCAATGTATTAAAGAGCGGTGATATGCGCCTGGACTGCGAAGGCAGACGTGTGTATATCGGAGAGCGCGAAGTGGGTCTTACTGCCAAGGAATTTGAAATGCTGGAGCTTTTGATGCGCAATCCCAATAAGGTGTACAGCAGGGAGAATCTGCTGAAGCTGGTGTGGGGTTCGGATTATCCCGGCGATGTGCGCACTGTGGATGTGCATATCCGCAGACTGCGCGAGAAGATTGAGCGCAATCCCAGCGAGCCTAAGTATGTGCATACAAAGTGGGGCGTGGGCTATTACTTTTTAAATGTGTAACTGTTCGGAAGGCGGACCTGGATTTTGAAGGAAAAAGTAGAAATCAAAAAATTTTTTTTGAAAATATTTGAAAAAGTAAAACGGTTGATACTGCTGCGCAGTTTGAGGGCACGTCTGTTTCTGATCATTTTGCTGGTGGGTGTGGTTCCCTGCATTTTCATGCGCTACGGCATCGTGGACAATTATGAAGAGAAAGCGGTGGAGCGCAGGATTACAGAGGTAAGCAACGAGTTGATGATCATTGGCAATCATTTGATTGCCAATAATTATCTGGGGGATTATCTGTCTGATGATGCAAGTGTCATGAGTTCCCGGAAAGTGATCGATGCGGAATTGGAGATTTTGTCCAATTTGTATGATGGCCGTATTATGATCATCAACAGCAATCTGAAGGTTATCACCGATACATATGACCTTAGTGAGGGCAAGACGATTATTTCCGAGGAAGTAATCCGATGCTTCCAGGGAGTGAATGCCACACACTATGATCCGGAACATGGTTATATTGAGCTGACGACCCCTATTATCAATACTGCCACAACCGGAAACGGGACAAATGCAGAGGTGACCTCCAGAATAGAGGGGGTTATGCTGACCAGTATTTCCAGTGCCAGTATCGTGGCCATGATGGAGGAATTGCACAGAAATGCATTGCTGGTGGAGATGGTGCTGATCATAATCATCCTGGCATTGGCTTTCTTTCTGGCAAATGTGCTGACCAGACCCTTGGCCAGAGTTACAGACGCGATCAATGAGGTGAAGGCCGGTTACAGCAATGAGAGTATTTCCGTTCCCGATTATGTGGAGACCATCCACATTGTAGATGCTTTTAACCAGCTGCTGAAACGTATGAAGGCACTGGATGATTCCAGGCAGGAATTTGTGGCAAATGTGTCCCACGAGCTGAAGACACCTATGACTTCCATGAAGGTATTGGCTGATTCCCTGGTGGCACAGCCTGATGTGCCGGTAGAACTGTACCGGGAGTTTATGGAGGATATTGTATCCGAGATTGACAGAGAGAACCGCATTATTACGGACCTGCTGGCGCTTGTGAAGATGGACAAGACTGCCCAGGAGGTGAATATCACCTCTGTAAATATCAATGACCTGACAGAAATGATCCTGAAGCGTCTGCGTCCTCTTGCCCGCAAAAAAGAGGTGGAGGTAGTGTTTGAGAGCATCCGCCCTGTTGTTGCGGAGGTGGATGAGGTGAAAATGTCTCTGGTTATGACCAATCTGGTGGAGAATGCCATCAAGTACAACACAGCACATGGTTGGGTGAAGGTAGTGCTTGATGCGGATCATCAGTATTTTACCTTTGAGGTGAGGGATTCCGGTGTGGGTATTCCGGAAGAATCCTTGGCTTATATCTATGAGCGATTTTACAGAGTGGATAAGTCCCATTCCCGAGAGAGCGGCGGCACCGGTCTTGGTCTGGCCATCACCAGAAATGCTGTGCTGATGCACAGAGGCTCCATTACCGTTACAAGTAAAGAGGGTGAGGGAAGCTGCTTTGTGGTGAAGATTCCGCTGACCTATATTTCAGCGTAAGACTTCTGTGAGAGCGGGCGAAAGAATGGAGAGCAGTATGAAAAAGTGGTATATATGTCTTGCTCTTCTTTTCTGTATGCTGTGCATGAGTGGCTGCAGTGAAGAAGAACCAAAATTGAAAAATGTGTATCAGGTGTATCAGATCAGCAGTTCCGGAACAGCGGTGGAGGCTCATGGTCATGAGATGCAGGCCACTGAGAAGGAAGAAATGCTGGAGGAGCTGATCACTTGCATGTCCACCACACCGGAAAAGCTGGAGTACAAGGCGCCCTTTACCATGGGCTTCCAACTGTTGTCAATGAAGCTGGATGGAAAAGTTGTGTGGCTGGATATGAGTGAGGAATATCTGAAGCTGCCGGTAATGACGGAGGTGCTTGTACGCGCTGCCATCGTGCGGACTCTGACTCAGGTGGAAGAGATCAAATATGTAGGTATGACCGTAGAGGGCAGCCAGCTTTACAACAGTGCAGGGGAAGCCATCGACCTGATGAGCGCAGAGCAGTTCATCGATAACGACGGCAGTGAGATCAATACTTACGAACTGAAACGCATCAAACTGTATTTTGCTAATGAGACCGGCGACAAGATGATTGCCGCTTATAGGGAAAAACGTTATTCCACCAATATTTCCCTGGAACGTTTCGTTGTGGAGGAATTGATCAAAGGTCCCAGCGGCAAGATTACGGGGCTTTTCCCTACGATTAATCCACAGACAGAGATTATCAATGTATTGACCAAAGATGGTATCTGTTACGTAAACTTAAGCCAGGAGTTCCTGACTGTGGTGAATAATGTTTCCACCGGTATATCGGTATATTCCATCGTTAATTCCCTGGTGGAACTCAGCAATGTAAATAAAGTCCAGATTCTGGTAAACGGCGAGGTGCCTGCTACTTTCAGTTCCTCCACCTTTGAAAGAAATCTGGATGACGTGATTACTTTGGAAAAAAAGTAATAAATGAAAAGGATGAGAGCAAATGCGACGACCACTATTAGCGGTATGCATTTGTATTGTGACAGTGATGGCGATATGGTTGGGTATGGGTGGTGCCGGTTCCGGCGGAGTTATTTCAAAAGGAGCCGGCGCCGGACCGCCCGATGTGTCCTGGGATGCTGTGGGCATCCCGGGGGACGGCAAAATGGTGACTGTCACAGGGAAGGTATATCGCAAAGATTTCAAATACTTCTATTTAGATTCTTTTAAGTTAGATTCTTTTAGGTTAGATTCTTTTAAAACCCAAATCAATGCTGCGGATCAGCAGCAAAATCATTCATTTAATTTACAATGTGAGTCTTTTGGCAGCATCCCACGGATCGGGAGTATTGTGACCGTGCAGGGAACTTGGGAAGTTTTTCCATGTGCAACCAATCCCGGAGCGTTCGATGCGGCAGAGTATTATGGCACGTTGGGATTGGCTGGGAGGCTTACGCAGGTTACCGTTATCGAGAACAGTGAGGACTACTCTGCTTTGCAGGAGGGGTTGTTTTGGCTGCGGAAATATTTTAGGGACAGGCTCTTTCGGATATTTCCGGAAAAAGAGGCCTCTATCATGTCTGCCATGCTTTTGGGAGATAAAAGTGAATTGGACGGCGAGACAAAGAGGCTGTATCAGGAGAATGGTATCATACATATTCTGAGTATTTCAGGATTGCATATTACATTGATCGGCATGGGCATTTACAGACTGCTCCGGCATGTGGGGATGCCGGTCTGGGCCGGGGGTTTTGCCGGCGGTGTGATGCTGTTGCTTTACGGTGTTATGACAGGCATGAGCATTTCGGCTTGCCGGGCCATCGGTATGTTTTTGATCAGAATGATGGCAGAGATCGTGGGTCGCACCTACGATATGCTGACTGCTGTGGGAATTATGGCGATGGTGTTGGTGATGTCGGAACCCCGAAACCTGCAAAATGCAGGGTTTTTATTGTCCTTTGGAGCCATTGCAGGGATTGGCGTGCTGTGTCCGGTGCTGAAAGAACTCTGGGAGGATGTTGCTGGGGAAGGAGGGCGGCTGTATGAGGAGCGCCCTCTGGTGCGGTTCCTGCGCAACATTGGACGGCAAGGCGGGAAATTATTGGGAGAGTCTCTGCTTTCCGGATTATCGGTCACATTGATGACACTGCCCATTCAGCTGTGGTTCTATTATGAGGTACCGATCTACGCGGTGCTTCTGAATTTGCTTGTAATACCTTTTATGACTGGAGTCATGTGGGCCGGATTGGCGGCACTTTTGATTCCGGGAGCAGGGCTGATAGGTACGGTAGACTGCATTATTTTAGCGGGATACGAGGCCCTGTGCCGCTTTTTTTCTGATTTGCCCTTTTCTGTGTGGAATCCGGGAAGACCTAAGGGGTGGCAGATTCTTGCTTATTATGGTGTGTTGGGAATGGTCGTGGCCGGCGTTTTGCTGAGAGCGGGCAGACGGAAGCGAAGATATTGCTGCCTGCTTAGCATAGGTCTGCTGGTATTTTTGCCGGGGATTTTTTCCCTGGATATTGGAAAAACGGATCGGGTGACTTTTCTGGATGTGGGACAGGGAGATTGTATTTGTGTGGAGTTTGCTTCCGGCCCGGTCTTTTTGTTTGACTGCGGCAGCACAGACCGCAACAGGGTAGGCGAGTATGTGCTGAAGCCCTTTTTGAAGTATTCCGGCATCAGTCATGTGGACGGCGTGTTCCTGTCACATCCGGACCGGGATCATTACAGCGGGATAGGGGAACTTTTAGAGAAAGGGCAGGAGTGGAACATTTCTGTAGGCCAACTGGTGGTGTCTCCCGGAACGGAAGAAGTGTGGAAAGAAATTTTGGGGAATACCGGCATGACCACTGTGCAGGCAGGAGACAGTCTGCAGATGAGGGACATGAGTATGTTGTGCCTTCATCCCTCTGCAGAAAGTGTATTCCCGGACAGCAATGCAGGCTCTCAATGCTTTTATCTGGAATTTGGACAAAATATGAGCCTACTTCTTACCGGTGATGTGGAAGGAGAGGGGGAAAAGGCGCTTCTGGCAGAATTAAAAAAGCGCAATATCCGGGATATTACGCTTTTGAAAGTGGCTCACCATGGTTCCCAAGATGCTACAGGTTCTGATTTGCTGCAGTACCTGCAACCTGATGCAGCAGTGATTTCCTGCGGCAGGAACAACAATTACGGGCATCCCCACAAGGAGACTCTGGAGCGGCTGGAACTTGTGGGCAGCAGGGTGCTAACAACGCCGGAGTACGGTGCGATTATTGTGGAAATCAAGGAGAAGGAGATGAGGATTTACGGGTATGCAAAATAAATAGTGCTCATTTACAGAACCGACACGATCAACATTTCTACGCTCATCATATCGTTCATGCGGCCGCTCTTGACTGCCTCTTCAGCTTCCACGCACTGGCGAACTGCCTTTTTTAGCTCAGCAGTCTTGAAGCGGGTAGCCTGGGTCACGTATTTGCCGGCAATGAAGGGGGCAACGCCCAGCTTGGAGCCGATGAATTTGTTGTCATGGCCTCTG
This sequence comes from Lachnospiraceae bacterium, assembly GCA_015057005.1. Lineage (GTDB taxonomy): Bacteria > Bacillota > Clostridia > Lachnospirales > Lachnospiraceae > Acetatifactor. Next base: position 92,572 of record SVFF01000001.1, on the reverse strand, counting down.
GCCTTTAACTCCTTTACCTGCAGCAGCATGTTGCACTGGCGGGCGATCAGGAAGAGAATGCGCATGGGAGGCTCTCTGAGGGCCAGCAGATCATAGTAGAGCTGCAGGGCGGTGCGGGTCTGCTTGTCTGCAATAGCATTGATCATATCAAAAATATGGTTGGTAATACGCATGGTGCAGATGGTCTCCACATCTTCGGCAGTGACAACATCCCTGTCCATGCAGTAGCAGATGAGCTTTTCCAGCTCCATCTGGATATTTTCCATGTCGGTGCCTGTCCTGGTGAGAAAGAGCTGCACGGTATTTTCGGTGATCCGCTTACCTTCCCGGCCCAATACGCCGGCGATCCAGCGCTTCAGGGTATTCTCATCCTGAACAGCGAATTCGGCGGCGTACCCTTTGGACTGTACGGCCTTGAAGAGTTTGCTTCGCTTGTCAACTTCATTTTCGGTAAACACAAAAAGGGTGGTCTCGCAGGGGGCGGCCAGGTATTCGGTCATTTTCTCGCCGCCGGATTTGAACAGGCCGCTGTTGCTGATGAAGATCACCCGACGCTGGGCCAGAAAAGGGAGGGTTTCAGCCAGATCGATGATCTCCCCCACATTGATGTCCTTGCCCTCATAAAAGTGAGTGTTCATCTGGTCGTCATAGGGACACAGTGCCTTGCGCAGCCGGTCGGTATACTGTTTGCGCAGATAACGCTCCTCGCCGTAGAGCAGATAGATCTGTTTGAAGTTTTGCTGTTTGATATCTTCGTTGATGCGCTGCATGGTTCTCCTTGCTGACCGGAGGTTGTGTGTGGAAAAGTCCGGCGTATTTTCTGCTTATGAGTATATCGTATTTTCTGCAGCTTGGCAAATTAAATGTTGTCTGATTTGGATTTTGCCCGGATTTTACCGTTGAGGTTTGGCACTGATTGTGGTAGTATAAAAAAGAAATAAAGTTACAATATCGTAAAGATACGAAAGGATGAAAAACATGAAGAAATTTTTTAATGAGTTCAAGAAATTTATTATGCGCGGCAATGTGCTGGATATGGCAGTCGGTGTTATCGTAGGTGGAGCATTTACTGCTATTGTGACATCCCTGAACAAGGATGTATTGACTCCTCTGTTGTCTGTAATTTTAGGTGGTACTGATTTTGCTGCACTGCAGGTAGTGCTTGGCAGCGGTGAAGAAGCGCCTATCCTGGCATACGGTAATTTTATCACTGCAGTGATCAATTTCCTGATTACCGCAGTGACCGTATTCTGTCTGGTAAAGATCATCAATACCGTCAGTGAGAAGATGTCCAAGAAAAAAGAGGAAGCTCCTGCAGCACCTACCACCAAGAAATGTCCTTATTGTAAGAGTGATATTGCTATTGAGGCTACCAGATGTCCTCATTGTACATCCCAGCTGGATGCGTAAGAATCAGGTTTGGCAGTGCAGAGTGCCGATGGTTTTATGTAAATGAGTGCGTTATCGGTAAATGATAGAAAAGATACAGATACTTGGAGAGATGCTTATGGTGATCAGAAGTAGGAAGCTGGCATGTGTCATGCTGGGAATTTCTGCAGCGTTGCTGTTTAGCGGCTGTAAAAGCACAACTGAAAAGACGCAGGAGGCTATGAGTCTCGTACAGCAGCTGGACTACGATGCCGCGCTGCTTTTGTTTGACGAGGCGGAAAGTGCCGGTGAAAATGAACGTCTGATCGCCAGAGGCAGAGGCATTGCGTCCATGGGGCTTACAGACTATGAGCAGGCCATTGAATATTTCCGGGAGGCGTTATCCAAAGGAAGCGGTTTTGTACAGCCTGTGGATTTTGATCTGAATTATTATCTGGCTGCTGCCTATGTGAAGAACGGACAGTTTAAGGAGGCAGTGGAGACCTATGATGCCATTCTGGGTCTGCGCCCGGGAGAACAGGATGCTTATTTCCTGCGGGGCTGCGCTCTTTTGGAGATTTCCGAATATGAGCGTGCCAAGGCAGACTTTGATAAGACCCTGAGCATGGATCCCCACAATTATGACCGCCTGATCCAGGTCTATGAAGCATTGGCCCACCATGGATATCAGACTGCGGGCAGGGAATATCTGACAAGTGCGCTGGAGAACGGCGGCAAGAGTTTGGATGTTTACGACAGCGGCCGCATCTACTATTATCTGGGAGAATATCAGAAGGCTTATATTGCGCTGGAGACTGCCAAGGAAAGCGGCGGCGCAGAAAGTTTCCTGTATTTGGGCAGAGCCTATGAGGCCACAGGTGATTACAACTATGCTACCAATGTGTACAACAGCTACCTTGCCAAGGCGGGGGGCAATGCGGAAGTTTACAATCAGTTGGGAATCTGTGAGATGGCAAAGGGTGAATACGCCAAGGCGCTGACTGCTTTTCAGGCCGGCAAGCAGCTGGAAGACAGTGAATATCTGCAGGCGTTGTCTTACAACGAGATAGTGGCCTATGAATATTTGGGAGATTATCGGAAGGCGGCGGTGCTTCTCGAGGCATATTTAAAGGCCTATCCGGATGACGGACAGGCCAGGAGAGAACAGGGTTTCTTATCAACGAGGTGAGTCGGTATGCTGTCGGAGTTTTAACAGTTCCACATACTCCAGCAGTGCATTTACATCCCGAGAGGGAAGGCTTAAAGTGGTATTGATCAGATCGGAGATGGTGTAGTCCTTCGCCAGGAGCTGATTCAGACGCGAAGGTGCGTAAGGGAATCTTGTGCGGCCCAGCAGATAATCCGTGGTCACATCGAAATGGTCAGCAATACGGCACAACATTTCAAAATCAGGACAGTGGACACCGTTCTCGTAATTGGAGACAGTACTGATGGAAATATTCAATTGAGAGGCTAGTTCTTTTTGCGGGATGCCTTGGTTTTCCCGAAGCTCGGCTAGTATCTGACCAAAGGTCATATGATTTCCTCCTGACTGTTGTACGCTTGTGATGCTATTTTATAGTATTTCCAAGTGGTTGACAGAAAATTTCAGGAATCCAATAAAAACAATGAAAAACAGCGGAAAATTTTACGGTTCGTAAAATTGCGTGCAAGGAGTGTGTCCGGCATCCCAAGAGGGAGGATATCCACTCCTTGTTTTTTTTAACACAAGATATGTTGTATACAATTTAAAACAAGCACAATATCTAGTGTTCTGCCGTTGACTTTTGGAATGCTAAGTGATAGAATGATAATACGCGTCGCCGATCCGTAAAAAAGATGGATGATGCGGGTTACAAGTTATGTTGAGAAGTTTTTGGAGGTACCGGAATGTTTCAGGTAATTAAAAGAGATGGATCCAGAGCAGATTTCACATTGACCAAGATCAATGATGTTATTATGAAGGCATTCACTGCGACGGAGATGAATTACAACAATGATATCGTAGATCTGCTGGCACTGCGAGTGACTGCGGATTTTCAGTCCAAGGTTGTGGATGGCGAGATTCACGTGGAGGATATCCAGGACAGCGTTGAACGTGTACTGGGTCAGGCAGGCTATGAAGAGGCTGCCAAGGCTTATATCCTTTATCGTAAGCAGCGTGAAAAAATGCGTAATATGAAGTCCACCATCCTGGATTACAAGGATGTAGTGAACAGCTATGTAAAGGTTGAGGACTGGCGTGTAAAAGAGAACTCTACCGTTACTTATTCCGTCGGTGGTCTGATCTTAAGCAACTCCGGTGCTGTTACTGCTAACTATTGGCTGTCTGAGATTTACGATGAGGAGATCGCAGAGGCTCACAGAAATGCAGATATTCATATTCACGATCTGTCCATGCTCACCGGCTACTGTGCAGGATGGTCTTTAAAACAGCTGATCACAGAAGGTCTTGGCGGTATCACCGGTAAGATCACTTCCGCACCTGCCAAGCACCTGTCCGTACTGTGCAACCAGATGGTAAACTTCTTAGGCATTATGCAGAACGAGTGGGCCGGCGCACAGGCTTTCTCATCTTTTGATACCTATTTGGCACCTTTCGTAAAGGTGGACAACCTGACCTATCCTGAAGTAAAGAAGTGTATTGAGGCCTTTATTTACGGCGTAAATACTCCCAGCCGCTGGGGTACCCAGGCTCCTTTCTCCAATATCACCCTGGACTGGACCGTACCTAACGACCTGGCAGAACTTCCCGCTATCGTAGGCGGCAAGGAAATGGATTTCAAATATAAGGATTGTAAGAAGGAAATGGACATGGTCAATAAGGCATTTATTGAGACCATGATCGAAGGTGACTCCAATGGCCGCGGCTTCCAGTACCCTATTCCTACATACTCTATCACCAGTGATTTTGACTGGTCCGATACTGAGAACAATCGTCTTCTCTTTGAGATGACTGCAAAATACGGTACCCCTTATTTCTCCAACTATATTAATTCCGATATGGAGCCCAGCGATGTGCGCAGTATGTGCTGCCGTCTGCGTCTGGATTTGAGAGAGCTTCGTAAGAAGACAGGCGGTTTCTTCGGCTCCGGCGAGAGCACCGGAAGTGTGGGTGTTGTTACCATCAACATGCCCAGGATTGCATACCTGTCCTCCAATAAGAATGAGTTCTTTGCTAGACTTGACCGTATGATGGATATTTCCGCCCGCTCTTTAAAGATCAAGCGCGGCGTTATCTCCAAACTTCTGGATGAGGGGCTGTATCCTTACACCAAGAGATACCTGGGCTCCTTTGACAACCACTTCTCCACCATCGGCCTGATCGGTATGAACGAAGTGGGACTGAATGCCAACTGGCTCCGTGCTGATATGAGCAATGAGGCTACGCAGGAGTTCACCAAGGAAGTGCTGAACCACATGAGAAACCGTCTGTCCGATTATCAGGAGAAGTACGGTGACCTGTACAACCTGGAAGCTACTCCCGCAGAGAGTACCACTTACAGACTGGCTAAGCATGACAAGAAGCGCTGGCCCGCTATCAAGACTGCAGGCAAACTGGGAGATACTCCTTACTACACCAACTCCTCCCATCTGCCCGTTGATTACACGGTAGATATTTTTGACGCTCTGGACATTCAGGATGAGCTGCAGACTCTGTACACCTCAGGTACTGTATTCCACGCATTCCTGGGCGAGAAGCTTCCCGACTGGAAAGCAGCAGCTTCCCTGGTGCGCACCATTGCTTCCAACTACAAGCTGCCTTACTATACCATGTCCCCCACTTACTCCATCTGTAAGGAACATGGTTATCTGGCAGGAGAAGTGAAGATGTGTCCTCACTGCGGCGCATTGACCGAAGTTTACAGCCGTATTACCGGATACTACCGTCCCGTTCAGAACTGGAACGACGGTAAGCTTCAGGAATATGCAAACCGTACAGAGTACGATATTGAGAAGTCCAAGCTGAAATATAAAACCGGCATGAGCGTGACTGTGGATGCAGACATGGAGGCTGAAGAGGCAAGCGGGCAGGGAACTGCTGTAAACTATCTCTTCACCACCAAGACCTGCCCCAACTGTAAGCTGGCCAAGGAATATCTGAAAGATGTGGACTATGTAGTGATCGACGCTGAGGAGAACATGGATCTGGCAGCAAAATTCGGCGTAATGCAGGCCCCTACGCTGGTGACTGTAAACGGCGACCAGTACAAAAAGTTCGTAAATGCATCAAATATTAAGAAGTACGTTGACCAATTGGCAAATGTGCTGGTATAATTAATAGCGAAAAGAAAAACGAGGCGTTGTGAAAAGACAACGCCTTAGTTGTGCAAACAGAAACGGAAAATTGTGTAACAGAAGTTAAAATTAAGAAAATGAGAGGAACTGACTATGATCAACAAACTGATTACCAAGATTCAGAAAACCAATGCTCCTATCGTGGTAGGTTTAGATCCCATGATGAAATTTGTGCCTGAGCATATCCAGAAGGCTGCTTTTGCAGAGTACGGTGAGACTCTGGAAGGTGCTGCGGAGGCAATCTGGCAGTACAATAAGGGCATTGTAGATGCGATCTACGATCTGGTGCCTGCAGTAAAACCCCAGGTGGCAATGTACGAGCAGTTCGGTATTCCCGGCATGATCGCCTTCAAGAAGACCGTGGATTACTGTAAAGAAAAAGATCTGGTAGTGATCGGTGACGTAAAGCGCGGTGACATCGGTTCCACCTCTGAGGCATATGCAGTGGGACACCTTGGAAAAGTAAAAGTGGGAAGCAACAGCTTCTATGGTTTTGATGAAGATTTTGCAACCGTTAACCCTTACCTGGGATCTGACGGTATCAAGCCCTTCACCAAGGTTTGTCAGGAAGAAGGAAAGGGTATCTTTGTACTGGTAAAGACTTCCAATCCCAGCAGCGGTGAATTCCAGGATCGTCTGATCGACGGCAGACCTCTCTATGAGTGGATGGGTGAGAAGGTGGCACAGTGGGGCGCTGAGTGCATGCCCGGGTCCGGCAGCTACAGCTATGTAGGTGCTGTAGTAGGCGCTACCTACCCCGAGCAGGGCAAGATCCTGCGTAAGCTGATGCCTAACACCTTTATCCTGGTACCCGGTTACGGTGCACAGGGCGGTAAGGGCGCAGATCTGGTTCACTTCTTTAATGAAGACGGTCTGGGCGCTATCATCAACTCCTCCCGAGGCATCATTGCAGCATACCAGCAGGAGAAATATGCCCAGTTCGGCGGCGAAGGTTATGCTGACGCTTCCAGAGCAGCAGTGCTCGACATGCAGGAAGACATTGCACAGGCATTGAATGCAAGATAAGCCGCGTTAGGTAATGACATAATAAGCGTATGACGCAATGACCATATGGAGGGATATACGATGGCTAAGGATACAATCAAGATCGAGAAAAAGCATGTGAAAATGGTTGCTCACCGCGGCATGAGCGGACTTGAGAGAGAAAACACCAATGCAGCTTTTGTTGCGGCCGGCAACAGAAGTTATTTCGGAATTGAGACTGACATTCACAAAACTGCAGACGGCAAATTTGTGGTGATTCACGATGAGACCACAAAGCGCGTGTCAAACGGCGCAGTAGATGTAAATGTTGAGGAAGTGTCCTATGATGTTCTGAAAGATATTGTACTTCCCGATCTGGACGGCAGTACTGTCAGAAAAGATATCCGCATCCCGCTGCTGCCCGAGTATATCCACATCTGTAAAAAGTACGGTAAAGTGGGCGTGCTGGAGCTGAAGAATCCTTTTTCCAGAGAAGACTTACAAAGAATCGCAGAGATCATCAAAGAGCAGGATTATCTGGACGGTATCATCTTTATCTCCTTTGATTGGAACAATTGTGTTGTCATGAGAGAAATCCTTCCCAAGCAGCCCATCCAGTGGCTGACCGGCGATCCTGTCACGGAAGAGAGACTTGCAGAGTTGGTGCATCACAAGCTGGATCTGGATATTTACTATGGTGCGTTGACTGCGGAGGTTGTGGTTAAACTTCATGAGAACAACGTACTGATAAACTGTTTTACCTGTGATGAAAAGGAAGCAGCTGAGAAATTGATCGAATGGGGCGTTGATTATATCACCTCCAATATTCTGGAATAATACCAAATGAAATGTGGACCGGGTACCGGATGGTACCCGGCCGTTTTTTTAAATGTTACGGCAGCGGTACATGAAAACTGATTGAAATACTTTGAGAATTATGGTACTATGTACTAAATATGGGATGAATACTCTTCCCTGATGAAACCAGCAGGCATAAGCGTGCACGAAAAGCGGAGGATGATGATATGGAACAGTACAAGAAAGAGTTTATTGAATTTATGGTAGACTGCCAGGTATTAAAATTTGGCGAATTTACATTAAAGAGCGGACGCAAGTCTCCCTTCTTTATGAATGCAGGTGCTTACGTGACAGGCAGCCAGCTGATGGGTCTTGGTGAGTATTATGCGAAGGCCATCCACAATACCTACGGAGATGATTTTGATGTACTGTTCGGACCCGCTTACAAGGGTATTCCTATCAGTGTTGTTACTGCCATTGCTTACAGCAAGTTGTACGGCAAAGAAGTTCGCTATTGTTCAGATCGTAAAGAGGAGAAGGATCACGGCGCTGACAAGGGAAGCTTCCTGGGCAGCAAGTTAAAAGACGGCGACAGAGTGATCATGATCGAGGATGTTACTACCTCCGGTAAGTCCATGGAGGAGACCGTTCCCAAGGTAAAAGGAGCAGCAGATGTTGAGATCGTGGGTCTGATGGTTTCTTTGGACCGTTGCGAGAAGGGTCTTGGCGGTGAGAAGCGTGCGCTGGAAGAGGTTCAGGAGAAGTATGGCTTTAAGGCCAATGCGATCGTGTCCATGACAGATGTTATTGAGCATCTCTACAACAAGCCTTACAACGGACAGGTGCTGATCGATGACACACTGAAAGCAGCAATTGACGATTATTACGCAATCTATGGCGCATAATTTACCCTGCATAATTTGCAGTGAATAATGAAAGGTGAGACTTTTATGGAAGAAAAGACTTATAAGACCATGAACGGAGCCGGAGCGATGAATATTGTTTTGGGCATTGTTACAATGGTGGTGGGAGTGACCGCCGGTGTTTTACTGCTCATTTGCGGCGCAAAGCTGCTTGCAGGCAAGACCAAGATTTTGTTTTAATGAAGTAACTGTTGTTGGGCATTCCGTAGGGAGTGCCCTTTAGAGTTTTAGAGTGAAATATGAAGAATAAAAAATATATTTATACCAATAAAAAACATTCTCAAAAAGCGATCATGTCGGTGATTCTGGGGATCATAAGCCTGGGGTCTGTGCTGTTGGTGGTCTATCTGACCTCCCGTGCCGGCGGAGAAGCGTTAAATGGTTACGGTGTGACCGGCCTGCTGGCTACGCTGTTTTCATTTGTGGGTCTGATTTTGGGCATTCTTACGGTGAGAGAGAATATTTATTACCGCATTTTCCCTATATTGGGAGTAGTCCTGAATGTGCTGTGTCTTGTGTGCATAAGCATGATACTGTATTTGGGAAATATTTTGTAAGTGTGTCCGGTGCCTGATATTGAAAGAAAATTTTCGGGAAGGGAAATTAAAAATATATGAATTATGAGGAATTGAGAGAGCGTCTGGAGCTTTCCGTAGAGCGTATCTGCAGCATCAGGGAAGAGCATTTCGGCTGTGCGGCATTTGAAGAATATTTTGCGGCAGTGGCTGAGTTTGTTTTACTGATTGAAGATACCAGGGTGTTTCTGGAAGAGGGCGGTCTGGAAAAGGCTGACATTTCGGAAATTAAGGAGCGCAATCTGGCCCTCTACCAGGATATTTTGGAAGATCATTACGAGGAAAGCTATACCAATCCTGCTTATGCATCGGCCCGGTTGGGCGGGGAGTTCGGTGCATTGCTGGCCTTCCTGTATGCAGAAATGCGCAGCATGATCGGCTTTGTCTATGAGGGACGCCTGATGGAACTGGTGATCCGCATGGAACTTTTTGTGGAGATTTATGCGGCATTTGATTATGAGTGGCAGGAGAACGGCAGACTGCCTGAGTATGAAAGCATCCGTAAGATCATCTACTGGTTTGCCAGCGATTATGCGGATGTGGCTGCGGAGCAGCGAGTGAAGGAAATGGTGGTGCCGGAGGACAATTTTGCGGTCAATATCATTATGAACGCAGACTTGACCGATGAGCGTTATCTTTATGCGTATGGTGAATATGTAAGCGAAAATGAGCTGATCACAGCCAAATTTATGGCAGGACTGCCTCAGGAGACCATTAACACCATGGCGGACACCTACACGGAAGGCTACCGCATGGGTTTTGTGCTGGCCAATAAGGATCTTTCCAAGAAAAAGACTGCGCAGATTCACTACCGCCTGGGCTTTGAGCGCATGATCAGACGCGCCATTGAGAATTTTGAAAAGATGGGTCTGTCCCCGGCAATTTACAGATCCCCCGCAAGTATCCTTTACAATCCTTCTATTTATAAGAGCGGTTTTTACGGCGCAGATGCCAACAGACAGTATGACTTTGATCACAAGGACGACAAGGGCCTGGTGCTTGACAAAGTTTACTGCAGCCGTAAGCTGGAAGTGCAGCACACCGCCTATGAAATATATAAGCGTGAGGCCGGAGAGTATGCGGGTCCTGCAGTGGTGGAAACCTTTGGTGAGAGAGAATTTGATCCGGTGATCAAGCCTGAGAGCATTCGCCTGACTGACGAACAGAGCGCAATGTGGGTGGAATATTCCTCCCAGGCCGGCGAACTGCAGCGGAAATATATCCTGCCGGAGGAGCGCAGTTTTACCATTATCGCTTTTCCTGTGCCGGAGATCGGTGACTGCTTCCCGGAGCTTTTTGAGGATATTATCCGGATCAATACTTTAGATTATATGCTGTATCGTGATATCCAGCAGACCATCATCGACACTCTGGACCGGGCAGCATACTGCGAGATCAAGGGTAAGGGAGACAACAGGACCGATTTGAAGATCAGCATCAAACAGCTGCAGGATCCCGATAAGGAAACTGCTTTTGAAAACTGTGTGGCTGATGTGAATATTCCGGTAGGTGAGGTGTTCACTTCCCCTGTGCTCAAGGGTACCAATGGTATCCTTCATGTGACAAAGGTGTTCCTGGAAGGGCTGGAATACAGAAATCTGGCAATTACCTTTGAGGACGGCATGATCAAGGACTATACCTGCGATAATTTTGCCAGGGAAGAAGAAAATCAGGCGTTTATCAAAGAAAATATTCTGTTCCGCCACAAGACCCTTCCCATAGGAGAGTTTGCCATTGGCACCAATACCACTGCTTATGTGGCGGCGAAAAAGTATGGTGTGGAGGACAAATTCCCCATACTGATCGCGGAAAAGATGGGACCGCACTTTGCAGTGGGAGATACCTGCTATTCCCATGAGGAGGATATGAAGGTGTACAATCCTGACGGCAAGGAAATCGTGGCCAAGGATAATGAGGTGTCAGAACTTCGTACCGTCAAGCCGGCCAAAGCTTATTTCAATTGCCACACGGACATTACCATCCCCTACGATGAATTGGCAGCACTGAATGCGGTGCTTAATGATGGCACTTCTGTGGAAATCATCCGGGATGGCCGTTTCGTTCTGTCCGGAACGGAAGAATTGAACAGACCTTTTGCTGAATAAAAGTGTCAGATACATTATCTTGTGGTCAAATGTGCGAAAAATGTCAAAAAGTACAAGAAATTGCGCGGAAGATATTGCAAGGCTACATGATTTTTAGTAAACTAAAGTATATATTGCATAAGAATGCCTGCAGGTAAGCGGCGAAAGCTCCAATACCGTTAGGCAGGTGATGAAAGGAGCATACAAATGGCAGATACAGAAATGATACAGAAGGTAGGCATTGTGATGGGAAGCGATTCCGACATGCCCGTTATGGCTAAGGCCGCAGATATTTTAGAGGAACTGGGAATTGATTATGAGATTACCGTGATCAGCGCCCACAGAGAGCCTGATGTATTTTTTGAATATGCGAAGACAGCAGAAGAAAAGGGCTTTAAGGTAATTATTGCAGGTGCAGGTATGGCGGCACATCTGCCCGGCATGTGCGCGGCGATCTTCCCCATGCCCGTTATCGGAATCCCCATGCACACCACTTCCCTTGGCGGACGTGATTCCCTGTATTCCATCGTACAGATGCCTTCCGGCATTCCCGTAGCTACAGTTGCCATCAACGGCGGCGCAAACGCAGGCCTGCTGGCTGCCAAGATCTTGGCGACCTCCAATCCTGAAATTTTGCAGAAGTTAAAGAATTACAGCGAAAAGCTTAAAAATCAGGTAGTAGCTAAGGATGCAAAGCTGCAGGAGATCGGCTACAAGGCATACCTGGAGAATATGAAGAAATAATAGAGCACTTTTCTGCTATAGGTAAGATGACAACAACTAAGGAGAATAACAATGGATTACAAGAAAGCTGGAGTTGATATTGAAGCCGGTTATAAGTCAGTAGAACTGATGAAGAAGCATGTAAAAGAGACTATGCGCCCCGAGGTATTGGGTGGCCTTGGCGGATTTTCCGGTGCTTTTTCCTTAAGCGCTATTAAGGATATGGAGAATCCCATCCTGCTGTCCGGCACTGATGGCTGTGGTACCAAGGTAAAGCTTGCTTTTCTGATGGACAAGCATGACACCATCGGTATTGATGCAGTGGCAATGTGCGTGAACGACGTGGCATGTGCAGGCGGTGAGCCTCTGTTCTTCCTGGACTATATTGCATGCGGCAAAAATTACCCCGAGAAGATCGCTACCATCGTTAAGGGTGTGGCAGAGGGCTGTAAGCAGTCCGGCGCTGCTCTGATCGGCGGTGAGACTGCAGAACATCCGGGGCTTATGCCTGAGGATGAGTATGATCTGGCAGGTTTTGCAGTGGGCGTTGTAGATGAGAAAGATCTGATCACCGGTGCCAATATTGCAGCAGGTGATACCCTGATCGGTATTGCTTCCTCCGGTGTACATTCCAACGGTTTCTCTCTGGTACGTAAAGTATTTGAGATGACTGCCGAGAGCCTGAATACTTATTATGATGAGCTTGGTAAGACTCTGGGCGAAGCCCTGATTGAGCCCACCAGAATTTATGTAAATGCCCTGAAGTCCGTTAAGAAAGCAGGTGTTACCATCAAGGGCTGCAGCCACATCACAGGCGGCGGTTTCGATGAGAATATTCCCAGAATGCTTCCCGACGGCATCCGCGCTGTTGTGAAGAAGGACAGCTACGAGATTCCCGCCATCTTCAAGCTTCTGCAGAAGACCGGCGATATCACTGACCAGATGATGTACAATACATACAACATGGGTCTTGGTATGGTGCTGGCAGTAGATCCTGCTGATGTGGACAAGACCATGGAAGCCATTGCGGCAGCAGGCGATACCGCTTATATCGTAGGTCACTGTGAAGCAGGTGAAAAGGGCGTTACTTTAATCTAAACAAAAGTCTGAGAATAGAGGATATAACCTTATGTTGAGAGTAATGGTGTTGGTATCCGGCGGCGGTACCAATTTACAGGCAATCATTGATGCAGTGGCCTCCGGAACGATCACGAATACGGAATTGGTGGCTGTGCTCAGCAATAATAAGACTGTAAAAAGTCTGGAGAGAGCCAGAAATGCAGGGATTCCTGCAATAAGTGTATCTCCAAAGGATTTTGAAAGCAGAGCAGAATTTAATGAAGCTTTACTTGCAAAAGTGGATGAATATCAACCGGATCTGGTGGTGCTGGCCGGTTTCCTGGTAGCCATTCCGGAAGCAATGGTACATAAGTACAACGGACGCATTATCAATATTCACCCGTCCCTGATCCCTTCCTTCTGCGGAGTAGGCTATTATGGTCTGAAAGTTCACGAGAAGGCTTTGGAGCGGGGGGTAAAGGTGACCGGCGCAACGGTTCATTTTGTAAATGAAGGTATGGACGAAGGTCCTATCGTGGCGCAGAAGGCAGTGGCAGTAGAGGATGATGATACTCCTGAGATTCTGCAGCGCAGAGTCATGGAGCAGGCAGAGTGGATTCTGCTTCCTCAGGCTATCGATGATATCGCCAACGGACGTATTGCTGTAGTTGACGGTAAGGTGAAGCGTTTAAAGTAGAACAAAAGTGAGGAAATGATTATGAAAATACTGATCGTGGGCAGTGGCGGCAGAGAGCATGCAATTGCAGCCAGTGTAGCTAAGAGCCCTAAAGTAGATAAGATTTATTGTGCACCCGGCAATGCCGGCATCGGGCAGATTGCCGAGTGTGTGGCTATCGGTGCCATGGAATTTGACAAGCTGGCGGCATTTGCCAAGGAGAAGGAGATTGACCTGACCATCGTAGGCATGGACGATCCTCTGGTAGGCGGCCTGGTAGATGTGATGGAGGCAGAAGGCCTGCGTGTATTCGGCCCCAGAAAGAATGCAGCAATCCTGGAGGGCAGTAAGGCTTTCTCCAAGGACCTGATGAAAAAGTACAATATTCCTACCGCAGCATATGAGAATTTTGATGATGCTGATGCAGCGATCAAATATCTGGAAGAAAAAGCAGAATTTCCTATTGTGCTGAAGGCTGACGGTCTTGCTCTGGGTAAGGGCGTGCTGATCTGCAATACATTGGAAGAGGCCAAGGACGGCGTTAAGGAGATCATGCTGGATAAGCATTTTGGATCTGCCGGCAACCGCATGGTTATTGAGGAGTTCATGACCGGACGGGAAGTGAGTGTTTTATCTTTCGTTGACGGCAAGACCATCAAGATCATGACCTCTGCTCAGGACCACAAGCGCGCCATGGATGGCGACCGGGGACTGAATACCGGCGGAATGGGTACATTCTCCCCCAGCCCCTTCTATACTGAGGAAGTGGATGAATTCTGTAAGAAATATATTTATCAGGCTACCGTGGATGCCATGGCAGCTGAGGGCAGACCTTTCAAGGGAATCATTTTCTTTGGTCTGATGCTTACCCCCAAGGGTCCCAGAGTGCTGGAGTACAATGCCAGATTCGGTGATCCTGAGGCTCAGGTAGTACTGCCCAGAATGAAGAATGATGTTATTGAAGTGATGGAAGCATGTGTGGATGGTACCTTGGATCAGATCGATCTGCAGTTTGAGGACAACGCAGCAGTATGTGTGGTCCTGGCAAGCGAAGGTTACCCGGTTGCTTATGAAAAAGGCTTTGTGATCAGTGGTCTGGAGCGTTTTGAAACAGAAGAAGGTTATTTCTGTTTCCACGCGGGTACGAAGCAGACCGATGCAGGTATCGTGACCAACGGAGGCCGCGTATTGGGCGTGACCGCTAAGGGCGCCAACCTGAAGGAAGCCCGTGCCAATGCTTACGCAGCTACCCGATGGGTAAATTTCGACAATAAGTATATGCGCAATGACATCGGCAAAGCCATTGATGATGCACAAGTTTAAGGTGTGAAACGATAAATATAGCGAAGGGAGCATATGAAAAATGACAGGAAAGATTCGTCGAAACAGCAAAATATGGATGGGCATGCTGGCCCTGGTGATCGCTTTGTTTCTGGGACTTACAACAGATGCTTTTTCTTTTGTGAGCCAGGCGCAGAGTCAGGGTAAAGTTACAGCAACCAGCGCTAATATCCGTAAGGAGCCCAGCGCAAACAGCCAGTCTCTTGGAAGCGCAGCAAACGGAGCTGCAGTGACCATCAACGGTCAGACTACCGGCAGTGATGGTAAGGTGTGGTATCAGGTGTTTGTAAATGCAGATACGCTGGGTTATATTAGGTCTGATCTGGTGGCCATTACTGATGGAACTACTCCGGACAACCTGGATGGTACCGGAACAACCACAGGAACTACTGCGCAGGATGGCGTGGAGGCAGTAGAACCTGTCAGTGCTTCTGTAAAGGGCGGCAACCGAGTGCGTGTGCGTGCGGCAGCAACCACCGATTCTGCAATTGTTACGGCAGTGGAGAATGGTTCTGCATTGACCGTAAACGGACGTATCACCGGTACAGACGGCAATGTATGGTATCAGGTAGCGTTTATTGAGAACGGTACCGAGGTGGCAGGTTTCATCCGTTCTGATTTTGTGGAAGTATCCGGTGAATTAGTGCCTATTGTGCCTGAAGAACCCACAACAACAGAGCCCGATGCTACGGAGCCTGAGGCATCAGAGCCTGAGGTTACCAAGGATTGGGAGACTCAGCTTCAGGGTGAAGAGTGGTATCTGCTTGATATGGCAAACAATGGCCAGTATAAAATTTCCGATATCTTTGCGGCAGTGAATACAAATAAGGCTGCATATGAAGAGGCTCACAAGACAGTAAAGAGCCAGAAACTTGTAATCGTAATTCTGATTTTAGTGATTTTGGCATTGGGCGGAGCCGCTGCATTCCTGGTATACAAGATCAAGGATATGATGGATTCTGCATATTACAATCAGGTAGAGAAAGAGACTCTGCGCAGAAGAAGCGGTGCCGACAGCACAAGACCTCAGCCGGGCCAGAAGGTAATGCACACTGTAGGCGGTGAGAAGAAGCCCGCAGGAGCACCTCAGGGAACCAGACCCGCAGGAGCACCTCAGGGAACCAGACCTGCAGGAGCGCCCCAGGGAGCAAGACCCGCAGGAGCGCCTCAGGGAACCAGACCTGCAGGAGCACCTCAGGGAGCAAGACCCGCAGGAGCGCCTCAGGGAGCAAGACCCGCAGGAGCGCCTCAGGGAACCAGACCCGCAGGAGCACCCCAGGGAACCAGACCCGCAGGAGCACCCCAGGGAGCAAAACCCGCAGGAACACCTCAGGGAACACAACCCCAGGCAGCACAGCCTGCGGCGAAACCTCAGAACCCGGAGGCAAAACCTCAGGAGCCCAAGACAGTAAACCTTCAGACCCAGCCCCAGAATCGTAAATCTAAGAATTTCGTGGCAGATGAAGATGAGTTTGAATTCGAGTTCTTAAATTGGGACGGCGAGGAAGAACAATAAAATTGTTTTGCAATCATAGAATTGTGATCAAATAAAAAGCAGCCATGTACCGACGATATCCCGGTACATGGCTGTTATTGTTTGGGAGGAAAACTAAAACTCCCAAAACTAAAACTCCCAAAACTAAAATTTCCAAAACTAAAATTACTATAAACTTTCCGGGGGCTGGTTGACAGTATGTGGAGACTGTTATATCATACCTATAACAATGTTTAAAGAAAGGCGGGGCGGCATATGATAATAGAGATTGATTTTAATAGTGATGAAGCGTTGTATTTGCAGCTGTGCAATCAGATTATCATGGGAATTGCCACATCCCAGTTCAGAGAGGGAGATTCTTTGCCCAGTGTGCGCCAGCTGGCTGATACCATCGGCATCAATATGCACACGGTCAACAAGGCCTACACAGTCCTGAAGCAGGAGGGGTATGTGAAGGTGGACAGACGCCGTGGGGCGGTGATCGCTATCGATGTGGACAGACTGAGGACCCTGGCGGAGCTGAAGCAGGAGCTGCGGGTGACCTTGGCAAAAGGTCTCTGCAAGAATATTTCCAGGCAGGAAATTCATCAGCTGGTTGATGAAATATATGAAGATTATAGGAATTATTGAGTGCGGACATGAACCGGACAGTTTGAATATTAGGAGGAACAGATAATGCAGTCACAGTTTACAGACAAAGCGCAGAATGCGTTGTCCCATGCAGCGCACCTCGCCAGAAGCCTGAAACAGGGATATATCGGCACAGAGCATATTTTGCTGGGCCTGATCAAGGAAGGCACCGGTGTAGCAGCCAGAGTATTGACTGACAATGGTGTACAGGAGGAGCAGGTGCTGAATATGCTCAAGGAGCTGATCGCTTTTGAAAACGGCGTGCAGCTGAAGGAGCGGGAGGGCTATTCCCCCAGAGCCAAAAGGATTCTGGAAGAGGCCCACAGACAGGCAGAACGCTTCGGGCACCGTTTGACCGGAACGGAGCATATTTTGCTGGCAATCATTAAGGAAGGCGAGAATGTTGCAGTACGCCTGTTGAATACCCTGGGAGCCAACGTGCAGAAGCTGTATGTGGACACCCTGTTGGCCATCGGCCAGGACGGCAATCTATATAAAGAAGACTTGAGCAAAAAGAATGCAGGAAAAGGGAAGACTGCTACTTTGGATCAGTACAGCAGAGATCTGACTGCTCTGGCCAGGGCTGGCAAGCTGGACCCTGTGGTGGGCCGTGAGGATGAGATCCGCCGGGTGATCCAGATATTAAGCCGCAGGACCAAGAACAATCCCTGTCTGATCGGGGAACCCGGTGTGGGCAAGACGGCAGTGGTGGAAGGTTTGGCACTTAGGATTGTTTCCGGGGATGTGCCTTTTACCGTGCAGAACAAGCGCCTGCTGACCCTGGATCTGTCCGGTATGGTAGCCGGCAGTAAATACCGCGGTGAATTTGAAGAGCGAATTAAAAAGGTAGTTAAGGAGGTCATTGAGGACGGCAACGTGATCCTGTTTCTGGATGAGCTCCACACCATTATCGGTGCAGGAGGCGCAGAGGGCGCCATTGATGCTTCCAATATTCTGAAGCCTTCTCTGGCAAGAGGAGAGATTCAGCTGATCGGTGCAACTACCATTGCAGAATACCGCAAATATGTGGAAAAGGACGCCGCCCTGGAAAGACGTTTCCAACCGGTGTCTGTGGAGGAGCCCACCGAAGAGGAGGCTATCCGCATTCTGGAGGGCATCAAACACAAATATGAGAATCACCACAAGGTGACTATTAGTACAGAAGCCACCGAGGCAGCAGTGCGCCTTTCCAACCGCTATATCAACGATCGTAACCTGCCTGATAAGGCCATCGACCTGATCGATGAGGCTGCTTCCGGTGCAAGACTGAAGCTGATGGATATGCCTGATAAGGCCAAGAGTCTTCAGGAAGAGATCAAAGAGATGGATCATCAGATCGAGCGGGCCATCCGCATGGAGGCTTTCAGCCAGGCGGCAGAGGCTAAACGCAATCAGGATGAACTTTTGAAAAAATATGACAGACTGATCAAGAGAAGAGAGAGCCGGGAGGCGGACAAGAGCTATACCATAGGCGAGAATGAAATAGCTGAAGTGGTGGCTATGTGGACCAAGATTCCGGTACAGAAGCTGGCAGAAAAGGAAAGCGAGCGCTTGTTAAAGCTGGAAAGCATCCTGCACAAGCGGGTGATCGGCCAGGAAGAAGCTGTGACAGCCGTAGCAAAGGCCGTGCGACGTGGCCGTGTGGGCTTAAAAGATCCCAACCGTCCTATCGGTTCCTTCCTGTTCCTGGGCCCCACCGGTGTGGGTAAGACGGAACTTTCCAAAGCGCTGGCAGAGGCGATGTTTGGCTCTGAGGATGCCATGATCCGCGTAGATATGTCCGAATATATGGAGGGTCACTCCGTTTCCAAGATGATCGGTTCCCCTCCGGGATACGTGGGATTTGACGACGGTGGGCAGCTCAGTGAAAAAGTGCGCAGAAATCCTTATTCCGTGGTACTTTTCGATGAGATTGAGAAGGCTCATCCGGATGTATTCAATATCCTTCTGCAGGTGCTGGATGACGGTCATATCACCGATTCCAAGGGCAGAAAGGTCAGCTTTAAGAATACCATTCTGATCATGACCTCCAACGCGGGAGCCCAGCGCATTGTGGATCCCAAGAACCTGGGTTTTGGCGCGGGAAGTGATGCCAGGAAGGATTATGAGAAGATGAAATCCGGCGTTATGGAAGAGGTGAAGCGCAGCTTCAAGCCGGAGTTTATCAACCGAATTGACGATATCATTGTGTTCCATCAGCTGAACAATGACAATATGAAGGAAATCATTAATCTGCTGGCTGCGAATCTTTACAAGAGATGTGAGAAGCAGATGGGCATCCGTCTGGGCATTACGCCTGCCCTGAAGGAGCATCTGGTGACACAGTACGCTGACAAGAAAATGGGTGCCAGACCCTTAAAACGTGCGATCCAGACTGTGGTGGAAGATGCTTTGGCTGAGGAAATCCTTCAGAAAAAGATTAAACCGGGTGACACGGTAACGGCCGGGTATAAGAACGGCAAAGTAACCTTTACCGTGAAGTAGTAGCGCGATCGTTAAATAATAAATTTGCCGTGAAGAACGGTAATATATTTGCAGTATAGTAAGAAACTGACATCAAGGAGGGACAAAAGATGGCAATTGTAGAAGAACTGCTTCGCGTAGAGGCAGAGGGCTGCATTAGTTTTGGCAATCATAAATTGGCCGCAAAGGCAAAGGTGGAAGATTTCGAGCATGCAGGTGACCTTTTGAAGGTGAAGACCTACCGGGAGATCACCAAGCTGGAAAAGAACGGTCTCTTTTTGTATGAATCCGTGCCCGGAACCAGTGTGATTGGATTCATTGAGAGCGAGCAGGGCGTGGAGTTTGTGGCAGAGGGAGACGAGGATGCCCAGATTACCTTGGGACTTACCGATGACACAGAATACGAAGTGTTTGTAGCCGGCAAAAACATGGGAACCATGAAGACCGGGCTTGGCGGAAAGCTGAGTATCAGTGTGGAATTGGGGGCGGCAGGAGAAGTGCCGGTGAAGGTTGCGAGAGTTTGATGGTGCAGCTTTTCGGTTTGTGACGGTTAGTGTGAGCAGTGAATTGGAGCAGGGCGATATATGGCAAAAAGTAAAGTGACCACAGTTTTCTTCTGTCAGAATTGTGGATATGAATCCTCCAAATGGCTGGGACAATGTCCCGGCTGTAAGGAGTGGAATTCCTTTGTGGAAGAAAAAATAGACAGTGCAGAACTGAAAAATGCAGGGGGCCAGCTGAAGCGGATGCACGAAAAGGCACAGCCCTGCATATTATCCCAGGTGGCGGTTCGGGAGGAAAACAAACTCTGTACCGGCATCGGTGAATTGGACAGAGTGCTTGGAGGCGGTATTGTACAGGGATCCCTGACGCTGGTGGGCGGCGATCCGGGTATCGGTAAATCCACTCTGCTGTTACAGGTGTGTCACAGACTGTCTGAGACAGGGCATAAGGTCCTCTATATATCAGGAGAGGAATCCCAGGTGCAGATTAAGATGCGGGCAGACCGTATCGGTAATTTTGCGGAAAATATGCTGCTTTTGTGCGAGACCAACCTGGAAACGATTTCGGAGATTATCCGGGAGGCCAAGCCGGAAGTGGTGATCATTGACTCCATCCAGACCATGTACAATGATGGAGTGTCGTCTGCTCCGGGCAGTGTATCCCAGGTAAGAGAATCCACAGGCGTATTGCTGCAGCTGGCAAAAGGGCTGGGTGTGTCCGTGTTTATCGTAGGACATGTGACCAAGGAAGGTACAGTGGCCGGTCCCAGAGTGCTGGAACATATGGTGGACACGGTGCTTTATTTTGAGGGAGACAGACATGCCTCCTATCGGATACTGAGGGGCGTAAAGAACCGCTTCGGTTCCACCAATGAAATTGGTGTGTTTGAAATGAGAGAGCAGGGATTGGTGCAAGTGTCCAACCCTTCGGAATATATGCTGAACGGCAGACCTGAAAATGCCTGCGGTTCTGTGGTGGCTTGTACCATGGAGGGTACAAGGCCTTTGTTGATCGAGATTCAGGCCCTGGTGTGCCACAGTAACTTCGGTATTCCCCGCAGACAGGCCACAGGTACTGATTTTAACAGAGTCAATCTTCTGATGGCGGTGCTGGAGAAACGTTCCGGTGTACAGCTGTCCAACTGTGATGCTTATGTAAATATCACCGGCGGAATCAAGATCCTGGAGCCTGCTATTGACCTGGGCGTAGTATTGGCTGTGCTTTCCAGCTTCCGCAATAAGCCTTTGAGTCCCAAGCTGGTGGCTTTTGGGGAAGTGGGTTTAAGCGGTGAAGTACGTGCAGTCGGTCAGGCAGCCCAGCGTGTAGCAGAGGCGGAGAAGCTGGGTTTCGAGATTTGTGTGCTCCCTCAGGTATGTGTGCAGGAGCTTAGCAGAGGCAGGGAGAAACGCAATATGCGTCTGATAGGTGTCAAGACTGTTCAGGATGCTATAAATCTTTTGCTGTAAAAACAGTTACGACACAACCGCCTGCCGGAAAAGTGCGGAAACAGGAAAGGCTGGTAATTAAATGAAAATTTTAATCGGTTCCCTTCACCATGAGACCAATTCTTTCAGCCCGGAGATTATTTCTTATGAAAACTGGGTGAAAGAAGCCTATCGTGAAGGTTCCGTCATAAAAGAATTGTATTATCAAAAGCCCCATGCGATCGGCGGTATGCTGCAGGCGTTGGAGGATTCCGGTGTGGATTGCCAGGTGCTTTATGGCCTCGACATGACACGTTACGGAGCATCCGGCGGTGTGGCGGACCAAAGGATCCTGGATGTATTTATTGAAAAAATGACTGCATATGTGAGAGAAAACAGTCCGGTGGACGGTATTCTGTTATCTCTTCATGGTGCTATGCAGACCACGGGCTGTGACGACCCGGAGGGAGCCATCATACAAGCCCTTCGTGAGGCGGCGGGAGAAAATGTCCTGATTGCCGCATCCACGGACTTGCACGGATACATATCCGATCTGACGATCGAAAATGCAGATATAATTACAGGGTATCATACCTATCCTCATGTGGATCAGTATGAAACCGGGTATCGTGCGGCAAAATTGATGCTGCAAAAATATAAAGGGCAACCGCTTCATATGGTGAAAGCCAGGATTCCCATGCTTGTTCCTGCCTCGGTATATTCTACCAACGCCGGCCCTTTTGCCAAGTTACAGGAGTATGCCAAGAAGTGTGTGGCGGATAATATGATCAGCGACTACACCATTTATCAGATGCAGCCTTGGCTGGATGTGGAAGTGGGCGGCTCTGCCGTGATTGTGATCGGTGAAGATACGGAGAAATGTGAAAGCGTATGTGTAGATCTGGCAGAGCGTTTGCTGGATATGCGTCATGCCTTGAAGCCCGATCAAAAGTCCATTGATGAAGTGATCGATATTGCCTTGGAAAATACTACCGGGCAACCTGTCATTATCGTAGATTGTGCTGACTCCCCCAATGCAGGGGCATCCGGTGACAGCATGGAGGTTGCAAGCAGGATATTAGCGAGGGATCTGCAGATTCCTTCTGCTACTTTGTTGATCGATCGGCCTGCAGTGGCAAAGGCCTTTGAAGTGGGTGTGGGAAACAAGGCAATCTTTAAACTGGGAGCAACCATTGATCCTACACTGACTGCTATTGAGGCGGAAGGATATGTCAGATCTCTTCATACCGGCGAATTTCGCTGTGAAGGACCTGCCTATCGGGGCATGGTGCAGCAGTTGGGAAGGACTGCGGTGATCCGCTTTGGAAAGATGGATGTGCTTGTGGCGGAAAATATTGTTTGTCCGGGGGATCCTCAGATTTACAGAGCCTTTGGCATTGAACCTACATTGTACGGGCTTGTGGATGTGAAGGCTTGCACATCCTTCAGGATGGCCTACACCAAATTTACGGACCTGATCTATGAGACAGACACCCAGGGATCTGCTGCTGTGAATCTGAAGAGGCTGGATTTTAAGCGTTTGGATAAAGAAGGGTTCTGGCCGTGGAATGAGTTGAATGATTATCAGATTCACCAATTGACCTGGAGCAGATAAAGAGAATTGAGCTTTGAAAAAGACAAGCTTTAAAAATAACAAGCTTTAAAAAAGGATAAGCTTAAAAAAGACAGGAGCTGCAATCGTTGATTGTGGCTCTTTCCTAATCTGCCAGAGTACTCACTAGGCCTGGTGATTATGCTCAAGGAATACTTTTTAGAAAAAGGAAATTTATGAAGCAAAAAAATAATAAGGCAACCGGGAAGACACAAAGAAGAAATATACAAAGAAAAAACATACAAAGAAAAAATATACAAAAAAGAAACATACAAAAGAAGGATGCACATCATAGAAAACCATATCACGGACAAAAATTGTTTGGCTTTGTAATACTGTGCAGCCTGGCATTGTTTCTCTATGCCTTTCTGGTGGTCAAAGGATACTGGCCCCAGCAGGGGGGCTGGCAAGAAAACGGCTTTGGAAACCTGCAGGGAAATGACCAGAGTAATACAACGGAGAGCGAAGATGGATGCCTGGAAGTCCATTTCATTGATGTGGGCCAGGGAGATGCCACTCTGTTAAAATGTGATGGGGAGACATTGCTGATCGATGCAGCAGGGGAAGACAAAGGAACGGCGCTTCGGTACTATCTTATGAAGCAGGGCGTGGATAAACTGGATTACCTGTTGTTGACCCATCCGGATGCTGACCATATCGGTTCGGCGGATGTGATTTTGACAAAGTTTCCGGTGGAGAATGTAATCATGTCTTATTATGAGCGGGAAAGTGCTTCCTATCGCAATTTGAGGCAGACCTTGGAATATAGAAGGATGGAGCCGAAGCTTGCTGAAGCAGGGCAAAGTTTTGACGTGGGCAGCGCACATTGTACTGTGTTGGGGCCGTTGCAGGAATATGAGACTCCTAATAATGCGTCAGTAATATTGTTGGTGGAGTATGGGGAGAATCGCTTCCTGTTCACCGGGGACGCGGAGTTGGAGGCAGAGGAGGATCTTCTAAAATATGCTGAAATGCTGCAGGCAGATGTGTATAAGGCCGGTCACCACGGCAGCAGTACTTCTTCTACGGAAAGCTTTCTGGATGCAGTAAATCCTTCAGGTGCAGTGATCAGCTGTGCCAAAGGCAATGAGTACGGACATCCACATGAAGAGGTGCTGGAGAGATTTGAGGAGAGGAATATTCAGGTATACCGTACAGATGAGCAGGGGACGATAGTGGCGGTCTCCGATGGAAGAGAGATTACTTGGGAGATACGCTGAGAAAAGAGAGAGCAGCAAAAAGGAACAATAAACAGCTTTAAAAGGCACAAAAGCGGAAATTTCCGCAAGCAAATTGACAGAAAAGAACCAACTTTATATAATAAAATCAATAACATGAAACGGGGAGGTTGTCATGAAGACACAGAAAGAGTTGAGAGCGCTTATAGACCAGATGACCATGGAAGAAAAAATCGGTCAGCTGGTGCAGTACAATGCAAATGTATTTACAGATACCAGCCAGGAGGCCACGGGTCCTGCGGCGGAACTGGGAGCAAAGCCGGAGTTTTTGCCGGTGGTGGGAAGTTCCCTGAATTTCCAGGGTGCAGATGAGATGATCCGGATTCAGGATGAGCATTTGGCAGGTGACCGCAACAAGATCCCCATGATCTTTATGATGGATGTAATTCACGGTTTCCGCACTATTTTCCCTATTCCCCTGGGAATGGGAGCTTCCTTTGACGAGAAGCTGGTGGAGGAGTGTACCCGCATGGCGTCCAAAGAGGCAGCTGCAGGCGGCGTACAGGTATCCTTTACTCCTATGGTAGACTATGCCCGCGATGCACGTTGGGGCAGAGTGATGGAGACCTGCGGCGAGGAGCCTTTGATCAATGGTATCATGGGTGCGGCGCAGATCCGTGCCTTCCAGGGAGATGACCTGTCCAGTCCTGACAGTCTGGGCACCTGCGTAAAGCATTTTGCGGCTTATGGCGGCGCAGAGGCCGGACGTGATTACAATACCGTAGAGATTTCCGAGCGCCTTTTGAGAGAATATTATCTGCCTGCTTACAAGGCTTGCCTGGATGCAGGCGCTACCATGATCATGCCTTCCTTTAACTCCTTGAACGGTGTGCCTTCCGTGGCTAACAAGTGGCTGATGAAGAAGGTACTCAGAGATGAGTGGGGATTTGACGGCGTAGTGATCAGTGACTATTATGCCATCGGTGAACTGGTACTGCATGGCATTACCGACAATTTAAAGGATGCGGCAGCGATGGCATTTGACTGCGGCTGCCACATGGAAATGATGTCTGTGGGATATCAGTCTCATTTGAAAGAGTTAATTGAAGAAGGAAAATTTACAGTAGAGCAGCTGGATGATGCAGTTATGCGCGTCTTAAAGCTTAAAAATGATCTGGGTCTGTTCGACGATCCTTATCACGGAGCATCTTCTGCCAAGGAAGCAGCGGTTTGTCTGAGTCCCGAGCACAGAGCTCTTGCTAAAAAGGCAGCAGAGAAGTGCGCAGTACTGTTGAAGAATAACGGCGTACTGCCTCTGGATAAAGAGACAAAGCGTATCGCCCTGATCGGTCCTTTTGCCGATGAAAAGGCTATCAAAGGCTTCTGGGCATGTTGTGGTGAGGACAAGGATTGCGTGACTGTAGCGGAAGGTATCCGTGCCCTGTGTCCGGATGCAGAAGTAACGGTAGTGAAAGGCTGCAGTGCTCTGTGGGATGATAAAGACACCTCCGGTTTCGCGGAGGCAGTGAAAGCAGCAGAGGCAGCAGATACTGTAATCCTTTGCGTGGGCGAACCCCAGAATTATTCCGGTGAGGGCAACAGCCGCGCCGATATCGGCCTGCCCGGTCTGCAGACAGCACTGGTAAAAGAGGTGGCAGCTGCCAATGCAAACAATGCGATGCTGCTCTTCACAGGACGTCCTCTGGTGCTTACCGATGTAGAAAAGAGCGTTGGCGCTATTTTAAATATGTGGTTCCCCGGAACAGAAGGCGGTTCTGCAGCAGCAAGCCTGCTTTTCGGTGAGGCCAATCCTTCCGGCAAGATTACCATGAGTTTCCCTAAGGCAGTAGGCCAGTGTCCTATTTACTATAACCATCCTTCCACCGGCAGAGCCAAGCAGACACCCGAAGAGGTGCACCAGATTTACGCATCCAACTATATCGGCTGCGGCAATTTGCCTCTGTATTCCTTTGGTCATGGTCTTTCTTATTCCAACTTTGTATATGAGGGATTTGAAATTGACAGCGATACATTGACTGCAGATGGTAAGATCACTGCAACTGTTACTGTTACAAACGATAGTGACAGAGCTGGTGAAGAGGTAGTACAGCTTTATATGCACGATCTGTTTGCTTCTGCCGTGCGTCCCATCCAGCAGCTGATTGCTTTTGAGAAGGCGGCATTCGCTCCTCACGAGACAAAGACCATAACCTTTGAGGTCCGCGAGGATATGCTGCGCTTCTACAATGCAGAATGTGAATTTGTATCTGAGCCCGGTGACTTCGACCTCATGGTGGGCTATGCTGATCACTTTGCATTTACCAAGAGATTTAAGTTAGTGTAAACAGAATTTACTTACAGCGTAGTATTAAGTAATAGCATTTTGCAATAAAACCCCGGACTGTCGGCAGGCAGCTCGGGGTTTTGCAATGAAAGAACTTGTTTATTGGGGGAAATGGCGCTCCCGGGTGCGAAAAGCAGAAGGTGACACACCGGTTTCCTTGCGGAACAGATAGGAAAAATACACATTGTCATCAAAGCCGCATTCGTACCCCACATCCTTGATCGGCATGTTGGTGGAAATCAGCAGATATTTGGCTTTGTCAATTCGCAAGCGTGTCAGGAACTGGTTGGGCGTTGTGCCGGTGCACTGCTTGAAGAGATCGAAAAAGTATGGCTTGCTGATGCCAATATGCTTGGACAGGTCTTCGAAGTGGATTTCTTCTTGATAGTGGGTGTTCATATAGGTGATGGATTTTTTGACATATTCGTTGTAGGAAACGGAGGTGTTTTGATGAAAAGTCAAAAGCTCATGAAGCAGGCGCAGCAATTCGCTTTTTACAAGCAGGACCTCATCGCAGAGATAATATTGGTATATTTTTTGAATGCTGAGCCCTATCTGTTCTGCTTTTGAGCCGGTAATCTTGTCGGGAACATGGTTCATGACATCATACAGAACGTCCGGCGAGGAGCGTTTTGGCACTGGTTTTTCCACCGGTGAAACCTTTGAAGCTTCGAAAGCGTCAAAAGAAAAGTACATGCAGTAGCAGTGATAGCGTCCCAACCCCTGCACTATTTGCCCGGGCTTTCTGAAATTCACTTCGCTTTTGGCAAAAGGGAGATAGACGCCGTCCACTTCGACTCCGCCTTCACTTTCCAGAAAAAAGTCCAGCTCGTAGTGCAAAACGGTGCGTCTTTGCAGACGTACGGGCTTTGGCATATTATAGCTGCTGAAAATATTGCAGTGTCCCAGATTCACATCCAGATGTTTCAGTAAGAGATTCATTGTGCTCCACCTAAAAAATCATACTATTTTTATATTTATAATAACAAAATCATACCGATATATGGTATTTTTGTGTATAGTATGATTATACTAAATTTATATTCTGGAGGCAAGTAAGATGACCGGTTACGAGAGAATAAAAAATGTGTTACAGCACAAACCTGTGGACAGGATCCCTGTGTTTGAGCATTTTTGGGGAGATACCCACAGAGAATATGAAAATCAGGGACATGTACAGCCCGGCGAAAGTTTTGAAGATCATTTCAATCTGGATATGCAGGAATGTTGGGCTTTTAATCTGGTGGCAGATCTGGATTTTGAGCCTCAGGTGGTGGCTGAGACGGAAGATACCATCACTTATCTGGATGGCAACGGCGCATATTTGAAGAGACACAAATTCCACGATACCACACCGGAGCATGTACGTTTTACCGTAGAGGACAGAGAGGGCTGGGAAGAGTACAAAAAATTCCTTCTGAAACCTGATGAGAGAAGAATCAATTTCGAGGCATACAGAAAAGCAAAAGCGGATGCCAAGAAAAACAACCGTTTCTTCGTCTGGTCCGGTGTCAATGTATTTGAAAGTATTCATCCAATCTGTGGTCATGAGAATATGCTGATGGGCATGATCCTTGATCCCGAGTGGATCCAGGATATGGCGGAGACTTATGCAAATCTGCTGATTGAACTGCAGAAGATTCTCTTCGAGCGTGAGGGTGCTCCCGACGGTATCTGGTTTTATGAGGACATGGGCTTTAAAGAGAGACCTTTCATGTCTCCCCAGATGTATCAGGATCTGATCATGCCTTACCACAAAAAGACCATTGATTACGCCAAGTCTCTGGGACTGCCTGTAATCATGCACTCCTGCGGTTATGTGCGCCCGTTGCTGCCCTACATGATTGAAGCCGGTATCGACTGCCTGCAGGTAATCGAGATCAAGGCCGGCATGGATCTGTTGGAGATTTATGAGACCTTCGGCGATAAGATCGCACTGATGGGCGGTATCGATGTAAGAGTCCTCTACACCAACGATAAGGAACTGATCGATAAGGAACTGGAGAGCAAGATTCCCATCGTAAAACAGGGATACGGCTTTGTGCTCCACAGTGACCATTCCATTCCCAAGACAGTGGATTATGAGACCTTGAAGTATTTTATACAGAAGGGTATTGAGCTGGGAACCTATTAAGAATGCAAGACCGGGTTGTCGGAATGACAGCCCGGTCTTTTGCAAGCAGTTATTTCTCCAGGTGATACCGCACCTTGCCCTTGCTTATTTTGCCGTACTCAATTGCCTCTGTGGGACAATAACAGATGCAGGCCATACAGTGGGTGCAGTCCTTGCCCCAGACGGGCTTGCCTTCTTTGAGGGAAATATTATTCAGCGGACATTTTTGTACGCACTTGCCGCAGCCGATACACTTATCGTCGGCGCGGAAAGCTTTGGCTTTCACCAACAGAGAATAGAAGAGTTTATTTATAGGGCCGCTCATCAGGCGTCCCAACAGACCAATGCGGGTTGCAGGAAAACTTTGGTTTTCGGCAACCCGTTTTGCTGTGTCGGTTATAACAGGTTCAGCCTTGGAAATAATTAATTTGGCGGCTTTCGGGCCGGGAGCATTGAAAAGGGCGATATAGTTTTCAGGCATCACGATCCCGGCAGTGCCCATGTAGTCCCACTGCTTCCGTTCACACAATTCCCGATTGTATTTGGCGGCGTTTCCAATTTCGCTACCGCAGTTCATAACGAACCAGACCTTCTTGGCACCGGGGAAATCGGTTTTCAGAATCCAGTTTTTCACAATATGAGGAATTCTCCAGGCATAGGTGGGCAGGACGAAGATCAGCTTTTCCGATGGGCAGCAGGGCGGTGCGGCATTCGGATTCTGCCGGTATCCGGAATGTTTTTCTGTGCTTTTTGATTCTTTATCTATTGCCTGCGCTTTTTTTATAATGTGGTTGATGCTTATTACTTCGTCTGAGGTAATTTCCGCAATTCGTTCAGCAATATACCGGCTGTTGCCGGTTCCGGTAAAATAGAAGATCATGTCAGTCCTCCTGGATAGTAACAAATGATATTTTTGCAAGATGTAATTAACATATAGTTTAGTGTATGAAAGGTGGCATTTCAAGATGGAAATGTTTTAAAATTATTTAGCTGGTATACAGGCAGAGAACTTGAATACCGTCCGGAAAGTGCTGAAAAACAGATTTTGAATATGTACCAATGTTTCTTGAGCAAAAGTATAAACAAAAAAAGCCTTGAATCATCAAGGCTTTTAGCAGGGGAAGAGGGGATCGAACCCCCATTAACGGTTTTGGAGACCGCCGCACTACCATTGTACTATTCCCCTATGTGATATGTTCGTTAGCATTTCTCACCAACGGATATGAGTATAACACAGGTATTTTAACTTTGCAAGTAGAAAAATGAAAAATTATGAATTTTTTAGAATGTTTTTTTTGAAATGCAAGGATGGATTTTCCAGCCAGGCTGTTGAAAAGAGAAAAAAAAAGGTGTATAATGCAGATGTTTGCGATTCAAAACAGTTTCACGTTTGAGAAAAACATAAAAGGAGAATTGAAATGGGAGAAGCAAGTGTTAAGAAAGCGTCCGGATGGCGCAGTAACAAATGGGTTCGTGCAGCAATTCCCGCATTGCTGTTACACTGCAGTATCGGTACCGTTTACTGCTGGTCTATTTTCAGCCAGGAGATCGCGGATTACATCGGATTTTCTAAGGGTGCCACCGAATGGGCATTCAGTTTTGCAATTTTCTTCCTGGGTATGTCTGCAGCATTCCTCGGAAATGTAGTTGAGAAGGATATTCACAAGTCTTCCCTGATCGCTACCATCTGTTTTGCAGGCGGTATGGCAGGTACAGGTTTCTTTATCTGGTTTGGCGGTAAGAACCCCGGCAGCGTACTGGCTCTGATCGGTATTTACGTATGCTATGGTCTGATCATGGGTATCGGTCTTGGTACTGGTTACTTATCCCCCGTCAAGACCCTGATGCTGTGGTTCAGCGATCGTAAGGGTCTTGCAACCGGTCTTGCAGTGGCAGGTTTCGGTGCAGCTAAGGCAATCGCCAGCCCCATCATGCAGTCTCTGCTTGCTAATCTGGGCGAGAGCGGTATCTACAAGATGTTCTATATTCTTGCAGTAGTTTACTTTGTAATGATGTTTGTAGGTCACTTACTTCTGGCTAAGCCCGCTGATTGGCATGAGCCCGCTAAGAAGGAAAAGGGCCAGGGCCTGATGGCTACCCTGAAGACCAGACCTATTTCCAACTATGTTGGTATCTGGCTGATGTTCTACATCAACATTACCTGTGGTCTTGCACTGATCTCTCAGGAGAAGATGATCGTAAAATGTATCGGTCTGGCAGGCGTTGTAGGTATCGTTTCCACCGTATCCGCAATCTTCAATGCAGGCGGCCGTCTCGGTTTCTCAGCAATGGCTGATAAGATGAAGGACAGAAACACTGTATACAAGATGATCTTCATCATTTCCATCGCTCTGACCGCTGTCGTATTATTCACCGGCGGTATTAAGAACGGCAGCAGCAACATGTTCCTGGCAATCCTGGTACTGGTACTGATCATGATGGTAAACGCTGGCTACGGCGGCGGCTTCTCCAACGTACCTACCCTGCTTTCCGATCACTACGGAATGGGCAGCATCAGTGCAATCCATGGTATCACTCTTTCCGCTTGGGCATTTGCAGGCTTGACCGGTAACCAGATGGCAGCTTGGATCGTTAAGACCTTCGGTGAGGAGATCACCACTGCAGAAGGCCTTACCGTGAACCCCACCGGTTATCAGTACGTACTGTACGCTACTCTGGCTCTGTACGTAGTGGCTTTGCTGGTAAGCATGTTCCTTGTTAAGCCCTCCGAGGCAGGCGAGGCTGTAGACGTTCACTAATCTGATTTTGCAGCCGAAGGTGAATTGACCTAACGGACAGCGCAACAAAATACATAATGAATTATGAAACCTGGAAAAACGAGAGTTTTTCCAGGTTTTTATGTTACAAGAGACTATATGTTTTTGAAGTCAATATCATATGTGGTGTGTATCCTGATGGTCTATTCAGACTTAATACTACGCGTGCGGCAGACGAAATAGGAAGTTGCTGTGTATCAGATGCTTTTGTTATGCGTTTTGCGTCGTTTCGGGCGTACGAAAAAGGTGAAATGTGAGAAAGCAGATGCATATACTATGCGTTTTGCGTCGCTTCGAGCGTACGAAAAAAGTGAAATGTGAGAAGTTAGATGTATATTCTATGCGTTTTGCGTCATTTCGGGCGTACGAAAAAAGTGAAATGTGAGAAGTCAGATGCTTTTGTTATGCGTTTTGCGTCATTTCGGGCGTACGAAAAAAGTGAAATGTGAGAAGTTAGATGCATATTCTATGCGTTTTGCGTCGCTTTGGGCATACGAAAAGGAGAAATGTGAGAAGTTAGATGCATATTCTATGCGTTTTGCGTCGCTTCGGGCGTACGAAAAAGGTGAAATGTGAGAAGACAGATGCATATTCCATGTCTTTCGCATTGCTTGGGCAGACGAAAGGGAGAGAGTGAGGGGGAGCAGATGCTTTTGCATTATTTTTTTGTGCTCATACTTGACGATTTCAGGGGATGCTGTGTTTGAGATATGCAGAAAGTAGGATGTGAGAAGTGCTAAGAGTAAAAAAAGCCTGTTATTTGGGAGTTTTAAGCGGATACGTGAAAAATATTGCTGTACTTTTGGGAAAAATGTGATAAAATAAAAATACATATGTGTCATTTTTTGTAAAAACTGACAGTGATGTCGCAAAAAAGCTCAGGACTTCACAGTGTTGCCAAGGAACATCAGTAAAAACAATATTAGTGAAAGCAACATCAGTGAAAGCAACATCAGCGAAAACAACAACAGCTAAAGAGCCTGGGATTAAAAATTTCTGAGTGGAGCAGACACATAGGCAAAAGATATTTGGGGATGAAAGGTACGATCGTAATGGGTGAGAAATCGTTACAAAAGAGAAAGTATATTTTAGAGACAGCCAGAAAGGTATTTATGGAAAAAGGCTACAAGAGGGTGACCATGAAGGATATCGTGGACGCTTGTGGTATCAGCCGTGGCGGTCTCTATCTTTATTTTGAGAGTACCAGCCAGATTTTCATGGAAGTTCTTAAGCTGGAAAGCCAGGAGACGGATGATGTGTTTGC
Source organism: Lachnospiraceae bacterium (assembly GCA_015057005.1). GTDB lineage: Bacteria > Bacillota > Clostridia > Lachnospirales > Lachnospiraceae > Acetatifactor. Next base: position 59,938 of record SVFF01000001.1, on the reverse strand, counting down.
CGACAGCATCAAGGAAGATGCTACAGCGGCAGATATTCTTGTGATGTTTCTGAATGAGCAGAAGAAGGAACTGCTCCGCGGAGCGGACACTCTGACACAGGCTACTTATGAGTTTTATTTTGAAGAAGAAATTCCCAAGAAGAACAATCTGCTGAAGAAGCAGTTTGATTCCGCTGTGAAGATTATAGAGAAGCTGATTGAGATTGGCGTTGAAAACGGTGAGTTTTATTGCGAAGACTGCAAGGGCAAGGCCAGAAATATCATGTATGTATTGGAAGGCCTGAAGATTTGTGCTCAGACAATCGGCGTTACCGAGGAGGCTGTGGACAGAGAGATCGTCTATATCCTCAAAGGACTTGACGGAGAAGCATAACGATAATAGCCGCGCTTTGCGGCCTACATACGCTAAATTACAAAACCGGAGGAAAAACATGGGCAACGTAAGACGTATCTATGTAGAGAAGAAAGATCCTTTTGCAGTGAAGGCAAAGGAACTGCACGAAGAACTGAAGAACTATCTTGGCATTGAGGTGGACGGTGTCAGAGAATTTATTCGCTACGATGTGGAAAATATTTCTGATGAAGTGTTTGCGCGTGCATGCAAGACTGTATTTTCAGAACCCCCTGTAGACGATCTGTATGAGGAGACCATTGAGATCCCTGCAAACGGTAAGGTCTTTTCCGTAGAGTACCTGCCCGGACAGTTCGACCAGAGAGCTGATTCCGCAGTACAGTGTGTAAAGTTTTTAAATGAAAATGAGGAGCCTGTGATCAAGACTGCTGTGACTTACCTGATTCAGGGAGATGTATCAGAGGAAGAGTTTGCAAGAATCAAATCCTACTGTATCAACCCTGTGGATTCCAGAGAGACCGATATGGTGAAGCCTGAGACTCTGATCACTGTGTTTGATGATCCTGCAGATGTATCCATTTTTGAAGGATTTCAGAATATGGCAGAGGGTGAGCTTCGTCAGCTGTACGATTCCCTGGGCATGGCAATGACCTTCAAGGATTTTCTGCATATCCAGAATTATTTCCGCGATGATGAAAAACGTGATCCTTCCATGACTGAGATCCGCGTGCTGGACACTTATTGGTCCGATCATTGCCGCCATACTACATTTGCTACCGAGCTTACCGACATAGAGTTCGGCGAGGGTTATTATCGTTCCCCCATTGAGACTACATACCAGAGTTATCTGGATACCAGAGAAGAAATCTTCAAGGGCAGAGAGGATAAGTTCGTCTGCCTGATGGATCTGGCTACCATGGCTATGAGAAAGCTGAAAAAGGACGGCAAGCTTGACGATCAGGAGGAATCCGATGAGATCAATGCCTGCTCCGTAGTGGTGCCTGTGGAAATGGACTATGGCGATCATGTGGAGACTGAGGAGTGGCTGGTGTTCTTTAAGAACGAGACCCACAACCATCCTACTGAGATTGAGCCCTTCGGCGGCGCGGCTACTTGTCTGGGCGGTGCGATCCGCGATCCCCTTTCCGGACGTGGTTATGTATACCAGGCAATGCGTGTGACCGGTGCGGCAGATCCCACCGTTCCCGTGGCAGATACCTTAAAGGGCAAATTATCCCAGAAGAAATTAGTGCGCGGTGCAGCCAGCGGTTACTCCTCTTACGGTAACCAGATCGGCCTTGCAACCGGTTTTGTAAAAGAAATTTATCATCCCAATTATGTGGCAAAGAGAATGGAGATTGGTGCCGTAATGGGTGCTGCTCCCAGAAAAAATGTTATCCGTGAGACTTCTGATCCAGGCGATATCATCATCCTGCTGGGCGGCCGTACCGGCCGTGACGGCTGCGGCGGTGCTACCGGTTCCTCCAAGGTACATACTGAGGCTTCTATCGAGACCTGCGGCGCTGAAGTGCAGAAGGGTAATGCGCCTACCGAGCGTAAGATCCAGAGACTGTTCCGCAGGGCAGAGGTAAGTAAACTGATCAAGAAGTGTAACGACTTCGGTGCAGGCGGCGTTTCCGTAGCAATCGGTGAGCTGGCTGACGGTCTGACCGTTGATCTGGACAAAGTACCCAAAAAGTATGCCGGTCTTGACGGCACAGAGCTTGCAATTTCCGAGTCCCAGGAGCGTATGGCTGTAGTGGTTGACGCAAAGGATGTTCAGGAATTCCTGGGCTATGCGGCTGAGGAGAATCTGGAAGCTGTTGAAGTGGCAGTTGTTACCGAAGATCCCAGACTGGTGCTGAAGTGGAGAGGCAAAAAAATCGTTGATATCAAGCGTTCTTTCCTGGACACCAATGGTGCCCATCAGGAGACCGCTGTAAAAGTAGATATTCCCACAGAAGAAGATAATTATTTTGATAAATGGTCCGTTCCCGCTGTAGGTGAAAAGCTGGAAGAGGGCGACGTAAAGGCTGCTTGGCTGGCATTGTTAAATGACCTCAATGTATGTTCCCAGAAGGGTCTGGTGGAGATGTTCGACGCTTCCATCGGCGCAGGCAGCGTACTGATGCCTTACGGTGGTGAGCATCAGCTGACCGAGACCCAGACCATGATTGCAAAGCTTCCCGTGCTGAAGGGCAAGACCGATACCGTGACCATGATGAGCTACGGTTTCGATCCTTATTTGTCTTCCTGGAGCCCTTACCATGGTGCGGTTTACGCAGTAGTGGAATCCATGGCCAAGATCGTAGCTTCCGGCGGTGATTTCACCAAGATCCGTTTCACTTTCCAGGAGTACTTCCGCAGAATGACCGAGGATCCCAGCCGTTGGAGTCAGCCTTTCGCGGCGCTGCTTGGGGCTTATGACGCGCAGATGGGCTTTGGTCTTCCTTCCATCGGCGGTAAGGACAGTATGTCCGGTACCTTCAATGACATTGATGTACCGCCTACACTGGTATCCTTTGCGGTAGATGTGGCTAAGCACGGCGAGGTAGTGACACCCGAGTTAAAGAAGGCAGGCAACAAGCTGGTTTGCTTCGAAATCGACAAGGATGAGTTTGATATTCCTATGTACGATGCAGTGGCAGAGATGTACGCTGCGATCCATAAACTGACTGCGGACAAGACCATTGTTTCCGCATACGCCCTGGACTCCAAGGGTGTGGCAGCTGCCATATCCAAGATGGCATTCGGCAACAAGCTGGGTGTGACCATCGACAGCGAAGTGACCACAGATGACCTCTTCGCAAACGGCCTGGGTGACATCGTAGCAGAGATTCCTGCTGACAAGCTGGCAGTTCTGGAGGAGATGGGGCTGGATTACATCCTGATCGGTACCGTTACTGAGGAGCCCGTTTTCGTATACGGTGATGTGAAGATCACTATGGAAGAAGCGCTTACAGCATGGACCTCCAAGCTGGAGAAGGTATTCCCCACCAAGGCTGTGAAGGGCACCGATGCAGTAGATACCGGTATTTACAAGGCAGACAGCATCTACGTATGTAAGAATAAAGTGGCTAAGCCCACCGTATTTATTCCCGTATTCCCCGGCACCAACTGTGAGTACGACAGCACCAAGGCATTTGAGCGTGCAGATGCCAACGTGATCACCAAGGTCTTCAAGAACCTGACCGCTGAGGATATCCGTGATTCTGTAGCAGAGTACGAGAAGGCAATCGCTCAGGCACAGATCATCATGTTCCCCGGCGGCTTCTCCGCAGGTGACGAGCCCGACGGCAGTGCTAAATTCTTCGCAACCGCATTCCAGAACGAGAAGATGAAGGAAGCGGTTATGAAGCTCTTAAACGAGAGAGATGGTCTGGCACTGGGTATCTGTAACGGTTTCCAGGCGCTGATCAAGCTGGGTCTTGTGCCTCACGGCGAGATCGTAGGACAGAACGAGAATTCCCCTACTCTGACTTTCAACACCATCAACCGCCACATCTCCAAGATGGTTTACACCAAGGTGGTTTCCAACAAGTCTCCCTGGCTCCAGGGCGCTGAACTTGGTGCAACCTATTGTAATCCTGCTTCCCACGGTGAAGGACGCTTTGTAGCTCCTAAGGAGTGGATCGATAAGCTCTTTGCAAATGGCCAGGTGGCAACCCAGTATGCTGACCAGAACGGCAACATCACCATGGACGAGGAGTACAATATCAACGGCTCCTACTGCTCCATCGAGGGTATCACCTCTCCTGATGGCCGCTGCTTCGGTAAGATGGCCCATTCCGAGAGACGCGACACCGCAGTGGCCATGAATATCTATGGCGAGCAGGATATGAAGATCTTCGAGAGTGGTGTGAAGTACTTCAAGTAATATCAACAAGTATTATCAATAAGTAATATCAACAAGTAACATCAACAAGTAACATCAATAAGTATTATCAATAAGTAACACTCAAGTATTTAAAAGTATTAATGTAAATGATTCTTTAATTCAGGCGTCGGTGCTGATGATTTTCAGCACCGGCATCTGAGACTCTTCGAATTCTCTAATTCGTCCGCCTGAAACGCTGTGATAGCCGCCCAAAGTGCATCTAAATCCCATCAAATCATCAAAAACGTCCGCTCGGAACGCTGCAAAAAGTGCCCAAAATGCATCTGAAATAAATCAAATTTCCCAAATCGTCTCCATAAAATGCTGTGATAGCCGCCCAAAGCGCATCTAAATCCCATCAAATCATCAAAAACGTCCGCTCGGAACGCTGCAAAAAGTGCCCAAAGTGCATCTGAAACTTATCAAATCTTCGAAAACGTCTGCCCGAAACGCTGTAATAGTCGCCCATATTGCATCTGAAACTTATCAAATCATCAAAAACGTCCGCTCGAAACGCTGCAAAAGCCGCCCAAAGTGCATCTGAAACTTATCAAATCTTCGAAAACGTCTGCTCGAAACGCTGTAATAGTCGCCCATATTGCATCTGAAACTTATCAAATCTTCGAAAACGTCCGCCCGAAACACTGTAATAGTCGCCCATATTGCATCTGAATCTAATCAAATCTTCAAAAACGTCCGCCCGAAACGCAGCAGAAAGCGCCCAAAATGCATCTGAAATAAATCAAATTTCCCCAATCGTCTGCCCGAAACGTAGCAAAAGCCAGCCAAAGTGCATCCGAAACAATCCAAACTTTCAAAATAGTCCGCAGAAATTCATGTGAAAGGAGTGAAAAAAGCATCTGAACTATTTAAACATCACGAAGCGACCGCCTATTCCTACAAAAAGACCAGAAAAGCAAGAAAGGCCAGAAATGCAGGAAAAGCATAAAAGGTTCATCAAAAATTGCCTGATAAATATAAAAAAAAATAGTAGAAAGGAAAAAGTTGTATGAAAGAAATAAAAATATTAGTAGAGGAACGAAAAGAAACTTTACTCCGGCTTAAGCAGGAGAAGGAAAAAGCATTGCAGAATGTACCACAAGGTACTTTGCGCATCTGCCATTCCGGTAACAGAACCCAGTATTATCATAGAAGGGATGGGAAAGATAGCAGCGGTGTCTATATGCCGAAAAAAGAACATAATCTGGTACGTAAGCTGGCGCAAAAAGAATATGATCAAAAGGTTCTCAGAGCAGTTGATAGGGAATTGACCGCCCTGCAAAAGTATCTGTCTGCATATTCGGAATTCCCCGCGGAACAAATATATGAGAACTTGCATAAGGAACGACAAAAACTGATAATTCCAATCGAAGAAACCGAAGAGCAATATATTCAGAAATGGGAAGATTATGCTTACCAGAGAAAGGGCTTTGATGAAAATGCTCCTGAGTATTATAGTGCAAAAATGGAAAGAGTGCGCTCGAAATCGGAGCTGATAATCGCGGATTTACTGAATAAAGAAATGATCCCCTATCGATATGAATCGCCCATTTATTTAAAAGGTGCCGGGCAAATATATCCTGATTTCACAGTACTTAATGTGAAAAAACGGAAGGAATTATATTGGGAGCATCTGGGGATGATGGATGATCCTAATTATGCAGAAACGGCGCTGCAGAGAATTGCAGCATATGAACAAAATGGCATTTTCCCGGGTGAGGGGTTGATCATAACTTATGAAACAAGAAAAAATCCTCTGAACCAGAAATTGATTATGAGCATGATTCAGCACTATTTAAAACAGTAGGTTACTTATAAGGGGCGGCACTGGTTGAGCGAGCGACCACGCAAGTATTACAAAAGATATTCTTAGCTTGTATATAGAAAGTATTGCCCGCCTATATAGATATTGATTGACGTAAGTACAAAGAATAGATTACTCTGTTGATAAGGATATGAAGTAACTATGGATTATAAGGAGAAATCAATGCGGAAAAGTATTTATGCAATACTCTTGCTTTGTATGATATGCTTGTTTACAGCATGTGGAAAAGAAACGGATAATCCGGAAATGCTGGATGAAACAACTAATAAGGTGCCAAACGAAACATCAAATGAGGTGTCAAACGAGTCACAAAATGAGACACCAAACGAGTTCAAAAATGAAACGCAATTGCCAATGGATGAACAATCAACAGCAGACTCAGACATAGAAAAAACGGAGAAAGATGCCCTGATCGATCCGGCAGGTCAGACCATAGAAACCCGAATTCTTCCGCCATCAGGCTATGTCCGTCCGGAAGCAGAAACCGGAAGCCTGCTGGAATATCTTCGGACCTTTCCGGTAAAAGAAGACGGAAGCCCGGTGCTTTTGTATGACGGCAGCGAAAAGTGGAATCAGAATGCGCACGCGGCAGTTCTGAAACTTCCCATAGAAAATGCGGATTTGCAGCAGTGTGCTGATTCTATTATGCGCATGTATGCGGAATATTTTCTGGATACCGGGCAGGAAGATCGGATTTCCTTTCATTTTACCAACGGATTCGAGGCGCCCTACACCAAATGGCGTGATGGTTACCGGATTAAAGTGGATGGGAATCAGGTGTCTTGGGTACAGTCGGCAGGATATGATGATTCTTATGAGACTTTTGTGAAATACATGAGGATCATATTTACCTATGCAGGAACATTGTCCATGGATGCGGAGGCAGAGTCCATTACCGCAGCGGAATTACAACCGGGTGATGTTTTTTTGAAGGGAGGCAGTCCGGGACATGTAGTTATGGTGGTAGATCTGTGTGAAAATGAGCAGGGACAGAAAGCATTTTTGTTGGCCCAGGGATATATGCCGGCCCAGGAGTTCCACATTTTGAAAAATCCCGCCAGTGAGACAGATCCCTGGTATTACGAGGATGAGATTAAATATCCTTTTTCAACACCGGAGTATGTGTTTGAGGAGAGAAGTCTGCAGAGACTGAATTACTAAAGCTATCCAATTGTATGGGGAGCCGGTGTATGCAGTCCGGCTTTGTGCAGAGGCGGCTCCGAAAAGAGAACTGAAAAGAGAACTGAAAAGAAACCGGAAAAGAAACCGGAAAAAATATTGGAAGCATAAAGGATAAAAATGCAGCTTTGCAATGAAGACTTTGCAATGAAGGCTGCATTTTTTTGAATCTTTATCAATGGCTACTGCGTTATATTAAATGAAAGCAGAGGGGAGGTGGAGAGAATCGATTCCAAAGAAACATTAATAAGACTTATCAATCGGTATCAGAATCTGGTTTTCTCTGTCTGCCTGAAAATGACCGGTGATTATTTTGTGGCAGAGGACCTGACTCAGGAGACCTTCCTGGCGGCTTATAAACATTTGGATCAATGTTCTGTAGATGCGGAGAAGGCATGGCTGTGCAGGATTGCAAGCAATAAATGTATTGATTACTGCCGGGCGGCGGCGCGCAGAGCCGTTCCAACCGAGGATGAGGAGATACATAGCCTGGAACTGCCGGATAAGGAGGAACCGCTAAGGCAGGTGCTGAATAGTGAAATATTGGAGGAGCTGCGATCCTGCTGTAATGCTTTGCCGCCTCCATACAGGGAAGTGGCAATCGCACATTTCATGGACGGAAAAACGGCGAAAGAGATTGCAGAAGGGTCACAGGCAGGAATAAATACGGTCAAGACCCATATCCGCAGGGCCAGGGAAATGCTGAAGAAAACCTACAGAAAGGAGTTGTTGCAGGAATGAAGAACGCATGGGAAAACATGGAATATTTGACAGATGCAGAGTTGGAATGTTTGATCCGGGAGACGGAGCAGACAGAATTAGTTCCTGTGGCACCTGATCTGCAGGATATGATTCTGGAAGCACTGGAGCTGGAAATAAGTGTTTTAAAAGAACCGGAAGAACGACGCGCCCATGAAAAAGTCACTGAATTCAAGCGCTATCGGTTCCGGGTACTGACCACAGTTGCGGCTGCCGTGTTACTGGTCTTTTTACTTCCAAAATTAGAAGGCCTGCAGCAACAGGAAAGTGAATTTGGAAAGTTACTTGTGAAGCACGAGCATTACGGGTATATGATGCAGACCCGCTATGAATCCAAGGAAGAAGCCTTAAATGACAGTGGCATACTGGAGACGATATTGGGCGGTGTAACTATTTTTGCTGACAACAGCAAATTAAATTTATTCAGAGAATAACCAGGAGGAGTTTATGATGAGAAGAAAAAGAGGAAAGTTTTTTACATTTTTATTTTCCCTGATCCCGGGAGCAGCAGAGATGTACATGGGATTTTTGAAAAAGGGAATCAGCCTGATGACCATTTTTATTCTGTGTTTTGTAGTACCTTCGGTACTGCGGTTTAGCGATGTGTTCATTCTCTTTGCTGTGTTGGTATGGTTCTACAGCTTTTTCCACGCCAGGAATTTGGCTGCCTGCAGTGAAGAGGAACTTCGAGAACTTTCAGATGAGTATGTATGGTCTCCCTTTATTGCGGGCAAAGAAATCAAGATCGCCAATCCATCTTTGCGCAAATGGGGTGCCATTGTGCTGATCGTGTATGGTGTGACCCAGCTGTGGGATACAATTGCACGTTGGATTTATTATCTGGTTCCGGATCATATGTGGGAAGTGGCGTCCATGTTCGTGGATGAAGTTCCCCGGGTTTTAGTGGCCGTTGTCATCATTATCATAGGATTAAAGCTGATTGCAGGCAAGAAGGAGGAACTGAATGGAGAAGGAGAATAATATTGTAACCGTCCGAACTCACAGGGTGGGAACCTTTACTTCCGGATTCTGTATGGTGGGATTTGGTGTCTTGCTGTTGCTTCATAACCTGCTTGATATTATGGATTATGAGATGATTTTTGGGCTGTGGCCCCTGATATTGATCGGAATGGGGATCGAACTGCTCCTTTCTAATATTTTTAAGAGTAAGATTGTGTATGACAAGGCGGCTGTTGTGTTGTTGTTTGTCATGGTGTTGCTTGTTATGGTGCTGGCGGGCGTGGATGTGTGTATGGAAGCTACCGGAATGTTTTTCGGTACGTGAGTTCTGTTCACAAAATACTTTTGATATCCTATGGGCGGAAGATTTCTTTTGAAGTCATCCGCCTTTGTCTGTCCATTGAAAAGTTTTGGTGATCTATGGTAAGAGACTTCCGCATGAAGGGACTGACTGGAATATGTTGAAAAAGTGAAAAATCCAGAAGAACGAAAATTAGGATAGAATAAAATTAAGAAAAAATAAAATTAGGAAAAGGTTATTGAAATGCACTGTTTTTATCTGTTATTCTATATAATTGTAAGGGTAATTTGTGACTTTGTTCGAACATTGGGAATTCCCGGAAATATGATAAACAGACGATGAAGAAAAGAGACAGAAATGGTTTTCAGCAGCCTTGAATTTATATTTATTTTCTTTCCGATTTTTATAGTGACGTATTATATGATGCCGGCCAGGTTGAAAAACCTGTGGTTGCTTGCCGGCAGTATTCTCTTTTATACATTTGGGTCCTTACAGAATCCTGAGCATGTGGTGCTGTTTGTATTGTCATTGGTCTTTAATTATCTGGCAGGCGTATTGTTGGACCGTTATCCCGGACGGATTTTGTTCCTGTTTGGAATCGGCGTGAATTTGCTATACCTGGGATGCTTTAAATACTGGCTTCATGTTCTGCCCATAGGAATCAGTTTTTACACATTCCAGGCAATTTCTTATTTATGTGATGTGAGTCAGGGGAAATGCAGGGCGGATAGATCTTTTATCAACTTTGGAACTTATCTGAGTATGTTCCCCCAGCTGATTGCAGGACCTATCGTAAAATATCCGGATATCCGTGAACAGCTCCTTTCCAGAAAGCATAATCTGGAAAATGTTGTCCATGGATTGCAGTATTTTGTGCTGGGCCTTGGCAGTAAGGTGATTCTGGCAAACCGGATAGGAGTGCTCTGGACGCAGCTTTCGGCTATCGGATATGAAAGCATTTCTACGCCATTGGCCTGGATGGGACTTTTTGCCTACACATTTCAGATCTATTTTGATTTCCTGGGGTATTCGCTGATGGCAATTGGCCTTGGAAAAATGTTGGGTTTTGATATCCCCAGGAATTTTGACAATCCCTATTTATCAACCAGCATGACTGAATTCTGGCGGCGATGGCATATGACGCTGGGAAGTTGGTTCAGGGAATATGTATACATTCCCTTAGGCGGTAATCGGGGAAGTAAAGTAAAGGTATACCGCAATCTTTTTATCGTGTGGATGCTTACCGGAATCTGGCATGGGGCAGGCTGGAATTTTGTTCTTTGGGGTTTTCTGCTGTTTCTTCTGATTGCTATAGAAAAAGCGGGCCTAAAGAAGTGGCTTGATAAATGTAAGCTGCTGGGCCATTTTTATATGGCGGCGGTTATTCCTCTTAGTTGGGCGGTATTTGCCCACAATGATATGAACAAGATGACGGTTTTCTTTCAGAGGCTGTTAGGACATAAGATTGAGGGCGGTATCGTGTTCGCAGGAGATTATTTAAAGTACGGTAAGGAATATGGGATTTATTTGATCCTGTGTCTGTTCTTTGTGACGAGGCTGCCTTGGAAAGTATGGGCAAAGATAAAGGAGACATATTTCGGCCAGATTCTTTTGGTGGGGATTTTTGTCTTTGTGGTATATTGCCTCTACATAGGTCTGGATAATCCGTTTTTATATTATCAGTTTTAGTGTTTGGAGAGAAAATGAATACGATAGATACGAAAAGAAACCGATTTTTCCTGTATCTGTTTCTGATAAGTTTTGTTGCCTGTGAAGTAGTGATGGTGGCCGACTATTTCGGTAAACAACGGGAACGGGGCTTGGGTTTGGATTGGTTGGATGAAAAATTTGGTGAAAAAGAAAATTTAATAGCGGAACTGCAGGAAGATACGACTTCGGATACAGAGGGGAGTTTGCAGGAGAAGGACGATGATGAGGTAGCAGAAAAGAATAATGGTGAGAATCTGTCATCGGAGCCGGAGCAGGATAACGGGACAGCTGCTGGCGGTAGTGCGCAGGAGGAGCAGTTCCCCCGCAGTTTTGTGGCTGTTGATTATGATTATTTTGATGATGCTTTGTTTATTGGGGATTCAAGAACAGTGGGGCTTATGGAGTATGGTAACCTGGAAAACGCTACATTTTTTGCAGATTCGGGAATGTCAGTCTTCTCTTTGCCAACCAAAAAGATTTCTGTGCCGGAGACAGGCAAGGTCAGCCTGGAAGAAATGCTGTTTCAGAAACAGTACGGAAAGATTTATTTGATGCTGGGAATCAATGAGCTTGGTTATAAGTTTGAAGGCCTTCAAAAGAAGTATCAGGAAACCATAGAGTACATCCGTGGTTACCAAGGTGAAGCGGTGATCTTCCTGTGTGCCAATCTGCATGTGACAGAAGAACAGTCAGATAAAGACCCGATTTACAACAATACAAACGTAAACCGGGTGAATGAAATGATCGCCGGTTTGGCAGACGGTATAACCAGTTTTTATATTGATGTGAATGAATTGTTTGATGATGAAAATGGCAATTTGTCAACGGAGTATTCCAGTGATTCCTTTCATGTGTTTGGAAAAGACTATACAACGTGGGCAGATTGGCTTTGTACGAAAGCAATTGTGGTAGAGCAGGAATAAGATTCTGCTTTGGAAGCAAGGCGAGTGATATTTAAAATTCTTTCTCGGGAAATTGGGGCAGAGGTGCGTCGCAGAGCACTTCATCAATGTCCGAAACATGACATAGGTTGTGCAAATATGTCTTGCCAAGTTTGTTGCTGTCGCAAAGCAGGATTTTTTTGCGGGACCTATGCAGCATGGCCCGGCGGATCTGGTTTTCTTCCACAGATTTATCGGTGATTTGTCCGTTGGATGCCAGTCCCAGGCAGGAGAAAAAGACAATGTCGGCGTTGTACTGTGAAATGGTGCGGAGGGCGTCGTTTCCTACATAGGAGAAGGAGCAATTGATCATTTGTCCGCCGGTACAAATATTGGGGATGTTCATTTGGCCCAATAGGAAGGCGGTCTTGGCGCTGCTGGTGATGACCAGAATGTTGCGCAGATCTGCAAGCAAAGGCACAATGTGATAAGCACTGGTGGAAGCGTCCAGCATGATGGTGTACCCGTCCTTAATATACTTCACTGCCTTGTGGGCGATAATGGACTTGGCCTGATTTTGCTCCTGTTCGCGCAGCGTAAAGGGATTCAGTGCATTGGGAGAAGTCTTGACCAGAGATGCAGTTCCGTGGCTTCGCAGGATAAGTCCCTTTTGTTCTAATTTGATCAGATCACGGCGCAAAGTAGGTTTGCTGACGAACATCAGCTCCGCAAGCTCGTCCATGGTCACAGTATTTCTTTGGAGAAAAATGTTCATCAATTGTTCTTCTCTTTCGTAATAAGGCATAGGTCCTTCTTTCTGCCAATTCAGGCTATGTGCTCTTTTGATTTCCATTTTAAGTTCCGATGTTTGAAAAATCAATATTTTTCCAAATGAAAAAATCAAAAAATGAACATAATTGCAAGAATACAATCAATAAAAGACGATAAGATCATTGGACATGGATAAAATTGACAGGAAATGATTTTTGTAATTTAATGATTACAATGCAATTGTAAAAAAACAGCGTTTTAGAGAACAAGATTGGGAAAGTAGATAGGAGAAAATATATGAAAGCATTTCAGCCGGATTACAGAAACATGGAAAAAACAGCCCGCAATATTGCGGTAGAGCGTTTTCCGCTTTATGATCACAGCATAGGACTGGATAAAATCGGAGAGATTACCGGAAAGGATGTGGAGTCACTGTCCAAGGGAGATGAAAGTGACCTGCATGAATTTTTTAGAATATACTGCAAGTTTTTTAAGGATATGGGGTATGATGCAGTTCCTTACAACAGACGTTACACCCATGCCCTGGTGGGCGGCGGTACTTTGATGGACTGTAGGATTCCCCCCACCATCCGGGATATGCAGGATTTTCTGGCCTATCCCTGGGAGACGATTGCGGACCGCTATTTTGAAAAGCACGATAAATATTACCGGATCCTGCGGGAGGAATTGCCTGCGGGCATGAAAGCACTGGGCGGCGTTGGAAACGGTGTGTTTGAGGTGGTGCAGGACTTGGTAGGAATACAAAATCTTTGCTACATCTCTGTGGATGATGAGGAATTGTACCATGGTTTGTTTGCCAAGGCAGGAGAAGTGCAGCTTCAGATCTGGCAGCGTCTGATGAAGGAGTATGGTGATATTTACTGTGTGATGCGAATGAGCGATGACTTGGGCTTTTGTGCTAATACACTGCTTCCCACTGATGATGTGAAAACTTTGATCTTGCCGGAGCTGAAAAAGGTTGTGGATCTGGTACACAGTTATAACAAGCCTTTCCTGTTCCACTCCTGCGGTAATCTGGTGCACATCATGGATGATCTGATCGATGTGGTGGGTATTGATGCGAAACATTCCAATGAGGATAAGATCGCCCCTTTCTACTGGTGGGTGGAAACCTACGGTGACAGGATCGGTAATTTCGGCGGAGCGGATGTGGATGCCGTGTGCACATATTCCAGACAGGAACTGAAGGAATATATGGAGGAGATTATCAGAAAGAGCCTCCATCACGGTGGTGTTGCCTTTGGTACCGGCAATTCTATTCCCGGTTATATTCCCACTGAGAATTTCTTACATATGAATGAAATCATCAGAGAATTCAGAGGGGATTTTAAGTAAGCATATTTTCGTTTGTTTATGTTTGAAAAGCCGAACTTGTGAATTGGTAGATTTTATAGTATAATACTGTAAAAGCATTATATTTCTGATTTAATTCTTTTATGGTCATGTGCAAGTCTCTATATTCATTTCAAAGAAATCTCAATGCTTTTACTTTACACAACTGAGAGATGTCAAAAAGATGACTGTTTGTATAAGGTTGTAAGGAGGTGTATAAAGCAGGAGATAATACATGAAGATTTGAAAATGATATTTCCGGAGATACTGTCAGATGATCAGGTAATACATGCAAAGATATGAAAGGAGATGGATGAGGATGGAAACTGCTGTGAAAACATTAGATATCACAAGTGAAAATATGGCAAAAGAATCTCTGTTTTCTTATCTTGATAAAGGAATTGATGATATGGAAGCGGGGAAACTGCATTCTGTAGACGAAGCTTTCCGGATAATCAGAGATAAAGTTGGTATTGAATTATAAGGTTTTTGTGACGGATGAAGCTATAAACGATATTATTGATTTGGTGCGATACATTAGTGTGGAATTGCTTAACCCAGAGGCCGCAGGAAGATTGTTCCGTAATTTGAAGCGAGAGGTGGAAAATTGTGGCGCGTTCCCGATGAAATTTGCTGATACGGGAATTAAGTATAGGGATTACGTAATTCATAAGAAGGTATTTGAATCATATTTGATATTTTACGTGATTAATAGCGATGCGCAGGAAGTATATGTGTTGCGTGTAATGAAAGATTTGATGAATTGGTATCAGATTTTGCGTACAACAAAAAAATATCATTTTTCGTAGTTAAGTTGCACTTTGCACGATATATTGTGTAAAGTGCATTTTTTTGTCTTTCGTATCAGGAGGATATCCTGTATAATAAAAATATAAAATTGATTGCTAAAAGATAAATGGTTGTAAAAGGAGGCCTGGCAAATGTTTGGAAAAATCGTTGGACTGATAAGCGGCCTGATGTGTGCATTTCCCTTTTGGATCATAGGGACTTTTAATAAGGACAGCCGGGAGCCCATCTCTTTTTGGAGTGGAGATACTTCCCTGCGGACTAAGGTTACCAATGTAAAGGAATACAATAATGAGATGGCAAAATTGTATAGGAAATATGCCCTTGCTCTCTTTGGGATGGGTATTGCGTTTTTCTTGACTCCTTATCTGGGAGTGGCGGTGTTGGTGTTTAACTGTACGCTTGGCATATATATCGTCTATCGGGCATACAAGAAGATATTGGGGAAGTATTCTTAAGAGGAGGACAATTATGGGATTTTGGATTTTTATGGTGATAATGGATCTGCTGCTGCCGGTTACGATGATTGGTTTCGGTCGTTTGTTTCTGAAGCAGGCACCCGGGGCAATCAACTGGGCGTTTGGATATCGGACAGAAATGTCCATGAAAAATAAAGATACCTGGGATTTTGCCCACAATTATATCGGAAAGCTGTGGTATAGGATCGGATTGTTCCTGTTGCCGCTTTCTGTGATTCCGATGCTGTTTGTGTTGGGCAAGGATACGGATACAGTGGGTAATCTGGGTGCCGCCATCGTTATGATTCAGATGGTATTTTTGATCGTGCCGATTTTCCCTACAGAGCGTGCTCTGAAGAAGACTTTTGATAAGAAGGGCAATCGCCGGCAGGGGATTGAGGAAATGAAAGAATAGCAGCCTGAGAATAAAAGGGCTACAGACGGAAAGTGAGGAATATGTGAAATGAAGGGATTTTCAATTGGTTGGGTTGTGGTGTTGGCCGGAATGGCGTTGTTATTTTATGTTCTGTACATAAATGGTTATATGATAATGCAGTCCAAGAGGGCGCTGATGTATGTGGGAACAGATAGGGGCAAGAAGGCTTCCTTTACTTCCTGTAGTGGTTACACAAAACGAGTAGTTAAATTTGAAGAAGACAGAAGTTACCATTTCGATCTGAAGTTGGAGTTGACCAAGGGAGATGTGATGGTGGAGATTCTGGACAGCGGGAAACAGTGCCTGTTAAGCTTAGGTCAGAATACAACCGAAGGCAGTATCACAGCGGAAAAGGGCAAGCGCTATTATATGGTGGTCCGTTTCCGTGCAGCGTCAGGCAACTATACAATTGATTGGAAATAACAGAAAAATTGGAGGAAACAGCTATGTCAAAGAAGATTCATGTCAGACCCGGCAAAACCCAGTCTAAGGCCGGATTCATTGTAGGCATTATATTCTGTCTGATCGGGATTGTTGTTGTGATCCCCATATTCGGACCTTTTGGAATTTTGTGGACTGCGGCGGCAGGCTGGATTGCCTATTCTCATTACCGGAATGGTTTCACTGATAAGCCCATTGCCACTCAGGTCATTGAAGTGGAAGGTGACGGTGAAGATATCACGGTGACCAGGCATTCCGGTTTAGGAACGCATTCCTATGCGGCGGAAAATGTAAATTCAGAGTATGGGGCGTCAGAAAGAGAGAAAGTACCTCAGGAGAGTGTGGAGGAGCGCCTGCGTAAACTTCAGAGTCTGTACGACCAGATGCTGATCACCAGAGAAGAGTACGAGGCAAAAAAGAAAGATATTCTGGAAGAACTGTAAATTAAGAAGGGGTATTTCGTAAGAGATAGGAGAATAAAGCAATGAACGGGAAAAAAGTGTTATCAATTATTGTGCTGATCCTGGGTGTATTGATAGTGTTGAGCAACATTGCGCCCATGATCGTTGGCGCAATTATGAGGATGCAGATTTCGAATTCAATTGGTAGTTCGATGGGGATTATCGGCGGCGCTGATGGGCCTACGGCGATTATGGTGGCCGGGATAGTAGGGGCCACAGTGTTCAGGGTCATCGCGAAGATTGTGGTAGGAGTGCTCCTGATCGTGGCAGGAATTCTTGGAATTAAAAAAGACAAAGGATAAGGCAGTGTTTGGGCGGCTTCATGCAAAAGAGGAAGGAGATATGATATTATGAAGAATTGGTATATGGGGAATTGGTATATGTGGTTTGTATTGGCAGGATTACATATTGTGATTATGCTACTGAATATATTCGAAGGAAGAAATAACGGAGTGGTTATCGGTCATAATATTGCGACGATTGTCCTTCTGGCTGCATTAGGAATTGTTCAGTACTTTGGTGAAAAGAAAGGGGAAGCCGGAAATAAGATCAGCAAGAGGTTATTCATTGCCCTGATTGGTCTTTGGATTTTGATCACGATTATATGTTTTATGTTATAAAGGTGTTGAAAAGTAAGGGCTAATGATAAAGATGCCAATGTTAACTTTCGTTGCTTGAGGTAAATGTGCTTACACTCTACAATAAAACTATCAAAACACGGAGGCAGAGCATATGTTAGGTGATAATATCAAAAATCTCAGAAAACAGAAAGGATTTACCCAGGAGGAATTGGCAATCAGGCTACATGTGGTCAGACAGACTGTTTCCAAATGGGAGAAGGGGTTGTCGGTACCTGACGCAGAAATGTGGTAACGGTTGGCTGATATTCTGGAGATGGACGTAAAACAGCTTCTGGGAGCCAGGTTGGACTGGGAGCAGAACAGCAATGAAGTGGTAGAACAGTTAGCCAGGATCAATGAACAGTTGGCCATTAAAAACAGACGGAGCCGCAGAATCTGGCGGATTGTAGCAATTGTGTTGATTGCGTGGGTGGTACTGTGTATCTTGTCAATTGCAGGTGACATGGTATTAAATTCTGTTGCTTATAAAAGTTTTTCAACAGAAACAACTGTATTGCAGGAGATTCCGTAATCGTAAAGTATTATTAAAGTAAGGAGGGTGAACATGACACAAAAGAAAATATTGACATTTTTAATATGTATCATCATGGCGGTGAGCATGTTGCCGCTGTGGGTCAGTGCGGACATTGGTCCCAAGCCCTCCGTATCAGTGACAATTGAGGGCGCGGCAGGTGAAACGTATTTTGCTACCCTTCTTTCGGAGAGAAAATCCACCGGACCGGCCTCGGCCTATGATGGAAGTTACGCCAGGTACACTGCCGATGATGAAGAGTATGATATCTGGGAAAAGTTTGTGGCCTATGAGGACTGCGATGGTTATTATTTCCTGCAGGAATTCTGGGACTGTACGGGAAAAGACTCTTTCAGGTGGGGGTATTACCCGCCGGATCCCTTTAAGATCTTATTGTATTTTCCGGAACAGGATGTATTTGTATCAACCGGCATTTACGAACGGTATGCTTTTGACTCCTATTACCAAGTAAGTCTGGAAGATTTTGAGGTGGTGGCTGTTGAGAAGACTTACGATTACAGTCTGGAAGTAGTGAATCTGGCAGTACGGATTGTGATTACTATCTTGGTGGAGCTGTTAGTGGCACTGTTGTTTGGTCTGCGCAGCAAAAGGCAGCTGGCGTTGCTTACCGGCATGAATGTGAGTACCCAGATCATATTAAATGTATTGTTGAATATGATCAATTATAATAAGGGGCAGTATGCCTTTGTATTTTACTATGTGCTGCTGGAACTTTTGGTGCTGACAATCGAGGCGGTGGTGTATGGAGTAGTCCTGAGAAGGGAAAAATACGGCACTATATCAAAGAGCAGGGCAATCTGCTATGCCTTTGCGGCAAACGGGATCTCCTTTACGGTGGGACTGTGGATTGCACAGCATTTGCCGGGGATTTTTTAACTGATTTTTCTAATATGGAGGATGTTAAAACAGACATTTACCGGGGAAGCAGGAATGTAGTGCACGATATGGAGCAATATTGTGCACTATTTTAGACTATAAGTTTGGAGTGTCTGAGTATATTATAATAGTATCAAGGCATAAGGAGGAGTACATTATGAAATATGCAGATGATTTTAGGAGAATTGCCAGAGAGGTTCTGCAGGGCAAGTGGTTGATGGCAGTGCTTGCAGGCGTGATTGCCGCTCTGTTAGGTGGTTTGGGATCAGAAGGACCTGAGATAAAACTGAATATTGATGCGTCCCATGCAGATGTGAGTTTTGAGTATGCAGGGCAGACCATTTTGTCTGCTTCAGAAGGCTTGAACTCCGGTTTGGGAGCACTTTTGGCCGGAATAGCAACGTATATTGCGATAGTGGCCATTGCGCTGGCGGTTCTTTTCTTTGTGCTGGGGAGCGTGATAGCAGTGGGCTACGCCAGGTTTAATCTGCTGCAGGTGGACGGAGGGACTCCTTCCCTGGATGCCCTGTTTGCGTACTTTAGAAATTGGAAGACCACCGCTGTGACCAGATTTTTGCGTACTCTCTATGTGCTGCTGTGGTCATTGCTCTTTATCATTCCGGGGATTATTGCCAGCTACAGTTATGCTATGACCGACTATATTTTGGCGGAGCATCCGGAGTTGACAGCCGGTGAGGCCATTGAACGGTCTAAAGAGATGATGGCGGGCAACCGTTTCAGACTGTTCTGCCTGCAGTTTAGCTTCATCGGATGGAGTATTTTATGTGTTTTCACTTTTGGCATTGGCAATTTATGGCTGACACCCTATAAGCAGGCGGCTGCCGCGGCATTTTACCGGGAGGTTTCCGGTACGGAGCGCATTGGATATTAGGAGGGGCATATGAATCTTTATATCAAACAACATATTTTTACCTGGGGAGACAAATTCTCCATTTATGATGCTAACGGCGTGGAAAAATATTATGTGGAGGGTGAAATCTTCACCTGGGGCAAAAAGCTTCACTTATATGACTGTTATGGCAATGAGCTGGCTTTTATTGAGCAGGAGGTGTTGACCTTTTTGCCCAAATACCATATTTCCAGAAACGGTATGGAGGTTGCTCAGGTGGTCAAGGAATTTACTTTCTTCAAGCATGAGTACAGCGTGAATGGCCTGGGCTGGCAGGTGCACGGTGATTTCTGGGATCACGAGTATGAGATTACCGATGGCGGCCGCACCATAGCGGCAGTCTCCAAGGAATGGATGACCTGGGGAGATACTTATGAGATTGATTTTGGAGAGGGAGTGGACGAGATCGCAGCGCTGGCAGTGGTGCTGGTGATTGATGCCTGCATTGAAGCGGAGCGGAGGAATTAAAAGGTCAGTTGAGAGAAGGTGCCAGCTGGGATTTGGATGACTGGGAACTGCAAGAGAATCGCAATAAAAAGATAATAAAAACACAAGAATTATTAAGTTATCATTGAAAAAGCTTCAGAAAGACTTAAGCACCTTTCGAAATACTTAAATTGAACCACAACACCCCTTGCTGTAAGATGATGATAAAGCATTTTAGTGCTTGTCATATTACAGAAGGGGTGATTTTTATGGAAAAAGGACGAAAGCAAAAGAGATTGAAAATTGTTTTTTGTGTGGAACTGGCACTGATAGTGGTGATGGGGATCATTCTGTTTGGTGTGATGTCGCACACTGACAATGAGGGCCCGAAACGGGTGGAACTGGCGGAGGAAAAACTGGAAATACCGGAGGAAATTGTGGAAGCCAAAGAAGAGGGCACCAGCAAAATGAAAGGTTATATGAACATTGCCCTGTTCGGAGTGGATGCCAATAAAGATAGGGAATTATTCAAGGGCAGCCGCAGCGACAGTACCATGATCGCCAGTATTAATATGGACACGGGAGACATCAAATTGGTCAGCGTGTTCCGGGATACTTACCTGAATATCGGTACGGACGAATATGACAAATGTAATGCGGCGTATTCCTACGGCGGCGCTGAGCAGGCGGTGAAAATGTTGAATATGAATCTGGATATGGACATTACCAATTTTGTGACCGTGGGCTATCGGGGATTAAGTGAAGTGATCAATGGTCTGGGTGGTGTGTATATAGATGTGGATGAAGAAGAGATTAAGCATATCAACAATTATCAGTATGGCATTGCAAATGTATTGGAGTGTGAGTACAGGGCAGTGACCGAGACCGGTCTTCAGCTATTGGACGGCGTGCAGGCGGCCGCCTATTGCCGGATCCGGCAGACGGCAGGCAGTGATTTTCAGCGGACTGCCAGACAGCGTGAGGTGATAAAGGCAATCGAGGAACAGGCCAAGCAAGCCGATTTTGCCACTTTATCCAAAGTGTTTGAGCGTGTAGTTGATGATATTTATACAAGCCTGGATGAAAAGGACATTTTGGCACTTCTGAAAAATATTACGGATTACCGTATCGTGGAAGAGGCGGGCTTCCCCCAGGAGAGTATGCGGACAACTGCCAACATCGGTGCCACAGGCAACTGCGTAATCCCTACGGATCTGGAGAGCAATGTGGTGTGGTTACATCAGTTCCTGTTTGAGGACCAGATTTATGCTGTGACGGAAAATGTACTGGAGTATGGGGAGCGTATTGCAGCGGATACAGCGCCTTATATCAACCGGATTCAATAGAAAAACGGAATATACAATTTTTATACAATATATTGCATTTTATTTAAAAAGAAGTGATTGACGAGTGCCGGAAATTGGTCTATTATTTTTCATATGTGCAATTTGGTACGAAAATAAACTTATGATGGAGGAGTACGACAATGTACGGTACATTTTGGGCGTTAGTTCCGCCTTTGGTGGCCATTATCCTGGCCCTTGTAACAAAAGAAGTTTACAGCTCCCTTTTTGTGGGGATTGTAATCGGAGGTCTGTTCTACGCAGGTTTCCAGCCTGAAGCAGCAATCTTACATATCTTCAACGACGGTATCATCGGTTCCCTTTCTGACAGCTGGAATGTAGGTATCCTGGTGTTCCTGGTAATTCTGGGTGTTATGGTATGTCTGATGAACAAGGCTGGCGGTTCCGCTGCATTCGGCAGATGGGCAGCTTCCAAGATCAAGAACAAGGTGGGAGCACAGCTTGCTACTATTTTGTTGGGTGTTCTGATCTTCGTAGACGACTATTTCAACTGTCTGACTGTAGGCAGTGTTATGAGACCTGTAACAGACAAGCACAAAGTATCCCGTGAGAAGCTGGCTTTCCTGATCGATGCTACTGCAGCACCTGTATGTATCATCGCTCCCATTTCTTCCTGGGCTGCTGCAGTAACCGGATTTGTAGAGGGTGAAGACGGACTGGGTCTGTTCATCCGTGCGATTCCTTATAATTTCTATGCTCTGTTCACCATCTTTTTTATGGTGTTGGCAGTAATTATGAAGGTAGAGTTCGGTCCCATGAAGACCAGAGAAGCTGCTATGAAGACTCTGCAGGATAAGGCAGAAGAAGCTGAAAAAGATTCCGTTAAGGGCAGTGTTGCAGATCTGATCGTTCCTATCGTGGCACTGATCGCATGCTGTGTGATCGGTATGATCTACACCGGCGGTTTCTTTACCGGAGCAGATTTTATCACCGCATTCTCTGACAGTGATGCATCTCAGGGCCTGATGCTGGGAAGCTTCTTTGCTCTGATCATTACACTTATTTACTACCTGATCCGTCGTACACTGAGCCTGAAAGAGCTTATGGAGTGCGTACCCGAGGGCTTTAAGGCTATGGTACCTGCGATCCTGATTCTGACCTTTGCATGGACTCTGAAGGTTATGACCGACAGCCTTGGTGCTACTGTGTTTGTAGAAGAACTGATGAAGGGATGCGCAGACAGCCTGATGAGCTTCCTGCCTGCAGTTATTTTCCTGGTAGCTTGCTTCCTTGCTTTTGCTACCGGTACCAGCTGGGGAACCTTCGGTATCCTGATCCCTATCGTAGTAGCTGTATTTGCAGGAACTGACTACACTCTGATGATCATCTCTATCTCTGCATGTATGGCAGGTGCTGTTTGCGGTGACCACTGCTCACCTATTTCCGATACCACCATCATGGCATCCGCAGGTGCAGAGTGTGACCATGTAAGCCATGTAAACACCCAGCTTCCTTATGCAATCACTGTAGCAGCTATTTCCTGCGTGACCTACATTGTGGCAGGTTTCACCAAGAGCGCTGTGATCAGCCTTCTCTTCGGTGCTGTTCTGACTGTTGTAGTACTGCTGATCGCAAAGAACAGTTCTAAAGAAGCGTAAGAAACAGAATATTGTAAAATCAGGCGGCGCCTGAGGAATTACTGCGAAAGCAGAAATTTTTCAAGCGCCGTTTTTAATGAAATCATATCAGAATTTTGGGGAAGAACCGTACCCTGTATCATCGGAGCACTGCCGCCGCCTTTTGCGCCAAAGATCTGCCGCAGAAGCTTGGCCAGTTCCCGACAATCCCGTCCGGCACTACCGATGATAAAGCGGTAGCCTTCGGTGTCATTTCCGGCAAAGATAGCGGTATAGCCGGGGTATTTTGTGGTCAGATCGTTTACAGTATTGCGGATGGCAATCTCGTTCCAGATGTCAATGAAGAGAATGGCGTGAGCGGAGACATTGTTCTCCGCTTGTCCCACACCCGCATCATTGGCAGGTTGGGGCAATCCGTTGACTGCATAGTCCAAAAGAGACGCCTGCAGGGTATTGCTAAGGTTTCTTAGACGAAGGTTCTCGTCTTTCAGGCGGCTGACAGCATCGGTAACGGCCGATTGTTTGGCAGAGAGCAGGACAGAGATGGCTGCGGTACTGTTTTGTTTTTCGGTGTAATCTGCAACTGCCCTTTTGCCGCACAGGATATTTACCCTGACACCGCCTCTGTGGCTTTGGACATTAGTGATTTTAATTAGTCCGATCTGTCCGGTAGTCTCGGTATGGGGGGCGCAGCAGGCACAGGTGTCCACGCCGGGGATTTCCACGATACGGACATTTTCGGTCAGATCCAGTTTGCTTCGGTATTCCATCTGAACCAGCTCCTCAGGGGTGGGCCAGGTGATCCGGATGGGGAGATTCTGCCATACAAAATCATTGGCTTCTGCTTCAATCTCCCGAAGCTGCTCAAGAGAGAGCACTCCGTTGAAGTCCAGCGTGACTTCCTGCAGACCCAGATGAAATCCTACATTGTCATAGCCGTAATGCTTGTGCACCAGTCCGGAAACAATATGCTCGCCGGAGTGCTGCTGCATGAAATCAAAGCGCTGGGTCCAATCCACATGGCCGGTTACCGGTGTCCCGATTGAGAATAAGGAGCATGTTGTGGTATTGTCACGAGAGTCCTTGGAAGAGTCATTGGATATGCAGCAGGGCGCCTGGGCTGGCGCCACGTCCACTATGTGAGTAATGATATCATTTTTAATCTGCACATCTACTACCGGATAGCCATTCAGGGTTCCCTTATCTGCGGACTGTCCTCCTTCCTCGGGGAAGAAGGCGGTGCGGTCCAGGATGAGTCGATGTTTTTTCCCTTTTTCATCATAACTGCATTCAATGACCTTTGCATCAAAGTCTGTGATATGTATATCTTCGTAAAATAGTTTCTCCATTTAAAGTCAGTTACCTTTCTTTTTTAATTGCAATCATTCAAAATTCAATCATTCAAATTGAAAAGAATAAACTTTCGCATCGCACATGGTAAAGCGCAGGCGTACCGGCTTGCCGGCATATTTCGAGAAATCGCTTCCGTCGGCAAACCATACTTTGCGGTCCAGGTGATTGCCGTAAATTTCAAAACTTCTTCCGGGGCTTAAAGGATTGCCGTCTGCGTCCAGCACATCCACATAAATGTAGCCGTAAGCAGAGGTTTCGAAGTTTAGATGCAGCAGATTCCCTTCAAAAGTAAGAGCTTTGGTCACAAGTACTCTTTCCGTGCCGTCAGCCATCATGCACGCAAAACCATCCTTACGGATTTCATAACGGTACAAAGGTTTGGGGAGTCCCAGACTCCTGTGGCGTTCATGGGCGAATAGGCTATAGGTGTCCTGGCCGGAATCTACAAAATTGTAAGCAAAATAGCAG
The DNA here is from genome assembly GCA_015057005.1 of Lachnospiraceae bacterium. GTDB lineage: Bacteria > Bacillota > Clostridia > Lachnospirales > Lachnospiraceae > Acetatifactor. The sequence goes on along the minus strand of SVFF01000001.1, from coordinate 35,220 downwards.
TCGCCATATACCCAGTTGTGTTCCCCTTCGTACCCCGGCGTCAGAAACGCTTCGTTGTGGCGGTGCCACTTAAGTCCGTCACGGCTGCACATAAAGATACTGTCGGTAGCGGCCAGGCCGGAGCGTTTTTCCTGGGCACTCATAACAGAAAGTTTCACGGCGCTGCTGCCGATTTGATCGTTGTTGGGAGTCCATTCCTGACGCTCATTGTATCTGGTGGGAAAACCGATCAGCATATGGGGCGCACGCTCATAGGGGATAATATTGTTGGTGTAAAGCTGATAAATTTTGTCGTCATCAAAAGTGATCTGTACCGGTGCAGTCCAATTCAAAAAATCATCGGAGTAGCACACCCGGATATCCCGTATATTATTTTCATAACCGCGCATGAAACAGACATATTTTCCGTCGTGCCACTGGATGGTATTCATGGAATCAAAAGCGCCTTTACCTGTAATAGGGTACTTTTTCTCAAAATGATAGCCATCACCGGATACCCAGCACCAGAGCATGTCACGCACCTTTTTGCCATTTTCTTCCTTCCAGGCAAGAGTAACCAGCTTGTATTCCTCCCCAGCTTTGCAAATAGGGGAGTGGTCATAAAAGACATAGGGTCCCTCCACCAGATGGTCCAGAATTACATTGTTCTTATTATATTCAGGATGGACAGTAATGTTCAGGTCAGGCCGTGTCCAATGAATGCCATCCTTACTTTCCAAAATACAAAGACAGGGAAGCTGGTCCAGATCCAGATCATAAAGATCAAGTGCGCCGTTTTTCCAGGCTATATAGTACATCTTGTAACCGGCTGCATCTTGTATAATGCAGGGGTAACTGATGGTACAGTCCTTTTCGCCGCCCTGATCAAAATAGAAACAGGCCTCACGTTTTATGGGCTGCATCAATCGGGGAAATGCAGTAGTTCTTTCGGTATCGATTAAAAAATCATCCCAGAAAACTTCACGGCGGTTGCCGATATTAATTGTGCTCATGTATATTCTCCTCCAATTTTTATGGAATTCCGTTCAGAGAAAATCTTATGTTTTAACTATAGCGGAGGCAGGACTCTTTTACAAGTGTCTTTTTATGACAAGCAGGCCTTTACAGATCTTCAGCAACCTCTGGCGGATTAAGTGATCCTGTGGTAAAATAAGGAGAGTACAAGCTTGTAATCCGGTCAGAAGAAAGAAAATCGTGATGATAGAATCTGTCCCTTGGCATATACTATCCGTAGGTAGTCACAAATCCTAAAATAGAGCGGAGAGGTATATGAAAATGAAAGCAGAACACTATCCCTTTGTGATGAGGCCCCTGCCTTACGAGTATGATGCGCTGTCGCCGGTGTTGGACGAACAGACCTTGTACTTTCATCATGACAAGCATTACAAGACCTATGTGGACAATTTAAACGCCATACTGTCCAATTATCCCCAGCTGCAGCAGCTGAGCCTGAAGGAATTGCTGACCGGTTTGGATCAGCTTCCGCCCCAAGAGAAAACAGGCATTCGCAACAATGGGGGCGGTGTCTACAATCATGAACTGTATTTCGATGCCATGAAAAGCCCCGCAGGCCAGGATCCGGTGGGGACTCTTTCGGAGGCGATCATCAGGGATTTTGGCTCCTACAGGAGATGGCAGGAATTGATGGAGCAGGCAGCGGTGAGCAAATTCGGTTCCGGTTGGGCCTGGCTGCTTACCGATAAAGAGGGCCGTCTGTCCATCGTGCAGACTGCTAATCAGGATGTGCCGGATCTGACGGAGTATGTGCCTATCTTTTTGGTGGATGTGTGGGAGCATGCCTATTATTTGCAGTACCAGTATCGGCGGGCCGATTATGTGAGCGGCTGGTTTAGCCTGATCAATTGGCGCAAGGCCCAGAAACGGTATGAAGAACGCAGCGGGCATACCGGCCCGTAACGGTAAATGCCCCGGTAGGCTGTTGGAAATAAATTTATACGGAGGAAGTACAGAGAACGTGAATCAAAAGAATTATCAGAAAGAATTGGAAAAAATAATAACAAAGTTACAGGAGTACAGTAGGGAGAAAGACGGGAATGCAGGGCAGTCCTGCGTAGTCCAGCCGCCTACGCTGCTGCTGCACAGCTGCTGTGCGCCCTGCAGCAGCTATTGTCTGGAATATTTGTGCCGGTATTTTGCGATTACAGTATTCTTTTACAATCCCAATATTTCTTTTTCGGAAGAATATCAAAAGAGAGCAGAAGAACAAAAACGCCTGATTGAGCGTTATAACGCGGAAGAAAAAGGTTACCCTATTTCTATTATAGAAGGAGAGTATGAGCCTGCGCTTTTTTATGAAATGGCCAAAGGTTACGAAGCCTGTCCTGAGGGCGGCGAGCGGTGTTTCCGCTGCTTTGACCTGCGCCTTCGCAGGACAGCTCAGGAAGCAGTCGCCGGAGAGTTTGATTATTTCACGACTACGTTGACTATTAGCCCGTTGAAGAATGCGGCCAAGCTGAATGAAATCGGAAAAGTGTTGGCTGCAGAGTATGGCGTAGCCTGGTTGCCCTCCGACTTTAAAAAGAAGAATGGTTACAAGCGGTCCGTGGAATTGTCTGCGGAGTATGAGTTGTACAGGCAGGACTATTGTGGCTGTGCGTACTCTAAGGCGGAGCGAGTTGCAGGAAGTATTGGGACTTGTGAAAATGACCATTAAGAAAAAGGTATATTGCTTGGTATATAACATGACATGTATCCTGGTATGTGATCAGGCAGGTAGTCTATCATATAGGGGTATGGCATCCGAAAGCGATGAAAATCAAGGAATCAGATGCGTAATGCGCCCTCAGATAGTGGATTAAGGCATCTGAAAGCGCTGAAATCCAAGGAATCAGATGCGTAATGCGCCCACAAATAGTGGATTAAGGCATCTGAAAGTACTGAAAACTAAGGAATCGTCTGCGCAATAGCATGAACAAATTGGTGTGAAGGCTGTAGCACTTTGGTATATCATCCCCAATAAAAACATCCTATAAAGTTGGTTTATAAAAGCCCCTATAATAACACCCCGTAAAAGCACCAAGAATAGGCTTGCGGGATTTGGGAATTTACGTTATAGTAGGAAGAGAAAAATTGCTCTTGTATAAAGTAAATACAAAAGGCATTATAAAATAAGAAAGATGAGAGTGTCCCAGCTGCGGCAGGGATAGTGATAAGAGAGGCATCAATATGAAGAAGATTTTGGAAATGCTGACCGAGGAAATGCAGCAGGCATTTGAGGCAGCAGGTTATGAAAGTACATTGGGTAAGGTGACACTGTCCAACCGCCCTGATTTGTGTGAATATCAGTGTAATGGTGCAATGGCCGGTGCTAAGAAGTACAAAAAAGCTCCCATTATGATCGCAAACGATGTGGCAGCCAAGCTGGCAGACAGCAAGGTTTTTAAGGAGGCTGTGGCAGTAGCCCCCGGTTTCCTGAACCTGAAAGTGTCGGAAGCATTTTTGCTGACCTTTGTGGAAGGGATGAAGGCTGAGGAAAAGTTTGGTCTGGAAGCGCCCGCTGTTCCCAAAAAGATCATCATTGATTACGGCGGACCCAACGTGGCAAAGGCTCTGCATGTAGGACATCTGCGCTCTGCCATCATCGGTGAAAGTGTAAAGAGAATTGCCCGTTTCATGGGACATGATATCATCGGTGATATTCATATGGGAGACTGGGGTCTGCCCATGGGTCTGATCATACATGAGCTTTCCCTGCGCAAGCCTGAACTGCCCTATTTTGATGAAAGCTTTGAGGGAGAATATCCTGCTGAGGCTCCCTTTACCATTTCTGAGCTGGAGGAAATCTACCCTACAGCCAGCGGCAAGTCCAAGGAAGACGCCGAATATAGAGAAAAGGCAATGGAAGCGACTGCAAAACTGCAGAACGGCGAGCGAGGCCACCGTGCCCTCTGGGATCACATTATGCGCGTGTCTGTAGCTGACCTGAAGAGAAATTACAATAATCTGAACGTGGATTTTGAACTGTGGAAGGGCGAGTCCGATGCTCATCCCTGGATTCCTGATATGGTAAAATATATGAAGGATGAGGGATACGCTTACATCAGTGACGGCGCTTTGGTAGTGGACGTCAAGGAAGAGACTGACACCAAGGAGATTCCTCCCTGTATGATCTTAAAGTCCGACGGTGCTGCCCTGTACAATACTACTGACCTGGCTACCATCCGCATGAGAATGGAAGAGTACCAGCCCGACAAGATGATTTATCTGACGGACAAGCGTCAGGATCTGTACTTTGAGCAGGTATTCCGCTGCGCAAAGAAGACCAAGCTGGTGAAGCCTGAGACTGAGCTTCTGCACATTGGCTTCGGTACCATGAACGGCAAGGACGGCAAGCCCTACAAGACCCGCCAAGGCGGCGTGCCCAGACTGGAGAACCTGATCGCAGAGATCAACGAGGAAATGCTGCGCAAGATCAAAGAGAACAGCGCATCCAAGGGTTATCAGGTGGATGAGGAGGAAGCAGCACGCACCTCCAAGATTGTAGGCCTGGCAGCGATCAAATACGGTGATCTGTCCAATCAGCCCGCAAAGGATTATGTTTTTGATGTAGACCGCTTTACTTCCTTTGAGGGAGATACCGGTCCTTACGTGCTGTACACCATCGTGCGTATCAAGTCCATTCTGGCTAAGTACAAAGATCAGGGCGGCTGTGTGGAAGCTGCCAAACTGCAGACTGTACAGAATGATTCCGAGAAGGCGCTTGTGATGGAACTGACCAAGTTCAATACCACCATGGAAGCTGCCTACGAAGAGTGCGCCCCCAACAAGATCTGCGCATACATTTATGATCTGGCTAACCAGTTCAACCGCTTCTATCACGAGACTCCTATTATTTCTGAGGCAGATGAAGCCAAGAAAGCCGGCTGGATCGCACTGCTTTCCCTGACCCGCGATGTGCTGGAGGCATGTATTGAAGTGCTGGGCTTTGGTGCTCCCGAGAGAATGTAACACCTGCTGGAAAGGCGGCGGTTTGTGTCGCAAAAATTGCCGTAATTTGTAATTTTTTCAATTGCACAAAAAAATAAAAAAATGTAAAAAATTTTAAAAAAGCTGTTGACAAAACCGGCATGCCATTGTATACTTACAAAGTCGGTTGCGTCAACAGCAACGAAATGGAATCTTAGCTCAGCTGGGAGAGCATCTGCCTTACAAGCAGAGGGTCATAGGTTCGAGCCCTATAGGTTCCACTCCAACGAAAGTTGGTCATATGGCGAGGTAGCTCAGTTGGCTAGAGCATGCGGTTCATACCCGCAGTGTCGGGGGTTCAAATCCCTTCCTCGCTACGAAATGAAACCTTGAAGATTATAAGTCTTCAAGGTTTTTTCTTTTTTAAAAATTTCTTTGTGCTGTCCTGATTACTATGATTTTGTTAGCGATTACGAAGTTGTTTTCGATACTCGGATGGAGATATTCCCATCTTTGCGCGGAATAGATTTGTAAACTGTGATGAAGATGTGAAACCGCATTTGAGAGAAAGTTCGCTCAGGGAGGCTCTTGTATCAAGTTCAATCAAAAATCTTGCTTTTTCTAATCTCTTCATAAGAACATATTGATGTGGCGGCATGCCAGTATATCGTAGTTTCCGCCGGACTCATCGGGCATCAAGAATGCAGAGTTCTCACCGAAACCATAGGAGTAAGTGGTAACGTTACCGTTCTGGTCGCCCCAAAGCTCTTTGTAACCAGATTAAGAGAGGTCAGAACTTCCTGTATGCACATGGTACTGTTAACCGTCCTGTACAACCTTGGGACAGAAACTGGCTGATCGATGAAATTTACCCTGTGATGAGAAAGGGCGAGGGTCTGGAAGTATTAGGTTCTAAATTCCAGTCTGCTGAGGCTACTCAGGAGAAGGCGGCTATTGAGACTGATCTGTACCCTTATATCCGTACCTTCATGGCTGACGCTGTTATCAACGGTGTTGATGATGCTAAGTGGGATACCTTCGTAGATGGTCTGGATGATTACGGCTACTACAAGTGGATCGAGTGGTGGCAGAAGTCCTACAACGGCGAGATCTAATCTCTAAGGTGTATGTGCTGACACTTGTTATCTGAAAAGATAATCACATAGGTGCAGTTATTTAAAGTTAAACTTTTAAATAGCAGCAGTTTGATTGTATATAGCTGCATTGATTGGTGGGCGGCCGCTCACTGACCCAAAACGGTCAGTGGTGCAGCCGTCTTTTTATATTTTATTTTTTGAAATTTTATTTTCTGATAATTGTTTTACGGCTGGAATGTGGTAGAATGAAGCTCCACGAACTAGCCTCATTTACTCTATGAAGCTGATAGGATCGTGACAACATTTCTACAGGAACACATCTTTATAATCTTATCGGAATCCCGGAACTGTTTCCTGAGAAAAGCAATTAAATATTGTGAAAACCCCTAAAATCCATTATAATCAAAGGAGAAAAACATGACAAAAAACTTAAGATGGTATGGTGTTATTTGGCGTTTCAAAAAGCTGCATGTGAACAGGAAATATAAGGATCGGTTGTTCCGCTTTTTGTTTAAAGAAAAGAAGGATTTGCTGGATCTGTATAACGCGGTTAATCGTAGCAATTATGATGATCCCGAGGTTCTGGAGATTATGACCATGGAAGATGTGATCTTCCTGAAAATGAAGAATGATCTGTCATTTATGGTGACCGATAGGCTGAACTTGTATGAGCATCAGAGCACCTATTCCCCCAATATGCCCCTGAGGGGGCTGTTCTATCTGGCAAGACAGTACGAAGGAATTATCGCTAAGACTCAGGAGAATCTGTACGGTTCCAAATTGGTGAAAATTCCCACGCCGGAATTTGTAATCTTTTACAATGGAACCATAGAGCAGCAGGATAGGATGGAACTGTATTTATCTGATGCATTTACGGAGGGGAGAGGATCGGGATGCCTAGAGTGTAAGGCAACGATGTTTAACATTAATCGCGGCCACAATCAGGAATTGATGGAGCGGTGTCGCCGTTTGTGGGAGTATGCAGAGTTTATTGCAGAGGTCAATGATAATCTGGAAAAAGGTTATTCTCTGAAGCGAGCCATCACCAATGCCATGAGCAACTGTATTGAGAGAGGAGTCCTTGCAGATATCTTGTTAGTGAATAAGGCGGAGGTTATGGGTATGTTGTTGACAGAATATGATGAGAAGAAGCACATGAAAGCAATCCGCAAGGAAGGCTATGAGGATGGTTTGGAGTTGGGCCGTATGCAGGGCAGAGTTGAAGGATTGGAAGCGCTAATCCGCAAAAAGATTGCAAAAGGCAAGCCCCTTGAAGTAATCGCTGAGGAAGTAGAAGAAGATTTGGAAACAGTAAAGGCTATCGCACAGAAATGTTAAGAAACCGCTGTGGTTTTTGAAAAGAACTGCCATAATATGAAATTATCCTGTATTATGAATTAGTATGTTAAGTGTACATATGTTATATAAAAAGTGATATCAGGAGAGAATTATGGAACAAACAAAATCTAAACAGAGTAACTTTTTGTTAAGGATCATACAGGGTGCATTGATCGGCCTGGGGGCAGTACTGCCCGGCATTTCCGGCGGCGTGCTCTGTGTGATCTTTGGCATTTATAAGACAATTATGGAGTTTTTGGCAGATCCTTTCAGGAAAATGAGGACTCATTTGCCCCTATTGATACCGATTGGCATCGGCGGTGTGATCGGTTTTCTGGGTGTCGCCAATGTACTCTCCTTTTTATTGGAGAAATATCCGGATCCTTCCGTGTGCCTGTTCGTGGGACTGATCGGCGGTATGCTTCCTTCTTTGTTTCGTGAGGCGGGGGAGCAGGGGCGAAACAAAGCCTCCTATGTGTCCATGTATGTGGCTATGGCGGCTGTGTTTGCACTGTTGGTAGGTTTGCATCTGTTTGCGGTGGAGATTTCGCCTAATTTTCTGTGGTATGTTTTCTGCGGTTTTTGTCTGGCCCTGAGCGTGATCGCTCCGGGCATGAGTTTCTCTACGCTGTTAATGCCTCTGGGTCTGTATGAGCCTTTTGTGGCCGGTATCGGTTATCTGGATTTGGTGGTTTTGATTCCCGGAGGAATCGGCGGCCTTGCTACCGTGATTCTATTTGCAAAGGCGGTGGATATGTTGTTTAAACGCCATTATTCCGTGGCATTTCATGCCATCGTAGGTGTGGTGATCGCTGCTACAATTATGATCATTCCTTTTGCAAGTTTTGCAGCATCTGTTGCCGGTTTTATAGTCAACACAATTTGTGTGGCGGCAGGTGTGGCAGCAGCCCTTTGGCTGGATAAATTTAATCAAAAATATACTGGAGAATCAGCGGCTTAAATTATAAGAAATACTGACAACTCTTGTTATTTGGCTATACAAATGTTATAATTTCTTTTGCAAACAAGTTTTATAAAAGAAAGTGTTTTTGAAAGGAGAGATAAGATGCTTCCCAAGACAATGAAGGCTCTTGTGGCATACGGCAAGGGTGATTACAAGTATGAGCCCGCTTATCCGGTACCGGAGTGCGGCGATGATGATATTATTATTAAGACTGAGGGCTGCGGCGTATGTGCCGGCGACTTAAAGTGCTACCATGGTAACTCCACATGGGGTGATGAAACCCATGAGATGTGGGTGCGTCCTCCTTTCATTCCCGGCCACGAGTTCCTGGGTTATGTTGTGGAAAAGGGTAAAAATGTAACAGAATATGAGATCGGCGACCGTATCATCGCTGACCAGATCGTTCCCTGCGGTCAGTGTAAGTTCTGTAAGACCGGACGTTACTGGATGTGCCAGCCCCATGCAACTTTTGGTTTCCAGAAGGAGAACAACGGCGGTATGGCTGAGTATGTGCGTTATCCCAAGACTGCAGTTCTTCACAAGGTTCCCAAGGATATGCCTCTGGAGGCAGCACTGCTGATCGAGCCTTACGGCTGTTCCAAGCATGCGGTAGACCGTGCCAAGATCACCGTTGAGGATGTAGTGGTAATCTCCGGTGCAGGTACCCTGGGTCTTGGTATGATTACATATGCACACAAGATGAACCCTGCCAAGCTGATCGTTCTGGATATGAAGGATGAGCGTCTGGAGAAGGCAAAAGAATTCGGCGCTGATATCGTTATGAATCCCGGCAAAGAGGATGTATATGCTAAGATCATGGAGCTGACAGATGGTTACGGCTGCGATATTTACATCGAAGCAACCGGTCATCCCTCCAGCGTTGTACAGGGTCTGAAGATGATCCGCAAGCTTGGTACTTTCGTAGAGTTCAGCGTATTCGGCGAGCCTACCACTGTTGACTGGACACTGATTGGTGACAACAAGGAGCTGGATGTTTTGGGTTCCCACTTAAGCCCTTACTGCTATCCCTATGTTATCGAGAATATTGCCAACGGCAGTCTTAAGACCGATGGTATCGTAAGCCGTTACTTCGACCTGGAGAACTGGGAAGAGGCTTTCGATTATGCTACCGGCAGATACGGCGACTTCAAGGTTGCATTTAAGTTTGATTAATGTTTTGAACGAATGATCAGGAGGAAATAAACATGAAATATGGTATTTACTATGCTTACTGGGAAAAAGAATGGGAAGCAAACTATGTAAATTATACCGATAGAGTAGCAAGACTTGGCTTTGATATTCTGGAGGTTGGTGCAAAGCCTCTGGCTGATTACACCGTTGCCCAGATCAAGGAGCTGCGCGACAGCGCAAAAGCTGCAGGTATTGAACTGACTGCAGGCTATGGCCCTTCCTTTGATCACAATATGGGTTCTTCTGATCCCGCTATCCGTGCAGGTGCAACCGAGTGGTTCAAGCGTCTGTTTGATGTAATGGGTCAGCTGGACATCCATGCAATCGGCGGTGCACTGTACTCTTACTGGCCTATCGATTTCTCCAAGCCTGTATATAAAGAGGAAGACTGGAAGTACAGCGTGGAAGGTACACAGATTCTGTCTGAACTGGCTGCACCCTATGATATCACCTTAAATATGGAGGTTCTGAACCGCTTCGAGAATCATATCCTGAACACCGCAGAAGAAGGCATTCAGTTTGTAAAGGAAGTGGGCAAGGACAATGTAAAAGTGATGCTGGATACTTTCCATATGAATATTGAGGAGACCAGCATTTCCGAGGCAATCCGTTCCGCAGGCTCCCTGTTGGGCCATTTCCACACCGGCGAGTGCAACCGTAAGGTGCCCGGACAGGGTCGTATGGCATGGAGAGAGATCGGTGAAGCACTGCGTGCCATCGGTTACAACGGCAGCGTAGTTATGGAGCCCTTCGTAAACAGAGGCGGACAGGTTGAACGCGACATCCACATCTGGCACGATATGAAGCCCAACATCACTCAGGAGCAGCTGGACAAGGATGCCCATGATGCACTGCTGTTCCAGAAATTTATGTTTGAAGAGACAATGTAAAAACTTTTACATGTAAAGTTTTCGTGTGTTTTTGATAAAAAACTTGTGTTGAGTAATCTCCCGTGTTATACTGTGCGGGATGAATGATGAATGATTGGAGAAATCATTAACGGTTCGTATAATGATTTCTCCTTTTTTGTGCCTGGAAAACTGCTGATAAGAGCCGGCGGTATCAGGCGAAGAGAAATAAGGAGATTTGAGTGAGTAATTTATTGAAGAATGAAAATGAATGTACCAAGGAAATGGAAATGACGCTGTGTGTGGAAGAAAATAGGAGTTCTGAGGAAATGGTTTGCGGACAGACGGCAGCAGAGGAAGAAAATGATCTGCTGGCCTTTGCGGAATTGTTGGATGAAAGAATCATCAGAGCAGCTCAGGATATGGGCTTTCGGAAACTGACGCCTATTCAGGAGCAGGCGATTCCCTACCTTTTGTGTGGAGAGGATATTATCGGGCAGGCCCAGACCGGCACCGGCAAGACGGCAGCCTTCGGAATCCCTGCTATTCAGAAAGTGGATCCTGAGCTGAAAAAGCTTCAGACCGTGATCCTGTGTCCCACCAGAGAACTGGCAATGCAGGCGGCAGAGGAGATTCGTAAGCTGGCAAAATATATGCACGGTATCAAGGTGCTGCCCATTTACGGCGGTCAGGATATCAGCAGACAGATCAGTGGCCTTAGGGGCGTGCAGATCATTGTAGGTACACCGGGACGTGTCATGGACCATATGCGCCGTCACACCATCAAGCTGGACCATGTGAATATGGTGGTGCTGGATGAAGCAGACGAGATGCTGAATATGGGCTTTAGGGAAGATATGGAGTTGATTCTGGGACAGATCCCTAATGAACACCAGACGGCCCTGTTTTCCGCTACCATGCCCCAGCCTATTTTGGATATTACCAACAAATTCCAGAAGGATGCCAAACTGGTGAAAGTGGCATCCAAGGAACTGACCATTCCCTTGGTAAGTCAGAAATATTATCGTGTAAAAAGTCAGGATAAGGACGCAGCCTGTGTCCGCCTGTTGGAATATTATCAGCCGAAACTGTGTCTGATCTTTTGTAATACTAAGAAAAAGGTAGATGAATTGGCAGAAGTTTTAAAGCGGGCAGGTTATCAGGCGGAGGCTCTGCATGGCGATATGTCCCAGGCCCAGCGTGATGTGGCCATGAACCGCTTCCGCAACGGCAGCACCAATATCCTGATCGCTACTGATGTGGCTGCCAGAGGTATTGATGTGGATGATGTGGAGGCAGTGATCAATTATGATATTCCTCAGGATGTGGAATATTATGTGCACCGTATCGGCAGAACAGGCCGTGCGGGACGCACCGGCCGTTCCTTTACGTTCGTAAGCGGCCGGGAAATCTTTAAGATCCGAGAAATCGAGAAGTTCTGCCGCACCACTGTAGAAGAAAAGAAATTCCCCGGTGCAGCCAAAGTGCTGAAGGCCAAGGCTGACAAGTATCTGAATCAGGCCTGGGAACTTCACGAGCATGAGGATATGGAGCTGATGAGGAACTTCCTGCAGCGCAAAATGGAGGCTGAGGGGTGTGATGCTCTGGAACTGGCAGCCGCCATGCTGAAGATGCAGGTAGGGGATAAGCAGGAAGAGATTGCAGTAGATGAATATGCTGTACGTCGTACCGGACGGTATGACGACAAGGGAAGAGACCGGGGCGGTCGGGGAGACAGAGTGAGAAACTTTGACCGCAGCCGCAGAGACAGTGCCGGGCAAAGAAGCACAGAGGGCGGCAGAGACGGTGCCGAACGCAGAGGCGCGGAAGGTTCACGCAGGGGCAGCGCGGAGCGCAGGACTGCGGAAAGCAGTCACAGAGACGGTGCTGAGCGCAGAAAGCAGGAGGGCAGCCGCAGAGATGGATATGACCAGCGCGGCAAAGCATCAGGCAGAGGCCGCGGCGACAGGGACAGAAGCTACAAGGCTTCCCGTCGGGCAGAATAAGAACAAAAGACGCAAAAAATATTTGTTATTTACAAGCAGATGGGTTACAATATCTTCAGGTATTGTAACCTGTTTTTATAGTTGCAGGCGGCTGAAAAAGCGGCATGTCTGCTGCTGAAAAAGGAAAGGACCTGAAATTATGAGAATTGGAATGGGATATGATGTCCACCGTCTGGTGGAAGGAAGAGACTTGATCATGGGCGGTGTAAAGATTCCTTATGAAAAGGGACTGCTGGGCCACTCTGATGCGGATGTGCTTCTGCACGCGATTTCCGACGCTTTGCTGGGAGCAGCGGCGCTGGGAGATATCGGCAAGCATTTCCCGGACAGTGATCCTGCCTACAAGGGGATTTCTTCCCTGATCTTGTTGGAGAAGGTAGGGGATCTGCTGGAGCAGGAGAGTTACCTGATCGAAAATATTGATGCCACCATTATCGCCCAGGCGCCCAAGATGCGCCCCCATATTGATACCATGCGTGAAAATATTGCAGGTGCCCTGCATCTGGATGTGCGCCAGGTGAATGTAAAGGCCACCACAGAGGAAGGACTTGGTTTTACCGGCACCGGAGAAGGCATTTCCGCCCAGGCTATCTGCATGCTGACAAGCCCCTTTGATCTGGGAGCCATGGCAGTGTCTAACGGCTGCGAGGGCTGCAGTGGCTGTCATAGCAATCAATAGTAATTCGTAGTGAAACGATATTGTTGTGTGCCTGCGCTCAGGCTTTCTCACGGAATGACGCAGGCATGTGAATGAAAATGTATGTGAATGAAATAAGAAGGAAATGAAAGGCAGGAGGAAAAACTATGTCAGACGTTTTAAACAAAATGAAGACCAGAAGAAGTATCCGCAAATTTAAATCCGATATGATTCCTGATGAGATTCTGGAACAGATCATTGAGGCAGGTACCTTTGCGGCTACCGGTAAGAATCATCAGGCTCCCATCATCATTGCAGTGACCAACCGTGAGATGAGAGACAAGCTTTCCAAGATGAATGCGGCTATTATGGGCGCAGAGACGGATCCCTTTTATGGTGCTCCTGTAGTGCTGATCGTGCTGGCTGACAAGAATTGGCCTACCCGTGTGTATGACGGCAGTCTGGTAATGGGAAATCTGATGCTGGCAGCCCATGAATTGGGTATCGGCAGCTGTTGGATCCACCGTGCAAAAGAAGAATTCGAGTCCGAAGAAGGCAAGGCTATTTTGAAGGAATTGGGCATTGAGGACGAGTACGAGGGCATCGGTCATTGTGTATTGGGATATATTGACGGCGAGTATCCGGATGCCAAGCCCAGAAAAGAAAATTGGGTGTACTATATAAGATAAAATACAGTATAAAATAAAGCATAACAAGAAATGCAAAAACCGCAGAACACCTAAACACATAAGCGGGACATACAAGGAGGACAATCATGAAGGACAGACATGTCGTTGTATTATCAGTAGATGCTTTGGTTTATGAAGACCTGGAGATTTTATCAAAATTATATACTTTCGAAGAAATCTGGCCCAAAACTGCCAGAGTCAATAAAGTAAGATCTGTTTACCCCACCATTACATACCCTTGTCATACGACCATGCGGACCGGTGTATATCCCGATCGTCATGGCATTGTCAACAATGAAAAACCTGAGGTTTGTGTGCGCGGCAGCTTGTGGCAGCACATGCATGAATCCGTGAAAGCAAAGTCTATTTTTGAATACGCCAAGGAGCAGGGACTGACAACTGCTGCTGTGTGCTGGCCTGTTACCGGCAATGACCCTAATATTGATTATCAGGTGTGTGAATATTGGCCGCAATTTGGAGAGTCTACCGTACAGTGCTTCCGCGACTCCGGCAGCAGCGAGGAAGTCATTGAAAAGGTAGTTAAGCCCAACAGCAAGCTGATTGAGAACCGCCACCGCATGCACCCCTGGTGTGACGAGTTTTTCATGCAGTGTGCCTGCGATATGCTGCGTGAGTTTAAGCCCAACCTTTTAATGATCCACAACGGAAATGTGGATGCATACCGTCATGAGACCGGGCTGTTTACCAGTAAGGTGGAAACCTCCTTACATGAGAATAATCTCTGGTTCTGTCACCTGCTGAAAGCTGCGGACGATGCGGGCATCCTTGACAAGACCGACTTCTTTATTGTCAGCGACCACGGCCAGCTGGAGATCCGCCGCTGTGTATCTATGAATGTGTTGTTTGCAGAAAGAGGCCTGATCGATGTGGACGAAGAGGGCAATATCACAGATTATGTGGCATTTTCCAAGTCCGGCGGTCTGTCCAGCCTGATCTATCTGAAGAATCCCGACAACGCTGAGGATGTGGCAAAGACCAAGGCAGTGTTGGAGCAGCTGAAAGCAGAAGAAGCTTATGGCATCGGTGAAATTTTTACAGAGGAGGAAGCACGCACCAAGCATCACCTGGGCGGTGATTTCTCATTTGTAATTGAGACAGACGGTTATACTACGTTTGCAAACGAGTGGCAGAGACCGCTGGTACAGCCGCTGGACAACCGCAACTACCGCTTCGGCCGTGCTACTCACGGACATCTTCCGGAGAAGGGACCTCAGCCTACCCTGGTAGCTTTCGGACCTCATATCAAGCCCGGTGTAGTGCTGGAGAATGCCAATCTGGTAGACGAAGCTCCCACCTTTGCCCATGCACTGGGATTTGAGATGGAGGATGTGGACGGCAGATGTCTTGTGGAATTATTTAGATAAACAGTTGACAAAACCGCAGATTTTGCATATTCTGTATTAAAGGTAGGTACGTAGTATGCATACGATAGAGTGCCTACACGATAAATAGTCAAGAAAAGGCTGAGAGCGAAGAGAGTACTTTTCAACAGAGGCATCAGAGAGAAACTGCCACCGGCTGCAAGCAGTTTTTGCCAAGGGAGAAGGAAGTGCATTCGTGAGCCGATCCGGGGAAATGATTGGATGTTAGACCGGGACAGAGAACTGTTCGGGGAGTATCCGGATCCGTGTAAGATGCGTTAAATCTTTTAAGTGAAGGGCGTTATGCCTTTAAGTAGAGTGGAACCGCGGATAAATTCGTCTCTAAAAAAGAGGAATTTGTCCGCTTTTTATGTGTGCCAAAAGGAGATCATATGGGATTTATCAAGAATCTAAAGGAAGAAATCAAAGTGATCCGGGAAAGAGACCCGGCCATTCACAGTTCGTGGGAAGTACTTTTGTACCCCAGTTTTAAGGTAATGCTGCATTATCGTCTGGCTCACAAGCTGTATCAAAAAGGACATTATTTTCTGGCCAGATATGTCTCCCAGAAGGGTGTGCGCAGGACCGGCATCGAGATCCATCCCGGCGCCCGGATCGGCAAGGGATTTTTCATCGATCACGGCAATGGTGTGATCATCGGCGAGACTACCATTATCGGGGATAATGTGACACTGTATCAGGGCGTTACCCTGGGTGGTACCGGTAAGGAGCATGGCAAGCGCCACCCTACCATCGGCAACAATGTAATGATCAGTGCAGGTGCCAAGGTACTGGGTTCCTTTACCATCGGTGACAATTCCAAGATCGGTGCAGGAAGCGTGGTGCTGCACGAAGTACCCCCCAACTCTACCGTAGTAGGTGTACCGGGCCGGGTGGTGCGGCGCAATAATATGGTGCTTCCCCAGGAGACACTGAATCAGACCGATCTGCCTGACCCTATCAGGGAGGATATTGCAAATCTGCAAAAGAGCAATGCATCCCTGATCGAGCGTCTGATCGAACTGGAAGAAGAACTGAAAGTATTGAAGCTGGAGAAAGAAACTGCAAAAACGGAAGCGGACGGTCTGACGATAAGGAACTGCGAAGCTGCAGATGGAGAAACTGCGGACTGTAAGGTATGCTTTGAAATTGATACGGGATGTGAGGGCGAGAACTGTCCCAAAGAAGAAGTGTGCGTGAACACCCAGGATATTTTGGATGACAAGGCCCGGAAACAGATTGAAAAATTTGTGAAGAAACAAGCCAAGAAGCAGATTAAGAAAGAAATTAAAAAAGAATTTAAAAAGCAGAACGAAAAAGAAAGTCATAAAGTACAGACGGAAATACAAGTTTAAGAGAGCGAGGAAAGTGAAAATGAAATTGTTTAACACCCTGACCAGAAATGTGGAAGAATTTGTGCCCAATGTGGAAGGCAAGGTAAATATGTACACCTGCGGTCCTACCGTGTATCATTTTGCCCATATTGGAAACCTGAGAAGTTATATTATGGAGGATGTGCTGGAGAAGATCCTGCGCTACAGCGGTTACGATGTAAAGCGCGTTATGAACATCACCGATGTAGGACATCTGTCATCTGATGCGGATACCGGCGAAGATAAGATGCTGGCAGGCGCTAAGAGAGAGCAGAAGACAGTTATGGAGATTGCCAAGTTCTACACCGACGCATTCTTTGCAGACTGCGCAAAGCTGAACATCAAGACTCCCGATGTGGTGGAGCCTGCTACTAACTGTATCGACAGCTTTATTGAGATGGTGGAAGCGCTTCTGGAAAAGGGTTATGCTTACCGTGCCGGCGAAAATATTTATTTTGACACCTCCAAGTTGTCTAACTATTATGTATTCGGCAACCAGACCGAGGAAGAGCTGATGGTAGGTGTGCGTGATGACGTAACAGAGGATGAAAATAAGAAAAATAAGAACGATTTCGTGCTGTGGTTCACCAAGTCCAAATTTGAGGACCAGGCTTTGAAGTGGGACAGCCCCTGGGGTGTTGGTTACCCCGGCTGGCACATTGAGTGTTCCTGCATCAGTATGAAGCACCTGGGCGAGTACATGGACATTCACTGCGGCGGTATTGACAACATGTTCCCCCACCACACCAATGAGATCGCCCAGAGTGAGGCTTATCTGGGACACAAATGGTGTAATTACTGGTTCCATGTGCATCATCTGAACGATCAGTCCGGCAAAATGAGTAAGTCCAAGGGCGAGTTCCTGACCGTTTCCCTGATCGAAGGGAAGGGATATGATCCCCTGGCATACAGACTGTTCTGCTTACAGTCCCATTACCGCAAACCCCTGATCTTCTCCTACGAGGCACTTGATCAGGCTGCCGGTACCTACAAGAAGTTAAAGAAGCGTATTGCAGATCTGGATAAGAATGGCACCGTGGATGAAGCAGCGGTACAGGAATACAAGGCTAAATTTGTAGAGGCAGTAGGGAATGATGTGAACACTTCCATGGGTGTGACTCTGCTTTACGATGTGTTAAAGACCGATTTAAACGGCGCTACCAAGCGTGCGATCATCGGCAGCTACGATGAAGTGCTGAGCCTGGATCTTTTGAAGGAAGAGGTTGCTGCTGACAACGGCGTGGATGCAGAGCTGGAGGCTTACGTGCTGGCCAAGATCGAAGAGAGAAAGGCTGCCAAGAAGGAAAAGAACTTTGCTCTTGCAGATGCCATCAGAAATGAATTGCTGGAGCAGGGCATTGTGCTGGAAGATACACGTGAGGGCGTGAAATGGAAGAAAGCGTAAAGAAAAGTATGGAGCAGATGGGCGGGAGCAATGTGGCAGCAAGTAACGAAACTTGCGGTCTGCTTACTCAGATCAAGCAGGAATTTCACTGTAAGGAGCAGGACATTCGGGCATACTCCCCGCTGACTTTGGCCTATATGGGAGATGCTGTTTACGAACTGGTGATCCGGACTGTGATCGTGGAGCGGGCCAACCGCTCCGCCAATGATCTGCACAAAAAGGCCACCCGCTATGTGAAGGCGGAGACGCAGGCCAAAATCATCACGGCACTGGCAGGCGATGGCGGAGAAGAAGGCTCCGGCGGGGAACTTACGGAGGATGAGAAGGCCGTCTACAAGAGAGGCCGTAACGCCAAGTCCTACACTACTGCCAAGAATGCTACCATGTCCGATTACCGCAAAGCTACAGGATTTGAAGCGCTGGTGGGTTTTTTGTACCTGACAGGGCAGATGGACAGGGTACTCCATCTGGTGAAACGCGGCATTGAGTTGGCTGGGCTTGAGATTTAAGAAAATATTAGTTGAAAAGTGAATGCCTGCGCAGAACGCGATGGCAATAGTAATGGTATAGAAAGGTAAAAAGCATGGCATATCAGGAGTTTACCATAGAAGGAAGAAATGCGGTCATTGAGGCATATCGCTCCGGCAAGCCCATCGACAAGATCTTTATTTTGGATGGTTGTCAGGACGGTCCCATTATGACCATCAAGAGAGAAGCAAAAAAACATGACACATTGGTGAAATTTGTGCCCAAGGAGCGTCTGGATCAGATGTCCGAGACCGGTAAGCACCAGGGGGTTATCGCCTATGCGGCAGCATATGAGTATGCTGAGGTAGAGGATATTTTGAATGCAGCAAGAGAAAAAGGAGAAGCGCCTTTTATTTTCCTGCTGGATAATATTGAAGATCCCCATAATCTGGGAGCTATCATCCGTACCGCCAATCTGGCAGGAGCCCACGGTGTGATCATTCCAAAGAACAGGGCGGCAGGTCTGACTGCAACTGTGGCAAGGACTTCCGCAGGAGCTTTAAATTACACTCCCGTGGCAAAGGTGACCAACATGGCCAAGACCATTGAAGACCTGAAAAAAGAGGGTCTGTGGTTTGTCTGTGCCGATATGGGCGGCACCACCATGTACCAGCTGGATCTGAAGGGACCTATCGGTCTGGTAATAGGCAATGAAGGTGAAGGCGTAGGGCGTCTGGTCAAGGAAAAATGTGATATGGTGGCATCCATTCCCATGAAGGGTGATATTGATTCCCTGAATGCATCTGTGGCAGCAGGCGTGCTGGCGTATGAGATTGTGCGTCAGAGATTAGGTTAAGATTATGTCCGGAGATTATTCTGTATATGAAAATATCACAGACGAAGAATTGATCGATCGTCTGCGAAACGGTGAAGAAGCCATCATGGATCATATTTGCGATAAGTACAAGAAGCTCGTGCGCAGTAAGGCTAAATCCATGTACATTTTGGGAGCGGACAATGAAGATCTGATCCAGGAGGGGATGATCGGGTTGTTTAAGGCGGTGCGGGATTATGACAGTGGCCGGGATGCCAGCTTCTATACATTTGCGGATCTGTGCATCAGCAGGCAGATGTACACGGCGGTGCAGGCGGCCAAACGCCAGAAGCACATACCGCTGAATTCCTATATTTCCCTGAATGCCAATGATTCCGGTAAGGAAGAGAGTGAGGAACGCACACTGCTGGAAGCGCTGGCGGACCGCACGGAGCTGAATCCGGAGGAATTGTTTCTGGACAAGGAACGGGTCAATTATTTGGAATCTGTGATTGAAAAGGAACTTTCAGGATTTGAAAAGCAGGTGCTGGATCTGTACATGACCGGCATGAGTTACACTCAGATTGCCAAGGTGCTCGGTCGGGATGAAAAGTCTGCAGACAATGCACTGCAGAGATTAAAGAGCAAAATAAAGAAATTATTGTGATAATTTAGAGGAAAAACAGAGAGTCCGGTTGTCGAGAGATGATGACCGGATTCTTTATTTTTTTTTTATATTTTTGGAACGGTACTTTTATTGACGCGAATAGAAATAGGAGCGTATAATCAACACATGCAAGAATAATTGAGTGACCGGAAAGAAGAAAAAAACAAGAGGAGTTATCAGATGTTATCCAAATTCAGTGTTAAAAAGTCTTATACTGTGCTGGTAGGCGTGGTGCTGGCCATTGTGTTGGGCGTAGTATCATTTACCAAGATGACTGCAGATCTGCTGCCGAATATCAGCCTGCCCTATGTGTTGGTCATGACCACCTATCCGGGTGCCAATCCGGAAACTGTAGAAATGGTGGTGACCCAGCCTATTGAGGCCAGCATGGCTACCGTGAGCAATATTGAGAGTATCAGTTCTGTGTCCGGGGAGAGCTATTCCATGGTGATCATGGAGTTTTCCCAGTCTGCAGATATGAATGGTATCTCTCTTGAAATCCGGGAGACCCTGGATCAGATCAAGTCCTATTGGGATGATACAGTGGGGAATCCCGTGATCATGAAATTAAACCCTGACATGCTGCCTGTCATGATTGCCGCGGTAGGTGTGGAGGGCATGGACGAAGCACAGATCAGTACGCATGTGAAGGACATGGTAGTACCGGAACTGGAAAGTGTGGAAGGTGCTGCCAGCGTCAGTGCCACCGGACTTTTGGAGGAGAGCGTCAATGTCATTATCCGCCAGGAGAAGATTGACGAAGTAAACGAAAAGATTTTTGCTGCCATTGATGACAAGATGAAGGAAGCGGAAGAGGAGCTTGCCGATGGACGTGAGGCTCTGGAGGACAGCAAACAGGAGCTGATAAAAGGCCAGAAGGATATAGCCGACGGCCAGAAGGAACTGGCTGACGGTCAAGTGGAGCTGGATAAGGGCAAGGCTGAGCTTGCTGACGGCAAGACTGCACTGGAGAGCACCAAGTCTGAGACGGCAGCTAACCTTGCGTCCACAAAGACCCAGCTTTTGACGGCAAAAGCCGATCTGGAAGCCACCAAGATGCATCTGACTGCAGAACTCACTACAGCCAAACAGCTGGATACCAGCGTGAAAGAATTGGAGGCCGCGCAGGCATCCATCAGTGGATTGCCCACTAATTACAAGCAGGCGTATACTGCGTATGCGGCCGCTGTATCAGTATCCGGCGGGGAAGCTGCAGCAGCCCAGGCAAAAGCCGGAATTGATGCCATGAAGACCGGATTTTTGGGTAATAGTATGATTACCCAGATGGGAGCCCAGAGTACTGCCCTGCAGGGAATGCTGGATGGTCTTGCTGCCATGGACTGGGCATCTTTGAACCCTATGGAGGCAGCTCAGGTAGAGGGAATGCTCACCGGCATCTGCACAGCTGCGGATGCGGCGCTGAATACCCAGAAGGAAAATCTGGCAAATGCACTGAATGTCCGTACCAGTGGACTGGGATATGAAGCATATGCCCAGATGACCAATGGGACAATTGCCTCTTTGGATAAGCAGCTGGAGACCGTAAATGCCGGTTTGATCGAGGTGGAAAAGGGCAACCTGACAGCTGCCGTGGAATTTGCCAATGCAAGCACCCAGATTACTATGGGTGAGTATCAGATGTCCCAGGCACAGGCTCAGCTGGATGCGGCTAAGGAACAGTTAAAGACTGCCAAAGAGCAGTTGGAATCCGGTTGGGATCAGATCGCAGATGCGGAAGAACAGTTGGCCGATGGTGAGAAACAGCTGGCTGATGCCAAGGAGACTGCTTACGAGCAGGCTGATATGAATAATATTTTGACAGTAGACACCGTTAAGGGACTGCTGACTGCCCAGAACTTCTCCATGCCTGCCGGTTATGTGACCGAGGACGGCGTCGATTACATGGTCCGCGTGGGCGACAAACCTGCAACTATAGAGGAAATGCAGGCTATGCCCCTGATGGATCTGCACATGGACGGCGTGCCCGTGATCACCCTGGGTGATGTTGCTGATGTTTTTTATACTGATAATTCCGATACTTTTTATACCAATGTAAACGGCAGTGCCGGTGTGATGCTGACGATCCAGAAACAGACCGGCTACTCCACAGGCGATGTTTCTGACCGATTGAATGAGCGTTTTGAAGAATTGATGGAAGAGAATGACGACCTGAGCATTATCACCCTGATGGACCAGGGCATCTATATTGATCTGGTCATGGATTCCATTATTAGTAATTTGCTGTGGGGTGGTCTGTTGGCAATCTTGATCCTGCTGGTATTCTTAAAGGACTGGAAGCCCACTTTTGTAATTGCCTGCTCTATTCCTATCAGCTTGGTAACCGCTATTGTGTGCATGTACTTCAGCGGCGTGACCCTGAATATTATTTCCCTGTCAGGTCTGGCACTGGCCATCGGTATGCTGGTGGATAACTCCATCGTTGTAATCGAAAATATTTACAGACTGCGCAGCGAAGGTGTTTCTGTGCGGGAGGCCGCCATCGAGGGTGCAAAGGAAGTAGCAGGTGCGATTGCGGCATCTACCCTGACCACTATCTGCGTATTCCTGCCCATCGTCTTTACGGAGGGTATTACCAGACAGCTCTTTGTGGATATGGGCTTGACCTTGGCATATTCCCTGCTGGCCAGTCTGCTGATAGCGCTGACTGTTGTGCCTGCCATGGCATCCAGGTTGCTTTCCAAGACCAAGGTTCAGAAAGACAGCCGTTTCTACACAGGGCTTCTGAATCTGTATGAAAAGATGCTGAAAGGAGCCCTTAAGGTTAAGCCGCTTGTTTATATTCTGGTGTTTGTGCTGTTGATAGTCAGTATGGCTGCTTCTTTCAGCAAGGGTACCGGCTTTATGGGAGATATGGACTCCACCCAGCTGACGGTAAATGTAGCGCTGGGCGAGGAAGCTACTTTGAAGGAAACCGGAGAGGTGACCGACCGGGTAGTGGAAAGACTGTTTGAGATCGAAGACGTGGAAAATGTAGGTGCTATGGCGGCATCCTCTTCTATGAGCCTGCTGGGCGGAGGCGACAGTGCTTCCAATGCTACCAGCATTTACGTGGTGACCAGAGAAGACAAGAACATGACCAATGAGGAAATTGCAGATGTGATCCTGGAGAAAACTGCTGACTTGCCTGCAGAGATCACAGTGAACACCTCCAGCATGGATATGAGTGCTCTGGGCGGCAGTGGTATTACCATTCAGGTCCGCGGCCGTGACTTGGATACTTTGCGATCCATTGCGGAGGAAGTGGCGGCAGTATTGGAGACTGTGGAAGGTACCACTCAGGTCAACAATGGTCTGGGCGAGTCTGATGAGGAACTTCGCATCACTATTGACCGTGAGGAAGCGATCGGCTACGGTTTGACTGTTGCACAAGTATTCACTCAAATGGCAAGCAGACTTGCGGAGGCGACAACCGCTACTACATTGGTAGCAGCAGATAAGGATTATGCTGTTTATGTCATGAGCGGAAACGATATCGAACTCACCAGAGAATTGGTAAAGGATATGCCTATCACCGGAACGGATGAGAACGGTGAGAGTGTGGAGATTCCCCTTTCCGATATCGCAACATTTGAAGACACCATGGCGATGAGCGCCATCAACCGTGCCGATCAGACCAGATATGTGGCAGTAACGGCTGGCATTGCAGAGGGCTACAATATCGGTCTGGTAGCGTCAGAGGTGGAGGAACGCCTTGAACTGTATGACATTCCCGCAGGATACCGCCTGGTGTTCTCCGGTGAAAATGAGACTATCAATGAGGCTATGGGACAGCTGGTGCTGATGTTGCTTTTGGCAATCGTGTTCATGTACCTGATCATGGTGGCCCAGTTCCAGTCCCTGTTGTCACCCTTCATCATCATGTTTACCATCCCCCTGGCATTTACAGGCGGTTTCCTGGCATTGTTCTTTGCGGACAGTGAGATCAGTGTTATAGCCATGATCGGTTTCATCATGTTGTCAGGTGTTATTGTAAACAACGGTATCGTATTGATAGACTATATGAATCAGCTGCGTGAGAATGGTATGGAGAAGCGCGAGGCCATCCTGACTGCAGGCCGCACAAGACTGCGTCCCGTACTGATGACTGCCCTGACGACCATCTTGGCTCTGGGTACCATGGTATTCAGCAATGACATGGGTTCAGAACTTGCAAAGCCTATGGCGTTGGTGACTATCGGTGGTCTGGTATACGGTACTCTGCTGACACTGATCGGGATTCCTTGTATCTACGATAGTTTTACCGGAGGAAGACGTAAGAAAAAAGCGGAATTACCGGAAGAAGACTAAAGAGAGTGTTTGGGGCGGCGCGCTGCGCGCCGCCCCGGTAATATCGGCATCCTCATAAACGCCGAAGTTGTGCAAGAAAACGTGAAAATAGTAACAGTAGAAAAAATATAAAAAATTATTTTAAAAAAATTATATTTTCCTGTTGACAAATGGTGAGAGCTTTGGTATTATGAACAAGTCGATTGCGAGAGCGATCACAACAAGATGCTGCTGTGGCTCAGTCGGTAGAGCGTCGCATTGGTAGTGCGGAGGTCACGGGTCCGATTCCCGTCAGCAGCTCTGGAAACCCTTGATTTTCAAGGGTTTTTTTGTTGCCTAAAATTAAAGGTACTCAAATAGGTACTCAAATAATAATGATTCCTAATTATTGAGCTGCTAAGTCGGGGATGGTGCTGATTATCCTAGATTTGGCTTCAGTTCTTTTCCTATTTCTGTGATAATGCTTCTCGGTGGTAAGAATCTCCGTATGACCCATTTGCTGAAGGATCATAGCTGTTGGAACTTGATTGTCTAACAGAATAGTTCCATATGTCTTTCTTGATTTGTGCGGTGATTTGGGATAAATGCCTGTTTTATCACACACGAATTTCTGGCGTTTTCGAAGAGTGTATGTTTTTACTCGTACACCATCTTTCATCAATAAATAAGGCCCCCAAGGATTCAAAATACGCATTTTTTTAATAACCCATAGATAATCATCCGGAATGATAACTTCCCTGGTTCCTGCTTCTGATTTTGTGTCGTTTACGACTTCAAAAATCGTTTTTCCACTTACAGGATCTTTGTAGCGTGTCTCCATCTTATTCACATAAATCACATTGTTTTCAATATCAGAAAATTCAATAGCGACAAGCTCGCCAACACGCAGACCGGTTACTACCATTAATAGGAGCCCGAGATTTAAAATATCTTGATGGGACACAAGATAGTCTATAAAGAGTGGAAGTTCGTCTTCCATAAAAACTTCTTTCCAATCTTCTTTGTCATTGCGAGCAAAAGCTTTGCGTGAAAATTCAATATCTTTTACGACATTTGTGATACTGAATGTTACGTATCCGTTTGTGAATGCTCGTTTGAAAATTCCGAACAATAAGGTACGAAGATTGCTGTAAGCTTTGTTGGTTAATCCAAATTTTTTGACTGAATGTTTGGCAAAATCTGATATGTCTGCAGGAGTCACTTCTTTAATCTTCTTTTTGCCAAACTCGGTAAAAAAGCGATTAAAATCAATAAGATAGCGATCGTATGTTGCTTTGCCAATATCGCCAACCTCTAATTTACGCTCAACCCACTCTGTGAACACATCGGCTACTGTAGGATCTTTCAATTTTTCAGACCAGAAGTCAATTACTAATGCTTCAATTTCTTTCTTGCTATTTCTCTTTTTTTTGAGTCTTCCCTTAGTCTTATCAGGTAAATATGTATACCACTTCTGATCTTTTCCTTGATAAATTTCGTAAGGGTGATTATTCAGTATTTCCTTTCTTTTTTGCATTTGTTCTTGTGCCTGTATAAGTGCCAAATCCAGCATACCATTATTAAGTGCGTAATTCAATATTTCTTCTTTTGTTAAAGTATTTTGTGGGTTCGTATCCACGGTTTTGTTTAATTGTTCATATGTTTTACCCTTTCTCATCTATTTCTTCTAATTTTACAACTAAATAGCTCCCTCTGTACTCCAGAAGAAGCTTTGCTGCGGGGATGTTTTGACCCTCCTTTCTCCCCATGAAAAAAGCCCGACAAGGAAGGGTGACAACAAAGTCCGGCAACGGACGTAAAAAGACTGTCATACTTTCCCGAAGGGCTTAGTTATTATGTATTTACTATATTCTTATTCTTTTTATTAATATTTGTTGTTTTCGTTGTCAGGGGTAGGGAAAGCCCCATAAATAAAGGATTTCCCATGACAACGAAGCCGGCAACAATGCGGCACAAAACCGACAACAATGGCCTAATTTTCAAACATAAACGTGATCTGCTCGGCAACTTCCGCGGTGGGAGTAAGAAATTCTTCCCCGCTTTTTTCGTTCGTTGCAGGGACTTTGTTGTCACGTTCCCACCCGCGCTGTCTGCCATACACACCAAAATTCCTGGGATTTACAAAGGCTTTCCACCCGGTGATCACGGTGTTCATGATGTTGTTGATCTCCCGAAGTTCCCAGCTCTTTGGCTCATCATAAGGGTGATTCAGAGCTTCTTTGTACAGCTGTTTGGAACAGACAATGTCACCTTCATAGTTATCCAGATATGCCTGCAGCATGCCTGCTATGGTGTCCTCCGGCATGAACTGCTTTTGGAATTCTTTCAGGTACTTTTCATTTTCCTTGGAAAGAACCGTTTCACGGTTACCTTTCCGATAGCTGTCCATGGCTTCTGCCCATACCTGCTCTATGTATGCCCTTGAAGCGTCTTCATCTTCCAGAATGTGTACTTCTGCATTGCCCGGTTCCACCATGATGGGAAAAAACCTTCGGTTGCCTGTACGGTCCAGGGGCAGGAAGTCCAGGGCGTTGGAAGTGCCTCCAAATACACACTGTCTGGGTCTGTCCATGGGATGTACTTCGTAGGGGACCTTATAGGTATCCTTGTCACGGCTTATGAAGGATTTGATCTCTTCAATACTTTTGGCGTTTGCAGTGGCGATCATCTCTGACATCTCAATGATCAGATGTCCCTGTATCTTGCGGTAGACATTTTCGTCATCCAGCTTTTTTAAGTCATCGGAGAACCAGTCATCTTTCATTGCCAGGAACCTAAAGAAGGTGGACTTTCCTGCGCCCTGACCGCCTACCAGACAGAGCATAGTGTCAAATTTATAACCGGGCTCAAAGACACGATTGATGGCTCCCAAGAGGAATACCTGCATGGCTGCATGGGTGTAATCGTTGACTTCCGTGCCGAGGAAATGGTGCAGTACGTATTTGATCCTTGGCTGTCCGTCCCATTGCAGGAGGTTCAGGTAATCACAGATGGGGTGGTACTTATTCTGATCGGCAACGATACTGATAGCCCTTTGTACCTTTTTATCGCAGGTGAGCCCGTAATGTTGTTCCAGATACAATAACAGGTAATTCAGATCAGTATCATTCAAAACGGTACCTTCCTTGTCCCACCAGTTTTTTTCTGTGACATCGATCCGCCCCGTAAAGCGGTTGTAGCGGATCAGGTCACGGAGTTTGTCATCATTCTGCAGGGCAATGATACAGTTTTGGAGGGTGTTCTTCACGGTACCTTTCTCTGTACAGTCCATAAAAGTCCGAACTTCTTCCGGGATCATTTTTGCGGTGTTCTGTAATCCGTTTGGCATGTTCGCTCACCCCCTTCCCGTGATCTTTAAGCAGTGAAATCTTTTCCGCTTCGGGCCCCCAAAGCAGGGTGTCCAGAAGGTATTCTATGTAGCTTTTCTTCTGCAAGGCCTCTATAAAGCGGGGATCCCATTCGCAGTCCTGTGTTTTAGGGGCAAGATGTTCCTGCCAGTACTGCAGTAGGTGATAGTACTCTGCCAGCGAGTGGAAGCAGGGCAGTGTTGCTCTCAGGAGCACCTGTTCAGGAGGTTCTGCCATTCTGGGTGTGGCTTTTGCATATCTAAATGCCTGATCTTGTGGTGAGGTTGCATCGGTGACAACCAGGATTCCGAAGTCCCCTGCAAGCTTTAGGGCAGCTTCTTTTAGGGGTAATCCGTACAGACCTGCCACCAGGTCGATCACATCTCCGCCTGCCTGGCAGGCAAAACAGTGGTAGCGTTTGTCCACCTTCAGGCTGGGATGCTTGTCATTGTGGAAGGGACAGAGGGCCATGCCGTGTCTGTTCACCCTGATGCCATACCGCTCGGCTGCCTGCCTTGCGGTGACAGTTCTTTTTACTTCTTCAAATGTGTTCATTTTTTCTCCTTTCGGGGAACAAAAAAGCACCTGACATTTTCAATGTGAAAATGCAAGTGCTCATCAGTGTTCCCTGTTCTGTTTTTTCATGTTCGGAGTCTTTTGCTCCGGTGTTTGTTGATTGTGTTCCTGTAAAAATCTCATATGCTCTTTGATGGAGTGTTTGGGTTCCGGTTCCTTTGCAATCACGGATTCTTCCCGGGAGAGGACCTTACCGATCCAGAAACGGATCTCCTTCATGGGCTGCAGTTCTTCTTTGACGGCGGCAAGCTCAGTGGACTTCCTAGCATGCAGGGCCTTCAGACTGTCATACTCTTTTTCCAAGGCTTTCAGGTCAACGTTCAAGTCAGCGCCGTGCTTTTTCAGATACCGGTAAGCTTTGTTGTAGCTGTCCAATTCGTCCTTGTGGGCCTCTGCAAAGGCAGCCTGTCTGGTCTTCCAGCCAATGCGGATATACCTGTCGTGGACGGCCTGGTGGGCTCTGCAGTCGTTTACTGCGTCCTGGATACCCGATATGAGCTGCATCCGTTTCTCTGCTTTTTTCATGGCAGCACTGAACTCCTTAGCCCTGGTGCGCACATCAAGCAGTGCTGCATCCAGATCTTCCAGGGTAGAGAGATCATGCTCTTGTAAATAGAGCATGGCTTGAGAGACTGCTTTTAAGTCATCTGCAGTTCCCTTTTGCTGACCATACACTGACCAACCGCTGCGCTGTGATTTTCGAAGTTCCATGTAGTCCATGAGGAGAGTCACAAGGTTAGGGGAAGCACTTAAGGCTTCCTCTTTGGCAAAGAGCTCCCTGCTGATCTCCAGAAGTTCTGGGATCCACTGACGCAGGCTTTCGATGGTCTCGCGGATTGAGTTCATCATGCGGTTGGCAGCACGGATATCCCGGTTTAAGTTTCCGATATTGGTACGGATGCCGCGGCGTTCCATCTGTGTGGCTGCAGGCCCCAGATGAACAGTGGGAATGATGTCCAGGCCCTGCTTCTCATAAGAGCGAAGATCCACCCGTTCCATGCTGCCTGCCATTTCCAGGTAGCGGTTTTGGATCACTTCCCAGCCATGTCTCCATTCTTCGCCGTGATACTGTTCGTTCCAGTCTACGGTATTTTCCTTGTGACACTTCCAGTTGCCGGAGGGCAGCCGGATGCGCTCACCGTTTTCATCAAGATCGTAAACCTTGCGGCTCTTGGGAAGCCACTTGCCGTTTTCATCCAAGGCTCTCATGGTCAGCATCACATGACAGTGGGGATTGTGTCCGGGCGGGTGTGGGTTATGGATCGCCAGGTCGCAGCACATCCCTTTGGATACAAAGTGTTCTTCACAGTATTCGGTGACGAGCTGTGGACACAGTTCCAGGGGAACTTCCCTGGGCAGTGCAAGCACAAAACGTCTGGCCAGCTGGGAGTTCCATTGTTTTTCCACTTCCTCGACTGCGTTCCAGAGGGTTTCCCTGTCGGCATACTCCGGCGGAGCATTTGCAGGAAGCAGGATCTGTGTGTAGACCACATCGGACCGTTTGCTGTAATCTTTGTTCTTCTGGTCATACTCGGAAAATAATTTTGTGCCGCTTATGTAGGCGGCTCCGGCGACTGCGGATTTTCCTTCGCTTCGTTTAGTGATCGTAATATCAAAATGTGGGTTAGGCATTGTTTTCACCTCCTTTCGCTTATTTTTGGGCATAAAAATAGCAGGATATCTTTTTACAGATTCCTGCTATTTGTACCGCTGGTTTGCGGTGGTTATTAAGTTTTTGATATGTGGTTAGCTGGGTGTAGCGCTACAAATTGGAATTATCGAGTTGTTATACTTTTCCCAACTACATAAACACCAACCAGCATTTCGGCGATTGATATTCCTAGCAGAAGTCCAGAAAAAAAGTCTTTTACATTGGAGCCGCCCAATGTATGAGAAAGTGCCTGCAGGGCAATTCCCATCACAATAAGTAAGATTCCATAAAGCAAGTTCTTTTGTTTTTCCAGTTCCTGTGTTCTCTTTAGCAAATCCATAATCTGCTCATCATCATATGCACGAACGCTTCGCTCCTCGGCACATTCGCCATCCATTAACTCTGCGATTGTGATTCCCAATTCTTCACATAAGTTTTTAACGACAGAATAATCGGGCATACATTTACCTGTTTCCCATTTAGAAACTGTCTTATTAGATACGCCTAGCTTTTCAGCTAACTGTTCCTGTGTTAAATTCTTCTCTTTTCTTTTTTGAGATATAAACTTTCCTGTTACCAATTGATTCATTTCGTTACCCTCCATTTGTTGTTTGTAATGAAAGAATACTCTTTTTTGTGGTAAAACAACATCCCCTATTGGGAGAATTCACGTGGAATTTCGCATGATTCTTACAAATTCAAATATCTAACTGATTCAAAGCATTGTTTTACAATATCTTCAATCACATGGATTGGTAATGCCTTGTCGTAGGTCGGATAAATCGCATTTTTATTGATTGCAAATTCATTCAGCTGTGGCTTCATTTTTTCAATAATTGTCTGGTCGATATAAAGGCTGATATGGTTTTTGCAAACAGCAAAAGATATGCTGCAGTTATCCTTTTCAAAAAATGGCATGCTCCAAGCTATTCTTTCTTTTACATCGGGAACACAGCGTGCAATTAGCTTTCTCAGTTCAGTAATATATGCCTGTGCTTCTGCAGCCTGTAGTTCAATATATTCATCTACACTTTCAGGAGCCTTGCCACAATAATGACCTTGGTTTGTTCTTTTAAATTCTCTTCCGCATTTTGGACAAGTCCACATACTAAATCCTCCTCAATAGCAATTATCACTTTCTCAATATTTTCTCTATCGATTTTCCTTTTGCCAATTCATCTACTAATTTATCGAGATAACGTATTTCCTGCATCAATGGATCTTCAATTTCTTCCACACGAACGCCGCAAATTTTTCCAGTAATCATTTTACGATTAGGATTAGGTCCTGGTGCATTCAAGAAAAAATCACCATATGCAATGTCATTTACCAAATAATCTGCCACCTGCTTTTTACTATATCCCGTCAACCAACAGGTAATCTCATCTATTTCGTCTCTTGTTCGGCCCTTTTTCTCAGCCTTTACAATAAGAAGAGGATAAACCTTTGAAAAGGACATCTTATATATTTTATTATTTGTCATATCAACACTCCGTAAAATTCAAAATTGTTACTGTCTTCATTTTACCACAGTCCTTATAAGGTTTAAATATTCATCATTACTTATCGCACCTGTTTTTGCGGAAGTGTAGAAAAAGGGGTAGCTGGCAGGGCCGGCGCAGGGGAAGTATTACTTCCCCTGGATGATTGAGGAAGAGTTTTTGCTCAGATCATCAGCTTCCTGCAAGGAACTTTCGACAGAACGCAACACACTGTTATAGGCGGTGTATAGTTGCGCCCTTATCTAAAGCTAAGGGATTCTTCGGTCTCTGCTTCCGTCATTTTCTTTCGAGACCCTATCAGCAGATCCAATTTTTCTTGCAATGGACACCTTATGGACACTTTATGGACACCTTATGGACACTTGTGCTTTTTTGTACAAGTTTTCTAATTCCTCATAGTGAACAGGTTTTGTTGCAAAAGAAAACAATCGGGCAGAAAATTTCCTACTCGATTGCTTATCATAACTATAAAACATTCAAAAAAGGAATACAATGGGGTAGTGTAGAGGATTTGTAGAGATTTTGTAGATTTTTTGTAGATGGTTTGCCTAATAGGCCTTAAAGGACGCAATCAAGAGGGAGAAAATGCAGGTTTGATAGTTTCTTTTTTGGTTACAGAATGCTAAAATGAACTTGTGCGATAAATTCGAATTTTTTGTTGTGAAAAAGATGTCTATTAACTTAGACATTGTATTTGTTGCCGCAAGAAGGGCAGAAACGGCTCTTGCAGCGGAAAGGAACGAATTTAAGATTTCCGCAATGAGAACAGGCATACATGGCGCTGCCGTGAGAAGGGTCACCACAATGAATCATCTTGTCGACATTTTCAATGACGGCAGGACGAGGATGTAGTTCATAAACGATATGTTCGTAATAGTCGGTAAAAATGGATTGTAAAATATTCATGATAGAAGTTTACAATAAAGTAAGGCAAAGAAAAGAACTTCCCCTCATGAATGAGGGGGTAGGGGAGTTGAGAGTGCCGTAGGCACTTGTTTACTATATTGAAATTTTAAGTTATATTTTGTGCATGTCAACATATGTGAAAGGAGTCTGCCGATGAAAGTAAATCAATCTACTTTAGCGGATGATATATTTATATCAGTAGAAACGTTGTTGCCGACATGTAGTTTTCCAACCTATCATGCGCATAATGTTTATGAGATTTACATTTTAAATTCAGGGAACGTAACATTTTCATCGGTAGTAAGCTATATCATACATCACCCGGAGATGTGGCAATGATCCGCCCTCATATTCCTCATAGAAGTTTCGGAAATACACCCTATAGCGGTATCTGTGTAGAGTTTTCCAAGGGATATTTGGATGAGCAGTTAAGTAGCCGGGAACGGACGGAAGTGTTGCAGTGCTTTATTCAGCCGGTTATATCGCTGCCGGAAATGTATCTGAAGGAACTTTGGTGCAACGCGGAGAAAGTAATAAAAGGAAAGATTCAAAAGAAAGAGTATCTTTTGAGCCTGGCAAAAATTTTAGAAGAGTTTCAAAGTGCAACTGACATGGCGAGAAAGGCATCTGCTGAATCAGATGCTTCTCCTATTAGCAATTATTTGCAGGAACATTATAAGGAGATTCATAGTCTGGAGGAGCTGACGACATATTTTAGAGTCAGTAAAAGCTACTTGTGTAGGATTTTTAGGAAGCAGACAGGGCTAACTATTGTAGAATATATTAATCGTCTAAAGGTTGAGGAAGCCTATAAGTTATTGCAGGAAACGGAACTTTCGATTCATGAAGTCAGTATGCGGTGTGGATTTGATACAGTAATTTATTTTAATCGCGTGTTTAAGCGAAATATGGGTGTTACACCAAAGGATGCTCGGAAAATAGCCAGAGATCAATGGACATATATATAGAATTGGTAAACCGGTTTTTGAACTTTGTTCAATATCAGTTTATTTTTTGTTGTGTTGTTTTTTTTTTATTTCTATAATGAAATTGGATAGTATATAGAATAGCGGATAAGTAACCGGTAATAGCATGATTGCGGAAGGGAGCATAATAAATGAAATCATTGATTTTAGAGAATGACAAGTATCAAATGAACTGGGTGGAAGGTACTGTGGAATGGGGAACAGTTCGTGTTCCGAAGGGAATTGAGGTTGCGGTGCAGTCTGAAAAAGTAGACGGAGATATATATGAAACTTATACATTTACTAATGTGACGGCGCACGATATTTTTACTTCCCTAAAAGATATTGGGATTTATACGACTTTCAATGATGATTACAAGGATTCTGAGACCTGTATGACCAATAGATGCCATGCGCATATCTGGTGCGGAGAAGAGATAACCTATGTGATGGCCCTTCGTATGGGTGGGGATGCGCCCCACTTGGGTATGGTGGTAACTGAGGGAAGTATCGGTGGATACAGTGTGGAACGTGATTTTGCAAAGATGAGCAATGATAGAGGTGATTTTTTGCTTCATCCGGTACCGATTACACTGACGCCCGGAGAGAGCTTTCAAATCAGCTGGGTATTGTTTACGCACAACGGAAAGGAAGATTTTTATAGACAATTGCCTGTATATAATCCGAAATATATCCGAGTGTCTGCAAATCAGTTTACTGTATTTGCAGATGAACAGATTTCTTTAGAAATTGAGCCGGCCTTTGTATTTCATCCCAATGATGTGGAAATTATGAGAGGTGGAATGGCAGTAGATTTTAGTTGTGACAATGGTTTAATTAAGGTTAATGAAACACCTGTCGAACCGGGCGAGTACTGTTATCAAATTTGTGTAAAAGGTGTCAAGACCCACTGTAATATTTTAGTACAGCCTACCATGATGGAATTGATAAAGGCAAGATGTTACTATTTGGCAGAAAAACAGCAGTATCATAATTCTCTCAGCCGTTTGGATGGTGCTTATTTGATTTATGATACGGAAGAAGGACATATTTATTACGAATCGAAAAATGATTATAATGGCGGGCGAGAGCGTGTCGGTATGGGTATTTTAATGACAAAATATCTTCAGCAGAAAGAGGATGTCTATTTAGAGGAAAGCCTGAAAAAGTATATTACTTATGTGGAGAGGGAACTTTTGGAGAAAGAGACCGGAAGGGTATTCAATGATTATCAAAGAGATGACTCTTACAAGCGTTTGTATAATTATCCCTGGATGAGTCTTTTCTATCTGGAGCAGTACACGCTTTGGGGAAAGCAGGATATGCTGGAATGTGCATACAGGATTATGAAATCCTTCTATGAACAGGGTGGAGCGCATTTCTATGCTATTGAAATTCCTTTGGAGCGCATCTGCTGTGAATTGGATCGGGCAGGAATGGAAGAGGAGTACCAAGAACTACTTACATATTTTAGAACTCATTGTGATTTTGTGGCAGAAACAGGAACCAATTACCCTGCTCATGAAGTGAACTATGAGCAGAGTATTGTGGCACCTGCAACAAATTTGTTGTTACAGATGTACAAAGTGACAGGGGAGAAAAAGTATCTGGAAGCAGGCAAAAAGCAGATGGCAGTATTAGAACTGTTTAATGGTACCCAGCCGGATTACCATATGTATGAGGTCGCGTTGCGTCATTGGGATGGTTATTGGTTTGGGAAAAAGCGTCTCTACGGTGATACCTATCCTCATTACTGGAGTGATTTGACAGCTCATGCATACAGAGAATGTGCAGAGCTTTTTGGCAGTGAGGAGTATGTTTATAAGGCGGAGGCGGCTTACAGAGGTGTGCTCAGCATGTTTAAAGCGGATGGTAGTGCAGCTTGCGCTTATGTGTATCCGGTTACGGTAAATGGTGTAGAA
Organism: Lachnospiraceae bacterium; assembly: GCA_015057005.1. Classification (GTDB taxonomy): domain Bacteria; phylum Bacillota; class Clostridia; order Lachnospirales; family Lachnospiraceae; genus Acetatifactor. Next base: position 259 of record SVFF01000001.1, on the reverse strand, counting down.
GGTGGTTACTATGATGTGTATGCAAATGATCAGGATTGGGGATTGTATTTTTATTTGCGTTCCCATTCTTAGTGGATAAAGATATTCATTCTACGAAAGAATCGAAAAGAGAGGAGTTACATTGGCTTTGCACAGACGCATGCACCTTTTGCATCCTCATTTACAGATAAAGAAAAAACAAAACAGCGTTTTGATGACATTATTAGAAGTATGAAACATTCTTCATGGCTTGGGGCCCAGATGATAGTTATCCACCCTT
>SVFF01000005.1 GCA_015057005.1 Lachnospiraceae bacterium | reverse complement strand
TATAACAATAAAAGAATTCAGGCAAAAACAAAATGGATGCCCCCTGTAAAATACAGGGAAACATCCATGGCTTGTTGTGCTTAATTCATAAAATCAATGTGTCCAGGATTCTGGGTACATATCAGACTTACATTGCCGATGCCGGAGCTTTTATAATTCTGCTTAAATATCTTGTCATTTCTTCAGATCATCAATCAACTTTTCAATGATCATTTTCTTGATATACACATCTACGCTCAGCAGACAGATAAAGGAAAACTTCTGCAAAAACTCCCTGTCTTCCTGAGGCACACCTTCAAAAGTCTGCTCAGCTCTCTGGTATTTCTGCATTACATCAGCCTTTAAATACTCGATCTGCTCCTTTTCCATGCTGAATACTTCCTTATAGATGCTCTCCAGATTGAAATCCTGTCCATTCTGAAAATACATTTCGGTAATAGGCTTCAGCAGGGTCTGGATGTCACTGATGGACAAAAATCCCTTGTAATAATAAATAAAGATGAGAAGAAGAACATGTTCCTTGGAATACTTCTTCTTTATCGGAGGCGGCAGCAGATCATTCTTGGCATAATTGTTGATCATGGTCTTGGTCAGGATTTTATCCTCATTGGGGTGTCGCAGGCTTGCCTGTAACTTACTGTCCATAAAAGTGGTGACCTGATCCATATACAGATCAATATTGGGAATGTCCTCCGCTTTGATATATTCCACACGGTCAAGACTCTCCATTATACTGTTTAATAAATCTTCCGTATTAATCGTCATACGACATTTCTCCCTTCCGGATAACACCGGGCACTGTTCACGTGTATTTCTTTTATTATATAGTATTCAATACTACATATCAACCATTATACAAAATTTAGTGATTTGTCGCAAGTTAAACTTTACTTTATAACTTTAATATGGTAATATGGTTAAAAGTTAAACTGTGAAATTTTACAGTATAAAAGTGACAGAGAGGTATTCCTTATGAACAAAAAAATCAAAACGGAAGCTGTTGACTATCTGTTTGACGCTATTCTGAGTCTCCAAAATCGCGAAGAATGTTATATTTTCTTCGAAGATATCTGCACTGTTAATGAATTGTTATCATTATCCCAGCGCTTTGAGGTAGCATCCATGCTCAAGGATCGCAAGACCTATCTTGAGATTGCAGAAAAGACCGGTGCCTCCACCGCCACAATCAGCAGAGTAAATCGTTCCCTGAATTACGGCAATGATGGTTATGAAATGGTTTTCCAAAGGATCAACAAAAAGTAGTGAAAAGAGGCAGGTCAAATTTGACCTGCCTCTTGCTCATCTTCTTTCACGGCTTCCTCTTCCAGTCTTGCCTCTTCCAACTTCATCTCTTTCAGCGCTTCAGCAATCGCTGCCTTGGCACTCTTTTTACCTACACGTATCGACTTCTCAAAGTTTTCTTTCTCTTTTTCATAGGGAACCGCCTGATTCATGTCGCATTTCCCCTGGAAGGTGGCATGTTCGTCAATCACGATCTCACCGGTAGCGATATTTCCCAGCACTTTCGCTGTAGAAGCAATCTCCGCCTTATCAGGTGCTATGATATTACCCTGTACTTCTCCTCCGATCAAAACAGACTGCGCCCTTACATCTCCCACAACAATAGCACCGGTTCCAATGATCAGATACCCGCTCACAGTCACATCACCATCAATCCGGCCATCTATTCTGGCAGACCCCTCCACGGTCAGATCGCCTTTTAATTCCGTACCTCTGCCCAGCAAAGTGGTAATCTGAACTTTCTTGGTCTTTTTTCCTTTCAGCATGCTTTTGTACCTTTCCCTTAGCCATTTATCGCTAACATATCCATAGGATCAATATATTCGCCGTCTTTCTGCATCTGATATCCCAATTCTGTATTGTTCTCTCCGATCAGGAAAAGGGAAGTTCCGCACACTACGGAATCTCCTGTCTTGACAATCACATCACCCTTGTTGCGGTATATGGTCACATAACCGTTTCCATGATCCACCCAGACGCTGTGTCCATAATCTTCATCATCATTCACAACCGTAACGCAGCCGCCTGCTGTCGCCACAACCGTAGAACCTACTGAGGCCGTAAAAATACAAAGGGGCTGCTCGCTCACCCCCATTGCCATAGCCGCAGAACCGGTAAGTGGAAATTCTGTAGGAATGCTCTGTCCCTCCAACTGGGCTCGCAGTTCCTCTTCAACTGCAACCTTTTCGTTGACTGTCTGACTGAGAATCGCGATCTGCTCATTTAATTCTTCCACATGATCCTCAACCTTGTCCTTTTCCTCCTCCAGAGCCAGCAGTTCACCCTCCAGACGCACGATTTCCTCCTGGAGCTCCTTGTTTCTGGTACTCATAGCATTCCAGAACTGTTCCTCATAAACCAGATACCCGATCATGGCTCCGATGACCACACATAACAGAATAATGATCGCCTTAAGTACCCAGGGTTTGATACGAAACTGCTTCACATTAGGATCTGCCGCATCTGTTGAAACGATAACTACATGATCTGCATTGTGTTTGTGCTTAATTCTTAACATAAAAATTACCTCCGGTAAGCTATTTCATTTTACCACAGGTAATCTTTTCCATCAATGTTTTTTTCAGATTACATTTTCAGCTACATTTTCAGCTTCATATCCCCTTCAGCAATCCAGCCTTTCTTTCTCATCAGCTCGGATACTGCCAATGTAACTGCTGCAGGCAGCAGAAAATGCATTACCAAAATCAACAAAAGTGCCATGGCACTGCCCATACCGCCCTCTGTCATGGACGCATACGCAGCAAACTGGCCAACCAATCCCGCAGACCCCATACCTGAGCCCACAGGTGTACTGGTCATTCCCAGAACAGCCGACGCAATAGGCCCCAGGACTGCACTGGAAATAATAGCAGGCAGCCAGATAACAGGCTTTCTGACAATATTGGGAACCTGGAGCATGGAAGTGCCCAGCCCCTGAGCCACCAGACCTCCGAATTTATTTTCGCGATAGCTGGCTACGGCAAATCCTACCATGTTACAGCAGCAGCCAATGGTAGCAGCACCCGCCGCCAGACCGCTGATACTCATAGATACGCCTACAGCCGCCGAACTGATGGGTGCCGTCAGTATCATACCCATCAATACAGACACCACGATTCCGCCGATCACAGGATGTTGTTCTACATTGACATTAACTAACGCTCCCAGCCAGCTCATAAAAGCGGTAATGGGAGGTCCTGCCACAAAGCCTACTACAGCTCCTGACAAAATCGCCGCAAAAGGAGTCACAATAATGTCTACCTTGGTCTTACCGGCTACCAGATGTCCTATTTTAATGGCCACAATGGCCGCAATAAAGGCTCCCAGCGGTTCACCCGGCTTGCCCAATGCATAACTTTCCATTTCAGCCACAGAAGGAAATGCACCGATCATACCGGCCACAGCTGCTGATACTGTCACCAGAGGACCTTCTTTAAATTTGCAGGCTACACCCACACCGATACCTGCACCTGTCAGCGTCTTTGCCACATTACTGATTACCACCAGATAGTTCCCCACACTGCCGCCGATCAGGGAACCGATCTGCGCAATGATGGTACCGATGATCAACGTGGAGAACAGTCCCAGGGCCATACCGCTCAGGCCGTCAATAAAGATCTCATTTAACCATTTTTTAATTGTGCCTTTCATATGTATCTTCCGCCTTTCTATTCACAAGTTCCATACAACCATATATTTCATGCAAAATATGTCTTCTAAATCTTACCCTAGCATACCACTCTTAAAAATTCAAGCATCCTTTTCATTTTAGCACTTTACTTTTTTAAAGCATTGTGTTATTCTAAATACGTTGTGAGTAAACAACACACATTGCATTTGATTTTTACGGGAGGAATCACAAAATGAACAAAGGTACAGTAAAGTGGTTTAACAATCAGAAGGGTTATGGCTTCATCTCTGATGAGTCCGGCAAAGATGTTTTCGTTCACTACAGTGGACTGAACATGGAAGGCTTCAAGACTCTGGAAGAAGGCGCTGCTGTTGAATACGAAGTAGTGACCGGAGAAAAGGGCCCTCAGGCTGTTAACGTAACCAAGTTATAATAGATTACTAAATTACACTTTCTTATCAGACAAAATGCTCAAGCGATTTAAAAAGCTGCCGTATCATACGACAGCTTTTTTACTTTGCAGGAAAGACCTTGTCACATTAACATGTGAAAGCTGATCATTTACACATTTCCTGAATTTTACGCCAGGAAAGTTTCCCGCCGAACAGATCCAATGCGCTTCCCACGGTCACATTCATGCGTCCCTTGCCCAAATCCTTTAAGAGACTGATATCCTCGTAGCTGTGCACGCCTCCCGCGTAAGTGATGGGAATACCCTGCCAGCTGCCCAGAGATGACACCAGGTTCCTCTCAATACCGTTCGCCTTGCCCTCCACATCCACCGCGTGGATCAGAAACTCATCACAGTACCCGGACAACAGTTCAAGCAGATCTTCATCCAGCTTCTGCTCCGTCTCCTTCTGCCAACGGTCGGTCACCACAATATAATCATCTCCCCGGCGTCTGCAGCTTACATCCAGCACCAAATGCTCCCGACCGACAGTCTCTGCCAGCCTCTTAAGTCTCTCAAAATGAATCCGGCCGTCCTTAAAAACATAGGAGGTTACTATTACATGGGATGCCCCTGCATCCAAAAACTCCGCCGCATTCTCCGGTGTGATCCCGCCGCCTACCTGCATGCCGCCCGGATAGGCACCTAATGCAAGAAGCGCCTGGCGCTTTGTGCCTTCATAATATTCACTTCCCACCGGATTCAGCAGAATAATATGTCCACCACAGATCCCTGCATCACGATACAGCGCCGCATAGTAATCAGCATCCCACCGGGACACAAAATTGTCCACTGCCTGATTTCCCGTATCTTTCAGACTTCCGCCTACTATCTGTTTTACTTTTCCGTTATGTATATCAATACATGGTCTGAATTCCATTTGACACCTCTGTAATCGTTTTTTTGCTTTCCCCCGCAGAAGGGTCCGTAAATCTAGGGTTATCATACTATATTTTCAAAAATCTGACCATGCTTTTATAAAATTTTTAAAAAAAGTATAATCACTTTCATTCCGTCAATACTAATTGCAAGCCACAAAAAAATTGCAGGCTGCAAAAATAAGAAGCAACAGGAATGGAGGAAATTATGAAAAAAAGAACTTTAAGAGGTGCAAAAAAGCTCCTGGTGTTAGGCCTTGTGGTCGCTTACATGTGTACAGCTGCGGCTTGTACCAGTAATGATGACAACAACACTTCCGGCGATATGGCCGGAGGTACTGCCGATGATAATGGCAACGATACAGGTGGTACAGGAGGCGGAGGTACCGGCACTGGCACAACCGGAGGCGGTGCAGGCTCAAGCGGAACAGGTACCGGCAGTACAGGCACCGGCACAAACGGTGGTGTCGTGGGCGGTACAATGGACAGCGGCAATACCACCAACACTACCGACACGGCAGGAACCACTGATGCCACCACCGGTACAGACGGTTCTATTCTGGATAACGCAGGCAACGCTATTGATAATGTCATAGATAATGCCACAACTGAAACAACCGATGCTACCGCTTCTCCAAGCCCATCTCCTTCAGCAAGTTCTACTGCTACTCCCTAAATACCACAAAATCGGCTGCCGGTAGCATTACCGAAAGCCGATTTTTTATTTTGCTTGTTCTATTTCCATTTCTATTGCAATTCTTCTACAGTGAAAGCTCCCCTATAAATCGCCGGAACTTTCCTCTGGCGGGCCCATTCTCTGTTGCCGTAGTCATAATGCCACCACTCCGAATCCAGACAGGTAAATCCTACACTGCACATGACATTCCGCAAAATACGACGCCTGTTGCGAATTTCTTCCTCCCCGGTCTGTTCATGCTCATAAAAATACGATGCAGACTTTTCCGAAAAGGAATCAAAGGCTGTTCCCATATCCAGTTCATTTCCCAAAGCATCGATCAGCGTCACATCCACTGCTCCCCCCGTAGTATGAAGGGGCGGGCAGTCACGTTCCGGCCGGGGCAGCGATACAAACTGTGATATTGCCTGCTGTTTTTCCTCAAAGGAGGCATTTGTAAGACCTTGACTCTCCAGAATCTGTGCTCCGTATACGTGATAAAGCTCTTCCTGCAGTGCAAAGGGCCTCCAGGCGTCCCACACTCTGAGAAAAAGCCCCTCCGGCAGCATACACTAGGCCTCCAAAAGCTTCTCATACACCTCCCAGCGTACAAAGCATCTGTTCTCCCCATGGCGCATCCCCAACAGAGGATACTGCATTGCCACATCAATGCCGCTTCCGGAAGTGATCTCCACGAACGGGCTCTCTATAAAATCAGTATTCTTCCATGATGGTACCTTCACGATACTCCTCCAACAATTCTTCCAGGAATACAATCGTCTCTTTTAAGTCCCGACCGATATCCGTATCCGCCACTCTCTTGCGGATAGGGAAAGTTTCTACAATAATGAAATCCGAGAAAATATCAGATTCATTGATAATGGCAGTCTCTTTGGACTCAAAAGGTTCGTGGGCAACCAGATGCAATCCCCTGGAATTACAAACCAGTGTATAACCTGCGATTCCAGTCTTCTTCTGATATGCCTTAGAGAAGCCGCCGTCGATGATCAAAAGCTTGCCTCCGCATTTAACCGGAGATTCTCCGTGAATCTGTTCCACCGGCACATGGCCGTTTACTATATGAGCTCCCTTGGTATCAAGACCGAATTCTGTCAGGATCTGATCCACTGTAGTCTCCTGCTCCAGCAGGCGGTAATAACAGTTCTTAGTTTCCTTGTGGGTCTCCTTATCCTCAATAAAGTACCGCTCAAAAGTGGTCATTTTTGACTTACCGAACACCGGAGAGCCGGGACCGCACCAGATATACCATATCATATCCTGCCCTGTGGACCGTTCATTTACATCCTTGGCAAAATATGCTCTCTTGGCATGATATTCCAATACATCGTACAAGGCCTTGCCACTGTACTTCTTTCCGCAGACATCCACCTTTGCAAAGCTTCCGTCCTCATTTAACGGTACACAGCCATGATAAAGCAGATTGCCGTTGTAAATCTTGTAAAGGCCGCCCTTGGCAAACAGGAATTTCACATGCTTTTGCAGCTTCTCGCACTTCATAAACGCATGCTGGAGACGAAGCATCATATCAAGCTCTTCATCGGTCAGATTGTACGGGTCTGCAGGATCAACTGTGGGGAAGTCCACATCCAGCATAGGATATTCCCTGCCTTCCACCATGACAGTCTTTTTCCCATAATCCACTGTATGAAGTAACCGTCTGTTCTCCATTCCAAACTCAGGATGACGGGCAATGATCTGCCCTTCCAGTTTGAACTGAATGATGGCCATTGCCTTGTGCATCTTAATATCAAGACTCAAATCTTTTGTATTATAATCTGTATTATATTTGATCCTGAAAGCACTGCAGTCAGTGTCCGCATAGGTCTCCAATGCAAAAGTTGCCAGCGGCAGCAAGTTGATGCCGTAACCATCCTCCAGAATGGACAGATTACCGTAGCTTGCTGACATACGGATCACGTTGGCAATGCAGGCCAGACTTCCGCTGGCCGCACCCATCCACAGGATGTCATGATTGCCCCACTGTACATCCACGGAATGATAATTGCAGAGGGTATCCATGATAATATGAGGACCGGGACCTCTGTCGTAAATATCGCCAACAATATGCAGATGATCGATAACCAGTCTCTGGATCAGGTAACTCAGGGCAATAATCAGCTGGGGAGCACGTCCGATCCTGATGATGGTGTGGATGATCTCATTATAATAAGCTTCCTTGTCGTGGATCTCCGCTTTCTCTGTGATCAACTCCTCAATCACATAAGCAAAGTCCTTGGGCAAAGCTTTACGCACTTTGGAACGGGTATACTTAGAGGAAACACGCTTACTGATCTGCACCAGACGATGAAGGGCAATGGTATACCAATCTTCCAGATTGTCTTCCTCCTGCTCCACGATACGCAGTTTGCTCTCCGGATAATAGATCAGCGTAGCCAGACTTTTCTTGTCCTTATTGCTGATGGTATTGCCGAATTCCTCGTCGATCTTGCGGCGCACGGAACCGGAACCATTCTTCAGCACATGATGAAACTGCTCATATTCTCCATGAATATCGGTCAGGAAATGTTCCGTTCCCTTGGGCAGGTTCAAAATAGACTGCAGATTGATGATCTCCGTAGAGGCGGCAGCAATATTTCTGTACTGACGTGATAAAGTTTTTATGATTTTCCGTTCCTTGTCGTCCATATGAATCCTCTCCCTCGCACTCTACCTATAATATCGTTTTCTGCTCACAATTACGAACCGCCCCCTCGGGACATTTTCTGCGTACGTATTTCATTACATACTTGCGTCGATTACATCTCCCATATTGTACATGCCTGCCCCTTTTCCTGCCAGGAATTTGGCAGCCTGTACCGCACCTTTTCCGAACACGGCCTTGGAATATGCTGTGTGGGAAAAAGTAATCACTTCATCCGCTCCCGCAAAGATCACATCATGGTCACCTACAATAGTACCGCCGCGGACAGCACTGATACCGATTTCTTTTGCGGGTCTTTTCTCTCTTCTGCTGCTTCTGTCATAAACATATTCATATTCGTTGTTAAATTCTTCGTTGATGGAATCAGCCAGGGCCAAAGCAGTACCGCTGGGAGCATCCACCTTCAGATTATGATGTTTTTCCACGATTTCCATATCAAAGCCCGCAGGAGCAAGCACTCCGGCAGCCTCCTTCAGCATCTTTAACAGCAGATTAATGCCCAGGGACATATTGGCTGATTTCAAGATTGCAGTGGTCTCGGAAGCCTCTCTCATCTTCTGCAGAAGTTCCTCACTTAAGCCTGTGGTACACAGCACACAGGGAAGCTTTTTTGCCACACAATAATCCAGCATCTTTTCCACCGCACCTGCCGTGGAGAAATCAATGAGGCAGTCTGCCTCCACATCACAGTCGTTAATATCGGCAAACACAGGATACGTATTGTGGCCGTCATCCCAAACATCAATACCTGCCACCATTTCCACCTGAGGATCTGCTGCGATCAGTCCGCTGATCACCTGTCCCATTTTGCCGTTGCATCCGTGCATAATTACTCTAATCATATCAAATCACAACCTTTCTTAGCGTTATTTTACCATTTTTTTCTCAACTTGCAAACTCCCGCTTATGAAATTTTCACAAGCGGGAGTCATTTGGCTTTTCAGCATTAAATAAGACCGTAATTCTTCATAGCCTTTTCAAGCTTGGGAATATTTGTCTCTTCCATATCAGTCAGAGGCATACGCAGGGTTCCTGCCTCCATGCCCATTAAATTCAGCGCCATCTTTACAGGGATGGGATTTACTTCACAGAACAGTGCGTTACACAGTTCCATAGCCTCCAGCTGCAGCTTGCAGGCGCCCATTGCATCACCATCCAGGAATGCCTGGCAGATATCGTGAGTCTGCTTGGGAGCCACGTTAGCCAGAACGGAGATAACACCAAGTCCGCCCAGAGACATCAGAGGAATGATCTGATCGTCATTGCCGGAGTAAAGGTCTACTTTGCCGTTTGCCAGTGCCATCATCTTGGCAATCTGGGCGATATTGCCGCTTGCTTCCTTGATACCTACGATGTTGTCTACCTCGGTACACAGCTTAACGATGGTCTCGGGTGCCAGATTGCAGCCGGTACGTCCGGGTACATTGTACAGAAGGATGGGCACTTTTACACTGTCCGCAATGGCCTTGAAATGCTTATACAGACCATTCTGGGTAGCTTTGTTATAGTAAGGAGTTACCAAAAGCAGACCATCTACACCGTACTTCTCAGCCTCGGTGGACAGATAGATCGCAGTCTCTGTGCAGTTGGAACCGCTGCCAGCGATTACGGGCACTCTGCCGGCAACTACATCCACACAGAATTTGATGGTTTCCAGATGTTCCTCGTGAGTAAGTGTGGAAGCTTCACCTGTAGTACCGCACACTACGATGCAGTCTACTCCTTCCTTTATCTGAAACTCGATCAGTTCCTGAAACTTTTCAAAGTTCACATCACCGTTTGCCTTCATGGGTGTTACGATAGCTACACCCGCTCCTTTAAAAATTGCCATGCTTTTTTCCTCCATTAAAACACTTTAAATATGTTACAGCAAGTTCTTCCCTGCAAACCTAAAAAAGTCGACACAACCTATGCGCCGACTTAAATTACCAAAGTAATTTTTATGATAGCGCACCATCCTCTCGGATGACAGTCATACGGCTTTTAACCGCATGCCCAAGATTCGATACACAGGACCTCTCCTCTTTCGGCGTCTTCCCCTTTCCTTTTCCCTCTCATGCGCCTGCCGCATCAGAAAAAATACTATTGGAATACGCAACCTCTATCTCTTCATTTATATGTATGATAGCATTCCCGGCCATCTCTGTCAACGAAATTATTGTCAAACCTCACATTTAAGTGTTTCTATTTTAGACACTTCATCTGCCAGTCTGCATACTTCTTCCTGCAGTTTAACTCCCGTCATAATGACATCGGTCTCGTCTCTGTAATCCAGAAGCGCCTTCAGTTCATCCACTGTGAGAATACTATTCTCCACAAGACCCAGCACCTCGTCCAGTATCAAAAGATCACACTCGCCGGTTGTCAGCACCTTCTTTGCAAAATTCAGACCATTTCTGATATTACTGATCTCATCCCGCTTCTTTTCATCTGACAGCTGTGCAAAATTCTCATCAGACTTTTCAAAACGGAAAATCTTGATCTCCGGCTCCATCCTTCGAAGCAGAGCAGATTCTCCCAAACCCTTACTCTTCAAAAACTGTATCAATACCACGCGCTTACCCACCGCAGCAGCCTGCACTGCCCTGCCTATTGCTGCCGGAGACTTTCCGTGGCCGTCTCCTGTGTAGATTAAAATCTTACCTGTTCCCATGAAAACCATACCTTTCCGTCTGTCATAAACAGCCAATGACACTAAGGACGCATACATATTACCACAAAATATTTATTTTGGCAACTTTATCCGTTCAAAGTGTCATCGGGAACGCTTATTTAACTGCGGCTTTCCTCATACTGCATCTCTTCATAACTGTTTTCCGCCTGGTTCTCCATGAGTTCAAGCTTGCTCACAGACACCTCAAATGCCACACGGCGCTCAATATTTTCTTCATCAATCTTCTTCATATATTCACGGCTCTGGATCCTTCCCCAGACAGCACAGCGCTCACCCACTTTAAAACTGTTGGCATATCTGGCATTGCGCCCCCAACAGATGCAGGGTATGTAGTCCGACTTGCCGTAAGGACGATTCACAGCCAACAAAAGATCTGCAATTTCTCTTCCAAGAGGAGTTTTCCTGTAAATAGGCTCTTTGCAGATATAACCATCCAGATAGATCTGATTGGTCTTGGAGCTCTCTTCCATCTCCTCCACGAACTCTACTTCTCTGGCAAATACGGACAACACAAGTCTGTTCTTGCGTTCCTCATGCCTGTTATAGGAACGGAACTGTCCGTTTACGCAGATCAGTGCGCCCTCATAATTTTGTGTTACATCCAACAGTCTCTCCGAGACCATTACCGGTATGATGTCAAAGCTTTCGCTCAAGCGCTGACATCTGACATCCACCATATAAAACCCTTCTCCGAAAATTTCGTGACTATAAGAAAATCCACTTACAATTTCACCCATTATTGTTACCTGATTGTTTTCAATTACCTTATCTGTCATAGTTGTTCTCCCTTCTTATCTTACCCCTTCAGACTTAACTTCTAAGATTTCTTCCGATTAAAAATTTCTTGTATTACACTTTATTTATACTCTATTTTGGGCAAAATGAATATCAGAACCCATCGCGTGAAAAATACAAATACTGCGCGATAGTGTTATGGTTTTCCGTCTTTAAATTTTCTATATACCGTTAATCATTTGTAAAAAGTCCCTTTCTCCTTGCGTTTGGGCAGAAATGGTGTTATACTGTAACAGTTTTGTAAATCAGGTAAAAAAACACATCGACAATAATCAGCGGTAACAGTTTTTTGTGGGCAGGACCTGACAAAAAGCCGCAGATCACAACAGACAGGCGTAAAATACGCTTGCCATTTCAAAGCACATGCTGGAAAGGCAAAAAATGAGACAACTTAGAGAAGATATCAGAAATGTAGCAATCATCGCTCACGTAGACCACGGCAAAACCACCCTGGTAGATGAGCTTTTAAAACAGAGCGGCGTATTCCGTGAACATCAGGCTGTAGCTGAGCGCGTTATGGACTCCAATGACATTGAGAGAGAACGCGGTATCACCATCCTGTCCAAGAACACCGCAGTTATGTACAAAAACACCAAGATCAACATCATCGACACCCCCGGTCACGCTGACTTCGGCGGCGAGGTGGAGCGCGTACTGAAAATGGTAAACGGTGTAATCCTGGTAGTAGATGCATTCGAGGGCGCTATGCCCCAGACTAAATTCGTACTGAGAAAAGCCCTGGAATTAAAGCTTCCCGTAATCGCCTGTATCAACAAGATCGACCGTCCCGAGGCCAGACCCGACGAGGTGGTGGACGAGGTACTGGAGCTCTTTTTAGAGTTGGACGCTGACGATTCCCAGTTAGACTGCCCTTTCGTCTTTGCATCTGCAAAGGCCGGCATTGCTTCCCTGGAATCCGGCCAGCCCGGCATCAGTATGGAGCCCCTTTTTGAAACCATTTTAAATTATATTCCTGCACCCGAAGGAGATCCCGATGCAGGTACCCAGGTACTGATCAGCACCATCGATTACAACGAATATGTTGGTCGTATCGGAGTGGGCAAGGTGGACAACGGCGTGATCCGCATCAATCAGGATGTAGTGATCTGCAACCATCACGAACCTGATAAGCAGATCAAAGTAAAGGTCAGCAAGCTCTACGAGTTTGACGGTCTGAATAAAGTGGAAGTCCGGGAAGCCGGCATCGGCTCCATCGTGGCCATCTCCGGCATCTCCGATATCCGCATCGGCGATACCCTCTGTGCCCCCGAAAATCCCGAACCCATCCCCTTCCAGAAAATCGGCGAGCCCACCATCGCCATGCAGTTTATTGTAAACGACTCTCCTCTGGCAGGCACCGAAGGCAAATACGTGACCAGCCGCCACATCAGGGAACGTCTCTTCAGAGAATTAAACACCGACGTATCCCTGCGCGTGGAAGAAACCGATTCCACAGACTGCTTTAAAGTATCCGGACGCGGAGAACTTCATCTCTCCGTATTGATCGAAAACATGCGCCGTGAAGGCTACGAATTTGCTGTAAGCAAAGCGGAAGTTCTCTACCGCACTGATGAAAAGGGCCATAAGCTGGAGCCCATGGAACTGGCTTACATCGATGTGCCCAACGAATATGCCGGTGCTGTCATCGAGAAGCTGGGCCAGAGAAAGGGCGAGCTTCGCAATATGGGCTCCATCTCCGGCGGTACCTACACCCGACTGGAGTTCTCCATCCCCTCCAGAGGCCTGATCGGCTACCGTGGTGAATTTATGACAGATACCAAAGGCAACGGTATCCTGAACACTTCTTTCGACGGCTACGGTCCTTACAAGGGAGACATCAGCTACCGCAAGCTGGGTTCCCTGATTGCCTTCGAGGCAGGCGAAGCCATCACCTACGGTCTCTTCAACGCCCAAGAGCGCGGTGCCCTCTTTATCGGTGCCGGCGAGAAGGTATATGCAGGTATGGTAGTGGGCCAGAGCAGCCGTGGCGAGGACATCGAGATCAATGTCTGCAAGAAGAAACAGCTGACCAACACCCGCTCCTCCAGTGCAGACGAAGCACTCCGTCTGACACCGCCCAAGATCCTCTCCCTGGAGCAGGCTTTGGATTTCATCGATACTGATGAGCTTTTGGAGGTAACTCCCAAGAGCCTGCGCATCCGCAAGAAAATTCTGGATCCTACGCTGAGAAAGCGTGCGCAATTCAAGAAGTAACGGACATCCGGCGTGAATATTAGAAGGAGAAGCGCAGAAATCCTATCATAAACGTAAAGAAGGAACTGTGGCAGAATGATTAAACAAAAATCATTCTGACGCAGTTCCTTTTTCTCTTTCTCAGTTGCCAAGTCTATATGAGTTTGACACAGCAAGGGTGATTTTGCCACCATATTTTCTTGTCATGAGGTCGTATCCTACCATTTTCAAACAGTTGACACTTCTTCACAATATATCAACCGCTTGCCAATGCCCTAGATTGAAATCGGATACGGTCTTCTGCCTTTATAATAATAAATATGTGTGAACCCTATCTCTTTCAAATCAGCAATCGCCTCTTCAAAATACACAGAAGCGTTCTTTGTCACATGAGCATCTGATCCCAGCGTAACCATGCGGCCTCCCATCTCATAGTACTTTCTCACGATTTCCTTTGTAGGCATCCAATCACCTAAAATATCGTAGGAGGAGGTATTGACTTCAAACGCAATATTTTTTTCTATGATACGGGCCAGAATCTTTGTGATCTTCTCCTCAAATACGGACAGATCGATCTCCACATGATGATATCCCGTAATATAGCGCAGAGGGCAAGTCAAATGAGCCAGGATATCAAAGTCTAAAGTCTCGATCATCTCCATCATATCATCAAAATAATGATCCATATATTTATAGATTTCATCCTTGGGCATTTCTGAGAACTTCATTCGGGAGTAATAATCCTCGTATCCCGGGTGTCTCACCAGATGAACGGATCCGATCACCACATCATACTGACACATCTCCTTCATCTTGTCCCAGGCTTCCGGATACCACATGCGCTCGCCCACTTCCACGCCGGTCAATATCCGGCACTGTTCTGCATATTTTTTAGCCAATTCAGCAGCCTCTGTACAGGAATTTTTGATAGGCTCAAAAATATCAAATTCAGGATAATGAATGATGTGAAAATGGTCAGTAAAGGCCATGATCTTTGTGCCACGGGCCATCTGGGCCTGCACCATATCCTCCATGGGACAGGTAGAATCATTGGAATGGCCGGAATGCACATGCATATCGGCCATTATTCCTTTCACATGCTCAATCTCAACAATTTCCGGTGCCAACATATCTTTTGTAATTGCTTCTTTTATAATTGTTTTTTTTTCGATTGTTTCTTGTGTCATTGTCTCTTTTTCACTCATTTTCTCTTTATGTCCTCTTGTACATCCTCGCAGCGCACATGATGAATGGTCACCTCAGGCTCATTGCCCTCTTCCGCCTTGAAGCTGTTACCTTTAACAGTCAAGGTGTCGATATTGTCAAACTGTGCCACGTAATTGGTTCCCAGAATAAATTCGTTGTCCGTAATACTAATCTTGCCATGGAAGTACTTGCCCTCTTCCTCTTCTCTTCTTGGATAGAACTGAATCACAGCATCACCCCAATCGCCGTATTTGCAGCGGTCAAAAGTGTTGCTGCGGATGGTTACATCAGCGGTGGCACCTGCCTCAAACCAATATTCCCCGTCAGATTCAAAGAAGAACGCACAGCCTCCGGTATGGAAGTAATTGTTCTCTACCAGCACCTTGCCTCTGGTGGCCAGAAGCATGCCGCGGGCGCGGTTGTCCCGTACAGTATTGTTGCGGAAGATCACATCGGGACTGGTGGTCAGGTTCTCCAGGTCATCTCCCACCTTGATATTGCTAAGATCATCTTTCACATACAATTTGGCATAAGTATCATTGATGTACTCTACATCGTCAAGAATAATCTCTCCATAAGGGATCAGTGTTCTGGAGTGCAGCACTGCAAAGCGGTCGCCTGGGCGGAAAATCTTAATACCGGTGGCCATAAAGTGCATTTCCTTCACCAAAAGCCATCCATCTCCCTTTTCTGCGATCCTGGTGTACATACCGTGGGCATTCAGTGCGTCATCAAACTGTCCCACAAAGGTACTGTTCTCCAGTTTGATCAAGCCCTCACAGTTTACAAAGTGTGTGGCATCAGCACAGACCGTATAGAAATGCCCATCCTCACGCACGGTATTAAAACGATCAACGGTAATATTTTTACAGAGTTCTGCCAAAATACCCATGCCGTAGGAATCACACATATCAATATTTGCAAAGGTCAGATCCGCGCTGCCCTCACAGAAAATATTGCTGCTCAAACGTCTGCTGCAATAGAACACCAATACATTTCCTATGGGCGGACATCGTTTGATACCGCTGACATGCAGCAATCCCTCTCCGGTGTACTCAAAGTTTACATCACCGGCGCAAACTCCCAGAGTGTTGTCCCCTGTTCCCGCTTCAATCTCGCCGGTCTCACCGTTAAACTCAATATTCAGATCCATGTCGGCCCAGGTGTTTTCCGCACATTCTCCCAAAAGCTTGTTGCCCCAAAGCTTCACCCTGGCACCATCCTCCAGAGGCTTGGCATCCACCCAGCCGTCACCGCGGACCACTACAGTTGCCTGCAGCATCGGCAGTACCGTAAACTTTACTCTGAGATTTTTCACAGTGATATTTTTTGAGCCCGTAATTGCCAAGGGCTGAATAATGCCGTCGCACAAAAGGGTAGCGCTGGAAAAATCAATCTCAAAATCTTCCATTCCGTCAATCAACACGCCGATTCTCTTAGGACCGTTAAAACCATGGTTGGAAATATTCAACACTTTCTGGGCACAGCCCTCTGGGGTAATCTTATAAACACCGGGCTCCACCACCAGCCTGCTGATTTCCTGCTTTTTACATTCTTTCAGTGCATGATAAAAATTCAGCGCTGTATCGTGATATATCTGAAACTCTTTAAAATATGCTGTCTTTCCATTTGCCATATCGCAAGCCTCCGTTGTTTATGGAATGAAAGCCGATTGCTCCGCTTTGCTCTCGCAATCGCCGCCAGCACTCGTATATGGCGCTGCTTCGCATCGCTTTCATAGTAAATATAGCAATCTCCGGGAGTACTGTCAATGCAGAAAAACACAGGCTGCCGGATAAACTTCCGACAGCCTTGTTATCACACTGCTTATTCATAAATATCATACAGCTTTTCGCCGATCCGGGCAGCCAGTTCTTCCGGAGCGCGCATATTCTCCTGTTTCATCCACACAGTCATCTTGGCATCTGTTTCGCCATCGCCGCGGTTGCACCATTTGTAATATGGAATCAGGCAGAACTCCTTGCCGGATGCCGCTTTGCCGTAAACCATTTCTCCGCAAACAGTCAGATCGGGATTCTCGGCAATTTCAATATCCACATCACCGCCATTGTCGATACCCTCAGCACACATTACGTAAGGGCCGTACATTACAGCAACCTTGCCGTTGTCCTCTTCTGCCTTAGGATTTGCATATACTCTGCGCAGCATATTCTCGTAAGAAACATTGAGAGGATTCTCGGTATTCCACACGGCTTCCACAACAGCATAACCATTCTCCACCCGGTATTCCACAGGCGCACCGCTCATGGACAGCCCAAAATGCTGCACATATTCAGGGATACGGATTCTCACGGTCAGCTTTTCTCCCTTGGAATCAATTGCCAACTGTCCCTCAGACTGTCTGATCGCAAAGAGCTCATTTTCATAACGGCTGCCGATGAACATATTTACATTGATGCACTTATCGGCTTCACTATAAGAGTAAATAAAGCTGTTCAAAGCGGAGAAAAGCTTCAGCTGCATGGGAGGACAGCAAGGGCATCCATGCCAAACCCAACGGCGCAGGCTTCCATCGCTCTCCAACGGATTCTGATAAAAGAAATGTCTGAAATCCTCTCCCACAGATGACAAAATATTATTGTAAAGAGATCTCTCAAAGCAGTCAAAATACTTGGAATCCAATGTTACGGTGTTCATCTCCGTATTCCAGAACGCCAGGCCGATGGCTGCACAAGTCTCCAGATATGCCTTGTTGGGAAGATTGTAATCCACATCAAAGCCCTCGATGTCATGACGGGCACCGATACCGCCGCTGATGTGCAGTTTCTTATACACAACGCTGTCCCATAATTGATTCAGTACCCGGAAGAAATCTTCTCTGTTCTTTTCTTTTGCCACCGCGGTAGCACCCAGGTAACAGAGCATAGCGCGGACGGAATGGCCCACTGCCTCAGTCTGTTGTGAGAACGTTACATGGTCCTGGCTGTAAGCAGGCACGAACCGTTTCGATAAAAAACGCCCCTCATGATTACCTCTTGCATCATACCAGAACTCTGCTATGTCCAGATAATCCTGATAATTTACATGGTACTCCTGTGCAAATTCTTTTAGGGCAGGCTCATCCCTGAATAAGCAATATAATTTTACAAAAGCCTCCTCGGACAGAGAATGACCCGGAATAATATTCTTTTTCGGTGCTTTTCCGATTAATGAGCAGATCAGATTGGCCGCGATTACCGCCGTGCGAAGCAATGTGGTCTTGCCGGTAGCCTTGTAGTGGCTGACCGCTGCTTCCACCAGACAGCCATGGTTGTACAGATCATGCTGGTCAATAATATCACCATCATTATCGCCCCAGCGCTGTTCAGGGGGACGACGCTGTGTGGTACCGGTACAGAGGTAACCCTCTCCTGCTTCCGACGCATCAGCCAGTATTTGGATGGCTTTGTCAATATATGCCTCTAAAAGGGGATCTCTTTCTGCTGCCAAAAAGTCGCAGGCACCTCTCAGAGACTCCAAAAACAGTCCATCTGAAAAATACGGACCATTATGCTTGGCTCCATCCTTTTTTGTCACAGAAATATAATTGGCCACATAGCCTTCCTCTTCAAATTTTCTAAAGACATAGGGCAGCATCACATAGCGAACATTGTTTAAATATGGGGTCCAGAACTTGTCCTCTATTATTACGGAACCCACTTTAGGATATTTTTGATACATAACAGTTCCTCCCGTCAATTCCTCGTTTTTCTTTATTATATGGCTGTTAATTGACATTTTCTCGCAATATTTTGTATAATATAAGCAGTATTTTATCTTTTAAAAACCAGAGGGGCTTTCGTCATGATACATCATCAATGCGGTAATTCCCGTGCCAATTACCACCGCAACGCCTTTTTTTATACAGATACCACTTGGGATTTCCACCTGCATAAGAATCTGGAAGTGATTTATGTACTGGAAGGCTGTGTCAAATGTACCGTAAACAATGTACTCTACCATCTCACCGCCGGACAGTTCGGTCTATGCCTTCCCTACGATATTCATCGATACGAGCCGGAAGAAAATACACGCTACTGGGTGCTGGTCTTCTCGGAGGATTATGTCCGTTTTTTTGTAAAGCAGACAGCCGGAAAAGTAGCGCAAAGCTTCCCCTTCCACTGCTGCCCTGCTGTAGAAAACTATGTGAAAGAACAGTTGATTTTCAATGATGCTCCCACCATCCTCACCTTGAAATCCTGTCTATACGCCATCTGCCAGGAATTTTTGAAGATGATCGAACTAGAAAAACGGGACCTCAAGGAAACCTTGATCATCTCTCAGGTCATTGATTATATTGAGGCGAACCTTTCGGGAAAGATCAGTCTTGCTGACCTGGCCGCAAACCTGGGCTATGATTACAATTATATGTCCCGTTATTTCCGCCGGATCTTTCGCATGACCTTCACCGAATTTGTAAATATTTACCGTCTGGAAGCGGCCATACGCCTTTTAGAAGACACCGACAAAAATATTACATCCATCGCCTATGAGAGCGGTTTCCAGAGCGTACGGAGCTTCAACACTTTTTTCAAAGAAAGAGCGGGATGTACCCCCTCCCAATACAGAAACACATCCCGAAAGTAACACTCAGTACTTTTCGGGATGTGTTTTTACATGTTCTCTATTTCGCTTTAGAGAATTTCAGGGTTGCAATTTCAAAAGGTCTGATTTCAAAACTGCCATCTGCGATTGCCACATCTTCTCTCTCCAGCATATTGACTTTGGACACGGTCTCATATCCTGTGGGTGCAGATACTGTCACTTCTCCGGCCTTGCCGCTTACTTCTACCACACGGGCGATCAGGCAGTCCTCTCGCTCGCCCACCTTCAAGGAAGTGATCATAGCATGATCACAGGTGACAGCAGGAGCTTCTACCTTCTTCATTTTGCCATTAAAACTTAACAATCCTGCGTTGTAAACTTCAGCATCAGCCACCACAGGACTGTCAGCCAGTGCACCGGCATAGCCCACTAAAGCGTAAGTAAAACTGCGCTTTCCCGCATCTCTCATGCCGTTCCACTTGGTCATGGTGTAATTGATGGGCTCATGAAGATAGGTGGGCACGCCGGGACAGCGGCGCACTGTCATCAGGATAATATCGTTCTTATCTCCCTTTTCCACTTTTGCGGAAGGAGTACCATGATTCATCAGCACGGTACTGATCTGTTCACCTTCCACGCCCACCCAGTTGTGCGCAGGCCAATCGCCGTCACATCCGGCCCAGTTGAACTTCTTGGGGCTTTCTCCTCTCTCCAGCACTCCGTAAGGAATCTCATACAGTGCTCTGCCACTCTGTGCAGCAGGGAAAGCAATGCGCATGCGGTGATTATAATCATCCCAATCGGTCTCGGATACAAACTCCACTCTTCCAACACCCTGATACAGCGTAACGGTATATACAATGCGGAAGGATAAAATTACATAGGAAGAAAGGGCATCCCTGTCTTCAATTTCAAAGGTCAGTCTCTCATATCCACTCTTTTTCTCCATGCCGATCAGACGGGTAAAGCGCGCCAAGGGGATTCTTTTCTGGTCATTGGATAAAGTAGCCCAAGGGGAGCCTTCATCATGCTCCAGAATATATTCGCCGGGACGATATTCACCAGCTTCAGAAATCAGGCAGCTAAGCTTCTTATCGCCGATGCGCAGGATACCGTACCGGTCGGCCTCCACATAATAGCGCTCATTTTCGATGCGGTATACTTTTTCCTCGCTCTGTTGTGCGCCTGCCCTTGCCTGTTCGCTGCTTTCTCCGCCTTGGAGAATATTGCCTGCACCTGCTGTGGTCTGCTCATCAAGCGCATCCGCGAATTCTGTTCCGGTGCAGTGTGCAGATTCTGCTTCCGGGCAAAGAACGGTATTTCCTGCCGTCTCCGTCTCCTCAATCGTAAAGCTGCGTGCTCCGAAGGACTGCAGATCCGCAATCCAGAATTTATATATTTTCTTGTGGTTTTCTGTACTGATCTCCAGAGGCAGGATCCTCTGTCCCTCCTCAGTCAACAGGCTGATGGGGGTATCCTCCATATCCTGCTCAATACTGATAAAACCACAGCCCACAGCGCCGGTAGGATTATAAACGGATACTGTATGCTCATCATTTTCGGTAAGCATCTGCGCTGCGCAGTCAGTCAGTTTGGAAAGCATATCATCGATATTGCCCCAGCGCTCTATTTGCTCCTCATGGGCAGTATCCACATATGTACCGGTCACACAATCATGGAATGCTGTCACCAGAAATTCATTCCACAGCTTGCTAAATTCTTCTCTGGGGTATTCGCCATTCATCAGAAATGCCAATGCAGAAAGGCTCTCTGCACCAAGTAATGCATATTCCTGTCTGCGCATATTCAGTTTGGTGTCAATACGGCTAGTATAGCATCCTGTGTTGGCGGGATTCAGTTCTGCATAAGGATGCAGGCTTGTCAGATCCGGATTATCCACCCGGTCGATGGCCTTTTCCACGTAGGGGTAAGCCTCCTCCTGAAATGCAAATTCCACATCGTAATTCTTCTCATTGTGAGCCCAATCAATGGTCACTTTATCGGGCAGCATTTCTTCTCCGCCTACAGTAACCATCCCAACCTCAGAATCTTCCCATTTATCAGGGAACCAGAAGATGTCATAAACCTCCTTTCCCATCTTTGCTTCGTTGATTCTGAAACCGCCGCAGGTAGGACACACTGCACCTTCCTTTTCACCTACCCCCTGACAGTCAGGACAAGGGGCATACTTATACCAGGTACCGCCGCTGCCAACCAGAGGCAGAGATTTGCAATACACTGTGCTGCCGTCCAGACCGCGCCAATAATCGCCGTCGCAATATACATAATTAATGCCGTTCAACCATTTGATTCCGCAATTTCGTAAAATCTGAGGCAGCTGGGCGCTGTTGCCGAAGGCATCGTTTCGCACTGCAAGCTTGGGAAGATATCCCAGTTCTTCTTCCGTCCACAGAAGTCCCCGCACGTAATTTCTCACCAAGGTCTCACCGTGGATCAGATTGGAATCCACAATATTATCACCTACACCGGGGACATACAGACGCTTCTTGGCTGCCAGTTCCTTGATTTCTTCCGTATGCTCAGGATGATTTTCCAGGAAATGCCTGAGCACAGCAACAGATTCCACCTGGAACTTGTAATCCTCGTACTCCTTGGCAAACTCCAGATTCCTCATGATATACATTGCTTCCAGCTCCGCATAAGAGACAAACACTCTGCCTTCGTCTTCAATCCTGCGATCGTAGGCACGTCTCCAAGCCAAGTCAAAATGATTGGTTATGGTCAATAAAATTTTTCTCATAACAAGCTCCTTTTGTTTTCATGGTTTTTTACAGTCTTATTTTCAAAACCTTGCTTTCACTATCTTCTTTTCATTGAAACATATTCCCCTGTACAGGACTATCATTTACTTGCCATAAAATGTCGTTATTTTGCGCATTCTATTTCTTTCTATCCAAAAATCAGGATAAATCAATGACATTTCTGTTTTATATTGATATAATATTTTTGATATAGATAGAGGAGGATTTTTACCTGTGAATTACTTGCTTGAACCGGAATACACGCCGGACGGATTACGGATTCTTTATGAAATCCGCACTTTTACAGAGACTACGGAAGGAATCGACCGGCAATTGACAGATCCGCACACCAACTCTCTTTACGAGATCGTATATCCCAAGGAAGCCGGCCTGCGCTTTCAGATTGAACAAGATGATATCTGCGAACTGCAGGAAGAGGATATCATTTTGATTTTTCCCCATGTAATTCACAGCAGCTTTCTCCCATCACAAAGACCCGGTGTCACACAGGTCGTGCAGCATGTGATCAAATTCACCACTGCCTTTTTATACCCCCAGACACCCATATCATCTGATATCCAGCATCTGCTGCTTCCGCCCCGCTTCTCAGGAAAATACAAAGTCTTCCGAAAAGGAACCGACTCTCACAAGAAACTGTTCAAACTGCTGGGCCAAATAGAAGAAGAATTCCAAAATCAGGCTCCCGGCCTGGAAATTGCCCTGCGCGGACTCTATTCTCTGCTCTACACCTTTTTGCTTCGGGAGTTGCAGTCCACGACAGAATTTCCCTCTTCAGCCGGTCCTTCGTCCCCCCTTGTTGATACAGCCAACACCGCATTGATCTTCAAAGCCATCGCCTATATGGAAGAACATTTTACAGAACCTTTGTCCATGCAGCAGCTGGCCACCATGTGCAACATAAATTACTACTATTTTTCACGGTTGTTCAAGCACTATACACACAGCGATTTCCGCAACTATCTCCTGACTTTGCGGCTGAATGAAGCAAAAAGAAGGCTGCTACAGACCGACGCCTCCATCACTACTATTGCAATGGAGTGTGGTTTTACAGCAACCTCCCACTTTATACAAAAATTTCATGATTCCACAGGTATCACGCCCCTGGAATTTCGCAAGCAATACCGCAGTCAGTAAGTAATTCTAAATCGACCGGATCACCTCAGGGGTAATATTCTCCAGCAGTGCCACAACCATCTGCACGGTAGCCTCATAATCATAATAACTGGTAATACCGTTACAGGAATGAATATAGCGCACGGGCACTCCGGCCACAATGGCAGGCGCTCCCAATAACGTGGTCTGAATTACGGAAGCATTATTGCCGCCGCCCTCTCTGACAGACTCCTGCACCGGGATACCTTTCTCTGCCGCCAATTCCAGGGCAAAGCGCTGCAAACGGGGCGCACAGATCACGCTCACATCCATATGTCGGAACATGGGACCTTTTTTCAGGGCAGTCTGGATGGCGTATCCTTCTGTAAAAGTATCGTCTGCAGGACAGCCTTCCAACACTACTGCTATCTGGGGCTGCACGCGGCTTACAGCCACTTTACAGCCTCTGTCGCCGATTTCCTCCTGGCTGGAGAAAACTGCCACCACATCACAGGGAAGTTCTTTCCCCTGTACTCTGCGAAGAGCTTCCAACATGGCCGCACAGCCGATACGACAATCAAAGCCCTTGCCGAACATCAGATCATGCTGTTCATCATAAGCAAATCCGGTAGCCGGCACCACCGGTTCTCCAATGCGGACGTGGAAATTCTCCACCGCATCTTCATATGACACCGCACCGATATCAATGATCATATTGGAAATCTCCAGATTGGGATTGGCCTTCTCTGCTGCAGACATAAAGTGCACCGGCTTGGAGGCAATAATACCGGGAATATATTCTCCTTTGGCATTGCGCACCAGTACCTTCTGGGACACCAGGGAATTCTTGTTCCAGCCCCCCAACGTCACAAACCTTAGACATCCGTTTGGTTTGATGGAATGGATCATAAAGCCCACCTCATCGGCGTGGGCATCCAGCATGAGTATCGGCTTATCACCGGTATTTTCTTTTCTGTATATGTAGAGATTGCGCAGGAAATCCTCTTCTATTCTGCCAAGGGGGGCTGCATAGCGTCTGGCCACAGTCAGCACATCCTCCTCAAATCCGGAAGGTCCGGGGGCATCGGAAAGCTCCTGGATCATTTTCAACTGTTTCTCATCTACGTTCATAAGTGTTCCTCCTTCGACTTGACATCACTGGAATGCTAAAGTATGATTTTCTTAAATTATAACACAGTCAGGAGAGACTTGCATCCATCATGAAAGAGAAAAAAAAAGTTACAAAAGTTATCTGGTCTGCATCAATAATAACCATTTTGGCGCTCTTATTCAGCGCCTGCGCAATCTACGTAAACGACTATTACCGGGCTGATCCGGCTGCAATTGAAGCCTTTGAACCCGCTTCACCGGAATGCGCAATAACCCAAAGCACACTTTCGGACGGCACATTCGTCTATTCTCCCGAAGACCCCATTGCAGGATTTATTTTTTATCCCGGCGGCAAGGTAGAATATACTGCCTACCAGCCGCTTATGGAAGCCTGTGCATCAAAAGGTATCCTCTGCGTCCTGGTAGAAATGCCCTTCAACCTGGCAGTTCTTGATATCAATGCTGCTGACGGTGTCATTGCACAGTATCCGGAAATTGATGATTGGTATATAGGAGGCCACTCTCTGGGCGGTTCTATGGCAGCCTCCTATCTGGCGGACCACACAGATGATTTTAAAGGCCTGATCTTGCTGGGCTCCTACTCAACTGCAGATTTATCAAATTCGGATTTGACGGCACTTTCCATCTACGGCAGTGAAGATCTGGTAATGAACCGCGAAAAGTATGCTGCAAACAAAACAAACCTCCCCGAAGACTTTACTGAAATTGTCATCGAAGGAGGTTGTCATGCCTATTTCGGTATGTATGGTGCGCAGGACGGCGACGGAACACCTGCTATCACCAATACTGAGCAGATTCGGTTGTCAGCAGATGCCATTAGCGCTCTGATTGACTGCACTTTTCACTAATGTAATGAAACATGGCATATGCCAAAATGTTTTGTGCCGGCCAATAATTGTACGAGCACAAAATCCAGGTGAGGCGGCTTCCGTTTCCGAACATATCGATGGCAATATTCCAAAAATGAAAAATCTTCTGTATTTTATCTGCCATTTCCGAAAAGTTCCTCTGAATATATTTTTAGAATACCGTAATCATATCTCTGTCAATAGAAGCAAGATCCTTGGCGCCACACATCGCCATGGTGTCTGCCAGTTCGCCGCCAATCTTGTCGATCAGAAGCTTGACGCCCTCTTCGGCGCCGCCGTAAACTGCAGGCACAAAAGGACGGCAGATAATTACTGCGTCGGCACCTATCGCCAGGGCCTTAAATACATCCACACCGCTGCGGATACCGCCGTCTACAAAAATCTTCATGCCGCTGCCCTTTAATGCATCCACAATATCAGCCAGCACTTCTGCCGTTGCGGGACACTGATCCAATACGCGTCCACCGTGATTGCTGACTACAATACCGGCTGCACCGGCTTCTTTAGCCTTTAAAGCACCCTTCACAGTCATAACGCCTTTTACGATAAAGGGAACGCCTGCCATCTGCGCAATTTCTTTCAGCTGCTCTACAGTCTTGCTTCCTGCGGGAGGATTCATGCCCTTCAGGAAAGGAAGTCCTGCCGCATCAATATCCATTGCCACTGCAAAACATCCTGATTCTTTTACCAGTTCCATCTTTTCGCGGATAGTGTCCATGTTCCAGGGTTTCACGGTAGGAACACCCACGCCTTCACAGGCACCGATGGCCTTGCAGGCGCCCTTCATCACTTCCGCATTCAGACCATCACCGGTAAATGCAGCGATTCCGTTGTCCGCACAGGCTTTCACCATGATATTATTGTATGCCATATCGTCATACTTGTCACCATAATGCTGGGTAACAGCACCTACGGGACCTACAAAGAAAGGATATGCAAACTGCTTTCCAAAGATCTCCAGACCGGTATCAGGCGCATCACTCTCGCAAATGGTGTCCATATTTACACGGATGTCCTGCCACTTATCATAATTGCGGATGGCAGTATCTCCCACGCCCTTAGCACCGGGACCGGGAATGTGATTGGAACAAGCCTTTCCGTTACAAACGGGGCAAGCTTTGCATTTTCCTCCCATAACCTCTCTTGCATTTGTCAATACCTCAGGGTATGTCATACTCATTTTCTCCTTATCTTTCATGTTGAAATAACAATTAGGTACCAGGTAAATTACTGCTGGCGGAAAGTAATCTTTCCGGTCTCCTCATCCATGGCTTCCACAATAGCCAGGGACTCCAGATGATATCCCAGATTACGGATGGCACGTCCGCCATGCTGGAAGCCCTTTTCGATCACAATCCCCAAGCCTTCCACTGTGGCACCGGCAGCTTCCGCAATAGCGATCATTCCCTGCAGTGCACATCCGTTGGCCAGAAAATCATCAATGATCAAAAGATGATCCTCCTCACTCAAAAAGGCTTTGGAAACAATAACCTGATTCTTGTTCATATGCGTAAAAGACTCCACCTCAGCCACATACACATCCCCGGCAATATTAATTGACTTGGACTTCTTGGCAAATACCATGGGAACGCCAAATTCCTTTGCAACAAAACATGCAATACCGATGCCGGATGCCTCAATGGTCAAAATTTTGGTAACATGCTTGTCCGCAAAACGGCGCTTAAACTCCCTGCCGATTTCTTCCAAAAGCTGAATGTCCATCTGATGGTTCAAAAAACTGTCTACCTTAAGTACATTGCCAGCTTTTACAATTCCGTCTTTTACAATTCTTTCTTCCAAAAAGTTCATGTCAACCACCTCTCATTTAATACCAAAATTATATCATATTACCGTTTATTTGTCTCCTCTTACATGTCTAAAAATCCCATAATTGCGATACCGGTCACAACTAACAGAATCATCAGATAATGTTTGCGGGATAACTTCTCCTTAAGGAAAATCCGGCTCCACAGCACAGACGCTGCGCAGTAGGAAGAAATAATAGGCGCAGACATTGCCAAATGGGCAGTATCCGCAATTGCGTAAATATATGCAAACTGGCCTGCCGTCTCACACACAGCACCGATATACTTGGGGGCTTCCATCCTTGGAATCAGTTTATCTTTCTTGATCACCACCACATAAATAAAGCAGATGATCCCCACAAACAGAAAAGTCAGTTCGTAGGCTGCGTTTGCGCTGTCTTCATTTAAAGTCTCCAGTACACGGTTGTCAGCAAAAGTACCGATTGCATCCAAAATGCAGTATGCAACGGGCAATGCCAGAGCGATCAGGCTCTTGGAATACTTGTAATTGCTGGCTTTCTGTCTCTCAGTGCGAAGCTCCTCGTCCTCAAAATAATCTACCACACCCAGACCAATAGCACCCACACAAACCAGCGCAACTGCTCCCAGGGCAAGGGGAGAATATTCAGAAAGACCCACCATAAACAGCGTCATAACTGCCACGAGAGCACCGGACGAATTACAGATCGGTGAAGAAACAGACAATTCAATATAGCGAAGCCCCAGATAACCCATAGCCATGGAACCTATGTATAACAGGGAAACAGGCAGATAGGTCATAATAATATCCAGGGAAATCTCCGTGCCGCCAATGAAAATCTCATACATGGCATGAAGCCCCATCACCAGACCTACTGCCATTACCATCTTCAGATGACTGTATTTATCCTTTGCATCTCTGCATCCGATCTTTGAAAACAAATCAGAACCGGACCAGCATAATAATGTTATAAGTGACAACCAAAACCACATATTTTTTCTCCTAAATATTTAGCACTTGCCGCCAACCATGATATCAATGATCTCTTCGTTGGTCTCCTTCATGCCCTCTTTGCCCAACCGGCCCACATTGCGGATGGTTCCGTCAACGCCCTTTGTGACAATACCATCTCCGGCGTAGAACTGTTGCCCGCGGATGAACATATTGTAGCCCAGAATACCCGCATCTACGGATGTGGCAATCTTGGCGGCACAAGAGGCTTTTGCACCGTCACAGACAATACCTGATGTAATGGCAAGGGCGTTTACAATAGTATGTGCTACCTCCTCATACCCACCTCCGCAAAGATATGCGATCCCGGCGCCTGCCGCTGCCCCGGCCGATACTGCTCCACAGTAGGCGCTGAGGCGGCCGATTCCTGTCTTTTGATATATGGTGAGCAAATTGGAAAGGGTAAGTGCACGATACATCTTCTCTTCACTCACTTTCAACTCATGAGCGTACTCAATCACAGGAAGAGAACAAGTCATTCCCTGGTTGCCGCTGCCGGAATTGATGATTACCGGAAGCTCGCAGCCGTTCATTCTGGCGTCGGAACCGGCTACTGCTCTGGCCTTGGCGCGGGTGCGGATATTATCTCCCTCCATGTCCAGAAGTACACTGCCGATGTTGGCACCATAATCCCCACGGAAGCCTTCATCGGAAATGGCCATGTTATATTCGTACTGGCGGTGAAGCACCTCATAAACATCTGCAATATCCACGGTCATGGCAAAATTCCAAATGCTCTCCATATCCAGAAGAGATCTGTCCGTAAGTCCCTCTTCCGCTTCACCTTCCACTTCTATCTCCAATAATTTTTCGCCGTCTTTCTCGATCAAAACAATGTTTGTGTGGTAATTGACGATCCTTACCCTCGCATAGGACTTCCCTGCATAGACTGTCACCACAATTTCAAAGGTAAGACCGTTATTAATATGCTGCACTTCAATGGGCGTGTCCGCAAGGAAATCTTTCATCCGCTCGATCTCCTCGGGAGATACAGATGCGATTACCTCAAGTTCTTTTTCCGATCTGCCGGCAACAATACCTGCCGCCGCAGCAGCCGGGATCCCCTTTAAATGATTGGTATTGGGGACAATCACCGATTTTACATTTTTAATAATACTTCCGGAGGCTTCAATCAGAACCTTATCCGGCAGCTCTCCCAGCACTTCTCTGGCTTTTGCAGCCGCATATGCCAGCGCTATTGGCTCGGTACATCCCATGGCCGGAACCAATTCTTCTTTCAAAATCTGCACATAAGCTATATACTTCTCATCTGTTTTTCTCATTTCACTCTCACCCCGAAGTCCGTTTCCTTCATTTCCAGAAAGATCATTTTAAAACATCCACTTGTTTAACCCCATAAAAGCGAAACCACTCCAATGCTTCCCCACTAATGCACTCTCCGGAAACAACAATGGGAATGGCAGGAGGACAAGATACCATGGGGGCACCGCATATACGGCCCACAGCCTCCTCAACAGGAACTACCTCATGGGGTGCAAAAATTGCCTGCCGAACGGAAACGCTCTGCTTGGGGCAAAGTTTTGGAAGCCTTTTCCCTGCTGCCTGCCCGGCATGATTTTCACCTAAGATTTTCAACAAAATCCGCAATTCCTTCACATCATTATCGGGAGTCAGCATCAGTACCAGAAACCTATTGTCGGCATATTCGCACTCAATCCCCTCTTCTCGCAGACACTGTGCCAACCATGTACCGGTCATCCCCAAAGGAGCCCGCAATGTTATACGTAAGGGGTCACTTTCCTCCGTTTTCCAGTTGGCCTCCTCCAATTCAGATTTTACACAACTGATCTGTTCCACCATTTTTTGCAAACGTACAGGATATCCTGCTGCCAGATCTGCATTACAGCAATCCAGGGAAGCCAACGTCAAATAAGAAGGACTTGTTGATCCAAACAATGCCATGGCTGCTTTTGCATGCTCTGCCAGTTCCACAGGTGCTCCCTTAGCAATATGTAAATATGCTCCGCCGGTAAGTACAGCCAAAGTCTTATGGGCCGAATCACAGCATATATCCGCCCCCATATCCAAGGGATGCAGGGATGGTTTTAAAAATTTCAAATATGCTCCATGAGCATTGTCCACCATCAAAAGCACGCCAAACTTACGGCACACCCGGGCTATGGCAGGGATATCAGTCAAACCACCCAGATAATCCGGACTTGTCAGGTATACCGCTGCCGGGCAGACCTGCATTTGCTCCAATGTTTCCTCCAGCTGTTTGGCAGAAACAGGACAGCCGCAAAGAGAATCATTCTCCTCCGGCCACAGCCAGACTATTTCAATATCCAACAGTGCCGCCGCATATACAAAGGATTTATGTACGTTTCTGGCAGCCACAACAACCGGCGCAGTGCCGGCTCTGCGGTTGGTGATTGCCAGATACAGCATGGCACGTATACATTGACTGGAGCCCTCAGTAGAATACAAAGTCCTCTGAGAGCCAAACAAGACCGCTGCATTTTCTTCGCTGCGGGCTATGATCCCTTCCGCCTCGTAAAGGGCGTCGGCACCGTGCACCTCTGTAATATCCCACTGCTCACAGCCCAATTTGTTACGGCCTTTATGCCCCGGCATATGAAACCGGACCACATCCGAATCTGCATATTGCCGTACAAAATCCAAAATCGGAGTATCCATTAATCATCCTCACGTGCAGCTTCCTCTGCCGCCTTCATCATAATCGCACACTCAATTCGCTTGCGGAACAATTCACAGCCGGGCTCATAAATACCCAAAATGCTTCCTGTTGCATGGTAAGCATTGGCTGCACAACCGCCCGAGCAATACAGTTTTGCCCAACAATCTTCGCATTCCTTACGGGCATAGGCATTACAGGAGCGGAATTCCTCGCGAAGTCCGGTATTGGTCACACCATTCCAGACATCCCCCAGCTTGTACTGCTCATCACCCACAAACTGATGACAAGGATACAGGTCACCCCAGGGAGTAACTGCCATATATTCCGTACCGGAACCACATCCTGAGATTCTCTTATAAATACAAGGACCCTCTGTCAGATCCAACATATAATGATAGAAGGTAATAGGCTTGCCCTCTTTTTTCCTGCGAAGCATATCCTTTGCCAGAATTTCATAATGCTCCTTGACAATTTCCAAATCTTCCTTTGTCAAAGCAGCAGGATCTCCCGATGCACAGACTACCGGCTCCATACTGAGCTCTGTGAAGCCCAGATCAGCCATGTGAAAAACATCCTTGGTAAAATCAGGGTTTGCGTGGGTGAAAGTGCCCCGCATATAGTAATCTTTTCCGCCTCTTGCCTCCACCAGCTTCTGGAATTTAGGAACAATGCGGTCATAACTTCCGTTTCCTGCATAATCTACTCGTGAACGGTCATTAATCTCCTTGCGGCCGTCCAGTGACAATACAACGTTACTCATCTCCCGGTTGGCAAACTCAATCACTTCATCGTCAATCAGCATTCCGTTAGTAGTCAGTGTAAACCGGAAATTCTTGCCCCGTTCCTTTTCTACACTGCGGGCATATTCCACCAGCTGCTTTACCACATCCCAGTTCATTAAAGGCTCACCGCCAAAAAAATCCACTTCCAGATTGCGTCGGGTACCCGAGTGATCCATAAGGAAATCCAAGGCCTGTTTGCCCACTTCAAAGCTCATGAGCGCCCTGTCACCATGATATTTGCCCTGACTTGCAAAACAATAACCACAGTTCAGATTACAGGTGTGCGCAACATGCAGGCACAGCGCCTTTACAACATCACCGGAACGCTCCTTGAAGGTTCCGGCCATATCGTTAAAGGTATCGGGGGTATACAATTTGCGGTCAGCAATCAGACTTTCTACATCTTCTATACAAAGACGCACTTCTTCCTCCGTCACATCTTCCCGATGACCATATTTTTTCATAATATCTGCCACAATCGCTTCGGTGTCCTTTTCTTTTATCATAGCAATAATATCATAAGCTACTTCATCCACCACATGGATCGCACCGGAACAGGAATCCAACACGATATTATAGCCATTTAACTGATACTGATGTACCATTTAACGTTCCTCCAACATCCTCTTGTTTTGAACAAAGAGTCCGCAAGCGGACTCTCAGCGCGCGAGCGGTGCCTGAAAGGCAAACTTCCTCTCCGCGAGCTGCGCATCCTCCCGGAGGATTTTGCTTTGCAGGAAGAGCTTTCACACGTTAGTGTGACAAGGTCTTCCTGTAAAGAAATAAAAAGTGCCGCCAATACAGCGGCACCTTCCCGGTCGAAATCAAATTACTTCTCAGCGTTCTCACACTTCTGATTAGCAACACCACAGCTGGTCTTGCAAGCAGACTGACAAGAGGTCTGGCATTCACCACAGCCACCCTTCTTAGCGCTTTCACACAGATTACGGGTCTCAAGAGTCTTAATTCTTTCCATAGTAGGTCTCCAATCTCTTAAATAAAATATTTTCAGCGCTGCTGCCGCCATCTGGAACATCGCCTAAAAACTTACAAAAATTTTATCACAGACATTTATTAAAGTCAAGATATCACTCCGCAATATTGCGTGCCCGTAAATTTTTATTTAAATTTCCAATCAAGCAAAAATAGTAACCTGAATTGACATTTGAAGCAAATAGGGCTATATTTTAAAGTAATATTAGGACATGTGCCCTAATATGGAGGGCAATCGATGAAC
This sequence comes from Lachnospiraceae bacterium, assembly GCA_015057005.1. Classification (GTDB taxonomy): domain Bacteria; phylum Bacillota; class Clostridia; order Lachnospirales; family Lachnospiraceae; genus Acetatifactor. The sequence goes on along the minus strand of SVFF01000005.1, from coordinate 146,252 downwards.
GAAAACATAAAGCACTTTTTAAAAGGAATCATCGTAGGCATCGGCGGTGTTGCACCGGGTTTAAGCGGAAGTGTATTATTGATCATTTTTGGTCTCTATCAAAAAACGCTGGAAGCTTTGGGGACTCTTTTTGCAGATATGAAAAAGAACCTTCGCTTCCTATTGCCATTGGTGGCAGGAATGTTCGTAGGGGTGTTGCTGTTCAGCAAGATCATTAACTTCTTTCTGAACAATTATGAAATGCCTACCCGCTTCTGCTTTCTGGGACTCATTTTAGGCACCCTTCCAATGCTCTGGCAGGAACTTAAAAAAGAAGGTTTTTCAAAGAAATATTATTTCCTGATATTTCTTTCCGCCCTATTCGGATTCTGGTTTTTCACAAGGAATCCGGATGTCTTCCCCCAGATTACAGACCCCTCTCTTCTCCAATCCATTTTGCTTGGAATTGCCGTTGCCGCCACAGCGATCATTCCCGGCGTCGACCCTGCAGTGTTTTTATCTACACTGGGGTTTTATGAAATGTACGTAGCTGCATTGGCAAATTTTGAACTGCAGGTTCTGCTGCCCATGATAATCGGCTTAGGTCTTGGTGCTGTAATGATCTCTTTTGGTATCAGTTGGCTGTTCAAACGCTTTTACACAGCTACCTTTTCTGTGATATTTGGAATTTTCCTTACAATGATACCGAATATGCTGAATAAAAACTGTGCTTTAGCCCCCAATTGGATGTCTGTGATTTCACTCTTCCTTTTGTGTATCGGATTTGCAGTCTCTTTTTACTTAGGGAATTGGGACAAAAGAAAAAAGAAATGAGGAAAGAAAATGCTTAAATTCATTGGATTTTATAATTATACCGTTGTATTAACATATGCAAGTCTGGTTTCTGCAGTGATCGGTATGATCCAGGCAAGTAAAGGTTCCTTTAGCACTGCCGTTATCTGCCTGCTTGTGTCCGGACTTTGCGATGCCTTTGACGGTGCCGTAGCCCGCACCAAGAAAGACCGTACAGAAGATGAAAAGGCTTTTGGCATTCAACTGGACTCCTTGTGTGACATCGTCAGCTTCGGTGTATTCCCAGCTTTCCTCTGTTACTGCATGGGTGTCAACGGGATCTTCGGAATCCTGTGTATGTGCACCTATTGCCTGTGCGCTGTTATCCGACTGGCATTTTTCAACGTACTGGAAAGCAACCGTCAAAAGACCGAGGAAGGCTGCAACAAGACCTACCGGGGACTGCCGGTAACCTCCATCTCCATTTTACTGCCCTTTGTTTACGGTTTCCGCTTTCTGCTTCCCCAGATGTATTTTGTTCTGGTATTACATTTTCTGCTATTGCTGGTTGCTTACCTGTTTGTTTTGGATTTCAAGGTCAAGAAACCCCAATTGTTTCACTTACATGCTTAAAAAAATGCGCCTTTAAACTGCGCTGACTTGGGAAAACTTATCAGAAAAGGCCCTGCCTGCCCCGGGACGCACTTCCACAAGAAATACCCGTGCAAGTTTTTCGTTGGATTTTAAGACGCATGAATTTTAAAAAGCGGCGCCCGTGGTGAGACTGTCTGAGGACCGACAGGGCACTGGCAAAAAAACGCCGAGAAATCTTTCCTGAAAAATATATGATGTACCATTCAGCCGACGAGCTTGACACAAAAATTGCTAAACTCGCATATGCTCAAACATAGCAATTTTTGTGTCCGTCTATTGAATGGTACATCATTATTTTTCTCGGAAACATTTCTGGGGACGTTTTTTTGCCAATGCCCTGTGGGTCTGAGTTGCGAACTAGGGCGCCTAATTGGCTCTTAAAATTCATGCGTCCATAAAATCCCGAAAAGCTTGCGTATTTCGGTGGAAGTGCGTCCCGGGGCAGGCAGGGCCTTTCCTCAAATGCTATCCTAAGTCACCACCGTTTAAAGGCGCACTTTCTTATTTATAATTCCCGCTTTTTATAAAAGACAATGGACAGGTACCAGGATAAAGCATAGACACTCATCCCTGCAACAGCCGGCACTGCCAAAAGCAGATTGGGCTGTATCCGGGTCTGCATTTGACCTCTTAACAGACTGGATGCCAAAACACTGGCTCCACAGACAAAACCAATCATCACATAATAGGCAGTTCTTCCCTTTTCCACTCCCAACTTAAAGATAAAAGGAAGGGAAATAGAGGATGTAAAGGCTGACATAGTCAGCAAAAGCAACAAAAGTACAATAAAATCACCCAACACGAAAGTACCGTTTATGATCATTTTGATACCTTGCACCAGACCTGTAACGATCAGAACTGATGCCTGTGCCATCAAACCGATCAAATATTTAACTGAGACAAGTTGGGTTTTTGTATAGGGTAAAGTGCCGCTATACTGAAGCCAACGGCTCCTTTCATCATAGCCAAGGAGATTTACCGGTATCATACCGCAGAGCAGGCAGGGATAAAACACAAAAAACAGATTGTCTTCATTTACCAGAGATACTGCGATAAATATAGCGGTAATGAAAATGTAATTCTTGCAATACTTTTTCATCATATACCAATCTTTTAAAAGAAGTCCTTTCATGTTATCTCGCCTCCTTAACCATGAACACAAAGAGTTCTTCAATACTGATGGGACTGATGTTAATACCGGCAGGCACAACACTCCTTGGCACCATCGCTTCTACTCCATATGGATTTTCTTTCTTATACTTGACAGACTCTGCCGGAAGCTTCTGCAATTCTTCAGCAGTACAGTGGATCAAGCCGTACTCATCAAGCAACCGGTCCTTCTCCTCACAAAGCAGCAGCTTTCCTTTGTGCAGGAACGCCACATAATCGCACAGTTTCTCCAGGTCACTTACGATATGGGAAGAAATGAGTATGGAGTGGGTTTCATCTCTTGTGAAATCGCTGAACATCTCAACTACTTCATCACGGACCACCGGATCAAGTCCGGAAGTGGCTTCGTCCAAAATCAAAAGTTTGCTTTTGTGGGACATGGCAATGGCAATGCCCAGCTTCATTTTCATCCCCCGTGAGAAATCTTTGAACTGCTTTTTGTCCGGCAGTGCCAGCTTTGTAAGCATACGGGAATATTCTTCTTCATCCCAGTTACGGAAGGTATTCTTCATCACTTTTCCAACCTGCACTGTTGTCAAACATTCGGGAATCCCCGCCTCGTCCATCACAACACCGATCTCCTCTTTGGTAAGTTCAATGCTGTCCTGATTATCTTTTCCCAGTATGGTGATAGTCCCGCTGTCCTTGCGGATCATATCGAGAATAAGTTTGATGGTGGTGCTCTTTCCTGCTCCGTTTTCGCCGATCAGTCCCATGATACATCCGCTGGGCAGCGTTAAATTCAGATTATCCAGCGTAAAGCCGGGAAAGACTTTTGTCAGATTTCTAATTTCAAGTGCGTTCATCCTTGTTCCTCCAGACTAAAATGAATCATTTCTATAATATCTTCTTTGCTCAAATTGCAGGATGCAGCCAGCCTGACGATTTCATCCATATAGCTTTCGATCTTCTTTAGATTCTCTTCCCGCAAAAGTTCCACATTCTTGGGCGCTACATAACACCCCTTGCCCGGAAGTGTGTAAAGGAAACCATCCTTTTCCAGTTCCTCATAAGCCCGCTTGGTGGTAATAAAGCTGATCCGCAGATCCTTCGCAAGCCCACGAATGGACGGCAGCATTTCATCTTCTTTTAAAACTCCGCTGATAATCTGACTTTTTATCTGGGAATATATTTGATCGTAAATAGGTGCACCACTTTTATTATCTATTAGTATGTTCACTTCATCACCTCTGTTCATACTGTATATATTAATTATATACAGTATGGCCGTTCTGTCAAGACTTTTGTGAAAATTCAATAGACACCCCTATCTTTTAGATATATACTGTAGATAACCTATATATTGCTGATTTTCATAGTGGCAGCGTATTCATTGATGGATGTACATAATAAGTTAAGGGGATCTGTGATATGTTCTTATCTGACAATCTAAAATTTCAAATTGAAAACGGTGTGATAAAACTTGTAAAATGCGGAAATATGGAGAATTTGCAGAGCCGTTTTGCTGAGGTGCAGCTTTCCGGAGGCAATAAGGATTCCCATATGGGCGTGAAAATGGTAAATTCCTCAGAAGGACCACAGCTGAAGTTGGTATCCGTAAAAGAAGAAGGAAACACTATTGAGGTCGTGCAGAAAAGTCCTCAGACAGAAGTCAAAACTGTGTTTGTGGGATATGAAGACTGTGATGCCTTCCGTGCCGCAACTACCGTGACTAATATTTCAGAGGAACCCATTGTGCTGGAAGAAGTTTCTGCATTTACCGTGACCGGTTTTGGCGGCAAAAACGCCGCCCAAAAGGCAGATAACTTTTTCCTTACCCAGTTTATACAAAGCCATCATGCAGAGGTGCAGCCGCTGATCCGCAGCTTCCCGGAACTGGGTTTAGGCGGTGAAGTTGTCCAGGCACAGAAAAAATTTGCCGTTTCCAATATCGGAAGTTGGTCCAGTAAAGAGTCCCTGCCGGTAAGCATTTTGGAGAACCGGGAAACCGGATCCTTTTTGATGTTCCAGATTGAAAGTAACTGTTCCTGGTATTATGAAATCTCGGATCTGGATGAAGAATATTATATTTATCTTGGTGGTCCTAACCTGCTCCAGGGCGGATGGTGTGAAAAACTCCTCCCCGGTGAATCCTATACTACACCCTATGTGGCATTGACCTTTGGCAACAGTGTAAATGAGGTTGTTGGCGAACTGACAAAATATCGTCGACACATTTCCGGTTTAAACAAGGCGGATGCTCACCTTCCGGTACATTTCAATGACTATATGCATTTTACCTGGAGCGCAACGAAACAGGAAGACGCTGCCAACTGCGCTCCTGTAGCTGCACAGATGGGTTCAGAATACTACATTATTGACTGCGGTTGGCATGATGAAAAAGGGCGGGATGTGGGTACTGAGCATGTTTTCCACTACCTTGGCCAGTGGAAAGAGAGCAAATTCAGATTCCCTGACGGTTTGAAGAAAACCATGGATCTGATTTATTCTCTGGGTATGAAACCCGGCCTTTGGATTGAAGCAGAAGTCATTGGTGACAAGTGTAAAGAAATGCTGGACTATTACGACGATGACTGCTTTTTACAGCGAAACGGAAAACCTGTGCATGTCTGGAACCGCTATTTCCTGGATTACCGTAACGAGAAAGTCCGCACCTACATGACAGAAGTATTCCGCCAGATGATTGAGGATTACGGCGCAAAGTATATTAAGATCGACTATAATCAGGACTGCGGAATTGGTACGGACCGGAACGCCAGCTCCTTCGGCAGCGGTCTGGAGGCTTGCTCGGCAGCATTTTTAGAATGGATCCATGACTTAAAGGAACGTTACCCTGATGTAATCTTTGAGACATGTGCTTCCGGCGGCATGAGAATGGACTACAAGACACTTTCTGAGTTCTCCCTGATATCCATTTCGGATCAGACACAATATCTGAAAGCCCCGTACATCGTCGGTAATATCCTAATCGGTGCTCTGCCGGAGCAGGCTGCTGTTTGGAGTTATCCTTTCGGCAATGACTGTAAGACACCGGCAGACGTTTCGGACAACCGCATTGTCATGAATATGATCAATACCTTCCCGGGCCGTCTCTATTTGAGCAGCCGCCTGTGGATGCTGGATGAACATCAGCTTTCCCTTGTGAAGGAAGGTGTGGATTATTACAATTCCCTTTCCGAAATGAAGAAACGTGCCCTCCCCTATTTCCCCAATGGTTTCACACGTTTCGGTGACAGAGGGGTTTGCTCCGGCTTGAAGGATGGTAATAAGCTTTATCTGGCAGTTTGGGCGCTTCAGGGTGAAACAACTGTGATTGCCAATATGGAAGCCCCTGTGAAGCAGGTAAAGATCGGTTACCCCTCCGTTACTGATGCAACCGCCGAAATCGTGTCGGAAGGGATTAAGGTAACTTTCCCTGAGACAAATATGGCAGTATTCTTGGAAATTGAGTTGATTCAAAAATGACAATGGGGATCCCTGTTTGTTTTGCTTGCCTGTATATGCTGGGGCTTTGAAAACAACTGTACCCGCATGCTCTCCTCGAAAAACCCGGCACAAATTGTCATTATCAAGGGATTTGGTTCAGGACTTGGTTCGCTGCTCCTTTCGTTTATTATTGGAGAACGCTTCTTCCGGCCAGGCCACATGATTCTCGCACTTATTCTTGGATTTATCGCTTATGGATTAAGCATTTACTTTTATATATACGCACAAAGAGATTTGGGAGCTGCCAAAACAAGTACCTATTATGCGGTGTCCCCATTCATTGGTGCCGGATTATCTGTGCTTATTTTCCAAGAACTTCCTACAGCTATTTTTATCATTGCAATTATTATTATGGCTGTAGGTACATACCTCGCGTCTACCGGCGACCAATGATTAAAATACTTTGCCGTCGGTAGAGATGGTAACAACTCTCCACGGGATAAATTTACCGCTTGTTTGCAAAGCCTGCTTAACGGCATATTCAATACCGCCACAGCAAGGCACCTCCATACGTACAACGGTTACACTCTTAATATTGTTGTTTGCTATGATAGCGGTCAGCTTATCGGTATAATCGATATCATCAAGCTTCGGGCAGCCAATGAGAGTGATGCGATTGCGAATAAACTCGTTATGGAAGTTACCGTAAGCATAGGCTGTACAATCCGCCGCAACCAAAAGGTTTGCTCCATCAAAATAAGGCGCGTTTACAGGAACCAGCTTTATCTGTACAGGCCACTGTGAAAGCATACTTTTAATCGGTGCAGCAGAACCATCATAATCACATCTTTCTCTGTTGATCGCTTTAGACTGTGTTCCCGGACATCCGCAGGGCAAGGCTGCTTCCTTTTTCGCTTTTGCTTCAAGAACAGCCGCCTCATCATAGGCGGGAGCTTCTCTTTCTTCAAAAGTAATCGCATCTACCGGACACGCAGGCAAGCAATCCCCGAGTCCGTCGCAGTAGTCCTCACGGACAAGCTTTGCCCTGCCGTTTATCATTTCAATGGCACCTTCATGGCAGGCGGAAGCACAAGCTCCACAGCCGTTACATTTTTCTTCATTAATCTTGATGATTTTTCTAATCATATAATTCTCCTCTCTTGATTTTGCAACCTTATTGTAATATAATTTTTAAAACGATTCTGTTGTTTTTATAACAGAAAGAGGGGTCTTATGCAAAATTATATTTCAGTCTTAAAAAGGACACAATTATTTGCCGGAGTCAGCGCAGAAGAAATCACCTCTATGCTTTCTTGCCTTGGCGCAAGGCTATGTACCTATAAAAAGGGGGAATATGTACTCCGTCAGGGTGAGCATCTCAGAGACATCACCATTTTGGTAGATGGCAACCTTCATGTCCAAAAGGATGATTATTGGGGTAACCGCAGTATCCTTGGTCAAATCGCTGTCGGTGAGATGTTTGGAGAAGCCTACGTTGCTCCCGAAAGCGGCGCACTGCTGAATGATGTTGTCGCAGTAGTTGACAGCGCCGTTATTTTCTTTGATGTAAAGCGTATCATCACGACCTGTTCTTCTGCTTGCCGTTTTCACGCTATAGTTGTGCAGAATATGTTTTTTGCCATCTCTGAGAAAAACAGAAAACTCGTGCAAAAGCTCGGCCATATGTCCAAGCGTTCTACACGAGCGAAACTTATATCTTATTTATCTGAAGAAGCCAAACGGCACAACAGTTCAAGCTTTACCATTCCTTTTAACCGTCAGCAGCTTGCGGATTTCTTGTCTGTTGATCGAAGTGCAATGTCCAACGAGCTCTGTAAAATGCGGGATGAGGGATTGTTGGAATTTGAAAAAAATCAATTTAAGTTGTTTTAGATTACAATTCCCGTTGCGTTTTGCAAAAAACTTTAATGCGAAGCCCCTTTGTTATACGCACTTCCTGCGCTGCTTTCTTTACCACTATTAGAAAGTAACTCAGACGCAGTAACAAGTTGATAACCCTTGGCAATCAGATCCGGAATCACCCGCTCTATGGCATCTACTGTTGTACCGTGTAAATCATGACATAAGATAATGTCACCATCTTTCACTTCACTCATTATGGTATCGTAAATAAATATCCCATACCCCCGTGTGGGATCATTTACCAACACGTGCGTCACGGCACCCACCAGTTTCCCATCCTGAATAATGGGACTGCCGCTCACGGATGATTGTCATTAGGGACAACATTTTTAGGCAAAAAACAGCCATGCACCGGAGATGTATGGCTGCTATGCAGTAATTTACTTTTTGCCACTCATCAAAGATATACCCACGCAGGCAAGACCGATTCCCAGCATGATCATACCGGATTTCACATCCAGTGCACTAAGGATTGTAAGAACCGTCACAGCAATGCCCATAGCCATGGCAACCGCCTTTGGTGCAATCTCCATGATTTCAGCCACCTTGCTGACAGGTGCCTCTGCCTCTTTCTTGACCTGCATCAAATCTTCGACGGATACGCCGAGGATCTCCGCCAAATTCGGAATGGAGTTGATATCCGGACAGGAAAGGTCACGCTCCCATTTGGATACGGCCTTGTCGGTGACTCCCATTTTTTCAGCCAGTTCCAGCTGGGTCATGCCGTGCTGCTTTCTGAGTTCTGCAATCATTGTTCCAAGTGTCTTTTTCATATTTTCATTTTCCTTTCGTTGGTTGGTTTTTACGGTTTTACTGTATCACCAACCGTAAAAATACTCAACCGACCTAAAGATTACCTCTCTCGACCGTTAGTTTAGCGTAAGTAGAGTCGACTTTTTCTCATTTTAGCACACGAAAAAGAAAAATGACAGGAGAATTTCTTCCCCTGCCTAAGTTTCTATGATGCCGCCTCCAGCATATTCTCAATAAAAATTCCGTACCCCCGTGTGGGGTCATTTACTAAAACGTGAGTCACGGCACCCACCAGTTTTCCATCCTGAATAATGGGACTGCCGCTCATCCCCTGTATGATTCCCCCGGTTACCTCCAGCAATTTCTCATCTGTAACGGTCATTTCAATCCCCCGATTGACATTGTCATGATCCAGATGGATATCTGTGATCTCCACATCATAGTAGCGCGGCTCCCCCTCTACGGTACACAGAATCTGTGCCGGTCCTCTGGTAATCTCCTGCTTCAGTCCAATGGGAATCGGCACCGCACCGGCAAGCTTCTTTCCCTTTTCATTGCATGTGCCATAGATGCCGGATACCCTATTATGGAGAATGTCACCCAATATTTTGGAATCGCCGTAAACGATCATTCCGGTCATTTCTCCCGGGTCTCCTTTCGATCCTTTGCGGATGGCGATAATCTCGGTCTCATAGAGGGTGCCATCTCCCATTTCCATCAAGGCACCGGTGTCCACATCATTGATTCCATGGCCTAAAGCACCAAAATCCCCCTCTCCGTCAATATATGTCAATGTTCCTACGCCTTGGGCATTGTCTCTGATCCAGACTCCCAGTTTGTTTTTCCCCTCAAGGTTCTGTACGGCGCGGATTTCCACATTCATGAGGATGTGATCTCTCTCAATGGTAAGATGCTGCAGACTTTGGTCTGCTTCCTCCACAGCCTTCATAAAAACATCCTTATCATCTACCTCCTGACCGTTTAATTTCAAAATATAATCTCCTGACTTCAGAATGTCCTTTGCCGGCGAATGCTCCCGACCGTCAGCCCCCTCAAATTTCCCTGCACCTACTACCAGGATTCCCTTGGTCTTTACATATACACCCACAGGCTGCCCCACCGGTATCAATTCCTCCTCTTCGATCACCCTGATCCCCACCTGTTTAAAAGGCAGAAAACCGAAAAGTTTTACCTGCATCTGATACTGACTGGTATCCCCGGTCATCATAGTCACCGTCCGGCTCAGGTCTATAGAGATTGACTCTCTGGGAATGTTGCTCTCCCCCCTGTCACTTACGCTGACAATCTCCGCCCTGGCCGGCACTCCCAGCGAAAAGGATTGTTCTTCATTGGCCCGTACAAAAATCACAGAGGGAATACTTTTGTCCAGAACATAATAGGCCGCCCCGGCAAATGCAAGACAGCTGATGATCAGTGCTGTCATCAAACATTTTTTGTAAATACGATATTTCCCGGCACTTCCCTGAAATCCTGAAACGATGCGCCGGGTATCTTCTGCCGCCCGCAGTTTTACATCCTGACATTCTTTTATTTTTTCTTCAGTCTGACTGTTCATGTCTTATCCCCCATACCGTTTTTTCACATACAAAAATCCTCTCATCTGTAAAAATGAGAGGATCTGCTTTTCTAGTATGTGTACTTATCTACTTTTTACTTATGGGAAACTTTGCCGAAATTAGAATTCACGCTCGTCTGCTGCAAGACCAAAAAAAATCAAATCAAACCAAATGACCTTAACACAAAGACCTCCAGGAACATGGTAAAAGCACTCATCAGCGTAGTCAGCAGGATAATATCTCTGGCCATACTGTAATTACTGTCCATCTGTTTGGCCATGACAAAGCTCGCTACGGCTGTAGGGCTGCCAAAGATCACCAGCACTACGCCCAGACTCACACCGGTAAAGCCCAGAAGCACAGCTCCCGTCACCGCCAATGCCGGGAAAATAATGGTTTTTACACAAGAAGCCACCACAACTTTTCCTGAGTCGGCCCGGAAAGCTTTAAATGAAAATCCCGCGCCCATACTTAAAAGGGCCAGGGGCGCAGACATATTGCCCAGATAGTCCAAGCTGCGGCTGATGCTGAGCGGCATGCCAATCCCGGAAATATTCCAAAGAAGTCCTGCCAGCACTGCCAGGATCAGGGGATTTTTCGCAATATTTTTTACAATGTTTCCTAACATTCCTTTGCCCGTCAGCTTCTTTTCCCGGGGCGCGAAAATACTGAGTACGATTACCGTGGAGATATTATACAGGGCAATGACCACCGGCAATACCGCTGCCGTTGCACCGGAACCGGCCCGGCCAAACAGGTTCTCTGCCACAGTCACTCCCAGGATCGCCGCATTGGAACGGCAGACTCCCTGTATAAATGCACCTCTGTCCCCATTGTTTTTCAAAAACAGGGGTGCCAGAAAACCAGATGTGAAAAACATAAAGAGTACAAATGCCCCGCAGTATACCATCAGCCTGGGATTAATATCCGAAAAGGATGCCTCTGCAATATCCAAAAACAATAGACAGGGCAAGCTGATCTGAAAACATAGTTTGTCGCAGACAGAGAAAAAAGAATCATCCGCAAATTTTATTTTTTTCAAAACTGCGCCCACTACCACCAGCACAAAAATGGGTGCTATGGCATTCAGGCTGAACATGAAATTCTCCAAATGTTACTGTTTCCCTTCTGCTTTATATTGATTTGCCTGCTCTTTCATCTCTCTGGCATTGGACAAGGCCGCCTCACTCAGTTCATCGCTGCCCAACAGTCTGGCCAGCTCCGACAGACTTTGCTCTTCCTCCAACGCATAAATGTCCGTAATCGTAGATTCTCCGGTGCTGCTCTTTTCAATCATAAAATGAGTATCCGCCATGGCCGCAATCTGGGGCAGATGGGTGATACAAATTACCTGGTGTTGTCCTGCCACCACATTCAGCTGCTCAGAAACCTTCCAAGCAGTTCTGCCGCTGATACCCGCATCAATTTCATCAAAGATCAGTGTATCGATGGCGTCTCTGCCTGCAAGCACGGTCTTGATGGCCAGCATAATACGGGAAAGTTCACCACCGCTGGCTACCTGGCTCAAAGATTTCAGGCTTTCACCTGGATTGGTGGAGATCATAAATTCCACCTCATCACTGCCCTTTGCAGTAATGGGCTGCCCGGAACGCACCGCAATTTCAAATTCCACTGTCAGGAAATTCAAATGGATCAGGGCATCTCTTAAGCGTTCTGACAGCTCCAGTGCATTTTCCTGTCGTATGCCGGAAAGCACCGCGCAGGCATCCTGCAGCGCAGCTTCTTTCTCTGCCAGTTCCTGCTTCAGCCCCTGCATATAAGTATCGTAATCAGACAGTTTTTCCAAAAGTTCCCGGCGGCTCCCGCCGTAGGCGAGTACTTCTTCTATGGTTCTGCCGTATTTTCCCTTCAGATGATTTATGGTATTCAACCGCTCTTCCACTGTGCGGAAATCTTCTTCCACAAATTCACAGTCCGCCATGTAATCAGCCACATCACGGTTGTAATCGGCAAGCAGGCTCTCCACCTGGGACAACTGTTCCTCCAGCTGCTCTAAACGCACGTCGTAGCCTGTCACACCGCGCATTGCCCTGAGGGCTCTGCTTAAGGAGCTGCCCGCACCGGCATCGGAGTCATTGCCGCTGTACCTATAACTTTCTGCCAGGCTTTCCGTAATCTTCTTACTGTTGGACATCAGGCGGTACCGCTGCTCCAGTTCCTCGTCCTCGCCAACAATCAGCTTTGCATCCTCAATCTCCTGATATTCAAACTCTGCCAGTGCCTGCTCTCTGGCTTTCGTGGTCTCATCCATAGACTCTTCCTCTATGGTCTGACGCAAACGGCGGCACTCTGCGTAAACCTGTGCCACCTTGTCTGCTGCCGCCCGGAAATCACTTCCCTGACCGCAGTAGGAATCCAGTATCTCCATGTGATTTTTCTTGTGCAGCAGGGACTGGTGCTCGTGCTGTCCGTGAATATCCAAAAGCACCTCTGCCAGTTCTTTGACCTGTCTGGCTGTCACCGTCTCGCCATTGATCCGGCAGCTGCTCTTGCCGGCCTGTAATTTACGGCTGATAATGATGGCGCCATCCTCTTCCGGGATCAGATCCATCTCCTGCATCTTTGCAGTCACTTGGGGATCTTCACTTACAAAAACAAGCTCCACAAGGGCGCTGTCCGCACCCCTGCGCAGCATGTCTTTATCAAACTTGCCGCCCAGAGCCAGATTTATGGAGCCCAACAGCAGGGATTTTCCTGCACCGGTCTCACCGGTCAGGATATTGAGGCCCTCGCCGAATTCCACCTCTGTCTCTTGGATTAAAGCCAGATTTTTCACATGTAAACTTTGTAACATACTCTCTCTCCTTATGTACCCTTCTCCGATACATAATCTGCAGAGCTTCTTCCCCATACCCTGCACTCTTTTACAACTCACTCATATTGCCCGCTGTTTTCATTACTCAGCACATAATGTACAGATATTCCAATGATGGGCACTTAAAATACGTCAGCACTTAGCGAGGTATTTTCGAGCTTAGTGCTGCTACGTATTTTACGCAGCGCGAGCGTGCCCGAGCGGAATGTCTGTGCAGGCTGTGCAGGCTTAATGACACACTGCGCACAATCCCCTTTATTTCTCAATCATTGCATGGATCTTGTCCATCAAAGTCCTGGTCTCATCCACGGTCCTGACTGCCGCCATAATGGTATCATCCCCGGCGATACTGCCCACTACCTCCGGGAATTGCAGCGCGTCAAGAGCCGCCGCTACCGCCATGGCCATTCCGGATACAGTCTTGATCACCAGAATGTTCTGGGCCATGTCCATGGACACAAAACCATCACGCAGCACACGGATGTACTTATCTCCAATGTGGCTGCCCTCCTGCTTTAACACCACATATTTCTGGCGTCCGCCTGCCTTTGACACCTTGGAAAGCTTCAGTTCCCTGATATCACGGGATACTGTAGCCTGGGTCACAGACAAGCCGGCTTCTTTTAAACGGTCTGCCAGCTCTTCCTGGGTCTCCACGTCGTATTTTTCAATGATCTCTATTATCTTGCGCTGTCTGAGTTTTTTCATCCGGCAACACCTTTCTATTTATACTTCGCGCATTTTCTTATGTAAAACTTCCAGGAAGCTTACTTGATTAAGCTGTAGGAATTTAATGCTTTCTTCCGATTTGACAATGCGGATGCAGTCCCCTGTCTCCAGAATGACTCTATGCTTTCCGTCAAACAGAACCTCTACAGTCTGGTGCATGTCCTCCTTGCCCATAGGAATCTCTATCTCAACCACATCGTCTGAGGCAAGTGCAATACTTCTCTGCATCAGGGTATGGGGACAAATCGGTGTCAAAACGATCAATTTAGAGCCGGGTTTTACGATGGGACCTCCTGCCGACAGATTATATCCGGTGGAGCCTGTGGGCGTGGTAACGATCATACCGTCTGCATTATACTCCTGCAAAAACTGTCCGTTGACGCGGATCAGGAATTTGATGATCTGCAGGGAACCGCTTCTGGACACCACGATATCATTAAGGGCCCAGCCCTCTTCCGTCTCACCGGAAGAATGAAATACCTTTCCCTTCAGCGTCATACGGCTCTGCTCCTGATAATCGCCAGCAATCAACCGCTCCAGGCCTTCCTCAAGATTACTTGAATCCAGCTCTGTCATATATCCCAAAGTCCCCAGATTAAAACCAATGATGGGTATTCCCATGCTTTTGGTCTCACGGGCTGCCTGCAGCACTGTGCCGTCGCCGCCCAGAACGATCATATAGTCAACATCCGCAGGAATATCACCGGCTTCTGCCATGGCATCTGTCAGATTGCTGGTCTTATTTTTCCACTCTGCTTCTTTTACGGTGACTTTTTGTCCGCGGTCTGCCAGATACTTTTTGATCTTCTCTGTAGTCTTTAATTCTTTGTCTTTATACTTATTAGTGTATATCAGAAAATGCTTCATGACTCTGCTCCACGATTCCGTTGACAATACTGTTCCATTCTGTGGTATAAGATAATCCGGTCTTTTCTTCTGTGATCTGCTTCAGGGCATCCTCAGCCTCACGCTCAGACAGACTACGGATCTCTTCTGCCGGCTCATCATTTTTACGGATGTGCATTAAGTACTCGATGTTGCCCTCCGGCCCCTTGATGGGGGAAAACTCCAGATGCAGTACCTGAAAACCGATACTGTCTGCATAATCCAGGATCTTGCGGATCACCTCTTCGTGAACTTTGGGTTCCCTTACTACGCCGTTCTTGCCCACCTTATCCCTTCCGGCCTCGAACTGGGGCTTGATCAGACATACCATCTGGCCGCCGGCTTTCAACAGATTTCTGGCAGGGATCAATATCTTTGTCAAAGAGATAAAGGACACATCCACGCTGGCAAAATCCAGATCGTCCTGAATGTCCTCTCTCACCATATACCGGAAATTGGTCTGCTCCATGCAGACTACACGCTCATCATTGCGCAGCTTCCAGGCAAGCTGACCATGTCCCACGTCCACCGCATAGACCTTGGCGGCGCCGTTCTGCAGCATACAGTCAGTGAATCCGCCTGTGGAAGAACCAATGTCCATGCATACACAGCCATCCAACGCAAACTGCCACTGTTCCATAGCCTTTTCCAGCTTCAGCCCTCCGCGGCTCACATACTTCAGGCTGCTGCCCCGCACCTCCAGCTGAATCTTATTCACATCAAAGGAAGTGCCCGCCTTGTCCTCTTTTTGTCCGTTCACATACACATTGCCGGACATAATAATTGCTTTTGCTTTTTCTCTGGAAGGGGCGTAGCCCTGATTTACTAAAATAACGTCCAAACGTTCTTTCATTTTTGTTTCCTTTGCTTCCTATTCAAGCCTCTTTACCAAGCTGATTTACTGAATCCGGTTTACTCACCGGGTCAACTACTTACTTAGCCAGCTGACAAATGATCGCCTCTGCTATACTCTCGGCATCCAATCCAATCTCCTTCTTCAGAAGCTCCACATTTCCGTGCTCCACGTAAGCATCCGGAATACTGATATTCAAATAATCATTGCTCTTGTGATTGTCATTCATGCACGCAAGTACCTTCTCACCGAATCCGCCGCTTCTCACATTTTCTTCCAGGGAAACGATCAGTTTGTGATTATCACATGCTTCCAGCACTGCTGCCTCATCAATGGGCTTTACAAATCTGGCATTGATCAGGGATGCGTTGTATCCCCTTTCCTTTAACAATTCACGTACGGTCTCTGCGGTCTTCACCATGCTGCCCACTGCAAACAATGCAATTTCATTTTCTCTGTAAATCCACTCTGCCTTGCCCAGCTCTATGGGCGCTCTATGATCCTGAAGACCTGCATAAGCTGTACCTCTGGGATAACGGATGGCGATGGGCTTGCCGAAATTCACCGCAAACTTCATCATATCGGACAGTTCCCACTTATTCTTGGGGGCACAGACGTGCATGTTGGGGATACCGGAAAGATAGGAAAAATCAAAAATACCCTGATGGGTCTCTCCGTCGCTGCCCACAATTCCTGCTCTGTCAATGGCAAATACCACCGGCAGATTCTGTATACACACATCGTGAATGATCTGGTCATAGGCTCTCTGCAGGAATGAGGAATAAATTGCCACCACCGGCTTCAGACCTCCTGCTGCCAGACCGGCTGCAAAAGTCACTGCATGTTCCTCCGCAATACCTACATCAAAGAAACGGTCCGGGTACATATTGTGGAAACGCTTCAGTCCTGTGCCGTCAGGCATTGCTGCCGTAATGGCCACAATTTTTTCATCCCGCTGTCCCAGCTTGCACATAACCGTAGAAAAAATATCGGTGTAATTGGCTGTGGTCCTGGGCTTGGACGGTATACCGGTCTCAATCTGGAAGGGCTCCGCTCCGTGAAATCTGGCAGGATGACGCTCTGCGGGTCCATACCCTTTTCCCTTCTCGGTAAGTACATGGACCAATACAGGACCGTTCACACGCTTTGCTTCCTTGATAACTGTTAAAAGGCCCTCAATATCGTGTCCGTTTACCGGTCCCAGATAAGTGATGCCCATATCCTCAAAGTACATGCCGGGAATCACCATCTGCTTGAAGCTGCTCTTGACCTTGCGGATCCGGTTTACCAGATTGTCGCCGCCCTTGGTGCCGCTTAAGGCATTATAAACACCCTCCTTCAGTCCCAGATAGCCGCTGGTGGTGCGGATATTGTTCAAATATTTGGATATACCGCCTACATTCTCGGAAATGGACATATTGTTGTCATTCAAAATAATAATATAATTGGTCTCCAACTTGGCGGCATTGTTCATAGCCTCATACGCCATACCTCCCGTAAGGGAACCATCGCCGATGACTGCCACCACTGTATTTTTCTCCCCCTTAATATCACGGGCCTTTACTAAGCCCAGACCGGCAGAGATGGAGGTGGAGCTGTGCCCAGTGTCAAAGGCATCAAAATCACTCTCCTTGCGCTTGGGGAAACCGCTCATGCCGTGGAACTGGCGCAGGCCGTCAAAGCCCTCCTTGCGGCCGCTTAAGAGTTTGTGGGTGTAAGACTGATGCCCCACATCCCAGATGATCTTGTCCTCCGGCAGATTTAATGCCAGGTGCAGCGCCATGGTAAGCTCCACCGCACCCAGATTGGAGCCCAGATGGCCTCCGGTCACACTGATCTTTTCTATTAAAAACTGACGGATCTCCTGTGCAAGTGCACTGTAATCCTTCTTGTCTATTTGCTTGATATCATTTGCTTTTTCAATCTTTTCCAATAACATTTTTTTACCTTCCGCAGCAGACGAAAATCCGAATTATTTACGTCTGTGAATCAACTGTATTATCAACTGTTCCAGAAAATCATGTTCCCCCGCAAACCCGTTCAGTATTTCTACTGCTTCCCGGGAAAGTCTCTCCACCTCTTGGGCAGACTTCTCCAGACCATTTAATGTAACGTAGGTCTGCTTGTTGTTCTGGGCATCGCTGCCCACAGGCTTTCCAAGCTCCTGACTGTCTCCGGTCACATCCAGAATATCGTCCTGAATCTGGAAAGCGATACCTACATTGTAGGCACATTTTTCTACAGCGTCCACGTCTCTCTCGCTTGCTCCCGCAAGGATAGCGCCCACCATCATGGCCGACTGGATCAGTGCCGCTGTCTTGTGTTCATGTATAAATAAAAGTTCCTCTGTGGAAAGCGCTGACTGCTTTTCTTCCGCTTCAATATCCACAGTCTGTCCGCCAATCATGCCGAAAATACCTGCCTTGCGGGCAAATACCTGCAGCGCCTTGGCGATGGCCTGTGCTCTCTCGGCAGTAATCCGCTCCTTGGCTGCATCAAATGCACAAAGAGCAGTCTCGAAAGCATAGTTAAGCAGGGCATCTCCTGCCAGAATACCCATGGCCTCACCGTACACGCTCCAAGTGGTCTTACGGCCTCTGCGATATTCATCATTGTCCATTGCCGGCAGATCGTCGTGCACCAGAGAATAGGTATGCACCATCTCCATGGCCGCCATAAAAGGCTCGATTACGGCTCCCTGACCGCCAAACATTCTGAAGGTCTCCTGCATCAGCATGGGGCGGAGTCTCTTGCCTCCGGCCAGCATACTGTAATTCATGGCCTCCAGCACAGTCTTCTGATATCCTTCCTCACCGGGAAGATATTTTTTCAGAATATCCTCTATCTCAGTTACCTTTGTCTTCATCAATGTCTGAAATGCCTGCGTTTCCATGATCTTTTGCACCCCATTCCTTTCTCCGGCCCATCTTTCACCAATACAATCTTCCGGCTTTTCCTGCCGATCATTTTATTCCGACACTAAAACTCTTCCAGTACACCCTGCTCGCTAAGTTTCAGCACTTTTTTCTCCACTCTGTCGATCTGCTCGTTGCACTCTTTCAGAACAGCCATGCCTGTGCTGTAAGCTGCAAAAGCCTCCTCCAGGGAAATATCATCTGCTTCCATTTTTTCTATGATTTCTTCCAGTCTGGAGAAATTTTCCTCCAGGGTGAAAGTGTTTTTCTGCTCACTCATGTCCGCGTACCCTCCTGAACATTCAATACTTTTGCCTCAAGCATGCCATCCGTCACAGTCACCCTGATCAGCTGCCCCGGCTCTACTTGTCCTACAGAGCGGATATTCTGACCTGCCTCATTTTCCACATAGGAATAACCGCTGTTTAACTTTTCCAGCGGAGAAAGGCCTTTCATCTTCTGTATATAAAGCTTCAGTTCGTGACGCTTGTCCTGCAGCAGGGCTTGCATTCTGCCCTGCAGTCTCTCCTCCAGTGAAAGACTCCTGGAACGGTTCTCCCGGATGCGGCTGGCGGGGCTTAACAGCTGCAGCTGCCTTTCCATATGGCGTACAGTATCACGCTCCCTTTGTATGCGCTGGCGGATCTTTTTTAACAAAACATCCTCATAAGCAGCCAGATTGCACAGTATCTCACGCACATCCGCCACTGCCAGTTCCGCTGCTGCCGAAGGGGTAGGTGCCCGCAGATCCGACACATAATCAATGATCGTAGTGTCCGTCTCATGTCCCACTGCTGAAATGATGGGAATGGAACAATCAAACACAGCCTGTGCTACAGCGCGCTCATTAAAAGCCCACAGATCCTCTATGGAACCGCCGCCACGGCCTACGATCATCACATCCACACCTATCTGCTCCAAGGTGCGGATGCCCTGCACAATACTGGCACAAGCCGCCTCCCCCTGCACAATGGCCGGGTAGAGAATGATCTGCACATAGGGGTTCCTGCGGGTGGCGATCTGGATAATATCCCTAACTGCTGCGCCGGTGTCTGCCGTCACCACTCCCAGAGTCTTAATATACTTAGGGATCGGCTGCTTGTACTCCGGGGCAAACATTCCTGACTCCGAAAGTTCCCGTTTCAACTGCTCGTATTTTTCATAGAGCAGTCCTGCACCGTCTAAAATAATCTGCTTTGCATAGAGCTGATACTTGCCGTCTCTCTCGTAAACGTCAACGGTACCGCCCACTATCACCTGCTGGCCTTCGCTCAGGCGGAAATTCAATCCGCTGCGGTGTCCTGCAAACATGACACAGGCCAAGGTTCCCTTAGAATCCTTTAACGTAAAATAAATATGTCCAGAAGAATGATATTTGCAGTTGCTCACTTCTCCCTTGACGAAAAGCGACTGCAGCATATAATCCTGCGTGAACATATTTTTTACATAAGTATTTAATTGTCCTACAGTATAGACATTTTTAATACTTCTCATGCCTATTTGTCAAGCTTTGCAATCTTAGCCAAAACAGCATTCACAAAGCCGCCGGAGGCAGACTGACCGTAGGTCTTGGCAATCTCTACCGCCTCATTGATGGCTACGCTGTCAGGAATATCCTCATCAAATACAATCTCGTAAATGGCAAGACGCAGCACAGTCAGCTCCACCTTACCCATACGCTGGGTGTTCCACCCTTCTGCATGCTCATTCAAAAGCTTGTCAATCTCGGGAAGCTTCTCCAAAATCTTGGAAAAGCGCTCCTGAATATAATCCGCATCTTTCTGAAGAGGCACTTCCTCGTTGTCCTCCGTAAACAGTCTCACCTGCTCCGGCATATCCTCCGGCAGATTAAATTCCACACGGAATAAAAGTTTAAAAACCTGTTCTCTCTGCTCGTGTCGTCCCATAATATTTTGTCCCTATTTGTCCTTTTTCATATTCACACCTACGATGCGAATGTTTACATCAGAGCAGGTAAGTCCTGTCATATTCTCAATGGCATTCTTTACCTTAAGCTGTACCTTCTGGCAGGTAGCGGGAATATTGCAGCCAAATTCCATGGTCACAGCCAGGTCCACAGACACATTGCCGTTCAGCACATCCACTTTTACACCCTTGGTCAGGTTCTTCATGCCGACCTTGCTCATCAGTTCATTGGTAACGTTGCCTGCCATAGAACTGACACCGTCTACCTCAGTAGTAGCCAAAGATGCGATCATTGCTACAACATCATCTGCAATCTGTACGGAACCGATATTCTCATCTTCCTTTAATACAACTGCGGTTCTATCTATTTCTCTCTCCATTTTGAAATCCTCCCGAAAATAAATATCGTTAGTCTGTTACTTTATAGTATACCAAATTTCTGTAAATTTGTCATCCTAAAATATGATTCTGTCACGCGTATACGTTTCGTTTCACAAGCCATACCAACATCCAAGCCCAGCCTGCGTATATGTCTCATGAGAGACCCTTGAAAGACGTCGGCACTTAGCGAGGTCATGGCGAATAAATTCGCCAGCGAGCTTAGTACCGCTACGTCTTTCACGGAGTGCAAACGTGTCCGAATGAGATATATACGCAGGATGGGCGGCCGATAGTGGTAAAGTGTGAAACGAAACGTACAGGCCGTACAATCATCAGCTTAATTGCGGCTGAACTCCTCCAGAACCAGTCCCTTGTTGCGGTCCAGGGTCATACCCACACTCCAGGAATTGACGAACAAGAGCAGAGGATTGCCTTTCATATCCTTAACCTTCTTCATGTCGGAGGTACCGATCAGTCTGTTTACATCCACTTCTTCCTTGTTGGCGATCCAGCGGATATGCTCGTAAGGAAGATTTTCCAGGCGGATCTCCACGTTGTACTCATTTTCCAGACGATATTTCAAAACGTCAAACTGCAGCACACCTACTACGCCAACGATGATTTCCTCCAGACCGGTATTCAGTTCCTGGAAGATCTGGATGGCGCCCTCCTGGGCAATCTGCTCGATACCCTTTACGAACTGTTTTCTCTTCATGGTGTCCACCTGGCGCACTCTTGCAAAATGCTCGGGCGCGAAAGTAGGAATACCCTCGTACTGGAATTTCTCCTTGGGCATGCAGATGGTATCTCCGATGGAGAAAATGCCGGGATCGAACACGCCGATGATATCTCCCGCATAGGCCTCGGAGAGAATCTTTCTCTCATCCGCCATGATCTGCTGGGGCTGGGAAAGTCTCATGACCTTGTTGCCCTGTACGTGGCGCACTTCCATGCTGGCATCGAATTTACCGGAACAGATGCGCATGAAAGCAATTCTGTCGCGGTGAGCCTTGTTCATGTTGGCCTGAATCTTAAATACAAAAGCACTGAAGTCCTTCTCAGTGGGCTCTACGATACCAATATCAGCCTTTCTGGGCAAAGGAGTGGAAGTCATATTCAGGAAATGCTTCAGGAAGATCTCTACGCCAAAATTGGTCAGCGCAGAACCAAAGCACACGGGAGTCAGGTCACCGCTTCTGACTGCATCCAGATCAAACTCGGCACTGGCTCCATCCAGAAGTTCAATTTCCTCCAGCAGCTTATCTGCCGCTTTGTCACCGATGATCTCACGCAGATGATCCTCATTCTCCACAGGGATCTCAGTGGCAGTACCTTCCTTGGTACCCTTCTCGGTATCAGAATAAGCGATCACGCACTTTTTCTCTCTGTCATAAACACCCTTGAACTCCTTACCGGAACCGATGGGCCAGTTTACGGGACAAGTGGCAATGCCCAGTTCCTTCTCAATCTCGTCCAGAAGTTCGAAGGTATCGTTGGCATCACGGTCCAGCTTGTTGATAAAGGTAAAGATGGGGATCTTTCTCATGACGCAGACCTTGAACAGCTTACGGGTCTGGGCCTCTACACCCTTGGAAGCATCAATTACCATCACCGCGGAATCGGCTGCCATCAGGGTACGGTAGGTATCCTCTGAGAAGTCCTGATGTCCGGGGGTGTCCAGAATATTGATGCAGTAGCCGTCATACTCAAACTGCAGTACGGAAGAGGTTACGGAAATACCTCTCTCCTTCTCGATCTGCATCCAGTCTGATACCGCATGTCTGGCGGTAGCCTTTCCTTTTACGCTTCCGGCCAGATTGATAGCACCGCCGTAGAGCAAGAATTTCTCAGTCAGTGTGGTCTTACCTGCATCGGGGTGGGAAATGATGGCAAAGGTTCGACGACGATTAATTTCTTCTGTATAATTACTCACTTTTTTGTCTCCTCCATGTGGGGTTGAATATTACGCCTGTATATCTAATCATATAAATAAATTTTGCTTTAACATCATAGCAAATGATGTCCTTCAAACTGTGGGGTAATACCGAAATATTCCAGTACTGTGGCTCCGATATGTGCAAAAGTATCTTTCGTTCCGCGGTTGCCGGGTTCTACCGAATCACCGTACATCAGGAACGGTACATATTCCCTGGTATGGTCCGTGGTAGCCGTATATCCGGGATCGCAGCCGTGGTCGGCAGTGATCATCAGCACATCTTCTTCTCTCATTTTACCAAGGATTTCCGGCAGTCTCTCATCAAAATAGGACAGTGCTTTGGCATAGCCGTCAATATCGCGTCTGTGGCCGTATGCGGAATCAAAATCCACCAGATTCACAAAGCACAGGCCTTCAAAATCCTTATCCATATATTCCAGAGTACGGTTGATACCATCCTCATTGCCGGAAGTATATACATACTCTGTAATTCCTTTTCCTGCAAAAATATCCTGGATCTTGCCAACAGCAATCACCGCTTTTCCGTTTTCCTTAAGCTGGTCCAGCATGGTAGTCTCAGGCGGCAGAATGGAGAAATCGTGTCTGCGGGAGGTTCTGGTAAAGTTACCCGGTTCTCCTACAAAGGGGCGTGCGATCACGCGTCCGACACCGTGTTCTCCCTGAAGGATCTCCCTGGCCATGCGGCAGTATTCATAAAGCTGCTCCACCGGAACGATCTCCTCGTGGGCTGCGATCTGAAAAACGCTGTCAGCGGAAGTATATACGATCAGGTCACCCGTGCGCATATGCTCCTCACCGTATTCTTTGATCACTTCCGTGCCGGAATAGGGCAGATTACAATAATATCCCCGTCCTGTCTTCTCACAGAAAGCTTTCATTACTTCCTCCGGGAACCCTTGCGGATATGTGGGCAGGGGATGTTCAGAACAAATGCCTGCGATCTCCCAATGCCCTATGGTGGTATCCTTTCCCTTGGAGCGCTCCGCCAGTCTGGCGTATGCGCCTTCTGCATTTTGTATCTTTTCACTTTTTAAATCATCGGTCCGTGTATATGCTTCGGACTGATTGCCCTGTATGCCTGCAACATAAGCTGTATCTCTCACGCCGTCAATGTGAAACAAGCCCAGCTTTCCCATATTGGGCATATGAAAACAAGGGCTGGAAGCCACACTTCGCAGGGTGTCCGCTCCTGCGTCCCCGTAAGCGTCAGCATCCGGCATCTGACCGATCCCAAAGCTATCCAATACGATCAAAAAAATTCTCTTCATCTATTTTCCTTTCCGGGGGCGTTTCTTCCATGCACAATATCCCCTCGGCGCTGTCATCCGATCAATTTAATATACCACATTTCCCAACTATTGTACACATTTTTCCTGCGTCAAATGCAAAAATGAAACTATAAAAAGCACCTTCTGATCCAATTTCAGAAAGTGCCTTTAAAAACATCTAATTACTCTGCAGGGCATCTCCTCCCCTGCACAAACACAGAGCGTGTAATTTTCTTCAAAAACAGTCTCCCAAAACCAGACTCCCTGAGCCTGCCAGCTTACCCCGTTTTCTTGTCCTAACAGCGTATTTAGCGGTTGCTGCATCTCCTCTGCCTCCGGAATCACACAATGCTCAGAGAACGACGCGTCTATCCCCTGCCCGGTATATTTTACGTAGCTT
Organism: Lachnospiraceae bacterium; assembly: GCA_015057005.1. Lineage (GTDB taxonomy): Bacteria > Bacillota > Clostridia > Lachnospirales > Lachnospiraceae > Acetatifactor. The sequence continues at coordinate 121,867 of SVFF01000005.1, read as the reverse complement.
TCCCTGGCAGCCCAGACGCCGAAAAAGCGGTAAAAGCTCTCTGTTTCCACAAACTTTGCTTCCACGGGATGGAAAAAACGACGGGCCATTTTAGCAAAGCGCGACGTGGCCTCCTGCCTGGTCTCGCTGCGGTTCATGGTATGCTCCTGAATATCCACTCCCACTTCCACCGGCGCCAAAGCACACACCCAATAAGTACCGCTGTGGCTGATGGACAGATGAAGATGCGGAAACTTCGGAAAAAAGGGCTTGCCCAGAGGTGTTTTTTCCACCTGTAACAATTCCCTTTCCACATGCACACCTGACCTTTCCCCATCTTCCGCACGCTTGGCAGGAATGGTATCAGCCGTACTTCCAAAATAATGCTCCGCTGCCCAAAGCAAACGTTCCTCCCGGCTCAAGCCGTCATCTGCCTTAAAAATACAGACCATAATCTCACTTGTCCGGGTCATACATCCGTAATTCCTTTGCGGATCATATACTCAATAACATCCTTCACCTGGCGCAGCTGCCACACATCACGATTGGGAATCTCCACATCGAAATGTTCCTCGAAGGCACATACCACATTCATAATATCGAAGGAATTGAGCCCCAGATCCTTTACAAAGTCTGTGTCAGGCACAAGACCTCTTTTTCCGGTGACTCTTCCCACCGTATCCTGAATAAATTTAAAAAGTTTTTCTTCCATGTTATATCAATCTCCGTCTTTTCTGCCGCCGGCAGCCTGTTTTTTCGTAGGCCTACAGCCTGTTACGCCATGTGGCGCTTAATCTTCTGCAGTGCCGTCTTGGAGAACTCCTGCTCTCTGATATTGACCATCTGAATCTGCTGATAAATAGGGAGCTCATCGTTGATCCTGTTAATCTCTCGCTGCAGCTGCTCCAGAATCTCGTAGGAAGTCATCCCCTCCGTCTTTTCAGGACTGGGATATATACTGGCCGCAATCTGCACATCATCCGTGGACACACCGCTGGCCGCCCCATACACCATTACATCCTGCACCAGTGAAATACTTTTTAATTTCTCTTCCAACTTCTCGGGTGATACCTTTTTGCCATTCTTAAATACGATCAAGTTCTTCTTTCTGCCGGTGATGTACAAGAAACCGTCCTTGTCGATCTCTCCCATATCTCCTGTGCAGAACCACCCGTCTTTCATGACTTCATCTGTCAGTTCCTGACACTTATAATATCCCTGCATCAGATTGGCGCCGCGCACCAGAATCTCGCCCTCGTCGATCTTCACTTCACAATGCGCAGTCACAAGCCCCACGGAATCCAGTCTATTGGCCTTGTTGCGGTTAACACTAACCAGCGGACCGCATTCTGTAATTCCATAGCCCTGCAGCACAGTCACTCCCATATACATAAATTCTTCCATGATCTCGCAGCTCATATGGGCTCCGCCGCAAATGATCAGTTCAATGGAGCCTACCGTCTTTTCACGGATAGCCTCCAAAGTCTTGCCGCTCTTTTTTAATCCAATGGCAAACTGGCACTTTTTCAGTTTCAAAAGCTTCTTTAGACCCTCCGTCTTTCCATTTTCCTCCGCGCTGAGCCAAATCTTACTGTGAATAGTCTCCAGCATCAAAGGAACCGTCAAAAGAGTATGGGGTTTTGCCAGCTGCAATTCCCTCATCACAGTACGAAGATTACCATTGATGTACAAATGGGTACCGGGAATCAGCATTGACAGCACGGAACAGGTCAGTCCGTAAGTGTGATAAAAAGGCAGTGATGTGAAAGTCCTGCTGCCCACCTGCACATTTGCCAGCGCATCGGAAGCATTGGTCAGGATGGCATACTGGCTGAGCATGACCGGCTTGGAATAGCTGGTGGTACCGGAGGTAAATACAATGGCAGCAGTATTCTCAGGTTTTACCTGTCCATCGATTTCCCTGTTCTCTCTGCCTTCCTTCCAGATTGCCTCTCCCTGTTCTATCAGGGACTGTACGGTGGGAAGAGATCCCTTGCCCGACAGCAGGAACATATTTACTTCCTGCCCGGCATATCTGCTGCAGATTTCCAAATAAGAGGATGCCAGGAAGACTGCACTTACATCTGCCATCTCCAACATCTGCAGTATCGTATCATCAGGCTGTTCAATATCAATACAGACTGCCACGCTGCCGCAGTAGTTGGCCGCAAAATACACCACCAACCATTCGTAGCTGTTCTCACCTACAATGGCGATATGCTTGCCTGCCAGCCCCATCTGCACCAACATTTCCTGCAAATATCTTACATCATCCCGCAGTTTATTGTAGGACACTCCCTTTTCTTCCTGCTTTCTGGTGAACCAGGAAATAGCCGGATCATCCCCATATTTTAACGCCAAGTCATCTATCATATCCCGGAAACGGGCATAATACGCCACTTCATTAAGAGGGTACTTCTTCATGTCTACTCCTTAACTCTTGCTTACATTATCCTGAAACAGCCATAAACGTCATTAATTCTCTTTCGTATGAGCGCAAAATTCAGCTTCAAAGTCTTCTCTGCCCATTTTTTCAATCAGTCGCATCATGGCATCCACGATCCGGCTGTCAAACTGGGTATTTCTTCCTCGGTTCAGTTCTTCTATGGTACGCTCAAAGCCCAGGCCTTTTCTGTAGGTACGGTTGGATATCATGGCATCAAAAGAATCTGCTACCGCAATAATCCGGGCACCCAGACAGATATCCTCTCCGGCAAGTCCATCCGGATAACCTCTGCCGTCAAATCTCTCATGATGACCTCTTATTATGGGCAGCATCTCTTTAAACGGGGTATAAGTGCCCAACATTTTCTCTCCGCCAATGGGATGCATCTTGATTTCTTTAAACTCTTCCTCATCCAATGGACCCTTCTTCAGGAGCACAGCATCAGGAACACCCACTTTGCCGATATCATGGAACAAGCCTGCAATACGTATTCTGTCTATCACTTCCATGTCAAGTCCCATCTCTTTGGCTAATTCGGTACTCAGACTGGAAACTCGCTCGGAGTGACCTTTGGTCTCTTTGTCCCTGGTCTCTACCACGAAACGCAGGGTCTCAATAGTCTGCATATAAGCCTCAGTCAGCTTTTCATTCTGCTCCTGGACCTGAGACTGATACTCTCTGATGGTTCGCATCTGGCGGATGGATTTCACACAGGATTCTACCAGAAGCTCCAACTGGTCAAAACGGTCATCCTTCTCATAATAACCTTGAATATCCAGCTGTCTGATGGTCTTTATGGGCGGAGCCATACTCTTATGACCGGTCAGCAGGATGATATAGAGGTCTTCGTTAAACTTACGGATTTCTTCCACCACACGGTCACCGCAGATGGGTGTCATCAGAAAGTCAAGAAGCATAATATCATACTGTCCGTTACGGATTCTCTCAATAGCAACAGTAGGATCATTTTCCACATCCACCTGATAACCGGAACGCTGAAAATATGCCTGGATTGTGGAAGTAATAATAGGATCATCATCCACCGTCAAAATAGATATGCGATTTTGTACTACCTGTTTACTCCTTCTCATCTTCTGCTATCCTCGTTTCTGCTTACTGCCGGTCTGATACGGACCAGTTCCAATGGAATAGAAATGCCGAATATACAACCGCCTCCCTGACGGTCCTGCACCCACATGTTTCCGTTGAATTTACCCTTCACAACGGCACTGGAAATATACAAGCCCAGGCCGGTACCCATGGTGCCCTTACTGGTGACCATAGTCTTGAACAATTTATCTTTGATGCTGGGACTGATACCGGGTCCGCTGTCTTTTACTGCAATGTGCAGTTTCTCGGTATCATAGCTGATCTCAATCTCGATTTCTCCGCCGCCCACCTGCTTCTGGGCATAAATGGCATTGGACAACAGGTTGTCCACTACCTGGATCAAATTGTTGATATCTCCCTGCAGGGAAATCTCCTTACTCTGATCAAATATAAGTTTCATACGGCAGCCGCTGTTCAAAAGTTCATGGCGCATCAACAGCATACTACGCTTCAACATTTCTTCAATAGTGAAGGTACTCTTTTCATCCGTATTGATATTAGCAGCCTGGCCTTTGATGGCTGTGATAATATCAGACATATAGGCAGTAGATTCTTTGACCTTGGCAAACCAATCTCTGATCTCGCCGTAAATCTCCCTGAAATCCTCCTCTGTAACCTGAGGATCGGCAAGGCTGTCCTCGCACTCTTCCACCAGATTTTCTGCCGCCACAATGCAGCCGGAGATACTCATAATAGGAGTTTTTAAGTTGTGAGCAAGTCCGCCGATCATCTGACCCAGAAATGCCAGACGTTCCTGCTCCATCATACGCTGTCTGCTATCCTGCAGTTTTTGCATACTCTCACGCAGCTGTGTGATATCCTTAAAAAGAACTGCGAAACCGGCGATCTGCCCGTTCACCTCCAGGGGTGACACATCCACTACGAAATAATTCTTCTTTACTTTGCCGGCCCGTTCAAAGGTGATAGCCTGCTCGTAGGAAATAAGGGTTCCATCCTGTCTGCTGGACTCAATGGCGGTGAGCATATTGTACACTACCGTCTTCTGACTTCCATCCTCCCGTTTCACACAATCCCCCAGGTGACGGTTCTCCACAATACCGTACTCATTGGCGATCAGGGTGCCAAAACTTTTATTGTAACTTAAGACCAATCCGCTGTCGCTGAGCACCAGATAACCATCGGAAATGGCATCCAGGATATGCCTGGTAGCGATGGGGGTAATATCCAGCATATGCAGCATATAAATTGCTATACCGTTCAAGACTAGTGTTACCATGAAACTCAGCGGGGTTGCCGTGATGGGTACTTCCTTGCCGCTGAAGGTAGCATATGCACTGATTGCCAGAGGACAAAGACCGCTCAGGGTAAACAAAATACACTGCTTCCAATACAGAGCCGACTTGTTTTTCAGCACAAAACGGATCATGTAAACCACAGCTGCGATCAGGAAACAATAATTGATCGCACCGCTGATCAACACATAAGGGCCGAATACAATCTCGCTTCTCACCACCGAAAATTTCACATACTGGAGATGATGCAGCGGATTGGTCCAGGTGACCAAAATGTTGATAAAAGGTAACAGGAACATCCACTTCATCCATTTCTGCATCCGCTCATGGCCCTCCACAAAAGTCACGGCAATACACAGATATATCGGAGAACAAAGAGACCCGCCGGGAGCTGTCATACAATCCAGGAAAAACATCATTCCCGTGTTGGACGGTGCCACCAGCCGCATACACATAAGGGGGATCACCCAGCTGACATAAGCCAGCACCAAAGCAAGATACAGCTTGTGAAGCAAAGGACGCTTTCTTTCGTTTTTCAGGCTCCATCCGATAAATATTAAGATAATCAATAAGGCACAGGTAAAAATAGCCAGTGATAAATTAGAAATCATCAGTTAAATCCCTTCAGTATCTGCTTGGGTGCCGGAATATCCGGCTTAAAACCAGTCTCTCCCAAAGCCTTCATTGTCAGTTCGTTGGTAACGCGGATGACAGGATGCTTAGTGCGCATGATCTGCCACTGATTTTGCAATACTCCGGCCAGCTCTCTCTCAAGCGCCGGTGCTTTCGTATCAAGGATCCGGGCAAATTCTTCATCTCTTACAATCTGAATGCCCTCAGCCCGGTCCTTCAAAACTTCCTCCAATGTGGGTGGCATATGGCTCATTATGTGGTAGACAGCATCCTTACTGTCCGTGAGCGCCAGCACTTCCTCTACAGCCACATCAACAGGCATCAGGTCAATTGCTTCCTTCACTGCAGACTCAGGCGCTGCACCAATGCTGGCAAAGGCCTTCATCAGCAGGTAAAAGGCGTTGGTCTCAGGATTCTTTTGGAATACACCATCGGAGGCTCTTCCCACCAGTCTGCCCAATCGGAAGATCTTGGCATAAAGACCCTTTTCTGCAGCCTCCATCACCAGGCCTTCAGCCTGGAATTTACTCTTCACATAAATATTATCTTCCCAGATCTGACCGATATCATAATCCTTTTCGGTATAATCAGCCGGTCCGCTGCCGTCTTTCAACAGTTCTCCGCTGACACTGCAGGTGGACATATGATAGAAACGGGCTCCTGCTGCTTCTGCCAACTCCAGCATACGCGCAGTTCCTCTCACGTTTGTATTCAGGTAGGCTCCCTGATCCGCTGCGTAGTGACGTACATCTGCCGCACAATGATAGATTTCCCCAACCTGTTCAGCCAAGCGTTTATAATTCTTCTTAGTCATGCCCAACTGTATCAGGGCCAGATCTCCATTGACAACTTCCAAACGATCTCCAACCGAACTTAACAGTCCTTGACCGAAATACCATGCCAGACAATCCTGCAGACGTTTCTCATCTCCGTCACGCATCAGGCAGATAATTTTACTGCGTTCTTTATCCAACAGTGCCTTCACCAGATGTGCTCCGAAAAAGCCGGTGGCACCGGTCACCAGGATTGCGCCGTCTTTTTTCTGCATGACCTTCCGTTGATCATTCTGCTGATCATATTTCTGGTCACTATTCTGATTTTCGTACTGGTTGTCGCACTGATCATTGTTTTGACAACCTGCAGATTCCTTGCTTCCCGCCAGCAATGCCGCCTGAGACGCAGCCGTGGGATGCTCATAGAAATCCGACAGGGACATTTCCAGGTGGTCATTGAAATAAAAGCTCAGTACATTTAATGCTCCCATGGAGGTGCCGCCTGCGTCAAAGAAAGAAATTTCTGCATCCTTCACAGGAACACTGAGCACACGGTTCCATACGGAGAGGATATAGTCGGTGGTAGCTGTCGCCGGAGCCTTAGGCTCAGCAGGCACATCAATCTCCAACACCGCTATCTCTTCACTCTTTGGTACTGCATTTACAGATGCCGCCTCCGCCATCTCCTGCAGCACGCGCACATCAATTTTATTGCTGGCCGTCATAGGCATTTTATCAATATAAATCATTCCGGAAGGAATCATGTAGACCGGCAGTATTTTGTGCAGATGGACCATAATTGCTTCCGCCAGGGCCCCCTTTTCCTCTGCTTCGTAAAAAGCACACAGTTCCATGGAACCGTCTTCCTTGCGGACAGCCACGGCAGCCGCCTGTTTTACACCGTCCACTTCCAGGATTGCTCCGGTAATCTCGGAAAGTTCTACTCTCTGACCGTTCAATTTGACCTGGGCATCCTTTCGACCCACATAGTCAAAGGAACCGTCGGTGCGCAGGCGGACCATATCGCCGCTCTTATACATCTTCTCACCGGGGAAATAAATATCATCCACAAAAGCCTCCTCGGTCAGGTCAGGCCTGGAAATATAGCCTGCTGCCAGGGACTCACCGGCGATATAAAGTTCTCCCACAGCAGTGGGCAGCACCGGCTGCCTGTTTTCATCCAGCACGTACGTGCGGGTATTCTGCATGGGCTTACCGATGGTGATGTGTTCACCGGGGGTCACACAGGTCATGGTAGTATACACCGTGTACTCTGTGGGACCGTATATATTCATTACAATTCCGTCATTATATTGACAGAACTGGTCCAAAAGTGTCTTGGTCAGTACTTCTCCGCCGATCAGGGAAATCTTGATATTTTCTGTAGCCTTGCAGAAAGCCTCATTGCCCAGGCACATCTTCAGTCTGGCAGGAGTCATCTCAAATACACCCACATTATGATTTTCCAGAAGTGCCGCCAGCTTCCAGGGCAGCATCATCTCCTCTTCGTCTGCCAGCACCACACATCTGCCCATGGCAAGGGGCATCAGTGTCTCCACAATAAAGCAGTCAAAGACGGAATTGGTGGAACACAGCACATTTCCTTCCACAGGCTCCAGCATCTTTTTCACCTGGGAATACAGGTTGCACACACCCCTGTGACGGAGCATAACGCCCTTGGGCTTACCGGTGGAACCGGAAGTAAAGAGTACATTTGCCAGATGCTCCCCTGTCACAGGATAATCTGCATGGCGCTCCGCTTCCCCTTCAGGCACCAAATAAGCCTGCCCGGGAACTGCTTCCTCCAGAAATGCAGCCGGCATCTGTGCTTCCGCCTTCTCGTCATATAAAAGGATATTGGCTCCCGCCGTCTCCAGCATATAAGAAAGTCTGGCTGCCGGGAAAGTAGGCAGCATAAACACATATGCACCGCCTGCCTTCAATACACCGTACATAGCAGCGATCATGTCAGGAGTTCTGCTCATGCAAAGTCCCACACACTGTCCGGGCTCCATGCCCTTCTCTTCCAGGAAATGAGCAATGGCCATTGCTCTGCGCTCCAATTTTGCAAAAGAAACTGTCTCGCCATGGTAAATGATTGCAGGCGCCTCCGCAATAGAGGCTGACTTGCGCTGTATCATCTTGTGAAGGGGCAGACTTGCAAAAGGTGTCACCTCATAATTGGGCACCTCAACAAATTTCTGGTAATCCTGCACGTTCATCAGTTTCAGCTGACGTAATATAACATTGGGCTTTTTGATCAGCTCGGTCAGGATCTGCTTAAAGCATCTGCCGTAAAAGCTGATGGTATCTTCTGCAAAAATACTGCCTGCGTAGGAGAAACGAAGGGCATAGGCCTTTCCCTTGCGGGCCATTTCCGTTACCAGATCCATCTTTACCGCACCGGTGGAAATGGGCTGATATGCCATGGGCTTGCCGTCCAGCATAAAGGCAGACTCATCCACAGGGCTCTGGGTCATCATCACCTGATAGAGGGCGTTCTGCTCTCCTCTGGGGAGCTTCAAATCCTGAATGATCTCCTCCAGGGATATCTGCTGGTGATCCAACATGCCGGTAATTTCTTCCTGCACCCTGTCAAGCCACTCAGAAACCGTCAATTCACGACCGGGCTGCAATCTCAAGGGCAGGGTATTGATAAAGGGACCACAGATTTCAAAAGTCTGGGGTTGCAGGCGTCCTGCCACAGGCGCACCCACCACAAAGTCCTCTCTGCCTGCCACAGCCGACAAAAGGACACCGTAAGCAGCAAGGAACAAGGCAAAACTTGAGATGCCTCTCTCGCTGCAGAACTTATCACAAGCCTCACTTTCCTTATCGGAAAGCACAATTTCATATTCCCGACCCTTGTAATCAAACTTTTTGGGACGGGGATAATCACCGGGCAGCACCAAAGGTTCGGGCAACTCCTTCAAATGTTCTCTCCAATAAGCCAGCTCTCGGCTCTTGGAAGCAGTATTACTGCCTGCCTGTTGTCCGGTGCAAATATAATCGTAATAATCCCACTCTACCTTCAGATTTCCTTCTGTGTAGGCTCTGTCCAGTCGCTGCAGGATCAATGTGGTGCTCATGCCGTCCCCCACCAGATGATGGCTGTCCAGGAATAAGTACCATTTCCCCTCTGCTGATTCCCAAAGAGCTGCCCTCAGCAAAGGTGTACTGCTTAAATCAAAGGGACGCAGGAACTGCTCACAGGCGGCTGCGAAGTCACCCGCCTCCAAGTGTTCTATTTCAAAAAATCCTTTTTCAAAAGTATCCGCTTTCTTCACTTTGGCGGTCACGCCGCCCATTCCCTGTACAAAACCGGTACGGAACAAAGGCTCCTCACGGATCAGCATCTCAAAGGCTGCTGCCAACTTGTCCTCATCAGGCTTTTCTTCCAAAAGGAAGGCACCGGGCATATTATAAGAAAGTCCGCTTGCATCCAGCAGAGACTGGATATACATGCCCTGCTGCATGGGAGACAAAGGATATTCAGACTGCTCAGGTGCCTTGACAAAGGCTCGGGGCGCAATTGTTTCTGCTTCTTCCAACACCACTGCTTCGGCTTCACAGCCAACCGTAAATGATGTTTCTCCGCTCAGATACGCCGCCACTTTGGCCGCTGTCCTGTAAGCGTATAAGTCCGCAATGCGGAGCTTTCTGCCGAAATTCTCCTCAATAGCAGCGATGCACTCCATGGCATTTAAGGAATTGCCGCCGCACAGGAAATAATCGCTGTCAGCAAATATATCTTCTTTGTGCAGTACAGTACGGAAAATCCGCAGCACTTCCTCCAAAGTATTAGTCAAACCACTGTTGACGCCGTCCCGTCCGTCCATACGGAAACTGCCGTTCTCCGCGCCGCTGCCGGCCACATCAGAGCCCGCAAAAGCTTCACCGGGCAGGGGCAGACGCTTCTCATCCACCTTGCCGTTGGCATTTAATGGAAGTGCTTTCATTCTTACCAGAAAGGCAGGGATCATGTATCTGGGCAGATAAGTGGCTGCATGCCTAAGAAGCCCCGGTTCACTGACGGGACCTTCTGCACAATAATATACTCCCAGCACCTGCTGGCCATTCATCTCGCAGACCTTGGCACATGCTGCCTGCACGCCGGGATATGCCTGCATACAGGAAGCCACCTCCTGCAGTTCGATTCGAAGACCTCTGATCTTCACCTGGTCATCCAGGCGTCCGCTCAGGCAGATCTCACCATCCATGGTCCAGGCTCCCACATCGCCAGTATCGTAAATCTTGTCCTCCGTTACAAAAGGATTGTCCCGGAAAACCGCTTCGGTCAATTCCGGTGCATTGCGGTAACCGCGGCCCACGCATTTGCCGCCTACGTACAATTTGCCGTAACCGCCCACAGGAAGGGGATTCATCCACTGATCCAGCACATACATGCGGCAATTGCCCATCGGAGCTCCAATGGTAATGCGCTCTGCATGGGACAATTCCTTCATGCTGACGCCAACAGTAGTCTCAGAGGGACCATACTGGTTATAAATTCTGGCATTACAATATTTTTTCAGTCGCTTTAATAATTCTGCCGGGAATGCCTCGCCGCCGCACACAATACTCTCCAGTTTGCGCAGGGCCCTGCAAAATGCCTTGCTCTGCAAAAATGCCCACAATCTGGAAGGCGTCATGGCTACAAAGCCCACCGCATGACCGCCGATCAGCGCAGCCAGGCGATCCGGCGACTCCAGATCCTCGTCTCCTGGCAGAACAATGGTCCTGCAATTTAACAGGGCAACAATACTCTCCAGCATAAAAGCATCAAAGCCCACATTGCACACGGACAGCACAGCACCCTGACCGTACACATCCCGCATCTCCTGGGCCAGATTCAGCACATTCAGGTGGGTAATCTCCACACCCTTAGGTTCGCCGGTACTTCCGGAGGTATATACCACATAGGCCAGGCGCTCCCACAGAGGAAGCTCAGGTCTCTTATCTTCTGTATTTTTGATATAAAAAGCTGCAGGTTCCTGCTCGATTTCTTCTGCTGTAAGTGCAAGAATGCCGCAATCCCCCATTCGGCGTCTGCCCTTTTCGCTTGTAATCAGTACCTTCGCCTCACTGCTTGCCAGAATCCGCCGTATTCTTTCCACGGGCAATTCTTCGGAAAGTAAAAGATATGCGCAGCCTGCCTGAAGCGTACCAACCATAGCCGCCAGAAGTGAGGCCTTTCTGGGCAGCACAACAGCCACCAGATCGCCATTGTCCACCCCCACATTCTCCAGGGCGTTGGCATAGCCGGCACTCTTGTACAAAAGGGCTCCGTAAGTGGTACGCTCACCGTCACAGATCACCGCCACACGGTTCTGGTGCTCTCTGCAGTTTTTGATCAGCGCATCATACAAAGGCAGCTCTTCCAGATAACGCTCGGTATCATTAAAGGTATATAATAATTGCTCTTTCTGCGCCATGGACAGCACACGCAGACGGTGAATGGGCTTGTCCGGGTCAGTCAATGCTTCGTTCAAGATCTCACACAGACTGTTGTGCAGTGCCACGATCTCCTCCTCAGCAAAAAACTGAGCCAGATAATCGTAATCCACCGCATATTTTTTGTGGTCGTACAAATTAGTCAGATGAATGGTCAGCTGTTCAGCCTGATAGCCGCAGTAATGCCATCTGCCGGAGAACATCACGGAAGTATCCCTGTTCTCAAAAATCTTGCTGTCCTGGTAAGACAGGGCAATGTTGAACAATCTTCCATCCCGTCCGGAAAGTTCCGTAATCTTGGAAAAAGGATACCGCTGATGACGCAGCATTTCATACCAGGCTTCCATCAGATGCTCATTGAACTGATCCAGGTTCCACTCATCATTGATCGCATTATAGAACGGCAGAGTGGTCACAAACATACCCGTGCTCTGCTTAAATTCATAGTTGGTACGGTTAAAAATGGGCACACCGATGGTAAAGCGCTCTGCACCGCCGATGCGCTTGAAATAAATAGCCAGTGCCATGTAGAACACCGCAAAAGGTGCCACACGCATCTTTTGGCAATAAGAATAGATAGCATGATTCAAAAGCTGGGGCAGTTCAAAGCTCATTCTCCTGCCCACGGGGCTCACCGCTGCGCTGCTTATCGCCTTCAAAACAGAAGGTTCTCCGCTGTGCTCCAGGATCTCCTTCCAATAGCGCTCGTCCCTGGCAAAGGCCTTGGATGCCAGATACTCCTGCTCCTCCTGCACGTGCAGTTCATAGTCCGGAGCCTCTGTAAGTGTGGGCTCCTTGCCCTCCAGAAGTTCCAGGTAAGTCTGTCCGATCCGATTGCAGAGCAGGATCTGAGACCAACCGTCCGCAATAATATGATGGAGCTTGATCAGCAGTCCGCCGCTGCTCTCACCATCCCGAAACAGCACAAAACGGTACAGGGGACTCTCCTCCAGACGGATGGGCTCTCTGGTCACGGCAGTCTCCCAGTTCTCAATACCTTCTTTGCTGGTATTGCTGAAATCATATATGGGGAATTCCTCCCTCTCAAAAGGCGCATGGTATTGCACCATTTCCCCGTCTTTTACGGTCAGACGGGTGCGCAGGGAGGAATCTTTTTCCAGCACCAGATTGATACTGTCCTGCAGGATGGGGAAATCCAGATTGCCCTTGATCCGCACTGTGGTGCTGATATTGTTGACAGAAGTACCGGGAAGTGTACGTTCCAGATTCCAGATATTCTGTTGGCTTAAAGATAAGGGAAAGCTCACTTGCCGGCCTCCTTTCGTAAAGTTATTCTTCCATTTTGCGCGATGCTATTACACTACACGCTCTCGCAGAACACATATCTGTCCCTGCCCTGCTCCTTGGCCTGATACATAGCCTGATCCGCAAGGGCAAACAGCTGAGAATATGTCTTTTCTTCATACTCGGCCATAACAGCTCCGATGGAACAGCTGACCACAATATCCTGCATGGCACCTTTATAGATATCATGCATAGCTTCTATCAATTGATCACAGCGCCTGTGAATCAGCCCGACATCGGAAACATCCTTTATAAGCACCATGAATTCCTCGCCGCCGATACGTCCTACAATATCCTGAGAACGGAAATGCTTTCGGATAGTCTCAGCAACCCGCACCAATACGGCATCACCATGCATATGCCCAAAACGGTCATTGATCTGCTTAAAATTATCTAAATCAATTACCAGCAGTGCACACTTTTCTTCTCCGCGTTCAGCCAAATATTCTTCGGCCCTTTTCCGGGTGGTTTTGGCATTCAAAAGTCCTGTCAGCGAATCATGCTCCGCCCGCTTCTGAAGTGCCATAGTAGCCTTCATCTCATCCTCAATCACAATGATCACACCTACGATCTTCAAAAGCTTTCCTGTACTGTCATCATAAATACCGGTAGCCCGCAGTCTGCACCACATATACTCACCGCGCACATGCATGATCCTTATATCCACAGTCTGATAAGCCTTACCCTCCTGCATATAGTGAAGCTGCTTCATCAACTGCTTTACATCTTCCGGATGAAAAGTTACTCCGTTATTAAGTACTCCCACCACACCTGTCATACTGGGCGCATAGCCAAACACTTTTTCCCATGCACGGGAAAAAGAGATTGTATCTTTAATACAATCCCACTCGAAAACCACATTTTCGGTTTGTGAGAGAATGATCTGACATTGCTCCAGTGTCTTCTTCTGGGCATCGTATTTTTGTTGCGACCGTGTGATATCTACCAAAACGCCGGTCAAATACTCCCGCCCCTCCGGATCAGTCACACGACAGCCCCTGCACAGCAACCACTTAACAGTCCCATCTTTACAATTCACAGGGAAAGAAGTTTCCACCTCATCACAGCACTCCAGCTGCTCAGAAAGCTCCTGCCGCAGCTCATCCCGATACCTGACGAGCACCATACTCATCAAACTGTTTTGATGAATTTCCTGCAGCTGCATGTTTGTGAATCCGATCAATCCGGTCACATCTGACTCTTCATTTACCAATGTCAGATTGAGATCATTCCGGCAACAAAAAAGCCCTGAAATCCGAGCCGTCATCTTGTGACCACCAGAAATCATCAGAAGACCTCCTTAACTATATATTACATCAACATTTTATCGCATTATATGTCACATTGCAACAAAAAAATCGCTTTTGACACTACTCCGGCCAAGCATCGTAACTGCCCATTATCCGGGGCTGTTGACGGTATTTTGCCCGCATGTTATAATAATATATTATATTTGAAGGAACGAAAAAACATGAAACAGATATTACTCCCCACATGGAGTGTATTTTTATGTATTGCTATATCGCTGATATTGCTGACCTCCAGCGGTACAAGTTTGGCAGATCCCAGCAGAACCTCCAACACAGATATACAATTCCACAATAATCGCCATTCCTTGTCCGGATATCAAACCGGGCAGGAAGCAGACGCTCTGGAAGAAGGACTTGCACCGGCTCATAGTATCGTCCTGAAACCCGAAGCATCCGGTATCCTGACCCAGAGCAATGATTACGCCATCGTGGATTATTCCCACTGCGACCAGGGGTACGTAATGGTACAGTTTACTGCCCTCTCCGGACAGCGTTTGAAAACGCAGGTTGTTGGCCCTGATACTACTTACACTTACAATATGAAACAGGGCAACTGGGAGGTATTCCCCCTCTCTGACGGCAATGGCTGTTACCGGATCAACGTCTGTGAAAACGTGGAGAACAACCGCTATGCACTGGTACTCTCTGTTGATCTGAACGTGGAACTTGCGGACGAGTTCGCTCCCTTTATCCGCCCCAATCAATATGTAAATTATGAGAATGCAGAACTGACCATCGATACTGCTGCCGGGTTGACCAGCGGTTTTACCGATCTGCTGGCCAAGGTGGAAGTGATCTATGATTATGTACTGGAAAATATTACCTATGATATTGAAAAAGCAGCTACCGTCCGGCCCGGATATCTTCCTGACCTGGACGCAGTGCTGGAAGCCGGAACCGGTATCTGTTTTGACTATGCTTCGCTGATGACAGGCATGCTCCGTTCCCAAGGCATTCCCTGCAAGCTTGTAGTAGGCTACGCCGGTGAAGTATACCATGCCTGGATCAGCGTCTGGTCCGAAGAAACCGGCTGGGTGGACGGCGCAATCTTCTTTGACGGCACTACCTGGCAGCACATGGATCCCACCTTTGCCGCCGGCGGCGGAAAAGATTCATCTATCCGGGAATTTATCGGCGACGGTACCAATTATACGACCAAATATATTTACTAAAAATGCAGCATATCTCAACGATCCATTCACACAAAGGTGACATTATGAAACAGTTCCATTTGACTACTTTAATGATTGCAGATCTTTGTAAACAGTTGGCGCTCCTGCTCCGGGCAGGCGTTCCTACCGGCGATGCCCTATATCTGCTGGCAGAGGAAGAGACATCTGACGAATATAGAGCCCTTCTGACCCAAATTGCCGGTCAGGTAGAAAACGGTTCCTTTTTGAGTTCCGCCTTTGCAGATACAAACGCTTTCCCGGGCTATGTAACCGGTCTTTTGCGGGTAGGAGAAGAAACAGGCCGCACTGAGGAGACATTGCTGTCCCTCTCCCAATATTACGAAGAGCAGGATGCTCTGTTTGGAAGACTCCGGAGTGCTCTGACTTATCCGGCCATTCTCCTGCTTTTGATGCTGATCGTGATCGTGGTGCTGCTCACCCGGGTGCTTCCCGTTTTTGACGAAGTCTACGCCTCCCTGGGCGGTCATCTCACCGGACTTGCCGGAGGGTTGCTGACGTTGGGCGGCTTCCTGAATGCCGTTATGCCGTTCCTCTGCGTGCTTCTGGTCTTGATTCCGGCGCTTGCTGCTGCAATCTCCCTGTCCGACAGCCTTCGAAGCAAGCTTCTTATCTTTTGGCAGCTCCATTTTGGCCACAAAGGTCTTTCCCGCAAAATAAACGACGCCCGCTTCGCCCAGGCTCTGACCATGACCTTAGGCAGTGGCCTCCCTCTGGAAGAGGGAGTTGCCATGGCTGCTTCCCTGCTCGCAAAGGATCCCCACGCAGCCAAACGCTGCGAAGATTGTCTGACCCGTTTAACTGCCGGCCAAGACCCGGCTGCTTCTCTCTGTGCATCCGGCCTGCTTCCCGCCTCTTCCTGCAAAATGCTGGCTCTCGGTCTGCGCGCAGGCACAGGCGATGTGACCATGAGCGAAATTGCCAATCGTTTGTCCGATGAGGCCCGCGACACGCTGGAGCGCAAGGTTTCCATGATCGAACCCGCCCTGGTGATCGTCACATCCCTTATGGTAGGCGCGATTCTTTTATCTGTTATGCTGCCCTTAATGAACATTATGAAAGCCATTGGTTGATTTTATGAAAACATGGGATTCTCTGAAAAAATTGATTACCCCGCTGCTGTTTGCAGTCCTTGTATTATTATTTTGCACCGCGGTCAGCAATCTGCAGTTTGGACACAGTACCCGGAACAAAGCACAACTGGAAGACGCCCTGGCCCGGGCTGCCATAGCCTGCTACGCTGTTGAGGGCATCTACCCGCCCGACCTTCAGTACCTGGTGGAACACTACGGTATCCAGATAAATAATGATCTGTATGCCGTCAAATATGAGGCAATTGCCTCGAACCTGATGCCTGACATCACAGTATTGGAAAAATAACCATGAAAGATTCTTTGACCCACAAAAGTCTGAGTTCCATAGCACCCCTGCTTTTGTTTGCAGTATTCTCTGCCTGCATCCTGATGGTGCTTTTATCCGGAGCCCAAATTTACCGAAAAATTGCAAAAAGAGACCAGAACAGCATTCAGTGCCAAACCATCTCCCGGTATCTCACCACCCGTCTGCGCCAAAGCGATGCAGAAGGAATGATCTTTGTGGGCTCTTTTGACGAAACTATGCTTCCCACAGACGATACTAAACAATCCGGAGATACACTGTACCTGCGGGAACAGTTAAATAGCCGCACTTATTACACCCGCATTTACGTCCATGAGGGAATGCTGCGGGAACTTTTTGCCGCAGACGGTCTCACTTTTGAACCTTCCGGAGGCACAGCACTTCTTCCCTTAAAAGATCTGCATTTTACGCTGCAGGATGGTTTGCTTACTGTTGAAATCACCTACGAAGACGGCACTGCCGAAATACTGCGGTTCGCCCTTCGCAGCAGCTCGTCCCGGGAAAAGGAGGAGAAACCATGAAAAACAAATCACCTCTTGCCCTGATGGAACAGCTGCTCATGGTACTGGTCTTCGCACTGGCTGCAGCACTGTGTCTGCAGGGTTTTGTGCTGGCCAACCGCATTTCCACACATATGGAGGCCCGCAATCACGCCGTCAACATAGCTCAAAATGCTGCCGAGGTTGTAAAATACTTATCCGGAGACCTGGAGCAGGCCGCTCGGCTGCTTAACGCAGAATGGGACGGAAATATGCTGCAGGCTGATTGTGAGTCTGCCACCCGAGCCAAGGATCTGCGCCTGAATATTACTTCCAAGGACTCCTCGATGCCTCTTCTGGGAACCGCACACATCCGCGTTCTTCAGGATGAGAAACTATTGTTTGAAATCACCGTCGCATGGCAGGAGGAAAACGCAGATGCAGAAAAATAAACGTTTTTTCCGGCCTTTTACAGGAGGCAGCTCTCTCCTGGTCATCTTTGCAGTACTGTGCTTTACTGTATTTACTTTGCTGGCACTTGGCACTGCCCAGGCAGACAACCGCCTTGCTGAAGCCTCCATTCAAGCTGTATCCGATTATTACAATGCAGATCTGGCAGCAGAGACAATCCTTGCCCAGCTGCGTCAGGGCATCATACCTGAGAACGTACAGTTAACGGACAACGTCTACTCCTACTCATGCCCCATTTCGGACACACAGATTCTGATGGTGGAGGTAATCCGGGAGAAACCGACAAGTCAAGAAAAAGCTGCCGATGATGCAGGACACCTGCGAATCCTGCGCTGGCAGGCAATATCTACAGTTGAATAATGCTGTACCTTTGATTCACATTAAGAAAGATGAGGATTTCCCATGACAGAATTAATGAATTACTTAGAACAGGCAGTAGCCAATCAGGCATCAGATCTCTTTCTGGTAGCAGGTGGTCCGGTGAGCATCAAGAAAGAAGGACGCCTCTGCCCCATTGGTGTTTCCAGGCTGCTTCCTCCTGATACCGCTTCCTTGATCAACAAAATCTACGAACTGGCAGACCGTTCCCCTGAACACTATACCACCACCGGTGACGATGATTTCTCCTTCGCCGTACCCGGTCTCGCACGCTTCCGCGTCAACGCTTATAAACAGCGCAGTTCTCAGGCAGCCGTAGTACGCGTGGTATCATTCGACATTCCTGATTGGCAAAGCATCCACATACCTCCTCAGGTCATGGATCTGGCTGATGCGCCCCATGGAATGATTCTGTTCACAGGTACCGCCGGCAGCGGCAAATCAACCACCCAGGCATGTATTATCGACCGTATCAACCGCACCAGAGACTGCCACATTATCACACTAGAAGATCCCATCGAATTCCTGCACCGCAATCAACGCAGTATCGTCAGCCAGCGTGAGATCGCCATCGACACAGCCGATTACCTCTCCGCCCTACGCGCTTGCCTGCGCCAGGCTCCCGATGTAATCCTGTTAGGCGAAATGCGTGATGCCGAGACTATCCGTACCGCCATTACCGCTGCAGAGACCGGCCACACCGTCATTGCCACCCTGCATACCAACGGTGCTGTCAACGCCATCGACCGTGTCATCGACAGCTTCCCCGGTTCCCAGCAGACTCAGATCCGCATCCAGCTGGGCGCCGTTCTGCGCACCGTAGTGTCACAGCAAATGCTGCCCGCCAAGGACGGCAGCATGATTCCTGCCTTCGAGATCATGCACATGAACAGCGCTATCCGCAGCCTGATCCGGGACAATAAAAATCACCAGATAAACAACGCCATTACAGCAGGCCGGGCCGAGGGCATGATTTCCATGGACCAGTCTCTGTCATGTCTTTACCGCGAAGGCCTGATCACCAAAGAAACCGCCTTGGCCTATGCAGATTATCCGGAGCAGCTGCAGAGGCAGTTGTAGGAGAAATAAATTTCCATTTTCAATTTATCTCCTCCCCAAATAACAGATGAAATTCTATAGCTGATGTTTCATAGAGAAATACTCTATGAAGCATCAGCCTTTTTAATGTCACTTTATATATTATTCCCCTTGTTTCCCATTAATAAATAAAGCTTTACATCTTAATATGTCCACCGTATAATAATTTCATGTAGTCGTTCTGACATATTTCGACAATTCTTTTATTCTATTATTCCGGTCTTATGTCACCTATCAAACCATTCTCAAACACATCTTATGAAAGGAACACATCTATGCAATCTAAAAATCATTCTACACTTGCGTCATCTGAGCACACAAAAACCAACTCGTTACTTTCAGAGGCCTTAACAACCAATGATCTGTTGTCCAACGCTACCGGCCCAGTGAACATTCCTATGACCAACGACTTTCTGTTCAAGACGTTTTTGCAGCGTAACAACAAGGCACTAAAAGGGCTTATAGCCTCACTCTTACATACGCCTGTAAATAAAATCAAATCTGTAGAAGTCCTCTCTACTCTGGACGAAGGCGACTCTATCACCGATAAAACCGTAATCATGGATATCCTGGTAAGCTTTAACAACAATTCCATAATCAATCTGGAGATGCAAGTCATCAACGAGTATAACTGGCCGGAACGTTCCCTTACCTATCTCTGCCGAACCTTTAATCATCTAAACCAAGGTGACCACTACTCTTTAATCCGCCCTGTAATTCAAATCGGTTTTCTGGATTTTACACTCTTCCCGGATGCACCCGAATTCTATTCCACATATAAAATGATGAATGAAAAAACACACGCAATCTACAGTAGCAAATTCGTTCTTTCTGTGGTAAACTTGACATGTATAGATTTGGCAACAGAGGACGACAAGCAGTATCAAATCGATCACTGGGCGTCTCTCTTCAAGTCAACCACCTGGGAGGAAATCAAAATGTTGGCTGAAAAGAATGAATATATCAAAGAAGCTGCCGATACCATTTTTCAACTTACTCGCGACCAACAAATCCGCCGACAGTTTGAAGCCCGCGAGGACTTCCTGCGTCGAGAGCGCGAAAAACAGTGGAGGCTTGAGACTCTGACTGCGGAAAATACTGATCTTAAGACAGAGAACTCGGATCTCAAATCTAAAATTGCTGCATTGGAAGCTGCATTGGCTGCACAAACAACCTAATACGACATTACTACTATATCAAGTTCAGAACGACTGCATGCAAAAAAGGAATCCCTTCGAGGATTCCTTTTTATTATTACAGGCCCCGCAGCTTATGCCGCGGAGCCTGTAATCTTTCAGAGTATTAGATTATGCTTTTATATTCTATTCCTCTTCTTCTTTTTTCTTCTTACCAACCAGAACTGCGCCGGAACCTAATGTCAGTGCTGCACCTACCAGGGTAAAGATGCCGGTACCGATACCACCGGTTGCGGGAAGCTTGAAAGCGTTGGAGTTAGCAACTTCAATTGCTGTAGCATGAGAAGACTGATTCATTACCACCTGCAGAGGATAGCTTAACAGGTTGTAGCCTGCGGGCGCCTGAGTCTCTACCAGATAATAAATGCCGTCTTCCAAACCATAGAGGTATGCCTTACCTTCTCTATCAGTTGTAACTTCTGTCACCTTTTCATCGGTCAAGTCAGGAGTTGCACAGAACTCTTTATAAATCACATAAATAGTTCCTTCTTTTGTTGCCAGCTGAGATGCCCCTTCTGTTTCCTTACTAACTTCTTCTGCCAATTTGAACACTGCGCCTTTCAGAGGTACATTAGTCTTAGCATCATGCTTATAGAGTTCCACACCACAAGTATAAACTACAGGTTCATCTGACTCAGCATCATATACGCTACCAACATTATTCTCATACTCTACAGTTGCCTGGTTGGGAATCTCTTCAGATACCGCTGCATTTTCGTTAATGAATGCGGTGAAATAAATGCGGATTTCATAATCTTCACATTTACCTTCAACTTCCTCAATATACTCAGCAACCTTCTTCATTCCGACTGTTGTCAGAGAAACAGTAAACTGATCAGTAGTAGTTTCTGTAGCTTTCTGGATGGTAACAGTATAATCATGTTTACCTAAAACCAGCTTTTCTGTATCCTTTGCATCTTCTGTCTTATCTTTAATCTGCTCTTCAGTTTCAACACCGAAAATACCATTATCAAAAGCTACAGCTACTTTGTCAACACTTACAAGAGTAAGTCTCTTATCTAAGGTATCAGCCACTTCATACTTTACTCCGGTGCTGAGTCCAGCAGGAATAGAGGACTGAATAATCCAAGTATGATTTTCACCTACATCATAAGAAGACTTATTATTGTCAATATCGGTTACATCTTTCTCGATTTCTACATCTTCTTTAATCACTGTGTTTTTGGGTTTAACTATTACTTTATACTCTCCAGCTCTATTGTCTGCATATTCACCGCCGGGAATTGCCACAAAGAAAGGCTCAACAGCACCGGTAGTTACTGCATTGTTTCTTTCTACTACGATGTAGATTCCATCATTATCCGTTCCAAAGTTATAAGAAGCAATACCATTTTCCCCGGTAGTAATGGTAATCTCAGGAGTACGACCAGTTACATACTTGGTAATATCTTCAGTTGTAGGTGCAGAGAAATACTCCACTCCATCTACTGTCTTACCTGTACCAATTACTTTATCACCGTTAATATACTCTTCAGCTGTACATACATAATAAATATCAAATGTAATATTCTTTAAAGCAGTAGTACCATTTTCAGCTGTTTTATGAATCTCCAAAACACGATCATTGGTACTGATTTCTGCATGCACAGGAAGCTGAGTATTGGAATAACCAATCAATGACTGTGTAGTTCCACGATTTCCCTCAACATCAAAAAGATATACATCTCCAACAGTCTGAGTACCGTCAATCGCAAGTTTAACTTCATCATTAAGTACAGCCACAGGTACATTATCAAAAGTAAGAGTTATTTTATTTTTACCATTAATAAGAGTTTCAGATAAAATGTACTCAGAATTATCACCTAAAATAGCTGTTAAAATCAGATTATCGCTCTCTATCTTTGTAATGTCAGCAGTTACAGCAACGGTAACATCGCAAGTCCCATCGCCATTATCTGTACGTGTCACCTCAAAGCTATCAAAAGTCGCATCTGACACTGCCACCCCCTGAGGAGCTGTACCATCCAAACTAATCAGATATTCATACAGAGCCTTAATATTATCTTCAATCTTCGCTTCGTTTGCCTCACTGGCATATCCACTTTCAATTTCTGCATTACATTCATCATAATGCTTTGTTGCCGTCGGACTCCACTCTGTGTCAAACCAATAACAATAATCTGTAACTTCAATACGATCTCCATGAGCAATTTCCCAAATAGCCATCTGTGTTGCACTTACGGCCTCACCTACAGTTAAACTCTCTACTCCTGCATTTTTCGCAAGTTCCACAAGTTCCACCTGGGGATATCCACTCAAGAAAACTGAACGCAGTTTTCTTGAGGTTGTCAAATCGAAATAAGTTGAATCTTCCAGATTCAGACGACGATATATTGCATCTTGTGAAGAGTCCAATCCTGTGAAAATATCAACACAATAAGTCGGAAAATACTCTTCTGTACCTTGCTTTTTTAATGTAAAAGAAATCATGCTGTAACCATCAGAATCTCCCACATCAAACTGAGACCAATACGGGCTAAAATATTGCCATTTATAATTTTCTCCCCCTTCATAATTCAATACATATGCATTTTCAGGCTCATATGTATTTCCTTCCTCAGCAAACGCTGTCGTGCTCATACCGGCAACCATCACACCGGCTAAAAGCGCTGCTAATAACCTTTTGAATTTTTTCATTTGTTATTGCCTCCTTTGTATTTTTAGTTGTTTTACTTTTGTTGCTTTGTTACTAGTTGGCCATTACTAGATCTTATAATTACATTTTACATATCACGCATTACCAAAAGCATTACTTTTATCATTATTTTATTTTTTTGTTTGTTTCTTTTAATATTTTAACCGTCAAAGTACAAGCAGAACCACTGCTATTCTTCTATTTCCTCTTCTTCCTCGTCCTCATCATCCTTTTTCTTCTTGATAATGAGAACTACCACAGCCACTGCAATCAATGCAATACCACAGATTGTGAAGATTTTGGTGCCGATACCGCCGGTAGGAGGAAGTTCAAACTGGCTGCTATTTGCGACCTCAAGCGATACGCTGGTTGTTGTATCACTCAGAGTTACTACAATAGGACTGTCTGGAAGATTGTATCCGGTAGGTGCCTGTATCTCAACAAGATAATATTCTCCTGCACCAACACCGTAGATTACGGCATTTCCTGATCCGTCTGTGGATACTGTCTGGACTTTACCTGAAGTAATTTCTTCTGCAGTCAAATTTGCCTTTGTGTAGAAAGTTTCATATACAACATTTAAAGTTGTGTTGTCTACCACCAAAGGTGCGCTCGCGCCTGTGTTGATTTCATCCTCTGTTGCCAGTCTAGCCAATTTAAACGTCGCATCTTTCAGAGGCGTCTGTTTATTCGCTGCATCGTATTTATAAATGTTGATTCCGCAAGCGAAAACCTTAGGTTCATCTGACACAGCACCAAAGCCGATGCCTACAGAGTTGGTATAATTCAGTTGCGCCCGGTTAGGAATCTGCACTCCCAGCACAGCATCTTCATCAATATACGCATTAAAATATACTCGTACTTCATAATTCTCATATGTTTTATCCGAGGCAATTGCTGCCGCCACTTTAGCCATTCCCGCTTCCGTCAGCGCCACCTCAAAGCTTGTTATTGTGTCTGTAGTAGAATTTATTGCATAATCTGTCACTTTCTCAAGTGTAATATTCTCTGTACCGGCATTAGAACCCTTCAAGGCTACCTTTACATTCACTTCATCATCACCAGCGTAGGTCAAACGATGATCCAGTGTATCGGTTATCACATAAGATTTTCCATTTGCAATATCAGAAGGAACATCTGCTCCTATGATCCAGGTATGTCTTTCTCCTACACCGAAAGAATCTAAATCTCTCCCAATCTCAGTAACATCTTTTCTGACCTTGGGGCCTGGAAACACTTCATTCTTCAGTTCCAGATTGGCCTCATAAACCAATCCCGAACCATCTGCCGCTGTCACAGGCACCGACACAGGGAACGGTGCAAGTGTGCTTTTTATAGCCGGGTGATTTTTCTCAGCAACCAAATATACGCCATCGCCCCATGCAGACACATTGCAGGCAGCCTTACCATTAACATCCGTCCTTAACGTAGCGACATAATCATCAGCTGTCACGTAAGTATCCAGGATATTTTCCTGACTCCAGTCGATTGCGCCATACTGTTGTGCATTGGCATCATATTCTTCCATAGAACACCAATAATAGATATCGAACTCAATTCCTTCCAAAGGATAAGCTCCATCAACAGTATTTTCTGTTGCCTCTGTAGTCTTAGTAATATTGATCATATGACTGTCTGTAACAGTCGCCTCAGCATGCACAGGAACCAGACATCCATCAATACCTACCAATGTCTGAGATGCACTTCTTCCTCCTATAGATTCAAAGAAAAACACATCGTTTGCTCTCTGTTCGCCATTGATTTCAATATCAATACCGGTCTTCGCGGTCAGTCCGGGCAGCGTCACTGTCTGCACTCCCGCAGCTTTGATTTCCTGACTTGCACGCTTCTCTCCGGAAGAAACCGTCGCAGTCATAGAAGTATCATTGACAACAGTTGCCGTTAATTCAAAGCTGACAGTCGCCGTATAGGTACCATCTGCCTCTAAAACATATGTAACAACGGGATTCTGAATCGTATTGTCAGAAAGGGCCACTTCTTTCGGCGGTTCAGGAGCCAGACTCAAAAGATAGTCTGCCACACCGGTAATGTTCTGCTCAGAAATATTGATCTGAGCATCATTTCCGCTTACATCACTGTACTGAATCTCCTGATTGTAAGTGATTGCATTTCCACTGCCGGTCTTATATGTGGTTGCATAACCATCCTCACCTATACAAGGAGACTTATACAGATGACTGTTGGCACTAGCCCGAACAAATCGGTACTCTTGCACATAGTAGGACTTATACGGATCCGATGAAGTCAAATTTTTTGCATTTGCCGTACACCAGATTGCATACTGAGTAGCAGAAAGTGCTTCTGCACCAGTCAAATTAACTACTTGCGCCTTTCCATTAACACTCAACCATTCGTTGGCCGCAGCCTGCATATCAGCCAAACTCTTGACTGTCACTCCATGATTCACAATTGCACGTATCTTCTGTGCATTCGTATCCTCAAAATAGGACGAATCCTCCAGATTTATTCTTTTATAAAATCTATATTCCGCAGGATAGGCAATTGCAGTATCAACATCGATACAAAAAGCCTCTATTGTATGCCCATTCTTTTCATCTTCCAGATCAAAGAGTAACACCTCATTGCTTCCGCCTCCATTAGACATGGTTGCCACTTCGACCCAGAAAGGCGATGTAACAAGCCCCAGCCACATACAATATCCCGTACCCGGATTATCAGATGTGGGATTATCCGGGAATGTCCAATTCTGTACGCTAAATGTATACGGATTGGTAGATATGGGGGCATCAGCTTCTGTAGCCGACACTTCAAGTGTACCACTCTTTACGCACCCGATAAGTATTACCAATGCCATAAAAAATGCCAATATTTTTTTCATTTTTCGCCTCCTCGCATTTTATGTCATCTTTCTGCCAAAAGGAAAAACATTACAATATGTTCACTATGATTTTATTTTATATAAATACCCATTAAAAAAAGCATTACTTTTGAACGTCATTATTAATTTGTGAGATTTTTTTATTATTTTTCTTTTTAAGATAATACACTGTCAAAAGGATTAGAATCAGTATCAGCAGACTGATTCCTACACCTGCCGCAATCATAATCTCACGGGCATCCTGTCTTTCTGCCACTACTTGTTCTACTTCTGCTTCCACTTCCTCGGTATACTCCACCCTATGACCTCTCACCAGCAGACGATGGGAATTGACACCGTAGGGCGTACAAGTCACCAATGTACAATAATCCTCGCCGGCAACTATCTGGATGTCATCTACTTCCTCAGGAAGCACCACCAATATCTGATCCACTTCATAGGCCAGAGTCTCATTTAAAATGGAGAGGAAGAACCGATCCCCTTCTTTCATTTCAATGAGGTCTGTAAACAGATACGCCGAAGGGGAACCTGTATGGCCGGTCAGGACGCTGTGGTTGCCTTCGCCGCCGATGGGGAAGGCTGTTCTGGACATGTGACCCACGCCCTTGGAGAGCACATTTTCCGATACGCCGTGGTAGATCGGCAGATTTACGTCTATGACGGGGATCTCAATATATCCCATCATGCCGTTTCCAAAATCCATGATATCTTTGTAGGCATAGGGACACTCTTCTGCCTTTCCGTCATCGCGAAGGGCCTCATTGTAGGCCTCTGCCATTTTGCGCTGTTCCGCCATTTGCTGTTCGGTTTGATCTGCAAGGGTCTCGTTAAACTCCTGGATTGCGTAGGAGCCGGTCAGTTCGTTGTACCAGTTGCTGACGGTGGGATACAGCATGATTGCCAATCCCAGCAGGATCAGAATGATCATCAGAATCGTTGATTTGCTGCTTTTTTTCTTCTTTTTCTTTTTTTTCGTGGGTTTCTCAGTCATCTCCACAGAGACACCTCCCTAACACTTTTATTCCATATCACAATTGTCCGCTCTTTTTTCCAAAAAGCCGGATAATAAATGCAGTACGATTGCCAATCCCAGAACGCTAATTACCAATATCTTACCGTTCCTGCCTGATAAAAACTGCGCCGCATACCCCAGCCCGGGCACCGCATATTCCACTCTGCCCAAAAAGTTATGATACTCTACAGCATTCATATCATTGGCAGGATTGGCATCCCCTTTTGTAATGAACTCTTTCTCTTTGATCCGATTCTCCACCACCCGATGGGTGATTACCACATTCTGATCTCTGCCGCCGTAGTATGCGATCACATCTTCTACCCACGCTTCCTCGGGTTCCATGTCCTTGACATATACCAGACTCCCTGTGGAGATGGCCGGCTCCATACTGCCGCTGATCACGGTATAGGGCTCATATCCCAACACTTTAGGTATCGTTATCGGAATACAGATCAATATGCTTACTATTAATAAGAGTGTGCCCAACACACTGCACACTACAGCTATTGGGCACTTCCTGTTGCTTCTTTCACTCAAAACGTTTCTCACCTAAGCTTCTTCCGAATCTTCTTTTGCTTCTTTTTTAGTGTCCTTCTTCGTAAGCAACACTAAGATATAAACAACCAGAACAATGGCAGCTACGCCTAAAGCGATACAGCCGGCAAGCTTCAACACATAATCTGCATCCGCGTCCTGCTCCGGATTGGCCAGAGGCACCTCTTCATCATCCAGATCCAGGATATCTCCCTGTCCTTTCTGATCGTCCTCACCTTCTTCATTCTCTGTGCCGTCATCTGTTTCTTCAGTTCCTTCGGCATTGCCGGTTCCTTCGGCATTGCCGGTTCCTTCCGTGTCTCCACCCTCATCATCCCCGGTTCCTTCAGAATCGGTCTCAGTGCCGGTGTTGCCGCCTGCAGCACCACTTCCGCCTGTACCGGTACCGCCGCCGGAAGGTCTGACTACCACGATCACTTCTTCTATCACGGTATCGCCGCCACCCTCAGGAACTGTAGGTACGGTGGGTTCAGGAATCTTGTCATATATGAACACAAAGATATTCTCTGCATTGTTTGCGCTCAGAGTCTTGGTAAGACCGATATATCTGGGCACATAACCATCAACATACAGGTACGGTACCACAGGCTTATCTCCTACATTGCCGTAGTAAACTTCATCGGGAGCCAGAGTATTGCCGTAATTGTCCTGATATTTGATGGTATAGGTGGCCATATTACCTTTGATACCGTACGCCACAACATAATCCCTGTCTCTCTCAACAGTGAAAACAGACGCCGCAACCGTATCATTGTCATATCCGCCAAGACGCACACCCTGTACATAGTGTTTATCGGAAGCATCCAATTCCACGTTGGCCGGAGCATTGAAACCAACCGTGTCACCAAGGTTCAATCCGCTCACCACGATCTTGTCAGCATCCTGAGTAACAACGGCTGCTTCATTGCTGATCGTGAGCCCCTCTGCATCTTTAAATTCACCAATATTGCCGGAGTAGAATGTGATCCGATAAGTATATGCCTTATTGTCCGCTGCTTCCGCTCTGACTGCAGAAATACCAAAGAGGAAAGTCACAGCAAGCACATACATCAAAAGTTTTTGCCATTTTCTCATCCCTGCAGCTCCCCTTTCTCATCCTGACGCTTCTTCATCATTCCCAGGGCCGCGAACAAAAGGCCGATGCCGCTGACCAATGCAAGCACGCTGAACAGAATCACCTGAGAGTTATCACCGGTCTGAACAATTGTATAAACCACCTTAACAGGCTCTTTTTCCGGAGCATCAGGGGTAACAGGAGTTGTTTTTACCAATTCAACCGCAAAGTTCATTTTTAACTGAGCCAATGTGTCCTGATAATCGTTACCCTGTGTCTCACCTTCCAATGCTACGAACAAGGTGACCAATCCGGTCTCACCGGGTTCCAGTCTGTCCAGGTAATAATACTCTTCCAGCGCGTTGGTGGCCTGATGAAGGCCTTCCCCTTCCAGAGTGATGTCTTCCTCACCGCCTACCACTTCACTGTCATAAAGGACTTTTTCCGTCCCGTTCACATCGATATATTTCAGCAGATATGTATATGCGCCGCCTTCCGCTACATTTACGCTTTCCTCTAATGTGGAAATAACCTCATTAGTCATGTACCAATCTGTGGCAACCGTATAGCGATTTTTCAGATGCACCTGAAAGAACACATCATCACCGGGCTGGATCTCGCGGATTGTTTCAGACATTTCAGTATCAGTAAAATTACTGATCATCTCGTCACCGTCAAAATATACATCCCAATCTTCTGCTCCGAAATAGTGCTCTGCATGCGCAGTCATTGTTGTCCCCATGATCAGTACCAGCATCATCAGAAGACTTATTATTTTCTTTCTCATAATCCTGTACCTCCTCTTACTGCAAACTGATCATTCCGTCATCAGATACAACCTTCACATCCACACCCCAAGCACTCTTGATGGCATCCACCACATTGTGGGTCTGCACAGCATGTACTTCGGCATCAATGTTGAACTTGTATCCGTCATACTCATAGGTATATGTAATCGTCTTGTAACCGTCCTTGTCAGTAGTCACTGTCTCGATCACTTTTGAACCGATGGCCGGATCAATAGTCAGTGTATCTGACAAAACAGGTGTACTTGCTCCGATCGGCAGGATCTTGGTGTAATAAAGAATAGTACGCTCCGGTGTAGAAGCATCCTCATCAATCACCCAATCCTCACTAGGCAGCAGATGCAGATCGATCAGTTCAGGAGAAAGGGCAGGATCCTTTTGTCCGTCCGGCTTGCGCCAGCTCTTGGTCAGGATCACTCTCACATAACTGTCGATTTCACCGCTGTTGGTAACACTAATCTCTTCTTTATATGCCTTACCTAACTGCAGTTCTTCGCCCTCTTCCAGCATATTCTCCAACAATACCCCCGTCGCCTCATGCCAGGTATCATCTTTGATATAATCTCTGTAGCTGACTCCTTTACCGTTCTCTACCAAGGTAACACCGATACTGTTGAGCACTACCTCTGCAGAATAATGTTCGCTGTGATAGGTGAGTGCAGCACTGGCGCTTCCCACTGTACTGGCGATCAGGCATATTGCTGCGACAATCAGGAGGATTACAGGTGCTTTTTTAGCTTTTCTCTTTTTCATCATTCACCCTCCTCTTGAACAAAAAACGACTGACTCACATCCGCTGTATTATTCCAATCCGCATAAGGGGTACCGTCCGCCTCATAAAGAACCGGTGTACACTCCTGAACAATGATCACATTGAACTGCGCCAGTTCTTCCTTCGGAAATTCAAAACTTACTTTAAGTTGTGAAGAACTCTCGCCCGGTTTCAGGATATCGCTGTAATAATAGTATCCATCCGCTCCGGGAGTCCACTTACTCTCTTCCCCGGGTTCAGAGTACTTCATCTTCTCCTTGAAAGCATCTCCCACAAGCGCCTTAAGGCGTACATAGCAATCATAATCACCGGTATTTTGGATGGTAATCTCCTTCATAGGATCTACCAGTTCCACTTTCTCTTCAATCTCGGTTTCAGTCCCGCCCAGTTTGATGGTATAACCACCCTGCGCCACAGCATAGGTGGTAAAGTAGGCCATGGCTGTGCCGACTGTCAACCCGGCAATGAGAAATACCGCCACAGCTGTGAGGCAGATGGTTCGTTTGTTTATTCTGTTATTCATTTCCCATTCCTCCTTCGTTTACTGTGCAGAATCCTCTGTCGCTTCCCAGGTCCACTCCTGTGTCTCGCTGTTATATACAAAATTGTTCACCACGCCATAACCGCCATTGAGACGTTCATCGTATGTATTGGTGAAATTCACCTTAACGGTCTCATCTGCAACAATCATCACATTGACTTCCGCATCAGATTCCAACTTGTAGCCTGCACCGCTGTACACTTCTTTCACAACAACCTCTGCTCCGGCGGGAATATCTTCAATCACGATGCTGTCTTTTCCCGGATTCTCAAACAACAGGGAAACCACATTGCTGTAAACAACTACTTTTTCCTTGGAATCCACATCTGTCTTAAACGCCTCAACCTGGAATACAAAGTAAGCT
The DNA here is from genome assembly GCA_015057005.1 of Lachnospiraceae bacterium. Classification (GTDB taxonomy): domain Bacteria; phylum Bacillota; class Clostridia; order Lachnospirales; family Lachnospiraceae; genus Acetatifactor. The sequence goes on along the minus strand of SVFF01000005.1, from coordinate 90,771 downwards.
CCGCCCACTGTCTCATTATAAACCTTCAGTTCCTTGGTAATCTCCAGATCCCCATAGCGGTCCAATCTCTCCGTCTTCAGAGTCAGGGCTTTGTCTCCGACCAGATCATACACCCAGGCATCCACCGAAGCCTCATCCTCTGCACTGTAATAATTGTTGGGCAAGGAAATCAAATAAGGAATAAAATTGTATGTGTACAATTCAGATTCTGTCTGCTGGGCATCCACCAGATACAATCCCACCGACAGATTATCAGCCACTGCCATACCTGCCTCTGTTACACAGGAAACTGTCGGTTCCATTTCAGCCTTCCCGACTGCTTCTTTTGCGATAGCTGCCTTCTCCTGCCATTCGGCGTGGGTAGTCTCAGAATCAATATCCGCAAAGTCCAAAGGAGTCTCCATATCCAGATTATTCAACTCATCTACCACGGTATATATGCCTGCTGCACTGACATCAGCCACCTTATAAAAATCAATCTCCACAGGAAGATAATGTAGTTCAGAAGCTCCGTTTTCCCATAAATCCACTTCTATGGTACAATCTGTCCGATCAGTCTCAATGGCTGCAGCCGCATATACTCTCGGCAAAATCAATGCAGAAACAATCATTGCCGAAACAATCATGATTCCGTATCTGCATTTGAATCTGTTTTTTCTCATTCTCATCCACTCTCCTTACGCTTCTATTTTTCTGTAAGTTCCTCTGTATTGCCACATTCTTCAATGGCACAATCAATCATTTTTAATAATTCCAAGGCACTTCTGAAATTCTGTGTGCGCTGCTCCTCCACCCACGTGACAGTGCCCTGCCAGGTAGAATTTTGTTTATTCAGAATTTTAATCACAAATGTTCCTTTATCTCTCGACATTCCGCTTTTCATAAATACCATCTACCTCTCAGACATTATTTTAGAGCATATTACTACATGCTCATTTTATCGTATTAACTATTACAAAAAACATTACAAATACCTTACAAACAAAAAAGTCATTGAATCGACCGTCTTTCATGTCGAAACAATGACTTTTTATTTACTGAATTATTCTTCCTTACTGCCGATTGCACTATCCAATCGTCTGATATATTCTAATGTATTGGAAAACTTCAATACTTTTCCCGTTTCTGCCCAAAACGCTTCCCCCTGCCATGTGGCATTCTGGCGGAATTGGACATTTGTAATAAAAGTTCCTATCTTTCCTGTGTATTTTATCACATCTTCCTGTTCTACTATCTTTTTAGGTTTTGCATTCAGTGAAATATCCATTTCCGAATTGTCCAAAAACATTCTGGTCTTGGTGGACGCCTGAGGAAAAGATATGGCATCAAACAATCTCTCCATGCATCTGAGCAATTCTATGATGTTTGAAAAACGAACGGCTTCCTCACAATAGCAGCAGTACATTCTTCCGCTCATATCGCCCATTTCATTGTCATCAATACAAACATTTATCAAATTCGGGGCCGATATATTTACATGATACCGAAGAGCATCTCCCATATACTCAAAACTCCTTCTCTATACCATTCTATATAAAATCAGCATCATAAAGGGAGGTCACGCTGAATTGTACGTTGTGCACCCAGGCTTTGTGTTCCAAGGAAAGCTTGGCGCAGATTCTGTCTATCACAATCTGACAATTTTCCTCATTGGTCCCCATCAGCATAGCAAGATACTGTGACTGGTTATACTTTGTAAAAGAATCACTCCTGCGAAGCGCACTCTTGATCGCTTTAAACAAAGCGTCCGCCATCTCCGTCTGCCTGTCGGAAGATTCCATAGGTCTGCCCTTACCATCCACCAAAGTGCACACTAGTAGGAACACAGACTGACCGTTTCTCTCCATTCCCCGGCGAATCATTCTATACGCATCTCTAAAACCGGGCAAGGTACAATAGAATGCCCCTGACTCTCTGGCTTCCTCACGGAGACCGCCCTTTATATCATCAATGGCTTGTGGCTGGTTGATGATATGGGAACTCAGCACTTTAAACTGCTCCAACATCTTCTTGGAAGGGGATACTCCCAATTCCTCAATCAGCACCTTAGCAGTGGCCTCATATTCCTTTAAAGCATCTTTATAGCGATTCATGGCAATATATGCTTCGATCTTGTATGCCTGCCACTCATCAAAAGGATACATCTTGCATGCAGGATCAACAATCCGCAGTACTTCCTCATACTCTCTATCTGCCATCAAGAGTTCGCATACATGCTGTAACGCATGGGCATAGAGATTTTTACACTGAACACTCTCTATCAGAACCCATTCATCGCCGGATAATTTCTGAAGGAACTCTCCGGTATACATCCGACAGGCTTCTTTCAGCATGGTCAACCGGATCTGTCGATTCGTCTCTTCCCCGGCAGATTTAATCAATCCTTTGAATACAACAACATCTACTTCCGTCTCAAACGGACTGTTCCAATAATATATGCCATCCTTGGCTACAATATATTCATGCTCCGGCAACCCGGACTCCACAAGCATCTTCTTAAGCCGATGCATTGTCACTCTCAGATTGTTAGAAGCGTTCGCCAATTCCTCTCTTCCGAACAGATCATCCAAAAGTTTCCTGCGGCCAATCCCTTCACTGCCTCTGTACAAGAGAATCAACAAAAGTTTTGTAGCCTTGGTAACACTGTTCCTGCCGCCTAAAATCGGAGTGTCGCCATATGTAATTTTCTCTGCGCCAAACAGATGCACTTTCAATACCGGAAGAGTACGATCCATATGTACACTCCTTTCTTTTTTCTTTTGAAATCAGGGGATAAAACCCATTTGAGTATTTACATTATAGCATCACAAACTCAAATATCAACGTTTCTTCCACAATTTTTTTGTTTTTTTCTTGTTTTTTCCACGAACGAATAGGTGCACATTTATTCTGTCACGGTACTGATCACAATATTCTCCGGTGTCACATCAGTCTTTCTGGTGACAATGTCCTCGATCTGCGCCCGCTGCACATCGGTAAGCTCCAGGGCATTCACCACTACATCCACGCCGGTGCTGCTGATGCTCACCACCACATCAGAAAATCCTTTTGCCTCCAACAGGATCTCCGCGCCGGCCTCTTTTTCCGCAAAGTCTGTCATCTGGATCATACTGTTCACAGCAGTCTGTTTCTGCTCATCGGTAAGGCCTGCGCTGTTAATGATCTCCAGCAAAGTCTCCTTATTTTTGGCTCTTGTCTGTTCTTTCAAAAGCTTGGCATCAGCCAGGAGCATCACACCATCTGTGGTCGTAAATACCGCCTCACCCGGAATCTCTCCTGCCGAAGGAGTGGCTTCCACCAATTGACCGTCAGCCTCCTGCCCCGTTGTACTGCCGTCAGCCACTTCCATTCCGGTATCCAGATAATCCTCTGTGAGCACATCCAATTCCGAGTCCAGACTTTGGATTTCCAAAAGATCCAGCGCCTGAGCCTCTCCGTCCGTAAGTCCCAGGATACTGTCCGCACCTGTTGTATCCACCAGGCCCGATGTATCCACCAGGCCTGTCGGTTCACCGCTCAGATCCAGATAATCTTCCTCCAGATTGTTCCCCGCAAATTGCAAATATCCTGCAATAGCTATCATAATTGCAAGTGCTGTAATCATAAGCCGATTTTTCTTAATTAAGTTTTTCACAATGCTCTCCTTTTTCCCTATTGCAGTCTTTTTGCAGGTTTTCCCCAAGCTGCTTTTTTATATTTCATTGTATGTTCGGGAAAAGGCAGATATGCTAATTAGAAGCAGCCATTTTGACCACTTTGATCTTGTGGGCTTCCACATCAAAAAGAGCTTGTATCATCTCCGTTATACTTTTGTTCACAGTGCCGTTTCCGGCTCCTTGCGCCACTACCAGCACGCCTTCCACCCGGGGCAGCATGCGCATGACCACATAGGGCGCACTATCGCTGCCCGCTGTGCTGTATATGGTGTTTTCCTGAATGTCTGTCTGACTGGTGATCCGTTCTCCTCCCTGAGCGTCCGTCTCTTTGATATCAGAATAAGTCTGGGGCTTGTCTTTTTCAACAATCAGCTCCTCCGAGGACTCCAGCGTGATCATCACTGACACCGTTCCCACGCCGCTTACACCAGTCAAAATCTTTTCCAGGCGCTCTTCCAGGTAAAGAGCGTAACTATATTCACTGCTGTAAGCCCTCATGTCACCAGTCCGGCTGCCCGTCATACCACTTGCAGTGTTTCCTGCCAGTCCCTCCGTCCCGCCTCCGGATCCCCAGGTATCACTGCTTATAAAATCCAGTCCCCTCTGTTCCGTTGTCCCCTGACTTTGGCCCTCTTCTCCATCAGCAGGGGCTGTATCCTTTGTAGGCAATGCAATGATAAACAGTAATACTCCCGACAGCACCAAAATGATCAAATTATCACGCCGAAACAATTTCCCCAGCTGCCCTTTACTCAGCCACCCCATGCCTTTTTCCTTCATGGCTCACCTCTTCTATATGATATAGGCAATATTAGATACAACCCTACGCTTCAACCACCATTATTCGCCCACCTTCACGGGCGCTATCTTGATCTCCACCGCCTGTACATCTGTCCCGGTGGTGCTGCCCTCGCCAGCATATGCAGCACCGTATATTTCTTCCTGCTCTGCACCTTCCATCCCCAGGAGTTCTCCAACCTCCTCGGAATCGGTCTGCTCCCAAATCTCCTGCAGCATTTTCAGGCTCATATCCTCCAGCTGTACATTGGATATGGCGTTCCGCTCTGCTGCTTCTCCCATACTTTCCTCCAATTCCTGCTGAAATTCCCAGATATTTCCCGTAAGGTTCTCGCCCTCCCGGCCCCAAAACAACCCATACATGGGCGAGAAGATCTGCACCAGCACCATCACGCCCAGAAGCAGTCGCAAATATTTGCCGTATGCCTCCTTGGGTCTGAAATGAACCACTGCCTGGGCGCATATCATGAAAACGCCTATTTGCCCGATCAAATTCCGAAACATTTCCATAATGTAGTTCCTCCCTCTATATCCCTCTGTTTGTAGACATGGCAACCACGGACAGGGAGATCAAAAACAAAAGTACCGCCATCCCCGATGTGCGGAACAAAAGCATGCAGGCATCTCCCACCCGGTCGGCACAGGCTGTGATCCGCTTGCCGCTGACAAGTCCCATCATGGCCGCAGCCACTTTCAGAAGCAGCGCCGTTGCAAACATCTGCAGAAGAGGCGCCGCACAAAGTACGATCAGTAAGATCAAAAGCGCAATACCGATACTGTTTTTGATCACCACCGCCGAACCCAGCAAAAGTTCCATCACACCATCCGCCGCATTGCCCACGCCGGGAATAGCAGATACGGCCTTTCTGAACACCGAGGATTTGACTGCATCCACGGCCGGTGTCACCATGGCCTGTACAATGCTGAAGCCCGTGACAACTCCAAGCGCTGCTTTCAGTATCCAGCCGATGCCCTTTTCCAGAAGTCCTACGATCAGCACCAGCTTTTCCTCCGGCCAGATGCCGTTCAACACAGCCAGCATACACATGGCATAGACCATGGGAAGCACCACTCCCACCAGCACACTCTCCACTCCGTAGATTAAAAAAAGCAGCAGCTGGTAAGAAGCCCCCCCCGTAACACTGCCTGTGGCCAGGCCTACAGAAAGTAGAAAAGTAGGGATCAACAGTTTTACAAAAGTCACAATATTGGTTATGGTGTCCGAAGCAGTCTGCAGCACTCCCATAAAGGCCTGCAGAAGTACCGCAGACAACAGCAGATAAATAAAATAGAATCCCAGATCGGCAATCTGGTGCTTGTCAAAGATTTCAATAAAGTGTGTCATCAATGCCGACACGATCCCCAGGATCACCATCCACACCAGGATGTTTTTCATTCCGGTAAAAGATCCTGTCACTCCTGACAGGATTCCCTCAAAAAAGTAGGACACCGCCCCGAATATATCTCCTGTCATAATTTCTTCCAACAGTGTTCCCAGAGACAATTCGTACTTGGGAAAAAGTTTGGAAAGCCCCTGTTCCAATTTATCCAATCCGTAATCCTGCCAAATGGTTTCCAATTCAATCATGTTGTGTTACACGTTTCCCTTCCGGCATCCGATTCCTATTTCCGCAAACTACAGCATTCCCCTGATCTGTTCCACCACCGCAAACAATATGGGCAGCCCCGCAAACATCACCGAAAGCTTCCCCAAAATCTCAATCTGATCCGATACCGAAGAAAATCCCGCATCCTTGCAGATTCCTGCACTGAATTCGCAGATGTAGGTGATCCCGATTACCTTAAGCAGGATTCCCAGATAGTTCTGACTTTCTCCCAGATATTGCCTGAGGGTGCCAAGCTGCCCCATCACCGCCTCAATCTGTCCCACCACAAAGCCAAAGATCAATATACTCAGTGCCAGACCTATATACAGACTATACTCCGATTTCTGGGATTTGAACTGCAATGCCAGAAGTACCCCCACGATCCCAAAGGCTCCTATTTTGATAATTTCTGCCATGACATCCTTCCTTTCCGCTCAGGTTGTCCCTGCACACCTTTGCCTCAGCCGGTTTATCCGTTTTCTTGAAAGTCACAGCGTGAAAAGAGACTGTATGGTCACAAACAGGTCGTAAATATACGGTACGATCCAGGTCAGCACCAGAATAAGTCCTGCCAGGCTGATCAAAAAAGCATGTTCCTCACGGCCGCTGTGTTTCAGCACCTGGCTGAGTATGGTCACAAGTATTCCTACTGCAGCAATTTTAAATATCAAACTGACTCCCATAATTCCTCACATTCCGGCCCGCCATTTCCGGCACAAACAGCCCCCTCTACAGCAATATCAGTAAAAGCAGCAGACCGCTCATAGCCCCAAGTCCAACTGCCAGCCTGCACTTTTCCGCATTTTCCTTTTCCAGCCCCGATGCCGTCCCCACAAGCAGCTCCCGGCTGCGTTCAATGGTGCGAAGCTGCATTCTTCCGTCCTCAAAGGCTTCTCCTTTGGCAAAGGCCAGAAAATGTTCTTTATCATCCGTCGTAACCGGCTGGTCCTTCAGGACTTCTTCCATACAGGCGCAAAAAGTTTCCGAAAAACTGACGCCCTCATTTTCCTGCATTTTTGTGTAAATATGTAATAAACCGGTCCTGTAAGGCTCCGGCTGCCTTGTCGCCACTCTCCTGCAGCATTCCGGAAGCGTTGCCTTTCCATATCCGATCTCGCTCATCAAAATTTCCAGTATTTCCACCATGACCCTGATAGCTTTCAGCCTCAGGATGAACTGCTGCCTGTACCACATTCCCAAGCCAAGACAGCCTGTCAGGATCATACCCCCTCCCAGCAAACGAAGCATAGGCTTCCTCCTTTCCCAACACACTTTTTATTGCAGGCACACCGTCAATTCTGTCCAACACCAGGAACAGGTCAAATATTTCCAAAGTGTTTCCGATAGTGCCATGTCCCGCTCCTCTTCCCGGCAGCCCAATCCGTTCCCACACATCCTGCACATCCGTCCCATGGGCTGTAGCCAAAATCCCCACTCCACAATAAGAAGCCACGCGCAATGCTTCCAGTTCCCGTGTTCCGCCCAATTCATCAATGGCGATGACCCGGGGCGCCATTGAGCGCAGCAGAAGCATCATCCCCTGTTCTTTGGGACAGGCATCCAGCACATCCGTACGCATGCCGATATCATTCTGGGGAATCCCCAGACAACATCCGGCAATCTCAGACCGTTCATCCACCAGGCCTACACAACAGCCTTCCCCAAAGGCGTTACCATCCGATACCTGTCTGATCAGATCCCTAAGAATCGTCGTCTTCCCACAGCCCGGCGGCGATATGATCAGCACATTTTTGATTCTTCCACCCTCATACAGAAAAGGCAGCACACCATCTGCTGCGCCCTTAATCTGATGGGAAATTCTGATATTGATACAGGAAATATTTTTGATGGTGCGAATGGTTCCATCCCGTTCCAACACTACTTGTCCTGCAATTCCCACCCTGTGTCCTCCCTCCACCGTCAAATAGCCTTGGCGCAGTTCGTCCTCGTAGGCATAGGGTGAATAATGGCAAATGTGATTAAGCACCCCCTCAATCTCTGCCCCGGCGGGCAGAAGAGCTTCCTGCCGCCGATTTGTGAGTTTACCGTCCCGTCCCACAAAAAATTCTTTTCCTTCCAATATTACCGACGCAGGCTTGTCTGTCCGAAGGCGTATCTCCTGAAGTCCTGATTTTCCCAGGACACAAGACCAAAAGGAACGCTTGTCTGCGGGGAAAAGCTGAAGCAAATCATGATTCATTGTCTCCCCTCCTTCTCTTCCTTCCCTTTCATGTATATGATATCCCGTCAAATATATGACTGTAATTTGCACGGCTTCTCATTTCAGGCAATATGTGTTATACTAATATAATCAAGTCAAAAAACACCACGGTTTTTCGCCCTCCGGCGATTGCCCTGATTATAATAACATATTGATATTTACGAAAGGCTGGGATACTAATGAAGATTATCATCGTGGGATGCGGCAAAGTAGGCTACACCCTGGTAGAAGAATTGAGCGGAGAAAATCACGATATCGTAGTGATTGATACCTCCGAAAAAAAAGTAAACTCCATCACAGACGACCTGGATGCCATGGGCATTGTAGGCAACGGTGTCAGCTTCCAGACACTGCATGAGGCAGATGTAGAGCACGCAGACCTTTTCATCGCAGTAACAGGCTCCGATGAGGAAAACCTTTTGGCCTGTGTTATTGCCAAAAAAGCCAGCAACTGCAAGACCATCGCCAGAGTGCGCAACCCCATTTACAACAATGAGATTTCTTTCCTGCGCAAGGAACTGGGACTTGCCATGATCATCAATCCGGAACTGGCAAGTGCCTCTGAGATCGCCCGTATTTTCCAGTTCCCGTCCGCCCTGAAGATCGACACCTTCTCCAAGGGGCGTATTGAGCTGATCCACTTCCGTGTCACACCGGAATGTAAACTCAACAATTATCCCCTGCTGCATGTCCGCACCTCTTTGAACTGCGATGTGCTGGTATGTATGGTTACCAGAGGCGACCAGGTGCTGATTCCCCGAGGTGACTTTATATTCCGCGAGGGGGATGTTGTGGCAATCGTGTCCACCCCCAGAAGCGCCAGTGACTTCTTCAAAAAAATCGGCATCAGTACCGGTAAGATCCGCACCGCCATGATCGTGGGAGGAGGTACCATCGCTTATTATCTGGCCAAGAGACTTCTGGATGTAGGCGTAGACACCAAGATCATCGATCAGAGTCCGGAAAGATGCGAGCATTTAAGTGAAATGCTGCCCGAAGCCACCATTATCTGCGGTGAAGGCATTAATGAAGACCTGCTGCTTCAGGAAGGTCTGGATACTGTAGAAGGTTTTGCGGCGCTCACCGGTCTGGATGAAGAAAACATCCTGCTTTCCCTGCATGCCAAGAAAGCCTCCAATGCCAAGGTAGTGACCAAGATCAACCGCATCAATTTCAGCGGTGTGCTGGACGACCTGAACCTGGATACCATCTCTTACCCCAGACTGATCACTGCCGACAGCATTGTAAAATATGTCCGCTCCATGGACGCTTCCTTAAACAGCAACGTGGAAAACCTCTACAAATTGGAAGACGGCCGCGCAGAGGCATTGGAGTTTTATATCAAGGAACCTTCCAAAGTCACAGGTGTTCCTCTCGGTAAACTTCGCATCCGCAAGAATATACTGGTCTGCTGCATCAACCGCGGCGGCACCATTATCATTCCCGGCGGTCATGATCAGCTCCTGCCCGGAGATTCCGTTGTTGTAGTGCTGACCAATTCCAGACTGCACGATATCAAAGATATTCTGGAGGATTGATCATAGGGAGGTACCACAATGAATTTTGCTATTGTACGATATATTTTAGGCTTTATCCTGCAATTTGAAGGTTTTTTCCTGATTCTTCCGGCAATTGTAGGGCTGCTCTATCAAGAAACAAAAGACGCCCTGATCTACTTTGGCGTGGCGATTTTGTGCATCGCAACCGGTCATCTGACCATCCGTAAAAAACCGGCCAACACCAGGCTTTTCACCAGAGAGGGCTTCACCTCTGTCGCATTAGGCTGGGTTGTCCTGAGTCTCTTCGGAGCGCTTCCTTTTGTTTTTACCGGGGATATTCCCAATTTCATAGACGCTTTGTTTGAGACCATTTCCGGCTTCACCACCACAGGCGCCAGTATTCTGGCCGATGTAGAAAGCCTGTCTCACGCCAACCTTTTCTGGCGAAGTTTCACGCACTGGATCGGCGGCATGGGGGTTTTCGTCTTTATTATGGCCATTCTGCCCATGATGGGCGGTTCCACCATGAACCTGATGCGGGCGGAAAGCCCCGGTCCCTCCGTCAGCAGACTGCTCCCCAAAGTAAAAGATACTGCCAAGATCCTGTATCTGATCTATATTGGGATTACACTGACACAAATTGTTATTTTATTTGTCTGCGGCATGAACCTTTTTGATGCCGTTACTCTATCCTTCGGTACCACAGGTACCGGTGGTTTCGGTACCAAAAATGACAGTTTGGCCGGTTATTCACCTATTTGCCAAAACGTAGTAACCTTATTCATGATCATCAGCGGTATCAATTACGCTGTATTCTTCTGCATCTTACGCAAGCAGTTCAAAGATGCCTTCTCCATTGAAGAAGTCCGTTGGTACCTGATCATTATCCTGGCAAGCGTTGGTCTTATCACCTGGAATATTGCAGATATGTACCCTACTGTGGGTGAGAGCCTGCGTCATGCCTTCTTCCAGGTTGGTTCCATTATCACCACCACCGGATATTCCACCACCGACTTTGACCTATGGCCCCAGCTTTCCAAGAACATCCTTGTTATCCTGATGTTCATAGGCGCCTGTGCCGGCAGCACCGGCGGCGGCATCAAGGTGTCCCGTATTGTAATATTATGTAAGGCAATCCGGAAAGAACTGGATATTATGATTCATCCCCGGATGGTTAAAAAAATCAAAATGGACGGCCATGTGCTGCCCCATGAGACCCAGCGGTCTACCAATGTATTTATCACCGCATATTTCATTCTCTTTTTTGCATCCATGCTGCTGATCAGCCTGGACGATTACAGCTTTACCACCAATTTTACAGCAGTAGCTGCCACGTTGAACAACATTGGTCCCGGCTTGGACCTGGTAGGCCCCACACAGAATTTCGGCTTGTTCAGCCCTTTCTCCAAATGTGTGCTCATGTTCGACATGCTGGCCGGAAGATTAGAGCTTTTCCCCATGCTCATCATCCTCCTGCCCTCCTGCTGGAAGAAGTACTGACCGGTGGGTTTTGCTTTGCAGGAAGAGCTTTCACACATTAATGTGACAAGGTCTTTCCTGCAAAACAAAAAATCCCGTGGTTACGGAAAGTCTGCCAAGGCAAACTCCGAAGCCACGGGATTATTTATTTTATATCATTTATCGTATATCATTTACTGTTTATCATTCACTATTCTTCTGCAATCTTATCGGCATATTTGATGCGGTAGATTCTGCGCAGGGAATCATTGATGCGTTCCTCAGAAATAGTTCCCTCCGCTACAGCCTGAATAACACCCTCATAAGCTTCCTGGAAGTTCTCGGGCATGAGGAGCATATCGCAGCCCGCCTTCAATGCCATAACCGCTGCCTGCTCAGAAGAATAGTATTCTGAAATAGCAGACATATCCAAAGCATCCGAAATGATGACTCCCTTGTAATTCATCTGATCCCTGAGGATATCTGTGATAACCGCTTTGGAAAGAGAACAGGGCGTATTATCTCCTGTAAGGGCAGGTGCTGACATATGTCCCACCATGATCATATCTGCTCCGGCATCAATACCTGCCTGAAATACTGCAAATTCATTAGCCTGAAATTCTTCCAGGCTTCTGTCCGTGCTCGCCAGTCCGTCGTGTGTATCCTGGGTGGAACTTCCGATACCCGGGAAATGCTTCAGACAGGCAGTTACCCCCTGCTCAGTAAGTCCTTGCATCATTGATGTAACATAAGGAGAAACTGTCGCCGCATCTGATCCGTAGGTTCTTCCTGCCATGACACTGTTTTCCACATTGGCCAAATCAGCCACCGGTGCAAAGTTCAAATTAAATCCCAGTTCTGCCAGATAAGTTCCGATGGTTACACCGGCCTGATAAGCATTACCTGCGTCACCGGTCTCACCGATCGTCTTAGCAGACTCTACCCTGCCGGCCAATTCCGCATCCGCAATCCTGCTGACTTTACCGCCTTCCTCGTCTACTGCTATAAAGAGGGGATACTTACTGTACAGCTTGGTATTATCAAGCATTTCACTCAGCTGTTCTGCAGACTGGATATTTTTACTGAAATATACCATTCCGCCTACTGCATACTGGGACAGGGCCTTCTGGGTCCCCTCTCCTGCCTGAACGGCTGCAGACACACCTGTAATGGACTCCGGTGTCACAATAAACAATCCTGCCACCTTATCTTCCAGAGGCATCACCTCAATACCGGCATTTACGATCTCATCCAATTTCTGTTCCGGCGTAAGCTCCACAACAGTCTCTTCTGTAGATTCCGGTACTGTAAGAGTCTCCTCCGTGGCCAAAAGCTCATCAACTACACTCTGCTGTTCTTGCTGGGCATCCTGTTTTTCCTGAAGTTTATCGGCCACAACCTTGACACCCGCCACGATACCGGCTGTCAGAACGGCTATCATTATAATCAAGAAAATATATGCCAAAATCTGGCTGCGCTGCCTGCGCTTCCTTCTTGCTTCTCTTCTCTCCTGCATGTCCAGTTGCTTATTATCCATGCTAAAATCCTTTCTATCTGTTACGCAGTGCACTACTGCGCGGCGCACCCCTGCTGCGCAGTGCTGATCTGCCTTCGGCACTACTACGCAGTGCTACTCTGTCTTCTGCACTACTACGCAGTGCCACTCTGCCTCCGGCACTTCTGCGCAGTGCTACTCTGTCTTCTGCACTACTACGCAGTGCATGGAAGGAAAACAAGTTTCCCTTCCATCACGGGCATTCGCCCTATCACAACGTAAACCTTCATTTTCTTACGTGAGCAAGTTCCCGACGAAAATGAGGATTTACGTTGTGGCACTGCTCATTGCTTTCGTGCACATTATAACCTATATTTCATAGAATTGCCACAGAAAAAAAGAGGTTTATGAAATATTAAGTAAAGAAGACATGTTTTAGGGCGTATCGATTAAGTTTTTTTAATCAATACGCCCTCTTATGCGTGGATTTCCAATGGTTTATCCTCTCTTTCTTAAGTTGTTTCTTTACTTTCTTCCATCTTTATTTTTTACATTCTTTCCACATTTTATTGTGTAACCTATGACTTACTTAATAATGATTTTTTAGAGCATAATTGCTTTGGCTTTTGGTTATGTTTTATTGGTTTTTAAACCATTTGTTGTAGCATTTTTATTTTCCAACTGGTCTACTGTTTTAAGTCTGTTACTTTTTATGTGTACTTGAAAATCTATGTCTAACGTTCTTATCCCGGGGTGATCTGATCACCGCTTCTTATTTAATGGAAGAAGTAAGTTTTTGGGGTAGTACTTTGCTAGTTAGGTGGTCCGTACCTCCTTTGCTTAGATTTTGTTTTTATCGACTTTTTGTCGTTTTGTTTGTTGTTGGTTTTATTATAACATATACTTTTTATTTGTCAACACATTTCAGTAATATTTTTGGATTATTTTCATTATTCTTGTTTTATCTTTATTATTTTTAACTTATTTGATTTTTAAACATTTTTGTCAGACTATTTCAATTGCATTATAGGCGCTTACACCCAAAAACTTATTGGGATGTGCGCGGCCTGCCCTCGCCAAGGAGCACTGCAGTTCGCCGGATACTTTAAAAGTCAGTGATGCATCCTGTATCAGAGGAAAGATGCCATTTCGCGTCGGACAATGAATCAGGGCGTATCGATTAATTTTTTTAATCAATACGCCCTCTTAAGCGTGGATTTCCAATGGTCCATCCTCTCTTTCTTCAATTGTCATTTCTTTTTACTTTCTTCCAACTTTTTCTTTTCTTTCCACCTTTTGTATTTTCTTAATACTGTAACGTTTGACCTTTTCTTTAAGCTTACACATCTTCTTTTTTTGCATCTTAGATTCTATTTAATCATTTATGCATTTGCTTACTCTTAGGGTTTGCCTTTGGAGCTTACCTTTGTTCAGCTTATTTTTTAGCTTACTCTTTCAGCATTTTCTTTTTAATGCATCCGCCTTTTTATAGTCGTTTTCTTTTATCCGCTACTTTTTCTTTTCTGTGTACTCGACAGTTTTTTGTTTTTAAGTTTTCAGCTTATGCTTTTAAACTTATACTTCTTTATTCAATTTTTAATGATGGAAGAAGTTTTTGGGGTTAGGCTTAAGTTTTGGTTGGACTATACCTCTCTTTCTATAGATTTTAATTCCTTTACGACTTTTGTTACTGTCGTTTTTGTCTGTTTCTCTGTTGTTGATTTTATTATAGCACACAGTTTTGATTTGTCAACACATTTTCAAAATTATTTTTATATTTTTTTATTATTTATTCTCCCAAGCAAAACAATCCATTTCTTCGCGCTTTTTGCTTGAATTATCTGAATATTTCCCATCGTACATTCACTTCTCCTGCACTCATACAGCCCCCCCCTTTCACATTATCGCCCCGATGTCCAATTTTACAATTGTTCAAAGCGTCCGCAAGCGGACTCACCGCGCGCAAGCGGTACCCAAAGAGTAAACCTCTTCTCCGCCGGCTGCGCATCCTCCCGGAGGATTTTGGCCTTGCAGGAAAGAAAAACCCCGTCCGCAACCAAATACGGACAGGGCTCTTTGTAAGCACTTTTAAACTTTAATCCTATACAAACACATTTGCCAGCAGCACCAACAGAGGAATGGCAATAATGGTTCTCTCCAGGAAGATTACCAGAAGTCTCCAGAAATTTAGAGGCACTTCACTCTTGATGGCAATGGCACCAACCTCGGTCAGGTAAATGATCTGAACCAGGGAAAGCGCGCCGATAATGAACTTGGTCTTTACAGATGTAATACCGGTGATCAGCAGCGCGGGAATGAACATATCTGTAAAACCGATCAATGTAGCGGGCGCTACCGCAAAGGCTTCTTCCACGCCCAATAGCTGCAGATACAGTCCCATGGGGTAAGATACCCAATCAAATACAGGGGTGTAGGTAGCAATGATAAGTGCTACGGTTCCCCAGGAAAGTACGACGGGAATCAAATCGAAAAGCATACCCATTACCACTTCCATACCGCCGGAAATAACATTTTTTGCGGTAAATACAGAGGCTCTCTCGCAGCCTGCAGAAACAGCATACTGAAAAGTCTTTACATTTTCAGGTACATCTTCACTGATCTGTTTACCGGTCTTCTCCTGATAGGTATCAGGCAGTGTGCTGAGAGGGGGAATCCTGCGGCAGATTACAGCCAGAATAATACCCACGATACAAATACTCAGGTAAAATCCGGGGAAAAGATTTGCAATTCCCACGGTATCGGCAATCAGCAGACAGAAAGGAATGGACACCAGGGAGAAGTTGGTCATGATGTATGCTGCTTCTCTCTTAGTATAGAAGCCCTTCATATACTGCTCTCTGGTCAGGATAACTGCAGCATTGGATGCACCGAACCAGGACGCGATCAGGTCAACGGAAGCTCTTCCGGGTACACCGAACAGGGGACGTACAACAGGTCTTGCAATAACTCCCAAGAACTCCATAACACCACAGTCAGTCAGGAAAGGCAGAATAAAGCTGAAGCTGATAACGATACAGATCAGTGTCTCGCCTAAGCCCACCATTGTAGCACCGGTATCAACAGAAGTGATGAACTCAGGGCCGAATCCCAATACAACCATGGCAGCCACAACTGCACCGATGATCTTGGAGATCAGGTAAAAAGGTGTGGTAGAAAATCCTTTTTTCAGATAATGATTGTTACGGATCCAGGCAGGCTTACAGAAATAATCATAAGTGCTGATCACTGCAGAAACAATCATCAGGGTCAGCAGGATGTAAGTCAGACTTCCCCCAAACAGATTGGAAATGAAGCCCTTCAGATAGTCAAGGGGCGTGGTAAAGGCCTCTCCCTGGGGAATGGGAATCATGAACATGAATACACCAAAGGCTGATCCCAGAATAAATTTCAGCAAATTCTTTTTGTTTACTTTTGTTTTTTCCATATTGGTTCTCCTATAAATTTTCTACGACCTTCATGGCCTCGAAGATCATCTCTTCCGTAACAGGATAAGGGATATGCTCCATGTCCGGTCCTGTCACCGTTTCCGTCAGCATCGCCTGCAGATATGCTCTGTCCAGCGGGATATGCATCTCCTGCAGGGTGGTACGGATACCAAGCTTTTGCAGGAAGCCCTTTAATTTCCTTGCTTCCTCCAGATCATTGTCCACTGCCAGCTGCACCAGCACACCATATGCCACACCGTTGCCGTGAAGATTGTCCTCCTCGTAGCCGGGCACCAGCACCAGGCCATAATATACCGAATGGGCAATGGCACAGTTATAATCGTCAAGCACCATCAAAGACACAAGGCCTGTGCTCACAATATTGGCAAGTACTGCTTCCTTCAGGTCCTCACTGATGCGATGGGCCTTACAATCTGCAAGAGCCTGCACACCATGCTCATACAGGGGAGCATAGCACATATTGCTGATTTCCCGTCCCAGTGCCGAAGCATGCGCCAGCTTATCTCCTCTCGCGGAGAAGTGACATTCAAAAAATTTTCCGATGGTATCACCCATGCCTGCCTGCAAATACCGGTCAGGGGCATTGGCGATAATGGACAGATCGATAAAACAGTGGTATGCCGGTCTGTCATAGTAATAGAACTCTTCAAAGCTGCCGTCCTCGCGGTACACCACAGACAGCGCCGTGGTAGCTGCACAGGTAGCTGCGATGGTGGGGAATGTAAAAATGGGAAGCTTTAAATCGTTAGCAACACCCTTTGCCGTATCCAGGGCCTTTCCGCCGCCCATTCCGAAGATCATGTCCACAGACAGATGCCTGGCATGCTCGTCCAGTTTGCGGATCGTTTCATACGTACATTCCTTGCCGAACAACACAGTATCTGCCACTTCAATGCCGGAGTCCTCCAGTGCCTGCAGCAGTTTGCCGCGTCCGGCTGCCAGACCCTTTTCGCCACCGATCAGAAGCGCTCTTTTACCATAGACACCACAGATCTCAGACACCTTCTCATAGCCGTTCTCCGTCACCGAATAGCCGCAGTAAAAAACATTCTGATTTAACATTTTACCAATTCCTTTATTTTTCCGAGACGTTTGATTGCTTCATCAATGGTTTCCTTCTTTCTGGCGAAATGCAGACGGATCAGATGATTCACATCTTCCTTAAAGAAGCTGGAACCGGGCACTGCCGCTACTCCCACATTCTTGATCATCCACTCACAGAATTCCAGATCGGTATAACCTGCAAACCGGGGCAGATCCAGGAATTCCTGAATGTCTACCAGCACAAAATAAGTACCCTGGGGCACATTGTGCTTAAGCCCTACGCTGTCCAGACCGTCCAGGAAATACTGACGCTTCTCTGTGTAAGTCTCCAGGAGCTCTTCATAATAAGAATCCGGGAAATTCAAGCCCACGGTAGCCGCCTCCTGAAGGGGTGCAGCCGCACCTACAGTCAGGAAATCGTGTACCTTCTTGGCGCCTTCGATCACTTCTTCAGGTCCGATCAGGTAGCCCAGTCTCCAACCGGTGATGGAGTAAGTCTTGGATAAGGAGTTGCAGGTGATAGTATGCTCAAACATACCGGGCAGGGAAGCCATGCAGGTGTGATGGTTGGGAGCGTATACCATATGCTCATACACTTCATCCGTTACTGCAAAAGCATCATATTTTTTCACCAGTTCACCGATAGCAGTCAGCTCTTCTTCGGAGAACACTTTACCGCAGGGGTTGGAAGGATTACAGATGATGATGGCCTTGGCGCCCTGCTTAAAGCCCTCTTCTACCAGATTTAAATCAAAATCATAGTTGGGGGGCACCAGCGGAATATAAATAGGCTCTGCGCCGGACAAAATGGCATCAGCGCCATAGTTCTCGTAAAAAGGAGAAAATACCATGACCTTGTCGCCGGGGTTGCAGATAGTCATCATAGCTGCCATCATAGCCTCTGTACCGCCGCAGGTCACAACGATCTGGGTCTCAGGATCAATTTCTCTGCCGATGGCCTTGGCCTGTTTTCTGGCCAGAGCCTCTCTGAAATTCTCCGCACCAAAGGTGATAGGATACTGATGAGGGCCTTCGTAGGCTACTTTTGCAAGGGTGTCCAAAATCTCCTTGGGAGGATCAAAATCCGGGAATCCCTGGGAAAGATTGATTGCTCCGTATTCGTCACTGATTCTTGTCATACGGCGGATGACGGAATCAGTAAATTTCTGTACGCGGGTACTTAACTGGGGCATAATTGATTACCTTCCTTTTTTCTTTATTGTATAACACAAAATTTTTCAAATGTTCCTATGACAAGCTCTTTTCATAAAGCGAAACAAAGACAGCACGGCCATCCAGCTGTACTGTCTTTCACAACCTTTTGTTTCTCTTTATTGAATTACAGCTTGGTCACCACGAAAATATCGTAAATCGCCCTGATGGCAACCTCAAAATCATCGTTTTCCACACCGATGATGATATTTAACTCAGAGGAACCCTGGTCGATCATCTTTACGTTGACATTATTGTGAGCCAGCGCAGAGAAGATTCTGCCTGCAGTACCTCTTGTGGACTTCATACCACGTCCTACAACAGCGATCAAAGCCAGATCAGACTCAATATCGATGGTATCGGGATTGGTGTATCTGTGAAGTCCTGCCACCACCTTCTGCTCCTTGTGCATAAACTCATCCTGATGCACAAACACAGTCATAGTGTCGATACCGGAGGGCACATGCTCGAAGGAAATACCGTTCTCCTCAAAAGCCTGCAGTACTTTTCTGCCAAAACCGATCTCGGAATTCATTCTGTCCTTTTCAATATTGATGGAACAGAAGCCCTTCTTGCCGGCGATACCGGTGATCACGTACTTGGACTTCTGACAGGTACTCTCCACGATCCAGGTACCATTGTCATCCGGAGCATTGGTGTTGCGGATATTGATGGGAATACCCTGCTGACGCACAGGGAAGATTGCCTCCTCATGAAGCACGGTAGCTCCCATGTACGCAAGCTCTCTCAGTTCTCTGTATGTAATGGTCTCAATCACCTCAGGATTGTCAATGATCCTGGGATCAGCCACCATAAAGCCGGACACATCGGTCCAGTTCTCGTACACATCTGCACGGATAGCCTTTGCCACAATGGAACCTGTGATATCGGAACCGCCTCTGGAAAAGGTCTTTACCGTACCATCAGGCATAGAGCCGTAAAAACCGGGCACAACTGCACTGTGACACTTTTCCAGTCTGGAAGAAAGCACCTTCTGGGTCTTGTCTGCGTCAAATTCTCCATTCTCATCAAAGAAGATCACTTCTGCAGCATCGATAAACTCATAGCCCAGATATGCAGCCATGATCAGGCCGTTCAAATACTCACCGCGGGAAGCTGCATAGTTGCTTCCTGCTCTATTTTCAAAATTGTTCTTGATCACTTCAAATTCTTTGTTGATATCCAGCTGAACGCCCAGACCTTCCACGATCTCCCAATATCTTCCCTGGATCGCTCTCAGTTCTGTCCCGAACTCCTTGCCCGCTTCTGCCAAGGCATAACACCCATAAAGCATATCGGTGACCTTGGTGTCTGCGGAAAAACGCTTACCGGGTGCGGACGGAACCACAAATCTTCTTGCATCATCAGCCCGGACGATATCTCCTACCTTGCGAAACTGTTCTGCACTTGCCAGAGAACTTCCGCCGAACTTTACTACTTTATACATAATTTTTTCTTCTCCTCAAAAAACGTCTGTTTTAGACTATGGTATCATCATATGTAAGTTGTAGAAATTTGTCAAGCAATTTGTGCCCCTGAAGCACCAATTCCCCGCTTGCTGCGGCTTCTTTTTCATTGTAATTCCAGTCATGTCTTGCCGGGCATGTACTGTCGTAAAGAAGGTACGGAACTGCTGCTCTTGTGTGGGTGCGCACCCTGATAGGGGTGGGATGATCCGGGAGAACCAGCATCCTGTAATCCACGCCGCTTGCCGCAAGCTTCTCTGCCACGGGGCCGATCACCCGGCTGTCCAGATATCCGATGGCCTGCACCTTGCGCTCCACACTGCCCTGGTGTCCCATCTCATCCGGCGCTTCCACATGTATATAGGCAAAATCATAACCATCCTCTGTCAGTGCTTTCACCGCTGCATCTGCCTTGCCCTCATAATTGGTATTTAATCCTCCGTTGGCACCTTCCACAAGGGCTACGCCCATACCGGCTCCTACAGCAATTCCTTTCAAAAGGTCTACTGCGGAAACCATCATGCCCCTTTTCCCGGTCTTCTCCTCAAAGGAGGAAAGGGTCGGCTTGGTACCGGCACCCCAGAACCAGCAGCAGTTGGCAGGATGCAGTCCCGCTTCTCTCCGCTTAACGTTGATAGGATGATCTTTCAAAATATCAAAGCTTCTCTTCATCATATCAAGAAGTATCTGTTCTTCAGGTAAATGCTCCCTGATCACGCTGCCCAGCACATCATGAGGTGCAGTAAGCTTCACCACACTGCCCCCATTCCAGATCATGCAGTGACGGTAACTGGTACCCACATAAAACTGATAAGTCTCATTTGCCAGTTCTTTCATCACTTCCTTAAGAAGCACTGCTGCATCCTCCGTGCTGATCTCATCGGAACTGTGATCTATGATAACTCTCTCCTCAAAGGGCACATCTTCCTCGGACAATGTAACAATATTGCAGCGAAGGGCCACATCCGTCTCCTTCATGTCCACGCCAATGCTCAAAGCCTCCAAGGGAGACCGGCCGGAATAATATTTTTGGGGATCATATCCCAGCACTGCCAGGTTTGCAATGTCCGATCCGGGACTCATATCGTCCGGAACAGTATGTACCATGCCGATTTCCGACAATTTGCTTAATCTGTCCAGATTAGGGGTTGCAGCATATTCCAACGGTGTCTTGCCTTCCAGAGCCGGAATAGGCTCATCTGCCATGCCGTCCCCTAAAATAACAATATATTTCATAATAATTATGCCAACCTTATCCGGCTCAAAATGCTGTCACTCAGAGCCTCATATTTTTCTGCAAAATCTTTTTCCACGATTGCCTCTGTGATGTAGCCGAACTCATCCTCACAGCCCTCCACAGCAATCACACGGCCGCCGGGGAATGCAGCTTCCACATCTGCTTTGGCAGATGCTTTGGCGCGCAGGAAATATTTCCATTCCACTTGAGAGATATCAGCCAGTGCCACCTGCTCCTGATCCCAGAAACAAGGAATGGTCTGTCCCACATTCTTGGCACACTCAATGACATCGGCCACAACGGCACTTGCAGTGGGAAGCTTGCCTGCGCCTCTTCCGTAATACATGGTATCTCCCACAGTATTTCCTGTCACGAAAATACCGTTGAACACATCGTTCACCATAGCCAAAGGATGATCTTTGCTGATCATAAAAGGCGCTACCATTGCAAGTACTTCATCTCCCTGGGCCTTGCTCTGTCCCAGAAGCTTGATGGTATATCCGGCCTCTTTTGCATAAGCAAAATCAGCAGCTGTCACTTTGGTAATTCCCTCTGTATAAATCTTCTCGGAATCCACATTCTTGCCCATCATCAGGGAAGAAAGAATGGCGATCTTGCGGCAGGGGTCGTATCCTTCAATATCCGCTGCCGGGTTGTTCTCTGCGTAGCCTTTTGCCTGTGCCTCCTTCAGCACTTCTGCAAAATCAGCGCCCTCACGCTCCATTTTAGTCAAAATGTAGTTGGTGGTACCATTTAAAATACCCGATACCGATTCAATACGCTCTGCAGTAAGGGCTTCCATGATAGGACGGATAATGGGAATACCGCCGCCCACGCTTGCTTCGAACAGATAACTGCAGTTATTCTCTCTTGCCAGTGCCAACAGTTCTGCGCCGTGCTTTGCCACCAGTTCCTTATTGGAAGTACACACGGAAATACCCTTTTCCAATGCTCTGCGTGTAAATTCATAAGCTTTACCCACGCCGCCGATCACTTCGCACATTACTTTTATCTCAGGATCATTTATTACCGTCTCAAAATCACGCACGATTTTATATTCAAAAGGGTCACCGGGAAAATCACGCAGATCCAAAATGTATTTTACATTCACTTCCTGGCCTGTATTTCTCGCAATCACCTCTCCGTTGATATCAATTACCTTTACCACACCGCTTCCTACGGTGCCGTATCCTAACACTGCTATATTTATCATGATAAATTTACCGCCTTTCTTTTTAGTCCCTCGCTAATAGCTTTACGTAGCGTACCCCTTTTCTGCTCTCCAGACGTTCCAGCATTCGGGAGATATCCCCTGTGCTCTGAAGCACCTGAATACTGAGACTTAAGGAAGCCACACCATTGATAGGAATACTCTGATGAATCGTCAGGATATTGCCGTGACACTCTGCAATGATCTTCAACACATCCGACAAAAGTCCCGGCTCATCGTCGATCTGAAATGTCAAAGTGATGGTGGTTCCCTGAGTGTTATCGTGGAACTGGAAGATGTCATCCTTGTATTTGTAGAAGGAACTCCTGCTGATGCCTACTGCATCTGTTGCCTCCTGTATCGTCATCACCTTTTCCGTCTCCAGAAGCCGCTTGGCCTCCATTACCTTTAACAGTACATCCGGCACTGCTCTTTGTTTTACCACAAAGTATTTGTTTACCTCACCCATATCCATTCACACTTTCCATTACTATGACAAATCCGCCGGTGTTTTCTCCCAGCGGACACTTGTCTGTCGTTGAACGATATTTTAACACAATAAATCGCTAAAGGCAAGCCTTTTTTCCAACAGAATTTATTTAATTTTTGCCCGTAATTTTTGCCATCAGATCCTGATGGGAAATCATCACATCATCACCCTGCAGATCCAATTCCTTGCCCAACACCTTAATATTGCTTACCATAGGAGTGGTCTTCACATACTCTGCCTTGCCGGGACAGATGGGATACAGGCCGATCTGGGTGAAAATGTACCAAATGGCGGTAGTACCGTTGTCCTCGTCTCCGGGATAACCGTCGTCCTCGCCGGAAAATCCTTCCGCACAGATCTTTGCAAGCCAGCGATCCGCTTTTGCTGTCTCTCCCAGGTAGGCGTACATGAAAGGAATATGGAAGCTGGGCTGGTTGGAGATGGCGCACTGGCCCCAATCGCAGGCTGCCATTTCTGTCATTTCGTGAATCTCGAAACCATAACCGCCCACACGGTAATCCACAGGTGCCGCAAAGAAATCATCCAGCTTCTTTACCAGACCCTCTCTGCCGCCGTACAATTCTGCCAGCCCTTCGATATCATGCTGTACCGCAAAGGTTGTCTGCCAAGCAGCCGCCTCGGTGTAATCACCGCCCCATTTGATGGGATCAAAATCGGGATTGAAATGTCCCCGGGTATCCTTTGCCCGCATGAAACCGGTCTCGGCATCAAAAATATTCTTATAATTCTTGGCTCTCGCCAGATATTTTTCTTTCTTATCCTCATAACCCAGGATATCTGCCACCACTGCCAGGCAGTAATCACAATAGGCGGCATCCAGGGTCAGGTTCACGCTCTCCCTGCACTTGTCACAGGGAACATAATTTAATTCCAGGTATTCCGCAACGCCCTCTCTGCCGTACGCAGCCTTGGGGGATTTCTCGTTGGCATTGCGCTCCATACCCGCAAAAGCAGTCTCTAACAGTTCACCTAACAGGATTCCCTTAGCAGCTGCATCTGCGATCACAATGTCCATTGCCGTGCTGGGCATACAGTTCTTGGCATCACCGGCAGTCCAGCAGGGAAGCCAGCCACCGTCCTTGTAATCCTGGATAAAGCCTTCCAGCATTTCTGCACACTCCTTAGGTGCTACAATGGAGAAGAAGGGATAAACGGTCCTGTAAGTATCCCAGAAACCATTGTCCGTGTATCTGTACCCCGCCTTTACGGTACCGTCGCAGGGAGCAAAGTGCACGGGCTTGCCCTCTGCATCCAGTTCATAAGCCTTATGGGGGAACAGGAATGCTCTGTACATACAGCTGTAGAATGCCTTCATCTTGGCTGCATCTCCTTCCACCTCAATCTTACTCAGGTAGGAATTCCAAAGTGCAGCGTTTTCTTCTTTTAACTGTGCAAAGTCTGCGTAGGTGCTATCATTTTTCAGATTCTGCAGGGCCTGTTCACAGCTGATAAAGGAAGTTGCCAACTTTACTTCCACTTTCTGCTTTTTCAAGTACAAGTGGATGCAAGTGTTCTCGCCGGTAATAGCGGTTCCCGGTTCACTGGTGTCCTCTTTCACATTGCCGATGAGGGTCTTTTCCGGATCTACTGTATCCTCGTCAAACTGGAATACAAAATATGCCTTCAACACACCGTCATCATACTTATCCAGATCATTGCCGTCGGTGCTCACATACAGGCGGTTGTTTTCTGCATCATACTGATAGCTGCACTCGCCTTTCACAGGCAGCACAGAGAAATATTTATCGCTTTCACGCTCAAAATCCAGTTCCACCAGAGCGCCGTACTCTGTGGGAGTCAGTTCAAACAAGCAGCGGGAACGCTTTAAGAAAACACCCATATAATGGGGCTCCAGGGTCACTGCTTTGGGATCAATGCCGGACCAGCGGGTCCAGGTATTGCCTCTGGGTGTCTCGATCTGGGGCTGCATTACAATGGCTCCGTGCTCACCGATCCAGGGACTGGGCTGATGGGTCAGCCGGATACCCTCCAGGGAATGATCCTCCGGATGATAGAACCAGGGACCTCTGGTGCTGTCCGTCTGCAGTGTAAAGCTTGCAAAACCAAAGGGACGCTGCACAAGGGCGGATGTGTTGCCCTGGGAAAAACGTCTGGATGATTTGGTACCCTGTTTGATGTTTACATACTGTAAGTAGTTCATATAGACCTCCCTGTATTTATGTCACGTTTTCTCACACGTAATTACTCTTTTGTTTAAAGTTCTTTGTGCATTATGGCAGTTCTGATCTCTTCTGCAATTTCCTGCATCCTGCCCTTCTCCACCTTACATACCTTACGGTCGTAGGTATAAAGGCCATTCACCTCATCCTCCACATCGGAAAGCTGGGTGTATACGCAGCCGCAGACTCCCTTGGGGATACCCGGCAGGATCATGCCCCGGTACATTTGCGCAATCCGCTCCGTCAATTCTGCTTCATCTCCGGCGCTGCCGTAACCGTAAGTATTGTATTTGCTGTAATGGTGCCCCTCCACCATGCGGCTGTAACCGCCGCATTCTGATACAAAGAGAGGGCGCTCCTTCACATCCAAGGCAATTACTTTAAAATAAATATGTTCACTGTCGAAATCATTCTTTTCCTGCCAAAACCACCCGGAAGTGGAATCGATCAGGCGGCTGTCATCCAGTTCTTTTACCAGATCATACATCCGGTTGCTTTCAAACTGTCCCCAGCCCTCATTAAAGATGGTGTAGGCGATGATACAGGGATGATTGTACAGCTGACGGATAGTATCCTCCGTATGCTTTACGAAAAATTCTTTCCGGAAGCCTGACACGCCGCCGGTATCCCTGCGCTTCTTCATGCCAATGGTGGGCAGAGCCGTATCGCCGATAAAAGAATATCCTCCGCTGTTCACCATATCCTGCATCACCAGCATGCCGTGCTTGTCGCAGTAATAATAAAAGGCTTCCGGCTCCACTTTAATGTGCTTTCGCAGGAAATTAAATCCCAGTTCCTTCATGCGGAGCACATCACGCCGGTATTCTTCGGCCTCTGCCGGCAGGTAGATGCCATCCGGGAAATATCCCTGATCCAGCACACCGTGCAGGAAAACCGGCTTGTCATTCAGGCACACCCGATTGATGCCCTGTACATTCTGAACGGAAATGGTGCGCAGGGCAAAATAACTCTCCACATGATCATATTCTGTGATAATCTTCATGGAATACAGATAGGGATCCTCACAGGACCATAATCTGGGCTGGTAAGGTACTCCCTCCCGGCCCACATGATCTTTTAACTGTATGCGGCCTGCATTTCCCCCAAAGGACTGTTCAAATATCTCACCGTTATGTAAGGTGATCTGTACCCGGAAACCCGTTGCAGATACTTCCGGATCTTTGTCCGCCACCTGGTTGCTGGCACTATCATCTGCCAAACCTTCTCTGCCACATTTCACGCAGATATCAATTCCCTCTAAATCGGGCTTGATCACAATATTCTCAATATACTCCGCAGGCACATTCTCCAGCCACACACTCTGCCAAATGCCGCTGACAGGAGTATACCACATCCCGCCACGTTTGTAACTCTGCTTTCCGTAGGGGTACTTATGAGATAATGTGTCGGTGACTTTCACAGTCAACGTATTCCCGCTGTCACGTTTCACAACATTTGTAATATCAAAGGTAAATGCCAGGTAACCGCCCTCGTGTTTTCCCACAAACTGTCCGTTCACCCACACCTCTGCAATCTGGTCCACAGCCCCGAAATGAAGCAGAATACGCTCCTTGGTAAAATCCGCCGGTACCGTAAAGAAGGTTTCATAGAAAAGCTCCTTCCCCACCTTTTTACCATATCCGGACAACAGGGACTGGGGCGGATAAGGCATGGTTATGTCCTGACCGTTTAATTTCCAATTATTATGTAATACAACAAAATGCTCTCGCTTCATCTGGGGACGGGGATGATGCTTCCAGGGCGTCACACGATCCGCCTGCGCTGCATCATCTGCCAAACTGCATTTCCGTTCCGGCATACTCATGGCATCTCTGCATCTTTCTCCCGCCTCCGTCCACAGATCATAATGACCATTGCGGATCATTCGGAAAATTGCCCAGAGAGCTGCCGCCAGCACCAGGATTGCCACTGTTGCCGCAGACCAGATCCCCTTGTCAGGCAGGAAAGAAAAAGTACCATCCTGATTCTCGATCTGCACCGCATCCCTCAGCACCCATGCGCCTGCAGCAGGCCCGATCACACCGGGAATCAGCACCTGGCCGATAATGCGAAGCCCCTGGAACCGTCCTTCCATCTGCTCCGGAATCCGCTCCCTGATCACAGCACCAAATACTGCCATACCGGAAAGATAACCGCACATCATAAGAAGAGACCCCACAAACACAGGGACCATGCTCACACTGAAATACAAAATCACGTAACCGGCCACCAAAATACCGATAGCGGGAATGATACTCTTTTGAAAGCCCAGCTGATCGTAAAACTTGCCATACACAGCAGTAAACACTGCCGCCAGGATAATGGCCGGAGCCAGCACCAGCACATAATTGCTCATAGCCAGACTCTTCTCGTAATAAACGATCAGATAAGGCATAAAAATCTGAATAGAAATGCCGAACAAGGCGAAGGCACCTACGATGGCGTAAAGGAGTTTGTTGGCTTTTACGGTAGAGAGACGGAAGCTGTAGATCACATTGGCCCAGTATGACTCAGACTTTTCGGAAATTCCTTCATCATTACCACATCCTGTATGACGACCTGCTTCGATACTGCCGATTGCACCCCCTGCCCCTTTGTGCCCGGGCCCTTCATCAATCAGGAAAAATCCCAGCACGCCGATCACCAGCACAATACCGCCGATAATGCAGTAAATAACCGTCCAGCTTTCCGCCAGATCCAGATTGAAGCCCATAAAGCCGCCGAAGACTACTAAAATAGCCAACAAAGGCATCATGGCATTAATACCTTCAATCCTGCCACGGCTGGAATCATCTCCCATTTCCGTCAGCCAGGCATTGTAAGCTGCGTCGTTGGCCGTGGAACCAAAGAAGGTCATGACGCAGTCCAGAAGGATCACCAGATTTACCCCCAAGGCTGCGGCCTCAGCCGCGCTGCCGCACAGAGGCGTCAGCACATCCATCCGCACCAGTGCAAATCCCAATATGGTAATACCCCAGATGAGATACCCTCCGCAGATAAATAGTTTGCGTTTGCCCACACGATCGGACAATGCTCCCATCAGTATGGTGGTCACCGTAGCGGCAACTGCACTGGCACTGACCATCAGGGAAATATCCGCCGCAGAAGCCCGGAACATTTTGTAAATAAATACGTTCAGATACATATTTTCTACCACCCAGGCCACCTGTCCGATCAGTCCGAACAGTACCATTGCTGCCCAGAATTTTTTATCCAATCTCTTTACCTGCTTATTCATATTAACCTCCAATTCAAAGCCCCGCTAAAAAATCACATCTCCTTCTGCAGCTTATCGAAAATAGCAAAGCAATCGAAGGTTGCAAAATAGTCCTTGGGGGTTTCCGCTCTGCGGATCAGCTCCACACTGCCGTCCTCTTTTAATAAGAGCTCTGCGGACTTTAATTTACCGTTGTAATTGTAACCCATAGCATAGCCGTGGGCACCGGTATCGTGGATCACCAGATAATCTCCCTTGTCGATAGCAGGAAGCATTCTGTCGATGGCAAACTTATCGTTATTTTCGCACAGAGACCCTGTCACATCATACATATGGTCGCAGGGAGCGTCCTCCTTACCAAGTACCGTGATATGGTGGTAAGCGCCATACATGGCAGGTCTCATCAGGTCTACCGCGCAGGCATCCACACCGATATACTCCTTGTGGGTGTGCTTCTCATGAATTGCCTTGGTCACCAGATGACCGTAAGGTGCCATCATGAAACGGCCCAGTTCGGTATAGAGAGCCACATCATCCATACCGGCAGGCACCAGCACTTCCTCGTAAACCTTTCTCACTTCCTCACCGATCACGCGGATATCGTTGGGTTCCTGATCCGGTCTGTAGGGGATACCGATACCGCCGGAAAGGTTAATAAAGGCAATGTGTACGCCTGTCTCTTCTTTCAGCTTTACAGCCAGCTCAAACAAAATCTTTGCCAGCATGGGATAATACTCGTTGGTCACAGTGTTGCTGGCCAAAAAAGAGTGAATACCAAAATGCTTTACACCCTTTTCCTTTAAGATGCGGAAGCCCTCAAAAAGCTGCTCCGTGGTAAAACCGTACTTGGAATCGCCGGGATTGTCCATGATATCGTTGCTGATCTTGAACAGTCCGCCGGGATTAAAGCGGCAGGAAATGGTCTCCGGCAGAGTGCCGATGGTCTTCTCCAAAAACTCAATGTGAGTGAAATCATCCAGGTTGATGGTCGCCCCCAATTCATGAGCATAGACATACTCCTCCGCAGGGGTATCATTGGAAGAAAACATAATATCGCTGCCGGTGATGCCCATAGCCTCACTGAGCATCAATTCTGTATAGGAAGAACAGTCGCAGCCGCAGCCGTACTCCCGCAGAATATTGATCAGAAAGGGATTGGGAGTTGCCTTCACCGCAAAATACTCCTTGTAGCCCTTGTTCCAGGAAAAAGCTTCCTTCAAAGCCTGTGCATTTGCACGGATACCCTTCTCGTCATAAATATGGAAAGGGGTAGGGTATGTTTTTGCAATCTCCTCTATCTGTTCCTTTGTCACAAAAGGTAATTTTTTCATAATTGTATGCTCCTCGTTCTCTTATTCTATAGCGGCTCCTGCCGTTATTCCTTTTGACCAAGCTCGATCAGTCTGATCTCGTTTTTCATGGAATCCTTGAACACCTTCACAAAATTGGGCTGTCCGCAGTACAGACAGGTGTCGGCAGCACTTCCCGTCATATCTCCCGTCAGCACATAAGCAGAATCTGCAATCAATCTGACCTGGTCTTCTTCCTTCTCTCTAATATAAATAATTGCTCCCGGAAAGGCAACCTCTTCCTGCAGCAAAAGCACTACTTTTTTACCGTTCTCCAACAACCTCTGCAGGTCCTCCCGGAATACTTCCAGATATTTTACCGGCATGGACAGATATACTCGGTACTTCACATTGTCCAGAATGGTATGAATTCTGTCGCAAATATGTTTGTGGCCGGATATGGTGATGTATCCCTCGCAGGCTTCATCTGTTTTGGGAATCTCCCGGACGATCTCCTCGCTAAGTTTCTGCAGGTGCTGAATCTTGTTTTTGCAGAACTCTTCTGCCGCTACCGCCGTGTATTTATTGGTGGGGCCTTCCAGCAGATAAGCCGCCCCCTTTTCCACCAGACTGGCCAGGGCATTATACACATTGGACCTGGAAAAACCGGTCAGCTTGGACACCTCATAGCCGGACAGTTCCCTATTGGCTGTCAGACACAAATAAATGGAAGCCTCCTGCCTGGTCAGCCCAAAGGCTGCCAGCTTTTCAATCAACGCAGCTTCGTTCATTTAATCACTCCGATCTTTTCAATCGCATTCCTCTCCCCACACGTTACGCGTGGATTGTGCAATGCAGTTCCTATTCTTCCGCGATCCAGTTTTCCATCCAGCGCTGCACCAAAGGAATCCAAGCCGCAGCAGCACCTTCCGGCTTCAGACCGATAGTACCGGTCAATCTATTTGCCAGGGCCAGACCGTGAGCACCCTTCTGGAACATATGGAATTCTACGGGAATCTTTTTCTCCACCAGGGCATTTACAAAGAGCAGGGAATTCTGTACAGGCACCGCATTGTCCTCGTAGGTGTGCCAGATAAAAGCTCTGGGGGTATTTTCTGTGACACAGTTTTCCAGAGAGAACTCCTCTTTTCTGGCCTCATAGTCCTCTTTCAGCAGGTTCATAAAGGAACCCTGATGAGCAAACTCACCGGAAGTGATCACAGGATAGCCCAGAATCATGGCGCCCGGACGAAGCATCTCCTTCTCAACGCCCAGCTCCTGCTGCATAAAGTCTTTGTGCCAGAATGTACCATAGTTTGCTGCCAAATGGCCGCCTGCAGAGAAACCTACGATGGCAATCCTATCCGTATCAATCTGCCACTCAGCTGCATGCTCCTTGATCAGGGCCACAGACTTTCCCACCTCCAAAATAGCCGCGGGGAATACTGCCGGCGCCACAGAATATCTCAATACTGCTGTGTGATACCCCATAGCAGCAAACTGCAGCGCCACGATCTCCGCCTCTCTGTCGGAAGTAAAACCATATCCACCGCCGGGACAGACAATGACCATGGGACGCTTATGAATAGCGATCTCCCTGGAATCATCCAGCAGATAAAGATGGATCCGGGCATAATCCTGTGAGTATTTGTTTCTGATATCAAATGTTTCGTATTTCATGTTCGTATCCTCTCTTTTTTATAACATATGCGCTCTCAGTTCTTCATTGCTCTGTCTGCACAGGTACGCAGGTGCCACATCAAATACTGTCTTGCAGCCCTTCTGTCCCTCTTTGTTCATGCGGTATGCCGCTCTGGCATAAGCCACCAGCACACTTGCGGTAAACTCCGGATTGGAATCCAGCTTCAGGCTGTACTCAATAATATTCTTGTGCTCCCCGTTCCAGCCGGTAACGCCGCTTCGGATCACGAAACCGCCGTGGGGAATACCGCTGTGGTCTCTGTCCAGTTCCTCCTGGGTGATAAAATGCACAGTGGTGTCATAATCAGCAAAGTAGTTGGGCATCTCCTTGATTTCTTTTTCGATTCTGTCAAGATCAGCCCCCTCCTTTGACACCACAAAGCATTCTCTGGTATGCTTCTGTCTGGTGGTAAGTGCCGGCGTCTCGCCGCTTCTCACCTGCTCCAGCGCCTCAGGCACAGGAATGGTGTACTGTCTTGCGTCTGCCACACCCTCCACTCTGCGGATGGCGTCGGAATGACCCTGACTGACACCCTTGCCCCAGAAAGTATAATCCTGCCCTGCAGGCAGAACAGCGTTAGCATACACTCTGTTCAAAGAAAACATACCCGGATCCCAGCCCACGGAAATAATAGCCACCTTGCCGGAATCCTGCGCTGTGGCATCCACATTGGCAAAATGCTCCGGAATCCTTGCGTGTGTGTCAAAACTATCGATAACATTAAAATATTTCGCATACTCGGGGGTCTGCACAGGCAAATCTGTGGCACTGCCGCCGCAGATCACCAGCACATCGATTTCCTCTTTGTGGGCCAGGATCTCATCCACATGATATACCTTGGCGCTCTCCGTCAAAATACTGACTGTCTCAGGTTTTCTGCGGGTAAAGACGCAGGTAAGCTCCATGTCCTCGTTCTGCTTGACAGCACATTCTACGCCTCTTCCCAGATTGCCGTAACCTAAAATACCGATTTTAATACTCATAATATTCTCCTCCTGAATGTTATATAAATAATTTGTTTGTTGTAGTTTTCCATTTTTCTTGTGATTCAAACACTTTGAAGCTCAAACATGCTGAAGCTCAAACACTCCGCATCTCAAAATTTTCTGAAGCTCGTCCCTGAAGTTTTCCAGGTACGGCTTGCGCACCGCGTGATATCTTCCCTAAACTATTACAATTCAATCTGAAGACCATCTTCCGCCAAGCAGCATGGAAAGCTTGTATTGCTTTCTAATTTGCGTAAATAGGGCTCCCTTTCCGGATTTATATGGTTAATGACAAGACGCTTTGCAGGTGTTTTTGCAAGGATATCATTTACAGTGCCGGGATCATGATGCGCGCCCTCGCAAACCACAAGATCGTAAATATCATCACCAAGAAGACCGAGATATTCACCGAACCCGTATCCAAGATCTCCCGAGAAAAATAGAGTTTTCCCTTCTGCCTCAACCTTGAATGAATACGAAATGTTTGAGTGGTTGTTTCTCAATGCGCTAACGCGTATCACACCGTCGTCAAAAATGACACCCTCCGCATAGACCTTGCTTTGCAGGGATTGTCTGATTGTAGATTCAAGCAGAGTTTCAATCCAATTATTTACAGCATCTATACACTTCTGCTCCGGATAACAGAAAATCGGGGCACAATCATCGTATCCCGGCCACCACATCAACTCAGAGCAGAATGCAGGCAGACCGTTCAAATGATCTGCATGGGCGTGCGTAATAAAGACACCTTTGACACTTCCATGAGGTATATCAAGTCGTTCAAGCAATGCAGAAATCGGTGCTCCGGCATCAAAAATATATGTATTTTCACCCACTTGTAAAAAAAGAGAAGTGCAAAATCTGTGACATTCAGGCACCCCATGGCCTGCCCCTGCAATTGTAAGTTTCATATTCATCTTCGTCGAGCCGACTTTGCCTCGACTATTCCTTTCGTCTATATTCTTTTCTGCAAATTCAAGATTCCAAATCTCTTCTTCTGAAAAATCTTCTCTGCCGCTCCCTATAGGTATGTTCCATCGGAATATCCTGAACCATAATGGTATTGGCAAGCTCAACATAAGCGATTTCAATCCCCTCGTCACTAAGAACAGCTTCACAGAATCCCCACATAAATTCAGGCGTCCCGTCATGTTCTATGCCGGAATAGGAATAGTGCCCATCATGATATATGCTGACATTTCCGGCTCTTTCACCCAAATCTTCGATTGCAACAACATGATCATGTCCGCAAATTAACAGCGTAATTCTTTTTTCCTGTTTTAAAAACTCAAAAAACGCTTCCGGCTCTTTTGTTTTATCAAAAAAATGTCCGCACAGGATCACCGGCAGTTCCGGATATTCTGCCATCTTTTCCCGAATAAATTCCAGTTTGGTAGGTGTGTATATCCCATCACTGTGAAAATCCGGATCCAGAACACCGGAAAAATTATCACAGGAAATAATCAAATATCCTCCCACCACAAAAGCATCATCCCTGTCAGTGCCTGTGATTTTCTTCCAACTTTCATAGCCATACAAATCATGATTTCCCGGTGCCATATAATAATCTGCTTTCAGGCGCTTGGCATAATGCTTTACAAAATTGTCTGTATTACTAACGCCCTCACGCAACACAGAACCTCCTATATCCCATTTCCAAAAATCCAGGGAATAATCCCCTAAAAAGACAATCTTTTCATAGGGATTCTCCTCAAATAACCGATTAAAAGTATCAATCATATTCTCCATGCGGTCAGCAGAAGAACGCCCATACCAATCCAGATGACACAAGTGGACATCAGAACAAAAAATCACCTTTGTTTCACTCATCTGATTACCTCCCAAACAGCTTCAGCTTATCGGCTTCTCTCAATCAGCTTTTTATAAATATTCTCTACCATCCAGGGTTCCGCAGAAGCTTTTAAAGCGTCCTCAAAAGACCACCACTGCACTGCAGTATTTTCCCCTTCTTGTGCAGTCAATTCCTCATTTTCGTCTGCTTCTGCCAGATAAGTAAGGTTAAAATGCAAATGACCCGGAACCCAAATTCCTTTGCGGATATGTCCACCTACTGTCAAAGTTTCCAGACTCAAAATATCTTCACTGACCAGCCGGGCATGTTTTACACCCGTTTCTTCCTGCAGTTCCTTCAATGCTACTGCACATAAATCTTCCTCTCCATCTGCATGTCCGCCGATCCACGACCAGGAATTGTAGATATTGTGGTGTACCATCAGAATCTTGGTTTTTTCTTTGTTCACCGTCCACATGGAAGCTGTAAAATGTGCAATCAGATTCTCACGCTCCAGAAAATTGCGATTACACCGCATAAACTGCAGCATTTGTGCTTTGTCACATTCTTCCTGTTGGTTCAGAGCTTTATAATTTTGTATTTGTTCAAACAGGTTCATTCTATCTTCCTCCACTAATTGGTTTCGTCTTTATCCCACCTTGCATTGAGATTTACAAACTATTCAATATCAACGCCGCGCCTGATATTATCAGCATAATAACCACTGTTTTTTTAATGATTTTTTCATCTAAAAACTTCCCGCTGATCATTCCGAGAGATAAACCTATAAACATAAAAGGAATAAGGATGATTACTTGTTTCAGTATATTAAAAGTAATGATCCCCCATACGCCATATAATATTATCCGAAATGTGTTGTCAATCAAAAATACAACACAAATATTTGCTTTAAAAGAACTGCTGTTTTCAGCAACTCTGTTTACATACGCGCCAAGCAACGCGCCAATTCCGTATAACCCGCATAACAGACCGGAAAGAACACCAATCATTACCAATACAGCTTTTGATGGCTTTGTCTTCTTTGTTTGAAATTCTCTTAATAACATTTCCAAACCGATAAAAACAATAACCACACCAAAAATCATTTTAATAAGGCTTGTATTTGCATTCTTCAAGAACAATGCTCCGGGAACAGCACCTATAATTACCAATAATGCTAACGGTAAACACACACTCCACTTAATTGATTTTCGTTCTTTCCAAGCTAAAATAATATTCGTTGGATAGCCTAACAGCAATTCAACCGGCGAAATATTAACATTATTGTTTCCGAAACTTAAGATTGTTGTAAAGACTAATGTATTGGCAAAGCCACATAGACCCTTTACAAAAAAAGCACTTATTGTTGCAATGATCCAAAAGAACATTTTACTTTAATATCTCCATAATATTTGCTTAAATTATACTTTTTTCTTTCCGGAAATACAATTCCAAAATAAAGTTCCTACCTCTGCTCCATTTTGATTTATTTTCGTCACGCGCCCCCTTGCGACATAGTGGTTCTGCACAGAACTACTATATTCCAGTATGATAGTTTTGTCAAGTTAAAGCTATTTTTACGTACAAATCATATATAAAATGAATCGCAGAATTCCAACATTAATCTGTTGTGTTTTCAGCAGACTTCAGGAAAAGTTTGGCAGGTTTCAGATGCTTTTCTGATGCTTTTTACTGAACTTTCAGCGGACGATTTGATGAGTTTGCGGGATTTCAGATGCTTTTCTGGTGTTTTTTATGAATTTTCAGCAGATGAATTGAAGAATTCGAGAGATTTCAGATGCTTTTCCTCAATACAAAAAGCAAGTTAAGATCAAACACAAATCTCAACTTGCTTCTCATATTTCAAGCAAACTTATAAAACAACCTAGATTTCCGTGATCACCGGTGTGTTCAGCACACCCACTTCACAGAGCATATAATCATAAGTCCAACGGTCTCCATCAGAACGCCATGCAAAGGGTCCTACATCCCTGTCCTTGGGATTGGCCAAATGCAGCGGTCCGAAACCATTACGGCGATGACCGTACAGTGTAATGTCTACAGTATGTCTGCCGGCATCAGGCTCTCCCATGCTCACTTCATAAGGAGAGGCGATCATGGGAATCTCTTTGCCGCCATCCATGGCAATGGTCTGAAGGGATCCTCTGTAGCGCTTGGATTTTACTGTCACTTGACCGCCTCCGGTTTCCACAGGGATGTGGTAAGTGATATTGCCGGTGTAAAAAGGCAGGCCCTGGGTTGTAATACTGTCGAAGGAAAGTTCCTTGCGGGCTGCCACGATCCTTGTACTTCTGCCGCTTATCTCCACGCCGAAATCCCCCAGCAGATACGCCCATTCTACTGCGGTGCGTTTCCCAAAGGGAATATCTGCCTCCAGCACATTCTCACCCACTTCTATCGTTGGCAAAGCCACAGTCTTGATGGCCTTGTCTGCGTACCAGCCAATCACAGTATTGTCAATTTCCTTACCGTTCCATTTCAGTTTCAGCTTCTCTGCTTCTTCTATGGCAAGCAGCGCACCTTCATAGGCAATTTCCGACTGAATGCGGAAGCGCAGGTGTATGGTGTGAGTGATGGGCTCCTCTTCCACAGCCCAGGGCTGGGCCATGCTGGTCCTGCGGCTCTGCCACCCCAGATGTACGCGGCAGGCATCGTCCAGGCGCAGGATTTCCTCTGTCACCACTTGACCGTCACATTCTGCCCAAAGGGCCTCATCCAAAGCATACTCTGCCTGATCCAATAACAGTGCATTGGGCTCACTTAAAGTGTAGGGGACTGTAGAGGGAACAGGAAGTGTTCTGGCTCCCTTTGCCTCCCCGGCAATTTCCGTCGGCACTTTTCTTGCCTGGTCCGCTGTTTTCCCCCACGATATCTTTCCTGTGTCACCCAATGTTTGCCCCTTGGCACTTGACACATCCTTTGCACCACATGATAACTTCTCATCCACAGGCTCCAGCCACAAAAGCAAACTGTCATAATCGTACAACCGATAAGAAATCTCCGTGGCATTGCCTTTCAGGCACTGCTCCACCTCTTTGGTCCCACCATTTGCGGTGTCATATACTACTGCTTTGAAACGCCCCGCAAGACGGATCCGCAGATCCTGGAAGCCCGGCATATCCTTATTATAAATATTTTTGCCGCAGGCAACAAACAGCCAGCGTCCCGCACCATCCTGACGCAGATTGCACAGCAGATTGTCCGTAAGAGCGCCTGCCCCATTGCGTATTTCCACCATGCGCACAGGCTCCAGAGCCTGAAGCAGTGCGAAACGGCTCCAGGAAATCAGCTCCGTCCGCTCCGCCAATGCTGCACCTCTTTTGCCAGGCAGTGCATCCGTCAAAGCGGGGGCTTCTCCCACAAAAATCAGGCGGCCGCCTGCTGCCGCAAAAGCCTCCAGTCTCTCCAATGTGGTAGAGCGCAGCGTCTCACAACCGGGCACCAGGACCACATCGTACTCCATAGCTCCCACTTTCAGCGGAGCCGTTCCCTCACCGCACAAGTCGGGCAGCAGAGATTCGCTGATAAAATCAAAATCAATGCCGCCGAAAAGCAGCCATTCTGTTA
Organism: Lachnospiraceae bacterium; assembly: GCA_015057005.1. Taxonomy (GTDB): domain Bacteria; phylum Bacillota; class Clostridia; order Lachnospirales; family Lachnospiraceae; genus Acetatifactor. Next base: position 53,136 of record SVFF01000005.1, on the reverse strand, counting down.
TATTCTTGAAATTTTCATCCAGCTGTTCACGAATCAGGGCTGTCTGCTCCGCCGGTCCGAAATGGAGCCAGAAACTTTCAATGGGATGGATCACGCCCACTCTCACCAGAGGCTTGCCTCTGGTCAGCGCGGTGGCCGCTCTGGCAAAATAATCCTCCACCAGATGATATTTCTCCCACCAGGGGGAGTGATAGTTGATGGAAGCCGGGCAGTCCCTCTTGGCCTCCCCGCCCATGGACACCCAGGACAGATGAGGCACACGTACCGTGACGCCCAGGGCCGTCTGCCAGTCTCCGTGGAACTTATAGTCCCGGAAATCAAAATCCCAGTCGGTTACGCCGTAAAGCTCACTGAGCAGACCTTCCCTGTCATATTGATGGGCTGCCGATTGGGCCTGTTTAACGGTATTATACTCCATTCGTCCATAAATCATGTCCACACCGGGAAGATCAAAGCCCCGATATGCCCGCATGGCTTCTCCCAAAGCGTTGGTTTGGGAGCGCAGGGTCTGCTCATTCATCATGTGCCCTGTCAAAGCCAAACCGTGTTCCCTGCACCAGGTTCCGCAGTTGTCTGCAAAAGCTTTCGTAAAACGCTCACACACATGATCGTGATAGTGATAGCGAAGTGCGGAAACACTGCCGTCCGCCCGGTCCCAGATCAGTTCCGGCACGCCGGCCAGCAAATCTTCACCCCCGTAGACCGCCCCAAAGGTTTCCGGCAGATCGTCCGTCCATGGCAGCACCACATCCGCTTTCTCTGTAGCAAATTTCAAAGTGGTCTTGCGCACAAACTGGGGCTCATCCGTAAAAATAGCAGGAACGGCTTTGCCAAATTCATCCGAAATAGTCCTGTTGTAGGCCTCGTAGGTAATCTCAATAAAGCGGTCCATGGCCGCCTTATCCAGCGTATTTACATAAGCCTGATTGTTGTACCAGGGGCTGGGCGCCATCAGTTCCAGATAAGCATACCACTTCTCATGGACTGCTGCCTCCTCCTCACCGATGACCTTCCAATCCAGCAAATACCCTCTTTTATTAAGATGCACATCATAGCAGCAAAGCAAGGTTCCGTTTTCTGCCCTTCCTGCTCCTGCAGAAGTACCTTGGTCACAGATGGTTTCTTCTTCTGCTTTTTGATAAGGAGTGGGAGTAAACAAAAGATATCTTCCCCGATACTTTTTCTCTTTGGTCACCAGTCCTCCCGCTGCTCCGGAGGGCCAGCGGTCCTCGTCGTAAAGCCAGGCCAGCATGTTTTCACTTTTAGCCTTCTCCACGCAAGCCTTGATCAGGTCCATGAATTCGTCGCTTAAGTAGGGGGTGGACATACCGGTGCGCACGTGCATGTGGGCACCGCCGAATCCCATCTTCTTAAAGTTTTCCAGCTGCCACTCCAATTCTTCCCGCTTAAGTTCACAATTCCAGCCCCAGAAAGGGGTGCCACGGTATTCGGAGGTGGGATTTTCAAATAATTCCTGAGACAATTTGGGGGCGTTGTTCTTTTTATACAACATATTTTCCATTCCTCCTGCTATTATCTGTGACAATGTTGAATCCCAAGGATTATTTCATCTCTGGCACATTTCTGTCCATATCTGACTCTGTTCTATCCCTGACAGCGTTTTACTTCAACGGTCTCGCCCTTTTCCAGGGACTCATACGCTGCTGCAGCCAATTCCACAGCACGCACGCCGTCCACCACGCCTGCATTGATCATGGGAGTTCCCTTTTCACAGGCATCAATGTAATCATCGAAAATATCACCGTGTTCCTTGGCCACCAGATTGGGATAGTGCATCTCCAGCTGATCGTCAATATACATTTCCAGACGCTGATTGTTGTAAATGTCCAGCCAGGCAGTCCTCTTCTCTCCTACCACACGAATGGTCACGTCTCCCCACTGAGGATTCTCGGGTCTGCGGGACCAGGATGCATCGATCTGGAACAGAGTGCCGCCGGTCATGGTGCCGTGCATTACCGCAATATCTTCGGCAACAATGTCAGGATGCAGTGCATGTCTGGCCTCCGCCCGCACTGTTGCAAACTCCTGCCCGGTAAACCAGCGCATGATATCAGCTACATGTACGGTATGGTCGATGATACAGCCACCACCATTCTTGGCAGGATCCTTCACCCAATCGGGGCATCCGGGTTCATACATGGAACCGTGATTGGTGCCCACTACTGCCAGTATCTGGCCGAATTCTCCAGCCTCTATGGCGCGCTTGGTCTCCAGCACCGCCTCATTAAAGCGCACCGGGAAAGTAGTCATGTACTTTACGTTATTTGCTTTTACTGCGTCGATCAGACACTGACCGTCTTTGGTATCAATAATAACAGGTTTATCACCAAAAATGTCTTTTCCCGCATTGGCTGCTGCAATAGCATCCTCTGCGTGATGATCGTTGGTGGAAGTGATCAGGACTGCGTCAATCTCGGGGTCTGCCAGCAGTTCATCTCTGGTGGCATAATACTTCGCGCCGAACATCTCCACCCAGGGAGCTGCAAACTCCTTATCCTCATCAAAAATGGCGCTGACAGTGATGCGGTCCTTCATATATTTCAGGGCCGGAATGTGATTTCCTCTGGAATGAGGATGCTGCAAGCTGATAATTCCTAATCTGATCATGCCTTCACCTCCAAATCACTGACAAACTTCTGACCGGTGCCGGAGTATCCTCCGGTAATCCTACCCTGCAGACTGGTGCCGGGTTTCCAGACAAAAAGAGCCTTCTCTGTAACAATTTCAAAATTTTCAGTCGCTTCGAATCCGGATTCATCTACGAAAATACGTACAATGCACTCTTGGGTTCGACCTACCAGGCTGATCACATTTTCCGTTCTCAGCACTTCTCCGTCCACAGTCTCCCCGATCAGCTGCTCACATCTTGTAAGCCACTGTTCAAAAGCTTCCTCGCATTTTCCGGCTTCGCAGACCACTTGGATCGCAAGCTCATAAATCTTTCCCAAATTGCGCTGTGCAATGGCTGCACAGGCGCGATTCCAGGGATGTTCTTCAAAATAGCGTTCTCCGTTCATAAATTATACCTCCATCTCGTCCAGACCGATCTTCATGATGCCCAATCTGGCCAGGCAATTGGGATCTTCCTTGCTGCCACGGCAATAAGCGCAGAGCATAGCATTATCCTTGGTGAAAAACACAGCCGGATAACAATATCCTCTCTCCTTGTCCTCTTCGATGACAGTAGGCATGCTCCAGATTTTGCCTTCATTCTTGCTGGTGCGCACTACAAAAGGCGTTCTGTCACCTCTGGTACTGGGATAAGGATTATAAATCGCATAATAGATACCGGTCTCAGAATTTTTTGCAATCTCCATGGGAGAACAGGGGGATGCAAAAATAGAAGGCTTGGGTTCGGTAAAGGTTTCCATATGGTCGTAGGAGTAGCTCTCATACTGGTAATTGGCAGTGGTTCTGGCCCAGAGGTACACCCTGCCGTCCTCATACTCTACAATGCCTGGCTCCTGCATACCATAATCTCTCTTCGTAAGCTTAGGAATGGAAAGTCTGTGGGGCAGCACATGGAAAGTCTTGCCATCATCTTCGGACACCCAGATCACGCTCTGGCTGTACTCCTCATATCTGGCAGGCTCAATAATGTGGCGGGCAGCAGGCACCACCAACCTGCCGTCTGCAAAACGCTCTATGCGGTCATTGTTGATCACATAAAAAGCACTGCAGGAATCATGCGTGCAGCGCTCCCAGGTAAAAGTATATCCGTCGGGCGAAATTGCTCTGCCCAGATTGGTGCTTCTGTCATTTTCCTTAATCAGGAAATAAACACCGATCTGACCGTCCTGCTGATAAATGCAGGACACGCTCATCACATTCTTTACGCCGTAATTGGCAGCCGCTACGATAATCTCGGGTTCTGACCAGGTCTCACCCTCGTCAAAGGATCTGATTACCGCGATGTCGCAGCTGTCCGCATCATGGGCGGTATCGCTGCTGTAGCGGCTGTAGGCAAACAGGATGCCGCCGTCAGGCATGCGGATGAAAGAACCCTCACTGTTTCGGGCATTGCCCGGTCTGGGGTCTATGTCTAAAACAAGTTTCATTTTGCATTCCTTTCAGTTATTTTGTAAGATGCGCTGTCGCCCTCAAAACTTTCCACTTCTCAAGGTTACAGCGCATCCTACTCACTTGATTTTAAAATGTATCCAGATCTGCAATTGCAGCTGCAATCAGCTCTCTTACCTTCTGTACCTTCTCTCTGTCTTCATCAGTCACATTGTAAAGAGGCTCACGCACGCCGCCCAGAGGCATACCGTTAAGTCTGTGCACTTCCTTGATCACTGCATAGAGGTTAGCTTTACAGTCGCAGATCGCGTAAATAATCTCGTTTACGCGGTATTGGATCTTTCTTGCTCTCTCCATCTGACCGTTTTCGATAGCCTGATCCATTGCTACAAACAGTTCGGGCATTGCGCCGTAGGTACCGCCGATACCTGCTGCCGCGCCGATGGCTCTGCCGCCTACGAACTGCTCGTCGGGACCGTTGAAGATCACACAGTCATCGCCGCCTTCAGCCTTGAACATCTGGATGTCCTGGATGGGCATGGAAGAATTCTTGACACCGATGACACGGGGATTCTTACGCATTTCTTTGAACAGCTTCACAGTCAGATTTACACCTGCCAACTGAGGAATATTGTAAATTACAAAATCGGTGTTGGGAGCTGCTTCGCTGATGGTATTCCAATAATCTGCGATGGCATAATCAGGCAGACGGAAGTAAATGGGAGGAATGGAAGCGATGGCATCTACACCCAGGCTCTCAGCATGCTTTGCCAGCTCCACACTGTCCTTTGTATTGTTGCAAGCTACATGGGCAATGATCACAAGCTTGCCTCTTGCCACCTTCATAACGCTCTCCAGGATCAGCTTGCGCTCCTCAACGCTCAAATAAATGCACTCGCCGGAAGAACCGTTTACATACAGCCCCTGTACACCCTTGTCGATCAGATACTGGACAAAAGTTTCTGTTCTTTCGGCACTTACATTGCCCTCGTCGTCATAACATGCATAAAATGCGGGAAAAATTCCTTTGTACTTTTCTACGTTTCTCATCTTTTTTGTTCCTTTCTTGTATTTGTTTTTTTGTTGATTGCTCTTGTTTAATTGTTCTTGTTTTATTTGTTCTTGTTGATTCATCTGCAGTATCTCTGAGCCTCATTTTTTCTCAAAGACCTCGCCATTTGTTCTCAGCGGTATCTTTTCATGCTTTTTCTCTCCTGAAACCGTAACTTCAGCTCTCATCGGTATCTTTCATGCTTTTTCTGCCTCTGAGACCTCCGCTTCAGCTCTCAGCGGTATCTTGCAAACACTTTTCTCTCCTGAGACCGCAGCTTCAGCTTTCAGCAGTATCTTGCAAACACTTTTCTGCTCCTGAGACCTCCGCTTCAGCTCTCAGCGGTATCTTTCATGCTTTTTCTGCCTCTGAGACCGCAACTTCAGCTCTCAGCGGTATCTTGCAAACACTTTTCTGCTCCTGAGACCTCCGCTTCAGCTCTCAGCGGTATCTTTCAAACACTTTTCTCTCCTGAGACCGCAACTTCAGCTTTCAGCAGTATCTTGCAAATACTTTCCTGCCGCTGGGACCTCCGCTTCAACTCTCAGCGGTATCTTGCAAACACTTTTCTGCTCCTAAGACCTCCAACTCCGCCTCCCGCGGTATCTCAAACACTCTTTTGAGCCCCTAAGACCTCCAACCCCGCCTCACGCGGTATCTCAAACGCTCTTTGCACCTCTGAGACCTACCTTTAGCTCTTACTCCAGCTCCTGCAGTCCGATCTTCATCATACCAAGCCTTGACAGGCAGCCGTCATCGCCCTTGCCGCCCCGGCAGTATGCCAGCAGCATGGAGCCGTCCTTTGTAAAGAACATAGCAGGATAACAGTAACCGCTATCGGGATCACCCTCGATCACCACCGGATCACTCCAGGTCCTGCCGTCATCCCGGCTTGTCTGTACTAACAAGGGCGTGCGGACCCACAGTCTGTCCGGTCTGGTGGGATCCACATCAGCCACGGGATTGTATACGGCATACAGTACACCTGTCTCTTTATTTTCGGCAATCTCCATGGGAGAGATGGCTGATCCGAAGCAGGAAGGCCCTGGCACGGAGAAGGTCTTCATATCATCATAAGAGTAGCTCTCATACTGATACCTATGACTGGTTCTGGCCCAGAGGCGTACTCTGCCGTCCTTGTGTTGGAAGATACCGGGTTCCTGCATTCCCAGGGCGGACGGCTCCGTCTTTGCCACAGTTAAACGGTGAGGCAGCACGACAAAAGTCTTGCCATCATCGTGGGATACCCAAACCATACTCATACCAAAGGGATTGGGTGTACCGCACTCCACAATATGACGGCAGGCTGGTACCACCAGGGTACCGTCTGCAAATCTCTCCACACGGTCATTGTTGACTACATAAGAGGCCGGACAGGAATTGATGATACAGCGCTCTATTTGAAAATCGTAACCGTCACAAGTCAGCGCTCTGCCCCAGGTACTGGTCTTATCCTTTTCCTTGATCAGGTAATAAATGCCGATCTGACCGTCCAATTGATAGATGCAGGACACACTCATCACATTCTGCACCCCAAAATCAACAGCTCTTACAATGATCTCCGGCTCTGACCAGTTCTCACCCTCGTCAAAGGAACGGATCACCGCAATATCGCAGCTGTCATCATCACCCACCGTATTGCCGGAATAACGGCTGTAGGCAAACAATATTCCGCCATCCGGCATTCTGATAAAAGAGCCTTCGCTGTTTCTGGCATTGCCGGGTTTCGGGTCCATGTTCACAACAAGTTTCACGTCTGTTACCTCACTTTCTCTATTTGTCCGTACTATCTGTTGTTCTCACTATCCATTTCCCATATATCTTTTTCTCTTATATCTGTTTTCTTACCTCGATTCCTCTTAGCCCGATTCCTCTTAGTCTTGTTCCTCTTAGTCCGGTTCCTCTTACCTCAGTGTCTCCGTCAGCACCGGCGTACTCAGCACGCCCACTTCTTTCAGTTGATAGTCGTAACTCCAAAGTTCTCCTGTGGTGCGCCACTTGTTGGGATCACTTCCGTTGTTTTTTCTGTCCGTAAAATGCACGGGGCCAAAACTGTTACGGCGATTACCGTATAACGTTATATCCACCGTATGCTCTCCGGCCGGATGTACTCCCAGGGAAGCCGTGTATGGTGCATAGATCAGAGGCACTTCCTCGCCGCCATCTACGCTGATCACCTGCAAACCGCCCTGATATTGACCGGAACGAATGGTAAGCTCACCGCCCTTTGTCTCCATCGGAATGTGGTAAGTAATATTTCCTCCATAGAAGGGCAGCCCCTGGGCCGCCAGGCTGCCGAAAGCCAGCTGTCTGCGCGATTCCACGATCCTTACAAGGCTGCCGCACACTTCCACACCGAAATCCCCCAACAGGTATGCCCACTCCACATCCGTGCGCTTGCCAAAGGGAACAGACACTTCCAGCACATTTTCACCGGACTTAAGCGGAGGAAGATTCACGGTCTTAATGGCTTTATCCACATACCAGCCGGTCACGGTATTATCTACCTCCTGACCATTAAAACGAAGTTTAAGCCGCTCGGCATCCTCAATAGCCAGCACAATTTCTTCACAGGCAATCTCCGACCAAATCCGCCATCTAAGGTGCAGCGTATGAGTGCTTCCATCTTCCTGAACCACCCAGGGCTGGGCCACATTGTGCTTGCGCCTGGGCCATCCTAACCGGTCACGGCAGGCATCATCGATTCTCAGAATTTCTTCTTTTAAAGGTACACCGTCACAGGACGCCCAGTTTTCATCGTCCAGTGCATATTCAGCCTGATCCAAAAGCAGTACATTGGGCTCGTCTAAAGTGTAAGGTACAGTTGCAGGAAGAGGCAGACTGTAAATCCTCGGTGCTGCTTTAGAAACACCTGTGTCTTCCGCTTTTTCCGAAGTCTGGGCAACCGGCACAGCATCACTATCCCCACATTCTCCTGCAGGCTCCAGCCACAAAAGCAGACTGTCATAATCGTACATTCTGCATCGAACTTCTGTAACACCGGCTGCCACACAGTGGGCAATTGCCTCTCTCTCGCCACTCATGGTATTATACAGAGTTGCCTTCCAAGCACCATCAATCCGAATCTTCAGATCCTGATATTTGGAAACATCTCGGTTATAGTTATTTTTTCCGGGGGCAATAAACAGCCAGCGTCCATTACCGTCACTACGCAATTGATATAACAGATTTTCTGTCAGCGCTCCTGTTGCATTCCGGATCTCAACCGTCCTCACATTCTGCAATGCCTTCAGCACAGCCCCTTTTGTAAATGCGATACATTCTGCACCTGCTGCCAGGTTCACACCTCTTTCACTGGGCACCGCGTTTTCCAGGGTGGGCAGTTCTCCTGCAAAAATTACTCTGCCCCCTGCTGCCGCAAAGCGCTCCAAACGTTCCAAGGTTGTGGAACGCAGGGTCTCACAGCCGGGCACCAGGATCACATCATAGGCCATCTCGCCAACTTGTAAGGGCGCAGAAGCCTCCCGGCACAGCTGAGGCAGCAGCGCCTCGCTGATAAAATCGAAATCAATGCCGCCAAACAGCAGCCACTCTATAATATCCTGGAAATTTTTATCCAAATTATTCCGGTCCAGTGCCGTCTGATCAGCAGGCCCCCAGTGGAGCCAGAAACTTTCGATGGGGTGTATCACACCTACCTTTACAATGGGCTTGCCTCTGGTCAGCGCCGTATTTATCCGTGCAAAATGATCCTCCACCAGCGAAAACTTTTCCCACCAGGGGGACTGATAACTGATGGAGCCCGGCCAATCACGCTTGGCCTCTCCTGCCAGGGATACATGACTTAAATGGGGGACGCGGACAGTCACGCCCAGCGCAGCCTGCCAATCGCCCTGCTGCTTGTAATCCCTGAATTCGTAATCCCAGTTGGTCACGCCGTACAATTCACTGAGCATGCCTTCGCTGCCAAGCTGGTGTACTGCCGACTGACACTGTTTGGCGGTGGTATACTCGTAAGCTCCGCCCAACATATCAATGCCCGGAATTCCGAAACCACGATAAGACCGCATAACCTCTCCCACAGCTGCCGTCTGGGACTGGAGGGTCTGTTCACGCATCATATGACCGGTCAGCGCCAGATTATGCTCCTTGCACCAGCTGCCGCAAGTATCCGCAAAAGCTTCCACAAATCGGTCACAGAGGTGGTCATGATAATGATAACGAATCTGTGAAATACGTCCGTCTGCTCTCTCCCAGAAAAGTTCCGGCAAAGCCGCCAGCAGATCCAATCCGCAGGCTGCCTTAAAAGTCTCCGGCAGATTCTCCGTCCAGGGCAGGTACACATCCTCTTTTCCCTTGGCATAAGAAAGGGTGGTCTTAAATGTAAATTCCGGTTCATCTGTAAAAATAGCAGGAACCGCTTTGTCAAACTCTTCTCCAATTACCTGATGATAGCGCTCATGGGTAACCTCCACAAAACGTTCAATCGCTGCTTTGTTCAGAGTGTCCACATAGGTTTGGTTGTTGTACCAGGGAGTTTCCTTGTTTATTTCCAGATAAGCATACCATTTCTCAAATTCAGCAGGCTCATCTTCGCCGATGACTCTCCAGCTCTTTAAATAGCCCTGGTCATCTAATTCCACATCATAACAGCTTAAAAGTCTGCCGTCTTCTGAGCGGATCACACCCCAAAGAGCGACCTCGCCCTCTATCTTTCTACCCTCGCCGCTGTAGGGTCTGGGCGTAAACAAAAGATAACGGCACCTGTATTGTTCGTCTTTCGTCACCAGGCCACCGGCTGCTCCGGAGGGGAAGCGGTCTTCATCATACAGCCATGCCAGCATTTCCTCCTTCTTTGCCTTCTCTACACATGCCTTTACCATCTCCATAAACTCGTCGCTCAGGTAGGGAGTGGCCAGACCGGTCCGCACGTGCATGTGAGCACCGCCGAAGCCCATTTTCTTAAAGACCTCCAGCTGCCGCTCCAATTCTTTCTGCTCCAGCTTGCAGTTCCATGACCAGAAAGGTGTACCGCGATATTCCGCTGTAGGATTGCGGAATAATTCCATATCCAGTTTTTCTGTTCCGTTTTTCTTATACAACATAGCACATTCCTCCTTATCTCGCAGATGCGCTCTGTAATATTTTCCGAATATACTTTCTTATCTACTTCCATTTTATCATTCCGGCCCAAATAGTCCATTTAATCTCCAGCCCACTTTTTCAAAATCATTTCCGCTTTTTTAATACAAAAAAAGGAAATGGAGCACGCCGCAAAAATACCTTCATCAGGTTGCTTTTGCAGCTGCTCCATTCTGTTTATTCTTCTATATTTGACACTCTCTTTTCACTGGGGGAAATCCCAAAATACTTGGTGTAGGCCTGATAAAAACCACTGTAGGACCGATACCCTACCTCTTCCGCGATCTCTTCCAGAGAGCGCGTTTCATCCTCAAGCAGCATATCGGCAAACTCCATCCTCTGCTTAATGATCAGCGTCTTATAATCCTGCCCGTAATATTTCTTCACCAGATTGCGTGTCTGCCGCTCACTCAGGTACAGCTGGGCCGCCAGCCCTGCCAACCCTTCCGGATCCCTGAAATGCTGCAGCAAATATTCCTCTATGATCCACTCAGGCGCCTGATGCACACGCTCTTTGCGTTTGCCATCTTTCGAGGTGCGCTTCACAATGTCAAGCATCTCAAAGACCACATCCAAAAGCATCACACCCAGCCGGTCTCCCGTGGGCTCGATCTCCAGAGTGTGCTTCATCACATTTCTGATAAACTCGCTGTCTATAACACGGGCCATGGCAATTTCCGGAAAGATATCCCCCGTGGTATTAAAACAAAACCGCTTGATTCCCGGAGAGGTGACTACTCCATGATAAATTTCCCGCCGGATGATGCAGATCTGTCCGGCAGAAAGCTCCAGCTTCTTGTTATGATGTGGAAACGTAATCTGCTCGCTTCCCTCGAAAATATAGTGAAATTCCGTAAAGAAATGCTTGTACGGCCGTGCATCCATGGATTCCTCGGAAAACATTCCGCTGGTATATGAGCGGATATCAAATTTCTCATTTCCGATAGCAGCAGAAAACGCAAACTCCATCTTATTCATCTCTGCCAGCCTGCCTGCAACTTTTGGGGTTCCCATCTCTCCTGCTCCGACCTCCGTTTCTCTCAAGCACTTCTAACCCGACCACGTCGACTGATGTCTCAGTGCGAGCAACCTCCTTATAGGGCTCTTTGTGCACGCACAGAGCTCTGCCAAGCTCATTTTTACCATATCGCAGCCACTCTTCTTTGTCAAGAAGCCCCAAAACAAAAAGTTTTCCTTGCTTTTTCCGGCGTTTTCTGTACAATAAAAATGATGGGCTTTTTTACGCCCTGACCGCATTTTCTATTGGAAAATGCACATCCCATAGAGTAACTTGAGTTTTGATTTATATAAAGAAAGGTTAGAAAAATGATAAGTGCAAATAATGTAACTTACCGCGTAGGCAAAAAAGCTTTATTTGAAGACGTAAACATCAAATTTACCGAAGGTAACTGCTACGGTCTGATCGGTGCCAACGGTGCCGGCAAGTCCACCTTCTTAAAGATTCTGTCCGGCGTACTGGACACCACCAAGGGCGATATTGTGATCACCCCCGGCCAGCGTCTCTCCGTGTTGGAGCAGGACCACTTTAAATATGACGATTGGGTAGTAATGGATACCGTTATCCTGGGCAACCAGCGTCTCTACGAGATCATGAAAGAAAAGGACGCAATCTACGCCAAGGAAGATTTCTCCGACGAGGACGGCATCCGCGCCAGTGAGCTGGAGGCTGAGTTTGCTGAGATGGACGGTTGGGAAGCAGAGTCCAACGCTGCTATGCTTTTAAACGGTCTGGGCATTGACACCGACTACCACTACTCCATGATGAGCGAGCTGGATGGTAACATGAAGGTTAAGGTACTGTTAGCAAAAGCACTGTTCGGTAACCCCGACATCCTGCTTTTGGACGAGCCTACCAACCATCTGGATCTGGATGCTATCGCATGGCTGGAAGAGTTTCTGATCAACTTTAACAATACCGTTATCGTGGTTTCCCATGACCGTTATTTCCTGAACAAGGTTTGTACCCACACCGCAGATATCGACTACGGCAAGATTCAGCTGTACGCCGGCAACTACGATTTCTGGTACGAGTCCAGCCAGCTTTTGATCAAGCAGATGAAGGAAGCCAACAAGAAGAAGGAAGAAAAGATCAAAGAGCTGCAGGAGTTCATCTCCCGCTTCTCCGCAAATGCTTCCAAGTCCAAGCAGGCTACTTCCAGAAAGCGTGCCCTGGAAAAAATCGAGCTGGATGAGATCAAACCTTCCAGCAGAAAATATCCTTACATCGACTTCCGTCCCGACCGCGAGATCGGCAACGAGGTTCTTACTGTTGAACATCTGTCCAAGACCATCAACGGCGAGAAAGTTCTGGATGACATCTCCTTCGTAGTAGGTCACGACGACAAGATTGCTTTCGTCGGCGGTCAGGAGCTGGCAAAGACCACTCTCTTCCAGATTCTTGTAGGTGAGATGGAGCCCGATGAGGGTAGCTACAAGTGGGGCGTAACCACCTCCCAGGCTTACTTCCCTAAAGATAACACCGCTGAGTTTGACAATGATTTGACCATCGCAGACTGGCTGACCGGCTACTCTCCCGTAAAGGATGCCACCTATGTGCGCGGTTTCCTAGGACGTATGCTCTTTGCCGGCGAAGACGGTGTAAAGAAAGTTAAGATCCTTTCCGGTGGTGAGAAGGTTCGCTGCCTGCTCTCCAAGATGATGATCAGCGGCGCTAACTGTCTGGTATTTGACGAGCCTACCAATCATCTGGACATGGAATCCATCACCGCCCTGAACAATGGTCTGATCAAGTTCCCCGGTGTGGCACTGTTCTCCTGCCATGACCACCAGTTCGTACAGACCACTGCCAACCGAATCATCGAGCTTCTGCCCGGCGGCGGCATGATCGACAAGATCACCACCTACGACGAGTACCTGGCAAGCGATGAAATGGCCAGAAAGCGTACCGTATTTACTGCCAATAAGAATGAGGATGAGCTGGAAGATTAATTTCACCTTCTCCCATCCGCATTTAATCTGACAAAAAACAAGCAGGCCTGCAGCATTTGCCGCAGGCCTGTCACTTTACTTTATAATTGTTTCAAGCCAAATTATCTGACTTCAGAAAGGAATAAAAAATGATTGACCTCCACGTGCATTCCAACCGATCCGATGGCACTTTTTCTCCCACAGAACTGGTTGATTATGCTATAGAAAAAGGACTACACGCTTTTGCCCTGACCGACCACGATACTGTAGACGGTTTGGAGGAAGCAATTGTATATGCTGAAAAGCTGCGTGCTGATTCCGGGGCAATTATTCCCCGGATTATCCCCGGCATTGAATTTTCCACTGAATACCAGGGCCGGGATATCCACATCGTGGGACTGGACATCGATTACAAGAACCCTGAATTCACTGCCTATCTGAAAAATTTTGTGGACTCCCGCATCCTGCGCAACCGAAAAATGTGCGCTCTGCTGCAGGAAGCCGGTATTGATATCACTTACGAAAAACTGCTTGCAGAATTTCCCGAGGCAGTGATCACCAGAGCCCATTATGCCGCATATCTGATGCATCACGGTTACACCAAGAGCCTTCCTGAGGCATTTGAACGCTATGTGGGTGACCACTGCCCCTATTTCGTGCCCAGAGAGAAAGTCACTCCCGCTCAGGCAGTAGAACTGGTCCTGAAAGCCGGCGGCATCCCCGTCCTGGCTCACCCGGTACTCTACCGCATGAGTGATGAACGTCTGGAACGACTGGTAGCAGAATTAAAAGAAGACGGTCTGGTCGCCATCGAGGCCATTTACAGCACCTACAATGCCGGTGAAGAGCGCCGGATGCGGGCTCTTGCCGCCAAATATGAGCTGCAGATCAGCGGCGGCTCTGACTTTCACGGTGCCAACAAACCGGATATCGACCTCGGTACCGGCAAAGGCAAGCTTTATATACACGATTCCGTGTGGGAGAATTTATGCAGAGCATCCGCCACACACTCCCACTCATCAGAATGAAGGCATTGGTCCAAACAAGACCCGATCCAGAAAAAGGATCAAAAACGCCGTCAGAATCAGTGAACCCACCAGGAACACACCTCTTCGAATCATGATTTTGTGCCGCCGAAGCATACGGCGGCACTGTTTTTTTAAGGTACCACGCCGCTTGTTTTTATGATTGTAAGTGCGTAAGTAAGGATTTCTTTCTGTCATATTCGTCCTCTCTAAATTGACCATGTAAAATAATTTTCCATACTTTTTACTACTTACAAACATAAGCGTTATATGTTACCGTTTATACACTTTTTTCTTAATATTTCTTAAAACATTTCCTTATCTCTTTCAAGTCACAAACTCTACAAAGCATAAATATAGGGACAATGTGCCTACTTATTGAGTGTGTTCACTATTTTTCTGTTGCAGGGCTATCCCAATCAGTCGGTCTGCATAATCTGCCATACTGTGAACGTTCTCGCAAAAATACTTCATGGAGTTGATGACCTTAGGGCAGTCCTGCATCTCATCAAAGATGATGAGAGTCCTTTCCGACAGGATTTTGGAACCATTCGCCAGAATCTAGGTCTTACCCACCTGACGCACACCTTTTAGAATCAAAGGCTTACAGAAGCTTCGGAAAATACAACCCCAATTTAAAAACAGGAGCACCTCCCTGGGGAAATACTCCTGTTCATTTCATTCCTATTCAATATTATCGATATTCTTTAACCTTCCACGATCAAATATCTGCCGTCGCCGACTTCAAAAACTTCTTCAGCCTCCAGAATATCTTCTCCTACCATGCCATCAAGGTCGATGCCTTCTTCATCAAAAAATTCAATCACTTCTTCCAGAGAATCAACCACTACAGCCATGCAGTCCTCCAGGAATCCTTCTGCCTCCTCAAGAGTCTCTGCTACCGGCTCCGGGAAAAGCTGAAGCTGCTTTTTCAGAAAACATCTCAGTACTGCGTCATCAAATTCATGCATATGCTCATCCTCCAATTAATTTATCAAGCTCGCAAACCCGTGCTTCGCACTGGTACGTCTGCTTCGCACTGATCCTGCTTGTCACCAAGCTCGCAAACCCGTGCTTCGCACTGGTTTGTCTGCTTCGCACTGATCCTGCTTGTCACCAAGCTCGCAAACCCGTGCTTCGCACTGGTACGTCTGCTTCGCAGACCGTTTGCTCGCTGAACGCTCCAGAAAACCAAATGCCGCTTCGCGTCGCTTGGTTTTCTTTGGAGCTATTCACATTATATCACACTAATGATATGTTGCCTACTCCAAAAACTGCAAAAGTTCCAAGGGATGTGCGATTACAGCATCAGCATGGTTTTCCTCCAGCTCTGCTCTGTCTCTGAATCCCCACAGGGCACCCACGGTAAAAGCACCTGCACTTTTGCCCGTCTTCATATCTGTAGAGGTATCTCCCAGATACAAAATATCCTCCGGCTTCAGGGAAAGCTTTTCCAGAATGCGGAACACGCCTTCCGGGCTGGGCTTGATGGCCATGCCTTCCTCCTGTCCCTGAAGGACATCAAAACATTCTTTTCCAAACAAGGTTTCCACTACGTTGATGGTCTCCGCATGAGGCTTGTTGGAGCACACCGCCATCTTAAGCCCTTTTTCCTGCAGGGAAGCCAGTAATTCCCTGATGCCCTCGTAAGGCGCTACCTTATACATGCAGTTCTCACGGAACACTTCTTTGTAAAGCTTAAATGCCTCCTCATAATGAGTTAATTCCGTATCACCGCCGGCAATCAGCGCTCTCTTCACCAGATTGGCGGCACCGTCGCCGATAAAATAACAATACTGCTTCTCCGTAAAAGGTCCAATGCCAAAGGGAGCTACCGCCCGGTCTCCGCAATATTTAATGCTGTGTATGGTATCGGAAAGCGTTCCGTCCAAATCAAAGATCACTGCTTTTTTCATCTGTTTTCTCCCTTTATTAGATCCAATCCTTGATCTCCTGATACAATCTGCCTACAGGAAGCCCCACTACGTTATTATAGTCTCCCTCAATGCCGCGAATATACCTGGCGCAGAAGCCCTGAATACCATACGCCCCTGCTTTATCCAAAGGATCATTGGTAGCCACATAAGTCTCAATCTCCTCCTCTGTCATAGGGAAAAAGAGTACTTTGGTGCCCTCATGGAAAGTGCGGCGCTCCTCTGTGTTCATCCGCAATACCGTCACACCGGTGTACACCTCATGAGTGCGGCCCTGCAGCATGCGAAGCATCCGCTTTGCATCCTCTGCATCCTTCGGTTTGCCCAGAATCTGTCCATCCACAGCCACGATTGTATCAGATCCGATGACCAGACAGTCCTGCAGTTCCTCTGTCCCACAACTGTTTTCAGAATAGACCTGTTCTTTCATCTGCAAAAGTACCCCTTCTGCCTTCTGGGCGGACAATTCTTCCACCACTGCTGCCGGGGCAGTGGCTGTCACTTTTTCCTCCACATTGCTTACTACCACCTGAAATTCCAGGCCGATCTGTGTCAGCAGTTCCCGCCTTCTGGGAGATGCCGATGCCAAAATTATTTTCATTTTTCTGTCTCTCTCTTATTGTTCATTCTTCTGTGGGATAAAAGTTCTGCTGGTAAGCTCTGTGCTGCCGGCACTCTTTGCCGCCTTCTCCTTTGCTTCCATACAGAAAGCTTCCTGGGCATTGAAAAGCTGCTTGCCGCGCTTATCCACCTTTTCATAGCTGCCGTCCGGATTCAGCACGGAAGCTTTCACATTGTCACGCAGCTGACTCTTTAAGATATGCAGCAGTTCTTCCTTCAGTTCCGGACTATCCACCGGGAATAATATCTCCACGCGGCGCTCCAGATTACGGGGCATCCAGTCCGCACTGCTGCAGTAAATCTCGTAGTTATCGTCGTTCTGGAAATAGAAAATACGGCTGTGCTCCAGGAAATTGCCCACGATGGAACGCACCCTGATATTTTCACTGACACCGGGGATGCCCACCTTCAGACAGCAGATACCTCTGATGATCAAGTCGATCTTAACGCCCTCCGCGCTGGCTGCATACAATGCCGCTATAATATCGGGATCGCAAAGGGAATTCATCTTGGCAATAATGCGGGCCGGCCGACCTGCCTTTGCATACTTCTTCTCACGCTCGATCAGATGCAGGAACTTATCCTTCAGCCACAACGGTGCCAAAGAAAGCTTATTCCAAAAACGGGGCTCCGAATAGCCGGACAACATATTAAATACCGCGGTAGCATCCTCTCCTATGGTCTCCGCACAGGTCAAAAGTCCCATGTCCGTATAAAGCTTGGCAGTAGCATCATTGTAGTTGCCGGTGCCCAGATGCACGTACCTGCGGATACCGTCTTCTTCTTTACGTACCACCAGCGTGATCTTGCTGTGGGTCTTTAAGCCCACCAGACCGTAAATTACATGGCAGCCTGCTTTCTCCAGCATTCTGGCCCACACAATATTGTTTTCCTCATCAAAACGTGCTTTCAGCTCTACCAGCACCGTTACCTGCTTGCCGTTTTCTGCGGCCAGGGCCAGAGCGGCAATAATAGGAGAATTACCGCTGACACGGTAAAGAGTCTGCTTGATAGCCAAAACATCCGGATCCACCGCCGCTTTGCGGATGAAATTCACCACAGGCGTAAAGGTCTGGTAAGGATGGTGCAGCAGGATATCCCTCTTGCGGATTTCCTCAAAAATATCACAGCCGGCCGGCAGTTCAGGTACCGGCTGGGGCTCATACTTTGGTGTCTTTAAGTGATCAAAGCCCTCCAGGCCGTACACTTTCATAAGCACAGTCAGATCCAACGGACCATCAATCTCGTAAACATTCTGTTCCTCAATGGCCAGTTCTTTTTTGATGATCTGCAGAAGGCGTTTGTCCATGCCTGCCTCCACTTCCAGACGGATGGCTTCACCCCACTGGCGCTTCTTTATCTGCTTCTCAATTTCCTTTAACAGATCGGCCGCCTCATCCTCATCAATGGTCAGATCCGCATTTCTCATGATACGGAAAGGATGGGCACAGACAATATCATAGTTCAAAAACAATTTGTGAATATTGCGCTCGATCATTTCCTCTAACAGAATAATCTTTTTGGCTTTCCCCTTGGAAGGGAGCTGAATGATACGGCTCAAAACACTGGGCACCTGCACCGTTGCAAATTCCAGTTCTTCCTTGGTCTTTTTGTTGCGCACCATTGCACCGATATTCAGTGATTTGTTGCGGATCAGGGGAAAGGGTCTGGAAGAATCCACTGCCATGGGAGTCAGTACCGGATATACATTCTCTTCAAAATACTTATCCACATATGCTGCCTCTTCTTCACTTAACTGCTCATGCTGTCTCACAATGTGCAGGCCATTCTTCTCCAACAGGGGCAACAGGGAACGGTTGTAGGTGGAATACTGTACATCCACCAGTTTGTGAATAGCCTCATGCAGGGCCTTCAGCTGCTGGGTAGGCGTCATGCCCGCAATATCCGGCTTCTCATATCCTGCATTTTCCATATCCTTTAAGGAAGCCACACGGATCATAAAGAATTCATCCAGATTGGATGCCGTGATGCTCAAAAACTTCAGACGTTCAAAGAGAGGAATGCTCTTGTCCCTGGCCTCATTCAACACACGATGGTTGAACAGCAGCCAGCTTAATTCTCTGTTTGTATAATATTTTGGATTATAAAAATTTTTCTCTCCCATAATTACACTCTCCCGCTTATATTCTCTTCTTCTGCTTTAAGACGGGTGTCACGCTGAATACCTCTCTGAAGAATTCGCTGCGTCTATGAAAAAATCCACTCTCCAGCGTAATATCCTCCTGAGTATCCACAGACAGGATCAATTCATTATCCTTTAAGACTGCCTTAACCCCATTCATCTTCTGCTTATGGCTGCGGTCCATGCTGTTGGCCAGACGTATAATTGCTGTCAGCTTTGCCACCACCAGGTAACTGTCCCTGTCAAGTTCTGTTCCGCTGCTCTGCAGACCTTTAAAGTAATCAAACGAACTGTGGTTGTAGCGTACCACGTTTGCCACGATCTCACGCTCCGCATGGGACAGGCCGATGATCTCTGTGGCCATAATGATATTGTAAGATGTTTCACCGATATTTACCAGACTGATATATTTGCCGCAGTCATGGAGAATGGCGGCCAAACGCAGATACAGACGCTCCCGCTTGCCAAGGCCGTGTATTTTCTTCATACTGTCAAAAATGATGGTGGTCAGATTTTCCAGTGTCTCCGCCCTGCGTCTGCTTCCCATATATCTTCTGCTGATATTCATGGCACAGGCGATGATATCAGCTTCAAAATCATGCTCCCTGCGGATCAGTTTCGCATTTTCCGCATACTCATAAGCAATACCGTCACAAAGATTAACACCGAAGGCCCACAGATACTCCGCACCCATCAGCTCCATGATACGTCTGGTCAGCACAGCACTGATAAATACCAACGGAACCTTTTCCTCTGTCACATCCAGCCGTTTGGCAAGTTCCATGGTACCGCCGTTTCTCAGAAGATTCAGCAGTCCCTCAAACTCCTGCCGTGAAACAGCGTCGCCGCCTTCTTCCTCCATGCACTTTCTCACTACCCAGGGAGAAATATAATCATCCACAATGATAATATTTTCGATTTCCCTGTCTTTCAAATGCATTTTTTTGTAAATTCCCAGCTGGGCTGACGCCATCTCATCAATAATCGTTTCAATCTGGGCTCTGCCCGGATTCAGATGGTTCAGCTGCTCCTGCAGTCGCAGCACACCCAGACGGAGATTCTGCGTAGATATCAATGTATCATGGTCAAAAAGGGACAACTGTATACTTCCTCCGCCGATATCCGCAATGGCGGTCTTGCCCTCAATAATTTTGCGGAATTTCTCCCCTTTTGCCGCTACTGATTTATAATGAAGGAAACGCTGCTCGGAATTACTCAGAATCTCCACTCTGATACCGGTGCGCTGTTCGATCTGATCCTGAATGATCATGGTATTCTCCGTCTCGCGTATGGCACTGGTGCCATACGCCCGATACCCTTCTACCTGATAGGACGCCATGATCTGCGCGAATTCCTTCAGCGTCCGACAGAGATCATCCATTTTTTCCTGGCTGATCTTACCGGTGGCATAAGTATCCGAGCCCAGATCAATATGCTGGGTGATACAGTCCAGCTCCCTCATATGATTTTTTCCGGAAAATTCAAAAATCTTCATGGTAAGCTCAAAGCTTCCCACATCAATTGCCGCAAATGTCCGCGTACTCATTTCAATCCTCCAAATGTCCTGGTATTTATTAAAAAAAACGATTATTCTCTTCCCAACAAATAATCAATAAACTGCTGTGCTGTCCTGCCGGACAGACCGCCGTGGTACAGTTCCCACTTATTAGCCTCTGCTAACAGTTCCTCCTCCGGCATCTCCAACCCATTCCTCTGTGCAAGCACTTTTACGATATTCTGGAACTGCTTTTTATTGGGCGCCCCAAAATAAATAGTCACACCAAATCTGGCTACCAGACTCAGTTTTTCCTGAACAGTATCGCTGGTGTGCATGTCCTCTCTGATCTCTTCCTTATCACTGAAATTCTCACGGATCAGGTGACGACGGTTGGAAGTAGCGTAGATCAGCACATTGGCAGGCTTCTTTTCCAGTCCGCCCTCGATCACAGCCTTCAAATATTTGTATTCGATTTCAAAATCCTCAAAGCTCAGATCATCCATGTAGATTACAAACTTGTAATTTCTGTTCTTGATCTGGCCGATCACCTCATTCAGATCCTGGAACTGATGCTTATAAAGCTCAATAATACGAAGGCCTTTGTTATAATACTCGTTAACGATACCCTTGATACAGGAGGATTTGCCGGTTCCCGCATCTCCGTACAGCAGGCAGTTGTTGGCCTTTTTGCCGTTTACAAAGGCCAGGGTATTGTCCACCAACTTCTGCTTGGGAATCTCATAGCCCACCAGATCATCCAGATATACATGGGCAATATTTAAAATCGGCACAATATGCACGCCATCCTCATCACGAACCACCCGGAAAGATTTGTGCAGACCAAACTTGCCCACACCGTACTCCTTGTAAAACTCAGTAAGGGTTGCTTTCATCTCCTCAGGGGTATTGTCCTGACAGAATTTCTCTGCCAGTTCGCAGATACGGGCACAAATCCTGGTATTGTAGACCTTGCTCTCCCTGGTGCTGCTCTCATAATCTGTAAGCATTTCAAACTCCGGCACATTCAATGCTTCCATCATGGGACCGAAATCAAAATCATAAAACTCCTTGAAAATTACAATATCGTGAAGAGCAGCCTTATTGATACTGCCGGAAATCTCCCCACGGATCTCGCAGCCGCAGCTGTAACTGTTCTCATTATTCACCAGAAGATTTGCCAGATAACAGTGCCACAGATTCCCGTGGAAACCATAATTGCCGGCCAGTTCAATCAGTTTGTGGATACAGTCATAAAAAAGTGCCCGCAGATCCGCTGCATTGTAGAACTCATCATTATAATGGGACATGAGCCAGGCCATATCGTACAAAAGCTCCCCATCCTCAAAATTTCTGTATACCATTAATTCCTGTTCGCGCATATATGTTCCTTTCTTTCCGCTCACGCACAAAGATGACGTTCTCTTAAGCATTTCTAAAATATACTTGTGGCAAATTACCCAAAAAAGAGACTCTGCCAAGCATTTTCTAACGCTTTTCAAAGTCTCTTCTCTCTTTCTTTATTTAGTTTATTCACGATAAAGGAGTATGCCGTTTAAGGATAAAAAAGATTGCCGCATACATGGAGAGGTTGACTTTGTTACGGTAAATTATAACATAGATTAGTCTGACAAAGCAACTAATTACTACACTACTACAGCAACCTTAAATTCTCCAATCTCTTATACTGCTTATTATCTCCTCAGCGGTTCCGTCAATTACAATCCTGGAACAATGCGCGGTTCTACTTTTTCTCTTCCAGCTGCCATTTTGTATACAGCATGGAGCACTTTTTATCATCCTCATATTTCTGATAGTACACGGTTATCAGACTTCCATCATCCAGTTCTACCGTGGAAGGATATCCCAAGTCCCAGTCTTTTTCATTCTTGGCATTGTGAAGAACATAATCTTCTTCCCAGGTCTTTCCAAAGTCGTAGCTGACCATTGCCCTCTCTCCGCAAGGAATTTCTCTTCTGCCATAGGAGCAGATCAAAGCTCCGGAAGAGTGCATCATCAGATGAGGCGGTGAACCGCTGACCCCTGTAGGATATACCTCGCCCCAGGATTTACCGCCGTCCTCAGACAGACACAATCCTATGCTGTAAGGATGGGTACCTTCGATACGGAATGCTCCCAGAATATTTCCATTGGGCAACTCCAGTACGTGAGGCTCATCCAGGAACTGTTTTTCGTTTAACCAATCAGGGGCTTCGATTTTGGATTCCAGTGTCCAGGTATATCCTCCGTCTCGGCTCCGGTACAGGGATGCATTTTCGTTGCCGCCGGTCAGTTTCCGGAAATGGATTCTATCGGTTTCGTAAGTCTCAATTCCAAGATAGATCAGAGAACCATCCTTACATAGAGTAGGCCCGTGAGGTGCAGTGATCGGTATATAAATGGTTTCGCTCCAGGTCATACCGTAGTCCTCAGACACCCTGATATAGGAGCCTGCAAGCTGTTCTTCCGCAGGCAGTGCAGCATAATCGTCCAGCGCACCGGTCGCCATATTTTCTGCCATTTTACCAGCATCATTAATAATCCACTCACGATAATGGTTTGTATAATTATAAGCAGAGTGTGTAAACCAGGTAACCACCATCTTACCATTGCCCAGATACAGGATGCCTGCATCACGGTCGTCCATATAGGTGTCATTGATTACAATAGGCGGTGACCAGGTTTTACCATTGTTTTTACTGATGTACATTACGGTTTTACCAAAGGGGCAGACGTGGTGGATACGAAATCCTGATGCCACAGCATAAAGGGTTCCTTCTTCATCTCTTGCCACGGTTCCCCAGGCCTGATAACCGAAATTTGAGCCTTGCACACGGTTTACTATACCGTGCTCTACTTTGGGGTATAAAGTTCTCATAAGCATTCCTCCTAACTTTTGTTATATTATGTCAAAGGGGTCTGTTTCCCCTTTAAATGGAATCAATCTAAAGGAATATGCATAAAAACGATCCTTTAAGGCATACTCTTCTGCAAGTTTGGGGCCACAGGAATTGGAGCCTACACCACATTGCTTCCAATCCACATTAAGCACCGTTTCTGCAAGCGGTGTCAACTCATGATGATGCAACGTTTTCGTCAGCTGCATGGGGGTATAATGGGAACAGTTAAAACTAAATTCGGCGGTTCCTTCGGTTTTGAGGATTCGCATCCCCCGACCATTACCATCACTGACCTCAGTCCATACGGTATCGGCGTGGGCCATATTTTCCTGTGGCTTGATGTAGGGCTCAAAATGATCGCTTACAGTCGTAGAAAATAATCCCATAATAGACGCCTGACGCTTATCCTGATAGGACTCCATGGGGCCCAGCCCAAAATAGCGAAGGTTCTCAAATCCAGCCGGCATCATAAACTCTATACCGAGTCTGGGCAGGGACACTTCCTGTTCCCGCCGCATAGTCACTTCGTAAGAAAGTTGAACACCCAAACCCGGCTCCCATGTATACCGAACTTTTACATCTGCCAGTACCGACAGGGACGCAGCACAGACTGCAAGTGCTGCTGTTATCACGATTTTCTGCTCCAGACACTCCTCGCATCCGCAATAGCGAAAATCGGTCCACATGCGATCAAAGCCACACTTTTCCCACTCTATCCGCAGATTACGGTCGTTATCGGTAGGTGCTCGCCATAGATTGAATTTTACCGGAGATGCCAGCAGTTCCTGTCCATTTTCACTTATCCGGCACAGATTTCCGGTCAGGCGGTCTATGCGGTATTCTATTTCGCCATCATGCACCACGAAAATGGCATCCGTTTCTTCCAATGTAAGAGCAGAAGCAATCTGCGGCTTTCCCTTAATAAATTTTCCCTTACTAATCGGTTCTGCAGCTAAGCGCACCTGCTCTTTTCCAACCTCATGTCCTTCCTCCGCCCAAGGCTTCGTTTCATTGGTCTGGAAAAACAGATTCAGATAACAATATTCGGAGTCCAAGATCAAATCCCGAATCGGAAGCTCATAGCACTTCTCCTCATGTGGAGGAATATCCAGTCCTGTGATCCGACCTTCCTTCACCTTTACGCCGTTAATTTCTACTGTCCAATACAGATCCAAATCGGAAAGATCGGTGAAATATTTTCTGTTAAACAGCCGGATTTCTCCTGTTTTCTGATCAAACTGTGTCATTATACAGGGGCGGATCACCTGCTTGTATTCCAGCATGCCGCTATGAAGCCTGCGATTCGGATATACCATGCCATCGGTGCAGAAATTGGCACCGTTTGGAATATCACCAAAATCCCCTCCGTACAGATAAATGGGTTCTTCCGGCGTTCCGGCATTAACTGTGTGGTCACAGAATTCCCAGATGCAGCCACCGAAGAAGCAATCGTATTTCCAGATGAGATCCCAATATGCAGCCAGGTCACCGGGGCCATTCCCCATCGCGTGACAAAATTCACACAGGAAATAGGGACGTACCCGTTTTTCGTCCTCCACATACTTACGGAGGCAATCCTCCGGGGAAGCGTACATACGACTGTCGATATCAATATATGGTTCTTCCAGATATCTCTCAAAGCCTTCCACTTCCGGGTTCTTCACTGAAAGCAGGTGTTCAATATAATTATACCGTTCACTATGCACAATACATCCGGGCATTCGAGAATGAAAATAATCAGCAATCGCTTTCAGATTCTGTCCGATACCACTCTCATTGCCCACAGACCACATGATCACGCAGGCATGGTTCTTGTCCGATTCCATAAGACGTCTCCCACGATCCACATATGCCTTTGTCCACGCAGGGTCGTCGCTTAAAGAATTTCTTCCATACCCTTCGGCAAAATCCATTCCATGGGATTCCACGTCAGCTTCATCGCAGACATAAAATCCCAACTTATCGCAAAGTCCCAAAAATCTGGGATCGTTGGGATAGTGAGCAGTCCGGATCATGTTGACATTATTGGCTTTAAGAATGTATAAATCACGCAGCATATCCTCCATGGACACCGCAGCACCATGTTCCGGATGGCTGTCGTGCCGGTTCATTCCCTTTGCTTTCACTGCTTTTCCGTTTACATAGATTACCCGTCCTATGATTTCATACCGGCGGATGCCCACAAATTGACAGAAATGCTCCTCACCGCAGGTAAGAAACAGCTTGTAGAGGAACGGGGTTTCATCAGACCATAACATCGGATCTTTAACAGCGATCTTAAAGTCAGCCTTTCCATTCTTTGAAATAATCGTTCCCTGATCAAGACAGTTCTTTGTTACATCCAAAAGTTCATATGTAATCTCTTTTTCTCCAGTTATCTCCACCTGAACCGCTATCTCAGCTTCGTCCAGAGTGTCCGAGACCGTTGTCCGGATGTAAAGATCCCGGATATGTATCGGATCCCGGTGCAGCAGATAAACCTCCCGGAAGATACCTGACAAGCGGATCTTATCCTGATCTTCCAGATACGTGCCATCGCACCATTTCAAAACCAGCACCCTGATCTCGTTGATACCTTCTTTTAAGTATTGGGAGATCAAAAACTCCGATGTAGAATGGCTGACCTGGCTGTATCCTACAAAGTATCCATTAATATATAAATAAAAGCAAGAGTCAACACCCTCGAACACCAGATAGGTTTTCTGCTCTTTCAATGTCGCACCGTCGATTTCGAAAAATCTCCGATACAAACCACAGGGATTCTCTCTGGGTACATAGGGCGGATCCACAGGAATGGGATAATTGGTATCATCATAGAAAGGCTTATCATACCCTCTGTCCAGCATCATCTGCCAGTTCATGGGCACCGTCAGGCTGTCCCATTGTGAGACAGATAGACTTGCAGGATCTGCAACTTCATCCACTGAAGAGAAAAATCGAAAATCCCACTCACCGCATAACGATCCAAAACGATCACTGTCCTCTCTTACGTCCTGCCCAGCGCAGTCGTTGCTTTGATAAGGAATTAAATATGCGTGGGGTTCTTCACAGCCCACGTGCAAAATATCAGCATTTTGATGATAATTTAAATTCATAGGATTTCACTCCTCTCCCATATATTTCAACTAATCATTCTTTTCTGCAAACTTTTACTTATATATTTTACCACTCTTTATCACTTGTTCTCAAGTGAACAAATACAACATCCCTCTACCGAAAATGAGCGTTCAATTCATACAACCATCATTGCGAACCATGATGGGCAACAATATTTATAGACAAACAGTTGGGAGTAACAACATTACGGTTGACGGCATTATAAGCGCTTGGTAAAATATCTTCAGATTTTGAGCAATTTGCAATACAAAGGAGAATGCCTATGACAGCCGGTAAAGAATTTGGTTGTAATTATATAGAAGTTTTGTGCTCAGATATGAAAATTATCTTCATTACCGACGAGTCTGCGTCCGAAACCGGTGATTCTATCGTTCACACGCATTCCTTTTGGGAACTATTCTATCTGCAGGAAGGTCACCTTTGCATAAAAAGCGAAAATCAGGAATACAACCTTTATCCCAATCAGGCTTTGCTCATTCCACCGGGCGTATATCACAATACCAGTTATGATTCCGCAACCCGAAAAATCAGCGTACTATTTACTTTCGAAAAATTAAATGCACCTTCTGAAGAACCTCTCTTCACAAAAATTTACTCTGCATTCTGCAATTGCGGACTCTTTAAGCTTGACGACTGTGAATATAGCGGACTGTTATTAAATATGATTTTGGACGCTCCCTGCACCGATGAAGTTGTAAAAAACTGGCTGATCAAATCCCGTGTTACAGAGCTTCTGCTCAATCTTTATGAAAGCATCAAAAATGAAAACGCTATTCATCTTGATACTTTTTTAAGGCCCAACAGCTATTTCGTGTATAAATATGCAATTGACAAATTGCTTGACATGTATTATATGACTGATATTAGTCTGGAAGAATTAAGCCGCAAGATTTATGTTTCGCCACAAACCGTCAGCAGAATTATTTATTCTACTTATGGCAAAAGCTTTAACGAATTAAAATTGGAATTGAAAATAAGAAATGCAAAAAAAATGCTTCTGGAAACGACTCTTAATGTCAACGATATTGGACAAAAAAACGGCTATACTACATCTCGAGGTTTCTTGGCAGCATTTTTAAAATATGAGGGATGCACGCCCAGTGAATATAGGGAAAGAATGAATCAACGCCACCCTTAACGGGTGGCGCAATGCATTTTATTTCCAATATTTCCAGACTGCCGCTTCCTCTTACTTTAAATAATGATTCCCTTCAAATGGTCACACTCGTGCTGGCAGATCTGGGCTGTCCAACCGGACAGTTTTATCGTCTGCTTCTTCCACTGCATGTCATAGTATTCCACTTCGATGTTTTGATAGCGCAACGTTTTCCGCACGCCATCCAAAGAAAGGCAGCCTTCCTCTGTCTCGTAGGGCGTATCCTTCTTTGTGATCACCGGATTAAACATTACAATATCAATGAACCCCATATTTACAATAATAATGTTCTTTTTCACGCCGATCATATTGGCAGCCAAGCCGACACAGCCTGCACGATTGGCCTTTAGTGTGTCCTGTAAATCAATTCCTACTTGAATGTCCGCCGAAGTTGCTGGCTCTGATTTCTGACCCAAGAAAAAAATATCTATAACAATCTTTTTTACTGTCCTTGTGGCAATCCAATTATTCTGAAGGGCAAGCATCTTTATTTTCGCTTTATTTTCCGCAACAATTTTCCGACAAAAAACGAACGAAAAAAACAATCAGAAAATTTCATTTCTTTTTCTCATGATTTTTAAATGAAAAAGCCGATAAATAAAGGGATTTCCACAAAACGGAATACAAAAAAGAGACCCCTTTTCAGAGTGTAAATCTCTTTTCTAAGGTCTCTTCTCGCTCTATTTATTTAGTTTTTACGATAAAGGACTTTGCTTCTCTCAGAATAAAAAGGATTGCCGCGGAACATAGAGAAGTTAACCTTATTGATGAGAATTATAACATGGATTAGTCTAACAAAGCAACCAATTACTACGTTACTATACAGAAAGAGTCAAGCTTGGCATTATACTTTTATCTTTTGGCAAGAATTGTCAGACTTCTATTTTCAAACAGTTCCATGGCGTTTTGCACAAAATCATCACAGGTAAGATTTCTCTGTCTTATTAATCCTTTCGGATTGGCAAATCCAATTTCATAAAGCCATACACCGTTATAGCCCACCTCTTTCAATGCACGAATCAATTCCGGCCATTTCACTTTTCCTTCACCCGGAAGCCAGTGCCTTTCGTTGACAAAATCGCAATCAGAAATATGTGTTGTAATAATTTTGGAGCCTACTTTATATACAAAATCCACTGGATCTTCTCTTAATAAATGATTTGTATCAAAACACACACTCAATTTGTCATGCACACTGATTAGTTGATTCATTTCATCAGAATTTTTTCCCAAGCAGGTTCTGGGCAAATTTTCCACAGCAATAACTGCCCCTTCTTTCAGCGCGATATCTGCAAGTTTTACAAGGGAATCCTGAGCACACTTTATACGTTCTTCTCTCTCATCGTCCATAATAGGCTCCCCACTCGGATGAATAACAAACTTATCAATGCCGATGTTCGCTGCTCTTTTCAGCATTTCAGAAAAATATGTAATTGTAGATCTGCACAATTCCTTTTTTGAAATATCAATCTCAGAAAAAGGACTATACGGAAGGTGAAAGGACCAGAGTTTAATATCATACTCATTTGCCATTCTCCTGATTTCCTCATAATTCAAACCCACATAATCTTCTTCCGCACATGAAACCTCCATCATTTTGATTCCCGAGTCTTTATACATGCGAAAAAACTCCTCATTCATTAAATTGCGGCTTGTTGATAACCCAATCTCATACATAAACCTACCTCCTGGCCCGAATTAGCTTAGCGTTATTTTTTCTGACAATACTTCCGGTATCATAAGTCTTCCTGCTAAATCACAGCGGTCATTTTCTGTATCGTCTATTTGAACCCCCATGAACATCTCTGTTTTCATACCTTTTATCGAAATCGTTGTCCCCTCCAAAGAAATAATTGCGTGAATCGGCTCTTTATATACAAGAGTATTAGGCATCAGCTTGTACATTTTACACAGTTCTTCGGGATAAAATCCATGGGCTTTTTCTATCCAGTCATAAGAAGCGGAATTGAGATCCAAATAGCATACGTTATCCAAAATACGAAGAAAATTTCTATGATAATGCCCGTTTATACACATAATAACACTGTGACGCTTCTTGTTATTTGCATCATTGATTATTTTTCGCACTTCATTCAGATTTTTCACTCCGTTTGCTTCTCTTTCAAAACTTTCATGACTAAATATAACACAAGGGTAAGGCGACTCATCTATCGTCTTTTCAAGCCATTTTAATTGCTGTGGAGGCATATAATCACGCAATTTTTTATAATTATAATAATTTCCTAAAGAATAATGTATATATTTACCATCCAACAAAAAATAATTAGGATCACATATTATGAATCGATAGCCTCCATTATCGAAAAAATAATGCCCCTCTGGCATATTATAATATTTCAGCGTCTCTTCATATGATGTTTCGTCTGTGTCATGATTCCCAAGGCAATGATATGTCTTTATTGACAAATTATTATAAAGCTTCACATAATCTGAACATGACGAAGGACCATGGCAGAAATCACCCACATGAATGATAAAATTAACATTTTCATCCTGAGCACGTTTTTCTACAAACCTAAGATCAGCTTCTGTACCGCCGTCAAATACACCCGGATAATGATGTAAATCTGTAAATACTGAAAATTTCATAATTATTTATCACTTTCCTTTACTGCTATTCTTATACTTTTCTCTATATTCCAAAGGTGTCATTCCATGCAGTTGCTTTATCCTCCGAATCAGACTTACCGGATGACTATATCCAACCATTAATGCAATATCCTTTATACTATAATCCGTCTCTATTAAAAGTTCACAGGCATATGCAATCCTTTTTTCTGTAATATAATTCGATATATTTGTATTTGTTTTTTCTTTAAATTTGTGACTCATATGCGAAATTGACATTCCAAAATGCTCTGCCACCATATTGACGCACATTTCAGGAGAAGTTCTGTTTTCATCAATAAAATGAATCACTTTATCAATCAGATCACAGTCCTTTTCAAAAGCTTTTTCATGAATTTCTTCCACATATTCCTGATACTGCTCTCTAATTCTATAAATCATCTGAACAGCATCAAGATTTTCTTTCAAATCCAGAAGATCTGCTTCCAGAAATCCTATTTCCATATCACTTTCCATCTGAATCTGTGCCTTGTAGTAGATATTTAATATATCATAATACAATGAAACCTTAGCAAATCTATTATCATTATAATTCTCCAGTCTTTTGACCAGTTCATCTGTTATTAGAACCACTTTTTCGAGCTCAACATCAATTAATGCCTCAAATAATTGATTTAACTCGTCGCTCGGATATTTGTCTTTTTTATGATCATTCTTCACATAACTATATAGAAACAGACTTCCGTTCTTTTGACATTCTCTTTCATTTTGCTTGCAAAGCAATGCCTGTGAATAGGAGTCATGTATTTGTTCAATCTCAGAGCATTTTCCGCCGACATAAAAAAAGAGCTTTTCATTCACGTTTGCCTCGATAATATTTGAAATTCGATTCAGTTCATTCTCCAATTTCTTCTCTGCCTTTTCACTCATTCCGGCAATCATCACCAATGCTTCTTTCGGTTCCAAATCAATCAGATAGAACTCATATTCTTCTTTCTTCAGCATATTCAAAAAGAGGCCCATCTTGTTTAATTCAGCATTATTTCCCCCCTCTGCAGTAATTAATATCACCCGATAACATTCAGCATTTCGAAACAGGTTTTCTTCACGCAATCTATGTTCCATATGCAATATATCATTATCAGCAGCATAGAGAAGATGCATAAGCAGACGATTTCTTCTGTGATTCCTCTCCTGTAATATCAGTTGCTCATCCATAGACTTCATCGCAAACTGAAAAGTCTCTGACCATCCCAGTTCCGATGGTACATTTTGAAACTTTTCTTTACAAAAGACTATAAACGCCTTGATTGGCAATTCATTATAATAAGTCATTACCAGGATCAAGCCGCCTCCCAAAAGCAAAACGATCATTACAATTATGAAAAAATAACGCTGACATTTATTCAATTCCGCAAACAGGCTCTTTTGATCGATATATCTGATTACCTGAAAGTCGCCTTCTGAGGAAGTAAAGGAAATTTCGTAATAATCAACATCTGCAAGATCACCTGAAGTGTATATTTGCTCTCCGTCACCATTTATTAACAAAGTAACAGCATCTTTTGATGAAAAAATCTGATTCAACTGTTCATTAGATATGTGAAAAATCCACCAGGCATCAAGGTTTGCTCTTACCACATACTGTACCGAGGCGTCTCGTGACGCCTTTCCATCCTTCCAAATCAGCCACTTCTTATCTGTAATACTCTCCAGTATTACTGGCAATTGTTTTCTCCCCTCTGCATCCACATAAATTCTTTCAAAATATTCCGGTGAATAGGTCCCCTGAGGGCTATATACCAATTCAGGTCGAACTTCATTGTAATAATAGATATTTTCAAGCAATGGATGTGTTACAAACTCGGCAGCAAGTATTTTGGTAATCGTTTTCGCATGCAGATCTTCCAGAATAGCCCTTTTGGAAAATTGCGTTCCCATCGAATTATAAACTACAATGGACTGCAGAATACTTATATCTCTTTCAAGTTCTCTTCCCGCTGTTTCCAAAGAAATTTGAGCCTGCTCAACTATTCTCTCACGATATATGTTCCTGAAATTTTGTTGAAACAGGTACACAAAACATAATACCGGAAGAAAAAGGACAATCAAAAAGCTAATCAAAAATCTTTTGTAGGTTTTGCTCACATAAAAGATTGTTTTATTCTTTATCATCGTAATTAACCCCTCAATAATTGTCGATTTTTTAATCGCTTTCTGACTGTCCCAAACTTATGTCTTACTTATTTCTCACATCAATATGATCAATTATTAATCTCGCAAGATTAATACTCACCATCCACATATCCCTGCCACCAGTCAATCCAATCATAATACTGATACGTCTTTAAATTATCCAGATATGTTGCCCAAGATTCATCGGTAACACCGTTAACAACACTGGTTGCCATAAAGCTCTCGACCATCTCAAACAAATCAGTTTCAATAAATGTACGTTCTTCAACCGCCAGCGGATCCGACAGTCTTGTCGGGATATATTCATCAAGAATCAGGTCATAAACTTGATCCATCATGCGCTTTCTAACACCATCTTCTGTATTCACATCAGCAGGTGTCAAATACGGAGATGCTGTATTGCCGATAGCTTGGTAAAAGGTATATTGGATATTCGGGTCAAGCCCCAACTCCTCCGGAGGCGTGGAATATCTCCAGAACTCTCCATTTTCATCCTTATACCAGCAAACACCTTCTTCTCCATATCTTGCTGTCCATTTCAATTCAGGTGTGCTTGACATATAATTCCACCAGTGCAACAATGCTTCTACATTGGAACATTCCGCAGATGCTACAAGTGCTGTCAAATTGCCGTAACAATAATTCTTTCCGCCTGTTTTAACAGTTTCATATCCATCTACCTTAAAAGGTCTCATCGCCACATAATCATCCGCAAGATCCACTGGGGGTTCCCACTCAAGCATAATACCAACGCGATTTTCAGCCTGTTTGGTATCATACTGCTCTACAGTCTGAGAAAATCCTTCAATATCCAGAAGACCTTCCTCTGCAAGCTTATGGAAATACTCCAGAAAATCGCGATAGGCCTGTGTATCCATGGTAGGTTCTACAATACCATCCTTCAGCATCATATAATGCTCCTTATTCTCACTGCCCTTTCCTGCAATTCCCCAGGAATTAGCAAACTGCATAAACCATGCAGCCCAATCATTATGGCAAAAGGATAACGGAATTTCATCATCAGGATCACCATTTCCATTTGCATCATTATCACGAAATGCACATAACACGTCATAGAATTCATCTGCAGTTGTCGGAACTTCTTTATTTACTGCGTCCAACCATTTCTGATTGATCATCATGATTCCATTGCCCTCTGACTTATAATCACATCCGACATTTCCCACAAGGGACCGAATCGACCCATCCGGCCAGGTTATCAGCTCCAGACAATTTTGACCACCTTCCTGATAATCTTTTATCACATCAGGTGCATATGTTTCCAATAATCCTTCTTTTGAAAAATCATAAAACAAGCTGGGGCTGGTTGCAAGAACAGATGAACTTACCAAACCGAGCATTGCATCGGGCAAATCCTCTGATGCCAGCAGAGCACTCACTCTTTCACTTGCTACGCTACCGTCAATCACAGTCCAGTTTACATGAATTCCCGTCGCCTCTTCCACCAATTTAATGATGGGCTTTTCATTGAAATCTTCACTTGGATCCAACGCATCACGTCTCACAATAGCAATATCCAACTCTGTACCCGCAAAATGATCTACGGGAATTCCTTCTACAACTTCTGCTTCAGTATCCTGTTGTTCTTTCGAATTTTCAGTCGACGAAGATACGCTGTCGCTTTCTTTAGTACTTTCGGAACCACAGCCTGCCAGAGATGTTATTACCATTGCTATTCCCAGCACGAGTGCAACAAATTTACATTTCATTCAATATTCCTCCTTTTATAAACTTTTTTATAAATATTAGTCTGCAGACTCTAATACTTACCTTTTTTAATTTAACCCACCAAATAAAATGTGAAGTCCTCACAGATCCGTACATGCAGCTTTCCCGCATGCGGATCTTCACAACATAACAACAGTTGCTGTTACTATCCGTAATAGAGATTTACATATTTCCTCCGATACGCCATTGGATAATGATTCTGCATCATGTGGAATTGATCTCACGTATACCTTTCCCTATTGCTTCTAAAGTCTCATATTCTTTCACACTCATTTGTCCGACATAACGCGAGACTTGTAGCAACGCCCTCAACAGTCTAAAACTCATAACTAAACCGTTCGCCCTTTCAGGGCG
The DNA here is from genome assembly GCA_015057005.1 of Lachnospiraceae bacterium. GTDB lineage: Bacteria > Bacillota > Clostridia > Lachnospirales > Lachnospiraceae > Acetatifactor. The sequence goes on along the minus strand of SVFF01000005.1, from coordinate 18,713 downwards.
CAATCATCCTTTAACTGAACCAATCATAACACCTTTTACAAAATATTTTTGAATAAAGGGATACACACATATAATAGGTGCTGTAGCCACAACGATAATACTATATTTTACCACCTGTGCCATCGTTTTCATCTCTTCTGCATATTCCGGATCTGCCATCGCAGTTTCTGCGTTTAAGCTCGCTGCTTGAGACTGAAATAGAATAGTTCTTAAATATAACTGAAGTGGATATTTCCCTGAATCCGTCAAATACATCATCGCATCAAAATAAGAATTCCAATAATTAACTGCTATATAAAGTACAATGACTGATATTACAGCTTTTGACAACGGGAGGACTATCTTGACAAAAAATTGGCCGTTTCCGCATCCGTCTATCCTAGCTGCTTCCAATAATTCATCAGGAATATTGCTTGCCATAAATGACCGCACAATAATCATGTTATAGACTGACACACTGCCTAAAATGATCATAAGTAATCTTGTATTTACCAAACCCATAGAGTTAATCACCAGATAAGTAGGAATCATACCGCCGCTGAAATACATAGTAAATACAAATATTTTCATCAGCAAACCTCTTCCTATCATGTCTTTTCTTGAAAGTGCATATCCGGCCATCACAGTTATCGCTGTCCCGTACACGGTTCCACATACAGTATACAATAAGGTATTAAAATAGCCGCTCCAAACTCTGCTGTCCCCAAACACTTTCTTATATCCGCTTAATGTAATATCCTTTGGATATAATAAGAGATCTCCACTATTTACATTCACTGGTTCGGTAAACGATGCTAATACAACAAAGTAAATGGGATACAGTGTTATTACCACCACAACAATCAGAAAAAGACCCGTAATCAAATCGAAAATTCTATCATCCCAAGTGCTTTTTATTATCTGTTTTCTAATCCTTTTCCTCATCCATTTATCCCCTTTGCCTTTACCACAGGCTTGTACCGCTGAATTTATCAGCTAGTTTATTCACAATTATCAGAACCAAAAAATTCACCACATTATTCAGCAATCCAATTGCTGTTGAAAAACTGTATTGCTGTCTTCCCAGTCCCATTTTATAAACATAAGTAGAAATGACCTCTGATACTCCTGAATTCAAGCTGTTTTGCATCAAGTAAACCTTCTCATAACCAACTCCGAGAATCGAACCGCAATTCATAATCAATACGATTATAATCGTAGGCAAAATATTGGGAATATCGATATGAATGACACGCTGGAATTTGTTTGCACCATCTATTCTTGCTGCTTCATGAAGACTGGTATCCACACCTGCTAAAGCAGCGAGATATATAATAGAGCCCCAACCCATTCCTTGCCATACGCCAGACCACACATACATATGAGGAAAATACTCGGGCATTCCCATAAAGTATATCTGACCAGAACCACCAAACCATTTAAAAATCGTATTCACAAAACCAGAAGACGGCGAAAAGAACAGGGACATCATTCCTACCAGTACAACTGTGGAAATAAAGTGAGGCATATATGTAATTGTCTGAGAAAATCTCTTCCACTTTTCACTTTTTACATTGTTCAAAATTAGTGCCAATATGATAGGCATCGGAAAACCTGCAATAATTGAATACAAACTTAATGACAATGTATTTTTTATGATTTCTAAAAAACGTGGACTAGCAACAAACTTATTAAACCAATAAAGCCCGACCCACGGACTGCCTGTAATTCCTTCAGCAAAAGAATATCTCTTGAATGCTATCTGTAAGCCAAACATTGGCCAATAACGAAATAATATGATATGTATCAGCGCAGGCATTACAAACACATATAAAAGCCAATTTCGTTTTAATGATTTAAACAGATTTGTAAATTTTCTTTTGCTCCCCATTGTTTATTCCTTTCTTATTTTTGATAACCTCATTAAAACACACGCTTACCTTTTTGTAAATTAACACTTTTTGATAGTCCAAATTCAAATATTTATCAGTATTTTTTGATTTTTCCGTCTTTTGTGCCTCTTTTTTTCGTCATTTTTACCACTAAATCAAGGGGCTTATCAAATTTTGTTAATTACTTTATACATAGCATAAATATTTATGTCCGAAAATATTTCAGGCCCATATCACAAATTCACGTTTCCTACTAAGATTATTCTTGTAATTATAATATCCAGCCCACGTTGTTCCACGAGCCAAGCATATCTCCCAGCAATCAGTAGCACTCTTTTATCAAAAGAACACTGCCAGTTGCTTTTTATCTTTAGAGAAAATCAATTATCTAGCTAATTGTCTCATTCTCTTTTCTATGGTATTCTTCAATTCCTTATTCTATAGATCTACCAGGTATCCAGCTTTTTCTGCAGCCTGCTGTTCAATATCATCAGATGCATGAGACTATGTCTTGTCTTTCTACATCCTCCGTTTCTCTTCTTCACTTCGACGTATGCTCCATCGGTTGGAGTGTTTCTTTTTACATCATCTCTAACCACTAATTGAAAAGTCGCTAAAGATTGGAGATTTTTTGAGAAATAAGAGATTTTTTCTCTCTTTCATTTCTTATATTCAAGCTGTATGATAAAAGTACATTAAGAAATGTACATGAAATAATAAATACAAATAGCGGAGTGGGATTACATGGCGAGATCAAAAACACCTAGAATTATAACCGATGAAACAACCGGTAAAGAGTATCAATTTAATCGTGATGCACTTAAAGAAATTATACATAGCCGCACAGATAAGAAAAAGCACATAACACAAGCCAATATTTTACAACAACTTGAAGAACAGTGTGGATTATCGGTAGATCAGGTCAGAAAATGGCTGTATGGTGCTAATGGTATCGGAAATATGGAAAACGCAAAAATTATTTCCGCTTTCTTAGACATAGATTACCATGATATTCTGATTGATATGAATCCCACAAAAGAGGATAAAAATATGATTAGCAACGAAGAAAAATCTATTATTAAAAAGGTCTTTGGTGAGTGTGTATCGGTCCTATATAAAGTACAAGAAATCACCAATTTTTCTAATCTCACACGAGAAGAAAAAAACAAACATGAGACAAAAATCATACTTGAGATTGACTCACTAATCCGAAACATACACATGTTAGTCGATCAAAATAGCTTCGCTATAAAAAATTATAATCGTTACAATCTTCATAGAATTTTACTTGAATTATTAACGGCTTCCAGTTCCGTGACACCACATTCATCCATCAACTGATAACATAGCGTCCTCCTTTCTCCTGTCAATTGGCGATTATTATCCGGAAGCTTAGCAGCTTTTTTCTGATATTCCGCTATAATCTCTGCATTCAACCATTTACCTCTATGATGGTTCAATGCTTTTTCGAGATACTCCTTATCTTCTTTTCTGGAAGCCATATATCGTCCCCACTGGTACAATATCTATTAGTTACGTATATAATGTTAAAACAAAAGAGTGACAGAATCTGTCACTCCCTCAAAAAAATATTAAATTCTAATTTGTTTCTTCTTCATTTCCACCACAAACAAAGGAAAAAGGCCCATAAATAAAGGAATTTTCACATGGATTGCCACAAAATGGAATACAAAAAAGAGACCTTCTTCGGAGTTTTAATCTCTTTTTTAAGGTCTCTTCTCTCTTTCTTTATTCAGTTGTTGAGAATAAGCTAGTTTGCCTTTTCGTGAAAAAGAGGATTGCCGCATACAAGGGGGCTGTTTTACTCCTCAATATGATCCAATCCCTGCTTAAGAATCGTGGATATGTGCGTGTCCGCAAGCGCATAAAATATTGTCTTGCCCTCCCTGCGGTTCTTCACCAGATCCATCTGTTTCAGCACCCGTAGCTGATGGGAAATGGCGGACTGGGACATGCCAAGCACGGCCGCAATGTCATACACACACATTTCCGAACAAAGCAACACATTCAATATTTTCAGTCTGGTTACGTCTCCGAATACCTTGAAAAACTCGGCCAAATCCTGCAGTTCTTCCTCCGGGGGCATTTTTTCATCCACCTTGTGCAGGATTTCCTCATCAACGTAAATAAAAGTATTCTCTTCCATTTTACAATCCGCCTCGATTCTACTTCTTTTTACTCTTTTTCGTCTTTTGGGTCAAAATGTCGTTCAACTGTCCTTGCAATGCCGGTGACCCAAATGCAATAATAATATCTTCTTTTCCTGCCAGCAGAAAGCTGATCTCCACTGCTTCCTCCAGGCTGTCCACCGCAGTCACATTTGGATGATGCTCCGCAATCTCCCTGGCCAATTCAAAAGCATGAATCGCCTGTGAATGCTGCGGGGTCACGGTAAGGATCATATCGGCATACTTTGCTGTCCGGCTGATCACCTTGTCCGTCTCGCTATTTTTCAGCATTCCTACTATATAAATAATCCGTTTCTTTTCAAAATACAGTTCAATGGACCTGGCTAGCTCACGGGCAGTTTCCCCGCTGTCAGCACCATCTAGGACAAAAATAGGCTTTTTATGCAATATTTCAAAACTGCCCGGCCAGGTAGTCTCTTTCAGTCCCTGATACAGCGCCTTGTCTGAAATTTTAAATCCCACAGCCCGAAAGCCTTCTATCATTTCAACCGCAAGCAAAGCGTTATCAATCTGCCCTTTGCCTGCCAGCGTAATCTCCAACTTTTTGTAATCTTTATAATCAAAGGTCTGTCGCTCCAAACCATAACGGATGTGCGATGCCACCCCTGGATCTGTCATCTCGGGCGTTTTTTTTACGCATTCCGTATATTCACTAACCTGTGAGTCGACCTTATCAGCAAGTCCGCCTCTTTCGCTCCGTACAATAATCTGCTCTTCCAGCACTGCTACCTGACAATCCTCCCTGTCAAAATACCAGAAAGCCAGAGCCTTCATTGCCGTCCTGACATCCGGGCAGGCATATCCATCACTTATCATTTCGTCGCAGGCTGCCTTGATCAATTCTACCCCTTCACTGAAAGCAGCTTTCGTAATCCTGCGTCTTCCCATCAGGATCTGCTCCCCATATTCTGCGCCCTCTACAGGCAGGAAACGCCCGGTTTTTATTCCTGCGCACCTTAATGCGGAAGCAACAAAAGCTGCCGCAGCGCCCTTTACGCCTGCGGCATGTATATAGGTTGCCTTTTCCATAGGACTTCCCAATCTCCTGCAAAGCTTTCCGATCCCGTCCGGCTGCACCATGCTTCCCCATCGCTCCAGGGATTCCATATAGATCTGCGCTTCACTGTAATTCATGGAATATCAGGTATCCTTTCCGGCAAAACTATTCATAAGCGATCAACTATCTCTCCTAATAAAACCAACACACACCTCAGGAAAGGATACTGCGAATGAATCATTTCTGCAAAAATTTATTTTATAACTTTTTCCGCTGCGGCATCACCGGCTGGTGCATGGAAATCTGCTTCACAGCCCTGGGGGCACTGCCCGGAAAAAACAGGGAACTGACGGGACATACCTCCCTCTGGATGTTCCCCATCTACGGCTGCGCCGCTTTTCTGGCTCCCGTCAGCCGCCTTTTAAAAAGAAAATCTTTTGGCATCAGAGGGCTGACTTATATGAGCCTGATCTTTGGGGCGGAATATCTAAGCGGCAGACTTCTGAAAAAGCACCACTGCTGCCCCTGGGATTACAGTCACAGTCCCTTTCACATACAGGGTCTCATAAGGCTGGACTACGCCCCATACTGGTTTTGCGCCGGATTGTTTTTTGAACATCTCCTCAATCGTCAGGCACGTCTTCCACGACACTACCACTCTGCGCTCCAAAGGCAAACAAGTCCGAAATCACTGCACACCGTTATGCATTAACCCTCAATATCATCAATATCGTCCATATCGCCGGTACCGATATCCAGCATGTTGACGGTGCGTCTCTTCATTCTGGCTTCCTCAGACTGTCTTAAGATAAAATCCTTGATTGCTCTGGAATTGCGGATATGCTCAAATACCAACTGGGGATGTGTGGTGTCACCGGTGTGGCACACTACGGTACCCAGCTTGAACATCTTCTCGATCAGGGTAGCGGTATGCTGCACATCCTGTACTTTATACATATAACAGTCATTCTCCACCGTTTTGAACAGACCGGTCTGAATAGTCAGCATATCTTCCTTAATCGTATATTTAGTAAAGGTAAAAGGAAGTCCGAAAAACAACCAACGCTTTCTCTCGATAAATTCTATCATACAAAATCCTCCTTCTGAATATGCAAAATCTATTTCAACATGTAACGCATTAAAGTTACTTAATGTTATGATAACAAAAATGTGTATGGTATGCAAAACCTTTCTGAAAAAACTTTCCGAAAAATCTTCAAAAAACTCCAAAGATTTAAGAAGAACGCTCTTGCAAGTCCGGCCTGAAAATGGTAATATAGACAACGGATGAGACGAGGACTACCTCGCAAACGTCACAAGCACACAGGAGGATGATATCATGACAGCCAAAGAATGTATCACCGGACGCAGAAGTATCCGCAAATTCACAGAGCAGCCCGTTTCCCATGACGTATTGGCTCAGATTGTGGAGACTGCTTCCTACGCTCCCAGCTGGAAACACACACAGATTGTTCGTTACATTGCCGTAGAAGGCGAGACTAAGGACAAGCTTGCTGCCTGCACTTCCAATTTCCCCAACAACGGAAATATCATGAACAGTGCTCCTATGGTAGTGGCAGTGACCATTATCAAAGGCAGATGCGGTTTTGAGAGAGACGGTTCTTTCTCCACTCATCGCGGTGACTCCTGGCAGATGTTTGATGCAGGTGTTGCCAGCGAAGCATTTTGTCTTGCAGCTTATGAGCAGGGCCTCGGCACTGTTATTCTTGGTCTTTTTGATCATAAGGAAGCTTGCGAATTATTAGAGATTCCCGAGGACAGAGATTTAGTGGCTCTTATTCCTATTGGCTATCCCGCAGAGGCTCCCGTTGCCCCCCGACGCAAGAGCGTTGATGATTTATTATCCTATAAGTAAAGATCGGTCGAAGAGTTTTCTCTTCGACTTTTCTATGCCGCCGGACAGTATCCGCGCTATGATGCCTCCGGTTCTACTATACTATGATAGCGCAGAAAGAGGAAAAAGATGAGACATATTATGAGTCCCCTGGATTTTACCACTGAAGAGCTTGACAAACTCTTTGACCTTGCCAATGACATTGAAAACAATCCCCGGAAGTACGCTCATGCCTGCGACGGCAAGATCCTTGCCACCTGCTTCTATGAGCCCAGTACCCGTACCCGTTTAAGCTTTGAATCTGCAATGACCCGCCTGGGCGGTCAGGTCATCGGCTTTTCCGATGCCAACTCCTCTTCCGCTTCCAAGGGCGAGAGTGTTGCCGACACCATCCGCGTAATCTCCTGCTATGCAGACATCTGCGCTATGCGCCATCCCAAAGAGGGTGCTCCCATCGTAGCAGCTGAACATTCCCGCATCCCTGTTATCAACGCAGGCGACGGCGGCCACCAGCATCCCACCCAGACTCTTACCGACCTGCTGACCATCCGCAGCATGAAGCACAAATTAAATAACTTCACCATCGGTCTGTGCGGAGACCTGAAATTCGGCCGTACCGTACATTCCCTGATTGATGCTCTGGTAAGATATGATAGCATCAGATTCATCTTCATCTCCCCCGAGGAGCTGCGTGTGCCCGATTATATCACAGAAATGCTGAAGGAAAAGAACATTCCTTACGAAGAAGTAATCCGTCTGGAAAATGTAATGCCTGAACTGGATGTTCTCTACATGACCCGCGTACAGAGAGAGCGTTTCTTCAACGAAGAGGACTATATCCGTCTGAAAGATTTCTATATACTTGACACAGACAAGCTGGCCCTGGCTAAAGAGGATATGCTGATCCTCCATCCCCTGCCCCGCGTAAACGAGATTGCAGTGGAAGTAGACAACGACCCCCGTGCCGCTTACTTCAATCAGGCTCAGTACGGCGTGTACGTAAGAATGGCGCTGATCCTGACGCTGCTTGGTATTACTGTAGAGTAAGCAAATACCACTTTAACCAAACATTTCGTAACAACTCAACTCTTAATCAGATCATCTGACAAGTAAGCAACCGCAAAGAAAGGTCGAATATTATGTTAAATGTAGGAAAAATCGAAGAAGGTTTCGTTCTTGACCATATCAAAGCAGGCTATAGCCTGGCAATCTACGAATACCTGCAGCTGGACAAGCAGGACTGCACTGTTGCTATCATTAAGAATGCAAAGAGCAATAAAATGGGAAAAAAGGACATTCTGAAAGTAGAGGGCGACATCGCCACCATCAATCTGGATGTGCTGGCATTCATCGACCGCAACATCACTGTAAATGTAATCAAGAATGGTGAGATCGCAGAAAAGAAAGAACTGGTACTGCCCAAACAGATCAAGAACGTGATCAAGTGCCACAATCCCAGATGTATCACCTCCATCGAGCAGGGACTGCCCCACGTTTTTGTTCTCGCTGATGAGACAAAGGGCGTTTACCGCTGCAAATACTGCGATGAGAAGTTCAACGAGCACAAAAAGCGCAGATAATAATCATACGCTATTTCGTAACATACGCCACTAAAAAGGACCGGCTCAAGGTGAGCCGGTCCTGATTTTTATGATATTCTTAGTGGCCGCACTGATGACTGCCGCAACCGCCGTCATGATGATGATCACCGCAGTTACCATGATCATGATGACCTCCGCATCCACCCTCGTGGTGATGATCACCATGGTGATTGCACTGTACATCGGGGTTATACAACAATGTTCCGGACACATAAGCTTCAACTGCCGCATCTGCATCACCTGCCACACCGCCAAACAGCTGAACACCGGCCTCCGCCAATGCCATACGTGCGCCCATTCCGATACCGCCGCAGATCAGCGCATCAGCACCCAAACCATTTAATAACCCTGCCAGTGCACCATGTCCGCTGCCATTGGTGTCTACTACTTCCGATGCAATAATCTTGCCATCGGCAATTTCATACACCTTAAACTGCTCGGTATGACCGAAATGCTGGAAAATCTGTCCGTTTTCATATGTTACTGCTACTTTCATGTGTAATTATCCTCCGTTTATATCATAAAATTTTATTTTTTACGATTGATCATCTGCAACTGATGCCGCACATTCACAATTTCTACCTTGTTGTGACTGCCGCCGAACTCGCCGTCCAGGGTCCATTTCACTCTCTGCTCAGTCTCTACGGTCATTCTATCTGTCTTGAAAGTGTACATGCACGGCGCTTCCATCTTGCCGGACACAAGTGCCATCGCCAGATCATTCAGTTCCTTCAGATTGGCAGGACGTCTGATCAGCGTCACCTCAAACTCACCGTCATCCAGCAGCACATTGGTGCCTGTAATATTTTTAAAACCACCAATGGAAGTGGAATTGGCGATCATTCCCAAGATGATCTCGTCCTCGATTACTCTGCCGTTTGTCTCCACCTTGACCTTGTAAGACTTGATGGCCGACAAACTCTTTACGCCCTCCAGAATATAAGCCATATGTCCCAGCAGGTTCTTCATATCCTGATCTGTACCGTAGGACACCTCAGTAAACAATCCAAAGGCCGCAACATATACGAAATACTCGTTATTGAACTTACCCACATCATAATAATATCCGGTGCCGTTCACAATATTCTCTGCCGCTGTCACCATACTGTCAGAAATCCCTGCGCTGCGGGCAAAATCATTGGTACTGCCTGCCGGAATATATCCGATGGGAAGCATTGTATCGCAGGACATCATCCCGGACACCACTTCGTTCAGCGTGCCGTCACCGCCGCTGCACACCACCAGATCATATACGCCTCTGACTCTCTCTACCACCGCTGCTCTGGCATCGCCCTGGCTGGCAGTGGGATGTATCGTAATCTCATATCCCGCCCTGGCAAACACATCCAGAATATCCACCAAATTACCACGGATCTTTCCTTTGCCTGCTTTGGGATTAAAAACAAAAAGCATTTTCTTCTTTTCCATAATCTTTCATCCTTCCGGTTACGCGCGTAAAACACGTACTCCTTCTGTCCAATTGTATTTTAATGTTTTCACTGCTTTTTCGCAAGAGAGTTGAAGGCTTTTTAATAAATTCTTTATTATCTTTACAAAAACTACAATTCTTTTAATACTTTTTCCAAATTTAACTGCTTGACATTTATTTCTCCCGGTGCTACAATGTCCAAAATCGTTCAGGAGGAAAAAGCAATGTTGCTGCGTATCGACCGTCTTCAGAATGTAGTCCCTATGCAGTCCGCAGTCCCCGCTTATTATTGGCAGGACGTCGGGCTTACATTGCTGTACCCTTTTTTCAGTAAGTAAAATTATTTTGATACTGATCAGGAAACCGCAGTGCAAGCTTTTGTAGAACAATAGCCTGCACTGTTTTTTTATACACTTTTTTACAGGAGGAATCCCATGAGGACAGAAGATTTTTTAACAAGCTACTATGAAAACTACGACGAAGAAGGTCGGTTGCTTTCCAGGCATGGCAGTGTCGAATACGTTACCACCATGAAATATATTGAAAAGTATCTTCAGTCAGGCATGCGCATCATGGAAATTGGCGCCGCTACAGGCAGGTACAGCCATGCCCTTGCACGCAAGGGATATCAAGTAGATGCTGTCGAACTGGTGGAGCACAACATTGAAATCTTTAAACAAAATACAATTGATGGCGAAAATATTACCATCACCCAAGGCAATGCTGTGAACCTTTCCGCTTTTGAAAGCGATACTTACGGCATCACGTTACTGTTAGGCCCTATGTATCATTTATTTACCGAAGAAGACAAGCTAAAAGCACTTTCAGAAGCTATCCGGATCACCAAAAAGGACGGAATTATTTTCGTTGCCTACTGCATGGGGGATGCCAGCATTCTCTCCTACGGTTTCCGGAGAGGTCAGATCCACAATCTGGTAGAAAAATGCATGCTCAATACCGAAACCTTTGACACCTTTTCCAAACCCTGGGATCTTTTTGAGCTTTACCGCAAAGAAGATATTGATGCACTGAGGAATCATTTTAAAGTTACACAGCTTCATTTTGTTGCATCTGACGGTTATACCAACCATATACGTGAAACTGTAAATCAGATGGACGATGCTACCTATGAGCTCTTTGTCAAATACCATCTTGCCACCTGTGAGCGCCAGGATATGATTGGTTACTCGCATCATACACTTGATATATTCAGAAAGGAATAAAAGAAATCCTCACAAAGCCAATCATAAATTGTAATACTTCCTATAGTATGGGCCTAGGCAATTTTTCTTGCCTAGGCCCCCAAAAAACTTATACTTTTGCGACTTAACATTCCTTATTCTATTGGCATTTCGTAATAGGAAGCCACAATTCAATGTACCTTGAATTATTAAGTTCCTCATCCCCACGCTTGTAGAACCAGTGGATAACTGATATTTCAGCTGCATCTGCAATCTCGTAGCCCGAGGAAGGAAGCCATTCACTAACTGCCTTTCTACGCAGTTCTTCGATTGCCACCGTAGGATATTTCATCCGTTCTGTTTCACAAACCAAGTACAGACCTGCAGGTACTACAATTTTTTCAAAACTTCTTGCTTCTTCTGCATGACCTAGAATATTATCCACATGATCGGTTTGCCACTCATCCAGCTTGGATGCAATATAAAAATTATATCCCTCATCATCAAAATCGCACATCACATTATACTGTGTATCACAATCTCGGGAAATTCCTTTTAGGAGATACTGACTCACTCTGGTGGATACATAAAAATCATGCTCTTGCACTATACGATCTGCCGGAGTCCCCACAAATCTCCTCTTATAACCTGTCAAAATCATTTCCGGTTTTTCTTCAATTCTGTAATTCATAATATTACCACCTTCCAAAGAAATTTTCAGTACAAGGCGGGAAAAGGATTTGAGATTACAACCGCAATTGCGCGCCTGAGACGGCAATACACCGTGGAACTTCTGAAAGGCTTTTGCAAAGCTGTCCGGACTTTCGTAGCCATACTTTAACGCCACATCAACAATCTTAATGTCAGTAGTTGCAAGTTCAGTACCCGCCAGTGATAATCTGCGATTTCGTATGTACTCACCCAGCGTAAAACCACATAAAATGCTGAACACTCGTTGAAAGTGATAAGCTGACGAAAAACTTTGTGCCGCCACCATCTCATAATCAATGTTCTCAGTCAGATGCTCTTCAATGTAATCAATTGCTTTTTGAATCCCAATAACCCAGTTCATCTTACTCCCCCTTGTTACTTTTATCCTAGCATATGAAGAAAAATACATCCCGATTTTCAATGCGATTTTCTATCGGAAGTGCATGATATCAAAACAACTCACTGTCAAATTGCCCTTTTTTCCACCGGTACCCACACCTCATAGTAGCGTTTCTTCTTTCGCTCCTCTTTATCAGTCCACAGATGGTAAACTTCAACAATGGTATCCCCCTTCTGTGTATACCCGGAAGTGGGCAGCCAGGAACCAAATATCAGTTCAAACAATTTCGGAAATTCCTCCCAAGCCAGCCCTCCGGCTTCTGTTTGGAAAGCAGCGTAAGTTCCGGCGGGAAGATGGTATTCTTCCTTGCTTCTATTTTTTCTGATATCATTTTCTTCTCTGCCAATCAGATACTTTCCATCCTGCCATACACCATACCAGATGCCATCATACGCTTTGCTGCCGGGCTGATTCCAGCTTCCTTCCGCCAGCTTTCCGGGAACATTCTCACATTCCTCAGACCACATCATGTGCCGCAGTGTCTCCCGGTCAGGATATCCCTGCCCCTCATATTCCTTTGCAATACCGTAAATAGTTGTCTCTGCAAGTTCCACAATTCTAAAATTCATCTCTTTTGCTCCTTTGATTGTAATATGAAAAGAAGCCGGTGGGAAGATCTTAATTATACCACCATATTTGCGATATTCATTTGGTGTCAGTCCATGCTGTTTGGCAAATGCTCTGGAAAAGGCTGCCCCACTGTCGTAACCATATTTCACAGCCAGATCCACAATCCTCCCCTGTCCCAGACGAATATCTTCTGCCGCCAGAGTCAACCGTCTGCGACGCACATACTCTTTCAGTGTCATCCCGGTCATGTAACTGAAAAAACGCCGGAAACTGTCTGCCGAAACACAGGCTCTTCCTGCCACTTCCTCAAGGTCCAATTCTGCGCACAAATTCTCCTCAATGTATTCCATTGCAGTGTTCAAGTGATTTAGTATGTTCATTCTCAGTTCTTCCTTTCCCTGCCAACGTACTGATAGCGACATATTGCTGCCAACATATCGACACCGGCTTACCTCAGCTTCTCTTCCTACTTAATATATCAAAAAAGCGTGCCCGAGGACTGACTTTCCCCGGGCTAAAATAATGCTTTATCAAATTTCACATCCCATGAACCGCACAGGCCATTTCCCGAAATTGACTTTACAGACGGCCTCCAAAATTTCCTCCTTACGATTCTCCGCATCCGGCAGATCGCATACCACATCATTCAAATCATACGGCCCGTTCCGGAAGTGTCCTACAGAAGCTCCATGAAACTCCCCATCTATCAAAAGGTATTGAAGCGGCTCATGATCATATTCCAGGCCTTCTGTCATCTCCTTTGCTATTTCCTTTAAAATGTGCTCGTGGGCCTTATATAGAAAATCATTCCTGTGAATTGCGTAAACAAAGTGTATGTCCTTAGGTACATAACTTTCCAGAAGCTCAGCGTCACTTTTCAGCATATAGCCTGTGCCAACTGCCACCAATATGCCAGCTGCAACAAGTGTGCCAACTGCCAGCTTGATTTCTTTTTCGGGAATCTTATAAAAAGACTTGGCCATCGCAGTGTCAAACCATACAAGCCTATAGGCAAATCGCTGCAGCACAATCATGAGCGCTTCCTGTCTGGTATATTTTTCCTGATCCACCTCTGGGAACATCTCCTCAAATTTATACCAGCCACGATCCCACTCACCGTCATACTGATCCTCATAAATCAGAAAAGCTTCCTGCAAGCGATGCAGAATAGGTGTAATCTGCTTCACAAGCATACCTGTTTCTTCTTTGATCTGCTGAATATTGAAAGGTCCGGCATTTTGAATCAGTTCCAATATCTGCAGTTGCTCCATCGTAGGTTTGGCAAGAGGCTTTCGATATAAAGCCACGAACAACTCCAAATCTTCAGGCACAATCCATCCCAGATTGCCGCCTGCGAAACGACCTTTAATCAATTTACGTTTCAGCTGACGCTCCCGATTGTACTCAATATCGTCAAAATCAGCCCTAAAGGTAAGCGTGGGAGGCTCACCGAAACCGTTCCAGTACACATTTTGTCCCGGCTGCATATCACGATACAGTTTTCTATATTCCTCTTCATCCGCTTTATCTAAAAAGTATTGACGTTCCATGCGCAGAGAAATTATTTTTGCTTCTTTGTACCAGCACTTGCACTGTTCAATTCTTGCTCCCTGCGACGTATCGCCATGTTCCGGGTCACAGGAATACTGCGCCAGAAGTTCACAAGGAATATCTTTGCATTCCCCACAATGTATGATCCCCTTATTCTGACAGCAAACAGCTACCGGACATTCTCCATGAAAGGGATGCCCGTTTGTTTCTATACAACCACCGCAGTTGCAGGGGGCTTTGTATTCACAGGTGGTACAGTGAAGACCACATCTTGAATCGACCATATGATTACCTCCGTCTTTTGTCAAAATTATTGTTTGACTTAATATATCATTTCAAACATGACACCTATATGTCATGATTCGTATAAATTTTTTATAGATTCCAATGTCGATTTCATTAATTCTACCATTTCCGATGGTCCAATAACCTTCACTTTATCTCCAAAACTCAAAAACCACTCCACAGCTCTCTTCTGCGTAGAAAATCCCCACTCTGTATAAAGCCTGCCATCTTCCTGCTCCGTAAAAGAGTTGGGACCGTATTCTTCCACCAGCCTGTATTTCACAGAAGCATCGTACACTGCAGTGATAATATAATCATCCGTCATATGAGAACCGAATTGCTTCTTCTCCTCCGGTATATCCCTGATAACAAAAGTTTCCTCGGTAATCTGCAGATTCCACAGGCGGCGGAGCTTGTACATCCGGAAATCCTGGCGTTCCTTGCAGAACCCAAACACATACCAATCTGACCATTTGAACACGATCAAATACGGTTCAATCAACTTATCTGCCTCACCTTTGTTATAACAGTAATGAAAAGTGATACACTTTGATTCTTTCATTGCCTGTTTGATACTATCAATCTTAGCAGCCAGATCATCTTTATAAAATGACGAAAGATCGATCACCATATTATCTGCCAGTCTAATCGCAGAACTCCCGCCAAGCTTCTGCGCCAATTTTTCAGCTGATGCAGAATTTGAAACACTGTCTAATGATTTGAGGCCCGCGAATATGGCAGACAGTTCCTGCTCCGTGAAAACGGTAGTATCCAAGGAAAAGCCTTCCATAATCGAAATACCACCATTTGCGCCTTGTGTAGTGACAATAGGGATTCCGGCTTTACAAATATCCTCAATGTCACGGTTGATGGTTCGACGGGAAACCTCGAATTTTTCAGCTAGGTATGGGGCTGTAACGTTCTTCTTTTGTTGTAAAGTTGTTATAATTCCAATTAAGCGGTCGATTTTCATAAAACTTTCCTATATCTTATATTTGTGCCCCAAAATAAACTCTGTTGTATTATCCTTTTTCGGGCTCAAGTCTTTGCGAACAGTCAAAATACTTAATTTGTCATATCCAAGCTTATAATACAAACTTAGTGCTGCGCTATTTCTAGGAACAACATCTATACAGACAGCATCATATCCTGCCCGTTCTTCAATAATCTTCTCTGCCAGCTGTATACTTTCTGTTGCAATTCCCTGGTTTCTATACTCTTCATCTACAAAAACATCTTCAATCCAAGCAACATTGTCTCCTCGATATCCGATTCTCAAAAAACCGACGACAATATCCTGTGCAACAATCAAATACAATTCGCTTTCCTCGTTCACCCAGTTGGATAAATTTTTCTCAGCTATACTATAATCAATTTTTACTATTCCACTACTGTTTGCTAAGTTGATGTGAAATCCAAAAAATTTGGCGATTTGCTCAATTACTTTCTGCTTGTACTCATCTGTGTACTTTCTTAAATAAATCTGCATAATAGTACTTCCTTCCACTCCATACTAAACTCTCTAATACTCTGTTGCCTTTCACTTCTGTTATCACTCACTGCCTTTTTCGCAACAGCAAAAAGTTCCTCGCTCAACTGCCACTTTTCTCTGGTGCGATAGTACTCCCCAAACAGTGCAAAGGCGGTAGCACCAAGGGTGTAAACATTTGTAATTTCGTCCAAATCCGCACCCAACTGATACTCCTCCGGAGCCTGAAAACGAGAACTTCCCCACATGTGGCCCATATCATTAACTGTAGGCATTTCCCGGAAGTAGTCTATGTCGCAGATTTTGGTCTTGCGCAAGGCAAAATCGTACATGATGCTCCCATCATAGAAATCAATTGCTACGTAATTCTGTGCTGCCATATGCTCAAAAAAGCTCAGAATATCTTCAAATACTTTCAGACGCTCCGCTATGGGAAGCTGCATAAATCGCTGATGGGCAGCCGGATACATGCGCCCCATACAAACGCCGTCCGTCCATTTAAATACCAGGGCATAACCTCCACCGATATCTTCAGCTGCAACTAATTCCAGCAGATTGGGATGCTGCAGATCCTGATAAATCGCTAAAGTTTCCTTTATACGCGCAACCGCCACTTCTGGTGTAATACTGTTTCTTTCCGTAGGCGCTCCTGCAAATTTTACAAAATAACGCTCTCCATCCTTCTCTGTGCCAAAACAGATATTGCCCGAATCCTGATCATCAAAAACTTGGAATACTTTGCCATACTTATTTAGAAAAGAAAAATCGAATGGACTTTTCAATTTGAAGGGTACACCATCAATCTCCTGCAAATAATACCCTTCAAAATACCATTTAGGAACCGGATTCCTCATATGATCATACCATTCCAGTACTTCTGCTGCTTGGTTGATCATGGTATTGACCTCGGCTTCACCAAAAGGAATGGCCCAATAGATGGAGGACAAAGTATTGCCGGCTATATACAATGCCAGCAGTTTCCAGAATTCCATTGGCACTTGCCCATCAAAATAACCATTCACCATTCCTGATGCGAACAAAGGAGAGGCTTGTGCACACCACACGATTCGGTTGAACTCCTCCCAGGGATCTCCAAAATCACTTCGGTTAAAATCAATGATCTGCAATTTCCCATCCTGGTCGATCATCATGTTGCCGATGTGATAATCTCCGTGCTGGTACACCTGAGGTCTGCCCTTCAGTAAATGCCGATTGGCATTTATGTAGTCAACAAACGCTTCACCGCCTTGATATTTAAGCGGACACTCTCCATACTTTTTTATTTTGTTATCCAGCTTTCGATTAAAGCGGATACTCCAATCTTCCAACTCTGACGGTGCCGGAATGGAATGAATCTTCTTTAAGATTCGGCCCGCCTCCAGACCATACACATACTGTTCTGTATCTGAAAACCCTGGCATTAATTCTTCGGCATCTCCGCCTCCCTCGCCGCCTTCAATCCACTCCTGCAAAGAATAAACATATTTTTCAGCATGCACATGTTCTTCATCGCCAACACATTCCTCGTCAATCAGATTTTCATCACAGCACCCAAAGGCTATCGGTCTACACATAGGCACTCCCAGAGCCGCCACCTTTTTCATCATCTGAAATTCTATTTCTTTGGCATTGTATTGGGAAATATCCGACAAACGCAGCAAATATCTGGCACCGCTTTCATCTGTAACACAATACTTTTTATCTGAAGACCAGCCTTTTGTTATCAATTCTTTCGATACAAAATTTAATTTTGACATGTGTGCCTCTCAAATTGCAATGATAAATTAGTACTAATTATCTTTTCTAATTGTAACATGGGATTATCGGTCATTACAAGATAGGAATCGGAAAGTGACAAGTGGACGAAGCGGATATATACAAGCGCTTTTCAGAAAGAACAACAACTTTTCATCTTTCACTCTTTTGAAAATGCGTCCATTGCCTTAGCTCCATCCTTCGTGCGGTCTATAGCAGCTTTTTTCCGCAAAAGACCGCCGTTCTTCCGGAAATTATTGCTAACTCGTTTTTTTGTTATCGTTTTATAGCTTACTTCTTTGTACGGAAGACATATTTCTTTTTTTGTAGCTGTATAGCAGACATTTTTATCTGCTGTGGTATCTTTTTACTATTTTTCTCCTCTAAGACCGCATGGGGCTGACAACGCCCTTCTGCAATGCCTCCTCAGGCCTCCTTCTCCCCAAAAAAAGAGTCCGTAAACGGACTCTCGCACCGAGCGTTGTCGCATGCGACATTTTCTCCTTCGCGCGAGCGCGCATCCTCCCGGAGAGTTTTGCTTTACAGAACGAACTTTCACACGGGAGTATGACAAGGTTTTTCCTGTAACACAAAAAAAGAGAGTAGTTAATCTACTCTCTTCACTGTTTATACCTTCAAAACCGAACACTGAATCGTTTTATCTTTTTTATGATCACTTCATCAGAAGTTTTCATTTACATCCTTTTCGTTACCTCTTGGATAACTCTCTTGTCTCTTCCACAATCACTTGCGTTTCCCAGCCTTGGTCAAGCCCTCGACCGATTAGTAAATGTCAGCTGAACACATT
>SVFF01000004.1 GCA_015057005.1 Lachnospiraceae bacterium | reverse complement strand
TCCCAACAATGAAGTCGCTTGATAAATAATCTCTACAAAAGTCTACTTTTAGGCGTGTATAGGCGAGTATAGAACGGTTTAAACCAAAATTTAAACCAATTTAAGCCAATGTTAAGCCAAAGATGCAAAAAAAAATGTGCGAATTACTAAATAATTCTATAAATGACTGTAGAAGACTATAGTGGACTATGACCCTCACAGGAAACTGTGAGGGTTTTTATTGTGATTTTTACAGTGGCATTTGTTCAGAGCATTATGAGGAAATCAAAAAACTCTTTCTATCGTTATGATGGAAAGAGTTTTTGATTAGATGATAGAGAGTGTAAAATTCAAATTTTACGCTGTAATAAAATATCAATATAGTTGTCTAACAGCTTATCAACATCAATGTTTACGCTACTATGTTTAAAAATACTGCCAGATCCGGCTAAATCTTTTATATTCTCTTTAACTAAATTTTCTGGATTATTGAAGAACATAGTTAATTTCTGGTCTTTAATCCAATATTGAACAGCATATATAAAACACTCATTTTCTGTGTTGAGTAGGTCATACAAAAAGTGTGGCATATATTCCCAATAAGGAGCTCTGCCTCTCATATTATTCCACTTGCGATATGGAAGTATGATATACCACGAAGGTAGCTTGTAAAGTGCGAAGCTGATATCTGTTGTACATAAAAAATTACTGTTGATAAATGGTTATTTATGCTCTTATATAGGAATATTTAAGGATGATATATATATGGGCAGGAATGTATATTCTTGTTATAATGCAAGTATAGAAAAACGGTAAATGCTTTTGGATAGGAGGGATTAACGGGATACATTAAGATCCACTTTTTTATTTCTGGTGTCGATTATGCGTAAAATATACCTTGGATCCTTTATGAATAAGGTTGAGGTAAAATAACTTTTTTTATGCTAGAGTACAAGCATTCGGCAATGACACATCTTATGTTCTTTCTTGGAAAGAAAATAAATTCGTTACGATCATTGTTCTCCTTTTGTAAGTGGAATCTGAATACGTAATAAACTTGCAAAATATAAGTAAGGAAATAAGTAAATAATATTAATGGTATTATACAACTCCCATTTGGCGGTCTAATATAGTTGAGGGTAAATTTCAATAAAAGAATGAATTACATTGTATATAAATTGAAGTATTACTCTGGGTAGTACGGTTATCATGTTTATAGCGGCTTCCCCAACGGACTAGACTCTTTATGGTACATAAGTAGTATTGATATTGAAATTCGTTCCAAAGGAAGAAAAATATATTTTAATGTTTGTTGGAATATATTTGCAGAAGAGAACAAATGAAAAAAATTGAGATGTTTTTATCGGTTCTGTTATCTGTTATTTTTATTCTTACTAGTTCCCCGGTTGTATTTGCACATGAATCTGAAAATGCAATTACAGAAGATACGTCCCAGATAGAAGAAAACCCTGTGGATGAAGAGCATACAGAGGAAAATCATACAGATGAAGAGTCACGTGCGGCCAGATTTTTATGTCATTACTGTGGAGGAAACGCTCTGACTGTTTGTGCTGGTGAAGAGGATATGTATGGTAAAGGATATAGTTGTTCGGATAAAGATTGTTTAGTGTTCTACTATTGGAGTACTGGTTACTACATGTGCACAGAATGTTCAAGAGTACTTGTAGAGAATGGACTTCACGATTGTAAGCAGATTCATACAGGATGTGGTAAGCTGACTTTCGATTGGTGTCCATGTGATATTCACTAGTAGTGTATGATGAGGCGAGATAATATGAAGACAAAAACAAAAATAATTATCGCGCTATTTGTTGTATCGTTTGTAGGCCTAATGTTTGTTGTAAAAACAGCAGAGCGTAATGGAAGCGATATAATTGGGCAATCTTATAGAATTTTAGGGATTACGCAACGCGAAAAACTTCATGATCTAAAAGCAGCTGGAGAGGGAAACTCTATTTATGATGAGAACGCATATGCTTCCTCTGACAAAACGGATCAGTTGATTGAAGATTATGTTGAATCAGTGAAGGATATTTTCAAAGGAAATGAGCATCTTCTGGAAGCCGTAGATGATGCAGAATTAAACATTGATTTGAAAATGTTTAAATCGGGTGATGAATTTCGGTTTGATGATATGTTCTGGGATATTACTGTGGAACAGGTCAAAAACTTAGTGCCGTATTCTCTCCTGGAGGAGCCGGACAAACCGCAATCTTTTGAAGACTATACATATTATGTTTCAGAAGACAATTATAATCTTTATGGACAGACTGCCACAGCAACCTTTAAATTCCTTGAAGACCAGCTGAAGGAAGTTGAGCTTGATTTTTCGTCTGCGAAAAAGCCCAAAGCGTTATATGACAGCATTGTTGAAGCGTTAGTTGATATCTGTGGTGATGAGGGTGAACTGTTTCAGAATGAAACCACAGGGCTCGCTGGTTATAAATGGGAAAAAGGAAATACCATGTTACAGGTTAGTACAGACGGCACGCAGGTGGTTATCTCAGTGGGACTTAAGTAAAATTTTAGAACTAACTAAATAACATCAACTGATGGGGCGGTGTGGATATTTCTATACCTCCCCATTGATGTTTTATGAAACTTATGTCAGTGAGGTGCGGTAGGATTGGCGTTCATGGGTCCAATGTCATCGCATAGTTACATCTCCGCTTCGTGCAACTATAGGATCATTTTGGATCTTCATTTCGGGAGCCATCTACAAATCCTCTACAAAAAATCTACAAATCCTCTACAATCCATCAATTGCCAAACGAAAAAAACTGTGTTATAGTTATACTAAGCAATCGAGCAGGTACAAACCTGTCCGGTTGTTTTCTTTTGCAAAAGATTGTATTAATAGCGTCAGTAGATTGCAGAAATATCTGCGATTTACCTGGCGCTTTTTTGCTGCCGGAAATCAGGTGACGATCTGATAAGGCTATTTGGTAAAGGGGGAACAGATGATGTACCAGCAATTTATATCGCACTTTCCGGATGATGTTAAAAATGCACTTGAGGATGAAGGCATAAAAGTAAAAGCATTGCATCTAAGTAAAGTACGAAAAGTAAACGAGTCATACTCAAAAACGGCTTATTAAAGGGAAAAAGGTCATAATAAATTAAATTGACATAAAATCCCGACAATGAAAAGCTTGGATAAGTAAATCGCTGATCTTGCAAGGGGCTCAAGCCGTGAAGTATGAAAATTACGACTAATTAAAGAGAACACGTTCGAATAGAACTCCATTTTGGGAGTTCTATTTTTGTGGCATGAATATTGGTATTGTAAATATTCTACACGCGATTTATAATTCCATTTAGGAGGGATTTGATATGAATAATATGCTTGACCTTTCAAATAATTACAAGATTGCAAGAGAGGCCGCCGCGCAAGGCATGGTCCTTTTAAAAAATACTGACCGGGTACTGCCTTTGCAGACCGGCTGCAAAGTAGGCTTCATTGGCAAAGAGTGCCTGGATCTGATCATCGGAGGCGGTGGCTCCGGCGCAGTTTTGTGCGAGTATGTCAAAAGTTTACTTCAGGGACTTAGGGAAAAAGCAGAAGCAGGAAAGTTTACTTTTTGCGAACACTCTGTAGAATTGGCCTCGCATACATCGGAATATGATGTGGATCAGCTCAACGCGTTGGCTGAAGAAATCGATGTAGCAATCGTCACTTTCCGGCGCTTTGGCACAGAAGGCGCAGACCGCAAGTTGAGCAAAAAAACTCACACGGACATGAACGAGAATGCCTACAGCGGAGAATCTAACGACGCGGTAATTGATGACTATGAAGAAAACGTAGGTTATTTTGATCTTTCTGACAAGGAAAAGAGACTGTTTGAAAATATTGAACGTTCAAACCTCCAAAATGTGGTGGTGCTTCTCAATATTGCTTCCACCGTGGACCTTTCTTTTCTTGAGGAATATCCCAAATTAAAATCTGCTCTTTTGATTTATTGTGCCGGCATGGAGAGCGGCACTGCCATTGCAGACGTGCTTTGCGGTGACACAACTCCCTGCGGTAAGCTTGTGGATACCATCGCGTACCGCTACGAGGATTATCCCTCTTCCCGGTGCTTCGACTACGATCCTCTTATCACGGAGTACAAAGAAGGAATCTACGTGGGCTACCGTTACTTTGAAACTTTTGCGAAAGATAAAGTCCTATATCCCTTTGGCTATGGTCTGTCTTATACCGATTTTACTTATTCTAATTGCGCTTATCGGATCGAAGGAGAATTGCTGATACTTTCTGCCGATATCAAAAACACAGGAAAGTTTTCCGGGAAAGAGATAGTGCAGGCATATATCATGCCTCCGGCAGGCGCTTTGGAAAAACCTGCCATTGAGTTAAAAGGTTACAAAAAGACCAGGGAACTGGCTCCCGGCCAATGTGAGCATATTGAGATCAGTTTTCCTCTAAAAAATATGGTCTCCTTTGACGAGACCGGTGCCACAGGTCATACTGCAGCCTGGGTTATGGAAAAAGGCAGCTATGAACTCTTTCTGGGAAAATCCATCCGTGAACTTTTTCCCTGCGGTACCTATCAAGCAGGCGAGAATGTTGTAACCGAGCAATTACAGCTTCGTTTTGACGGAAGCACCTACGAAATGACTGAATTGGAAAGTTCTGAGCGGGGAAGGTTTAAATCAGAAATGTCTGAACTGGAAGGCACTTATGATTTGTCTATCCAGGGGTCCATCTCCCTTTACGATGTAGCTGATAACAAGGCAACTTTGGGCGAATTTATCAATCAGCTTTCCGTCGATGAACTGATCCATTTATCTCAGGGACAGCCGCCGGCTTTTCCTCTGGGTACATCCGGTATCGGCAATCTAAAGAAATACGGGGTGCCGAATCCCCAGACGGCTGACGGTCCTGCCGGAATCCGCCGTTCCGTAAGTACCACTTACTTCCCTTGCAGCACCCTGGCAGCCTGCTCCTGGGATGAAGAACTCCAATATGAGATCGGTCGGGCAATGGGCTACGAAGGCTACCATACCGGCGTTGACATTTTGTTGGCTCCTGCCATGAATATCCACAGGAATCCTCTCTGCGGCAGAAATTTTGAGTATTTTTCCGAAGATCCTTTGATCACCGGCAAGACTGCGGCCGCTCTGGTAAAAGGCGTACAGAGCGAAGGACTTTGTGCCACTATCAAGCATTTTGCCGCCAACAACTGCGAATATCACCGTTTCAAGAATAACAGCATTGTAAGCGAAAGAGCCCTGCGCGAGATCTACCTGAAGGGCTTTGAAATCACAATCAAGGAAGCTAACCCCGCCTTCGTTATGACCTCCTACAATCTCATCAATGGTTTCCACGCTTCCAACCACTCCCAGCTCCTACGGGGTGTACTGCGCGACGAGTGGAAATACGACGGCGCTGTCATGACCGATTGGCGCAACAGCGTATCTCTGGACGATGAAATTGTAAGCGGCAACAACATAAAAATGCCCTTTGGATATCCTGATGAGACCCAAAAGGCAGTATTGGCATACCAAAACGGCAAGATTACCACAGCTATCCTGAGAGAAAATGCCTATTATGTTTTGAAAGCCATTATGAAGACCAGAAGATTTCAACAGAAAGATTTTGGTATAACACACGTTTTGGAGAAGCATCTGGTGATCCCTGCTATTCAGGCAAACGGCCTTTCTTCCACCAGGATCAAGCAGGAACCGGAAAATGGAGAATGGTACCTTTACTCCCTTGGCAAAGATATCCGGGCTCAGAGAACCTTTCTTCTTTATTCCATTGATGCAGCCTCCGCGGGTGTCTACACCATCACCTGCCGCGTAGGTACCAACTGTCCCCGCTCGGAAATCTGGCTTTTCGATGAAGATGACCGGAAGCTGGGAAGCATTTCCTTACATAATGCCACAGATGAGCAGCAATGGTATGATGTGCAGACTACCATTTCCCTCCAAAAGGGCGAACACATCCTGAAAGTGGTCTTTGCTGACGAACCGGACAAGGAATATGATTATTATCCCAGCTACCCCAGCTTTTACCCGCCCCAGCCGGAGGATATACGCTTATCCAGGATTACTCTGGAAGATACGAACCAGACAACTGTAAAGGAGTGAAAATGATGCAGAGATTATATTACTACAAGGGAAATGTTGAAAAGGTGGATTGCGGCAACGGAACCGAGATGACGTTCACTGCAGATACTTCGGTGGGCGAATTTTTAGACTATTGTGCCGAAGTCCAGGCAAAAGGATATGAGAAGGTGGTTGAACGTACGGTTGCCGGAAATCTTTTTGCGGCGTTTAAGGGTGAAGAAGAATATATTTACGCATATTATACAAAAAACAGCGGCGCGGTACGAACTGTACACGGCGATCTCTCCAGCTTCGCTAACGAGGATTGCGGCAGTTTTGAAGAGATCTGCACGCCTCTGCTTTGCGCGGTAGGGCAGCCTGCGTTTATGAACTGCGGTCAGGGATATATTTACCGTCTGGCTGACGGAAGATTTCTCGTTCACGATGGCGGATGCAAATATGCAGAGCGCCCCGACTTTATGTACGAAATACTTGGGGAGCTTGCTGTCGACAAAGAGAATATCGTTATAGCGGCCTGGTTCATTACCCATCCTCACGGAGATCATCAGGAAGCGTTTGAGGAGTTTATTGAAAAGCACGGCAGTGATACTGCCGTCAAAGTAGAAAAGGTCATTTTCAATTTTGCAAACGCTCCGATGTATTCCTATACGCGAGAAGACGGTGTGGTTGAAGACGGTCAGGGACTCGTTGAGGGCATATACAGAAAATGTGCGGAGCTCATTCCCGGTGCACAAGTGGTAAAGGCACACTCGGGACAGGTATTCAAATTCGGCGAGTGTAAGGTCGAGGTGCTTTTCACGGTTGAAGACTTCTTGCCGGTAGAATGTTTTGACTACGTAAACGGTACATCACTTGTAATCAGGGTAACACTGTGCGATCAATCCGCAATGCTTTTGGCAGACACCACGCATACCTCGGGCAGAATACTTGAAAAAATGTACGGTGAATATCTGAAGTCTGATATGGTTCAGTTTGCGCATCACGGAATGTGGGCAAGCTATCCGTCTCTCTACGAGTATATCTCGGCGGAGATCATTCTCTGGCCCAATATTGAGCCCGTGGCAAAGACCTGGCTTTCGGACAAGCCGATCGTTGCCGCTATGAATATTGCCAAGGACGTTTACATATCGGGCACAGACAAGGTGGTGCTTGAACTGCCCCATGCAATTGAGAACAACAGGGACGCGGTAATTGAAATGCTGAACAATATAAATTGAAAAGAAAAATTAAGT
This sequence comes from Lachnospiraceae bacterium, assembly GCA_015057005.1. Classification (GTDB taxonomy): domain Bacteria; phylum Bacillota; class Clostridia; order Lachnospirales; family Lachnospiraceae; genus Acetatifactor. Next base: position 172,124 of record SVFF01000004.1, on the reverse strand, counting down.
GATGGGAAAGTGTCATATATTGTTTTGGGCTCTCTCCATTACCCTCGCCATATCCGGCGGCAGGGGAGAAACAAAGTCCATGCTCTCTCCGGTAATGGGGTGGGTGAACTGCAGTCTGTGAGAGTGCAGGGCCTGGCGGGTAATACACTTGCGGATATTACAGGATGGCAGGACTTCTTGGGTATCCGGCGGAAGAATAGTATCATCCCCGGCGTATAGCGGATTATATAAGGAATCCCCAATAAGCGGAAAGCCGATATGTTTCATATGCACACGGATCTGATGGGTGCGGCCTGTTTCCAGATGAATGGAAAGCAGACTGCATCCATTTTTGTATTCTGATAATTGATAATGGGTCACAGCCCGTTCGCCTTTTTCAAAATCAACATGACGTTCAATGATAGAATCTTCTGTCCGACAGATGGGAGCGTCTATGGTGCCGGATGCGGGACAGATACGGCCACTGACAATAGCCAGATATTCCCGGTGAATTTCTCTTGCAGCCACCATGGGTGCCAGGATCCCTGCACTGAGCATATGCTTGGCAATGAGGGTCAGGCCGGAGGTGTCTTTGTCCAACCGGTTTACGCAGCGGAAGATAAAGGGCTTGCCCTGCTTTTCAAAATACCAGGCAAGTCCATTGGCCAGAGAATTATAGTAATTGTTCAGGGAAGGATGGATGGGCATACCCGCCGGCTTGTTGATCACCATAATATCTTCATCTTCATATACAATATCCAATTCCATGGGGACAGGAGTTATCTTTTCAGAGATCCCCTCTTCCTGAATATGTAAGGTCAGGGTTTCGCCGGCTTTCAGCGTATGTTTCGTATACTTCCACTTGCCGTCGATCAGGATTCTTTCCGGCTCTTTTTTCAATTCCTTAATGATCTGAGAGGAATATCCCTTGGCCCGCAAAAAGCTATGAATGGTATTGGGTATGTCATTTTGTGTAATATTGTAGGTAAGGGTTCGTTCCATAGGGTTCCTTTCTGCTGGCGGGCATCTTTGCTGTATCCGTAGGAATCAGGCAGTCGAGCATATTATAACATTATATTACAGGAATGCCTATAGCAGATATGCCGGAGAAAGATTTGGGGTATTCACAGAATGCTGCTGTTAGGATAAAATGGTAATTGTATCCGGATCATACCAAAGAGGGGACCGGAATTCTGATGTTGAAAAAACGATTGGATAAGAGGCAGTGGATAACACTTGGAGCGATTTTGCCGGCACTTGTGTTGTTGAATGTGTAGTATACAATAAATAAAGAGTTTTGACGATGGAGTATGCACCCCAAAAGTGGGAACATGGCAACAAAGGAGGTCCTCATTTCATGTTCTATGTAAGGCCAAATTATTATGAGCAATTTAAGTGTATTGCAGACCGGTGTGAAGCCACGTGCTGTGCCGGATGGCAGATTGTGATTGATGAAGCAGCTCTTGGGCGATATGAGTCCGAAACCTGCGATTACGGAGAAGTTTTGCGTAAACGGATCGATTGGGAGGAAGGCGTGTTTAAGCAGGATTGCCATAAGCGCTGTGCCTTTTTGAAAGAGGATAATCTTTGTGAGATGTATCAGCAGTTGGGCGAGGAGAGCCTTTGTTTTACATGTAGGAATTATCCAAGGCATATCGAAGAGTTTGAGAATCTGCGAGAGATTACATTGGCGATCTCTTGTCCGGAAGTGGCGAGAATTATCCTGGAGCAGGAAGAACCGGTGAGTTTTGTGGAAGAGGAGATAGAAGCGGAAGAGGAAGAATGGGAAGAATTTGAAGATTTTGATCCCTTCTTTTTCTCCTATTTAGAGGATGCAAGAAAGATTATGCTGGCAATACTGCAAAATCGCCGCTTATCCATGGCGGTGAGGACGGCCCTGATACAAAATATGGCAGAAGAAATGCAGGAAATCCTTGAAGAAAGTGATCTGTTTGATCTGGCAGATGTTTTTGAGAAATACGGGGAAGAAGCGAATCTGGCAGAAATGCTCCCGGAAATAGAGCAGCAACTGAAGGTATTTTTCGATAATGCTGATGAGTGCTTCTGTCATTCCCAAACGGTGTTTGGACGATTAGACCGGCTGGAGCATCTGAGTGATGATTGGGAAGATTATCTGGAGCAGTGCCGGAAGACTTTGTATGGAGAGGGCGTACAAGGTTATCAGGCTCTTCGGGAGCAGTTTGACAAATGGTGCATTGGGGAATCCTGTGCCGGTTTGAAGATGGAAATCATCTTTGAACAGCTGCTGGTATATTTTGTTTTTACATATTTTTGTGGCGCAGTGTATGATGACAATGTAATAGGCAAGATAAGAATGTCTGTAGATAGCGTTGCTATTCTTTACCAAATGTTTGCAGCCAAATGGAAAGAACAGAACGGTACACTATCTGCCAAGGATATTCAGCGGATTGTGTACCGGTATTCCAGAGAATTGGAACATTCGGACGTGAATCTGGAGATATTGGAGAAATAGAGTTTAAAGATGATCAAGCTAGGGAGGTATTTCCATGAAAAAAGTGAATTTTGGTACTACAGGCTTACAGGTTCCGGCGATTGTTTTGGGCTGTATGAGATTGAACAAGCTGGATCCGGCAGGGGCGGCAAAGCATATTGAAAACGCAGTGGCACAGGGTGTGAATTTCTTTGACCATGCTGATATTTACGGAAGAGGTGCCTGTGAAGAACTTTTCGGGAAAGCGTTGAAAATGACAGACATCAAGAGAGAGGATATTTTCGTTCAGTCCAAATGCGGAATCGTTCCCGGGGTGATGTTTGATTTTTCCAGGGAACATATTGTTTCTTCTGTAGAAGGTATTTTGAAGCGCCTGGGTATGGAGTATCTGGATGCTTTGTTGTTGCATAGACCGGATGCACTGGTGGAGCCGGAAGAGGTGGCCGCAGCTTTTGATGAACTGGAAAGAGCCGGAAAAGTGCGTTATTTTGGTGTTTCCAATATGAAGCCCATGCAGATCGAACTGCTAAAGAAATGCGTAAAACAGCCTATTGCAGCCAATCAGATGCAGGTCAGTGCGGCCCATTCCACCATGATCAGTAATGGTTTGGAAGTAAATATGCTGACAGGCGGCGCTGTGGACCGGGATGGCAGTATTTTGGATTATTGCAGATTAAAGGATATCACCATTCAGGCCTGGTCTCCCTTCCAGTACGGTATGATCAAAGGCGTATTTTTACAGAATGATGATTTCGGGGTGCTGAACCGGAAGTTGGCGGAGATCGGTGAGAAATATGGTGTGTCTGCTACCACAATGGCGGTGGCATGGCTGCTTCGTCACCCTGCCAATATGCAGGTGCTGGCAGGGACCATGAATGTAGAAAGATTTAACGAGATCTGCGGAGCATGCGATGTGCAGCTTTCCAGAGAAGACTGGTATCAGATTTTCCTGGCAGGAGGAAATATTTTGCCGTAGTATTTGGTCCCCGGAATGGTAAGAGAAGATGTATACCATAGGGCGTTAATGCGGCGTTAAGACTGTGTTAAGATGGCATTAACAAGGGATAAAGATGGTATTAAGAAACTTTATAAAGAATTTATAAACTTTTCTGTTTGTGGTAATTTGTACAAACCTTTGGACCTATCCAGGGTATCCTCTTTGGACCCATCGCTTTTATCACCATTCCTATCGGAAACATTATCGGTGGTGCTATGCACGACTATTTCTCCGGTATGATCTGTCTGCGTGACGGCGGTACTCAGATGCCTGAGATGATCCGTCGCTACAGCAACAAGAAAGTTTTCGCAGTATACAACGTATTTGTATGCCTGCTGCTGTTACTGGTAGGTGCTGTGTTTATTTACACACCCGGTGACATCGCTGCTACTCAGGTATTCGGTTTTGACGGCAAGGCTACTTCCGTTTCCACTTGGGTTATTTACGGTGCTATTTTTGCTTATTATCTGATTGCAACTGTATTCCCCATCGACAAGATCATCGGCCGCATCTACCCTATCTTCGGTGGAATCCTGCTCTTCTCCGCTGTTGGCGTATTTATCGGTCTGTTCATTAAGGGTTATCCCTTGGTTAACCTTTGGGATGATTGGTATACCCCTTTCATGGCCGCTTTCGTTATGAAAGACGGTGCAGCTGTAGCATTCAGCTACGGTGATTACTTCACTGCACAGCGTTTCATCCCTACCTTCTTCATTACTGTTGCATGTGGTATCCTTTCCGGTTTCCATTCCACCCAGACTTCCATCATCTCTCGTACCATGAAGAGTGAGAAGCAGGGTCGTATGACATTCTACAACATGATGATCCTGGAAGGCTTCATCGCTATGGTTTGGGCTGCAGCGGCAATGGGCGTTTACAACCTTGGTATGCGTGAAGCTCTGGCTTCCGGTGCTACCGGTACTGTAGGTGCTGTATGTAAGGATCTGTTAGGACCTATCGGTGGTATCGTTGCTCTGCTTGGTATCATCATTCTGCCTATCACTTCCGGTGATACTGCTCTTCGTGGTCTGAGACTTACTATTGCTGAGTCCTTCAAGATCGACCAGAGCACCAACAGCAAGCGTTTAGGCCTGTCTGCAGTGATCTTCGCTATCGTTGCAGGAATCCTGGTATTCGCTAAGATGAACGCTAACGGCTTCAACATTCTGTGGAGATACTTTGCATGGTCCAATCAGACTCTGTCCCTGTTCGCATTCATGGCAATCGCTGTTTGGATGTTCGAGAACAAGAAGGCTAAGTTTGTATGGATGCCTCTGATCCCCGGTGGTTTCTACGCATTCGTTACCATGACCTATCTTGCAAACGCTAAGATCGGTTTCGGTCTTCCTTGGGGCGTTGCTTATGTAATCGGTGCAGTATTCTGCGCAGCTTACCTGGCTGTTATCCTTTGGTACGGCAAGAAGCGTGCAAAATAATGGGTTTGCCCGTTATTCATTTAGCTAACTGAATGTAAGATTATTATAAAGAAGTGCCGCGGAGATTCATCTGCGGTGCTTCTTTTGTTGCGCGAATTTGCTGTTCGCGGCATGACTGATTGAAAATATTATAAATATATAAAAAGCGGGAATAATATTGATGTATTGCGGATTATTGTTTATAATATTACTTGATACAATTAATGTAATGCAAAGGAGATTTTAAATGAAAAAATTATTAGTATTATTACTTGCAACAGCGATGACTTTCGCATGCGTAGCTTGCGGCAATGCAGAAAACGGAGAAAATAAGGGAACCACCGAGAATGAAACAGTAAAAGTTGAAATTGCAGACGCAAACGAGATCCTTACCAAGACCTGGGACGAATACAAGGCATCTGCTTCTCAGGATATTCAGTTCCCCATCGGCGGCGGTTATGGTGAGTCTATGGTGATGGATGCTCCTGCTAAGTTTGACGTGACCGCAGAAGGCGCAAAGGACATGCTTATTTATTCTTTCTGCATCCCTGCAGAGGCGATTGACATGACCGATGATGTGGCTGCCATGATGAACATGATGATGGCCAACAACTTTACAAGTGCTGCTTACCATGTGACAGACGCAGCAAATGTTGAGACTGTTGTTTCCGGTATCAAGGATGCAACCCTGAACAACCAGTGGATGTGCGGTTTCCCTGAGAAGCTGATCATTGTGACTGTTGGTGAAGATTATGTTGTTTCTGCTTTTGGTAACGGCATGGTTATCGATGCATTCGAGACAGCTATCACAACCGTTTACGGTGATGCGGCAGTAGTTTCCGTACAGGAGAACCTGGCAGAGTAATTGCTTTTAAGTGATCCGCGTTGGTATTGACAATTACAGTTTGAAAGAAAGAGAATTTGTATGCTATTTTCAAGTATACCGTTTTTGTATTATTTCTTACCGGTGGTATTAATTGCATATTATCTGGTCCCCGGATCAGTAAAAAACATGGTCTTGCTTTTGGCAAGCCTTGTTTTTTATGGGTGGGGAGAACCAATCTATGTGTTTCTGATGGCAGCCACCATTGGCCTGGGATATGTATTTGGTATTTTAATCGAAAAATTCCGTGATACCTCCTGGGCTAAAGTGTGCATGATCAGCTCGGTAATCATCAGTCTGGGATTGTTGGGATATTTTAAGTATGCCAATTTCTTCCTGACCAATTTCAGTGCGGCGACCGGTATTTCCCTGCCGCTGTTAAAGGTGGCGCTTCCCATAGGCATCAGCTTTTATACTTTCCAGCTGGTAAGCTACATTATCGATGTGTATTGGGGAAAGGTGGCGGCCCAGAAGAACTTGATTTCCCTGGCTACTTATATCACCATGTTCCCCCAGCTGATCGCCGGTCCCATCGTGCGATATTCCGACGTGGAGAAGCAGCTAAAGCACAGAAGCATTACTTTTGACAAAATAGCTTATGGCATCCGCAGATTTGCCTTGGGTTTGGGCAAGAAGATTCTGATCGCCAATGTGCTGGGTGAATTTTGTGCTGCATTCAGAGCTGCCAATGAAAAGTCGGTCGTTTTCTATTGGATGTACGCTATTGCAGTGTCTCTGCAGATTTATTTTGACTTTTCAGGCTACAGCGATATGGCCATCGGTCTGGGGAGTGTGCTCGGATTTAAATTTATTGAGAACTTTAATTATCCCTTTATCTCCAAGAGTGCCACGGAATTTTGGCGCAGATGGCACATGTCGCTGGGAACCTGGTTCAGGGATTATGTGTATATTCCTTTGGGGGGGAGCCGTTGTTCCCGTCCCAGGCATTTGCTGAATGTTTTTCTTGTCTGGATGCTGACCGGCTTTTGGCATGGCGCGGAGTGGACGTTTATCGTGTGGGGACTGTATTTCGGAATCCTGCTGATCATAGAAAAGACGTTCCTGCTAAAGTGGCTGGAGAAGACGAAAGTGCTCGGTCATGTATATATTCTGGTCCTGGTGACCTTCAGCTTTGTGCTCTTTGATTCGGCAGGTCTGGGCGATGCGCTTTCTGTAGTAGGTTCCATGCTGGGCGTGGGCAGTGTACCCTTTATGACAGAAGTGACAGGGTATTATGTGAACAGTTATTTGGTGATGTTTATCATAGCGATCGTAGGCTCAACGCCCCTTCCCAAGATGTTGGTATCGAAAGCGACTCAGCGTCCGGGTGTTCAAAAGGTGATAGCGGTGCTGGAACCTGTTGTTATGATGGCGATTTTAGTAGTTGCCACCGGTTATCTGGTAGATGGATCTTTTAATCCATTCTTGTACTTTAGGTTTTAGTGTAGTAATGTAGCGGGACAGCTTTCAATTACACGGCAGAATGGAGATTAAGATGAAAAACAGAAAAGAAAATAAGATAGAGAATAAAATAGAAAATAAGAATGAAAAAAAGAAAAATGTAATTTATGTCTGCGTTGTGGCGCTGTTGTTCTTCAGCTTGTCCGTTGCAGCGTGGCTGAAACCTGCCGATGAGTTTTCTGCAACGGAAAGAAGAGTGTTGGACCAGTTCCCCGGGATTTCATGGGACGGGATCCTCAGTGGCCGGTTCATGCAGCAGTTTGAGGAATATACTTTGGATCAATTTCCCCTTCGGGATACCTTTCGGAGTATTAAGGCTATGACTCACTTATACCTGTTTGGACAGTCTGATAACAATGATGTATACATTGCGGACGGTTATGTGAGCAAGCTGGATTATCCCTTGTCAGAAAAAGCTTTGAGCAAGGCTGTGAAAAAATTCCGGTCCATATATGATAAATATATGGCAGGGACAGACGTGAAGGTCTATCACGCAGTGATTCCTGACAAGAATTTTTTCCTGGCAGAGGAGAACGGTTATCCGGCCTATGACTATGAGAAGATGTTCGCATATTTGCAGGAAAATCTTCCTGATATGGCATACATTGATATTACCGGACTGCTTTCTGTGGAGGATTTTTACTATACAGATACCCACTGGAGGCAGGAGTGTATTGTGGATGTGGCTAAAGTCTTGGGTGACGCCATGGGAGTGAAGCTAGAGGCCGAATATGAGGCTGTGACGCCGGATACGCCTTTTTATGGTGTTTATTATGGTCAGTTGGCGCTGCCTATTGAACCTGACAGCATTACCTATCTGGAGCATGAAGATTTTGCAGAGTGTACCATCATCAATCATGAAACCAGCAAAGAGATCTCCATGTATGATGCAGGTAAGGCTGCAGGCAGGGATCCCTATGAAATGTTCTTGTCCGGTTCTCTGTCGGTGATCACCATTGACAATCCTAATGCTTCCACGGAGAAAGAACTGGTAATCTTCCGGGATTCTTTCGGCAGCAGCCTGGCGCCCCTATTGGTAGAGGGATATGCCAAGATCACGATTTTGGATGCGCGGTATTTAAACGAAGTGATGATCGGCAATTTTGTGGAGTTTGATGATCAGGATGTGCTGTTTATACACAGTACGGGCGTGATCAATAATGAGACGGCGTTTTAAGATGCTGTGATCATCCGGGGATGCTTGATGGATGAGGAGAGGATAAAACTATGAGGGAAAATGTGAAAAGACACCGCCTGTGTGTTTATATCATGTTGGCGACTACTTTGTTGTTTGCCGTATTGGAATTTATGCTCCACCGAAAAGTAGTTTTCATGATGGATGACTTTTGGTACGCTACGAACCTGGCCACAGGAGAGCCTTTGGCAACGGCGTGGGATGTGATTCAGAGTCAGGTGTGGCACTACATGAACTGGGGCGGCAGAAGTATTACCCACGGTTTGCTGCAGTTTACCCTGATGGGGGGAGAACTGTTTGCCGATATTTTAAATATAGCGATGACCATTGCATTGTGCCGGTTGCTCTGTGTTTTGGCGGGGGCAAAAAATTGGAGGAGTTTCTGTACTGCGTTTATCTTACTGATCAGTTTAAACGGAGATGTAAAACTGAGCATGTTCTGGCAGTCCGGGTCAGCCAATTATCTGTACTCCACCGGGTGGATCCTATTGTTTGTATTGATCTACATGCGACAGGTGAAGGATCCGGAAGCAAAGTCTTTGAAAGGGGTATGTTTTTGGATCGTTCCGTTGGGTCTGATCAGCGGCTGGAGCAATGAGAATATGGGACCGGCCAGCTTTTGTCTGAGTCTGATCGTAATTGGATATTTTGCCGGGATGTTGAAAAGAAAAGTCCCCATTTGGATGTGGCTGGGAAGTATCAGTTCCATTTGCGGCAGTATATTGGTAGTGGCAGCTCCGGGTAATTTTGTGCGAAGTGCCTTTGTGGAAGAGGCGCCTTTGTGGAAAATAATATATGAAAGATGTCTTACGATGCTCAGTGCCGGAACGGAGGTACTGTTTCCTACGGTATTGTTCTTGTTGATCTTTTTAGGACTGTATTTGAAGTTAGAGAAGCGTCTGCATCCTTTTCAGATCATGCTGTTGATAATGGCTGTGTTGGCCTTTGGCGCAATGATTCTGTCACCTACATTTCCTGAACGTGCTACCTTTGGAATCATGGCGTTAGGTATTGTGTTGATTTTATCTTTTATTGAGGGTATGATTCAGGCTGATGCCGGTTACAGGAAATATGCATTCGTTTTTTACATATGGATGTTTGCATTTGGGCTGTATGTGTTGACAATGGAACTGCGTCTTCCGCTGGAATTGTAGAAAGGGGGCAGACTGTTGAAAAAGCGATTATTACGATGGAATACTGTAGTAGTGACCCTTATTGCAGCGATGATGTTGTTGGCGCTGGTGACTATGCTGGATGTAGAACGTGCACAAGGCGTGGGTTTGTATTTGGCTATGCAAGCGGGACAGTCAGAGAGGCTTCCTTTTGATGTGTTGGTGGTAGTATGTGGCATGGTATTGTTATTGCTTGCATTGGGATTGCCTTTCGTATTGCTGAAGCACCATAGCGTGCAATCTTTTTTCAGACTGTGCGTCGGTTATTTTGCTTTTATGCCGATATTGAGTCTGGCGATGCTGGTTCATTTGTTTGACGGACACAGTCTGTTAGTATGGAAGTTCGATTGGGAGATGGGACTTGCAAATCTGTCCAATTTCCTGCGGGAGACTGCACCGGCGTTATTTATATTGTGCTGGCTTTATAAAGAAAAAGGTTTCCGGATAAAAAAGTGGCATGTGGTTTTTCTTGCAGTACAGGCTGTCGGGGTAGTGGGAATGCTTTTCCTGCCGGAGTTAGCCGGTATTCTGCTGCACAGTGCATTTTATCTGTTGTTATTGCCAGCCTATGATTGGTGGGAGAATATCTTGGCGAAGAATAGCATGCTATCTACCAAAATAATCAGTTGGTTGATTTTTGCGGTCTTTTACGGAAAAGGCTGCTGCCGCATGTTGGAATTAATGAGCCAGTATCACTTATAAAGAGAGTTTGAATGCACTATAGGAGGAAAAATATGGCACAGAACAGACCCCGTGGCCGTCAGCGAAATGTGACCGGCCAGGGTAAATCAGTAAAGCGCAGAGGTGCAGGCCTCGGAACAGGGCCGGTGGGATCATCCGGAGGTTATGCAGGACGTCCCGGAAGCAGCAGTGGCCTTGGCGGAGGTGACTTGGGCGGAACCGGCAGCAGTTTGGGCAGACCAAGGGGTGTCAGAGGAGTCCGCAGCGGCGGTTCCGGCGGCATGTTAAAACTGATCATTATAGCATTGGTGGTGCTCCTGGGCGGTGGCGGCGGAATCGGCAGCCTGCTTAGCAGTGATGGTCTTGGAAGTCTTTTGCTGGGCGGCACTACGACCGAGTATCCCCAGAGTTCCAATTCCGGTTACGGCAGCCAGAGTGCCGGTTCGGGCAGTCAAAGCAGCGGATATGGAGATTTGAGTGATCTTTTCGGAAATATGAGCTCTATCTACGGCAATCTGGGGGGCGGAAATGTTTCGAGCGGCTGGGACGGTGGAAGCAATACCGCTGTTTTGGATACTTCTGTGGACCGCAGTGCCCGCGATAAATATACGGATATCAAAGGCGGCGGCAAGGATGAAGTCACCATTATGGTATATATGTGTGGTACCGATCTGGAGTCCCGCAGCAAGATGGCCACTTCCGATCTCCAGGAGATGATCGACGCGAAGGTTTCCGACAAGGTGAATTTGCTGGTATATACCGGCGGCTGTAAGCGCTGGCAGAACAATCTGATCAGCAGCAGTACCAACCAGATCTGGCAGGTGCGTGACGATGGGCTGCTGTGCCTGGAGAAGGATCTGGGAAGCGTGTCCATGACGGATGAGGATACGCTTGCTGCCTTTATCAAATGGTGTGCGAAAGAATTTCCTGCTAACCGCAATTCCCTGATCTTCTGGGATCACGGCGGTGGTTCTGTGAGCGGTTATGGTTATGATGAAAAATTTGCTTCCACCGGCTCCATGAGCTTGGCGGCAATCGACAGGGCGCTGGAAGAAGCAGATGTAAAGTTTGATTTTGTGGGCTTTGATGCCTGCTTGATGGCGACGGCGGAAAATGCGCTGATGCTGACAGAGCATGCGGATTATATGATTGCCAGCGAGGAGACGGAGCCCGGTATCGGATGGTACTATACGGATTGGCTGAGAGAACTCTCAAAAGACTCTTCCATGAGCACTTTGAAAGTGGGCAAAAATATCATTGATGATTTTGTAGACACTTGTGCCCGGAAATGTGCAGGACAGTCCACGACACTTTCCATTGTGGATCTGGCGGAGTTCGAGGCTACTGTGCCTGATACCCTGGCTGCCTTTTCCTCTGATACCTGCGATCTGATCCGCAGCAAAGAATATGCGACTGTTTCAAACGCCAGAAGCGGGACCAGAGAGTTTGGTTCCTCCAATAAAATTGACCAGATTGACCTGGTGCATCTGGCTAAAAATATGGACACGGAAGAAGGCCGGGCTTTGGCAGAAGCCCTGCTTGGCACTGTAAAGTACAATCGCACTTCCTCCAACATGACCAACTCCTACGGTGTGTCCATTTATTTCCCCTTCCGCAAGGCATCCATGGTGGATAAAGCGGTAGATACTTATGAGCAGATCGGTATGGATGAGGAATACATGCGCTGTATTCAGGAGTTTGCAAGCATGGAGGTCAGCGGCCAGGCGGCCGGCGGAGGTACTGCATCTCCCATCCCTTCTCTGAGCGGAAGCTTCTCCGGCGGAAGCGCTGATATGCTGAGTCAGATCCTTGGAAGTTTCCTTGCAGGAAATGTAAGCAATATTTCCGGCTTAAATATGGACAATATTGATTTCTTAAGCGGCAGAGCATTAAGCGAGGAAGATTTAACGGCCTACATTTCAGAGAACTCTTTTGACGGAAGCTTGCTGCAGTGGACCGATACAGAGAATGGACCGGCCATCGTATTGCCTGAGGAAGAGTGGGCGCTGGTGCAGACTCTGCAGGCCAACCTGTTCATGGATGACGGTGAAGGCTATATCGACCTGGGACTGGACAATGTGTATAGTTTTGATGAGGAGGGCAATCTGCTGGCTCCTGCAGAATTTACTTGGTTGGCAGTAAGCGATCAGCCTGTGGCATATTATCACGAGTCTACCGTGGACGATGGCGAACATTACAGCATTACCGGACGCATCCCCGTGCTTTACAACGGAGAACGTGCGGAGCTGGTAGTAGAATTTACGGACGATAATCCCTATGGAAGTGTAGTGGGCGTGCGCAGCGTATACGTAAATGGTGAGACCACTACTGTGGCCAAGACCATGGATACGGTAAAGAACGGTGATATCATTGATTTTATCTGCGATTACTACAGTTACGACGGAGAGTATCTGGACAGTTATATGCTGGGAGAGCAACTGATAGTTGAGGGTGAGTTGGTGATCAGTGATGTCTATGTGGATCAGGATATGGCGAATCTGACTTATTTGTTTACCGATATCTACAATCAGAGCTATTGGACAGCTCCCGTGGATTGAGAAGAGACAGGAAAACACAAACAATAATAGGAATTATTACTGATTTGTATTGATTTTTCTGTTCCATTCGTATAAAATATAATTACACAATATTTGGAAGGATTATATATTTGCGAAAGAGGAGGAAAATCATGGGAGAATTAAAGAAATATTTATATGCACGAGGTGTGGATGAGGAGCTTGATCAGGATTTTAAGCAGGGCATTTCCAAGGGACAAGTAAAACTTGGTGAATCCGCAATCTTTTGGAAAAAAGGTCTGCGCTGGTATGTGGTCAAGACCGATCAGGTGGAACGGGCCTATCGGCGTGTAGAAGAAGTAAATTCCAGAGTCTGCTGCGGCTCTGTCTGCTTTCACGTTCAGAAATTGGAGCTTTTGCTGAAAGACGGAGCAAAGCTTTCCCTCCAGATATCAGAAGGGGATGCAAAAGCAGCAGAAACTCTTTACAAGCTGATGCGGGAAAAACATCCGCAGCTGCAGTATGGGAAAGTATGATCAATACAAAAAAGTGCGCCTTTAAACCGTGGTGACTTGGGAAAGCATTTGAGGAAAGGCCCTGCCCGCCCCGGGACGCACCTCCACAAGAAATACCCGTGCAAGTTTTTCGTTGGATTTTAAGACGCATGAATTTTAAATAGCGGCGCCCGTGGTGAGACTGTCTGAGGACCGACAGGGCATTGGCAAAAAACGCCGATAAATCTTTCCTGAAAAATATATGCTGCATCTTCAAACGACAATCTTGACGCCAAAATTTCTAAACTCGCTTACGCTCAAACATAGAAATTTTGGCGTCTGTCATTTGAATGATGCAGCATTATTTTTCTCGGAAACATTTCTGGGGACGTTTTTTTGCCAATGCTCTGTGGGTCTGAGTTTCGAACCAATGGGCGCCTAATTAGCTCTTAAAATTCATGCGTCCATAAAATCCCGAAAAGCTTGCGTATTTCGGTGGAGGTGCGTCCCGGGGCGGGCAGGGCCTTTTTTGATACGTTGTCCTGAGTTTCCGCAGTTTAAAAGCGCACTTTTTTATACATTATCTGCTTATGCTTCAGCGGCTTCCTTTACTGCCAGTGCGATGGAAACATCGGGTGCATTGTAAGGGATCAGCACAGCCTGCAGAGCGTGATAGATGTCAGGTTTGCCGGGCCAAACAGTACCGATCACGTTGTTCTCACGATCCAGCTGGTGGAACCAGGAACCGTTTACGTGGTCCAGAACCTTTTCGTCCAGATACTGCATAAATTCAGCATAGTCTGCGGCGTATTTTTCCTTCTTAGTCACGTTGTAGAGAACTGCAGCGGTGTTGATGGCCTCAGCCAGAGTCCAATGCATACGATCGTGTACCACGGGCTTGCCTTCCCAGTCGGTGGTGTAGCACACGCCGGGTGCACCGTCTGCATTCCAGGCATCGGCTACTGCTCTGTTGTAGAGATTCTCGGCAGCTTCGATGTAAGGTGCAGCCTTGGCAGGATCTGCCTTGTGTGCGGAAAGAGCCCACTGGGTGATCAGGCGTCCCCATTCCAGACCGTGGCCGGGGGTGGCACCGTAAGGCTTGAAGGGATCGTCAGGCTTTTCTATATTACAATCCAGATCAGCTGTCCAATCTTTGGTATAGTGCTCAGGAATGCGCCAATTGTTGTTGGCAGCCCATCCGATCACGTGGTCGATGATGCGGCCGCAGCGCACGCGGTATTCTTCTTTCTTGGCTACGTCTGCCACTGCCAGGAAGGACTCAACGGTGTGCATGTTGGCATTTAAGCCGCGGTAGTCGTCCAATACGGTGAAAGCATTGTTCCAGGTGTCGCAGGATAAGCCTTCTTCTTCATTCCAGTAGAAACGGTCATATACTTCCAGCGCATGATCCAGAAGCTCCTGTGCGCCGGGTCTTCCTGCTAAAATAGCGGAGGTGGCAGCCAGGATTACGAAAGCGTGGGCGTAGCAGAGCTTGCCCTCCAGACCGGTGCCATCGGGGGTTACGCCTACGTACCAGCCGTCGTGCTCCTTATCGTGAAGTTCACCGTTTAAGCCTTTTAAAGCCTCGTCGATCAGAGCTTCGCTGCCCTCATGTCCCAGGAAGGAACCGATGCTGTAGACATGTGCCATACGGCAGTTTATGTAGGTCTCACGATTTCTGTCAAAACAGGGGGTACCGTCATCGCCCAGATAGTAAGCAGTGCCGCCCGGAGAGGGGAATTTGTGGCCGAAATGCAGCAGGGTATTGCAGATTTCATCTAAGAATGCTTTGTTTTCAGGTGTGTTTAACTGATATTTTGCGTTCATTTCCGTTGTGCAGAATGCTTCAGGGAAACATTCCATCCTTTCTGTAAAGTATGATCTGACTATTATTATATCATTAAATGAGCCGAAGAGGTAGTCCCATTTCGTAGCGAATCACAATCATTTGCAAAAAAACAAGAAAAGCGGGTTTCGGGTCAAAATAGTACATTTTATTGTCGGAAGAGAAAAAGTATAATACTTAAAAGGCCTGAAAGGGCGGGGAGGTATTATGGAAACAATAAAATTTGCTTACAAGTATTTCAAGAGAAACACGATAACAGCAGTAATTGCGGAAATCCTGAGCCTGGTGGGTATCGGGGCCGAACTTCTGATGCCTCTGTTGACCGGAATCCTGATCGACCATGTGATCAGGGACGGCGAGGTAACGGCGGAGAGCGGAGGAATGTTTGCTTTTCTTCTAAATGGCAGGTATGGTGCCGTACACACCATGGAACTGTTCTTTTCTGTGGCAGGAGTGTATATGATACTGCTGCTTTTGCGCATCGTATTGATCTACATCCGCGATCTCTTACAGGAGTGGATCGGTCTGAAGATGGAGACGGAGCTTCGTTATGCTTCCTATGACAAGCTGATGGAGCTGGATTCGGCTACCATCGCGGCGTACAATTCAGGTGAGCTCCTGCAGACCATCAACAATGATACAGTCATGTTCAAGGAGCTGTTTGCCCACAGATTGCCCTATGTGATCGATGCCATCTTTATGCTGGCAGTGCCGGTGATCCTGTTGTTTGGCATCAATCCCTGGCTGATCCTGGTGCCCATGCTTCTGATGCCCTTTGTGGTAGTGATCGTGCTGGATTTCAGGAAGAAAGCCCGTGCCAACTTTAAAAATATCCGCAGCAAGAGTGCGGCCCTGAATCTGAATACCCAGGAAAATATTGCGGCCGTACGTATTGTGCGTTCCTTTACCAACGAGGAACTGGAGAAAGAAAAATTCCACAAGTCCAATATGGAGTTCCTGGAGGCCAGAATGAATCAGGTGTGGCTGTCCTCGCGGTTTAACCTGACCATCAACAGTATCAAGCAGATTGCCTATATCAGCGCCATTGCCATTGGTGCGGTCCTGGCTATCAAGGGTCATCTGACAGTGGGCAGTATCCTGGCGGCTTCTACATATGTAATCCGCATTATGAACAACCTGACCAACTTAAACAACCAGATCTTTACCATGCAGCAGGAGACCATTGCAGGCCTGGAACTGAAGAAATTCATGGAAAAGGAAAGTCTGGTGCCTGACAATAAGGAGCCTAATCTGCGCAGTGATGCACCCAACATTGAACTGAAGGATGTATCTCTGGTGCTGGATGGACAGGAGATCCTGAAAAATATCAATCTTTCCATTCCCTATGGCAAAAAGCTGGGAATCGTAGGAGAGACCGGTTCCGGCAAGAGCGTATTGCTAAAGACGCTGGTGCGTATCAAGGAGATCACCTCCGGCAGCATCACCATTGACGGCCATGATATCAAGGATTTCAGCCTGGAAAATCTGCGGAATATGTACTCTTACGTATTTCAGGATGTGTTCCTGTTCTCCAATACCATCGAGTCCAATATCGCTTTCAGCAAGCGGGATATCAACGAGCGCCAGGTGGTGTCTGCAGCGGTGCACGCCCAGGCCTCCAAGTTTATTGATGCCCTTTCCGACCGTTACCAGACTGTCATCGGTGAGCGGGGCTTAGGTATCTCCGGCGGTCAGAAACAGCGTGTGTCCATTGCCAGAGCCTTCCACAAGAATGCGCCCATCTTTGTGCTGGACGACTCGACCAGCGCGCTGGATGTGAATACGGAGCGAATCCTTTTGCAGGATATCAGGGACAATTTCTCCGATAAAACGGTGATCATTACTGCCCACAGATTTTCTTCTGTGGTGGACTGTGACGAGATCCTGTATCTGCGTGACGGCGAGATCACGGAGAGAGGAACCTTTGAAGAACTGATGGAGCTGAACGGAAGCTTTGCCCGGGTCTACAAGGTACAGCAGGCTCAGCAGGCAGGTACCATAAGAACGGATATTCCTGCAACCAGCGGAGGTGCAAACAATGGCTAAGAAAAATACTTTCTTCGAAGATGAGCAGATTGAAAAAAAGATAGACATAAAGCAGTTGGGCAAGACCCTCAAATATATCCTGCCCTACAGAAATATTCTGATCCTGATCAGTGTCATGCTGCTGGTGGCTTCGGTGGCTTCCCTGCTGCCTCCCAGATTGCTGCGGTTGATCGTGGATGAGACTGTGGTGAACAAGGATTATAAGCAGCTGATCCTGGTATGTTCCGGTCTGGTAGTCCTGGCGGCCATAGAGATCATATCCACCTTTATCCAGACCCGAAGCATGGGTAAGATCGGTATGAACATTATCACCAATATCCGCAAGGATATTTTTGCAAAGCTGCAGAAGCTGGCCTTTGACTATTTTGACAGTATTCCCGACGGCAAGATCGTGGTGCGTGTGACGGAGTACATTAACGGTCTGGCAGATTTTTTCTCTAACTATGTAATGATGTTTGCCATTTACCTGGTGAAGCTGGTGGTGGTAACCGTGTTCATGCTGAGCATTAATCCAATGCTGACGCTGATCGTATTTGCAACAGTAGTGCCTATGCTGGTGTTGGTCATGAAGCTGCGCTCCAACCTGCGTCCCCGCTATTCCCAGCTGCGGGCCAAGAACTCTAACCGTGCAGCATTTCTGGTGGAGTCCATCATGGGAGAGCAGATTGTAAAGAATTACAATCGTATTGACACCAACAAAGATATCTACAAGCAGATCCACGGTGAAGAATGTATTACCACCTGGTGGAATATTTTAAAGCGTTCCAAGTTGAACGGCCCCATTGTGCAGATTTTCTGGCACACCGGAACACTGGCAATTTATGGTGTGGCACTTTCCATGATCCTTGGGGGCAATGATCTGGTTACAGCCGGTGTTGTAATTACCTTTACCTCTTACATGAGCCATTTCCAGGATCCGCTGAACCAGCTGACAGTGATCATTCAGGAGTTGGCCCAGGTGAGCTCCAATCTGGAGAGAGTATTTGATACCATTGACCATCCCCTGGTACTGAAAGAGAAGGCCCATGCAGTGGTGTTCAAGGATGTAAAGGGCAAGGTGGACTTTAATGATGTGACCTTTGCTTACGAGGACGATATCAATATTCTGGAGCACTTTGATCTCCATGTGAAGCCCGGTGAGCAGATTGCCCTGGTAGGCCCTACCGGTGCCGGCAAGACCACGGTCATCAATATGCTGACCAGATTCTTTGATGTGAAGGCCGGCAGTGTCATGGTGGATGATGTTGATGTGCGTGATGCTACCCTGCGTTCCCTGCGTAAAGAGGTGGGTGTGCTGATGCAGGACCCTTTTATCTTTAAGGGCACCATCATTGATAACATCCGATACGGCAAAAAGGGTGCCACCGATGAGGAATGTATTGCCGCAGCCAAGACCATCTTTGCGGATAAATTTATTGAGAAGTTAAACGGTGGCTATTATCACGAGCTGGAGGAGCGGGGCAGCGGTCTGTCAGCCGGTGAGAGACAGCTGGTAAGTTTTGCCAGAATCGTTTTAAAGAATCCTTCCGTAATCATTCTGGATGAGGCAACCAGCGCTATTGACACTGAGACGGAACTTCTGATCCAGCAGGCACTGGAGGTACTGTTAAAGGGAAAGACGGCCTTTATCGTGGCCCACAGACTGTCCACCATCCGCCACTGTGACCGCATTCTCTATATCAGGAATAAGGGAATCGCGGAACAGGGTACCCACGAGGAACTGATGGCCAAGAAAGGGTATTACTACGACCTGGCCAGATAACTGAGGAAAACCATATGCCCCCCGCACCCGCCGGTCACATCCACAAGCAGTATATCAGTCCGGCCTGGATCAGGGATTCACCGAAATACTGCAGGGTTTTGGGGATTTTGTGGATGCGGGCTTTCAAATGCCAATTAGGCGCCCTAGTTCGAAACTCAGACCCACAGGGCATTGGCAAAAAAACGTCCCCAGAAATGTTTCCGAGAAAAATAATGCTGCATCATTCAAATGACAGACGCCAAAATTTCTATGTTTGAGCGTAAGCGAGTTTAGAAATTTGGGCGTCAAGATTGTCGTTTGAAGATGCAGCATATATTTTTCAGGAAAGATTTATCGGCGTTTTTTTGCCAATGCCCTGTCGGTCCTCAGACAGTCTCACCACGGGCGCCGCATTATTGAAAGCTTCCGCATCTCAAAATCCATCCAAAACCCTGCAAATGTATTTCTTGCGAATCCACTGTCCGCGGCCGGACAGAAATATTACAGAGGGATGTGACCGGCGGGTGCGGGGGCTATATGGTTTTTTAGGGTGCGAGAAAGAGCGTGCACGAACACGATGGGCGTTTGGGGAGAAAAATGAAAATTGCGGATAGGCAGGAAGCGTGGTTTGTGATATAGTAAGAACATAGTGAAAAGTGTGATTTGCGGATGGACATAGGGCATCCATGCAGATAACAGGAGGACGTATGGACAGAGAACTTGCGAGACAGAGA
This sequence comes from Lachnospiraceae bacterium, assembly GCA_015057005.1. GTDB lineage: Bacteria > Bacillota > Clostridia > Lachnospirales > Lachnospiraceae > Acetatifactor. The sequence continues at coordinate 152,491 of SVFF01000004.1, read as the reverse complement.
GCAACCGAATTGGTTGACCAAATGACAATAGAAGAAATGGCATCCCAGCTGAAGTATGATGCGCCGGCCATTGAGCGATTGGGCATTCCCAGCTACAACTGGTGGAATGAGGCGCTGCACGGTGTGGCCCGATGCGGTACTGCTACGGTATTCCCCCAGGCGATCGGACTTGCGGCTACTTTCGATACAGAGCTGCTGCAGGAGATCGGCGACTGTATTTCCACAGAGGGCAGAGCCAAATATAATGAATTTATTAAGCACAATGACCGTGGCATGTTCAAGGGGCTGACCTATTGGTCTCCCAATGTAAATATTTTCCGTGATCCCCGTTGGGGCAGAGGACATGAGACCTACGGTGAGGATCCGGTGCTCACTTCCCGCATGGGCGTGGCTTTTGTAAAGGGTCTGCAGGGCGACGGAGAGTATATGAAAGCGGCGGCCTGCGCCAAGCACTTTGCAGTACACTCCGGGCCGGAGGGGCTGCGTCACCATTTTGATGCCAAGGCCAGCCTGAAGGATATGTGGGAGACTTATCTTCCTGCATTTGAAGCCTGTGTAAAAGAGGCGGATGTAGAGGCAATCATGGGCGCATACAATAGAACCAATGGAGAAGTATGCTGCGCCCACAGCTACCTGATGGAGGATGTGCTGAGAGGACAGTGGGATTTTCAGGGCCATTATGTGTCCGACTGTAGTGCCATCAGAGATTTCCACGAGAATCATAAGGTGACTTCAAGGCCTGAGGAGAGCGTAAAGCTGGCATTGGAAAAGGGCTGTGACTTAAACTGTGGCTGTACCTACCAAAAGATTCTCAATGCTTATGAAGAGGGAATCGTTTCCAAAGATGTGCTTCGCAGATCTGCCATCCGGGTGATGACTACCAGATTCCTGCTGGGCATGTTTGATGAGACGGAATACGACAAGATTCCTTATGAAGTAGTAGATTGTAAAGAACACAGACAGCTGGCTGAGAAAGCAGCGGCAGAGAGTATGGTGCTGCTGAAAAATGACGGCATCCTGCCTCTCAAGAAAGAGGAGATCAAGACCATCGGCGTGATCGGTCCCAATGCTGATAACAGAATTGCTTTATGGGGCAATTACCACGGTACACCCGCAAGAATGATCACTGTGCTGGAAGGCATTCAGGATTATGTGGGTGAGGATGTGCGTGTGCTCTACTCCAAGGGCGCTCATCTTTTCCGCAATTTCGTAGAAGATTGGGAAACTGAGCATGACGGACTTTCTGAGGCAAGGACCGTAGCAGAGCATTCTGATGTGATAGTGCTGTGTCTGGGTCTGGATGAGACCCTGGAGGGTGAAGAGGGAGATGCCAACAATATCTACGGAAGCGGCGATAAGGGAAGCTTACATTTCCCGGAATCCCAACGAAAACTTCTGGAGGCCGTGGCAGAGACAGGCAAGCCTTTTGTACTTTGCGTAATGGCAGGCAGCGCAATGGACCTGCGCTACGCCAGTGAGCATGCGTCTGCGATTATGCAGATCTGGTATCCCGGCGCCCGGGGCGGAAAAGTGCTGGCAGAAGTGCTGTTTGGTGAGAAGGCTCCTTCCGGGAAACTGCCCATCACTGTTTACAAGACCACAGAGGAACTGCCTGATTTTGAAGATTACAGTATGAAGGGCAGAACTTACCGCTATATGGAAAACGAGGCGCTGTACGGTTTCGGCTTTGGTCTGACCTATGGTGACTGCCATGTGGTGGATGCGAAGATTGTTGTTGCCGGATGTGAGTTTGATTACGAGAAAGCCTCTCAGAGCGGTCTGCAGCTTCAGGTGACCATGGAGAACCGGGGCAGCCGCCACGCGGAGGAAGTACTGCAGGTGTATGTGCATGTGGAAGGTACGGAGAATGAAGTGCCCAATCACAAGCTGGCAGCTTTCAAGAGAGTGGCACTGGCAGCAGGCGGCAAAAACACTGTGGAAATTACGGTACCCGCAGCGGCTTTTGCTACTGTAAATGAAAAGGGAGAGCGTGTGTTTGACGGTACCGGCGCCAAGGTCTATGTGGGCTTTGGTCAGCCTGTAAAAAACAGTGCTGATAATATTTGTGTAGAAATCTAAGGACAATTTAGTAATATTCTTATAATGTTCATCGAAAGGGCTGTGTAGAGTATGAGGAAAATGTGTTTATTAGTAAATGGTTTGTGTAATCCTTGCGGTGTCAGTGAAAAGCCTGTTTTCAGCTGGATTCCGGGGACGGAAGAAATAGATGGAAAAAATATATACGGAAGAGGCCAGGCTGCTTATCGTGTGATCGTTAGCTCCGACATGGCATTGGCGCAGCAGGGTATCGGTGATCTGTGGGATTCCGGAAAAGTGGAGAGCGAAGATCCATATGATGTGGTTTACGCAGGTGCAGCCCTGACATCCAAAACCGATTATTTCTGGCGCGTGCAGGTCTGGGAGAAGGACGTTGCCGGTGCATGCTGTGACCGGGCGCAGGAAGAATGCGCAGACGGTGACGAATGTGAGCAGACACAGTGGGATGTGGCAGACAGATTGGCGCCGGAATCAGAAGCTGCCTGGAGCGAAATTGCCTCCTTCACCACAGGTATCAACAGACAAGAGGAGTGGCAGGGACAGTGGATTGGTGCGGGAGATGCTGTGGAAAAGTTCACCAGAAAAGCCCCCATCCTGCGGAAAACTTTTAATGCAAAAAGTGAAATCAAAAATGCTAAATTATTTATCTGCGGTTTAGGTCTGTTTGAAGCACAGATCAACGGGAAGCAGCCGGACGACAGCGTGTTAAACTGCGGCAACACCCAGTTCACCCAGACAGTACCTTACCGTGCTTTTGATGTGACCGGACTGGTGCAGCAGGGAGAGAACGCCATCGCAGTGGAACTGGGCAATGGTTTCTATAACGAGCATACCGGTGTGTGGTTCTGGGAGAAAGCTAAATGGCGCGACAATCCCAAGCTTTTGTTAAATCTGGATATTCATTATACAGATGGCACCAATGAGACCATCGTGACCGACACCGGCTGGAAGGTGTGGGTGAACGGCCCCACTGTGGAAAACAGTATTTATCTGGGCGATACCTACGATGAAAATCTGAGAGTGGATGGTTATGGGCTGGCTGATTTTGATGATTCCGCATGGCTTCCCGCCCAGCCTGCGCAGGCACCTGCCGGCAAATTGGTATGCCAGACCCTGCCCCCTGTGCGCAGAGTGGCAGAGTTTAAGGCCTTGTCTATAGAAAAGCTGGAAACGGAGACTTTCGATAGTGAGGAAGCTGGCAGAGGTTCCTCCTGGCTCATCACAGCCCCCGAAATGCTCTCCGGCTGGGCCAAGATCCGCATGAAGGCTGCTAAAGGCAAAAAGATTACAATTACTTACGGCGAACAGCTGGATGGGAACGGCCGGGTAAGAAGGATCGGAAACGGCCAAGGTGAGTGCGGAGACTGGTGGCCTGTGGGCATTATTCAGCAGGATTTTTATATCAGTGACGGTTCGGAGCGGTTCTGGGAGCCCAAGTATAGTTACAAGGGCTATCGTTATATTCAGGTGGACGGTTACGAAGGCGAGATGACTTCAGAGGATGTGATTCTTTATTGTCTGGCTAATGATATGGATGTTATTTCAGAATTTGAATGTTCTGATCCGGATTTGGTAAAGCTTCATATGATGATGCGGCGTACTTTGCGCAACAATTTCCTCTGGAAACCCACCGATACCCCTGTGTGGGAGAAAAACGGTTGGCTGGGCGATGCCAACGTATCTCTGGGGGCAATGTTCTACGAATATGATATGCGCCATATGATGAAGCATTTTATTGATATCATGAATGATTGCTTTACGGAATATGGTTTGATCCCCTGCATGGTGCCTACTGCAGATTGGAGTGCAGATGCCAATCAGGTAGTGTGGAATACGATTTTTGTATTTGCCACCGAATATTTATATCACTATTACGGACAAAAGGAAACTGTAAAAGAACTGTACCCCCGATTAAAGGCTTACGCTCAGAAATGTATCGAAGACAGCAGATCCTATGAATGGACCTGGGCTGATAAGCAGCTGTCAGATTGGCTTTCCCCTCAGGGAGATCCCGATGCGTGGGCAAATCATGGAGAAGGTCCCGAAGGAAGCGGCATCTGCGGCAGCGTATTTGTTTACAAAATGCTGCAGACCATGGAGCGCCTGGCTACCCTTGCAGGATGTGAACAGGATATTGTTATATACCGTGATGCGGAAGAAAAAATGTATGCCGCTTTCCAGACGAAATATTTCCATCCGGAGGAGAATCTGTATGACACCGGTTTTTGGCTGAATTACGAGGGTATGATCAGGACAAAGTATCGCCAGACATCGAATTTATTGCCTCTGGAGGCCGATATTGTACCTGAGCAATACAGGGCAGACGTGTTGAAGCGCTTAGTGCAGGATATTCACGAAAAGGGAGATCACCTGGACACCGGCTGCGTAGGTACCCGTATTTTCCTGCCTGTGTTGGCGGATAACGGCTATGCTGATCTGGCCTGGAAGGTATTAAAGCAGGATACTTACCCCAGCTGGGGATTTTTGCTGGCGAAAGGGTCCGACACCATGTGGGAAAATTGGGAAAGCGCTACCCGTTCTCTGGACCACTATTTCTTCGGTACCTGCGATGAGTTCTTTTATTCTCATTTGAGCGGCATTCGTCAAATTAAGGATGGCTGTAAGCACGTGACCATCAAGCCTTTGTTCTATAAGGAACTGGCATATGCAGGCGCATCCGTTCAGACCGTCCGCGGTGAACTGAGCTGCCGCTGGAAGTGGGAGAAAGAGTGTGCAGCCGGTGGGGCTGAAGGTGATCGGAGTGCTGAAAAGGCAGGAAGAGTGCGCCTGGAGATCAAGGTGCCCTACGGCGCAGAGGCTGAGATCATCCTGCCTGCCGGAAAGATAGAGATTCTGAAAGGTCGGGAAGGTATTTGTGGCCATGTGGATGTGTGCGGTGATGCAGGAGCCTGTGGCGACGGCAAAATCAAGCTTGCGGCAGCTTCCGGCGAGTATGTGATCAGCTTGGAAGTGTAGGTAGTGTTTGCTGTCTCAGACAATATTTTTGCAGAAATATGACTTTATAAAGAGTTTAGAATTGCCGCTCTTGACGTTAGGAATAGTATGTCCTATTATATTAGTTAGCGGCGAGGTGTAAGAGCCTGACGCTGCATGAATACGACGCATGTTTAAGGATATGCGGCAGACAAAGGGGTATATTATGAAATTTCATTTTGAAACCAACTATGATATGAGATCGCTGACAGCCATGGCCAAGGGCCTGAGAAAGACTGTCCGCAGCAAAGAAAGCAAGCGCAATCGCATTATGTGCATCGCCATGGCGGTAATCATGCTGCTGCTTATTCTGGTAAACGGCAGTGCAGCTCTGGAGATGAATTTCTGGAATGTGCTGAACTGGATCATTATTGCAGTATTGATCTTGTCAGTTATTTTTGATGATGCAGTCAATGCTTATCTTTCCCAGAGACGTAAGGTCGTGGGCAGAGAGAAGACCGCAGTGGTATTCTCTTCTGACAAATATCAGCTGGTCACAGCAAAGCGCAGTTCTACCTGGTACTACACCAGAATCGCAGCCCTGGCTGAGGATAAGGATTTCTTTGTGATCGTGCTGAACGAAAGCAATGCCCAGGTCTTCAAAAAGAACACATTGAAGGACGCAAGTATGGAGGAGTTCCGCACCTTCATTAAGCAGGTTACCGGCAAGGAAATTGTGCAGATGTAGTGGCTGTGCGGCAGCAGGAGCGGGCCCGGAGGGGGGTCCCCTTGGAATCAAAAAATAGTAAAAGAGAAAAGCATGCAGGAAGTTGAGTTTCAATTTTCTTACATGCTTTTTTTGCTTTATTTTATTAGGAATATTTTCGAGACATGCCTCATATATATTAATTAGGATACCACAAACAATTGTATTGGGGAGGATGTGTCTATGAAAAATCGCAACAACCGAGTATTTGCCCTGCTGCTGGCAGGGACCATGATGCTGGGACTGGCTGCCTGCGGCAGCGCAGGAAGTACGGAAGGCACCGCAGTGGGAAGCACTGTGGAGAATGAAGGCACGAAAGAGAGTGATGGGAGTACCACGAGCGGCACGGAAGAAACTGCAAATACAGGTGGATCTGTCAGGATTTCGGAAGAGGAGATCACACTGACGGTAGGCGGGCTGAAGCCCTCAGGTCTGGAGGATGTAAACAACCTGGCAGCCCTTGAGGAGTACCGGAACCGACTGGGCATCAACCTGGAGGCCAATTTTACAGAGACTGATTGGCCAACCCAGAGAACGCTGATGTTCGCGGGAAATGAACTGCCGGATATGCTGTTCAACGCCAGTATGTCAGTCAGCGATGTGAATAATTATGGTTCCCAGGGATATCTGCTGGACTTTAATGCGTATCGCGATATTATGCCCAATATGGTAGCGGCCTTTGAGCAATTCCCTGAACTGGAAGCATTTCTGACCACAGAGGACGGACATATCTACGGGATGACCCAGCTGCGAAGCGATATGACGGACCGTCTGATGCGTACCTTTGTCAACCGTAACTGGCTGGCCAATCTTGGCATGGAAGCCCCCACTACCTTGGATGAGCTTTACGATGTGCTGGTAGCATTCAAGGAACAGGATGCCAACGGAAACGGTGACACAACCGACGAAATCCCTTTCCTGTGGGATCTGGGCGGTTATCAGGGCGGCGAGCGTACTATTTTGGACGCTTTCGGAATCTACCCTGCAGGCTGGGGCGGCTTTACATACATCCTGCAGGCTGATGAGAATAACCAGGTGCAGCTGGCCAATATTTCCGACAATTATAAAGAGTTCTTGAAATTTATGCGCAAGCTCTATGAGGAAGGCCTGATGGAGCAGGAGGCGTTCACACTTGCAGGTGACGTGGCAACGGCAAGGGCAAGAGAAGACAGATACGGATTCTTCGGCTGTGGTTCTGCTCCCTTCGTACTGACCCAGACTGATATCAGCAGCGACAAGAATTGGATCGGTGTAGCCGGTCTGGAATCAGAGTACAACCCCGACAAGGGCGTTTCCATCATCAGCCCTGTGGTTAACAACATTGCACTGGTAGCATCTGCTGACACTGAGTATCCAGAAGAGATCGCCAGGTTCGTAGATTACTTCTTCAGCGAGGAAGGTATGTTTGCCGGAGCCATCGGCTACGAAGGCCAGGGCTGGGACTGGAACGAGAACGAAGCACTGGGCGTAAAAGTGCCCAAGTGGAGAGTGCCCGAAGGATATGCTTCTGCAGAAGAATACCGCTACAAGGGTTCTGTATTTAACAACTGTCTGAACATGCATGAGTCCAATCTGGACCGCGTGGCGCTCTTTGAAGTGCCCGTTGAAACACTGCAGAAGGACGAAGTTATGACTGAGTTCGGCTGGGCTGCACTGGTAGCTGCCGCTTACCGCTCCGAGGGTATCACTGATAAGGCAGCTTACCCTATCGTGGCTTACACTAACGAAGAGAATGACAGAAGATCTACTCTGGTCACCGATGTTGCCAACTACATTGCGCAGATGCGCGCTGAGTTCATCACCGGACAGACTGATATTGATGCGGGCTGGGAGACTTACGTTAACACCGTGAACCAGATGGGCATGAGTCAGCTTTTGGAGATCGAGCAGGCTGCGTATGACAGATATCTTGCGGTAGGAGCAAAGTAAATACAGGAACAAATGGGCGGCCGGAAGGGCCGCCCGTGAATCTGCGATGATGTGAGGGAAGGTAACGGGGTGAATATGGGCAGAGCGAAAATGGCAGGCGTACCGGTCAGAAAAAACCACACAGAAGAACAAAAGAAGACGGCAACTAAGAGAAGTCTATCATTAAGCATTCGCAGAAATTGGCAGCTTTACATAATGTGCCTGCCGGGGGTTCTGTTCATGCTTCTTTTTGCATATAAACCTATGTATGGTATTCTGGTGGCTTTTAAGGACTACAACATGCGTGTGGGGGTCTGGGGAAGCCCTTGGGCCGGATTTGAGAATTTCCAGCGTCTGTTCAGCTCCTATTGGTTTCCGGTAATACTTAAGAATACCATTTCTTTAAGTCTGTTGTCCCTGGTGCTGGGGTTCCCGCTGCCGATCATATTGGCCCTGATCCTGAACGAGGTGTCCCACGGACGCTTCCGCAAGACCTTTCAGACCATTTCCTATGCGCCTCACTTTATTTCCGTGGTGGTGCTGTGCGGCATGGTGGGACTTTTCTTAAATCCCTCCACAGGAATTGTGAACATCATCCTTACCAGACTGGGCGGGGAGTCTATCAACTTCCTACAGGACGCCGCTATGTTCAAGTGGGTCTACGTGCTCAGCGGCATCTGGCAGGGCCTTGGCTGGGGAAGTATCATATACTTCGCCACCCTGTCGGGTGTTGACAAGTCGCTCTTGGAGGCCGCCGAAATCGACGGCGCCAACCGGCTGCACAAAATCTGGTATATCAACATACCGGTACTGGTTCCCACCATTGTCATTCTCCTGATCCTGCAGTGCGGCTCCCTTTTGAGTGTGGGTTATGAAAAGGTGTACCTGCTGCAGAATTCCACCAACTTAAGCGGTTCCGAGGTTATCTCCACCTATGTGTACAAGGTGGGCCTGGAGCAGGCTGACTTTGGTTTTGGTACGGCCACGGATCTGTTCAACGCCCTGGTCAACACCACAATCCTGCTGTCGGCCAATTTCCTGGCGAAGAAAACCACGGAACAGGGCTTGTTCTGAGAAAGGGGATAAGTAGATGGGAATGAAAGAAAAAAACAAAGAATCACACGGAAGAATCTTCCTACATAAGAATGCAAAGGTTGCCCAAGGCGGCGAAGCGGTACTGCCCATGCCGGGACATATCCGCGGACGAAATCATGGACAAACCGTGACAAAAATAAGACCCGCGCACCGCAAAATAAAAAGGGGCAATATTCTCTTTGACATAATCATCTACGCAATACTGATCCTTTTGATGGTCCTGATGCTCTACCCGCTGATCTTTGTGGTGAGCGCTTCCTTCAGTGATCCTAAAATGGTGGCCAGCGGCCAGATGCTGTTGTGGCCGGTGAAGCCTACGGCGGAAGGATATCAGTATTTGTTCCAATACCGGGAAATCTGGCTGGGATATTTAAACACCTTGTTCTATACCGTGGCCGGGACACTGCTTAACCTGGCGGCCACCTTGCCCTGCGCTTTTGCCCTGTCCCGCCGGGACTTAAAGGGCAGGAACTTCCTGATGATCCTGTTTATGATCCCCATGTATTTCGGGGGCGGCATGATCCCGGGCTATCTGAACGTGAAAAGCATGGGCCTTTTGGACACCCGCGCCATCATACTGATAGGCGGTCTGGTGTCCACCTACAATATCATCGTGTGCCGGACCTTTTTCCAGACTGCGATTCCCTACGAATTACAGGAGGCGGGGGTCATCGACGGATGCAGTAATTTCCAAATCCTTAGGAAAATCGTACTGCCCCTGTCCAAGCCCATCATCGTGGTGATGGCGCTGTACTATGGTGTGGGACGATGGAATTCCTACTTCACGGAAATGATCTACTTAAAAGACCGGTCCAAATTCCCTCTGCAGCTGTTCCTGCGTGAAATCCTGACCCGCAGCAATTTTGCCAAGGAAGCCATGACCGGCGGCCGAAGCTTTTCCGCCGAGGAAATGATGGCTCTGATCAAGCAGGCAGACACCGCCAATATGATCAAATACGGTGTCATCGTGATTGCTACCGCACCGATGCTGATGATCTATCCTTTCCTGCAGAAATATTTTGAGCAGGGAATCATGATCGGATCGGTAAAAGGGTAAACAGATTTTCGGTAATGATTGCATTTGCGGCCGTTTTCCCGTATAATAAATAAAAATGCGTGTTTTATGCACAGGAAGGGGTTTTAAATGCAATTGGATATCAAGGCTACCCTCCGGCAGGTTTGCAAGCTGTTCCGCATTCCCGGCGAGTTAATTGAATATGATCTTTTGACCAGTGGAAATATTAATACTACTTATTATGTGGTTTGTCAAAATGGGGAGGAGAGGAAGGCGTACCTGGCTCAGAAAGTGAATTCTTATGTGTTCAAGGAGCCTGAGAAGGTCATGCACAATATTGAGTTGGTGACAGAGCACATCCGCAGGCAGAATGAGGCACGCGGCATTTTCGGCCGCAGGACCAGGCTGCACTTTCACCACACCGCAGAAGGCAAGAATTTCCTGGTGTTAAATGACGGCGAGTTCTGGCGTCTCAGTAATTTCGTGGAGGATTCCGTTTCTTTTGATACGGCAGAAGACGCAAAGGTGCTGCAGATGTCCGGCAAGGCTTTCGGTCAGTTCGCCAGACAGCTGGCGGATTTTGATGCCACGAAGCTTTATGAGACCATTCCTCATTTCCATGATACCAGACGCAGACTCGAGACTTTCTTTGCCCATGTGGAGGAAGATACTTGCGGCCGCTGCGAAGAGGTGCGTGCAGAAATCGAGCAGATCAGTCAGGCAAGAGAGTTCGCATGCAGGCTGAATGAGATGGTGGACAGCGGGGAACTGCCTTTGCGTGTGACCCACAATGATACCAAAACCAACAATGTACTTTTTGATAAGGATACGCTGGAACCGCTTGTGGTGATTGATCTGGATACGGTAATGCCCGGTCTGGCGGCTCACGACTTCGGCGACACCATTCGTTTTGCGGCCAATACGGCGGCGGAGGATGAGGCCGATGTGTCCAAAGTGAGCCTGAACCTGGAACTGTACCGTGCGTTCGCAGAAGGCTACATCGGTGCAGCAGGGGATCTGTTGACACCTGCGGAGCTGGATTCCATGGCCCTGGGCGCAGCTACCATCACGCTGGAGCTGGCGTCTCGTTTCCTGGATGACTATATTACCGGGGACAAGTATTTCAAGACTCTTTATCCCGGCCACAATCTGGTGCGTACCCGCTGCCAGCTGGCGCTGTTTGCGGATATGATGGCCAAGATGGAGCAGATGCAGGGGATTGTAAGGGAGATTGTAGCACGCTAAGGAATGTTACAGAGAATAATAAGTGCGAAAGAACAACAGAAAGGTGGGACACCCGGATAGGGGGTTCCACCTGTTTGTTTTGTTCTAAGTACTAAAATTCTTATGTTTTCGTAAATAATCCTCACAAATCCGGAAAAGTATGCTATAATATTGAGGCAATTATTTTGAAAGGAAAATAATGCCCATGAATATAGAATCAACTTTGCGGCAGGTTTGTAAGGCATTTCGCATTCCCGGTGAGATTGTGGAATACCGTGCGCTGACCAGCGGCAATATTAACTCTACTTATTACGTGATGTGTCAGGATGGTCAGGAGAAAAAGGACTATCTGGTTCAGTGTGTCAATGCGTATGTATTTAAGAACCCTGAGAGGGTCATGCACAATATAGAATTGGTGACGGAGCACATCCGCAGGAAAAATGCAATCCAAGGAATTACAGGACGTCGGACCAGACTGCATTTTCACCATACTGCAGAGGGGCGCAATTACTATGTATTAAAAGAGGGCGAGTTCTGGCGTCTCAGCAATTTTATCGCAGATTCGGTGTCTTTTGATGTGGCGGACGATCCCAAGGTATTGAAGATGGCAGGAAAGGCTTTCGGTCAGTTTGCCAGACAGTTGGCGGATTTTGATGCTTCCCAGCTTTTTGAAACGATCCCTCATTTTCACGATACCAGACAGAGACTGGAGACTTTCTTTGCCCATGTGGCGGAGGATTCTTGCGGCCGGTGTGATGAGGTACGGGAGGAGATCGCCGTGATCCGTGCCGCCTATGACTTTGGCTGCAGGTTAAATGTGATGGTGGATCGGGGTGAACTGCCTTTGCGTGTGACCCACAATGATACCAAGACCAATAATGTATTGTTTGATAAGGATACCCTGGAGCCCCTGGTGGTCATCGATCTGGATACGGTGATGCCGGGTCTGGCGGCTCATGATTTCGGTGATACCATCCGTTTTGCGGCTAATACTGCGGCAGAGGATGAGGCTGATCTGTCGAAGGTTTCCCTGGATTTGGAGCTGTTCCGTGCATTTGCGGAAGGGTATATCGTCGCTGCCGGCGGTCTGCTCACAAATGCTGAAAAGGAGAGCTTGGCACTGGGTGCAGTTACGATCACGCTGGAGCAGGCAGTCCGTTTCCTGGATGATTATATTACCGGAGACAAGTATTTCAAGACACGGTATCCCGGGCATAATCTGGTGCGTACCCGCTGTCAGCTGGCGCTGTTTCAGGATATGATAGACAAATTTGACGAAATGAATGCCATTGTGCAGGAGATTGCCGACAAGTAGAGGGTGTGAGAAGAAAAATGTCTAAGCGAAAAAAACTGATTATTATCATAGTGTGTGTTGTGCTGGCGCTATTTCTGGTGATGGGGTTGGCAGGCGCATTGCTGATCAACTCGTACTTGTCCAAAGTGCAGTATGATACCGGGAAGGAATTGGTGGATATCGAGGGATTACAGGAATCGATATTGACAGACGAGGAGATTTTGGGAGAACTGCTGGCGGATGATCCGGCCAGCGGCGAGGCTGATTCTTCTCAGGAGGAGATTGATGCTCTGGAGTCCCAGATGGCAGAGCTGCTGAAGGGAGAATTGGAACATGAGGCTGATATCTGGAAGGATATTGTGAATGTCCTTGTGGTGGGCTGTGATAGCCGCAAGAAAGGCGGTGTGGGCAGGTCAGATGTTATGATTTTGTGCTCTGTGAATGAAGCCACGGAGAAGATTCATATGACCTCCATTATGCGTGATTGCTATGTGTCCATTCCCGGAAAGAACAACAATCGTATCAATGCGGCATATGCCTTTGGCGGAGGAAGTCTGCTGTTAGATACGGTGGAGACTAATTTTGATGTAGATGTTGAGAAATATGTAGCCATTGATTTTTATTCCTTTGTAGATATTGTTGACAGTATTGGCGGTATTGAAATTAATGTAAAAGAGGAAGAAATCTCCCTGTTGAACGAGAGCGTGCATGAAATGAACGTGTTGAATGGCAGGCCTAAGGAGACTTATTATGTAACAGAGAGTGGACCTCAGAACCTGAATGGTACACAAGCTCTGGGATATGCACGAATTCGCCATATAGGAAATGGAGATTTTGATCGTACCAGCCGTCAGAGAACAGTGATTGCCAAGATTTTTGAGAAGGCTAAGACTTTGAATCTGTTGGAATTGGATGATCTGTTGAATACTGTTTTACCGATGGTAAAGACCAATATGACACAGGGAGAAATTCTTTCACTGATGGTCAAGTCAGTAGAGTATCTGCAGTATGATCTGGAATCTCACAGATTGCCCGTGGATGGCTCTTATCAGCATATGCGTGTCAAAGGCATGGCCGTTCTGGGTATAGATTTTGAGGAGAATCGTAACGCATTGAAGGATTTTGTGCTGGAAGAGGAAGAATAGAGCCAGACAGCGTCAGTCAAAAGATATGGAGAAGGGAACCTCGGGCAGAGGAAGTAAAAAGAAACGGAGAAGCGTATGGATTGTAGGAAAAGAACAGTAATGAAAGCCATAGGATGTACCAGACGGGCCTGGCTGTGCCATACCAAGGCCATTGCCATGGAATTGGGTATCTCTGATTCCTATCGGGAGATTATTGTTTTTTTGGACAGACATCCGGGAGCTAATCAGAAAAATATTGCTGAATTCTGCAATGTGACTACGGCGGCTGTGAATCAGACTCTGAAGGATATGCTGGCCGACGGTTATGTGGAGAAGGAGACTGACGAGGCTGACAGAAGATATACCAAGCTGTTCCTTACGGAAAAGGGACAGGAGACCGCGGTCAGGATCCTGGAGAGGCTGCGTGTGGTGGATGAGAAGATCACGGAAGCCATTACACCTGAGAAAGCGGAGGAGATGATCCTGCTGTTGGATAAGATCCGGGATCTGCTCAGGGAAGAAACTGAAAAATAAGATGTTTTAGGCATATTTCATACCCGGACAAGCATATATTAGGAATAGGGGAGTTTGTCTGATTTTCCTCAAAACCTAATAGGAGGTATGAAAATGAAGAAAAAATTGGTAGCATTCATGTTGTCGGCGGTACTGGCTACCGGGCTGCTGGCAGGATGCGGAGCCGCAGGCGGTCCCAAAGAGGTACAAACAGGGGCCGGGGCGGAGAGTGAAACAGAAAAAATTATCAAGGAAGCGCAGCAACTTACTTTAGAGGAGTTGGCCATGAAAGCCATTGAGGAATCCAACAGGAAGACATTCTATGGTGTGGGCAACTCCAGCCGGGGTAAGACTGCGCTTCCTTTATTTATTGAATATCTGCAGTCACTGGACGCTGATTACTCCATGGAATTTGAGTGGCAGCAGCCCAAGAACAACAAGATTTTCGAGCAGCTGACTGCTGATTCCTTAAAATCGGAAGGTACCTTTGCCATGACTCTGATACAGGACGGCAATCAGATCCGGTCCAAGATGGTGGAGACCGGGATCCTGGATACATATGTGCCTTTGGAGTGGGCCAAGGAAAATGGCATCAAAACAGAAGAATATACGGGGTATCTGCCCATGCAGACAGTGAACAAGGTGTTTATGTACAACAGCACCGGTACGGTGACTTATGACAACTGCTGGGATTTTGTGGCGGAGGGAAATCATCCCTTGTATATGGACATCGATTCGGAGATTGTGGGCAAAAACTTTTTGTATATGCTGACACATGATACTTATGCCGGCTGGCTGAAAGAAGCTTACGATGTGCTGGATGAAGATGCGAAAGCATACTTGGCACCTGTGATCGAGGCTATGACTACAGATGCGGCAGATTTGGGGCTGGGCGAGAACGGCAAGTATGCCCTGGCCTGGATCAAGCTCTGGGTGGAGAATTACAATGCCCAGACCGATGACGGCCCTATCTGCAATACTTTGGTGACGGATTCTGCTACGGATCAGAGTGGTCTGCTGGTGTACTCCAAGCTGCGTTCCGTGGAGGAGTCTGCGGGGGTGTCTGTAAACAATATTAAAGTGGCGGCTTACCAGGACGGTTATCAGGGCATCGGTGGCTATGGTTACAGTCATTATCTGTTTGTTACCGATAACAGTCCTCTTCCCTGGACGGCGTGTGCTTTTATTGCCTATATGACCTGTACCGAGGATGGTTTCAGTGCCTGGGGTAAGGACATGGGTGCTTATGCTTCCAATCCGGAGTTGGCAGTTGCCATCGAGGCTGTTTACAATCACAGCAAGGGTGGTTACAATGAGGCCGGTGAGTTGGAGTTTGAAGCCAAAAACGACAGAGGCTATGAGTGGTGGACCACTGATGGGAAGCTTGTGTTGGAGGATGCAGAATATTGTTCTTCCGTGGCTTTTACAGTGGGAAGCTGGATCGAGCTGTTGACCAAGTATAGTGATGCGCCCGCAGAATAAAAGGAGAGTACGCTATGTTCAGCAGACAGGCAAGGCTTTGGAATCGGCTGACTTTCGTTTTAGCCAAGCCGCAAAACACGATACTTTTATTATTTGGCATCCTGCTGACTTTTACTACTGTTGCACCGGTGGTGGCGATCGTGAAGGACACCTTCGCCATCCATCCGGGCACCATCGATGCCCATCTGACCGGGAAAACCCAAGGGTTTTCGATGGTCAATTATGTGGATTTATTTACCGGCAAGCAGGCAGTGAATAATCTGTGGAGACCATTGTGGACCACTTTGCAGCTGGCGGTGGGTACTTGCCTGATCGCCATTTTGTATGGCGGCTCGTTTGCTTTTTTGGTGACCAGGACCAATATGAAATTCAAAAAGTATTTGAGCAGCATTTTTATTTTCCCCTTTATCATGCCCCAATGGACCCTGGCGGTGGTATGGCAGAATGTGTTTGACAGTAATGCGGTGGTAGGCACCTCCAATGGTCTGCTGGCATCCCTGTTTGGAATTTATGCTCCCAAATGGTGGTGCCAGGGGCTGGTGCCCAGTGCCATCGTGCTGGGGCTGCATTATGCTCCTTTTGCCTACATACTGATCGGCAGTATTTTCCGCAATATGGATGCCAATCTGGAGGAGGCGGCGGCAATTTTAGACACACCTCGATTAAAGACTATGTTCCGGGTGACACTGCCCTTGGTAAAGCCGGCCATTCTCTCTACGATCCTGCTGGTGTTCGGAAGTGCCATGGGAAGTTATCCGGTGCCTCATTATCTGGGGCTGACCACCCTTTCCACCAAGTATCTGTCCATGAACTCCAAGTACACCGGGGAGGCCAGTATCCTGGCGATTGTTATGATGGTATTTGGTGTGGCAATCCTGGCAATGAATCAGGTCAGCTTGAAGAGCCGGAAAAATTATACCACAGTCACCGGCAAAGCAGGGCAGCTGTCTAAGATTGATCTGGGGAAAATGGGAAAATACGCAGCAGGGATTATTTTCGCGGTGCTGACTTTTTTTACGGGGATATTCCCCATTGTCTCCTTTGCGCTGGAGACCTTTCTGCCCAATCCCGGGGATTACAGTTTCCTGTACACCGGTGATCTGAGCAATCTGACTGCCAAGTGGTGGCTAACCAATGATACGGTGGCGCCGGGAGCCCTTTATGGGCAGCAGGGAATCCTGTACAATTCCATGATCTGGAAGGCCTTTGGCGGGACGCTGTGGGTGGCCGGG
This sequence comes from Lachnospiraceae bacterium, assembly GCA_015057005.1. Classification (GTDB taxonomy): domain Bacteria; phylum Bacillota; class Clostridia; order Lachnospirales; family Lachnospiraceae; genus Acetatifactor. The sequence goes on along the minus strand of SVFF01000004.1, from coordinate 135,846 downwards.
TGGTGTGCATTGCTTTCAGGCACCATCGGAACGCTTTTGGGATATGCAGTGTCCAAACGGCGCAGGAGCAAGTGGGCGGCTTATGTGAATGGCATGGCCTTTCTGCCTTACCTGATGCCTTCCATTGCAGTGGGAGCAGCTTTGTTTATTCTATTTTCCAACGAGAGGATCAATTTATTCAATACCTACACCCTGCTAATCATTGCGGGTACCATTAAGTATATTCCTTTTGCCGGCAAGAGTGCATTGAACTCCATGCTGCAGCTCAGTGATGAGATCGAGGAGGCTGCTTTGATCCAGAATGTACCCTGGATCAAAAGAATGTGCTGCATTATCATCCCTATCCAGAAGACTTCTATCATCAGCGGTTTTCTTTTGCCTTTTATGACTTCTCTGAGGGAGCTTTCGCTGTTTTTATTGTTGTGTACCCAGGGATTTATTCTTTCCACTACCCTGGATTATTTTGATGAAATGGGGCTGTATGCTTTTTCCAGCGCCATCAATTTGATACTGATCGTAACGATTCTGTTATCCAACGGGCTGGTCAACAAACTGACCGGAGCAAGTCTGGACGCGGGAGTGGGAGGGTGATGATATGCCGAATATTAAATTGGAAAATGTGACGAAAAGATGGGGCCGTTTTTATGCTGTGGATCATTTGGATCTGGAAATCCCGGACAATTCTTTTATCACCCTGCTGGGGCCTTCCGGCTGCGGTAAGACTACCACTTTGCGGATGATCGCCGGGTTGGAGACACCTACGGAAGGGCGGATCACCATTGGAGACAGAGTGGTGTTCGACAGTAAGGCAGGGATCAATGTGCCGGCCAATAAGCGGAAGGTGGGCTTTTTGTTTCAAAATTATGCCCTGTGGCCCAATATGACTGTGTATCGGAATATTGCTTTCGGTCTCCACAATATCAAAGAGGAACTGCCGGTGTGTGATTTTGAGGCCAAGACCCTGGCGGATCAGATCCGGGCGCTGAAAAACGCCGGGAAAATACTGAAGATGACGGGGGATTGCATCGACAAAAAGGGCAATCTGGACGCAGACAAGCTGCATCTGAAGCTGATGGATGGTTTCACTGTTTCGATTTACACGGCCAGGAAACTGGCGGCACTGAGACTGTATGAGGCTCAGGATCCGGGAAAGGAAGCGGAAAGGAAGCTTGCGGAGTTGGAGGCAGCGCTGGAAGAGCGCCGTCACGGGTATGTCCGGAAAGGGCAGAAATTGGGCCCGGATTTTGCGGTGCTTTCGGATGGGCAGGAGCATCTGCGGCTGCGCAAGCTCCATCCGGAGGAACTTGATCTGGCAGTCAGAAGAGTAGCCCGCATTGTAAAGATAGGGATGTTCATGGACCGTTACCCGGCGGAATTGTCGGGAGGTCAGCAACAGAGAGTGGCCATCGCCAGGACTTTGGCTCCGGGGCCTGAGGTGCTGTTTATGGACGAACCCTTGTCCAATCTGGACGCAAAACTTCGTCTGGAGATGCGCTATGAGCTGCAGCGTCTGCATGTGGAGACAGGCAGTACTTTTGTCTATGTGACCCACAATCAGATGGAGGCAATGACACTGGCTACCGGCATCTGTCTGCTGGAAAACGGCGTTCTCCAGCAGTACGAGGAGCCGCTTCAGGTGTACAATCGTCCTGCCAATCTGTTCGTGGCTGATTTTGTGGGGAACCCTTCCATCAATTTGGTGGAGGCCAAGGGGAACCAAGAGACAGGCGGCAATTTCGTCCTGTCCTTTTTGGAGGGGCAAAAGGCAATGTTTGTCCCGGTCAGTCCGCTGAATATGCAAGATTGGCTTGCGCAGTGCCGACGCGAGGCGGAAGAAGTTTCTGGGCGGGCAGGTGTGTTTGCCCGGGATAAAAAAGCGGTGGAGAAAAGCAATAAAGACGAGGTGTTCCGCTATCACATTCCCAGGGTCAACGAGGAAGATTATGGTCTCAGGGAGGATTGCGCGGTTTTGGATGATGATTTCGTGCTGGGGATACGGCCGGAGGCCATTGTGCTTAGTGGCGGAGTGAAAGCGGCCGACCCGGAAACAGTGACAGTCGGTCCGGACACGGCAGATGTTGGCAGGGAAGCGGTTGGGCACAGTCCGGGCATCACGGCAGAAATCTATGGCGCTATGCCCACCGGCATGGAGTCCACCATAAAGCTTAAAGTGGGAGAATTCCTTTTGACCGGCGTGGTGTTCGGCAGCGTGACCTACCGCATCGGTGACAGTGTAAGGCTTGATCTGACCGGAACGGATATCCTGCTGTACCACAGAAAATCGGGAAAGTTGGTGACAGCGGGCACCTTACAGCTTGCATAAGAAAGACCATTTTGGTAAAATAGGACTACAATATTTTGCAAACCTGAGCGGTAAAATAGGAAACTCTAAATTGCAAAAAGCGAAAAGGAAAAGTAAGCAACAAGTATACAAAGAGTGAGAAAGGGAAAGACACTATGGCAAGAATTTACGATAAATATCCTGTTTTGAAGGGCAAGGATCCCGACGTGCGTGCGCGACGCTATGTTACTCCCACCCGTGTGGTATGGACCTCTAAGGAGGAGGGCGCGGACATACACGGCGAAGAAAATTTGCTGCTTGCCAGAGCAGAGCAGATTTCTTTCGGAGATAACCCGGTCTGTAGAATGGTGAATAAGCCAGGTTCCCCCAAAGCATCCATTCTGGTGGACTATGGTATGGAGCTGCACGGAAGTGTGCGCATTATGGTGAAGGGTGTTGTCAGCGCGAACAAGAGAGCTAATATCAGAGTGCGCTTCGGCGAGTCCGTAATGGAGGCCATGACAGACCTGGGTGTGAAGAATACCACCAACGATCATGCAAACCGTGATATGGTGATGAACGTGGGATTCTATTGTGCTCCTGAGACCAATGAGTCCGGATTCCGCTTTATGCGCATTGACCTGCTGGATGAGGAGGCAGTATTAGAACTGAAAAGTGTAAATGCCACCTTCATTTTCAGAGATATTGAATATCTGGGTTCTTTTGAGTGCTCCGATCCTTTGCTGAATAAGATCTGGGATACTGCAGCATACACCGCACATTTGAATATGCAGGAGTATCTGTGGGACGGCATCAAGCGTGACCGTCTGATCTGGATTGGCGATATGCACACGGAGGTTATGACGATCCTGTCTGCCTTTGGCTATAATGAGGTAGTGCCCAAGTCCCTGGATGTGGCAAGAGAAGATGCTCCCATCACCGAAGAGAAAATGACCTGGATGAACGGTTATCCCCCTTATTCTGTGTGGTGGCTTCTGATCCACTACGATTGGTACATGGGTGTTGGGGATCTGGCATATCTGCAGGAGCAGAAAGAGTATATGATCAAGCTTCTCTCCAATCTGGTGAAACTGGTGGATGAAAATGGAGTGGAACAGATCCCTTCAAAATTCCTGGATTGGCCTACCCTGGCTAACCCTGAGGCTACCCATGCAGGTATGCAGGGACTTATAAAGCAGGGTCTGGAAAAGGGCGCAACCCTGATGGAGATTCTTGGCCAGACGGAACTGGCTGCTTCTTGTCTGGAAGCAGCAGACCGTATGAAAGCTCATGTGCCTACAGTAGGCGGTTCCAAAACTGCCGCTGCTATGCTGGTGCTGGCCGGTCTGGCAGACGCCAAGGAGACTAACGAGAATCTGATCGCCGTAAACGGTGCCCATGGTTATTCCACTTTCCTGGGATATTACCTGCTGAAGGCCAAGGCTCTGGCGGGAGATTATCAGGGAGCACTGGATGCCATGAAGGAGTACTGGGGCGGCATGCTGAAGATGGGGGCTACCACCTTCTGGGAGGACTTTAATCTGGATTGGATGGAGAATGCAGCTCCTATCGATGAGATCGTGCCCGAGGGCAAAGTGGACATCCACGGTGATTGGGGAGCTTACTGTTATGTTTCCTTCCGTCACAGCTTATGTCACGGCTGGTCCTCCGGCCCCTGTCCTTATATGACCCACTATGTGCTGGGTGTGACCGTGGAGGAAGCCGGCTGTAAGAAGCTTCGCATTGAGCCCCATCTGGGCGATTTGGAGTATGCAAAGGGTACTTATCCTACCCCTTACGGTGTAGTGACCATCAGCCACACAAAGCTTGCAGACGGTACTGTGCAGACGGAGATTGACGCACCTGCAGGTGTGGAGATCGTGAAATAATAGATTGAAAGAGGAACAGACATGACAAAACTTTACGATAAAAACCCTGCCCTTATGGGAAAAGATACCGATATGCGTTCACGTCGTTACATTTCCCCCACCCGTGTGATATGGACCTCTGCAGCAGAGGGGGCAGAAGTCAAAGGATCAGAAAATCTTTTGCTGGCCAGAGAGGAGCAGATGTCTTTTGGAGATTTCCCTTATTGCTGGCTGATCAACAAACCGGGCCGGCCTAAGGCCTCTATCCTGGTGGATTACGGCACAGAAATCCATGGATCGGTTCGTCTGTTCATCAGAGGAACAGAACATGCGAATGGTAAGTATCGGGTAAACTTACGCGTACGCCTCGGTGAGTCTGCTATGGAAGCTATGACGGACCTTGGGGTGAAGAATACTACCAACGATCACGCCAACCGTGATATGGTCATCAATGTGGGAGGAATGAGTTCCTTTGAGACCAATGAATCCGGATTCCGCTTTATGCGCATTGATCTGTTGGATGAGGATGCTGCGGTGACTCTTAAGAGCGTCAATGCAGTGCTGATTTTCCGTGATATTGATTATCTGGGCTCTTTTGAGTGTTCCGATCCTTTACTGAACAAAATCTGGGATACGGCCGCGTATACTACACATCTGAATATGCAGGAGTATCTGTGGGACGGCATCAAGCGTGACCGCCTGATCTGGATCGGTGATATGCACACGGAGGTTATGACCATTCTGGCGGCGTTCGGTTACAATGATGTAGTGCCCAGGTCTCTGGATGTGGCCAAACTGGATACGCCCATTACGGATGAAAAGATGGCGTGGATGACAGGTCATCCTTCTTATTCTTTGTGGTGGCTGATGAACCATTACGAGTGGTACATGGGTACCGGAGATCTGGCATACTTACAGGAGCAGAAGGAATACCTGAAAAAGCTGTTGGCACACTTGGTTACCTTGGTGGATGAGAACGGCGTGGAGCAGCTGCCGGAGAAATTCCTGGATTGGCCTACCAGAGCCAATGCAAAGGCCAGCCATGCAGGTATGCAGGGGCTTTTGAAGATGGGCCTGGACAGAGGCGTATTTTTGATGGAGGTGCTGGGAGAAAAAGAACTTTCCCGGGCTTGCGCGGCTGCTGCGGAGCGTATGCTGCAGTATGTGCCTGATACAGACGGTGCAAAGCAGTCCGGGGCAATGATGGTTCTGGGCGGTCTGGCAGATCCCAAGGAAATGAATGAGAAACTGATCGCAGTAAACGGCGCTCATGGTTTTTCTACATTTATGGGATATTATATTCTGAAGGCAAAGGCTATGGCAGGAGATTATCAGGGTGCCCTCGATGCCATCAGGGAGTACTGGGGCGGTATGTTAAAGATGGGTGCCACTACTTTCTGGGAGGACTTTAATCTGGATTGGATGGAGAATGCAGCGCCTATCGACGAGCTTGTGCCTGAAGGAAAGGTGGATATCCACGGCGACTGGGGAGCTTATTGCTATATTTCTTTCCGTCACAGCTTATGTCATGGCTGGGCGTCCGGTCCCTGTCCTTACATGACCCACTATGTGCTGGGCGTGACTGTGGAGGAAGCAGGCTGTAAGAAGCTTCGCATTGAGCCTCATCTGGAAGATTTGGAGTATGCAAAAGGTACTTATCCTACTCCTTACGGCGTTGTGACGATCAGTCACACTAAGCTGGCAGACGGTACTGTGCAGACAGAAGTTGACGCGCCTGAGGGTGTGGAAATTGTGAAATAATATACGATGATTTGGAGCAAGGATGTTTATATGAGGCAGTTCCCAATAGGGGCTGCCTCGTGTTATAATATTTCCGGGTAAACAATTTTGCGAGAGAATGATGGACAATGACATTTCAGGAATTTAGGGAACAATACAAAATTCAATTAAATAAACAGCAATTGGAGGCAGTGCAGGCCGTGGAAGGGCCTGTGCTGCTTTTAGCAGTTCCGGGCAGCGGTAAGACTACGGTGCTGGTCACCAGGCTGGGCTATATGATCTGCTGTAAGGGAATCGCTCCGGAGAATATCCTGACACTGACTTACACGGTGGCAGCCACCAGGGATATGGGAGAACGGTTTGGAAGAATATTCGGTTCACAGATGGGGGAACGTGTGGAGTTTCGCACCATCAACGGTCTTTGCGCCCGGATCATCCAATATTATGGAAGAAAGATTGGCAGGTGTTCCTTTGAATTGGTTACGGATGAGAAATTTACGGCCGGAGTGTTGGCCGGCGTATATCGGCAGATACAGGAGGCTTACCCCACGGAGAGCGATATCAAGAGCGTACGCACGATGATCACTTACATTAAAAATAGTATGTTGACCCGGGAAGAGATTCAGGCGCTGGAGGAGACCTGTGAGTACAAAATTGATGCTCTGTATCAGGCATATTGCGGGGAAATGCGAGGACAGGGACTGATGGACTATGACGACCAGATGACTTATGCCCTGAATATCCTGCGCAAAAGCCCGGAGACGCTGGAATTTTTCCGGAGACAGTATCCTTATATCTGTGTGGATGAGGCTCAGGATACATCCAGGATCCAGCATGCTATTATTGCGCTGTTGGCAGGGGAGAGGGGCAACTTGTTCATGGTGGGAGACGAGGACCAGAGTATTTACGGTTTCAGGGCAGCCTATCCGGAGGCACTGTTGTCCTTTGAAAAAGATCATCCCGGAGCAAAAGTCCTGCTGATGGAAGAAAATTTCCGTTCCAACGCCAGGATCGTGGAGGCGGCGGACCGGTTCATTCAGAAGAATACCCTGCGCCACGAAAAGCATATGAAGGCTTCCAGGGAAGCGGGCGCGGCCATTAAAGAAATTGGGTTGAAAGGCAGAAGAGCCCAGTACAGCTACCTGGAGAAGGTGGCGGAAAGCTACTGCGGGGCCGAAGACAGCTGGCTTTCATTAGCTGAGGCCGGACAACCTGCGGAACAAGGTGTCCGGCAAGTAGCGGTACTCTATAGGGACAATGAAAGCGTGCTGCCCCTGCTGGACCGTTTGGAGCGGAAGGGGATTCCTTACCGCATGCGCAGCATGGACATGACCTTTTTCAGCCATCGGATTGTGCTGGATATTCAGAATATTATCAAGTTTGCAAGGAATCCCAAGGACACGGAAATCTTTCTGGAGATTTATTACAAGATCAATTTCTATATGAACAAGCAGAATGCCCTGCGGTTTTGTGACATCAGCAGGGAGAGAGATTTGCCTGTACTGGATGCAGCCCTGCGGTATGGCAGCTTTGCCCCTTATCAGGAAGGAAATCTGAAAGCCATGCGCACACACCTGTCCAATTTGCTGCAGGATACTGGGGAGGGCGCTATTGACAGAATCGTGAAATTCATGGGGTATGGGGATTACCTGGAGCGTATGAACATGAACACCGGCAAGATTTTTCTGTTGAAGACGCTGGCAGCCGCTGTGACGGCGGAGGATGCGGTGATACCGGCGGAGTCCGGAGTGGCTGCGGCTACGCAGTCTGGGGATGCCCTGGTGCCGGCGGCCGGGCATCTCTCTATGCCTGAGGCGTTTTTGCACCGTCTTGCCAGACTGCAGCAGCTGATCCGTGAGAAGAAAAATGATCCCAACTGTCCCTTTGTTTTGTCCACCATTCACGGCAGCAAGGGATTGGAGTATGATACTGTGTATCTGCTGGATGTGGAAGACGGTATTTTCCCGGAGAGTGTGCCTGTGAGCATGAAATATGCTGATATCAAGGAAAAAGAGACTTATGAGGAGGAAAGGCGGCTTTTCTACGTGGCAGTGACCAGGGCAAAGAATGAATTGCATTTGTTTGGGCTGCCCGGTAAATCCACCTTTGTCAGGGAGCTGCTGGAGAAGAAAGAGGCTGTCGGGAGACAAGGAAAAGCGGTACCGGATCATAGTTCGCTGTCGGGGACATATGGTGCCGGCGTGCCCGGTAAATCCGGGAAAAAGCGTATGCAGGCGGAGTATGCGGGTTTTTGTGCATCTTTGCGGGAAGGTGTGGAGATTCACCACAAAAAGTACGGTTTCGGTATTGTCTCCGGAGTGACGGAGGAGAAAGTGATCATACAGTTTGCTGAAAACAACAGAGAGTTCCTGACAGACATTTTGTTTAGGAGCGGGCTTCTGGAAATAGCGGATTAAAAGATTAGAAAATGGACTGGAAGAATATTGGATGAAAGGAAAGGGCAGGTATCCGGAGTGGGAACCTGCCCTGAATTGTTTGAAGCCTGATTGGCAGCAAGGGTTACACACAATCTGCAGCATACATCCACAGCGGCAGAGGGAACCATACTTTCACAAAATCCGGCGCGTTGCGTCTTGTCACGCAGTCCGGGGAGAAAAAGTATCGCATGGCCTCCAGATGAGACAATTCCAGCGGAGTATTCTTGGAAGTGATGTCCGCTGCATTATCTGTTGCGGAAGCCGCGGCATCAATATGTTCCACAGAGATTACACCGTCTGTTACGGAGAGGTGTAAGTTTTCATCGCCGGCCCGACCGTGGATCAGTACGGTCAGTTCCCCATCGGGAAGAGTGGCGTAGGTGGTCTTTAAACGCAGAAACGCTTCCAGTACACGCTTGTAATTGAGCACGGAGAACATTTCCTTTGAAGTGATCTTCAACTGGCTGCAGATGCCTTCCAGTACCCTGGCATAGCCGGGCTGAAAGTCCGGAAGCTGGAAGTCAGCCCGCTTTAAGCGTGCAACGATAGCGCGGACCATTGCAGGGAAATCCTCATCCTGCAGTGCTGCAATTTCTGTCACGGCGCTGCCTTGAATGACACAGTAGCCCACTTTGCGGTCATCTTCTGTGAAAATATAGGGCGTAGCTTCCCAGCTTCGCAGGATGTGATATAATTCTTCACGGCTGCGGATTGCCACATAGGGGCTCTTTGCCATAAGTGCTGCAATGAAATCCAAAGCCTCATCATCCGTCGGAAGCACTTCTGTCATGGTCACGGTTAAGGGTGCATTTCCGTAACAATGGCGCAAATTGGTGGTGTCAACAGTGTAATTGTATACGGAACCGGTGTAATCATAGGAGAAATAATTGTAGCGCTGGCGCTGGCCGCTCAGTGCGGATAAGTCGGCTCCCTGAGCGATCATATCATCCACCGCCATAGTCATCAGGCGCTTCATGTAGCCCTTGGAGCGGGAATAAGGATGCACGGATACGTTGCCGATACCGATAATCTTCAGGGTCTGACCGCAGACTTTGATCTCACCGGGAAAAGCGCCCACGGCTGCCTTGATCTTGCCGTCTTCCATAGCGATAAAAGAATTGCCGGCAGGATTAAGCTCCGGCCGGTAAAGCTTGGGAAGAAGTTTGGGGAAATCCTGCTCATTGCCGTTGAAGCCGAAAACATAGTTGATAAAATCGATGTATTCATCGAATTGTTCAGCCGTTCCGCGGCCGAAGTAAAGACTATCTGTGTTCGCCATAATGATTACCTCTCTGAAATCTTTTCCTTACTTGGAGAATACCAAATTTACTTTTCAATGTCAACAAGCCTCGATGTGACAAGCGGTGACTTGGGAAAGCATTGAAGAAAGGCCTGCCTGCCCCGGAACGCACCTCCACCGAAATACGCAAGCTTTTCGGGATTTTATGGACGCATGAATTTTAAGAGCTAATTAGGCGCCCTAGTTCGAAACTCAGACCCACAGGGCATTGGCGAAAAAACGTCCCCAGAAATGTTTCCGAGAAAAATAATGATGTACCATTCAATAGACGGACACCAAAATTGCTATGTCTGAACGTACGTGAGTTTAGCAATTTTGGTGTCAAGCTCGTCGGCTGAATGGTACATCATATATTTTTCAGGAAAGATTTATCGGCGTTTTTTCGCCAATGCCCTGTCGGTCTTCAGACAGTCTCACCACGGGCGCCGCTATTTAAAATTCATGCGTCTTAAAATCCAACGAAAAACTTGCACGGGTATTTCTTGTAGAGGTGCGTCCCGGGACAGGCTGGGGCTTTTCTGATACGTTTTCCCAAGTCACCGCTTGTTCCCCGGGGCTTGTGTTTTTGGATAAGAACTATTTTTAAAAATTAGTTCTCGGCCTTGCGCTGTATTGCTTTTACGATTTCCACAATAGGAATCACCAGGGCACCGATAGCTACGGCGATCACGTACTCTACGAAGCTGATGGAGGTGAAACCAAAGGCGTTTGCCAGGAAAGGTACCTCGCATACCAGAGTGGTGGCGATCAGGGTAGCAATAGCTGCACCGATCAACACTTTGTTCTGGCGGGGCAGACGGAAGATACTGCCGCGCTGGGAGCGCATGTTAAAGCTGTGGAAGATCTCAGCCATGGACATGGTCAGGAACGCCATTGTGGTGCCGTCGGCACTGTTGGCGATCTCCCAGGTACCGGCTTCGATAAAGTGGCCGATAAAGTAGGAGATCAGTACCAGAACTGCTACCATCAGGCCCTGGTATCCGATATCAAAGCCCATGCCGCCGGAGAAGATACCTGCTTTGGCATCCCTGGGCTTACGCTGCATAATGTCAGGCTCGGCTTCTTCCATACCCAGAGCAAGGGCGGGGAAGCTGTCGGTAACCAGGTTGATCCACAAAAGGTGTACCGGCTTTAAGAAGGTGAAGCCCAGCAGGGTAGCCACGAAGATACTGATAACCTCACTCATGTTGGAGCCCAGCAGGAACTGGATGGCCTTGCGGATATTGTCGTAGATACGGCGGCCTTCTTCAACAGCGCCTACGATAGTGGCGAAGTTGTCGTCGGTCAGTACCATATCAGCTACATTCTTGGTAACGTCAGTACCGGTGATACCCATGCCCACGCCGATGTCTGCGGACTTGATGGAAGGCGCGTCGTTTACGCCGTCGCCGGTCATTGCAGTTACATAGCCTGCATCACGCCATGCGTTGACGATACGCGTCTTGTGCTCGGGCTGTACGCGGGCGTAAACGGAGATGTTGGCAAGCTCCTTGGCAAATTCCTCGTCGGACATATCATTCAGCATGGAACCGGTGATGGCTCTGCGGCCGTCCTCCAGGATGCCTAATTCCTTTGCGATGGCCACTGCAGTATCGATATGGTCGCCGGTGATCATGATGGCGCGTACGCCTGCACTCTTACACTGTACGATAGCGTCCTTAACCTCAGGACGGACAGGGTCGATCATGCCGGTCAGACCTACGAAGCAGAGATCCTGCTCCAGTACATCTGCGTCATAAGCAGGCTCGGTATTCCAGGTGCGCTGTGCGCATGCCAGCACGCGGAGAGCCTTGTCAGCCATTGCTTTGTTGCTCTTTAAAATTTCGTTTTTGTATTCCGCAGTCATGGGAACGGGCTTGCCGTCTTTCAGATAAGAGGTACAGCGGTTTAAGATCACGTCGGGGGCACCCTTGGTGTACTGTGTCAGTACACTGGAATCCTCCGTTCTGTGCACGGTGGACATCATCTTTCGGCCGGAGTCGAAGGGTGCTTCACCGCTTCTGGGATAAAGCTTTTTCAGTTCATACTTGGGAAGGCCTGTTTTGTTGGCCCAAACAACCAGTGCTGCCTCGGTGGGTTCGCCGCTGACAGTGCCGTCCTCTGCAAGCTCTGCATCACAGCACAGTGCCATGGCTCTTGCCAGGTATTTTTCCTCCTCGCCGAAGAAGTCCACAACGGTCATCTTGTTCTGGGTCAGCGTACCGGTCTTATCGGAGCAGATGATCTGGGCGCAGCCTAAAGTCTCTACGGCGGTCAGACGGCGGATGATGGCATTTCGTCTGGACATATTGGTAACACCGATGGACAGTACCACGGTCACCACCGCTGCCAGACCTTCAGGAATGGCTGCAACTGCCAGGGATACTGCTACCATGAAGGAATCCAGAATACCTTCCAGGGAAAGACCGTTTCGCAGGATCTGTACCAGGAAAATGATGATACAGATGCCCAGCACCAGCCAGGTGAGGATTTTGGACAGCTGGCTCAGTTTCAGCTGCAGGGGAGTCTGTCCTTCTTCAGCCTTTGCAAGAGCATCGGCAATCTTGCCCATCTCGGTGTCCATACCGGTGGCGGTGATCACTGCCTTGCCTCGGCCGTATACTACGGTGGAGCCCATGTAGACCATATTTTTGCGGTCGCCCAGGGGTACTTCCTTGGAGGGATCAGCCAGATTGATAATATCGATAAACTTGGTGACAGGAACGGATTCGCCGGTAAGAGCAGCCTCCTCAATTTTCAGGCTGGCGTTCTCAATCAGTCGTCCGTCTGCGGGAACAGCGTCTCCTGCCTCCAGCAGTACCACATCACCTACTACCAGGTCCTCGCTGTGAACAGTCATGATCTTGCCGTCCCTGAGTACCTTGGAGGTGGCGGCAGACATTTCCTGCAGAGCTTCAATGGCCTTCTCGGCTTTGCTCTCCTGATATACACCAAGCACTGCGTTGATGATAACAACAGCTAAAATAATGATTACATCTGTGAAGCTTTCGTTCTCGATGACTGCCAGGACGCCGCTGATACCGGCTGCAGCCAGGAGGATCAGGATCATGGGATCCATCAGCTGATTGATGAAGCGCTTGAGCAGGGAGATTTTTTTGCCCTCTGCCAGCTTGTTTTTACCGCCTTCTGCCAGGCGCTTGTCCGCTTCCTGGGAAGTTAATCCCTCTGCGGAACTCTTGGTTTCAAGTAATACACTGCTTATGTCTTCTGAGTAGTGTTTCACTTCTGAATCTCCTTTCGTATTACAATTATAAAAATTGCGTGTTCATTACTAAATTATAATGATAAAATAAGTTTTTCAAGCCCTCTCTGGAATTCTTAACAAATAAATTATGATATTCATAGATTGTTTAGAATCAGCGGGACAGATTTTCGTAAAAAAACAGTTAGGAGAGGATGGTTTCTTGTATTTTTCCCGGAAATCCGCTATACTGTGTGGAGTATCCTTTGCGAGCGGGTTTGGCAAACGGAGCAGAAGACAGAAAGAACGCATGGATAAGGTGAGGAATCAATAGTGAAAAAATATGAACAGGACATGACACAGGGTTCCCTGTGGAAACAAATTTGGAAATACAGCCTGCCGTTGATGTTTTCCAACGTGCTTCAGGTAATCTTTAATCTGGCAGACATAGCGGTGGTGGGACAGTTCGGCGGTGCCGGCGCTCTGGGCAGCGTGGGCTCCACGACGATCTTGGTGACACTGTTTGTAGGTCTCCTGATGGGCATTTCGAGCGGAGTCAATGTGCTGGCAGCACAGGCAAGAGGAGAGAAAAATCCCGGCAAGACTTCCGATACGGTACATACCGGTGCGGTGATCATGCTGATCGCCGGCATTGTGGTGACATTTGCCTGCTTTGTGCTGGCTAGGCCTATTTTGACTGCCATGAATACCAAGCCTGAGCTTTTGGACGGCGCGGTCTTGTATTTCAGGATTTATTTCCTGGGCGCACCGGCCATTGCCCTTTACAATTACGGCAATGCGGTGCTCAGTGCCGTCGGTGATACCAAAAGGCCGCTGTATTACCTGTGTATTGCGGGAGTGTTGAATGTTATCCTGAATCTGATCTTTGTGATTTGTTTTCACATGAGTGTGGCCGGTGTGGCTCTGGCCAGCGCTATTTCACAGTGCGTCTCTGCGGGACTTTTGATTGCAACATTACTGCGCAGCAAAGAGGATTACGGACTGAGACTTGGGAAATTGCGCGTCAGCGGCAATATTACAGCCAATCTGATGCGCATCGGTATCCCTGCGGCCATTCAGTTTGCGATGTTTCAGTTTGCTAATCTCTTCGTGCAGATCGGAGTCAATTCCTTTGATACGGTGATCGTGGAGGGTACGGCGGCAGCTGCCAATGCGGACGGACTGGTCTATGAGATGATGGCGGCCTTTTACACGGCGGGGGCTACTTTTATCGGCCAGAATTTCGGTGCCGGAAAACGGGATCGCATCATAAAGAGTTACTTTATCAGCACCTTCTATGCCATGGCCCTGGCGCTTGTGCTGGGATTGACGCTGGTATGCTTCGGCAGACCTTTCCTGCGGATCTTTACCGCAGATCCCGCGGTGATTGAGGCGGGAATGTATCGCCTGACTGTTATGGGGTTAAGCTACTGGGTATCGGCCTTTATGGACAGCGCCTTGGCTGCATCCAGAGGATTGGGACAGACTGCAGTGCCCACCGTAATCGTGATACTGGGTTCCTGCGTGTTTCGTCTGATTTGGATATCCACGGTATTTGCGTTTTTCGGGACGATCACGTCGCTGTATCTCTTGTACGTGTTCTCCTGGACTATCACGGCAATCGCGGAAACCTGGTATTTTGCCAGACTGTATCGGAGAGCGTGCAGATAAAGACTTTCTTTTTCAGACAAAGCATGGTAAAATAAAATGAATAATAATTACCATCCCGGACGGAGGACGATAATGGATAAGATAGCAGTTTTAATTCCCTGTTATAATGAAGAGAAGACCATCGGCAAAGTGGTAAAGGATACCAGAGAGGCTTTGCCGGAGGCTGTCATCTATGTGTATGACAACAATTCCAAAGACAGGACCGCTGAGATTGCTGCAGCAGAAGGTGCTGTGGTTTGCCATGAATACAAACAGGGCAAGGGCAATGTGATCCGCAGAATGTTCAGGGAGATTGATGCCCAGTGCTATCTGATGCTGGACGGCGATGACACCTATCCTCTGGAGAATGCCGGAGAAATGGTGGACAAAGTTTTGAATCATCAGGCAGATATGGTAGTGGGGGACAGGCTTTCTTCCACCTATTTTACAGAAAATAAGCGTCCCTTCCACAATTTCGGCAACAGTCTGGTAAGGGGCACTATCAACTGGCTGTTCCGCTCCGATATCAAGGATATTATGACCGGTTACCGTGCTTTCAATTATAAATTTGTAAAGACCTTCCCGGTATTATCTGCAGGCTTTGAGATTGAGACGGAGATGACCATTCACGCAGTTAATTACAAGATGCAGGTGGAAAATGTGGTAGTGGATTACCGCGACAGGCCTGAGGGCAGCGAGTCCAAGCTGAATACCTTCAGTGACGGTTTCAAGGTACTCAAGACTATTGCCAAGCTGTTCAAAAATTACAAGCCCTTTGGTTTCTTTGGTGTGATCAGTCTGGTGCTTATGGTGCTGGCAGCTGTTTTATTTGTTCCGGTGCTGGTGGAATATCTGCAGACCGGTCTGGTGCCCAAGTTCCCCACACTGATCGTCAGCGGATTTATGGCGCTGGCTGCCATCCAGGCGTTCTTCTCCGGAATGCTCCTGTCTGAGATTACTGCTAAGGAACGCAGGGAGTTTGAGTACAGACTGAACTGTGTGGAAGATGTGGAGAAGTCCAAATTGGGCAAATGATCACAGAGATATATGCGGAAATGAGAAGGGGACGACTATGGTCGTCCCCGAATTTGTCATAGGAGTTATGGGTGCAAATGTCTGTTATGCGGGATGCTGTTATGCCTTTGCCATCCACAGGCTGTGCAGATTGCAGTACTCGTAGGCGGCAACGGCCTCATCGCCTTCTGCGAGCAGGAATTCTGCGGTAGGAACATCTCCCGGAGCCAGATCCACTCTCTGAGCGCCCTTCTTGGTCTCCAGAGCGATCCACTCGATATAATGTGCATCGGTGGAAGGATGCTGCACAGAGCCTACTGCTACGGTTACTTTAGAACCGTCAATTGTAATTGCGGGAACGTGTTTTTCGGCTGCGCCATCGGATGTACCGGGGATGATCTCCTCCATGTCCTGGCCGCAGCACACTACGGTTACGCCGCTTTCGTTTCTGAATTCAATAATATTGCCGCAGATCTCACACTTATAAAATTTCATACACACTCCTCCATTCTCTGCCCCACGGGCAGAAAGCCTATGTATATCAGATATGTACATCTGATATGTCTTTGTTATATAATAATTATGAAAAATTTTAACGGGAATTACAATATAAATCCCAGATTCTTGACGCAGTATTAACGCTTTCAAAGACAGTATGTGGCGGAGGAGCTGGGATAAGATTTTGACGGAGAAAAGCAGTAAACCGGGAAAACATGAAAGAAAAACAATAGAGAAAGGATGATTTGAGATGCAGGAACAGACAAATTTTGAAATGGAAAAGGAAATGGAAGGACTGCGGCGAGATTTAAAGATCAATCGCATTTTCAGTGGGGCAGCCTGTGTTATGATGCTCTGCATTATAATCGGCGGAGGTGTGCTCTGGAGCCGGTTTGAGAATTATGCCAAGGCAGCCGCGCCGCTGATGGAACAGCTTTCCCAGGTGGACTATGAGCAGGTGAATACGGCCATCGACAAATTGGAAATAACCTTGGGGGCTGTAGACTGGGAGAAACTTTCGCAGCAGCTGGAGGCTGTTGATGTGGATGCACTGAACAAGGCAATTGAGGGTTTGGATACAGAGGCTCTTACGGAGGCTCTCGAAAATCTGAATGAAGCAGTATCAGGCTTCAAAAACTTCACCGGAAAGCTCTTTGGAAAGTAATGCAACTGTCAGTTGACAAATTTTCAAGCGTGCTTGGTGGTCTGCAAGTGCTGATTTTGCTATGCTTTTTATGACAAAAGGATTTTGTAAAAAACAAATTGAGAAAGGGAGCAAAAGATGATATTAGCAGAAAAAATAATCACACTACGAAAGAAAAACGGTTGGTCCCAGGAGGAGCTTGCTGATCAGCTTGGCATTTCCAGACAGTCCGTCTCCAAATGGGAGAGCGGCGCCAGTATACCGGATCTGGACAAGATCATAAAAATGAGTGCGCTTTTTGGGGTGAGCACTGATTATCTGTTGAAGGATGAGTTGGAGACAATATCCTACCCGGAAACAGAGGATGCGCCGGAAGCCCAGCGCAGTATATCCGTAGAGGAAGCCAATGAATATATGGATGATACCGTTTGCTTTGCAAAAAGGGTAGCCTTTGCGGTTTCATTGTGTATTTTGTCTCCTATCTGTCTGTTGCTTTTCGGAGGGATGGCAGAATACGGGATTGGCACTATGGCTGACAATCTGGCCAGCGGATTGGGTATCGGTATTCTGTTGGCAATCATTGCGGCAGCAGTGGGAATTATGATCCTCAGCGGCCAGCGGATGGATAACTATGAATGGCTGGAAAAAGAGTGTTTTGTATTGGAATACGGTGTGAAGGGGATTGTGGAAAAACGTAAGAAAGATTTCGGGAAGACCTTTTATACCTGTATTGCCCTGGGCGTTATGTGCTGTATCCTGGGCGTGGTACCATTGTTAGTGTTGGGCGGCATCTTGGAGGACGGTTTTCCTCTGGTAGTGTGTATCTGTGTGCTGCTTGCGCTGATAGCGCTGGGAGTGTATTTGTTCATTTGGTCCGGCACGATCCACGAAAGTTATGAAAAATTGTTGCAGCTGGGCGATTATGCTGAGGAGAAAAAAGCGCTGAACCAGGAATTTGAGCGGAAACTGGGCTTTGTGCCGGCGGTATATTGGTGCGTTGTGGTTGCTGTTTACTTAGGGATAAGCTTCACCCGGAATAATTGGGGCCGCTCCTGGATTGTATGGCCTGTGTCCGGTGTACTCTTTGCTGCCTTAGTAGTTTTTTTGAAAGGAATGCTGGCCAGAAAGAAGTAATATGCAGCAGTGTTAGTCTGTGAGCTTCTTGATCACATCATCCAGCACTTCAAAATAATTTTCAAAGGTCTTGCGGCAGCAGCCTGGATTATCAATGACGATACCGGGTGCCCGCAGGCCGATCAGGGAGAAGCCCATGGCCATGCGATGGTCGTCGTAGGTCTCCACCAGGGAGGGCTGGGGAGTGCCGGGATAGATGGTAACGGTGCTGTCCGTTTCCTCACAGCGGATGCCCATTTTGCGAAGCTCCGTGACGATGGCGTTTATGCGGTCGCTCTCCTGGAAACGGATATGCCCTATGCCGGTGATGGTGGTGGGGCTGTCTGCAAAAGGCGCGATGGCTGCCAGGGTGATGGCCTGGTCGGAGCAGGCGGACATATCAACGGTGATGCCGTGGAAACTTTCGGTGACGGGAGGCAAAAGCAGAATACCTGCTTTTGTCTCTTTTGCGCTACAGCCCATTTGTTCCAGAATGGGGATAAATGCCACATCCCCCTGCAGGGAATCAAAATGTACATGTTCCACCAATACGGGGATGCGCAGCAGGGGCGCAAGGGCATAGAAATAGCAGGCAGCGGAGACATCCGGTTCTATCCGGTAGTCCCGGGCCTGATATTTTTGTCCGGATTGGGTGAAAAAGGTATTTTCATCCAAACGGTTTACGATTACACCGAACTGTTTTATCATCTCGCAGGTCATCTCAATATAGGACATGCCGTGGGAACCTTCTGTCCGCACGGTGAAGCCCTTTTCAGACAGGCAGGAGGCAATCAATAATGCGCTCAAAAACTGGCTGCTGTGGTCGATGTTCACGGTGATGGTATCTTTTCCGAAGCCGTGGCTTTTTAAGGTGAAGGGGAAGAAGCCTTCACGGGGGGCTGTTTCGGACAAGGTTCCGATAGGCGTTTCGCCCGCAGCGTGTTCTATAGCGGAGTGTCCGGCAGCAGTAGAATTGGGATAAATCACCTCACAGCCCAGTTCCTTCAGGGAATCCAGCAACGGCGCCATGGGGCGTCTGCGCATCTGCAGGGAAGCGTCCATATGATAAGTGCCCCGGGATACACCCAGATAGGCGGTGAGAAAGCGGGCGGCAGTACCGGCGCTTCCTACATATTGGCTGGCTTCCTTCAGGGGGACCTGACCGCCATGGCCTTTTACTGTGATCACTTTAGTGTCTTCCTCTACGGTGGTCTCAAAGCCCAGATCCTGCACACATTTCAGGAAGTGGCGGGAATCGTCGCTGAACAGTACACCGCGCAGAGTGGAAACACCCTCCGCCAAAGTGGCCAGAAGCAGTGCCCGGTTGGTGATGCTCTTGGAACCCGGCACCCGGACAGTAAGAGGGGGTGCGGGCGAAAGCGGTCCTCCGGAAACGGTATCGGTATCCGGCATTTGGAATGTCAATTTGTCATATATGGTAGGTACTTTATAAGCGTTTGGTGTCATAGCGTTGTCCTGTCTTTGCCAATTCTTTTCCAACCGATAGGGGATCCGGGAAAGGGAAAATGTTTTTTGATTTTCAATGTGTTATTTCACATCAGTCCAAACGTCCACGGGAGAATTTTCATACCGCTTTTTGAAAATTTTTCTGCGGAACAAATACACTGTATAAACAGACCACAGAATAAAGAAAATGGCACAAGCAATGGCGGCATTTGCCAGCGAGGTGGCTGCAAAGCTCAGCAAAAACAGCAGCGGTGCGATCATCACCATGGCAGGGAAGTTGGAAAGAATGTACAGGCTGGAGGTAGGCGTCTGAAGACCGGGATCGATCTCTTTCATAAGAATCATGCCATTGGAGGCAGTGCCGGTCAAGGTGCCGAAGCTCATCAGGAAAAATTCGTGCTCAAATCCCTTAAAGCATTCTTTGGCAACCATACGAATGTATATGTAGGTCACTGCAGTGCCCACCAGGCTGAGGATTACAATAGGCAAAATGTACTTTTTGATATCGTTTATCTCAATGGCAGCCACGCCTGCAACAATCATCAGGTCAAAAGAGAATCCGGAGATTCTGTCCATCTGATAATTATTAATGTATTCCCGGTGCATCAGATTGTGTTTCCGCAGCTGCTTGACCACAAATTTGATCAGCATGGCAGCCAGGGATGCCCACAGGAAATTGAATCCCCACGCGATACTGTTTGTGAAATCGGAGAGAACACCCAAAAGGCACATGAAACCGAAAGAAAGGGCATATACCAGCGCTACAAAACCTGCCTGTATGGTGAATTTGTCCACGGATTCATTGTCGGGAATCTCGCCGTCAGCAGAATTGGCCTGATCCGCATTTACCTCTGAGGGATTTGAAGTGCGGACGGAAAGGTCGCCACGCTTTTTATAAATATTGATATACAGCACACCAAACACAGAGGCGACCACAAAGCCGATAGAGGCAAGGGACAGACCGAAGCTGCCGTTTCCGGCAAACATGGCGGCGGGGGTGTTGGTAAAGTTAATATCCCAGCTGAGGGCATTTCCGGGACCCTGACCATAAGCCAGAGGCAGGATCAGACCGCAGACATAGGAAATGATATTGTCGCCGTGGCGGGTCAACAGGAACAGGATCAGGGTGATGCCCAGGCCGACGAAAGCCTGTAACATATAGGAGCCGCCCTGGAGAGCGCCGAATTCCACAACCTGATTGCGGTTGGTCCTGTGGGTACTCTTCTCTGTCTTAAGGGACATGGAGGCAAAACCGATGGCCAGGCAATGGTAGGTAATGACCTGCATGAGCCGGTTGTCAACCAGAACAAAGCCGAACTGCTTGCAGATAATATTCACAACCAGCAGCAGACCGCCGCCCAGAAGTGCGGACGGAATCAGGCACTTCCGAAACACAGGAATGGTACGTCGGAAAATATTACCCAACATCAAAAACAGAAGCAAAAGACCAAGCTGTACCATAAATGCCCAAACGGCATCATAGTTTGCCAGAGTGAAGTCCCAGCTAGATGCATAATTCATAATTACTAATCTCCATTCTTCTATAAAAACTTCATCAAAATTATAGTTTATGACGCGGTTTTTGTCAATAAAACGACAATTTGCGTGTCCGATCCTTTACGTTTTCTGCACAGGCGGAGTCTGGAAAGATATTGACAGAAAGCCCTTAAGGGCGTAAGATAAAAGTGAAAAGCCTACTCGTTTGGTAGGAAATTGCAGGGCGCTATATGATAAGGAACTGAAACCGGAGAAAATAGACAACAGGGAAAGAAAGGGGAGTTTGTATGGGAAAAATATATACACAGGCGACACAATTGATTGGCAGGACTCCTTTGCTGAAGGTAAGTAATTTCAGTGAAGAAAAAGGCATTGAAAATGTAGAACTGCTGGCAAAGCTGGAGTACCTGAATCCTGCAGGAAGTGTAAAGGACAGAGTGGCGCTGGCCATGGTGG
This sequence comes from Lachnospiraceae bacterium, assembly GCA_015057005.1. Taxonomy (GTDB): domain Bacteria; phylum Bacillota; class Clostridia; order Lachnospirales; family Lachnospiraceae; genus Acetatifactor. The sequence continues at coordinate 114,700 of SVFF01000004.1, read as the reverse complement.
AAGATGCGGAAAAAAAGGGCATTCTGAAGCCGGGTGCCACCATCATTGAGCCCACCTCCGGCAATACCGGCATTGGTCTGGCCCTCGTGGCCGCCGTAAAGGGCTATCGTACCATTTTGACCCTGCCTGAGACCATGAGCGTGGAGCGCAGGACTTTGCTGAAAGCCTACGGTGCGGAACTGGTGCTGACAGAAGGAGCCAAGGGCATGAACGGCGCCATCGCTAAGGCGGAGGAATTGCAGAAGAGTATTCCCGGGGCAGTGATCCTGGGACAGTTTGACAATCCGGCTAATCCGGCAGCCCACGAGGCCACCACAGGACCTGAGATTTGGGAAGATACGGACGGTAAAATAGATGTTTTTGTGGCAGGTATCGGTACCGGCGGTACTATTACAGGCATTGGCAAATATTTAAAGGCCCGGAATCCGGATATTCAGATTGTAGGCGTGGAGCCTGCTGACTCAGCTGTTCTGTCCGGCGGCAACCCCGGTCCTCACAAACTGCAGGGCATCGGAGCCGGTTTTGTGCCTGCTATTCTGGATACGCAGGTGTACGATGAAGTGATCACCATCACCACAGAGGAAGCCTATGAGGCTGGGAAAATGATTGCAAAAAGGGAAGGTATTTTGGTGGGTATCACCTCAGGCGCAGCGCTCAGTGCAGCTGTAAAGCTGGCGAAACGCCCGGAAAATGCCGGAAAGACCATTGTGGCGCTTTTGCCGGACTCCGGGGACCGATACCTGTCAACACCTATGTTTGCGGAGGAATAGGCCATGAAAATATCGACAAAAGGCAGATACGCCCTGCGGGTCATGGTTGACCTGGCCCGCAACGGCGGTTGCGAGGAATGTTGCGCAGTGAAGGAAATCGCAGCCAGACAGGAGATTTCCGAGAAGTATCTGGAGCAGATCATATCATTATTAAATAAAGCAGGCTATGTAAAAAGCATTCGGGGTGCCCAGGGCGGTTACCGTCTGACCAGGCAGCCGGAGGAATATACTGTGGGGATGATCCTGCGGGCAGCGGAAGGATCCCTTGCCCCCGTGGCCTGTCTGGAAGAGGGAGCGGAGACCTGCGGTCGCTGTGATATCTGTGATACCCTGGAGATCTGGCAGGAACTGCAGAACGCCATCAATCAGGTGGTGGACAATGCGACCATCGCAGATTTGATAAATGGTAAAGCGGAATAAATCGTTATGTTTGCAATATTTTTATAGCTTTTATAATGGCATAAATGGAAAAATGAGGTATAATGACCTTAAAAGGTTATTATACCTTTTATATTCCCAATAAGTTTGCCGCGGCCTTATGTGGCAGTATAAATATGGAGGAAAAGACCATGAAAGTAGGAGCGCAGCTTTACACAGTACGTACTTACACACAGACAGAGAGTGATTTTAAAGATACCATAGAAAAGATTGCAAAAATCGGTTACCAGACCGTACAGATTTCCGGCATCGGCAAGAGCATTAGACCGGAGAAGGTACGTGAGATCTGCGATGAGGCAGGAGTGAAGATCGTGCTGACCCACGATGGTTACGGTGCAGAGCGCATTTTGAATGATACGGAGAGACTGATCCGGGAGCACGATATTCTGGGCTGCGATTACATAGGACTGGGCGCTATGCCTGACAAATACCGCAATCCCGAATGGCTGTATCATTTTGCAAAGGATTTCAAGGAACCTGCCAGGAAGATTGCGGCATCCGGAAAACTTCTCATGTACCACAATCATCATTTTGAATTTAACAAATTTGCGGCAGAAGGTGCGCCGGATGCTGCTCCTGACAAGAGAATATTAGAGTATCTGATGGATTGGTTTACTCTTGAGGAATTAGGCTTTACCCTGGACACTTACTGGGTGCAGGCTGCGGGAGCAGATGTGTGTGAGTGGGTGCGCAGGTTAAAGGACCGTATCCCCTGCGTCCATTTAAAAGACATGGAGATGGTGGGCAATGAAGCAGTGATGGCGCCTGTAATGCAGGGCAATCTGAACTTCCCCGGCATTTTCAAGGAGCTGGAGAACAGCTGCTGCAAATATATGCTGGTGGAGCAGGACACCTGCCGTACCAGTCCCTTTGACTGTCTGAAAGTAAGTTACGATAATCTGGTAAAGGCAGGCTACCGCTAGAAGTCTGAGACTAAGAAACCGGGATATGGTGTGCAAGGCACGCCTCTAACCACAACCGGATGGAGGAAAATAGAGATGAACAAGGTAAGAATTGGCATTATCGGTCTGGGCAACATGGGCACAGATCATTCTAAGAATATTATAAGCGGCAATGTGCCGGAACTGGAGCTTAAAGCTGTGGCGGACTTAAAGGAAAGCCGCAGAGCCTGGGCCAAAGAAAATCTGCCGGATACCGTGCAGATTTTTGAAAACGGTGATGAACTGATCGAGAAAGGGGATATTGATGCAGTGCTGGTGGCTACCCCCCACTACGATCATCCACGTCTGGTGATCAAGGCGCTGAATCAGGGCCTTCACGCCCTGAGTGAGAAGCCTGCCGGTGTTTACACCCTGCAGGTAAGAGAGATGAACGAAGTGGCGGCCAAGTCTGACAAGGTCTTCGCCATGATGTTCAACCAGCGCTCCAATCATGTGTACCGCAAGATGAAAGAGATCGTAAGCAGCGGCCTGTACGGTCAGATCAAGCGTGTGAACTGGATCATCACTGACTGGTACCGCACCCAGGCTTATTACAATTCCGGCGGCTGGAGAGCTACCTGGGACGGAGAGGGCGGAGGCGTGCTGCTGAATCAGTGTCCTCACAATTTAGATCTCCTGCAGTGGATCTGCGGTCTGCCTGTAAAGGTGCAGGCATTCTGCCACAACGGCAAGTGGCATGACATTGAAGTGGAAGATGATGTGACTGCTTATCTGGAATTTGAAAATGGCGCCACCGGCGTGTTCGTGACCACCACAGGTGATGCTCCCGGTACCAACCGTTTTGAAATTACACTGGAGAGAGCAAAGCTGGTATGTGAAAATAATGAACTGGCTTTTTTCGAGATGGAGGTCAGTGAGAGAGAATTCTGTGTTACCAGTACAGAAGGTTTTGGACGTCCCAAAGGCGAGTGGGTGAAGCTGGAGACCGACGGGGAGAATCTGCAGCATACGGCGGTGCTGCGTGCTTTTGCCGCTAATATTCTCCGTGGTGAGCCCTTGATTGCAAGGGGCGAAGAGGGCATCAACGGACTGATGCTTTCCAACGCCATGCATCTGTCTTCCTGGCTGGGTCAGGCGGTGACGCTGCCCATCGATGAGGAACTTTTCCTGGAGAAATTAAATGAACTGCGGGCTTCTTCCAAGGCAAAGGTCAATGTACAGGAAGCTACTTTTGACACCACCAATTCCAGACTGAATTAAACGTTTGCAAAAAACGGCGCAGGTCGCTGCGATAGACATTGGCCGTTTGACCGGAACAAAGAGGTAAGAACATGATGAGAGCAGCAATCGTGGGCTGCGGCGTGATCGCGGATGTTCACGCCAGATGCCTGACACAGATGGGAAATTGCAGTATTGTGGCTTTTACAGATATTAAAAAGGAGCGTGCTGAAAGCTTCGCTAAGCGCTTCGGCGGCAATGTTTACACAGACTATCAAAAGATGCTGGAACAGGAGAAACCGGATGTGATGCACATCTGTACCCCTCATTATCTCCATGTGCCCATGGCTGTTGCCGCCCTGAAAGCAGGAGTCAATGTGTTTATGGAGAAGCCCCCTGTGATTTCAGCGGACCAGCTGGAGGAACTGAAGGCAGCAGTGGCACAGGTGGATGGCAAATTGGGCATCTGTTTCCAGAACCGCTACAATCCTTGCGTCCGCATGGCGAAACAATTGATCGTCAGCGGCAAGGCAGGCAAGGTGCTGGGAGCCAGAGGAATGGTGACCTGGCATCGGGATGAGACTTATTATACCGGCAGCGACTGGCGGGGCAGACTGGAGACAGAGGGCGGCGGTGCCCTGATCAACCAGACGATACATACTCTGGATCTGCTGCATTATATGCTGGGAAAGCCCCTGGCAGCAGAAGCTTCCATGAGCAACCATCACTTAAAGGGCGTGATAGAGGTGGAAGACACCATGGAAGCATATATACAGTTCGGGCAAGGTACGGCCAGCTTCTATGCTACCACGGCCTATTGTATCGATGTACCGCCTTTGATTGAGATTGCCTGTGAAAATATGCGGATCCGCATGGAGGATCCGGGACTGACCATTTATCATAAGGATGGCCGGGTAGAGTGCCCTGATCTGTGTACTGCTCCTGTACTGGGCAAAAGCTATTACGGAAGCGGTCATATGGCCTGCATCAGCGACTATTATGATTGTGTGGAAACAGGCAGACATTTTCCGCAGGAACTTTCGGATATGGAGGACAGTATCAGGCTGATGCTGGCAGTCTATGAGTCGGCAAGGACGGGGAAAGTAGTGGAATTATAAGAGAGGATATAAAAGTATGTCTCAAGACAGAAAAATTTTAAAAAATTGTGTCATCACCGGTTTTGCGGATGAGATCGATGCCAATGTGGATAAACAGCTGACACTGTTAAAGCAGCTGGGGATTTCTCATTTGGAATTCAGAAGCGGTGAAGGTATTAATGTGGCTGATTACACGCAGGAGCAGGCAAAAGAACTGAAACAGAAATTGGATGCTTGCGGTATAAGCGTTTCTGCCATTGGATCCCCCATCGGCAAGATCGGCATAGAGGACGATTTTGCTCCCCATTTGGAGAAACTGTCCCATGTGATGGACATTGCAGAAATTCTGGATGCCAAATATATCAGAATGTTCAGCTTTTTCATGCCGGATAAAGAAAAATGCGGGAAAAAGCCGGAGGCTTACCGGGAGGAAGTATTTGCCCGCATGGAGGCTATGGTGGAGCTGGCTGCAGAAAGAGGCTTCGTGCTTTTGCATGAAAACGAAAAAGATATTTACGGCGATATTGCCCCCAGATGCCTGGAGCTGATGGAGCGTTTTTATGGGGAACATTTTAAATGTACCTTTGATTTTGCTAACTTTGTCCAGTGTGGTCAGGACCCGCTGGCGGCATATGAACTGTTGGCACCTTACGTGGAGTATATCCACATCAAGGATGCCCTGGCAGAAAACGGAATGGTAGTGCCTGCCGGTGAAGGCGATGGCCGGATCCGGGAAGTATTTGCAAAGCTGGAGCAGGCCGGGTACACGGGATATTTAAGCCTGGAGCCCCATCTGACTGATTTCGTGGGCTTGCAGGGCCTGGAAAAGAGTGTGGAACAAAGGGGCAGGACAGATGGTGAGTACGCTTTCTGTCAGGCTCATGAGGCACTTGTGGGACTGCTGGTTTAGTAAATTACGTGGAGTATGCACCGTCGGTTGATAAGAGAGGTACGGCGGAATCAGAAAATATTGCACATATAGACAACGGAGACATAAGAAAACCGCAGTAAAATAAATACTGCGGTTTTTGTAGTGAAAGAATTGTTTTTACAGGTGACCGTCTGCCAGGCAAAGACCATTCTCAATGGTCAGCCGGTCGATCAGCTGCAGTCCGTCGGGAGTGCGGCGGTAGATTTCAACGGTGCCCATGCCGGCGTCGCTGCCAAGTAAAGTGGCAGGACGGTTAGTTCCGTCGGGAGTCTCGTAATCCAGTGGCATCATCAGTGCTTTTTGGCAAGAACAGGAGAGCTTGATGACGGAGGTGCGGTTCTGGGCCATGATCTGCCAGATGTAGCGCTTGTTGGTCTCCTTGGTCTTCCACTTGCAGCGGGACATAAGGGGCAGTCTGGCAAAATTATATTCAAAATCTTCACCGGTGTAGGTGAGCTGTAAGATCAGTCTTTGTTTTAACGGGAAGCAGAAGCAGCGAGGGCAGCAGCCGTCAATGGCCAGAGCGGAGTGCTTTAAGACCTTGCCGGTGCGTTCGCTTACCAGACAATTGGAAGCAAACTGCATCCAGGGGGTGTTAAAATTGCGGCCCCAGTGTTTGTCGGCGTAGCCGAAGCTGGTCTCCGGGGAAACTTCATAGGAAATACCGTCCAGGGTGACGGTGCCGGAGAACTGGGTGCGGATGCCCTCACCGTGCCAGAAACTTTCTAAGGCATTCAGGGCAGTAGCAATGCGTCCTGCGATAGGACCGGTCTGACAGGCAATGGCCTTGTGCATCTTCAGATCCCATTCCATGCTGCCTGCGTCCGTCATAAAGGAACGGTGTCTGGCCTGGTCGGGAGTCACACCCACGAAGCCTGCCATCTGGTTCTCGCTAAAGAAATTGTCGTCAACCTCTACATAGAGGGGATCCGGTACCACTTTTAAGGAAGTGATGGGGAAGAAGGCGTGGAGCTGCTTGCCGCCCTGACCGTTTTCGTCAGGGAAAGCTCCGGCCTTGATCATTACGTAGGAGGGCTTCATGCCCCGATTCTTAAAGTAAGGATGTCTGCCCAGAATAGGCTGTGTGGTGCCCAGGCCGGGATTGATCACAAAGTATTCTATAAAAAAAGTGCGCGTCTCCTGTGTCTCGGGACAAACGCCGGTGAAAGAATGCCACCAGCGGATGTATCCCTGCTTCGTAAGGGAGCCGCACAACATATATGCATTTCTCTTAAGATCTGAAAAGTTCATTCGTACTTCACTCTTTCATATGGTGTGAACGCTATATATCGTAGCAATTTTTATTATTATACTACTATATATGGTAAATGACAAGAGTGTCGGTTGAATATTTGAAAATAAATTTTGTGGAAAGTTACAAATTTTCTTTAATGCGGATGTCCACTGCCACATAGTGCAGTTCTTCTTCCGGAAGTTGGCCGGTACTTAAATAGGAGAACAGAATGTCCAGAGGCTTGCTGCCCTGTTTTCCCGGCTGCTGGCAGATGGTGGCGGAGATAACACCCTCCTCCAGAAGGGCTCTGGTGGTGGGCACCAGGTCGTAGGTCAGGATGCAGATACGGTCGCCCAGACCGGCATCCAGGACACTGCGGCAGGCACCATGCACGCCTGCACCTGCGATGTACAGGGCATTGATCTCGGGGTGCGTGGATAGCAGTGCGGAGGTCTTGTCGTAGCTCTCGCCATCGTCATCATGATTTTCAATAATGTCTGCGATGTGGATGCGTTGCCCGTCGTAGGCCTTCAGCGCATCAGAAAAGCCCACCACACGCTGGGTATGACAGAGCAGATTGGTGGAACCGATCAATACGCCCACATTAACCTGCCCCTGAGTCATCAGCCGGAGGAGTCCGGCGGCGGTGGCACCGCTGCGGGTATAGTGGCTGCCCACGTAGGCAAGCCGTTTGGAATTTTCAATATCGGTATTCAGGGTCACTACCGGAATGCCCGCTTCAGCCAGGGCATTGATGCGGCATCGGATGCGCTCGTCGTTGTAAGGAGCGATGGCGATACCACTGACATCCAGGGCCATAAGCTCATCCAGAGCCTTCAGCTGTTCCTCCACACCGAAGGGAACCTGGCGGATGATCACGGTGCAGTTGTAGCCGGAAAGCTCTGCAGCCTTATCCCGGACTCCTTGCAGCACATCCCGGAAGAAGGGGTTATCAGGGGAGAAGAGGACCACGCCCAGCTTCAGATGCTTTTTGTGGGCAGCAAGAACCAGGCCGGCCCGGTTGGGCTTATAGTCCAACGAATCGGCAATTTCCTGTATTCTTTTGGCAGTGTAGGGGTTGACGGAGCCACGGTTGTTCAAGACCCGGTCTACGGTGCCGCGGGATACCCCTGCCAGGGCGGCGATTTCTTTGATGGTGGCCATAATTTTCTCCTGAAATAACTGTTTTGCAAAAGTGCATGAATTGCCGTCCTCCCACGGCAATCTTACTATCTAACCCTATCATAAAAGCCCCGGGAAGTCAATTTTGCAGATTTTTTAGAAAGAAACATTGCTTTTTCCCGGCAATGAAAATATAATAAAAGTAGCGTGCACGTGCACAATCGAAAATGGATAATCGCGGGCCCAAACGGTGAATGTCAATCCGGCAGCGAATGCCAAGCAAACGGCAAAAACTGACAGGCCCCCCGGAAAGGAGTTTATATGCTGTACATAGGTGTTGATCTGGGTACTTCTGCGGTAAAACTTTTGCTGATGGACGGTGAAGGCAAGATTCTGAATGTAGTCTCTAAAGAGTACCCCTTATATTTCCCCAAGCCCGGCTGGTCCGAGCAGAAGCCGGAGGACTGGTATGAGCAGACTTTTGCAGGTCTGAAGGAGCTTTTGGCCGATGCGGACAAGAGTCAGGTGGCCGGTATCAGCTTCGGCGGCCAGATGCACGGTCTGGTGATTCTGGATAAGGAGGATCAGGTGATCCGTCCCGCCCTTCTGTGGAACGACGGACGTACCCAGGAGGAGAGCGATTATTTGAATGAGGTGATCGGCAAGGAGACCCTTTCCGGTTATACGGCCAATATTTCCTTTGCGGGCTTTACCGCTTCCAAAATCCTGTGGGTGAAGAATAAGGAGCCCGAGAATTTTGCAAAGATCGAGAAGATCATGCTGCCCAAGGATTTCCTGGCTTACAAATTGACCGGTGTGCATTGCACCGATGTATCCGATGCTTCCGGCATGCTTTTATTTGATGTAAAGAACCGCTGCTGGTCCAAAGAGATGTGCGAGATCTGTGATGTAAAGCCCTCCCAGCTGGCAGCAGTGTATGAAAGTTACGAAAAGGTAGGCGTGCTCCTGCCCGAGATCGCGGACGAACTGGGACTGCCTCATAGTGTAGTGGTGGCAGCAGGTGCAGGCGACAATGCGGCAGCGGCAGTGGGTACCGGTACCGTGGGCGACAATATGTGCAATATTTCCCTGGGTACCAGCGGCACTATCTTCATTTCCTCCCACAAGTTTGGCGTGGACAAATTCAATGCCCTGCATTCCTTTGCCCATGCGGACGGCCATTACCATCTGATGGGCTGCATGCTCAGTGCAGCTTCCTGCAACAAGTGGTGGATGGACGATATTTTGAAGACCAAGGATTATGCAGCAGAGCAGGCTGCCATTGAAAAGCTTGGTGACAACCATGTGTATTTCCTGCCCTACCTGATGGGAGAGCGTTCCCCTCACAACAATCCCGACGCCCGCGGTACCTTTATTGGAATGACCATGGATACTACCAGAGAGGATATGACCCAGGCGGTATTGGAGGGTGTTGCTTTTGCCCTGCGCGATTCCCTGGAGGTGGCAAAGTCCCTGGGTATCAACCTGGAGCGCACCAAGATCTGCGGCGGCGGAGCCAAGAGTCCTCTGTGGAAGAAGATTATTGCCAACGTGCTGAACCTGAAAGTGGATGTGATCGAGAGCGAGGAGGGCCCCGGCCTTGGCGGCGCTATGCTGGCGGCAGTGGCCTGCGGCGAGTACGCAAGTGTGGAGGAGATCGCCGGCAAGCTTGTGAAAGTGGTGGACACCATTGAGCCCGATCCTGCCCTGGTGGCAAAATATGAGGCCAGATACGCGCAGTTTAAAGAGATTTATCCTGCCTGCAAGCCTCTGTATGATATTATTGCCAAGTAGGAGAAAAATCTGCAAAGTCAATAAAAAGAAAGCATATCAATAAATACTACAATAGGTGAAAAGGAGTGAGCAAACAATGAAAATTCTGTCTGTAAAAGATCCCGCATTCCGCAAGTACGGAAGAGTGGTAGAGCATGTGGATTTCAGTGAGCTGGTAGAGGTGTTAAAGACCACCCCCTGCCCTGAAAATGTGATCTATGAGCCCAGCGTGGCTGAATTGGAAGCTCTTCCCGTGATGGAGGAACTGACCCGTGTAAGTTATGGTGAGATGCCTATTCAGATCGGCTACTGCAACGGACACAACCATCTGCTGAATGCGCTGGAGTACCATAGAGATTCCGAGATCAACGTAGCTGCTACTGACGCGGTGCTGCTGCTTGGCCTGGAGGCTGATGTGGAGGAGGATTTCACTTACGACACTTCCAAGGTGGAGGCATTTTTGCTGCCCGCAGGATGCGGCGTTGAGATCTTTGGGACCAGTCTGCATTATGCACCCTGTGCGCTGGATGGCCAGGGATTCCAGGTAGCAATCGTGCTGCCCAAGGGCACTAATTATCCTTTAAAGACAAAGCACACCGGATGCGTGGACGGCAAGGCCGTAAATGAGGATTCCCTGATCACAGCTGTGAACAAGTGGCTGATCGGTCATCCCGAGGGAGGCCTGGAGGAAGGCACCTTCCTGGGATTAAAGGGTGAGAATCTGGATGTGGACAAATAGGCCGGAATAAATGGTCTGTAATCAAAAGCAAAAAAGCGCAGATGAAAATGAATAATTTACACATAATCAAGGAGGATGACCAACTATGAACAATTTACCTAAAGTGAAAGTCGGTATTGTGGCAGTAAGCCGCGACTGTTTCCCGGAGAGTCTGTCCGTGAACAGAAGAAAAGCAGTAGTAAATGCTTTTGCAGCAAAATATGGCCTTGAGGTGGACGGCGACAGCCTTTACGAGTGCCCTGTGTGCATCGTTGAGAGCGAGATCCACATGGTGCAGGCCCTGGAGGATATCAAGGCAGCAGGCTGTAATGCCCTCTGTGTATATCTGGGCAACTTCGGTCCCGAGATTTCCGAGACCCTGCTGGCAAAGCATTTCGACGGCCCCGCTATGTTCATCGCAGCAGCTGAGGAGACCCAGGATAATCTGATGGGCGGCCGTGGTGACGCTTACTGCGGTATGCTGAATGCCAGCTACAACTTAAAGCTGCGCAACGTGACTGCTTATATTCCTGAGGAGCCTGTGGGCACCGCTGAGGAATGTGCAGATATGATCTACAATTTCCTGCCTATTGCAAGAGCACTGGTAGGACTGAAGAGCCTGAAGATCATTTCCTTCGGTCCCAGACCTTTGAACTTCCTGGCTTGTAACGCTCCCATCAAACAGCTGTACAATCTGGGCGTTGAGATCGAAGAGAACTCCGAACTGGATCTTTTCGAAGCCTTTAACAAGCATGCCGGAGACGAGAGAATCCCTGCAAAGGTGAAAGAGATGGAAGAAGAGCTGGGCGAGGGCAACTTAAAGCCTGAGATCCTGCCTAAGCTGGCTCAGTACGAGCTGACCCTGTTAGACTGGGTGGAGGAGCACAAGGGTTACCGCGAGTACGTGGCAATCGCCGGAAAGTGCTGGCCTGCATTCCAGACCCAATTCGGTTTTGTACCCTGCTATGTAAACAGCCGTCTCACCGGTATGGGCATCCCTGTATCCTGTGAAGTTGACATTTACGGCTGCTTAAGTGAGTTCATCGGTGCCTGCGTGAGCAAGGATATCGTGACTCTGCTGGACATCAACAATACTGTTCCTGCTGATATGTACAAAGAGTCCATCAAGGACAATTATGATTACAAGCACAACGAGACCTTCATGGGCTTCCACTGCGGCAACACCTGCTCCAAGAAGCTGAGTGCATGCAGCATGAAGTACCAGATGATCATGGCCAGATCCCTTCCTGAAGAAGTGACCCAGGGTACCCTGGAAGGCGATATCGTACCCGGAGACATTACCTTCTTCCGTCTCCAGTCCACTGCTGACTGTAAGCTGCGCGCTTACATCGCACAGGGCGAGGTCCTGCCTGTGGCTACCAGATCCTTCGGTGCCATCGGTATCTTCGCGATCCCTGAGATGGCACGCTTCTACCGCCATGTGCTGATCGAGAAGAACTATCCTCACCACGGTGCAGTTGCTTTCGGCCACTACGGCAAGGCTCTGTACGAAGTATTCAAGTTCATCGGCGTTCCTGTGGAAGACCTGAACTTCAATCAGCCTAAGGGCATGATGTATCCTACAGAGAATCCATTCATGTAAAACCGAAGGATTCTTTCGGGGTATTTACGAGGCGCTAAATTGTATCTTGGAGCCTTAGAAAAGTTATTAATTTCAGACAAAAACGACAAAGCGTGGAGGAATCTCCGCGCTTTCGTTTTGTGCACTTTTTTCCTGAAAATTAGCTTGACTTTCCGTATAAATGGGAGTAAATTGTCACTTACAACAATCAGTTCTGATTGTTCACAGCCGTTCCAGGCTGATTTCTTTCGCAAGAGGATGACTTGTTAATGGGGCATCCCATGCGTTCCTTCGGTCCATTCGACCGGTGTTACCATTTTTATTTTTTGTAACTGTTGGCGGCTTTTGGCATGCCCGTTTGTGGTATGCCGGGCCAAGTGTTTTTGTAAGGAGGATGATACCTATTGAGAATGTAAAAAGAAAAGACGCCCAACTCTTGGAGGAGGGCCTGCAGAGGCTGGTGGATGATTACCTGACCCAAAAGCAGACATCCCTTGTGCAGATGAAAAAAGGAGTGCTTGACAAAAAAGCATTTTTGCAGGAAGTGGAAAACCATGTGAGACTGTATTACCAGCTTGGCCCCCGTGAGCGGACGGAGCTGTTGAAAGCCTTTGAGCAGTACATCTTCGGTTATTCCCATTTGTCTCCGCTGATCGATGATGCCGGTATATCGGACATCCGTGTGGTGGGGTACAACAATATCAGGGTCAAAAGAGAGGGAAAGAGAATGGATGCCGGCGTTTCCTTTTCCTCTGAGAAAGAATACCGGCAGTTTATTGATTATGTGGCAACCAAAAATCAGGTCAACATTTCCAATCTGAACGCAATTCAAAGATTCACGGACACGGAGAGTCATCCGGAGTTCATCTTACGCTTCACGTTATCAATGCCCCTTGTAAATACCTACAATGAACCATATTTGTGCATCCGCAAGGTCCCCAAAAATTTTCCGCTGATGAAGGAGCTGATCCGCAGGGAAATGCTGGAGCAGGAGACAGCGGAGCTTTTGATCCAGAGATTCAGGGAAGGATCCACACTGATCTGCGGCGGCAATTCTTCGGGCAAGACTACCATGTTAAATGCCCTGAAGGAGACTTTGCCTGACGATGTGGCGGTGCTGGTGACACAACAGGCGGACGAGCTGACCACCAAATACCATCCGGATATGATGTTTCTCCATTCCCTGCCGGGAAGCACCGAAACAAAAGTCAGCTATGACCTGAAAAACATCAGTATTGCAGGACTGACCATGGATGTGGACTTCTTTATCATCGGTGAGGTAAAGGGCAGTGAGGCCCTGTATCTGCTGAATGCAGCCTACACCGGCCAGATCTGTGCGGCCACAATCCATGCGCCGTCGGCGGACAGGGCACCGGAAAAACTGGTGGATTACGCTATGTATGACAGCCGGTATTCACGGGACGAACTGATGAAAATGATGGATTGTTTTCAGACGCTGGTGTTCATGGAGCATTACAAGGTGAAGGAAATATTTGCCTGCAAGGGCTGGGATCCGCAGACAAGGGGGCTTTTGTATGAGCGGCTTTTTTAAGGAAGCTTACGGAGGAAGACTATATGACGCGCTATATTCTGATTTTTTTGTTGCTTCTGGTGGGCTTTGGAATCTTATTTCAAAGAATCCGCTGGCTCAAATTGGCGGCATTGATGCTGCAAAGGACCAGGGAGGGTGTGGAGCAGGCTGCCGGGAAAAGGCTTCTGACCAGACGCAGACAGCTGATGGACCTGCAGCAGGACAATACCTTTATGTTTAAGCTGGAGCAGGAGCTTAATTACTGCGGCTGGAAGCGGCGTTTTCCTTTTCTGACAGCGGAAGTGTGGCTGATATGTAATGTGGTGTTTTCTGCAGTGCTGTTTTTGGGGGTGCTGGCTCTGTGCAGAAGCTTCCAGGCAGCAGGATTTGCTGTGGCAGGTGCTGTGGGAGCAGAGTATCTGCTGATGAAGTTTGGTAAGGCCGGAGAGATGCGCTCTGTAAATGAAAATCTTTTGGAATTCTTGAATTTTCTGGGAAATTACAGTATCACAGCCGGAGAAGTCACAGGCATTTTCAATCAGGTAAGCAGATACGTGGAGGAGCCCATGAAAAGTGCCCTGGAGCAGTGCAGTTACGAGGCCCAGACCACAGGCGATGCGGGACTTGCACTGCTGTCAATGGCAGAAAAAATCGAACATCCCAAGTTTAAAGAGGTAGTCCACAACATGGAGGTGAGCATCCGCTACTGTGCGGATTTCAAGATTCTGGTGGACACCAGCAGACGGTCTGTGCGGGAATATCTGCGGATGGGAGAAGACCGTAAAGGCATGCTGCGGGAAGCGGTGATCAATATGCTGATGCTGATTGCCATGTCGGTGTTTGCGTTGTTTACCGTGGACGGGCTGGTGGACCGGTCTGTCTGGGAGGTGCTGTTTTTCACCATCCCCGGTAAGGTAGCACTGGGAATGGTGGGAGTTATCCTGGTACTGCTTATCCGTAAGCTTTTGGGGATGAATCAATGAAAGGAAAAGTATGAAAAGAAAGAGGGAGATATGAGCATAGAGTCATATTTAAAATTGGCCGCCGCAATCTCTGCGGGGTTGGTATTTCTGATTTTCCGGAGAATTTCCTCGGGGCACTCCGGAGAATTGATCTTAAGGCGATATGAGGAGTTTTCCGGCATGTTAAAGGAACGTCAGAGGAACAGCACCTGGTATCAGAGGACTGAGGCGAAACTGATCAAAAACGGTGCAGCATTTCATTTCGGACGGTGGATCAATCCTGCGGGGTATCTTTTGCTGCAGGTGCTGTGTGCATTGACCGGAGGTTTCATCTGTTGGGTGTTGGCGCCGGTGTTGGGCGTGTTTGGCGGTGTGCTCTTTTTCTTCGGTCCGGAGTGGTTTCTGGTATCTTTCAATAAAGGGGACAATAACCGGATGCTCCCGGAGATCAAACTGATCTATCATGCGCTGGAGATTCAGATCAAAGCCGGAGTCTACGTGACGGATGCGCTGGCTGAGTGCTATGGAAGTGTGCGCCAGCCTAGGCTTGGGCAGGCTCTTCTGGACCTGGCAGGGCAGATTGTCATGCAGTCTGACATGTACGATGCGTTGGATTGTTTTCAGAAGAAATTTGACAACCGGCACATCGATGCCCTGTGCATCACCATCCTGCAGGCCTGCGAATCAGGGCAAGCGGTAGAACTTTTGGGAGATATCGGGGAGCAGTTGAAAGATATGGAGGCGGCCGTCATGAACAGCAAAAAGAGCAGTCTGGACAGAAGCATCACCTTCTATCAGCTGGGAATTCTGGTGGCGGTAATGATCGTGATCGTGTACGCATGTGTGAGTTACTTGTTTTCGGCGGCGGTGAAGCTGTAGGGGGCCGGCTGCAGAGGCGAAAAGGGATAGAACCACAGCAAGAAAAAAGACCTTCAAAAACAAAAACATAAAGGAAAATGAATGGAACCAAAAACAATATAGGAAAGTGAAAGAGAAAAGGAGAAATCAAATGAGAGAAAAATGGAATTATTTTGTAAATAAGGCACTGCACAGAGAAGAGGGACTGGACGGTATTTTGGTGACCGTGGGTCTGTGTATTATTGCGCTTTTGCTTTGTGTGGTAATGAAGGACAGCCTGAGCACCTTTATTCAGAATATCGTGTCGGCACTGGAGACCAAGTCCAACACGATTTTGAGCGGCATGTAAAGGCGGCAGATGCTCCAAAGGGGCGTGGTGTAAGCCGGCGAACGAAGAGAAAGTGAGGTAAGGCATGTGTAGGCACAGGGGAAATATCGGAGATATTATGCTGACAGGAATCTGTATGCTGGCTATGTTGGTCATGATGGTTTCCTGCTTTGAGAGCGTGGAGCTTTTAAATCAGAAGGCTGCGGTGGGACAATTGGCCAGGAAGTACATATTACAGATGGAAGCTTATGGTTATTTGTCAGGAGAAGCAAGGACAGCACTTTCTGTGGAGTTGGAGGCGCTGGGTGTAACAGAGATCAGCTATGAAGGAACCTCTTTCAATGAGGTTTCCTACGGAGATCCCATTGTTCTGGAAATCAAGGGGAAACTGAAAGGAGAGTATGGTTTTGCGGAAAAAAGAGTTTCTACTGCCAAAAATTAATCTTTCTTTGGGATTTCACAGAAGAGAGGGCCTGATTGGCTTTATCAGCGGATTATTTCTGGTGCTGTTTCTGGCGATCGTTCTTTGTGCCAATTTGCAGGTGGAAAGCTTTCAGGCGTCATCCCTGTATCTGGAGGATGCCCTTGCAGCTTCCAATCTGGCGTCAGCTGTCATTGATCCGGAGGAATACGGGATTTCCCACGTGGTGAAAATAGTAGATCCCTTGGCTGCGTACCGACTATACTGTGATGCAGTGAAAGGGAATCTGGGGCTGAACGACCGGTGGGAGGGCAGCAATCAGGCCCTGATATCCGGCCCGGTTACTGTGGAATCCTATATTATCTACAATGTACAGGGTGATGGGGTGACAGTTCATGCTGTGGATAGTACAGGGCAGCTTTACAGCCGGCAGGGCCTGTTGGGCGCCGTAACGGCGCCCAATGGGCAGAAGGTGGAATATACCGGTGTGTACAGTGAAATATCTTTCCCGGTAAAGGGCAGTTTCGGCATGGAAGTAAGGGCCCGCAAGGGAAAACTGGTGGATATTGTAGGCAGCCCGGAGGCGGTGGAAATCGCAGAATGAAAAAAGAAGAGAGGACAGATATGAAAGCGGAAAAAAAACGGCGGCTGATAAACGGCAGCATGGTGGCAGCTCTGGTGGCTGCGGTGGCAGTATTTGGAGTAATGCTGCAAATAGAGAAAAAAGCCCTGGCAGCTTACGAGAAAGCCCCAATCTATACGGCTTCCCGGGAGATCCCCAAGGGTCAGATGATCACAGAAGAAAATAGCAAAGAATATTTTAAAGAGGTAATGCTGGAAAAAACTGCGATACCGGATACCGCCATTTGTAACGTGGAGCAGGTGACAGGGCTTGCGGCAAGAGTGACTGTGACCGAAGGAGCATATCTTATGGAAGATATGTTTGAAAAGCTGAATGACATTACGGCGCAGATGAGCGAGCCGGTGGTGGCGGGGCTTCGGGCAGACGACCTGTATCAGGTGGTGGGAGGTGTACTGCGGGCAGGAGACCGGATTCACATTTACCGGGTTAATGAGGAAGGAGAGGCCGTGCTTGCCTGGGAGAATGTTTATATCCAAGGGGTGTTTGACCAGTCTGGAACAACCATTTCCAATGATGACCGGAACACAGCGGCCCAACGCATCAACGTATATCTGGACAAGAAGATGGTAGAAGCGTTTTATTCTTGGTTGAACGCAGGGACACTTCGGATCGTTAAAAGGGAGGATGTGTAAGATTATTGTGCAAGGAAAAAGGATACTCAGGAAATTACTTTTGATTGCAGCGGGGATTATTGTTTGCCTGTGGGGTAGACCGATGACAACTGCTGCTATTTATGACAGCCCCTATGTGACTTTTTCGCCGGATAGACAGGCCTGGACCAGCTGTGCCCATGATAAGAGTAACAGGCATTATGGAAGAGGCACTGCAGTATCCACCGGTGTGACATCTTCGCTGGGAAATCTGGAAACCGGACAGCATTATTATAGTTATGTAAGAACCGGACGAGTACCGGTGAGCAAGTGGGTGGTAGAGTGGCCGGATGCCAGGTGTGTTCACAATAATTATACCAGCAGTTCATCCTTTCATGGGGTACCCTTTGGGAAGCAAATTTGTTATCGGGAATACAATTCCGGTTGGATTGGCTACTGTGCAGATTGCTATCAATCAGTGGGGAGACTGTTTGTCTACATGACAGATCAGGCCGCTAGGACTATCGGTTATGTGGAGGTGGGGAATGGACAGGCGTATTATTTTTGCTGCCCTCACTGTAACAATCTGGAACAGGGAAGTTATTGGGGGGCGCATACATGCAGGCAGATTTCCTGGAATCAATACCAGGTACGATATGATGCCAATGCACCTGCCGGCTGCAGCGGATACATGGCTCCCAGCTATCATATGTATAATAATGCAAAAAGTTATGAAGGGGCGACTGTTGACTGTGCCGCAAGACTTTCTGTCAATCAATATAAGTGTTCCGGCTTTGAATTTTGCGGATGGAATACAAAGGCGGACGGTACCGGCACAGCTTATGAGGATGGTGGGGAAATCTTTAATTTGACCACATACGATTACCTGCGGGACGGCAGCCGGGGGATAGTGACCCTCTATGCCCAATGGCGGAAGGAAGAAATCAAGTGGACAGTTTCAACTGAAAAACTGCAGATCTCTCCGGGAGAGAATGTATATTATGCAGCGGAAAAGGGGCTGTATTATGTGAGAGCAGATGGAAAAACTCCCTTTGCCCTTAACTGTCGGGCTTTTATTGAAGCGGCGGCACCGGTAAAGTATCAGCCCAATTACATCATTTTGGAAACCTTTTCCCAAGGAAAAAGCGGGCAGAGTCTTCTTTATGTGCCCACAGGTGAACTGCGTGAACGGTATTTTAGCGAAAGTGGGACTGTTCTTTGGAAGCGCAATGAGGAAGCTGTGATTCGGCGAAAAGAGCAAGGCAGGGCAGTAGAAACTGTGCAGATGTTTCTGCTTGCCAAGGAAAGGTCGGGGAGCCGGATAAAAATCCTGCCCATTGGCGGTGCCGAAGGAGAAACTGAGGCGGTGTATTCTGATTACCAAAAGGATCAGCAAAACAGTATTACGCTGGTGGCAGACGGGGATGCTCCCGAAATCCGCGGCATGGAAAGCCTTAAGAGCCTGCAGGTCATTGACAGGGATGCAGGGACAGTGTGCGTGAATGTATCGGCAGCAGATTCTCTTAGCGGAATCGCTGAGTTTTATGTAAAAGTGACCAATCAGGACAATCATCAGGAGAAGATTTTCAGGCCGGAAACGGACGGAAATATTCTATTGACCATTACCGGGGATGAGGCGCTGTTTGCAGGAGATTTTTCAGTTACCGCTTATACACGTGATCGGGTGGGAAATGAAACGCAGGTTTCCTGCGATACCACGGAGTTTGCATTGAGCGCAAAGCTGGAACGAATCCTGGCGCCCCATGATCCTATATTTAAGAAAGGAGAGAGCGGTATCCTGTATATTACCGTAACCGGATATGCGGATCGGGTGGAAGTGGAATTCCCGGAGGAAATGACAAGACTGGATCCGGAGCTTAACCGCACATTTCTTTATGCTGGTAATCCGGAATATCAAAAGGAGGAGCAGGTACAGTTTATGGTCCCTCTGGATGCTGCGGAGGGGGCAGATTATACTATAACAGTGAGAGCTTACAAAGGTGATCGGCGCTTGGAAGAGTTTCCGGAATTGGCGGTGTTGGAGGTGAACGGAAGTATATTGGATGATATACGGACCAGGCTTCGTTGAGGCACTGGTAACAATTGCATTGGTCTGCCGGGGGATCTTTTCACTGGAAAAGCTGGATAAAAATGCAGGGACAGAGCAAAAATGGAAGCAGGTACCCCGAAACAGAGTACTGTCCGGTATTATTATGTGCAGCTTGTTCACTTGTAGGGTGTCCGCGGCAGGTGCGGACGGGGAATATTATCTGCGGGTCTTGCTGCTTGGTGTTGTGTCGGGCGGCCTGCTGGCCGCCTGGGTCATGGATGTGGAAACCCATATGATCTATGATTTTGTGTGGTGGATAAGTGGCAGCGCAGCATTTCTTTTACTGGTTTTTTCGGGAAATGCAAGGATAGTACGGTGGGATATTACGGTATTTATCGTATTGCAGCAGTTGGTGTTCGGGAGGCTGTACGGCAGAGCGGACTGCCATGCATTTAGTGTATGTGCGCTGGTGGAGGGAGCTTTCGGCATGACCATGCAGGATTATCTGATGCATATGCTGATTGCGCTCTGTATATTGACAGTGGTGCAGCTGGCCAAGGGCAATGTAACCGGGGATGGCCGTCTGAAAGAGCCGGTTCCTTTCCTGCCATATATTGCAGTATCTTTTATATATAAAGTTTTTCTTGTATATTTATGCATTGCATATTGATTTTTTTGCGGTAAAGTGCTATAGTATTCGAGTTCGTATAAGAACACATCATTATTTATATTGATGAAAGGAAAGGGTTAATTATTATGAAAAAATTAGTTGCAATGTTACTTGCCCTGTCTATGGCAGCAGCAATGCTGGCAGGCTGTGGCGCAAAAGAAGCTTCTGAAAAGGTTAAAGTGATCGATATCGATCTGACCTCCGAAGAGTATGCTTTTGGTGTGGACAAGACTCAGCCCGAGCTGTTAGAGCAGACCAATGCTTTTATCGCTCAGATCATGGATGACGGTACTTTTGATGAGATCTGTGACCGTTACTTTGGTGATGGTACTCCTGTAGCAGTAGAGTCCGCTAAGCTGGATGAGTCCAAGGATCAGCTGGTAGTAGCTACCAACGCTGCATTTGAGCCCTTTGAGTATACCGAGGGTGACAAGTACTACGGTATCGA
This sequence comes from Lachnospiraceae bacterium, assembly GCA_015057005.1. GTDB lineage: Bacteria > Bacillota > Clostridia > Lachnospirales > Lachnospiraceae > Acetatifactor. Next base: position 94,414 of record SVFF01000004.1, on the reverse strand, counting down.
TATGGAGATCGCTGCAGCTCTGGCAGATTACCTTGGTCAGGAACTGGTAATCCAGAACATGGACTTTGACGCTGTATGTCTGTCCGTAGGTCAGCAGAAGTGCGATATCGCTATGGCTGGTCTGACTGTAAACGAAGAGAGAAAAGAGTATGTTACCTTCACCACTTCTTACTACAACGCTTCCCAGAAGCTGATCGTAATGGAAGATGACACCACTTTTGATAAGTGCACTGATGTTGCTTCCGTAGAAGAGATCCTGAATGGTTTTGACGCTAAGACCAAGATCGGTGTTCAGAACGGTACTACCGGTCAGTTCTATGTAGAAGGAGATGCTGATTGGGGCTTTGACGGTTTTGCTGTAACCTGCACCGGCTACAAGAACGGTTCCATGGCTGTACAGGATATGATCAACGGCAACATTGATTTTGTAATCATCGACTCTGCTCCTGCAGCAGCAATTACTGAGGCTATCAACGCTCTGTAAGTGAAAGTTTGGGAAGAATAGAATGGGAAATTTTGACCGCAAAATAGAAAAGTTCATAGATGTCTTTTTAAATCAGAACGGTTACGTGAGGGTTCTGGAAGGTCTTCAGAACACATTGATCATCGCAGTGGCAGGCTTGATCATCGGTACGCTGATCGGTACATTGATCGCGTCTGTCCGTGTAATGCCTAAGTACAAAAAGCTGCCTAAGGTTCTGAATAGTTTCTGCAGCTTTTATGTAGGACTGTTCCGTGGTACTCCGATTGTAGTCCAGCTGCTGGTATTTTATTACGTATTACTGCCCTTAATGGGGATTAAAATGACAGGTGTGGAAGTATCCGTCCTGGTATTCGGTTTAAACAGCGGTGCCTACATATCCGAGATCATGCGTGCCGGTATCCAGTCCGTAGACCCCGGTCAGATGGAAGCGGGACGTGCCGTGGGCTTAAGCTTCACCACTACCATGATGAAGATCGTGATCCCCCAGGCGATCAAAAACATTCTCCCGACCCTCGGAAATGAGTTTATTGCTTTGGTCAAGGAGACTTCTGTTGTCAGCTTCGTTGGCGCTGCCGATCTGTATGTGGCATTTAACCTGATCGGAACCAACAGCTATGAGTTTATGGTACCTTACCTGGTAATGGCGATCATCTACGTGATCATCGTGCTGCTGATCAGTCTGGGTATCAAGATAATGGAAAGGAGCCTGCGTAAGAGTGATAGACGTAATTAATCTGAAAAAGAATTTTGGTGAGCTTGAAGTCTTAAAGGGAATTGATCTCACCGTGAATAAGGGCGATATCATAGCTGTTATCGGTCCCTCAGGTTCCGGAAAAAGTACTTTCCTGCGCTGTCTGAACTGTATGGAGGATCCTACCGAAGGACAGATTATTTTTAAAGGCGTGGATATTGCTGACATGTCCGTGGACATCAATATACACAGACGCCACATCGGTATGGTGTTCCAGCACTTTAACCTCTTCAATAACAAGACTGTTATTGAGAACATCATGCTGGCTCCCGTACATGTGCGCTGCCAGGACCTGAAGAAAGAAAAGCGTAAAAAGGGTGTGAACAAGGCGGATCTTCCGACCAAGAAGCAAATTCAGGAGGAGGCAAGAACCCAGGCTCTTGACCTGCTGAAGCGCATCGGTCTGGAAGACAAGGCGGAGGCTTATCCCTCCACTCTGTCCGGCGGTCAGAAGCAGCGTGTGGCGATTGTCAGAGCGCTGGCTATGAACCCTGATGTGATCCTCTTTGATGAGCCTACCAGTGCCCTTGATCCTGAGATGGTGGGTGAGGTTCTGGATCTGATGAAAGCCCTGGCTGAGGAAGGCATGACCATGATCGTGGTGACCCACGAAATGGGCTTTGCCAGAGAGGTGGCTAACAGACTTTTGTTCATGGACGACGGTGTGATCTGCGAGAGCGGAGAACCCAAAGAGTTCTTTGCCAACCCTAAGACTCTCAGAGCAAAGGATTTCCTGTCCAAAGTTCTGTAAGGCGGTATATTTGTTGGATATTTTTTAGAATTAAAAGGATAATGGCTTGTGCCATTATCCTTTTTTTGGTATCATATATCATGTTGAATTAACATGGGATCCGTTTGCGAATGCAGTGAATTTGCCATAGCGGATCTATTGAGAAAAATGATTAAGACGATAAGGAACGACGTAAACCATGAACTGGGAAAAAAACGTTCGTAGGGTAGTACCCTATGTGGCAGGCGAACAGCCGAATAAAAAGAATATGATCAAATTAAACACAAACGAGTGTCCGTACCCTCCGGCCCCCGGCGTGGCAAAGCTGGCAGCAGGAATGAATTGTGACGCCCTGCGCCTGTATCCGGATTCCAATACAACGCCTCTTGTAAACGCGCTGGCAGAGTATTATCAGGTATCTCCCAGGCAGGTGTTTGTGGGTGTGGGCTCAGATGATGTGCTGGCCATGGCATTTCTGACCTTTTTTAACAGTGATAAGCCGATCCTGTTTCCGGATATCACCTATTCCTTCTACGATGTGTGGGCTGATCTGTACCGGATCCCTTACAAGACCTGTGCATTGGATGAGAACTGGCACATTCGTCCCGAGGATTACAAGCAGCCCAACGGCGGCATTATTTTCCCCAATCCCAACGCCCCTACAGGCCTGATGGAAGACATGAGTGTGGTGGAGGAGATCATTGCTTCCAATCCCGATTCCATTGTGATCGTGGATGAGGCTTATGTGGACTTTGGCGGAAAGAGTGTATTGCCCCTGTTGGAAAAATACGACAATCTGCTGGTGGTGCAGACCTTTTCCAAGTCAAGGGCCATGGCGGGCCTGCGCATTGGTTTTGCCATCGGCAGCGAGAAGCTGATCGGCTATTTGAATGATGTGAAATTTTCTTTCAACTCTTACACCATGAACCTGCCTGCCCAGATCATGGGCGTGGAGGCTGTGCGTGACGATGCTTATTTTAAAGAAACTACAGGTAAGATCGTTGCTACCAGGGAAAGGGTCAAGAAAGAACTGAAGAAATTAGGATTTACCTTCCCGGATTCCATGACCAACTTTATTTTTGCATCCCATGAGAGTGTGCCCGCAGAGGAGATTTATCAGGCCCTTCGCAGGGAGGATATCTATGTGCGTTATTGGAACAAGCCCAGGATCAATAATTGCCTGCGCATTACCATCGGCACGGATGAACAGATGGACAGACTTCTCTCGTTTTTGAGAGAATACTTAAGCAAATAAAAAGGAGATTAGAAAATGATCAAGAACATTTTAAAAGGTATGGTAATCGGTATCGCTAATATTATTCCCGGTGTCAGCGGAGGCACCATGATGGTTGCAATGGGCATCTATGACAAGCTGATCCATTGCATCACTCATCTTTTCAGCGAACTGAAGAAGAGTATTTTATTCCTGATTCCCATTGCAATTGGTATGGGTATTGCTGTGGTAGGAAGTGCTTTCGGTCTGGAGTATCTGTTTGCCAATTTCCCTCTGCAGACCAATCTGCTGTTCATCGGTCTTATCATCGGCGGACTGCCTGCCATCTGGAAGAATGTAAAGGGCAACAAGGTGAAAATGGGTCACATTATTGCAGGATTGCTCTTTTTTGCTATTGTAGTCGCTATGGCAGTAATAGGCGAGACCGAAGGAAATGCAGCAGATCTGTCCTTTAATCTGATCAATGTGATAAAACTGTTCGGAGTAGGTGTGGTTGCAGCGGCTACCATGGTTATTCCCGGTGTCAGCGGTTCCATGATGCTTCTGCTGCTGGGATATTACAATCCCATTCTTACTGCGATCACTGATTTTATCAGCGCATTGGTTGCTTTTGATATGAAAGGTATTATGCAGGGAGTTGGCGTGTTGGCACCTTTCGGCATCGGTGTTGTGATCGGTATTTTTGCCATTGCTAAGATGATCGAGATTATTTTCGCAAAGTTCCCTCTGTATGCATTTTGGGCGATCATCGGATTGATCGTGGCATCCCCCATTGCTATTATCGCTATGAACAGTTTACCTGCCATTACTTTTGTGGGCGTGCTGACCGGTGCCGTAGCTCTGGTAGTTGGCTTTGTAATTGCCATGAAGCTGGGCGAGTAAGATTTAGAGGTAGAAGATGGACGCTTATCAGGATTTTGCCTATGTATATGATGAATTGATGGACAATACCCCATATGAAGAGTGGTGTGACAGGATTGAAGCGCTGATTGCCAAGTATGGAGTGTCTGAGCCGGTGGACAGAACCCGGGATTCCATGATGGAGGATTTTGCCCCTGCAGAATTGGAAGATTTGACCGGGGAACAAGATGAAGAGGAAATGGACGAAAGGGAGTCTGGTGATGAGGACCAGCTTAACATTCTGGATTCCGAAAAGAATCTGGTGGTAGACCTTGGCTGCGGCACCGGTACCCTGACAGAGCTTCTATACCAAAAGGGATACGATATGATCGGTATCGACAATGCGGAGGAGATGCTGAACATCGCTATGGAAAAACGTGCTGAGAGCGGTTCTCAGATTTTGTATCTTCTGCAGGATATGAGAGAGCTGGAATTGTACAGCACCGTGGGCACAGTGGTCAGTGTGTGTGATTCCGTCAATTATATTCTGGAGGAAGAGGAACTTTTGGAGACTTTCTCCCTGGTGAACAATTATCTGTATCCGGGCGGTATCTTTATATTTGATTTTAATACAGAATACAAATACCGGGAGATCATAGGCGACAGTACTATCGCCGAAAACCGTGAGGACTGCAGTTTTATCTGGGAGAATTATTACGACCCGGACAGCTGCATCAATGAATACGATCTGACTGTTTTTGTACAGGAAGAAGAGGATATTTTCCGCAGGTTTACAGAGACTCATTATCAGAGAGGCTATACCACCGGGGAAATGAAGCGTCTGGTGGAACAGGCGGGTATGACCCTGCTGGAGATGAAGGATGCCGACACCGGCGGTGAAGTTAGGGCAGAAAGCCAGCGCGTGTATATTGTGGCAAGAGAAAAGGGCAAGACTCTGCAGTAACAGTAACAGGAGTCACCGGTAAGGTAGTGGAAACTGTGGAAGAAAGCTTCGCAGGTTAACGGAAAACAGAACAGAGTGAAAGCAGAATAGGATAGAAAAATATGAATGATTATATTGTAAGAGCGACAGCAGCAAATGCTCAGATCAGGGCATTTGCCTGTACAACAAAGGAACTGGTAGAGAAGGCCAGATGTGCCCACAATACCAGCCCTGTGGTTACAGCAGCATTGGGAAGGCTTTTGAGTGCCGGTGCCATGATGGGCAGCATGTTAAAAGGAGAGAAGGATCTGCTGACCCTGCAGTTAAAGGGTGAAGGCCCTATGCAGGGCGTGACAGTGACTGCGGATTCTCAGGGAAATGTGAAGGGATATGCCAATGTGCCTGATGTGATCCTGCCTGCCAATTCCGTGGGCAAGCTGGATGTGTCAGGAGCCATCGGTCCCGGTATGCTGACTGTGATTAAGGATCTGGGCTTAAAAGAGCCTTATGTGGGACAGACCCAGCTGCAGACCGGCGAGATTGCGGAGGATCTGACCTATTACTTTGCTACTTCCGAGCAGGTGCCCTCCTGTGTGGGACTGGGGGTGCTGATGGAGAAGGACAATACCGTAAAGCAGGCCGGCGGATTTATCGTGCAGCTGATGCCCTTTGCGGAGGATGCAGTGATCGATAAGCTGGAACAGAATCTGGCAGCGATCCGGTCCGTGACCAGTATCCTGGACGCCGGCAACACACCTGAGCAGATGCTGGAGATTCTGCTTGCGGGACTGGAGCCGGAGATTAACGGCACCATGCCTGCGCAGTTTTACTGCAATTGCGATAAAAAGCGTGTGGAAAAGGCACTGATCAGTATCGGTAAGGCCGAACTGAAGGATATGATAGACGAAGGTAAAGAAATCGAAGTGAATTGTCATTTCTGCAATACCAATTATGCTTTTTCGGTGGAGGAACTGAAGGGACTGTATCGTAAGAGTGCCAGATAGTGTGCCGGAAGCAAAATGCTGAGGCTGTAGAAGATTGAGAAAAGAAAACAATCATCAATTATGAAAGGGCGTGGATCGTATGAAGCATGGATTTATTAAGGCAGCAGCTGTAACACCCAAGATAAAAGTGGCAGATACAAAATATAATGCACAGATCATCTGCGAAAAGCTGGAGGAAGCTTATGAACGGGGCGCCAAGATCATTGTGTTCCCGGAGCTTTGTATCACAGGCTATACCTGCGGGGATCTTTTTTTGCAGGGACTGTTGCTGGAGGAGGCCTGGAAGGCCCTTTTGAAGATCGCAGAGGCTACCGACGGCAGGGATGCCCTGGTAATGGTAGGTCTGCCGGTGGAAAAGGACGGCAAGCTTTATAATGCGGCAGCAGTGCTTCAGGACGGCTGTATCTTAGGTCTGGTGCCCAAGGCAAACATTCCCAGCTATGCGGAATTTTACGAGGGCCGTCATTTTGCAGAGGGCAATGATCTGGTGGAAAGCTTTTTTGTGGACGGAGAGGAAATTCCCTTCGGCAGTAAGCTTTTGTTTTCCTGTGAAAACGTCCCCGGTCTGGTAGTTGGCTGTGAAATCTGCGAGGATCTGTGGGTAGCAAATCCTCCCGGAACCGGGCATGCGCTGATGGGCGCTACTATATTGGCCAATCTTTCTGCTTCCAATGAGGCCGTAGGCAAGAGTGAATACAGGGAGCTTTTGGTAAAAGCGGCCAGTGCCAGACTGCTCTGCGGCTATGTGTATGCTGCAGCAGGAGAAGGTGAGTCCACCCAGGATCTGGTATTCGGAGGACATAATCTGATCGCAGAGAACGGAAGCCTTCTGGTGTCTTCCAAGCCTTTTGCCGGAGAGACAATATACGCTGATATCGATGTGCAGCGCATTCTTTCCGAACGCCGCAGAATGGGTATTTTCGGGAAAGAACCCATGACTACCTACACGGTAGTTCCCTTTAGTCTGGATGCGGAGGAGACTGTACTGGACAGAACCTTCGCTCCCATGCCTTTTGTACCTGAGGACAAGGAGACCAGAAGTAAGCGCTGTGAGGAAATTTTAAATATTCAGGCATACGGTCTGAAAAAGCGTTTTGAGCATATTGGTGCCAGGAAGGCTGTGCTGGGTATTTCCGGTGGTCTGGATTCCACTTTGGCGCTGCTTGTAACGGTGCGCACCTTTGATCTGCTGGGACTGGACCGCAAGGGAATTATCGCGGTGACGATGCCCTGCTTCGGCACCACGGACAGAACTTATGACAATGCTTGTACTTTGACAAGGACTTTGGGAGCCACATTGGAGGAAGTTGATATTAAAGAAGCAGTTACCCTGCATTTCAGAGATATCGGCCATGACATCAACAAGCATGATGTGACTTACGAAAACAGTCAGGCCAGAGAGCGTACTCAGGTGCTGATGGACATTGCAAACAGAGAAAACGGACTTGTGATCGGTACCGGTGATATGTCCGAGCTGGCATTGGGCTGGGCCACTTATAACGGTGATCACATGTCCATGTACGGTGTAAATGCAGGTGTGCCCAAGACACTGGTACGTCATCTGGTGGCATATTGTGCGGAGACTGCTGCGGAGGAGGTACTGGCAAATGTGCTTTGGGATGTGCTTGACACTCCCGTGAGTCCGGAACTTCTGCCTCCTGTGGAGGGACAGATTGCACAGAAGACAGAGGATCTGGTAGGACCGTATGAACTTCACGACTTTTTCTTATACTACATGCTCCGCTGCGGCTTTGCTCCTGCCAAGGTTTACCGTGTGGCGCAGAAGGCCTTCGCAGGAACTTATGATGACACTACTATCCTGAAATGGCTTAAGACATTCTACAGAAGATTTTTTGTGCAGCAGTTCAAGCGTTCCTGTCTGCCGGATGGTCCCAAAGTGGGAACAGTAGGTATTTCTCCCAGAGGAGATCTGCGGATGCCTTCCGATGCCTGTGCACGGATCTGGCTGGATCAAGTAGAAGAATTAGGGTGATGTGGTCGTTGCCGGAGAAGGGCTCGGCTGCAGCGTGGCGGCAGGTGAAGCAGGTGTTGCCGAGGGCGTAGCCGTTGGTCGCGCTTTTTCCAGAGACTTGCCGATTGCCTGCAGCAGCACAAGGGAGGTATATTTGCTTTCGGCGCTGTAACTGATGTTTTCCAATGATTGTTTTTCATATACCTGACTGCAGACTGCATCAAAAGTGGGCTGCAGCAGGGGGTATATGGTAGTGACTGCTTCGCTCAAATTGACCAGGCGTATGGAGGTAATGCTGTCGTTTTCCACGATGACTTCTATATCCACGTTCTGACCGCCCAGGATCAATTCGGTGGTATAAATGCCGGGTATGTAAAGGGATGTGGTGGAAGCAGGCGCAGTATTCTGATCTGCGCGATCTTCTTTTCCCGGCAGGAATATCATCGCCAGCAGCACAATGAGCAATATGCCCAGTGCAGCAAAAATTCCCGTGTATATCACTTCTTTCATATGAAGCACTACGATTTTTGTTTTAGCGCTCATAGGTATTCTCCTTGTGTCCCTTTGGGGACATTTTCTCTTTATAAAGAATATGTTTAAGTGATGCGCAATATACCTTTAAAGGCATTGACAACAAAAAAGTGTGATTGTTACAATGATAGAAAGATAATTGGACAGTTGAAAGAGCAGCTGGATAAAAATGACAATAGAACATTTAAATAAAAATGCAGACGAAAATGTATCAGAAAGGCATGGATAACAAAAGTATGAAATTTACCAAAATGCAGGGTTGCGGTAATGATTATGTATATGTAAACGGTTTTACCGAGAGGGTTCCTCTTGAGGAAAAGCCGGAGCTGGTCAGACGCTTGAGTGACCGTCACTTTGGCATCGGAGGAGATGGTGTGATCTTCATCAATCCTTCCGAAGAAGCTGATTTTGAAATGGAGATGTACAATGCGGACGGAACCCGCTCTGAAATGTGCGGAAACGGTATCCGCTGTGTGGCCAAATTTGTATATGACAAAGGGCTGACTGATGCGGAGGAGATCAGTGTCATCAGCGGCGGTCAGGTGAAATATCTGCAGCTTACAGTAGAGAAAACAGCCGAATGTCCCAGAGGACTGGTAAAAAAAGTACGTGTCAATATGGGAAAACCTGTGCTTACACCGGAGCTTGTTCCCGTGACGATAGAAAATTGCAGTGCAGTGATCGATCACCCCATTCTTGTGGATGGCACAGAATATCGTATGACTTGTGTGTCCATGGGCAACCCCCACGCAGTTATTTTTATGGAGGGTGTGAAGGAACTGAATCTGGAGAAGATCGGTCCTTCCTTTGAGAATCACGCCTGTTTTCCCAGAAGGACCAACACAGAGTTTGTGGAGATCCTGGACAGGGAGAATGTATTTATGCGTGTCTGGGAGCGGGGGACCGGGGAGACCCTGGCCTGCGGTACCGGATGCTGTGCTACTGCCGTGGCCTGTGCCCTGAACGGACTGACCGGTAATCAGGTCACCGTGAAATTATTGGGCGGAGAACTGGAGATCGAGTGGGACAGGGAGGCTGATCTGGTCTATATGACAGGTCCTGCTGTGACTGTTTTTGAGGGAGAAGTAGAAATATAGGAGACCTGCAAAGGATGAAGGATATTATCTTACAATTAAATGGAATAAAGAAATCCTTTGGCGGCACAGAGGTGTTAAAAGAAATATCCCTGGAGGTAAGCCGTGGAGAATTTATAACATTGCTGGGAGCCTCGGGCTGTGGTAAGACCACCACTCTGCGGATCATTGCGGGTCTGGAAACACCTGATGGCGGCAGTGTGCTGCTGGATGGGGAGGATATTACTGACCTTGCGCCCAACAAGAGAAATGTGAATACGGTATTTCAGAATTACGCCCTCTTTCCACACATGAATGTGGAGGACAATGTGGCATATGCCCTGAAGATCAGAAAGGTGCCCAGGCAGGAGATTGCAGAGCGTGTGGCGGAGGCTTTAAAACTGGTGCAGTTGGAGGATTACGGCAAGCGGATGCCGGATCAGCTTTCAGGCGGTCAGCGTCAGCGTATTGCCATTGCCAGAGCGGTGATCAATCGTCCCAAGGTGCTGCTTCTTGACGAACCGCTGGGAGCCCTGGATCTGAAATTGCGCCGACAGATGCAGCTGGAGTTAAAGCGTTTGCAGAAACAGCTGGGTATCACGTTTATTTACATCACCCACGACCAGGAAGAGGCCATCAACATGTCCGACCGTATTGCTGTCATGCATGAGGGTGTGCTGGAACAGGTGGGTACTCCAAATGAAATTTATTATCGTCCCAGGACCGGCTATGTGGCTGATTTTGTGGGGAATGCCAATATCTGGCATGAAGCTGGAGCCACATTTGCCATCCGTTCTGAAAATGTTTTGATGGATGGTGAGGCGGTGTGCACCAGAGAAGCACAGATTGTGGAGAAGCGTTTTGCGGGCGGTCAGCTGCGCATTGTTTTCCGGATGGAGGATGGTCAGATGATCACAGCCAGCCGTTACGGTATCGACAGTGATCTGCCCATCTATTCCAAGGTGAAGATCGGATGGCTCCCCGAGCATGCAGTGCAGGTGGAGACAGACGGCGGGGAAAAGACAAACGGCGCCAACATTACAGAGCGGATACCGGCGGAGGCAGAACTTTCCGCAGCAGCTGCCACAGGAAACGGAGGAACATGATGAGAAAAGGAAAAAGCAATTGGCTTCTTCTTCTCCCCATGTACCTGTTTACCATTCTCTTTGTGGCGCTGCCCATTGTGTACATGTTCCTGCTCAGCTTTTTAAGTCGGGCAGAAGTCTGGGGAGTAGATTTTACATTTACATTGGACAATTATAAAAAAATATTGGAGCCATTGTATTTAAACACGTTTGCGGAGTCCATTAAACTGGCGCTGATTTCCACGGGGCTGATTGTCCTGATCGGTTACCCTTATGGTTACATTATGGCCAGAATGAGTGCCGTCTGGAAAAAGCGGATGCTCCTGCTGATCATGATTCCTTTTTTGACCAGCGCATTGATCAGATTGTATGGATGGATCATCGTGTTTAGAAGCAATGGTGTACTGGATAAGATTTTAATGGGACTTCACATTACGGATGCCCCCTTAAAGCTTCTGTACAGTTATCCGGCGGTAGTGGTGGGCATGGTGTATTCTTTGCTGCCATTCATGATCCTGGCGGTATATTCCAGCGCTGAAAAGCTTGATTTTACGCTGGTGGAGGCATCCAGAGACCTGGGAGCATCCTCCTTTAAAGCCTTTTGGACGGTAAGCTTTCCGCTGACGCTGCCGGGTCTTCTGTCCGGCGTGGTATTGTCCTTTATTCCTTCCATGGGCCTGTTTTTCATAGCGGACATCCTGGGAGGAAACAAGATTGTGCTGGTGGGCAGTGTAATCCAGGAACAGCTGACCAAGGGCAGGAATCAGCCTTTCGCGGCGGCCCTTTCCGCTGTGCTGATGATCCTGACTTCCCTGATGATCAGTTTGTATAAAAAGCTTACCGGATCTTCACAGCTGGAGGGTACGATGCTATGAAAATGAAGAAATGGCCTTTTGTATATGTGGGGATCATAACGGCATTCACCTACGTGCCGATTTTGCTGACAGTGGTTTATTCCTTTAATGCTTCTAAGCTTTCTTCCATATGGGAGGGTTTTTCCCTGAAATGGTATGTGGAATTATTTCAGGACAGGGATATAAAGGAGGCACTGGTCAATAGTTTGCTCCTGGCAGTTTTAAGCTGTCTGCTGGCGGTGTTTATCGGTACGGCGGGAGCGCTGGGCATGCACAAGCATAAAAGGAAAGCAAACGATGTGATTTCTTATTTGTCCATGCTGCCCATTATGATTCCGGAGATTATCCTGGGTATGGTTTTTCTGTCAGTGTTTTCCCTGATGGGACTGCCCTTTGGCATGGTGACGCTGGTGATCGCCCATACCACCTTTTGCGTACCGTACATTTTTTCCATGGTCAGGGCAAGGCTGGTGGGCATGGACAAATCCCTGGAGGAGGCAGCGCTGGATCTGGGGGCTTCCCCGGCAAGAGTGTTCCGGGATGTGACGTTGCCCCAGATTATGCCGGCTATTTTGTCCGGTGTAATGCTGGCGTTTGCCATGTCCTTTGATGATGTGGTGATCAGTATCTTTGTCACAGGACCTACGGTAAATACCCTGCCGGTAAAAATTTATACCAAGATCAAGACCGGCGTGACGCCGGAGATCAATGCACTGGCGACAATGATGCTTCTGGTGACGGTACTGCTTTTGGTGGGAGCTTACGTGGTAGGACGCAAAAAAAGCCCGAAATGAAAAAGCAGAATTTCCAAAACGATATACAGAGATAGTGAAAGAAATTATTTACTATAAATAATAGAAGGGAGTGCATTATATGAAAAAATTAACAGCGTTACTGATGAGCCTGATTTTAGCGGCAGGGCTGCTGGCTGGCTGCGGCAGCAAGGGGGCTTCGGAGGATGGAGCCGGACTTTCCGGGGAACTGAACCTTTACACTTGGGACGGTATGTTTCCGCAGGAGGTGCTCAGAGGTTTCGAGGATGAGATCGGGGTGCGTATCAATTATTCCAATTTCGATTACAATGAAGATATGCTGGCTAAGCTGGGTGAGACCAAAGGCGGTGATTACGATCTGGTGATCGGTGATGATTATATTCTGGAGATGGTGATTTCCGAAGGGCTGGCCCGGAAACTGGATACCGCCAAACTGGAAAATTATGACAACCTGAATCCTGTGTTCATGTCCCAGTTCTATGATCCTGAAAATGAATATACCGTTCCATACGGAGCGGGAATTCCTCTGATCCTTTACGATCCTGCTTTGACAGATGTGGAGATCAAGGGTTATGCTGATCTGTGGGATCCTTCCCTGGAGGACAATGTAGCTATTACAGCCAATTACCGGGTAATCAACGGTATTACCTTAAAGACCATGGGTGAGTCCATGAACACAGAGGATACGGATGCCATCGAAAAGGCCGGTGAGAAACTTTTGGAACTGGCTCCCAATATCCGTGTGATCAATGACAACAATACTCAGGATTATCTGATCAGTGGGGAAGTGGCGGCAGCATTCCTGTATACTTCCCAGGTGTATAATGCCCTGAACGCCAGGGAAGATTTGGAAGTGGTATATCCCGAGGAGGGATTGGGATTTGGTATTATGGGAGCATTTATCCCTTCCCAGGCCCCTAACCCAGATGCAGCCTATGCTTTCATTGACTACATCAACCGTCCTGAAAATGCAGCCAAATGCTTTGAGTATATTGGTTACTACTGTACCAACAAAGCAGCAGAAGAACTGATTTCCGAAGAAATGCAGAAACTGATCGTCCTGCCTGCAGATGCGGCAGAGGGAGAGATCATTCAGAATATTTCCCTGGAGGCAGAAGACCTGCACGCAGAAATCTGGAACAATTTTAAAGCAGCATGTGATTAATTGCTGTCCGGAAATAATACAAAAAACGCTGAGGTCGTGGGTGACTTCAGCGTTTTGTCTTTTTATTCTGCCAGCTTGGCGGCCTCTTCGTATGGTAAGTCAAGCAGGAAATCAAGATATTGTAATGCGGTTTCAATATGAGGGGCGTTAGCATAGATACCCATAGCGACCTTTGAGTCCTCGAAGATCAGAGTATCTAAAAGGTATTCGGAATCATGGACATATATACCTACGGGAATAGGATCTTCCATGGCATCGGGATTGGTGGGATCGGGTACCACCAGTTGGTAAGAGTAGTCCATATTGTCCATTGCTACCTTTACTTCTTCCACTATTCTGCCGTCTACATAATATAGATAAGGCTCATATTTGGTCAGTTGTTCTTGGGTCATGATTTCGCGAAGGTCATAAAAGTGACTGTCATAAGCGTAATCGGCAAAATCTGCAGCACCGGTCACCAATATGTCAATTTCGCCGGCACCCAGGTAAGTCATCAGCTTTTCAATACCCTCGGAGGTTTCCTTTTCCTCCGGATCGTCATGGATGCGCATGGATGTGTCGAACATTACCCGGTATTCGTCTTCGTTGAGATCAATATATTTGATAAAGTCGTTCTCGTGATCAAACAAAGTGGGTTTTTCTACGCCCAGCTTTTCGTTGATGAGCGGGTTGTACTCGGTGGTATTGAGCATGGCGGCGTAAAATGCAGTATCCTTGGCATTTACGCTGGTATAGATATAATAGATGATAAATGCGATCGCGAGAATGGGACCGATTACATACCATTTGTAATACTCCCAGAAATAAAGGAATTGTGTTTTGAAATTTTCCTTTTTGATGGATGCGCGTTCTTCTTTAAATTCGTCCATTAATGCCATAGTTGGTTCGCCTTTCTTATCATGATTTCAAATATGGAATCGGTGATTGTCAATATTCTATAATAATAAAGTCTTTTGGGGTGAATGTCAATGAAGTGCTTGTAATCAGAATCTAAAAAAAGGATAAAATCACTCTGTTTTTCAAAGCGATTCTTGAAAGTTGGGAAAAGATGTTATATTATTAAATAAAATGATGTTAGGAAAGGAAACTAAAATATGAATGAGACATATGTGGAATGCCTGGTGAGCAAAAGACAGTCTCCCATTGCAAAAGCTCTGAAAGTATTCCTGCTGGTGTTTGCCGGATTGATGTTCTTTTTGGGATTTGGATTTCCCTTGTTCTGGATTCCGGCAATCCTTGCGCTGGTGGGGGCATATTTTTTGAAAATGAGCACCGAGGTGGAGTATGAGTATCTCTATATCGACAGAGAGATTACCATTGACAAGATTATGAGCAAATCCAAGAGAAAGAGAGTGGGTGCCTATGAGGTCAGCAGAATGGAGATCTTTGCCCCCTATATTTCTCACCGTCTGGACGCTTACAAGGGCAGAAAGGTGGAGGAAAAGGATTGCAGCATCGGAGTGGCACAGAAGCCTGACAGACGCTATGTAATGTACTATGAAGGTGGTCAGCGTGTTGTGCTCAGCCCCTCGGCGGAAATGGTAAATACCCTGAAGAACGTGGCTCCCAGAAAGGTTTTTACGGATTGATACAGACGCAAAATATGCGTAATAAAAAAGCAAAAAAGCAGTTGACACTATAACGAAACTCTGATAAACTCATTGGAAATCATTTGAAACTTTAACACATATACTACAGGAGGAAAGAAAATGGGACAGATAATTGGTGAAGGTATTACCTTTGATGACGTGCTTTTGGTACCGGCTTATTCACAGGTAATTCCCAATCAGGTCGAGCTTGGATCATGGCTGACAAAGAAGATCAAACTGAACATTCCCTTGATGAGCGCGGGAATGGATACTGTTACAGAGCATCGCATGGCGATCGCTATGGCAAGACAGGGCGGTATTGGTATCATTCACAAAAATATGTCTATCGAAGCACAGGCTGAAGAGGTAGACAAAGTTAAGCGTTCTGAGAACGGCGTTATCACCGATCCTTTTTCACTTTCTCCCGATCATACATTGGCAGATGCGGATGCTCTGATGGGCAAGTTCCGTATTTCCGGCGTGCCCATTACTGAGGGCCGCAAGCTGGTTGGTATCATCACCAACCGTGATCTGAAGTTTGAGACAGACTTCACCAAGAAGATCAGAGAGTCCATGACCAGTGAAGGACTCATCACTGCAAAAGAAGGTACCACCATCGAAGAGGCAAAGCGCATTCTGGGCAAAGCAAGAAAAGAGAAGCTTCCTATCGTAGATGACGACTTCAACTTAAAGGGTCTGATCACCATCAAGGATATTGAGAAGACCATCAAGTATCCTCTTGCAGCAAAAGATGCTCAGGGCAGACTGCTCTGCGGTGCTGCTGTAGGTATTTCTGCAAACGTTCTGGACCGTGTGGCTGCTCTGGTAGCTGCAAAGGTAGACGTAATCGTTCTGGACTCCGCTCACGGACATTCCCAGAACGTGCTGAATTGTGTTAAAATGATTAAAGAAGCATATCCTGAGCTGCAGGTTATCGCAGGTAACGTTGCTACCGGTGAAGGTGCAAGAGCACTGATCGAAGCCGGTGCAGATGCAGTTAAGGTTGGTATCGGTCCCGGTTCCATCTGTACCACCCGTGTGGTTGCAGGTATCGGTGTTCCCCAGATTACCGCTATTATGGACTGTTATGCAGTTGCGAAAGAGTACGGAGTTCCTATTATCGCAGACGGCGGTATCAAGTACTCCGGTGATGTTACCAAGGCAATCGCAGCCGGTGGCAGCATGTGTATGATGGGAAGTATGTTTGCAGGCTGTGAAGAGAGCCCCGGAGAATACGAGCTGTTCCAGGGAAGAAAGTACAAGGTATACCGTGGAATGGGTTCTATCGCTGCTATGGAGAACGGCAGTAAGGACCGCTACTTCCAGGAGAATGCCAAGAAGCTGGTTCCCGAAGGTGTTGAGGGACGTGTTCCTTACAAGGGCAGTGTAGAAGATACCGTATTCCAGCTGCTGGGTGGCCTTCGTTCCGGTATGGGCTACTGCGGTGCTCACAATATCACCGAGCTTCAGGAGAACGGCAGATTTATCAAGATGTCTGCAGCATCCCTGAAGGAAAGCCATCCTCACGATATCCACATCACCAAGGAAGCTCCTAACTACAGCTCCGATAATTAGAGAAAGCTGCCATATAACAAGCGGTGGCTTGGTGAAATATTCCATGCCCCCATCCTGCATCCGCCGGAGGGCATGTTTCCACCAAAATACGCAAGCTTTTTGGGGGTTTATGGACGCATGAATTTTAAGAGCCTATTAGGCGCCCTGGTTCGAAACTCAGACCCACAGGGCATTGGCAAAAAACGTCCCCAGAAATGTTTCCTAGAAAAATAATGATGTACCATTCAAGAGACGGACACCAAAATTGCTATGTCTGAACGTATGTGAGTTTAGCAATTTTGGTGTCCGTCTCTTGAATGGTACATCATATTTTTTTCAGGAAAGATTTATCGGCGTTTTTCTGCCAATGCCCTGTCGGTCCTCAGACAGTCTCACTGCGGGCGCCGCTTTTTAAAATTCATGCGTCTTAAAATCCATCCAAAAACTTGCTTATTTCGGTGGCAAAAAAGGCACCCATCGTGGGTGCCTTTCGTATGTATCAATGATACTTATTTGTTCTCCAGTAAGTCTTTGCCGGGGATACCAGGTGCAGTCATCTGGAAAGGATCCAGGATGTGCTCCATCTCAGCCTCGGTCAGCAGGTTCTCCTGAAGGATCAGGGTACGTACGGACTCGCCGGTCTTGATTGCCTTCTTAGCAATGTCAGCAGCCTTCTGGTAACCAACGTGAGGGCAGATAGCGGTGATGATACCAACGCTGTTCTCTACTAAGTAACGGCATCTGGTCTCGTTTGCGGTGATGCCCAGTACACAGTTGTCGATGAAGGTTCTGATAGCCTGGGTCAGGGTGCTGATGGACTGGAAGATGCAGTAGAAGATGATGGGCTCGAAAGCGTTCAGCTCTAACTGACCAGCCTCAGCTGCCATGGTAATGGTTACGTCATTACCGATGATGTTGAATGCTACCTGGTTAACTACCTCAGGGATAACAGGGTTTACCTTACCGGGCATGATGGAGGAACCGTTCTGCTTAGCAGGCAGGTTGATCTCGCCGAAACCTGCTCTGGGGCCGGAGGACATCAGACGAAGGTCGTTGGAAATCTTGGACAGGGTAACTGCACAAGCCTTCAGGGAACCGGAAACGGAAACGAAGGGATCCAGGTTCTGGGTAGCGTCGATCAGGTCAAATGCCTGGAAGAAATCCATATGGGAAACTTCACACAGGTTGGGAACGATTCTTCTTAAGTAACGCTCGTCTGCATTGATACCGGTACCTACTGCAGTACCACCCATGTTCAGAGTACGCATCTCGTCCATAGACTTGTCGATACGATTGAGGTCACGGGAAACTGCCATAGAGTAAGCTGCAAATTCCTGACCAAGACGGATAGGCACTGCATCCTGCATCTGGGTACGGCCCATCTTGATAACGTGGTCGAACTCTTTGGCTTTCAGCTTGAATGCGTCGTTCAGACGAAGCAGTTCTTTCTTCAGGTTCTCTAACAGACGAAGGGAGGTCATCTTACCTGCGGTAGGGATAACGTCGTTGGTGGACTGGCCGTAGTTTACATGGTCGTTGGGATGAACGATAGAGTAGTCACCCTTCTGGCCGCCAAGGATTTCGATTGCACGGTTTGCAATAACCTCGTTAGCGTTCATGTTCATGGAAGTACCTGCACCACCCTGGATAGGATCGGTGATAAAGTCGTCATGGAACTCGCCGGCGATGATCTCGTCACAAGCCTGAACGATAGCAGCTGCGATGTTCTTAGGCAGAAGACCTACTTCGCAGTTGGTGATAGCAGCAGCCTTTTTGATGTAAGCAAGGCTGTTGATGATTTCAGGGTGCATGGTCAGACCGGTGATGTTGAAGTTCTCAGCTGCACGAAGGGACTGTACGCCATAATACTGATCGCTGGGTACATCCTTGGTACCGATGGAATCTTTCTCTACGCGGTAATTTAAGTTCTCCATTGTTTGTTTCCTCCTTGGAATATTATATGTTTTTTGCTATGTAGTTTGTTGCTGTAACTGTTGTCTTTATTATAAAAAAGAGTTACAATATAATCAAATACATATGATTTTATGTTTAATATAAATGCAAAGTTATGGTTTGAAGGAGAATCAAATGTTTCAAGGAATGGAGTATGTTTACGAGGTCTATAAGGAGCAAAGTTTTTCAAGGGCAGCGAAAAAGATGTTCATTTCACAGCCGTCCTTAAGCGCTACGGTAAAGCGTGTGGAGGAAAAGGTGGGCTACCCTATTTTTGACCGCAGCACTAAGCCCCTGGGGCTGACGGAACTTGGACGGAAGTATATTCAGTCGGTGGAGCAGATTCTGTCCGTGCAAAGTGATTTCTACAACTTTGTGAACAATTGGGGAAGTTTAAAGACCGGCAAACTGATCCTGGGAGGCAGTAACTTGTTTTCCTCCTGGGTGTTTCCCACGCTGATGAGCGAATTTGCCCATAAATACCCCCAGGTGGAGCTGGTGCTTATGGAGGAGCGGTCCGCTGTGCTGGCCGGAAAGCTTCAGGACGGAGATGTGGATATGATGCTGGACTATGGCGTGCAGGATGAAAAACTGTTTGAGAAAATGCTTTACAAAAAGGAACATCTGCTGCTGGCTGTGCCCAAAGCCTTTGAAATCAATCAGAAAATGGAAAACTTGCAGATCAGTCAGGAAGAGATCCGCAGCGGAAGGTTTCTGGAGCCGGAAGTGGAGTCAGTGCCCCTGGAGGCCTTTGCAGAGGAGCCCTTTATCTTGATGAAACCGGACAATGATACCAGAAGGCGTGCGGTAAAGATCTGCAGGTCCTTTGGCTTTGCCCCAAGGATCGTGCTGGAATTGGACCAGCAGATGACCTCCTATAATGTTACCAGTTCCGGCCTGGGCATTTCCTTTATCGGCGATACGCTGGTGCGCATGGTGCCTGAGAACCCCAATGTGGTTTATTACAAGCTGCCCCTGGATATCAGTGAGAGAGGACTGTATTTTAACTGGAAGAGCGGAAGATATGTAAGCCGTGCCATGGAGGAGTTTTTGAAATTGGCATGCAGAGAGGATCATGACACACCGTGCTGATAGGGCAGAGGGTTAAGAGGTTGAAGTGAGGATAAAGTGATGACAGAGGAACTGCTGAGAGAATTAAAGGCGATCACCCCGGAGGAACAGCGTATTCTGGATGGCTCCGGAGAAATTGACAGAGATATTTATATGTCCAATGAACAGAATGTAATTGACGCCAAAAAACTTCTGGATGAAGGCAAATTGATCCGGGTGCGTCCCCATACCCGTTTTGTACATTTTCCCAGACATATCCATAATTTTATTGAAGTGATATACATGTGTACCGGGACTACGCATCATGTGGTGAATGGAAAGGATGTGGTGCTTAAGCCCGGAGAATTGTTGTTTTTGAATCAGAGCGCAACGCAGGAAATCTACCCGGCCGGAGAGGATGATATTGCGGTGAATTTTTTTATCCTTCCTGAATTTTTTGAGTATGGTCTGACTATGATTTCTGAGGAGGAAAATCAGCTTCGGGATTTTATTATAGGATGTCTGCGTAATGAAAAGGAAGCTCCCGGGTATCTGCATTTCAAAGTGGCGGATATCCTGCCGGTACAGAATCTGGTGGAAAATTTGATCTGGTCGCTCTGGCATAAACTGCCAAACAGACGCAGCATTAACCAAGCCACTATGGGAATCCTCTTTCTGCAGTTGATGAACTGCATGGACAGACTGGAAACGGACACCAAAGTAGAATCGGGATTGATCTTTTCTGTATTAAGCTACATAGATAATCATTACCGGGATGGAGAACTGACAGAACTGGCTGAAGTTTTGCATTATGATTTCCATTGGCTGTCTAAGGAAATAAAAAAGCGGACAGGAAAGACATACACGGAGTTGGTTCAGATTAAGCGTTTGACCCAGGCTGCATATCTTTTGCGAAATACGAATAAATCGGTGACAGATGTTGCGCTGGAGGTGGGATATGACAATATCAGCTATTTTTACAGGATCTTTCAAAACAGATACGGAATAACGCCCAGACAATACAGGAAAGATGGCGAATAAGGACAAAATTTTGACTCACATGGGAGCTTTTTTTATGGCCCGTCTGAGCTTATAATATTATCGTTAAGGTAATTTACAATGTGGGTATTATACGATAATATTTATGGAGGATATATTTATGAGTTATCAACGTTTTGAAATCATTAATCAGGCGATTCGGGAAGCATTTCTGGAAAAGAAACGTACTGCACCGGAGGCTTTTCAGAACAGATTGAAATTTTCCTGGAGCAACTGGGGATTTGGTCTGGAGGACTTTGAAACTTCCTGTGAGCGTTTGGAGAAAGCTGGGATTCATTATATTGAACTTCACGGCAATCATTACGGACCGGATCTGGGTTATGATGCGGACACTGTGAAAAAGATTATGGCAGCACACGGAATTGCCGCTGCAGGTGTTTGCGGCATGTTCAGTGCTGACAATGACCTGTCTTCCAATCGTCATATTAAGCGCCAGGCGGCTATTGATTATATTAAGCGGGAAGCAGAGTTTACGGAGAAGGTAGGCGGCAAGTATATGCTGGTGTGCCCTGCAGCAGTTGGCCGTCCGGGTAAATACGATGACAGTGAGATCGACCGCAGTATCGACAGCCTTTCCAGAGTGGCAGATGTGTTTGTTAAACACGGTATCCGTGCAGCAATCGAGCCTATCCGCGCTGCTGAGACCAGCATCGTACATACCTTCCGGGAGGCAAAAGATTATATTTCCAGACTGAATCATCCCGGCGTGCAGCACATCAACGGTGATGTGTATCATATGCTGGTGGGAGAAAGCCATATCGCCAAGGCTCTTTGGGATGCCGGCAGTATGCTGACCAATCTTCACATGGCTGACACCAACCGCTGCGCTTTGGGTGACGGTTCTCTGGATATTGATACTATTATCATGGCGCTGTATCTGATCGGCTATAACAATGATGATGCATGCTTTGTGACTCCTGAACCGCTTGGCCCCGGCGGAGATCCCTATCCGGCACAGAACGCAAAGACGGCACCGGAGATTCTGGACAAACTGGTATTTGACAGTGTAAATTACTTCCGCCAGAGAGAAGAGGAAGTATTGAAGCTCTAGATAAATGTAAAAGCAAAACAATAAAACGGAGAAGGAGAAAGATAAGCGATGAAAGGAAAGTTTATCGGATATCATGCAGAACATGCTCAGGCTTTGTACGTGCGTAAAGAACTGGATTTAACCGGTTCCGTAGAAAAAGTAACATTAAAGTTATCAGCTCTTGGTATAGTAAAAGGCTTCTGTAACGGAAGCGAACTGGATGAGGATCTGTTGACTCCCGGCTGGGTGAATTATCACAAGAGAATCCCTTATTATACTTTTGATATTACAGATAAGCTTCAGACCGGAACCAATGCCTTGGCATTCACTTTGGGACATGGATGGGCAATCGGCACCATCGCATGGTTTGGCACAAAGAATTATGGCAATCAGCCCCTGATGTGGTGTGAAGTAGAAGTAGAATATGCGGATGGCAGAACTGAGATCATCGGCTCTGATGAGACTTTCAAGGCGGCTTTCGGTGCCATCCGTGAGAATGACATTTATGATGGTGAGAATCAGGATGGCAGATGTGGTCTGGGCGATTTCTCTGCAGCGGGTTATGATGACAGCGCCTGGGAAAAGGCAACTGTTTTCGAGGGTTATACTGACAGACTGGAGCCCGCTATTTGTCCCTTGACCAAAAAGAAAGAGAACCTTCCCGGCACCTATCTCCACCAGCAGGCCGGCTGGAAGGTTTATGGATTTGACAGAAACCACGCCGGCGTGCCCGAGGTGTTTATTAAGAATGCTGTAAGCGGTACCAAACTGACTGTTATCTACGGCGAGCTTTTAAACGATGACGGCAGCGTTTATACGGAAAATCTGCGTAAAGCCAAAGCGACGGATACATATATCTGTGCAGAGGGAGACCAGGTCTTTGCGCCCTACATGACATTCCATGGCTATCAGTATCTGGGTATTTTAGTAGAAGGATCCTGCGAGATCGGGTCTGTGAACAGCCGCATGATCTACAGTGATATTCCTTTCCACAGTACCTTTGCTTGCTCCGATGATGTGGTAAACCAGCTGTTTAAGAACATTATCTGCAGCCAGAAGAGTAATTTTGTGAATGTACCTACTGACTGCCCTCAGAGAGATGAGCGTCTGGGCTGGACCGGAGATGCGCAAGTTTTCTGCCATTCCGCCATGTACAATGCAGACTGCCATGATTTCTTCAGAAAGTTCCTGATCGATATGATGGATGCTCAGAAGGAAAGCGGTTGGGTGGAAGAAGTGGCTCCCAGCGTGGAATCTGATTTTGACAGCCATCACGGCGCGTCTGTATGGGGCGATGCGATTACCATCATTCCTTATGCTCATTATTGTTTTTATAAAGATGCTTCCTTTATCAAGGAGATTCTGCCTGCTGCCAAAAAGTGGATGCAGTTCTGCCTGGATACCAGTGATGGACTGGTACGTTATAATACCGGATACGGTGACTGGGTGGCTGTGAATGAGACCACTGATACCCCTTATCTGAATACTCTTTTTATGGCAAACAGTGCCCGCCTGATCGGCAAGATGGGTAACATTATCGGCGATCCCGAAGCAGACAAATACTTCGCATTGTACGAAGACATCAAAAAGGTGATCCGCGACAAGTATCTGCTGGGGAACGGCAAGCTGAGCAGTGATACCCAGACCGCCTATGTAATGGCTTATGTTTTCGGTATTATGACAGCGGAAGAGATCAAGCCTCATTTGCTGGAGCGTATCAGGATCCACAACAATCACCTGGCAACCGGTTTCGTGGGTGTAAAGTATCTGCTGCCTGTGCTGTGCGAGCTTGGAGAGTATGATCTGGCTTATGAAATCTTTACCAATAAGGATTATCCTTCCTGGTGTTACCCCGTTGTCAATGGTGCCACTTCCATCTGGGAGCGCTGGAACGGTTACGTGGTAGGTGTAGGTCTGGAAAATCCTTCCATGAACAGCTTTAACCACTATTCCTTTGGCGCTGTCTGTGAGTGGATGTACTCCATGATGCTGGGTATCCGCCATACAGAAGATGGTGTGGTGATCCGTCCTCTGATTGATGAGAGCGGTCATATCACCTGGGCTGAGGGAAGTACTGTGCATGAGGGTGAGACCATTGCGGTAGCATGGAAGAATGTAGAAGGAGGCTTTACTGAACTGACAGTGCAGAAGCCTGAAAATATAGCGCTGGATCTTGCCGGCTATGCTTCCGTGAAAGAAATCGCAGCAGGAAAATATTTGATCAAGAGATAACGATGACAGTAAGCTTTATATAAAAACGCGTGAGCGTAGAGGAAAGGCAGGCGTGTGAGACTATGAGCATTTATCTGGGCATAGAGCTTGGTTCAACCAGAATCAAGGCTGTTGCAATTGACGATAAGCATACACCGGTGTCCTCCGGTGACTATACATGGGCATCATCCTATGAAAACAATATCTGGACTTATGATATCGGGGAAGCTTGGACCGGATTGAAACAGGCGCTGCGTGGGATTTCGGACAGGGAAAGCGTGACGGCTATGGGCATTTCTGCTATGATGCACGGTTATCTGGCTTTTGATAAGGATTGGAACCTGTTGGTTCCTTTCCGTACCTGGCAGAATACCATCACTGCACAGGCAGCAGCAGAGCTGACAGAAAGTTTCGGTTTTAATATTCCACAGCGCTGGAGCATTGCCCATTTATATCAGGCAATCTTAAACGGTGAGGAGCATGTTCCGCAGATCGCTCATATCACCACGCTGGCCGGTTATATTCACTACATGCTGACCGGTGTAAATGCTGTAGGCGTTGGAGAGGCATCCGGAATGTTTCCCATTGACAGTACTGCGTTGGATTATGACAGGGAAATGATGGTTAAATTTGAAGAAAAGGTTGCGCCTCTGGGGCTTCCCTGGAAGCTTGCTGATGTACTTCCCAAGGTGTTGTCCGCCGGTGAAGAGGCCGGTACACTTACGGAGGAGGGGGCAGCTCTGCTGGATCATTTGTTGGTTCCCGGGATTCCCTTTGCTCCTGCAGAGGGAGATGCCGGTACGGGCATGACCGCTACCAACGCAGTAGCACCCAGAACGGGCAATGTGTCTGCAGGCACTTCCATCTTTTCTATGGTGGTGTTGGAACAGTCTTTGAAAAAGACTTATGAAGAGATTGATATGGTGACCACACCCACAGGTAAGCCTGTGGCAATGGTCCACTGCAACAACTGCACCAATGATTCCAATGCGTGGGTGTCTGTGTTGAAGGAGACTGCGCAGCTGTTTGGCGCAGAGCCCGGCATCGGAGAACTTTATACCAAACTGTATGAAAAGAGTCTGGAGGGAGCTCCCGACTGTGGCGGTGTCATGGTCTGCAATTATATGGCAGGCGAGGGCGTGACCCATTTGGATGCTGGCAGACCTTTGGTGGTCCGCAGGCCCGACAGCCAATTCACCTTGGCTAATTTTCTGCGTTCCATACTTTATTCTACCATGGCCACATTGAAGTTGGGCATGGAGATTCTGGAGGCGGAAAATGTGGCCATTGACAGCCTGACAGGTCATGGCGGTCTGTTTAAGACCCCTGTGGTGGGACAAAAATATATGGCGGCAGCATGCAAGGCGCCTGTGACTGTCATGGAGACAGCAGGCGAGGGCGGCCCCTACGGTATGGCATTGTTGGCGGCATATCTTGTAAAAAAAGCAGAGGATGAGACATTGGAAGATTACCTGAACGAGCATGTCTTTGCCGGGGTATCCGGCAGTACGCTGGAACCGGATGCGGAAGATGTAGCAGGTTTTGAGGCTTATATGCAGCAGTACCGCGGCCTTTTGAAAGTAGAACAGACTGCTGTGGAGGCAATCTGAAAAATCGGAGAAAAAGATTATGTTAGAAGCTTTGAAAGAAAAAGTGTGGCAGGCCAATTTGAGCCTGCCAAAACACGGTCTGGTGACATTTACCTGGGGAAATGTTTCCGGTATCGATAGAGAGAAAGGGCTTGTAGTGATCAAGCCCAGCGGCGTGGAATATGAAGGGATGACTGCCGAGGATATGGTGGTAGTGGACCTGGAGGGAAATGTGGTTGAGGGCAAGTGGAAGCCTTCCTCTGATACCCCTACTCATTTGGAACTTTATAAGGCGTTTCCGGAAATCGGAGGCATTGTGCATACCCATTCCAGATGGGCTACTTCCTTTGCCCAGGCAGGCAGAGGGATTCCGGCATACGGAACCACCCATGCAGATTATTTTTATGGGGAGATTCCCTGCACCAGAAAGATGACCCCTGAGGAGATTGCCGGTGAATACGAAAAAGAGACCGGCAGTGTGATCGTTGAAACTTTTGCAGGCATGCAGGCAGGGGACATTCCTGCTGTGTTGGTGAACAGTCACGGACCTTTTGCCTGGGGGACAGATGCGTCCAATGCGGTCCATAACGCAGTAGTGCTGGAGGAACTGGCATTTATGGCGTTCCACACGGAAGCGTTGAATCCCGGTTCTGCCGTGATGCAGCAGGAGCTCTTGGACAAGCATTATCTGCGCAAGCACGGGGCAAATGCTTATTACGGGCAGAATTAGATTTTATTGCTGAAAATGTAAGCAGAAGGTGTTATAATATTGACAAAGAAAAGCAGGCAACAAGTTTGGAGGAATCGAAATGAATACTAGTCCATGTCCTTTAGCGGCATCCAAATGGATCGGTGCAGAAGAAGCTGCCCAATCTCCCGTGATCATCAGACGCTTTCCGGCAGAAAACGTAAAAAAGGCGACCTTGCATGTAACCGGCCTCGGTTATTTTGAGGCAAAAGTAAACGGTCAGCCTGTCTGTGAGGAGCGTTTTATTCCCGTGGTCAGCGATTATGGGAAGCGGGATCTGCCTGCGTTTTTATATCCTCTGCATGATGAGACCACTAATGCGGTCTACTATTATGAATATGATGTAACAGCACTGCTTGCGGAAGGGGACAATGAACTGACCATTCAGCTGGGCAACGGTTTCTACCGCCAAATGGAGCGGAATGTGGAGGGGCCTGTGCATTTTGGCGACATTCTGAAGGCCATTTATTCCCTGGTACTAGAGACTGCAGACGGCGTGCAGACCATCAGCTCCGATGGAAGTGAGACCTGGAAGAACAGCGAGATTACATACAGCAATCTGTTCATCGGAGAAGTAATCGATCCTGCGGCAGTGGGAGAAGAGAAGCCGGTGCTGATTCAGCCTGCGCCGGAAGCGGAGCTTCGGGAAGCCATTGGTACCCCTGACAGGGTAATCCGCAGGATCACGCCGACGGTACTTGGCAAGGCGGACGGCAAAACAGTATTTGATGTGGGTGAAAATATCAGCGGCGTGGTGCGCATTCACACCAGGGCGGCCAAGGGTGAGAAGATCACCCTGCGCTTTGCGGAAGTGGTGGATGAGGACCTGAAGCTGGATTTTGACTCTGTAGGTGCCCACTATGTCTGTGCTTCCGGCAGGAACCAGATCATGGAGGATGTGTTTATTTCTGACGGTACAGAACGTGATTTTGAACCCAAATTTGTATGGCACACCTTCCGCTATTTTACGGTGGAGGGAGATTTTGAGAGTGCAGAAGTGGTAGTGATCCACGCTGACGCAGCTGTGACAGCAAGCTTTGAGAGCCCCTCTGAGGGACTGGCGTTCCTGTGGGATGCTTATCTGCGCACCCAGCTTGATAATATGCACGGCAGTATTCCTTCCGATTGTCCTCACCGTGAGCGTCTGGGCTACACCGGAGATGGCCAGATCTGTGCGCCCACTGCCATGATGGTGCTGGACAGCGAACCTTTTTACCGCAAGTGGATTCAGGATATCCTGGATTGCCAGTGCAAGATCAGCGGACATGTGCAGCACACTGCGCCCCTTATGGGCGGTGGCGGCGGCCCTGGAGGTTGGGGTTGTGCCATGGTGACCGTGCCCTATGCTTTTTATAAGCAGTTCGGCGATAAAGAGATGATCGAGACCTGCTATGAGCCCATGCAGCGCTGGATTCAGTATTTATTGAACCACAGCGAGGACGGTCTGGTAGTCAGGAAGGAAGAGGGCGGCTGGTGCCTGGGTGATTGGTTGACCTTGGAGGAGACCATCTTACCGGAAGCCTACGTAAATACTTGTTACCTGGTAAAGAGCCTGCGCCTGCTGGCTGAGATGGCTGAAGTCATCGGTAAGCATGCGGATGCAGAAGCGAACAGAAAACTGGCGGAAGAGATTACTGTTTCCATCAGAAAAGCTTATCTGAACGAAGAGACCGGTCATTACTGCGACGGCATTCAGGGTGCTGACGCTTATGCGGTGTGGGCTGGTCTGGTAAAGGATGAGGAACTGGAGGAGCACGTGGTTGCTCTGGCGGCAAAATATTGGGAGATGGGGCATTTTGACACCGGTTTCCTGTGCACGGACATTCTGGCAGAAGTGCTGATCGACCATGGTTACGCAGATGTGCTGTTTAAGTTGTTAGAGAGCGAGAAAGTAGGTTCCTTCCTGTATATGAAGCGAAATGGCGCCACTACTATCTGGGAGGATTGGATTGGCAGTATGTCCCTGTGCCATCCCATGTTTGGCGGCAGCTGCAGACAGCTGTTCACCGGTTTCCTGGGCATCCGTCAGACAAAGGAATCTGCTGGTTATGAGAAAGTGGAAATTGCACCCCGCATTCCTGCCGGCCTTCCATGGGCAAAAGGCAGCATACGGACTCCCAAAGGAGAGATTTCTGTGGCTTGGGAGAAGAAGAATGAGGGGGGCATAGCCTTTGAGATAACCATTCCTCAGGGAGTGGAGGCTGCGTTTACTTATGATAATGTCAGCTGTGAACTGAAAGCGGGCATGAATCATGTGGCAGTTTTAAAGGTGTGCTCCGAAAAATAGCGGCAGTATTTAAGTGGAGATAGAGTGGGAGGATATAGCGCATGAAGATTACAAGTGTAGGTTCCTTTTTGTTGGGAACCCTGGAAGAGGTAAATTATCCGGAAAAGGATTATGAAAGGCTGGCGGCAATGGCTCCGGAGGACTATACGGAAGAGCTGGAAGAAATGCTGGAAGAGGCACGCTGCGCAGCACAACCTGTGGTATTGTTCGGCGTGTGTACGACCGGGAAGCAGGATGAGCAGGTGGTGTACGTAAATGATGTACCGGTCCGCTCTGCTTTGGCAGCAGAAAAGCTGGGGGGCAGAAACCGCTGCTTCCCTTACATCGGTACCTGCGGCAAGAGCCTGGAGGATTGGTCCGGCAAGTATAAGGGTGATCCCCTGGCAGAGTATTGGGCGGATGAGATCAAGAAATATTTCCTGGGCAGAGTCTTAGTGGAATTTCGCACGCATCTGAAAGAAAGTTATCATCTGGGCGGACATTTGACGGCCTTAAATCCCGGCTCCATAAACAGCTGGCCCATCAGCGGACAGGAAGATCTGTTTGCAGTATTGGGCGGCAGAGAATTTGTGGAAGAGCAGATCGGCGTTATTTATACGGACAGTTATCTGATGCTGCCCTCCAAGAGTGTCAGCGGTATTTCTTTTGAAAGCGAGGTCTTTTATGAGAACTGCCAATATTGTCCTCTTGACAAGTGCCCCAACCGCAGGGCGGCGCGTATTAGCTAGGTGTGTATCATAGTGCGTGGCTGTTCGCGAGATGCCAACATCTCAGCTCAGGCCGGCTATATATCCCCTTCGGACACGCTTGCACTCCGTGAAAGACGTAGCGGTACTAAGCTCGCTGGCGAATTTATTCGCCATGACCTCTGCTAAGTGCCGACGTTTTTCAAGGGTCTCTCAGGAGACATATAGCCAGCTTGGGCTGAAAGGGACTGAGAATGTGCGAACAGTCACGCACTATGACTTTACAAAGAAAGTATTGCAAATTCTCACAAAACCATGTAAGATAAAACAAGAGACTACGCGACTGGCGGAAAGCAGGTGACTGCGGTGGGAGGACCCACAGGGAGTGTAGTGATAAGTTGAGCCGACCGCCTGGGCATCGTTTGGAAGCAATCTCCATGGGAGCTTGTATCCTGTGGTGTCCAGGCGTTTTTTGTTGTAATGAATGCGGGAGCGAGAAACCGCATCAATCGTTTTCACCCACACATAAGGAGGAAAGAACATGTTATCATTGGAACAGGAACTGAAAGGCAACGCATACCCCGGAAGAGGTATTGTAATCGGCAAATCCAAGAACGGCAAATACGCTGTGACTGCTTATTTCATCATGGGCCGCAGCAGCAACAGCCGCAACCGTGTATTTGTAGAAGAGGGACAGGGTATCCGTACCCAGGCTTTTGATCCTTCTAAGCTGGAAGATCCCAGCCTGATCATTTATGCACCTGTAAGAGTCCTTGGAAACAAGACCATCGTGACCAACGGCGACCAGACCGACACTATTTATGAAGGCATGGACAAGCAGCTGACCTTTGAACAGTCCTTAAGATGCCGGGAGTTTGAGCCCGATGCCCCCAACTATACCCCTCGTATTTCCGGTGTTATGCACATTGAGGGCGGCAAGTACAGCTACGCAATGTCTATTTTAAAGAGCAACCATGGCGACGGCAGATCCTGCGTGCGCAATACCTTTGCATATGAGACTCCCCTTGACGGAGAGGGTCATTTCATCCACACCTACATGCACGACGGCAATCCCCTGCCCAGCTTCCAGGGTGAGCCCAAGCTGGTAGAGATTCCCGATGATATGGAAGCATTCACTGAGATGCTGTGGACCAGCCTGAACGAGGAGAACAAGGTGTCCCTGTTCGTACGTTACATCGATATCGAGACCGGCGAGTACGAGACCAGGATCGTAAACAAGAATCAGTAAGCGGGTCATAGGACATAAGGAGTAAGGACGATGATAAGAGAACTATTCCAAGAAGGCAATTGGCAATTCCCTTTCGTGGTCTATCATCCGGAAGTGATGGAGGAAAAGCTGCCTTTGATCGTATTTCTGCATGGCGCAGGAGAGCGGGGAATGGGAGGCGATGAGCTTCCCGGAGTGGAAAGCTCAGGTTTTGCGAAAGTACTGCAGGAAAAGGACTCTTGCCCCTGCATTTATGTAGCGCCCCAGTGTAGACCGGATAGCTTCTGGGCGGCAGAGGTTCCCAACATTCATGATTTTATAGTAGAGCTTACTAAGACTTATCCGGTGGATGAGAAGAAAATCTTTCTGACAGGCTTGAGCATGGGCGGATTCGGGACCTGGTATACGGCCATGAGATATCCCGGAATGTTTGCAGCCATTGCCCCTGTTTGCGGCGGCGGAATGGTCTGGAACGCAGGCGTGCTGGAGATGCCCATATGGGCCTTCCACGGAACGGAGGATGATGTGGTGTATCCTTCTGAGACTATAAATATGATTCACAAGCTCAGAAGTCTGGGAACCAACAAAAACGAAGTAAAAATGACTCTTTTGGACGGCGTGGCCCACAATGCCTGGGATTACGCATACAATCAGGAACTTTTGGATTGGCTCCTGTCCAAGGGAGAAAACGCTTAAGATAAGTAGAAAGGAATCATTATGAACGAATTAGCATTAAAATATGGTTGTAACCCCAATCAGAAACCTTCCAGAATTTATATGGAAGACGGCGGCGAACTGCCCGTTACCGTATTATGCGGTAAGCCCGGCTACATCAATTTCCTGGATGCCTTCAACGGCTGGCAGCTGGTTAAGGAACTGAAGGAGGCTACCGGTCTTCCTGCAGCAACCTCTTTCAAGCACGTTTCTCCCGCAGGTGCAGCAGTAGGTCTGCCTTTGGATGAGACCCTTGCAAAGATTTACTGGGTAGATGATCTGGGCGAGCTCTCTCCCCTGGCATGCGCTTATGCACGTGCAAGAGGCGCAGACAGAATGTCTTCCTTCGGTGACTTCATTGCCCTGTCCGACATCTGTGACGCTGATACTGCAAAGCTGATCAAGCGTGAAGTTTCCGACGGTGTGATCGCTCCCGGTTACACTGAGGAGGCGCTGGCTATCCTGCAGTCCAAGAAGAACGGTAATTACAACGTGATCCAGATCGATCCCTCCTACGTACCCGCTCCCATTGAGAAGAAACAGGTATACGGCATTACCTTCGAGCAGGGCAGAAATGAGCTGGAGGTGGGCGCAGATCTGCTGTCCAATATCGTGACAGAGAACAAAGAGATTCCTGAGAATGCGCTGATCGATATGAAGATTGCCCTGATCACCTTAAAATACACCCAGTCCAACTCTGTTTGCTACGTAAAGGACGGTCAGGCCATCGGTATCGGTGCCGGTCAGCAGTCCCGTATCCACTGTACCAGACTTGCCGGCAGCAAGGCTGACAACTGGTTCCTGCGTCAGTCTCCCCAGGTGCTGGGTCTGCAGTTTGTAGACGGCCTTGGCAGAGCCAACAGAGACAACGCTATTGACGTTTACATGGGCGATGAGTACGAGGACGTACTTGCAGACGGCGTATGGGAGACCATCTTCAAGGTGAAGCCCCCTGTATTCACCAGAGAAGAAAAGAGAGCATGGCTGGATCAGATGCAGGATGTGACCCTGGGCTCCGACGCATTCTTCCCCTTCTCCGACAATATCGAGAGAGCACACAAGAGCGGCGTAAAGTACATCGCACAGCCCGGCGGCTCCGTGCGTGATGACGCTGTTATCGACTGCTGCAACAAGTATGATATGGTAATGGCATTTACCGGTATTAGACTGTTCCATCACTAATTTGGTGATGAATATGCAATAAGATTGGAATCTTCTTATGAAATTACATCAGCCCGTGTTGTTATTGTGTTAAGACTTGCATTTGTGAGTTTTGGTACTTAAATAGCAGCGCGGGCTGTGTGATTATCTGCAACTCTGAGAATAACGCCCCCCTGTGCAAATTGAGCTTTATTAATTTTAGACTCGCTGTTGTGCTGGTGAATAAATAATGCTATGATGATGACAAGGGAATTTGTTTTGAAAGAAAATTGAATGTAAAAAAGTTGTGTACGGTGAAGGTTTTCTTTAGAGAATTTTAGAAAGGAGAAAACCGAAACATGAAACACGAAGAATACGTAGCAAAAGTGCGTAAACTCAATCCCATTGACGATGATTTCATGAGGAAGATGGCAGAAGATATAGGATTTTGCCAGGAAATCATTCGGACAATAATGGGAAATCCGGACCTACTGGTCACGGAAGTGAAACCCCAGGATTACATCAAGAACCTGCAAGGGCGCTCGGTGATTTTGGACGCGCATTGTGTGACTTCCGAAGGCGAACATTTCAATGTAGAGGTTCAGAAATCTGATGATGACAATCATCAAAAACGTGTGAGGTACAACGCAGCCTGTGTTACGGCTAATATTACGGATCCGGGATGTAAGTTTGAAAAGGTACCCACATTGTGTGTGATTTACATCACAGAAAAGGACTTCTTGAAGAAAGGAAAAACTACATATCATGTAGATCGGATAATCCGGGAAACTGGAGACAGGCTGGACAATGGATTCGCTGAAATATATGTGAATGCTGCTGTGAAAGATGATTCGCTCACATCGGAGCTTATGACCATCTTTACAGAAAATGACGCATATAATGATGAGAAATTTCCGGCCACGTCGCAAAGAAAAAGGTATTTTAAGGAAGATAAGAAAGGAGCAAGTGAAATGAGTGGAGTTTTGCAGGAGCTTAAGCGGGAAATTATGGAAGAAGGACGCGCAGAAGGACGCGCAGAAGGACGCGCACAAGGCCGTATAGAAATGATGGTACAGATGTATCGCGACGGAAAAATAAGTTTATTGGATGCTTGCACATATCTTACCTTTACGGAAGAAGAATTTCTGGAACAAGAGAAGAAATATAATAAAGCTGACTTATAATGAAAAAAAGTTTGTATTTTTCGTCAAATATGTTATGATATAGTGTAAATTAAAAATAAGTCTTCAAAGATAGTACAAGACAGAATATAAAAGGAGATACGACGATGAGTGAAACTGTATCTGCAAATGTAACAGCGGCAGAAGCAACTGCTGCAGAAGTAACAGAGACAAAAGAATCCAAAAATTTTATTGAGCAGATCATCGAAAAGGATCTGGCGGAGGGTGTTTATGACACCGTACACACCCGTTTTCCTCCCGAGCCCAACGGCTATCTGCACATTGGCCATGCCAAGGCGATTCTGGTCAACTACCTGACTGCCCAGAAATACGGCGGCAAGTTCAATATGCGTTTTGACGATACCAACCCTACCAAGGAGGATATCGAGTTTGTAGAGTCTATTAAGCGGGACGTTCAGTGGCTGGGCGCAGATTATGAGGACAGACTCTTCTTTGCATCCGATTATTTCGGTGAGATGTATGAGGGCGCTGTGAAGCTGATCAAGAAGGGCAAAGCGTATGTGTCCGACCTGTCTGCAGAGCAGATCAAGGAGTATAGAGGTACCTTTACCGAGCCCGGCAAGGAAGATCCTTACAGCACACGTTCTGTAGAGGAGAATCTGAAGCTCTTTGAGGAGATGAAGGATGGCAAGTACAAAGACGGCGAGAAGGTGCTTCGTGCCCGCATCGACATGACCTCCTCCAATATCAACATGCGCGATCCCGTGCTTTACCGTGTGGCTCATATGACCCACCACAACACTGGTGATCAGTGGTGCATTTACCCTATGTACGATTTTGCGCACCCCATTGAGGATGCCATCGAAGGAATCACACATTCTATCTGTACCTTGGAGTTTGAAGATCATAGACCTCTGTACGATTGGGTAGTGAGAGAGCTGGAATACCCCAATCCTCCCAAGCAGATCGAGCAGGCCAAGATGTACCTGAAGAATGTGGTTACCGGTAAGAGATATATCAAGAAGTTGGTTATGGAAGGCATTGTGGACGGTTGGGACGATCCCAGACTGGTGTCCATCTCCGCACTGCGCCGCCGCGGTTTCACTCCTGAGTCCATTAAGATGTTTGTAGAGATGTGCGGTGTGTCCAAGGCGCATTCCATCGCTGACTATGCAGCGCTGGAATACTGTATCCGTGAGGATCTGAAGGCAAAAGCACCCCGCTACATGGCCATTCTGGATCCTGTAAAGCTTGTGATCGACAACTATCCCGAAGGTCAGACCGAGATGCTGGATGCTGTCAACAATCCTGAGAATGAGGCTCTCGGCACCCGTCAGGTTCCTTTCGGAAAGGAACTTTATATTGAGCGCGAGGACTTCATGGAGGAACCTCCCAAGAAATACTTCCGTATGTTCCCCGGTAACGAGGTGCGTCTGATGAACGCATACTTTGTAAAATGTACCGGCTGTGTGAAAGATGAGAACGGCAATATTGTCGAAGTGCATTGTACCTACGATCCTGCCAGCAAGGGCGGCAACAGCCCTGATGGCCGTAAGGTAAAGGGTACTATCCACTGGGTATCTGCAGCTGACGCTGTGAAGGCAGAAGTGAGACTGTATGAGAATATCATCGATGAGGAGAAGGGTGTTTACAATGAGGACGGCAGTCTGAACTTAAATCCCAATTCCCTGACTGTGCTGAAGGAGTGCTACCTGGAGCCTGCATTTGCCGGCGCCAAGGCGTACGACAGTTTCCAGTTTGTAAGACAGGGCTTCTTCTGTGTGGATGCCAAGGATTCTAAGGAGGATGCGTTAGTGTTTAACCGTATCGTGTCCCTGAAGAGTTCCTATGTACTGCCTAAGGCATAAAAAGGTCATGTGTTAAAAAGAGAAAAGGCTTGCCCGTGTGGACAAGCCTTTTTTTAGTCCTGAATCTCAGGTTCCTGGTCTGCAGGATCTTCTTCGTCAAAAAATTCTTCGGTTGCTTCCGGGGCCGCGGTAGCTTCGCAAGCACACTGGTCAGAGTCTTGGCAGCAGCAATCAGCTGTCTCATCACAACAACAATCAGCTGTCTCTTCACATGTACACTCAGCAGCACTTGCACAGCCGCAGTCAAAGTTCAGGGGGACATAATTGCGGTTGGGTTCTGCGTCCAGATCCTCGTCGCTGAAATCATCAAAATCGTCATCTGCATCGTATTCGGCGGAAACTGCTTTTTCTTTTTTCTTCAGATAATAGTATGCACCTGCGGCAGCAGCACCTGCAGCTGCGGTGAGGAGTAAAAATTTCCCAAATTTGTTTGCCATGGTTGCTCCTTTCCTGATCATGGTAGTGATCATGGGGCATGGTTAACGCCCGTATTTTATGATTATTCCTATTATAATATAAAAGTGAGGATTTCACAACAAAAGGATGGATTTTCTTTAAAGTTTTGAAGAAAGTGAGAACACATTTGGATATATTTTGTCGCAAATATGAATAAATTGTTAAAATACGTATTGACAAATTGGCAATTGGAAGGTATTCTATAGTAGGTACAGCAATTGCTGTGCCCTATACTGCAGAAGCTGCTATCTGTAGTGTATGTACAAACACTTATATTTTATAAGGAGGAAACAACTAATGAAAAAGAGAGTTGTAGCATTACTGCTTGGCGTAGTTATGGTTATGTCTACCCTGGCAGGTTGTGGTGCTAAAGAGACCACAACTAAAGAAACAACTGAGTCTACTGTAGAAGCTGAAGATACTACCGAAGCTACTACCGAAGAGACCACTACCGAACCTGAAGGCGCTCATGAGTTCTCTTATGAGTACGACGAGCTCGGTGAAGCTAACGTTGAGATGTGGACTGATCCTTGGTGGAACCAGTTCGCAGGTACCAAGTTAAAAGTTGCTTTCTACAAGAGAGAGCTGGACGAGTCCAAGAACTTTGAAGATAAGCTCATCGTTCGCGACGTTGAGAAGCTGACCGGTATTGACCTTGAGTGGATCCCTGTTGACAGTGGTTCCGCTTCTGAGAAGGTTGCTACCATGCTGGCTGACCCTAACAACATGCCTGACATCTTCCAGGGTCCTCTGGGTATGTCCGACATCTCTGCTAACAGAGATCTGTTCCAGGATTTAAAGCAGCCCGGTATGTTTGATACCTATGGTACCCACGTTTGGGAGAGAATCCAGCGCGGCGGTATCGAGAAGAACCTGACCCACGCTGACGGTTCCATCCGTTCCACAGCTATGAACATGGGTGAAGAGTTCAACTCCGCTATGAGATCCATCGGTTGGATCAACAAGACCTGGTGTGAGAAGGTTGGCAAGTCCGTTCCTACCAACTGGACTGAGTTCGTAGAAGTTCTGAGACTCTTCAAGACTGAAGACCCCAACGGCAACGGCAAGGCTGATGAGATTCCTTTCTCCTTCAACGAGGCTAACTCCCTTGGTATCCAGAACCTGGCTAACGCATTCGGTATCTCCGGTCAGGCTAACGGCGACTATCGTTATTGGATTAACCCTCGTGAGGGTATCGTTAACTCCGTAGTAGATCAGCCTGAGTACAGAAAGTTCCTGGAAGTATGTCATGAGCTGGCTGCAGAAGGTCTGCTTGACGTAGAAGGTTTCTCCGATACTTACGAGCAGTACACTTCCAAGATCACCATGGACCGTGTAGGTTTCTTCTATGGTTGGTCTCCTGCTGACCTG
The DNA here is from genome assembly GCA_015057005.1 of Lachnospiraceae bacterium. GTDB lineage: Bacteria > Bacillota > Clostridia > Lachnospirales > Lachnospiraceae > Acetatifactor. The sequence continues at coordinate 57,300 of SVFF01000004.1, read as the reverse complement.
CAGGTTACCGATGTAAACGATTGGTATGCAATGGATCTGTTCCCTTACAGCGATGAGTACACCTACTCCAAGACCTCTTATGATAGAGTATCCTTCGCAAACCTGTCCGGTTGGGCAATCAATGCTAATTCCGAGAACAAGGAAGCAGCTCTGCTTTACATGGATCTGCTTCACTCCTCCAGAGCATGGGCAGTAGCTTCCCGTTCCGCTCACGTTCAGAGAGATGAGAATGGCGAACTGATGCTGAACGCTTCCAATGGTCAGCCTCTGGGCGGTTGGAACGCTGATGAGTACAAAGCGCTTTGGGGCGACCAGAACGGTAACGTTACCACTTACTCCTATGGTTTAGGTGAGAACTCTGCATTCCTGATGCCTGATGAAGCAGGCGGTGGCTATGAGCAGCAGACTAGCCGTACTAAAAATGGCGGTGTCTTCCTGAAGGCCGACGGTTCCGTTAACCGTGAAGTAATGCCTTACGACAGAAACTGGCTGATGGATCAGATCTACCCTGTAATGAGACGTGGTGAAGGTATCGAGGTTCTGGGTTCCAAGTTCACCTCTGCTGAGGCTTCTCAGGAGAAGGCTGCTCTCGAGACCGACCTGTATCCTTACATCCGTACTTTCATGGCTGACGCTGTTATCAACGGTGTTGACGATGCTAAGTGGAATACCTTCGTAGATGGTCTGGAAGGTTACGGCTACTACAAGTGGATCGAGTGGTGGCAGAAGTCTTACAACGGTGAGATCTAATCTCTAAGGTGTAGATTCGAAAAACTGCTTATCTGACAAGATAATCACATGGATGCAGTTATTTAAAGTTAAACTTTAAGTAGCAGCAGTTTGGCTGAATATAGTTGCATTTATTGAGGCGGTCGCACGCTGATCAGAAATGATCAGTGGTGCGGCTGCTTTTTTGTTTTATGAAATCGGTATGATTGTGACAACATTTCTGCAGGAACACATCTTTAAATCTTCCCGGAATCACGGAACCGTTTCCTGAGAAAAAACAATTAAATATTGTGAAAACCACTAAAATCCATTATAATCAAAGGAGAAAAACATGGCAAAGGGTTATTCCCTGAAACGTGCCATCGCAGCAGCCATGAGCAACTGCATTGAGAGAGGCATCCTGGCGAATAATAGAAATTTTATGTTGAGGATTTGGTGACTGGCGGTATGAACGGAAAATTTTTTGATCTGAAAAAGGAAAAGCAGGACAGAATGATCAATGGGGCGTTGAAGGTATTTGCCGGGCAGGGATACCGTCATGCCAGTACAGATGATATTGTGCGTGAGGCCGGTATCAGCAAGGGATTGCTCTTTCATTATTTCGGCAGCAAACTGGGAGTGTATACCTTCGTGTATGATTATAGTGTACGCTATATGACCCTGGAGCTTGGCAGCTGTGTGGACAATAAATGTACGGAACTCTTTGCAGTGATGAAGCAGGTGGAGGCTGCACGCATGCATGCCATGCGAGGTTATCCCTATATGCAGCAGTTTTTGAGCCGTTCTATGACCGAGGATGTCAATGAGGCACTGTTGGCCATTGAGGAAAAGAGAGATCTGTTGACCGATACCTATGATTATATCTGGAGTCGGGTGGATTACAGTACGTTGCCGGAGAATGTGGATGGAGAGATGCTGCGCAAAATGTTGGACTTCTCCATTAAGGGATTGATGGCGGAGCGTTTACAGGATGCTTCCTTCCAGCCGGAGATGCTGTATGAGGAAATTACGGAGTATCTGGATATGATGAAGCGGATCGTATATTAATCCGTGCCTCCGTGATGTGGTATTAAAAACCTTCCGGGAACTGATATGGACCGGCCCGGGGTTGGGGATTTACCGAAATACATTTGCAGTGGTTTTGGGTGGATTTGTGAGATGCGGAAGCTTTCAAAAATGAGAAGCGCGCAGAGAACTGTCTGAGGGGGGGACCGGGCAGGTATAAAAACCGTCGACAAGCCCTTCCTGAAAAATATAAGATTCACAATTCAAATGACAAGCTTGACGCCAAAATTTCTAAACTCGCTTATGCTCAAACATAGAAATTTTGGCGTCTGTCTTTGAATTGTGAATCTTTATTTTTCTCGAAAGCGCTTGAAAAGGACGTGTTTTTGTGCCTGCCCGGTGACCCCGAGTTTTTCTCGAGCGCTTCATAATAATATCTTGAAAGCCCGCATCCACAACTCCCCCAAAGCCTGCAGTATTTCGGTAAATCCCCAGCCCCGGGCCGGTCTGCATCGCTTCCCGGAAGGGCACAGATCTTCATTGGGAGGCGTGGATTATTTGTTCATCTTGTAGTCAGGGTCTGCGGGATATCCGCCCTTAAGCTTCTGCATACCACGCTGGATAGCATCCCGGGAATTCTTCCAGTCGGCATCTTTGTTGCGGTAGTCAAATTTTTCAATCAGCCATGCCACATCATCGGCAATGCGCTGCATGTTTTCTTCCATCAAAGGGAAAACCATCTGATAGAATGCCTCTCGTTCCTTGTCGGAGAATTTTTTGTCTGCTGCCTGGCAGAGGTCTGCAAAGTGGGGCAGACAGAAGCCCTTGCTGTCCTTGATCTTCTGGCGGAATTCAGGATCCTGCTTGTACAGATAGAAGAAGGTGTCCATGTAGCGTTCGTAGATATCCTGATAGCGGTTGCAGATGTAGCAGGATTCACCGCGTTCGCGTACCCACACACCGATGGCGTTATCGCTTTCTACGGTCTTGCGAAGACGGTCCTTAAAGGAGGTCTTGCCGGGAGTGAAGCTCTTAAACTGCTGCTTCATCTGATCGATGGTGCGCATATAGTGGGTCTTTAAGATCCAGGCATTGCCCAAGGTGTTGCCATAGTCAAACATTTTCTGGAAATGGGCACGGCAGAAGCCTTCCCGGTCGGTGATATCGCGGGTATCGGTCTCCATGTAGGAGGCTGCAGAACCGAGAACGTAATCCAGCCAGTCGTGCTCGATATTGCGCTCAATTACACAAAAGGGACATTCATCGTGGGCGTTGACGGCATCGTTTAAGGGAATGGTGTAAAGTTTTTCTTTCATGGACTCATCCTTCTTTCATACTTTTTTATCGGGAAGGCGGCTTGCGGCCGCCTTATTTTTGTGAAAATCAGTGGGCAAACTTATTGGTGGTAGGCCTGCAGATGCAGGGTCAGGATCTCTTTGCCCCGCAGAGCCACTGTGACATTGTCGTTACCCAGGAACTTGCGGGCCACCTCGTCCAGGTTGGTACGGAAAATACGACCGACAGATTCCACGGTTGCCTGTGTGGGATTTTCTGTATAGTTAAACAGTCGCAGGATAAGGCCGCTCTCATCTTCACTGAGCTTGAAGGCGGAAACGGCAATGCCGTCGCCCTTTACCGAGATGGCGGAAGTGTTGCTTTCCATGGCCACTTCCGGGTGAGTGTCAGGCAGGTAGAAAAACTCTGCCAGTGTGGTGTCCTGCACACAGGGACGGCCGCCGGCAAATTTGCGGCTGTCACAGGGGGATGCATAGCCCAGAAGGGGAGCGCGGAAGGCCAGTGCCAGATTGGGTATCTCAGCACTGACAAGGTCTCCGGTGAAAGGACAGAGACCTAAGCGTCCGGTCATGGTGCGCAGACATTGGTTGCCGGGAGTCACCCAGTTTTCGGTGCCGCCCTGATCGATCACACCGGTGGAACGGACCAGGGTAACAGCCAGGCGGTTTAAGTGGGTCTCGGGATGCTGGTATTCGTGAGCGCCCACAGTAAATATGGCAAAACCTTTGCCGGCATTCTCTTTATCGGTACAAGCTTTGTCTGCAAGAGCAGTATCGGACTGCTGCAAAGCAACAAAGGAAGCATTGGGCTCTACCTTGATCGGGGTAGTGGGGTAGTGGGTGCTGCCTGTGCGGCGTACCACATCGAAAGGACTGTCTGCATAAGATTCTACAGGGCTTATATCAGTATCCAGACACAGGCGCAGATAATGATCTTTAGATGCGTTGTCCAAGGTGTAGTCCGCTTCCACAAAAGGGCGGCCCTTTCGCAGGGTCAGATCCAGGGTAAGTGTGGAGACTGCAGTAGCGGTACTGCGGGTCTTATTTTCAAAATCATAAAAAGCAGGTAACTCCATAGTATAGCAGATGCGCAGGCTCTGTTTCAGCGGAGTCTTTTCCAGCAGGGTAACCTTCTTTTCCCAGGTGTCCGAGTACAGAGGGGGATCGCCGCCGGGCAGATATTTGTAGGAGTCACCGCTGTCGGACATATCCTCCAGACGCAGGCAGTCGGCCAGGGTGCGGCCGGTGCGGAGGTCGGTCAGGTTCACCTTGCCGTCCGGTGTGACGGTGAGCTTTAAGGAGTCATTGGCAATTTCCAAGGTCTGATCAGCACATTCAGTTTTGTCCTGTTTGAAGCAAGGTGCTGCATTATCTTCAGAAGCTGCACGCGTGCTGTCGCAGGCGGAATCACCCTCGTCCAGGCAGTGGCAGGCGGTGTTTGTGCTATTTGCATCAGTCACCAGGAAAGTCTTAAAGGCAAAAGGTTCTACCCATCCTGCATCCAGCTGCAGGGTATATTCACAAATATCAAGGGTGCCGGGCAGGTTGACGGGACTGAACACATTGGTCTTTTTGTATTGCTTGTCTGCGACCACAAATTCTACAGCCTTGCCGTCACCGTCGTAAATACCGAACTGCTCCGGGCTGTCTTCACACAGCACTTTCATTTTCACTTCCACAGTGCCGGACAAAGGTGTGGCCAGGGTGTTGGCAACGGTGATCAGATAGTCGCGCGGACCGCCATTTCTTGCTGCGGCGGTGTGTTCTGCGGCAGTCTGCAGTCCTCGGGTCAGCTGGTCATTGGCAAATTCGAAGATTTCAGAATAGCGGTTCTCCATGTGAGCGTGTACTGCATCGTGGCTGCAGCCGCAGATGGAGTCGTGGGGATGGTTGCGCATCAGGTTCTTCCAGGTGTAGGTCAGTCTGTCGTGAGGATATACACCTTTCATGCCCTGCTTTTCCAACATGGCATACAAAGGTTCCAGGCGATTCTCCAGCAGGATCTGGGCTTCTGCATTGGCGGCCTTTAAGTAAGGACGGGAGGACAGTGTGCCCTGGAGAATGGGGATGGTGATATCGCAGCGAAGCTCACCTTTTACGGTGGAAAGCTGCACATTATTTTCTGTGATGTAATCTCTTACCGCATCCACATAATCATCCATATTGTATTGGAGGAAATATTCTCCCGGATTCAGGTTCTTCTGGACCGCATCGGTGATCTCCAGAATGTCGGACTGGGCTTCCAGGTGGTCCACACCGTTCATCAGAAGCAGGTAGGGGGTGAAAGTAAATTCTTCGGGGTATTTCTTTTCGATGGAACGCAGATAACGGGTGGCCTTATCAATATCTGCAGAAAAACGCTGGGCGTTGTTGTACCAGTGGAGCATATGGATGGCCAGTACTTTGGTACCGTCAGCGCCTTGCCAGATAAATTCGGTGGGAGTCTGAGGGGCATTGCGCTCAGCTTCCTCCGTCATACAGTAGGTGGAAAAACCACGGCCGAAGATGAAATTGTCCAAGCCGAATCCCTGCATGATCTGGGGCAGCTGGGAGGCATTTCCGAACTGGTCTGCGGCGTAGCCTGTCTTGGGCAGGCAGCCGAATTCTTTGCAAAGCTTTTGGCCTTCCAAAAGATTGCGGACGGTACTTTCACCGCTGGTCAGATAATAGTCATTCTGCAGATACCAGGGGCCTATCATCAGACGACGGCGGAAAATATATTGGCGCAGCAGTTCCTTTTTCTCGGGGCGGACAGCCAGATAGTCCTCCAGTACTACAGTCTGGGCATCTAAATGGAATATGTAATCGGGATGCTTGGCCAATATATCCAGCAAGCGGTCCATGAGGTCTACAAGTCTGTGGCGGAAATGCTCCAGGGGCATATACCACTCCCGGTCCCAGTGGGTGTGGGAGATAACACAAAATACTTTATTTTCAGCTTTTTTCATGAGAAATCCTCCGGATATTTGTGTTGGATTAAGCTTGTTTGCAAAGCTCTTACCCTCATTATTTCAAAAGAGGGCAGGAAAGTCAAGCTGTTAAAATCTTACGGGGGGACAAGTTTTTCCTTGACTGATGATGTGGGAAAAGCTATCATATATTACAAAGGATTTTCAATTTTTTCTAAGTAAACAGGAGGAAAAAATATGAGTAACAAAAATACCGTAATCGGTGAAAACGGCATTTACGATGCCAGAACATTGGGTACTCCCAAGATGATTCTCTTAGGTCTGCAGCACATGTTTGCTATGTTCGGCGCTACCATTCTGGTGCCTATGCTGACCGGTCTGGATGTATCCACTACTTTGTTGTTTGCCGGTCTCGGCACACTGTTGTTCCATTTTATTACCAAGGGGAAAGTGCCTGCGTTCTTAGGTTCTTCCTTTGCGTTCTTAGGTGGTTATGCAGCGATTGCGCCTATGACTGATGAGGCAGGAAATGCCATTGCAAATGCGCATCTGCTTCCCTATGCCTGCTTTGGTGTAGCCTGTGCAGGTCTGTTATATCTGGTACTTGCAGCCCTGATCAAGGTGTTTGGCACCAGTAAGGTAATGAGCTTCTTCCCCCCCATCGTTACCGGCCCCATTATCATCGCTATCGGTCTTACCCTGTCCCAGTCCGCTATCGACAATTGTTCCAAGGATTGGCTGATCGCCGTGGTGGCAATTGCACTGGTAATCATCTCCAACATTTGGGGTAAGGGAATGATCAAGATCGTTCCTATTATTATCGGTGTTATCGGTTCTTATGTGCTGGCTGCAGTAATGGGAAGAGTGGACTTCACTCCCGTTGCAGAGGCGAAGTGGATCGGTATTCCCATCCATTGGGAAAATACAGCATTCTCTGTAATTGCAGACGGTGATGTTTCCCTGCTGATCACAGCCATTATTACCATCATGCCCATTGCACTGGCTACCATGGTCGAGCATATTGGTGATATTTCTGCGATTTCTTCCACAGTCGGTAAGAATTATATCAAGGAGCCCGGACTTCACCGCACCCTGATCGGTGACGGTCTCGCAACCATCATGGCATCACTGTTCGGTGCCCCTGCCAATACTACATATGGTGAGAATACCGGTGTGCTGTCCCTGACCAAGGTGTTCGATCCCGTGGTTATCCGCATTGCTGCTGTATTTGCGGTTCTGTTCTCCTTCTCCCCGAAGGTGGCAGCCCTGATCGGTTGTATGCCTACCGCTACCTGCGGTGGTGTTTCTCTGGTACTTTACGGTATGATCTCTGCAGTGGGTGTGCGTAACATCGTTGAGACCCAGGTTGATTTTTCAAAGACCCGTAACGTTATCATCGCAGCACTGATCCTGGTACTTTCCATTGGTATCAACTACAGCGCAGCAGGTGCCATCTCTTTCCCTATCGGCAATCTGACCATCAGCCTTTCCGGTCTGGCAGTAGGTGCTCTTACCGGTATTATTCTGAATGCAGTCCTGCCCGGTAAGGATTACAAGTTTGATGAAGAAAAGCCTGACACCACCGGCGTGGATTTCGCAGTCAGAAATAAAGAAAAGAACAAAAAATAATTGCAGTAAAGCCAAAAGCTGAATAGTGTTTAGATAAGGGGTATCGCATGGTACCCCTTTATTACAAATTTGGTTTTGAGAAACAGCTATTGCAGATATAGAATGAGAGGATTCTTGTAAAAAGATGCTATTTAATTCTTATATTTTTATTTTGTTTTTCCTGCCCTTTTGCATATTAGGATATTTTGTATTAAATCACTTTGAGAAATATACATTGGCACAAATTTTTCTGGTAGGGATGTCCTTGTGGTTTTACGGATATTTCAATCCGGGCTATTTGTTGATTTTGACGGCTAGCGTTTTGCTCAATTATGTCTTTTATTTGTTGATACGCAGGAACAGTGGAAATAAATATGCCAAAATACTAATGATATCAGGTGTTTTGCTCAATATAGGTATTTTGTTATATTTTAAATATATGGATTTCTTTATCGATAATATTAATGGGATTTTCAAGACAGATATTCCGTTTTTATATATTGTGCTTCCTTTGGGAATCAGTTTCTTTACCTTTCAGCAGATTTCCTTTATTGTGGATGCATACCGGGGAGAGATACCGGAGTATCGTTTCTGGGAATATGCAGGTTTTGTTACGTATTTTCCGCAATTGGTGGCCGGACCGATCGTAACCCATGATGAGCTGGTCCCCCAGTTCATGGACAAGGGAAAAAAGAAATTTGATTCAGAGAACATGGCCCAAGGCATTTATATGTTCACCCTGGGACTGGCAAAGAAAATATTGTTGGCTGATATGTTTGGAAAGCTTGTTTCGTATGGTTATGCCACAGTTGATGGGCTGAATTCCGTTACGGCAATCATTACCATGCTGGCTTATACCTTCCAGATTTATTTTGATTTCAGCGGTTACAGTGATATGGCGATCGGTATCGGTAAAATGATGAATATTGACCTGCCCCAGAACTTTAAATCGCCCTACAAGGCATTGACGATAACGGAATTCTGGGACAGATGGCATATGACATTGACCCGGTTCTTTACCAAGTATGTCTATATTCCATTGGGAGGCAACCGAAAAGGGGCAGTACGGACCTATGTCAATGTATTTATTGTTTATCTGATCAGTGGTTTTTGGCATGGAGCCAGCTGGAATTTTGTGTTTTGGGGAGTTATGCATGGTCTTTTTGTGATATTCACAAGGAGATTTAAAAGATTTTTTGATCGTATTTCTTCTGTATTGAACTGGTTGATCACCTTTTTGTTTGTGAATGTGACTTGGGTATTTTTCAGGGCAGAAACATTTACCCAGGCTGTTGCGTTGCTCAAAAAGGTATTTACCGGTGGAGTGGTCGGATTTGATTTGCAATTTATTGAACTGCTGCGTTCTGTGGAAATTGTGGAGGTGCTCAGTCTTACGCCAATGGAAACAATTTATCCGCCCTTTGTGCTTACAGCATTTTTCGTCATTGCATTTCTGGTTTCTCTCGGAAGTAAGAATGCCTATGAGAAAATGCAACGTTTCCGTCCCACTTTTTTGCGTATGGTAACAACACTTTTCCTGCTGTTCTGGAGTATTTTCTCATTCGCCGGAATCAGCACATTCCTATATTTTAACTTCTAAGAAGCAGCATCTTACGTAAGCAGGATCTGAGTATGAAAGGTAGATTGACATGGTAAACAATAAATATACAAAGTGGTTCATTGCCACACTGACTTTGTTTTGTGTGGGCCTCATATTATTGGGTGGTTTTACTGCGCTGATCGATCCGTATTTTCATTATCACGCGCCGCTTGATTTTGTAAAATATGAACTGAAAAATGAAAGATATCAGAATAACGGTATTGTAAAACATTTTGATTATGATGCGATTATTACCGGCAGTTCTATGACGGAATGTTTCAAGCCATCTGAACTGGATAAACTGTTTGGAGTAAATTCTGTGAAGGTGCCTTTTTCCGGAGGAAGTTACAAGGAAGTAAACGACAATCTGAAAGTGGCAGTGGAATACAATCCGGATATTAAAATGGTGGTCAGGGGACTGGATTACAACAGGTTTTTCAATGGAAAAGATGATGTTGACTATACGGATTATCCGGATTATCTGTACGATGATTCCGTATGGAATGATGCCCCTTATTTATTTAATAAATCCATTCTGCTTACAGCAGTTCAGAATTTACACGGTTATCTGGCTACCGGCAGTAACTTTATGTCCTTCGACATGTATGTTAACTGGAGTAACTATAACACTTACGGAAAAGAAGAAGTGGACAAACACTATGCCCGTGAAGAAATACCGATTGTAGAAAAGAAACAGCCGATTACGGAAGAAGAGTACGCGAGAATGGATGCCAATATTGAGCAGAATATCACTCGCTTGGCAGCCGAAAATCCCGACATAGAATTTTATCTCTATTTTACGCCATATAGTATTTACTATTTTGACTATTGCAACAGAAACGGTGAGTTGGAAAGGCAGCTTCAGGCAGAAAAATATTTTATTGAGAAGCTTTTGGAATATGAGAATATCAGATTGTTTTCTTTTTATACAGAATACGATATGATATGCGACCTCAACAATTATAAAGATATTGCACATCACAGAGGAGAAGTAAACAGCCGGATCCTGGAGTGGATGCAAGCAGGAGAATATGAACTGACAGCAGATAATTATGAAGAATATTGTACCCGGGAATGGGATTTTTATATGAATTATGAATATGATGCTCTGTTCCAATAAAAAAGAAAGTATAGGGAGGTAAGATATGAGAGTTATTGATATGCACTGTGATACAATCGGCATTCTGCATGATAAAAAGCTTAGAGGACAGGAAATTTCCCTGCGGGATAATCTGCATCATGTGGACCTTAAGAGAATGAAAGAAGGCAAATACATGCTGCAGAATTTTGCCCTGTTTGTATATTGCGGCTGCGGCAGAGACCTCTGGGATGAGGTGTGCGCTATGGCCGGTCTCTATCAGGAGGAAATCGCCAAGAATCAGGATCTGATCCTGCCCGTGTACAAATATGCTGACATTGCAGCCAATGCAGCCCAGGGCAAGATGTCTGCTATGCTTACCGTGGAAGAAGGCGCTGTCTGTAAGGGTGAAATTGAGAAACTGGAAAAACTCTACGATATAGGTGTGCGCATGATGACCCTTACCTGGAATTTTCCCAATGAAATCGGTTATCCTAATCTGGACAGTACCAGGGAAGATAAAAAGGACTTTTTGTTTGTGCCCGATACCGTGAGAGGGCTGACGGAAAAAGGCCGTGAGATGGTGGCGGCTATGGAGAATATGGGCATGATCGTGGATGTGTCCCACCTTTCCGATGCCGGCTTTTATGATGTGCTGGATGCTACGAAGAAGCCTTTTGTGGCCAGTCATTCCAATGCCAGAAGTATCTGCCGTTGTGTGAGAAATCTGACCGACGATATGCTTAAAAAATTAGGGGAACGGGGTGGCTGTACCGGCCTTAATTATGCCCCTGATTTCCTGACAGAGGTGCCTCATGGATGTGAGAATCCCGGCACGATTGCGGGAATTGTAGAGCACTCCAAACACATTGTGAACGTGGCGGGCATTGAGACCCTTGCCTTGGGCAGTGATTTTGACGGCATTGGCGGACATGGGGAACTTCCCGGTGTACAGAGCCTGGAGCGTCTCTGGGATGGTCTCCACAAGGAAGGATTTACCGCAAGCGATCTGGACAAGATTTTCTGTGAGAATGTACTGCGCGTTTACCGTGATGTGCTGAAATAAGGCGGATGCCCTTGGTTTAGGGAAGGTGTCTGCCGCTTGGGTAAAGAAATTTTTAAGAAAGAGCAAAGAGAACAAAACTGCACAAAAAGGATAGGAAAAAAATGAAACTATTGTTTGTAAGGCACGGGGATCCTAATTATGAGATTGATTCATTGACAGAAAAGGGCTGGAAGGAAGCTGCATATTTGTCGGAAAAGCTTGCGAAGCTGGATGTAAAAGAATTTTATGTTTCCCCCCTTGGCAGAGCAAAAGATACAGCATCCCTTACCCTTGAGAGGATGAACCGCGCTGCTATCGAAAAAGAGTGGCTACGGGAATTTGCTATCAGTATAGAGCGTCCGGATATCCCCGGCCGCTTGGGTCCCACCTGGGATTGGCTTCCGGAGGATTGGATGGCGGAGGAAAAATATTTCCTGAAAGATGCCTGGTATGATACGGACATCATGAAAAAGTACGGGGTGAAGGAAGAGTATGACTGGATCTGCCGGAACTTTGACGAACTGTTAGCAGAGCTTGGATATCACCGGGACGGCAAGATTTATAGGGCGGAGAAGAGCAACAATGATACCTATGTATTCTTCTGTCATTTGGGATTGGGCTGCGTGCTGATCAGCCACCTTTTGAATATTTCACCGATGATTCTTTGGCACGGCCTGTGTGCGGCACCTTCTTCTGTGACAACGGTAGTGACCGAGGAGCGCCGCGAGGGTGTGGCAGCATTCCGTATGTTGTCCTATGGTGATATTTCCCATTTGTATGTGAAGGATGAGCCTCCTGCATTTATGGCAAGATTCTGCGAAAGTTTTGCCAATGATGAGAGGCATGATTAAAACAGAGCAGCCTATCCACAGGGCGCAGCATTCGAATGGGATACAGATGACAGATAAAAATAAAAGTTGCAAATGCATGATATAAGTAGAAAGGGAGTCAGGCAATGGAACATCATTATGAAAAAGTGGAAGACATTTTAGTACATGAGGGCGATGATTATGCCAAGTTCATGGGATCTGTGGCACCGCCGATCTACCAGAGTTCCCTGTTTGTGAGACCTACAACTGCCAATGGGATTCCGGAGCATCCTTACGCGTATACCAGAGCTTCAAACCCTACAGTGGAGGCAGTTGAGAAAAAAATTGCGGCTCTTGAGGGCGCAGAAGCGGCTCTGTGCTTTTCTTCCGGTATGGCAGCTATCACCTCTGCAATCATGCACTTTGTGGAGAAAGATTGCCATGTGATCACAGTGAAGAGTATCTACGGTCCTGCCAGAAACTTTTTGTGCAATTATCTTCCTAAGAAATTCGGCGTTAAGACCAGCTTCCTTTCCTGTGAGGAAATGGAGCACATCGAAGATTTCATTACGGAAGATACCCGTCTGATCTATCTGGAGAGTCCTTCTTCCGGTGTGTTCAGACTGCAGGATTTGGAATATATTGCCACATTAGCCAAAGAGCATGGCATCGGTACCGTCATTGACAATACTTATGCCACTTCTTTGTACCAGCATCCTTTGGAGTATGGCATTGATATTTCCGTACATACTGCATCCAAATATCTGGGCGGTCACAGTGACCTGGTAGCCGGAGCAGTGATCAGCTCCAAAGAGATCTGCCGGCAGATCCAGAACAATGAGAGAGTGCTCTACGGAGCTTGTATCGATCCTCATCAGGCATGGCTTCTCCAGCGTGGTATGCGCACCATGAAGCTTCGTCTGGAGCAGCATGCCAAGAATGCGCTGATAGTGGCACAGTACTTAAAGAACCACCCTTATGTAAAAGAGGTATACTATCCCGGACTTAAAGAAGGTCCTCAGAAACACCTGATTGAAAAGTATCTGAAGGGCTTCAACGGTCTCATGAGCTTTGTGATCGACGGAGATACTGATGCGGCTAAGAAATTCCTGGATTCCGTTACCTGCTTTCTGAACGGATGCTCCTGGGGTGGTTTTGAGAGTCTGGCTGTTTCTTATACGGTCGGATATTCCCAGGAAAGCTGCGATGCCATGGATTGTCCCATGAACCTGATCCGCCTGCATGTAGGACTGGAAAATGTAGATACGTTAATTGCTGATCTGGAGCAGGCTCTTGAGAAGACCAGAAAGTAGGGTAAAATGCAATATATTGTATTATTTTTAGAAGGAATTATTACGTTCATCTCTCCCTGTTTATTGCCCATGCTGCCCATTTACGTATCCTATTTCGCAGGAGGCGGTGAGCGCAGTATGCGTAAAACCCTCAAGGGAGCGGCAGGATTTGTGATAGGATTTACTGCTGTTTTTGTGGCAATGGGAGCGTTGGCAGGTACGATCGGAAGCCTTCTTAGAGAGCATCAGACTGCGGTAAATATTATCTCCGGTCTGGTGGTGATCTGCTTTGGCCTGAGTTTCCTGGGAGTGTTTAAACTGAATATCTTCAAAGGCGGAAAAGGAACCATGAATACCGGTAATATGGGCTTTTTCTCCGCTGTGCTTTTTGGTGTGATCTTCTCCGTGGGCTGGACACCCTGTGTGGGAGCCTTTCTGGGATCTGCTTTAATGCTGGCCTCTCAGCAGGGACATGTGGCGGAAGGAATGCTGATGCTGCTTGTGTACTCTCTTGGGCTGGGGATTCCTTTCCTGCTAAGTGCGGTATTGATCGATTATCTGAAATCCGCATTCAACTGGATTAAGCGCAATTATACAATCATCAACAGGATCAGCGGTATCTTTTTGATCCTCATTGGTATTTTTATGGCCACAGGCAGTCTGGGAAGGCTGCTGACATTGCTCAGTTAAGGAGGTTTTATGGATTCTAAGAAAAAGAAGTTGGTGCTTCTGACCTTGATATTGGCTTTTGTGGCGCTCCTGATCAGTGCATATGTGATATACGAAAGGCTGGGTGAAACTGTAAAGCCCAATCAGCTGGAGGGACAGGAGCATAAGGAGAGTCAGGCTGACGCTCCGGAGAAGGAAAAAGCATATGATTTTACAGTTTATGACATAGAAGGTAATGAAGTGCATTTGTCGGACTATTTAGGAACCCCCATTGTGCTGAATTTCTGGGCCAGCTGGTGCGGCCCCTGCCAGAGAGAAATGCCGGATTTTCAGGAAAAGTACCTGGAATGGGGAAATGAGATACAGTTCCTGATGGTCAATATGACGGACGGTTCCAGAGAGACTGTGGATATAGCATCTGCATTTATAGAAGAGCAGGAGTATACCTTCCCTGTGTTTTATGATACAGAATATGATGCTGCCAACACATATGGTGTTTACAGTCTGCCTATGACGGTATTAATCGACAGTGAAGGGTATATTGCAGGGTATGCTTCCGGTGCCATTGATGGCGAAACGTTGCAGATTGGAATTGATATGATAAAAGAATAAAAAAAGAAATATAAAAGACTCCCTTATGTGTGGATAGCGGAAGAAAAAACTTTCTGATCCGTGCATAAGGGAGTCCTTTTATTTCTGCTTATTTGGAAATATCATTCAGTACCTGTCTGATATTTTCATATACAAATTCAGGCTTTACTTCACTGGCCTCCAGATCTTCCAGAGTGCCTTCGCCGCTTAAAACAAAGATGGAGCTGATGCCGGCATTGACACCGCAGGCGATGTCGGTATAGAGGCGGTCGCCCATAACGGCAGTTTCCTCAGGTGCAAAACCGGTCTTTTCCATAGCAAGAAGTACCATGGTGGGCTCGGGTTTGCCGATGAACTGTGGCTTTCTCTTGGTGGCGTTGAACAACATCTGGCTTACGGAGCCGCAGTCAGGCACATAGCCGTACCAGGTGGGGCATACCCAGTCAGGGTTGGTGGCGATGTACTCCACTCCTCTGTTCAAGAGAATGCAGGCATCTTCCAGCTTCTGGAAGGTAAGTTCAGTGTCGAAGCCCATGCACAGGCAGTCGATGTCGTCCTCCAGCTTATCGGTGATGGGCAGGCCGCCCTTTCTAAGCTGCTCCTTAAAAGAGGTGGTACCGAAGGCGTAGATCTTGTGGAAATTTTTCTTCTGCAGATGCAGAACGGTAGCATTGGTGGAGGTCAGGAAATCCTCCTCTACGGATGTAATCCCCAGACTGGCCAGCTTTTCGATGTACTTATCCACACTCTTGGAGGAGTTGTTGGTTACAAAGATGTATCTGCCGCCGATGCTCTTTACATATTCCAGAAAATCAATGGTACCATCGAACAGATCATTGTCCAGATAAATAGTACCATCCATATCAAGTAAAAATAATTTTTTGTCTTTTAAAGAACTCATATATTTTCTCCTCTGTGATTGGATAGTCAGCTAATATGTACAGATGTTCCAACGACAGGCCCTTAAAAAGCGTCAGCGCTTAACGAGGTCAGACGAAATGAAATTTCGTCTCGAGTTTAGCGTCTGTTACGCTTTTTACGGAGCGAAAGCGTGCCCGAGTGGAATATCTGTACAAGATTAGCGTGATATTCATTTAAATTTCTGCATTTTCGGTAGCGATCACATTGCTGCCGAATACATCTTTAATAATGACATCTCCGATGGAAATTGGCAAGTCTGCTTTTACGGAATTGATAATTTTCATGCAGTCAAATACATGCTCTTTGGGAATGGGCTTGTCGGTCTTGACAGCCACCACTCTGCCGTCCGTGCAGCGCACGGTGCTGGTAACGGTTCTCTGGGGATTGCAGCACTCGTCCTTTGCATATTTTAAACCTCTGGGACAGCCGTTGCCGGTGACACTTAAGATATTCTTGCCCTCCAGCTCAATCTGCAGGGTGCAGCCCCTGGGGCAAATGATACAGGTCAGTTCTCTTGTCATTTTATCTTACCTCCAGTTCAAAGTGCAGTGCTTTCACATTTTCCAGGACACTGCTCTTTAAGGTGATGCTCTCCATTTCGCCGGGAGCTGCTTTCAAGGCTCGCTTGGAAAATACTTTTTCGTGGTTCTCGTTGTATACGTTAAAGCTTACATTGTGGTAAATGTCAGCCACGCGGAAGAACACGGAAAGGTCTTGCTTCCGGGTGATGACCTGAGGCACAGTGTAGCGGATCTTGCCGTCAGTGGTCACAGGGATGTGAATACTTTCAGGGTATGCGTCGGTCTTTCCGTTACAAGCGGAATCAGTGTTGTCTGCGGTGCAGTTTGCAGCAACGGTGACTGCGCTTGTGTCAGAGCAGTTGGTTTCAGTGTTGCGTGCTAAGCTTACAATATATTTCGCAGCACTGCGTCCTGCAATTTCTGCTTCCTCAGATACATAGTCTACCAGATCATGCACATGCAGTACGTTTCCGCAGGCAAAGATGCCTTCCACGGAGGTCTGGCGGTTCTGGTCTACTACGGGGCCGCTGGTGATGCGGTCTAAGGATACTCCTGCGCTCTTGGAAAGCTCGTTTTCAGGGATCAGACCTACGGACAAAAGCAGAGTGTCGCAGGGGATGTACTCCTCTGTGCCGGCAATGGGCTTGCGGCGCTCATCTACACGGGCGATGGTTACGCCCTCCAGACGTTCCTTGCCGTGGATCTTTACTACCGTGTGGCTTAATTTCAGGGGAATATTGAAATCGTTCAGGCACTGCTCAATATTTCTGGCCAGACCGCCGGAGTAGGGCATCAGCTCGCAGACTGCGTGTACCTTGGAACCCTCCAGGGTCATTCTTCTGGCCATGATCAGACCGATGTCACCGGAACCTAAGATAACGACTTCTTTGCCGGGGAGATACCCCATCTTGTTTACGTATTTCTGGGCAGTACCTGCGCTGAAAATACCTGCGGGACGGCTGCCTGCAATATTCAGGGCGCCCTTGGAACGCTCTCTGCAGCCCATAGCCAGCACGATGGCCTTAGCCTGAATCTGGAAAATACCGTCTTCCTCGTTGGTGGCGGTGATCACCTTGTCCTCAGTAATGTCCAGTACCATGGTACCAAGCTTATAAGGAATACCCAGCTCACGTACCTGCTTTTCATATCTCCATGCATATTCGGGGCCGGTTAGTTCTTCGCCAAACTTGTGGAGGCCGAAACCATTGTGAATGCACTGCTGGAGAATGCCGCCAAGAGATTTATCTCTCTCCAGGATCAGGATGTCGCGGATACCATTTTTGTATGCTTCTACAGCAGCGCTCATGCCCGCAGGGCCGCCGCCGATAATTACTAAGTCAGTCATCTTACACTTCCTCCTTTGTTCTGGACACATTCACGTAGGAATTGCCGCCGGATTTGGTTACTTTTTCAATGGGGATGTTCAGCTCTGCAGCAATCATCTCTACAATGTGAGGAGAACAGAAGCCGCCTTGGCAGCGTCCCATCTGTGCTCTGGTTCTTCTCTTAACGCCGTCCAAGTCCATTGCCTTAGGATTGGTGCGGATAGCAGCCAGAATCTCGCCTTCGGTCACGCCCTCACAGCGGCAAACGATCTTGCCGTAGGAGCGATCCTTGCGGATGATTTCCTGTTTCTCGGCGATGGAGGCCTCGCGGAAATGGTGCATGGGGGCTCTGTAGGGATTGAAATCAGCTTTGGGCTCAAAGGTCATGCCCAGTGCTGCACTCTGCGCAGCAGCCATATCTGCCACATGTTCAGCGATGGCAGGGGAAGCGGACAAGCCGGGGGATTCGATGCCGGCTACATTGATGAAACCTTCCACAGGTGCGTTGATAACGAAGTCACCGGTGCTTCCGGTAGCGCGCAGGCCACAGAAGGAGGTGATGGTCTTTCCGAAGGGAATAGAGTCCACATTCTCCAGGGCTTCCTTGATAATCAGTGCAAAGCCTTCGGCGGTAGTGGTGGTATCTTCCTTGTCGGAGATGTCCACGGAGGTGGGGCCGGTCAGCAGGTTGCCGTCTACGGTGGGCGTCACCAGGATACCCTTACCCATCTTGGAAGGGGTACGGAAGATGGTGTGAGACACCAGATGACCGCATTCTTTGTCTAATAAAATGTACTCGCCGCGTCTGGGGTTGATGGTAAAGGAAGTGTCGCCTGCCATTGCAGCGATCTCGTCGGCGTAAACGCCGGCTGCATTGATCACGATGCGGGCTTGGAGGGGAGTGGCAGCACCGTCAGCGGCATTCACCGGGTCAACAGCATATGCTTTGTCAACGGCATCTGTGCTGTCGACGGAAGCTTGCATGTCGCCGTTTGGTTTAGCAGTAATTTCAAAATGGTCATCGACCTTTGTAATGCTTCCCACTTCAAAATTTCTGATCAGTGCTACTCCATTGTCCATGGCGTTGCCGATAGCCGCGATAGTCAGTTCGTAGGGGCAGATGATGGCACCGGTAGGAGCGTACAGAGCACACTCTACGGTATCGGACAGGTTGGGCTCCAGCTCATGCAATGCTTCTTTTTCCAGGATCTGCAGATCTCTTACGCCGTTAGCGCAGCCTCTTGCATACAGATTCTCGATTTCCCTGCGGTCTTCTTCGTTGAAGCCGATAACCAGAGAGCCGTTTCTCTTATATTTTACGCCCAGCTCTTTGGCAACGTTTTCCATCATTTCAGAGCCTTTTACGTTGAACTTCGCTTTTAGAGAGCCTTCTTTAGCATCAAATCCAGCATGTACGATGGCGGAATTGGCTCTGGTAGCGCCCATTGCCACATCGTTCATCTTCTCCAGGATACAGATGCTCAGATTGTATCTGGATAACTCTCTTGCAATCATTCCACCGGTCACGCCGGCACCGATTACTGCCACATCAAACATTTCTCTTCCCCTCATCTTTCTTTTTTTAACATGTAAAAAAGACGTACAAAAACAAAGAGGTGGTCCTCTTGTTCCTATACGTCTCCTAATCTCCGCATTCCATATTAAATAACGATTGTAATTGATATTACTTCTAATGCGTAGCCATCACTGAATGAGATGTTACACACACTATACATATAGCATTTGAAGTGAAATCTGTCAATAAAAAATTGGTAAAAAAGCGTTGGGAAAGAGGTATTATATTGTCAATAAAGGGAGATGAGGTCATAAGAAGAAAAAAGATTAAGAAGATACCGCAGAGCGGGTGAGGGAAGGTCTTTTTGAGGGGGGAATTGAGTAAAAGATACCCACGTAAGGGCGGGCCGCGGTCTCAGGAGGAAAAAGTGGGCAAAAGATACCAGCAGAAGGGCTGGGCGAGGTCTCAGGAGGAAAAAGTGCGCGTGAGATACCAGAGGAGGGCTGGAATGAGGTCTTAGGAGGAAAAAGTGGGCAAAAGATATCAGCAGAAGTTTGGGTGAGGTCTCAGGAGAAAAAAGTGCGCGTGAGATACCAGAGGAGGGCTGGGATAAGGTCTTAAAAAGAAAAAGGATGCTGGAGATACTTGGATGTTCTGTCTATGGCAGGGGAAAATTTGCTTGGAGGGTATGGGCAGGACGATATTTTCATGCGAACAAGTTCGTGGTATAATGTGAATAATGGACAGGCTTGAAGTTCATATTTGAAATGAATAGAAGAAAGGTTAGGATTTGTTATGAAATTAATTTCCTGGAATGTAAATGGCCTGAGAGCATGTATGCAGAAGGGCTTTATGGATTTTTTTAAAGAGGCGGACGCGGACATCTTCTGTCTGCAGGAGACAAAGATGCAGGAAGGACAGTTGGAAGTAGAATTGCCCGGCTATCATCAGTATTGGAATTCTGCAGAGAAGAAGGGCTATTCCGGTACTGCATTGTTTACCAAGCAGGAGCCGGTGCAGGTGACCTACGGCATCGGCGTGGAGGAGCATGACCATGAGGGCAGGGTGATCACGGCGGAGTTTGCAGATTATTACGTGGTGACGGTGTACACGCCCAATTCCCAGAGAGAATTGACCAGATTGGAGTACCGCATGAAGTGGGAGGCCGATTTTCTGGCTTACTTAAACGGCCTGAAAGCCAAGAAGCCTGTGATCTTCTGCGGTGACCTTAATGTGGCCCACAAAGAAATAGATTTAAAAAATCCCAAGACCAATCGGCATAATGCGGGCTTCACCGATGAGGAGCGCGCTTGCTTCAGTACGCTGTTGGAGAATGGTTATGTGGATACTTTCCGTCATTTTTATCCCGATGTGACAGAAGTGTATTCCTGGTGGTCCTA
This sequence comes from Lachnospiraceae bacterium, assembly GCA_015057005.1. Taxonomy (GTDB): domain Bacteria; phylum Bacillota; class Clostridia; order Lachnospirales; family Lachnospiraceae; genus Acetatifactor. The sequence continues at coordinate 36,987 of SVFF01000004.1, read as the reverse complement.
CATGTTCCAGGCCAGAGCCAAGAATGCAGGGTGGCGTATTGACTATTTTGTGGTGTCTGAGGAGTTGAAGGATAGACTCAAAGATGCCAAGATCCACACCCAGGTGCTGGGATCTGACCACTGCCCGGTGGAACTGGAGATGCAGTAAGGGAAAAAATGGCGAAGGAATTGGAAGAAAAATGATTCAACCGCGAGTTGAGGGGTACACTATCAATCTGGTCGCTTCGAAGTCCCGGTATCGTTTGGTAAACTAGGCTTATCAAACGAAAGGAGTGATTGTTATGACATATAATAACATCAACAATAACATCAGCAATAACACATTGAACAGTAATATCCGCAGCCTGCGGCTGCAAAAGCAGCTCTCCCAGGAAAAACTAGGAGAACTGCTTGGTGTATCTGCCCAGGCAGTTTCCAAATGGGAACAAGGCATCACATCACCGGACATTTCACTGCTGCCCCTATTGGCAGAGTGTTTTGGAGTGACCATCGACGGTCTGTTTCAGGGCGTACCTGCCAGGAAATATCCCGGCTACGGAGAGGAGCGGCATGAACTGCTGGCGATTTATAGGCGGAAGGATGGCACGGATGAAGATTTTGATCGGGCAGCGCAACGCTATGAAGAATTAATCTTAAAGGGCAGAGCAACGGTGGAGGATTATGTAGATTACGGTGTGCTGCATCGGGTACGCGCGTCCAGAGATATGGAAAAAGCACTTTATTATTATCGGCGTGCCATTGCAGAGGGCAATGATAACAGGGATCTGCAGTGGATGGCAGCGCACCAGACTATTACCAATCTGCTGGCTGATATGGGGCGTGTGGAGGAAGCAGTAGCAGAGCAACGTAAATGGTGCGAGTCTGAACCGGATACTGCCTGGGCTCATGTTTCTTATGGTTATGCACTGGAAAGAGCGGGCCAAATAGAGGAGGCTTGGCAGGAGGCTGAGAAAGCCTTGGCGATTGATCCTTTGGACATAAATGTCCTTATTAACGCCGGTGATCTGTGTGCTAAGCTGGGACGCTATGAAGATGCGATTGCCTACTGGGACAAGTCCTATGAAGTGGATACTACTCAGATATCCTGTCTGTTTTCCAAGGCTGAGATGTTTGCCAGCATTGGAGAGAAAGAGAAGGCAATCAAACAGTACGAAGGGATCCTTGAGTGGCTGGAAGCACATGGTTATAATATGGAGTTGGAGGGGGCGTATCCCAGAGGTCGGATTGAAGACCTGAAAAAGATAAAATAGAGAACGTAAAAACGGACCTATGAGAAATTCATAGGTCTGCTTTTCGTATGTTGCTAAGAAGGTTTTAAGAGGTTTTTAATCTTGCAATCTGCTTCTGGAAAAAATCAGTATAGGGAGCAAAATTGTCGTTTGTAAGGATTGGTATCAATTGCAATGCTTTTTCATATTCGTTTAAGGATTCTTTAGTTTTACCGTTTTCTTCATAGTATTCGGCCAATTTGGTCATCATTTGCAGCAGATTTTCAAAGGAAATCCACTTTTGCTTTTCGGCAGCTTCGTACTTTTCGGTTCCGGACAGCAGAAAAGCAACTTCAGTGAGTTTGGTAAAATAGATTTCAGGAATCTGCTCAATGGCAGTTTTGGCGCTATCCAGGTCTCCCTTTGCTTTGTATGCATACGCCAGAAAGCGTAGGGCATCATATTTTACGTCACTGTGAGTGGTACGGTCGATTAGTTTGGTTGCAATGGAGATGGTCTCATCCGGCTGTTTTGAATAATCAATTACATAAAGTAAATTGTTCAGCAGAATATCATTGTCCGGGTACTTTTGTAAAGCTTCTTCTAAAATGCGTCTGCTTTCGGCAGAATTGCTTTCGCGATATTGGTAAGCTTTTGCGGTAATCTTTTGAATTGCCGCATTCATTTCGGTTAAGCTGAAATCAAACAATTCGTCCATGGAAACCCCGAAATAACTTCGCAAACGATATTTTTCAACCGTGGGTTGAGGGAAAATGGAATTTACTGTATCATCTCAATCCCTTTCTGCAAGTGTCCTTCGTCAACAGTACCGGATACCTGCGCGCGGATATATCCTTCCGAATCGATGAAATAATTATTTTGTTTGAGTTTGCTATGTGCATACTATGTATAAGAAAAATATGCTAATTTCCCAAAAATGGACACACTTCTGCAAACATGTCCGAAATGAGAATTTACAGTCCGTCCATCTGATTTTAAAATAAAAGAGGTGCGAGCCATAAGAATAATAGTTGGCCGCAGTTGTAAAAAGTAACAAGTAACAAGAATAATCAAAGATTCAGAATCGGAGGAAATCAAATGAGCAACATTTTATTTGAAGGCATTTATGCTGCAACATTTTCCATTTATGACGAGAACATGAATGTAAAGAGAGACAGCGTGGAGAAACTGGTTAATTACAATTTAAAGAACGGCCTGAAGGGCTTTTATGTAGGAGGCAACACCGGTGAGTGTACCGTACTTCCCAACAAGACCAGAAAGCAGATGCTGGAAGCTGTTAAAGAGTTCGCTCCTGCAGGTACCCAGATCATGGCTCATGTGGGCGCAGGTCATCTGGAAGATGTGGAGGATCTGATCCGTCATGCAAATGAAGTGGGAGTAGACGCCATCGCATCCCTGCCTCCTTCTCTGACTTCTTATTATAATTCTGAGGAGATTGTAGACTACTACAGATATATTGCATCCCTGTCCAAGAGCCCTGTACTGTCCTATGTAACTCCTGTGCTGACCTGTGATGTAGTGTGGTTTGCAAAGCAGATCCTGGCTATCGAGAACGTGATCGGTCTGAAGGTGTCCATCCCCAACTATTACGCATTCGAGAGAATGAAAATGGTAAACAACGGTGATATCAATATTCTGAATGGTCCCGACGAGTGCCTGGTAAGCGGTCTGGCAATGGGCGCTGACGGTGCAGTAGGTACCACCTACAACCTGATGCCTGCAACTGCCGTAAAGATTTTTGAGGACTTCAAGAAGGGTGACGTACAGGCTGCCCTGAAGGGTCAGAACAAGCTGAACAGACTGGTTGATGCAGTACTGGGCAACAATCTGGCTACCTGGAAGGCAGTTATGGATGTGATCGGTATTGATCCCGGCTACACCGTTGCTCCTGCCCAGATGCCCTCCAAGGAGAAGATGGCAGGTATTATCAAACAGCTGGAAGCAGCAGGATGCCTGGAGGAGATGCATCTGTAATGATACAATTGGCATTATTATATATTGTGCTGGCCAGCTCTTTTGTAGGTTTTATGTCTCAGCTGCGCAAAAAGTATCAGATGGCCAACGGCATCGGGCTGGTGTCCACGCTCAGCTTTATCCTGCTGGCATCCCTGTCTGCGGCGCTTGTGGGAAGCTTTTTCAGCGACGGGCTGCGGTTAGAGCCCTACAGCTTCCTGTTTGCCACCGGGTATGGTCTGTGCAGCACTGTGACTGCAGCCCTCTGCATTTGCGGAACGGCCTTTGGCAATCTGTCGGTGCTGATCATGTGCGCTACCCTGGGGACCCTGATCATCCCGTCTGCGTACGGTCTGGTGGTACTGCCCCAGGAAAATGTGCTGACGGTGTGGAAAATCTGCGGATTTGCGGCGGCGTTTGTGTGCCTGCTCCTGAACTTCCTGGGAAGTAAGAAGGCGGCAGAGGAGACGCCAGAAGCAGATACCGCGAAATCCTCTGCTGTCTTCAATATCATGTGTGCAGTTGTATTTATCACCAACGGCTTCGCTCTGGTATTTTACAATATGGAGAACCGTTACTGCAGCGATTATTCCTACTACAGCTTTGTGACGGAGTACATGTTGATATCTGCGGCGGTGCTGGCAGTGGTGCTGATTATCCTGTTTTTCAAAAACAAAAGACAATTTGTGGGAGAAGCGAAAAAAGTGGCAACAGTGAAAAACATGGGCATCATCCTGCTCTATGCTATTTTGTTCTTTGCTTCAGACCTGCTGAGTATCAACTGTGCAGGCATGATCCCCCTGATCATCCAGGCTCCGGTTTCCTTCTGTGTGCCGGTGATCGTGGTGGCGCTTCTGGATTATGTCCTCTATAAGGAGAAGCTTACCAAGCGCAATCTCTTGCAGATGGCAGCTGCTCTGGTGTGCTGTATCTGTTTTGTGGTGGAATAAACATACATAAAATAAAAGAATAATTAAGTAATATTAAGATGCCCGTCGCAGTTTTAACTGCGGCGGGCAATTAGTTTTGCGGGAATATGATAGTTTGTTGCTGTTAGTCTTGTGCTTTGCCAAGCATCCTGCCCATCTTCTTATATACATGTATAAATGCAGGAACCAGGAAAATGTTTGCAGCAACCCAGGCCAGCGGATGTGCAAAAGCGGCTGCTGTGAATCCGAAAAGCGGGATCAGCACGAAGCCGGCCAGGCATCTGGCCACCATTTCGAAAACCCCTGCCAGAATGGCAAATCCGGGAAAGCCCATTCCCTGAATGGAAAAACGCAATACTACCAACAACATTACTGCAAGATAGAAAGCTCCATTGGCACGCATGAAAAATTGCATCTTTTTCAGAATTTCCGCTACAAGTGCGGCATCCTCGGCTTCCACAAAAAGCTTTCCGAGAGGTTCCCCGAAGCATAATACGATCAGAAATGCCAGCAGGGAATAAACCACGCCTATCTTCAGGCAGGCTTTCATACCGGATTTAATGCGGTCCATCCGGCCTGCGCCGATGTTTTGCCCTACATAAGTGGACATGGTGGCTCCCAGGGATTCTACGGTACCGGTACAAAAACCACCCAGTCTTTCTGCTGCTGTGGTGGCAGCCACTGCCACAACGCCCAAACCATTTACTGCTGTCTGCAGCACCACACTACCAATGGCTGTAATGGAGTACTGAAGTCCCATGGGAATGCCCATGCCGCACAGTGTTCCGATCATCTGGCCATTCAGCTTCCACTCTTCCTTCTGCAAATGAAGAATCTCAAATTTTCTCATATAGAACAGGCACAAAATACCGGATACAGCCTGTGAGCATACGGTTGCCCAGGCTGCGCCGGCCACGCCCATATGAAAGGTGGTAATAAACACAATATCCAATACAATATTCAGAACAGAAGATATGGTCAAAAAAATTACCGGTGTACGGCTGTCACCCACGGACCGTATGATGCCTGCCACAATATTGTACAAAAACACCAGGGGAATACCGATAAAGATTACTACGATGTAGCCGTAGGCTTCGTTTATGATATTTTTCGGTGTGTTCATCAGTTCCAGAATTAATCTGCACAAAGTTACGGTCGACACTGTCAGTACTACAGCGCATATGCTGCCCAGCCAGACACTGTTGGCCACATACTTTCGCAAGCCATGATAATCTCCGGCACCAAATTTATGGGCCACCGGAATGGTGAATCCCGAACAGATGCCGGTGCAGAATCCAATCACCAGAAAATTAATGGAACTGGTGGAACCCACTGCTGCCAAGGCTTCAACTCCCAAAAATCTGCCTACGATCAGAGTGTCTACCATACCATAGACCTGCTGCAGCAGATATCCCAAAAGCATCGGGATCCAGAACCCTAAGATCAGTTTCGGGGGGCTTCCCTGTGTCATATCTTTTGTCATGTAATTACTCCTTGTGTTGTATGTATGAGTGCTCCGTGAGTTGCCCCGGCACTCTTAGTGCTGTCTAGTGCTCCTTGCGGATGTACTATTAATCCTCAATGGCTGCCTTCTGCTCATTGATCTTCTTGATAATATTGATATCAAACTTCTGGTTTCTCTCGTAGGTGTACAGGCCGTTGATCTCCTGCTCGATGTCGTAGAGCTGGGTGTAGCAGAAGCCGCAGATATCCTCATTGTTGAGCATGGCTTCTGTCAGGCCTTTGTAGCGTGCGAAGAATTCTTCCGCGGTCTTGGGCGCGTTGCCGTAGCCCCATCCCTCAACTGTATTCTCTACCCAACGGATGCCGCCGTACTCACTGATAAAGATGGGCTGGCCGTCGTAAGGTTGGGAGAAGAAAGGCGCACAGCCGTCGCCGCCGCTTACACGGCCTTCGGTGAAGAAAGGGTGGTTTGCGGGGATGCAGTCGTTGTTTTCTCTTGCCAGCTTGGTGAAGGCATCCCAGTTCTCCTTGAAGGTATCCTGATTCTGGTTGTAATCGTGAATATCGTAAACTTCGGAGAGCACTCTGTGGTTGCCGCTGGTATCGATGCAGGGTCTGGTGGGATCCAGCTTCTTGGTGATCTTGTAGATGCTTGCCAGAGGAGAATTCTTTTCTCTATTCTCAAAGTATCCCCAAGTCTCGTTGAAGGGACACCAGCCGATGATTGCAGGATGGTTGAAATCGCGTTCAACGGCCTCGCTCCACTCGTTTAAGTAGATCTCGGTAGCCAGAGGATCGGAGTGGTCCAGTCCCCAGTTGGGATATTCGCCCCATACCATGTAGCCCAGTCTGTCACAGTGATACAGGAAGCGGGGCTCGAATACTTTCTGGTGGAGGCGGGCGCCGTTAAAGCCGGCAGCGTAGGACAACTCGATATCCTTGAGCAGGTCAGCGTCGGTAGGTGCAGTGTAAATACCGTCCATGTAGAAGCCCTGGTCCAGAACGGTTCTCATGAATACGGATTTGCTGTTCAGCATGAACTTCTTGCCCTCAAAGCCTGCAGAGCGCATACCGAAGTAGCTCTTTACATGGTCTTCCTCAAAATCAAAAGTCAGATCATAGAGGCCGCCCTTGCCAAGTTCCCAAAGATGCAGCTCGGACAGCTCCAGCTGGGTGGTGAAGGTAGTGCTGTTGGTCACGTTGATGGTCTTGGTTCCCACTGTTTTGCCTTCCCAGAAAGCAGTGATGGTAAGGGTACCTTTGCCGGAAACGATGCCGGTGAGCCCTAAGCAGCTGTTGTCGATGTCGGGATAATATTTGGCTGATACGATATGAGCCTTGGGCAGAAACTCCATCCATACAGTCTGCCAGATGCCGGTGGTTCTGGTGTAATCACAGCCTGCAGATTCGTAGCTCCAGCACTGCTTACCTCTGGGCTGCAGACCGCTTCTTACGATATCTTTCACTGCCAGGAAAAGGGTGTTCTCGCCGGCAGCAACATATTTGCTGATGTCAAAAGAGAAAGAGGTGTAGCCGCCCTTGTGGCTGCCAACCTTAGTGCCGTTGATGTAAAGGGTTGCTTCGTAATCTACGGCATCAAAATGCAGGATCACGGTGCTTGCAGCTTCTGCTTCGCTTAAGAAAAGAGTCTTACGGTATACTACACCGTCGATGAAGTCGGTGTGGGCGATGCCGGAAAGTTTGCTTTCAGGGCAGAAAGGAACGGTGATCTCCAGATCCAGTTTGTTCTCTCCCATTGGGGTGAGGGGTGTTCGGGACGGGGCACGTTCATGTTGAAATCCTCCTTGATTAGAGTGTTTATAAATCAGTGTTGTTAGTTGTACACCGCCTGCAAAGCAAGGCATGTCAGAGGTTGTCTGTGTCAGGAATGATGCTTGGACCAGGACGGTGCGGCCGTACTTGACAATTCTAATATACATGATATTCTGATGATATGTAAATATATGATATGGTATAAAAAGTTGGGAAAATGCGCATGAGAGAAGAATATGTTTACTTTCCCCGGCCTGAGCGGGAAACTCATTTTTATATTGAATTGTCCGGAATTACCTATCAGGATACCAGTTATTTGATCCAGAGAGAAAACCCGCCCATATTGGTGGCAGAATATGTGCTGAGCGGAGAGGGCACGATCGTGCTGAACGGGAAGCAGTATCACGTAAAGGCGGGTGATCTGTATCTGCTGCCGCCGGGGATGGATCAGCTGTACTATTCTGACAAAGAAAATCCCTGGGAAAAAATATGGTTCAATGCCCAAGGGACGCTGGTAAACAGTATGCTGCGGGAGTACAATCCCCAGAAGCTGGTGGTTTTTCCGGGAGCAGACGGAAGAGAATACATGGAGCGGATCCAGGAAATCGGCAGGAATGATCAATATTCTGCGGCTGAGAAACACAGGAAAGCGGCTCTTGTATTTCATGAACTGATGCAGTACTTGTATGACTGGTCCCACATGCAGGATGAGATGTACGGAAAGGAAACGCTTTTGGTAAAGAATTATCTGGACAGCCACCTGACACAGAATGTGCCGCTGAAGACTTTGGCTGAAATGGTATACCTGAGTGAATCCCAGGTGGTCAGGATTTTTAAGCGTGATGTGGGCAAGACTCCTCACGAGTACAGTCTGGACTTAAAGCTTGAACAGGCCCGGACCCTTCTGCGCAATACAAGGCAGAGAGTCCGGGAAATCTCGGACTCTCTGGGATTTTGCGACGAACATTATTTTTCTTACATATTTAAGAAAAAGTGCGGCATGACGCCGTTAGAGTACCGAAGCATAGGGGACTGAGCGTCTCCTATGCTTCAGCGCACTTCAAATTGTTTAAAACCAAAGGAGAAAAGTATGGACAGAAATGTGGATTACACCTTGCTTTGTGCACAGCTCAAAAGCATTACCGAAGACATCCCTTACGAAACAGCAAACCTCGCAAATGCCAGTGCCCTGTTGTGGGAGCATCTTGCTGACATCAATTGGGCAGGCTTTTACAAAATGACAGACGGCAAGCTGGTGCTTGGACCCTTTCAGGGCAAGACCGCCTGTATTGTGATCCCTGTAGGCAGGGGCGTTTGCGGTACAGCGGTGGCACAGGATGAAACGCAGCTTGTTTATGATGTGCACGAATTCCCGGGGCACATCGCCTGTGACAGTGCATCCAACAGTGAAATTGTGGTGCCGATCCATGTAAATGGCGAAATTTGGGGTGTGCTGGACATTGACAGCCCCTTTACCGGCCGTTTCAGTGAGCAGGATAAAGCAGGCCTTGAGGAGTTTGTAAGGGTGCTGGAAACAGTGCTCTGATTTTAAGCCCAATGATTCGCGCAAAAAACATATTGCCAGCCTCATAAAAATGTTTTATGATTAAATAAGTTCTTAATTAATTTGCAACTATTCAGAGCCAAAGGAAAGCTTCGAAGAAGCGATTTTGCGAATGTGTGCTCTGAATAGTTATCATTTGGCACAAAAGAGAAAGTGACGACGACATGAGATTTATTTTTTCCTACGTAAAGCGACATATCGGGCTGGTGTTGTTTGCCATCAGCTTAAAGACTGCAGCAGCCATGGGAGAACTGATGCTGCCCTATATCCTGGAGCATCTGATCGATGATGTGGTGCCTCTGGCTGATATGAAGAGAGTAATATTGTGGGGCCTGGGAATGGTGCTTCTGGCTGTATTGGTGCGCCAGCTGAATGTAAAGGCCAACAGAGGTGCCGTAAAGGTGGCCAGAGAGAGTATTTATGCCATCCGAAAGGACCTGTTCTGGAAATCCCTGGACTTATCCGGTAATCAGGTGGATGAGTTCGGTCTGCCTTCTTTGACCTCGCGTATGACCTCCGATTCCTACAATCTGCAGAATTTTATCCAGAGTATTCAGGCTATGGGTGTGCGTGCACCCATCATGCTGGTGGGCGGTATTACCATCACCATGACCATGGATCCCGGTCTGGCTGCTATTTTGTGTGTCATGGTGCCCATTCTGATCACTATTGTGGTGTTCGTTTCTTTTAAAGGTATCCCTCTGTACGAAAAGGTTCAGCGCAGCGTAGACGATATTGTGCGGATCATGCGTGAGAATATCACCGGTATCCGGGTGGTAAAGTCCCTGTCCAAGGAGCCTTACGAGAAGGCTCGTTTTGAAGGGTCCAACAAGGAAATGGTGGCAAATGATATGAAGGCGGGCACGGTGATGGCCATGCCCGGCCCTATTATGACCCTGTTTTTGAATATGGGTCTGACACTGGTAGTGATTATCGGTGCACGCAGGGTGGATGCCGGTCAGATCCAGCCCGGCGTGATCCTGGCCTTTTTGACTTATTTTAATATGGTGCTCCAGGGCGTCATGGGCTTAAACCGTGTGTTCATGCTCATGTCCAAGGCAAATGCTTCTGCCAATCGTATTGAGGCGGTGGTACATGCCAGGCAGGAGCTGACGCCCATCTCTGAGGAGGAGGCGGCAAAGCCGGATCCGGCAAGATATGACGGCTCCGAGTATATTATTTTTGACCATGTGGATTTCAGTTACAATGAGGATTCCGTGAACGGAGCAGAAAATAATAATGCCCAGTTTGCCGGTCTGGAAAGAGAAAAATGTCTCTATGACATTCATTTTGCCCTCAAAAAAGGAGAGAGCCTGGGTATCATCGGTGCTACCGGAGCAGGTAAGACCACCATCATCAATCTGCTGATGCGTTTTTATGATACCAGCAGCGGCCATATTTTTGTGGACGGCAAGGATGTGCGCACTTATCGGAAAGACATTCTCCATGAGATGTTCGGCGTGGTGTTCCAGAATGATGTGATCTTTGCAGACAGTCTTCATGAAAATATTGCTTTCGGCAGAGATGTAGGCATTGAGGAGATCAGACGAGCGGCAGAAGATGCCAGAGCAAGTGAGTTTATCGAAGCGTATGGGGATAGTTACGAGCATCAGGCTGTGATCCACGGTGCTAATTTAAGCGGCGGCCAGAGACAGCGCACCCTGATCGCCCGAGCGCTGGTGGCGAATCCGGATATTTTAGTGTTGGATGATTCCTCCAGCGCCCTGGATTACAAGACAGACGCGGCTCTGCGCAAGGCCATCCGCGAAAACCATGATGATGCTACCACCATTATCATTGCCCAGCGTATCAGTTCTATTTTGAGTCTGGACCACATTATGGTATTGGACGAGGGTAGGATGATCGGTTACGGTACCCATGAGGAACTTTTGGAGAACTGCCCTATGTACCGTGATATCTACAACACGCAGATGGGGGATTATGTCAATGGCTAAGAGAGATGCGGTTGCAAGAAAACCGAAAGATACAAAAGGCACACTTTTGAGGATGTTGCGCTATATGACCCATTTCAAGTGGGTGTTGTTTGGTGTCATGCTCTTGTGTATTATCAGTAATATTTTAGCATTGCTGGGTCCCACGCTGGCGGGCAAGGCTATCAGTGCAGCGGCAGCAGGTAAGGGGAAAGTAAATTTCGGGGAAGTATATTATTACGCCAAGCAGATGCTGGTGTTTTACCTGGTGTCTTCCCTGCTGACCATTTCCATCAATATTATCATGATGTATGTGAGCCGCCATATTGCTGCCAGGATGCGTAAGGACGTTTTCGATAAGCTGATGAAGCTGCCGGTGGGATTTTTTGACACCAACCAGGCAGGAGATATTATCAGCCGTGTGTCCTACGACATTGATGTGGTTTCCACCTGTCTGGGCACGGATGTAGTGGCTGTGCTGACCAGTACGGTGACGGTGGCCGGTTCCTTTGCCATGATGGTGTACATTTCACCCTGGCTGGCCCTGGTGACCCTGTTTACCATTCCGGCGGCAGTGACCTACACCACCAAAATGCGAAAAATAACCCAGCCCAAATTCTCCAAACGCTCCAGAAAATACGGTGAAATGAACGGTTTTGTGGAGGAGATGTTCTCCGGACAGAAGAGTATCGTGGCTTACGCCTACGAGGACAAGGTGGCTGACAAATTCGACAAGATCAATACAGAGGCGGCAGACGCTTATTATGATGCAGCATACCACGGCATGACCATGGGTCCCAGCGTGGGCTTGATCAACAACGTGGGCCTGAGCCTGACTGCCATGTTCGGTTCCGTGTTGTTCATCCGCAATATGATCGATCTGGGCGGTATTTCCTCTTTCGTATTGTATTCCAGGAAGTTTTCCGGCCCCATCAACGAGATTGCCAACATTATGACGGAGATTTATTCAGCCCTGTCTGCGGCAGAGCGCGTATTCGGTCTGTTAAATGAGACAGAAGAAGTGGCGGATAAGGAAAATGCAAGAGTGCTGGATCACGTAGAGGGAAACGTGGAATTTAAAAATGTAAAATTCGGCTATGTAAAGGACAAGACCATCATCCACAACCTGGATATGAAGGCTGATGCCGGCAAACTGGTGGCTATCGTAGGACCTACCGGCGCAGGCAAGACCACCATCATCAATCTGCTGATGCGATTTTATGATGTAGATGAGGGACAGATCCTGGTGGACGGCAGTGAGATCCGGGATTACACCAGGGAGAGTCTGCGAAAAGCTTATGCCATGGTGCTGCAGGACACCTGGGTGTTCAAAGGGACCATTTTTGACAACATTGCTTACGGCAAAGAGAATGCCACAATGGAAGAGGTGGTGTCTGCAGCCAAGGCGGCACATATTCATCCCTTTATCATGCGCCTGCCCCAGGGCTATCAGACAGTGATCAGCGAGGACGGCGGCAATATTTCCAAGGGCCAGAAGCAGCTTTTGACCATCGCCAGAGCAATGCTGTACAATTCCAAGATGCTGATCCTGGATGAGGCCACATCAAATGTGGACACCAGTACCGAGCGCCAGATCCAGAAGGCCATGCGTGAGCTGATGAAGGACAAGACCTGTTTCGTCATCGCCCACCGCCTGTCCACCATCCGCAATGCGGACATGATCCTGGTAGTGGACCAGGGGGATGTGGTGGAGCAGGGCACTCATGAAAGCCTGATGGAGAAAAAAGGATTTTATTACAAATTATATGCGGCCCAGTTTGAGTAGGCAGTCAGTACAAAAGCGGCAATTCTGTAAGAGGGAGTTGCCGCTTGCATTATTTATGGCGTGCATTATTTATGCGGAATACAATGTTTGTAGGAATGCCGGAAATGTGGTATGATGAATAATAAATGAGTGATTGAAGTTCCCGGGAGGCGGCACATGAATCTGTTTATCGAAGGAATTCCCGGTTCGGGAAAGAGTACCCTTTTAAATAAATATGCTATGGAGCATCCTGAGTATCAGTTTTATCGGGAGGGGGACTGCTGCCCTGTGGAGCTGGCCTGGTGTGCATACATGACGGAGGAAGAGTATCGGGCCGCCCTTGTGAAATATCAGGCCATTTCAGAAGAAATAGAGCGTTGGACAGTGCGGGAACCGGCCACATGTGAGACTGGGCTTATTGCCGACGATTGTGAGCAATTTCCCATGAGATATATTGTGCCCTACACCCGGATCATTACCGACGAGCCCGGTTTTCATAAATATATGGAGCAGTTTGAAATCTACCAGGGCAGAAAGAGCCCGGAAGAATTTCGCCGGATCATACTGGGACGGTACAAGGCATTTTTTGAGTCTCAAGGAGTGACAGCGGCAAAAACGTTAGAAATACCGTCAGCTACAATAATGGAGTGTGCCTTTTTCCAGAATATTCTGGAAGAACTGATGTTGTTTTTTGAGTGCAGCGATCAGGAGATTTTTGAATTTTATAAAAAGTTGTTTTCGGTTATCCCGGAAAAAGAGTTCCAATTATATTACTTATATGACCAGGATGTGGAGAAAATTGTAGGGCACATTGCCAAAGAGCGCTCAGATTCCCGGGGCAATATGCTCTGGTATCCCATGCTGCTTGCTTTTTTGCAGGAGTCACCTTACGGGAAGAAACATGCTTTTCAGGGCATGGAGGATGTGGTGGCACATTTTAAGCGCAGGCAGAAGCTGGAACTTTGGATCATTCGGGAGATTTTAGGGGAACATGGACTGGTAATACCTGCAAAAAGTGATTATAAGCTTTAGCGTGGAAAGATGCTGTTAATGTGTACGGATAGGACAAGAAGTATGGGGGGAGGAGACTGTAATGCAGACGGAAAGAAAGTGGACGGACTCAGAACAATTTCCACGACTTGACCGAGACTTTTTCACCAGGGACGGCATCACGGTGGCTAAGGAACTTCTGGGCAAGATGATAGTGCATGAGACCCCTTACGGCGCTGTTCGCGGTATCATCACCGAGGTGGAGAGCTATATGGGAGAGCATGACAAGGGTTCCCACACCTACGGCGGCAGACGGACGGAACGTACCGAGCCCATGTATCATATTGGCGGGACTTCCTATGTGTATCTGATCTACGGCATGTACAGCTGCATGAATGTGGCCTGCATGACCGACGGGATTCCCCAGGCGGTGCTCCTTCGCAGTGTGGTGCCGGCAGATGCTGAGTCGGAGCGTATTATGCAGAAATTGCGGTTGGAACCTGTAAATCGCAGACAAGAGAAAAAGGGCAAGCCCCTTTATACCATAGAAAAGCTTCCGGGCAGCATCAAAAAGCATCTGGCGGACGGTCCCGGAAAAATGTGCATTGCCATGGACATTACCAGGGCAGACAACGATATCGATATGGTGGAGAGCGATACTTTTTATTTTACAGAAGGGCCGGAGATTAAGCCGGAGCAGATCAAGGCCGGCAAGCGCATCGGCATTGACTACGCGGAGGAAGCAGCAGACTATCTGTGGCGGTTCTATGTGGAGCTTATGTGACGGAGATCGGCGAAGCGGGAGGAGAAGTCTTTTGAGTTTACAGTTTGTATTTGGCCCCTCGGGGGCCGGAAAAAGCAGACAACTATATGAAGAGATTTTACGCCGGGCAAAGGCGGATCAGTCTGCCCGGGCGGAAGGCGGTACAAACTTCGGCACCGGGTATAAGCCGGGGAACCGCCGCAGGAATTATTTTATTATTGTGCCGGATCAGTTTACCATGCAGACCCAGAAAGAGCTGGCTACCTTATCGGAGAAGGGCGGCATCATGAATATTGATGTCCTAAGCTTCGGCCGTCTGGGGCACCGCATTCTGGAGGAAGTGGGATGGCAGGATATGCCCGTTCTGGACGACACAGGCAAGAGTCTGGTGCTGCAGAAGGTGGCAGCTTCCTTGAGAGAGGAATTGCCGGCACTGGGCAGCCTGCTGCACAGACAGGGCTATATCCATGAGGTGAAGAGCGCCCTTTCGGAATTTATGCAGTATGGTATCGGCCCGGAGGATGTGGATCAGCTGATTACATGTGCCGCAAAGAGAGGAGCGCTGGTACACAAGCTGAAGGATCTGCAGACTATTTATAAAGGGTTTAAAGAATATATCCGGGATAATTTTATTACCACGGAGGAAAAGCTGGATGTGCTGCGCCGTTCTTTGCACAAATCCGGACTTTTGCCAGACAGCGTGGTGGTTTTCGACGGTTTCACTGGGTTCACGCCTATACAAAACCGGCTGATCCAGGAATTGATGAGCGTCTGCGGAGAGGTGATCGTGACACTGACCTTGGGTGAAGGCGAGGATCCCTACCGCATTGACGGGGAACAGAAACTTTTTCATCTGAGCAAGAAGACGGTGGCGGATCTGGAAAAGCTGGCGGAAGCAGCGGGAGTTCCCAGAAAACAGGATGTTTTTATCAAAAGCGGAGCAAGATTTCAGGAGGCTCCAGCATTGGCTCATCTGGAAAAGAATTTGTTCCGGCCCAAGACGGAATGCTTTGAAGGAGAACAGCAGGAACTGCAGCTATTTGAAGCCCTGACACCCCAGGAGGAAGTGCATCAGACCGCCCTTTATATCCGGGAACTGACCAAACAGGAGGGCATGGCCTACCGGGATATGGCGGTGATTGTGGGGGATCTGGAAGGATATGCGCCCCACGTGGAGGCGGAGTTTGCCCAGTTGGGAATTCCCTGCTTTATCGACAGGACCAGAGGGATCGTGCTGAATCCCATGATCGAATACATCAAGAGCGCGCTGGCATTGTTTTTGAAGGACTTTTCTTACGAGGCTGTGTTCCACTATCTGCGAAGCGGCATGGCGGACCTGGACAGGGATGATGTGGACCGGCTGGAAAATTATGTCATTGAGACCGGTATCAGGGGTTATCATAAATGGAATCGCCTGTTTACCCACAAGACGGCCCGGATGGGTGAGGATGAGGAGCCTTTAAAGAAATTAAATGAAAACAGACTGGCTCTGGTGGAGCAGCTTGAGGCGTTGGATTTCAGAGCAAGGTCAGAGGCGGGGAAACCGGGGGAGTTTGAGAAATTGAGGGAGGCTGGTAACAGTGACAGCACAGGCCGCAAGCGCGGGGCAAAGGTTCCGGCGAAAGTATATGTGGAAGCCCTCTATGATTTCCTGACTGCCAATCAGGTCCAGCAGAAATTGCTCCAATATGAGAATTTTTTTACGGAGCAGGGTGACCTTTCCAAGGCCAGGGAGTATGCCCAGATCTATCGGTTGGTGATGGAACTTTTGGAACAGGTGTACCGGCTGCTTGGGGAGGAAGAGATCACACTTCAGGAGTTTGCGGACATTCTGGAAGCCGGCTTTGGAGAGATTGAGGTGGGAACCATCCCCCAGAATGTGGACCGCGTGGTGGTGGGCGATATGGAGCGTACCCGTTTAAAACAGGTCAAGGCTCTGTTCTTCCTGGGTGTAAACGACGGCAACATCCCAAAGAACGCGTCCAAGGGCGGCATCATTTCCGATATCGACAGAGAATTTTTAAGCCAGTCAGGGCTGGAACTGGCGCCCAGTCCCAGACAGCAGATGTACATCCAAAGATTGTACTTATATATGAATATGACAAAGCCTTCTCACAGGCTGTATTTGTCTTTTGCACGAATGAACAGTGCCGGCAAGAGTATCCGCCCGGCGTATTTGATTGATACTGTGAAGCGCCTTTTCCCGAAGCTTAAAGTGCAGTACCCGCAGAACCGCAGCAAGCTGGAGCAGATTGTGGCGCCCGGGGAGGGTCTGCGCTATCTGGCGGAAAGTTTGCGGGAGTATGCTCAGGGCACCTTGCAGGAGAGTGAAGAAACAGAATTTTTTACAGTATATCAGGCTTATGGTGCAGAAAGGGATGATTGCGGCCGAAACGCAAGCAGCATGCAGGTGCAGGTGGAAGCGGTGATGCAAGCGGAGACAATGCGCACACGCTTGACGGAAGCTGCCTTTAAACGTTATCAGGACAGCGGCCTGTCCCAGGCGGTAGCCAGAGCACTCTACGGTTATCAGCTGATGAGCAGCGTGACCCGGTTGGAGACCTATGCGGCCTGCGCATACAGACATTTCCTGCAGTACGGACTGAGCCTGCGGGAGCGGGAGGAATTCGGTTTTGAAACCGTGGATATGGGCAATGTGTACCATGCAGTTCTGGAAAATTTTGCAAGCAAACTTGCAGAAAATGGATATACATGGTTTGATTTCCCGGAAGAATTTGCAGGAGAAACTGTAAAAAACGAGCTGGAAGCCTACGCTGCCACTTATGGTGCAACGGTGCTTTACAGCAGTGCCCGCAATGAGTACGCCATCACCAGAATGGGACGGATTCTCACCAGAACGGTGCTGACGCTGCAAAATCATTTGCAGAAGGGAACATTTCAGCCGGAGCAGTACGAGATGTCCTTCCAATATGCGGATAAGCTGGAGAGCATTAATGTAGCGTTGTCGGACCGTGAGAAAATGCACCTGCAGGGGCGCATCGACCGCATTGATGTGGCGGAGGATGACGGCCACGTGTATGTGAAGGTCATTGATTACAAATCAGGCAACAGACAGTTTGATCTGGCGGCCCTGTATCATGGTCTGCAGCTGCAGCTGGTGGTCTACCTGAACGCGGCGGTAGAACTGGAGGCCAAAAAGCATCCTGATAAAGAAATCGTTCCGGCGGCTTTGTTATATTACCATGTGGACGATCCTACGGTGGAGACTCCCGTGGAACTGACGGAAGAAGAACTGAATCAGGAGATCCTGGGCAAGCTTCGCATGAACGGTGTGGTGAACGCAGAGCCGGATATTGTGGAGCGGCTGGACCGGTATCTTAAAGATAAATCAGATGTTATACCGGTGGAAAAGAAAAAGGACGGCACGTTCTCTGCCAGATCTTCCGTTATGAGCCGGGAGGAACTGCAGGCAGTGTCCGATTACGTCAATAAAAAAGTGAAGAATATCGGCCGGGAGATTTTAGACGGCCGCATCAGCATGGATCCCTATGAAAAAGGAACTGCGGAGGCTTGTACGTATTGTGCCTACAAGAAGGTCTGCGGCTTTGACAGTCAGGTGCCGGGGTACGGGAAACGCAAACTGGCAGCCCTGAGTAAGGATGAGGCTCTGGAGAAAATCAGGGGACAGCAGTAAAACAGAGAAATTTTTGGATCATAAGACAAGGAGGACCACAAGTTGGCAATTTCCTTTACGCCCAAGCAGCAGCAGGTTATAGAACTTCATAATTGTAATATTCTGGTGTCGGCAGCGGCAGGCAGCGGTAAAACGGCGGTGCTGGTGGAACGGATTGTGCAGATGGTCTGTGATGCTGCCCATCCGGTGGATATCGACAGGCTGCTGATCGTGACCTTTACCAACGCGGCGGCAGCCGAGATGCGGGAGCGTATTGCAGCGGGCATTGCCCGTATGCAGCAGGAGCATCCGGAGGATGAGCATATTGAAAGACAGGCTACCCTTCTGCACAATGCCCAGATTACTACCATCGACAGTTT
Organism: Lachnospiraceae bacterium; assembly: GCA_015057005.1. Classification (GTDB taxonomy): domain Bacteria; phylum Bacillota; class Clostridia; order Lachnospirales; family Lachnospiraceae; genus Acetatifactor. The sequence continues at coordinate 18,612 of SVFF01000004.1, read as the reverse complement.
CAGTCTGTTTCTGGTCCGCAATCATTTTAATGAGATCGGTCTGGATCCGGCATTTCGGGTGGCAGATGAGGGCGAGATCAAACTGCTGGCGCAGGATGTGCTGGAAGAGCTTCTGGAGGAGGCTTACGCCGGAAAGGACGAAGCTTTTACCTACTGCGTGGAATATTTCTGCCCCGGCGGCAGAGAAAAGGTGCTGGAAGAGTATATTTTGGATCTGTCCCGGTATGCGGCCAGCTTCCCCTGGCCCGGCGAGTGGCTGCTTGCACGCAAAAAGGATTATGAGGCAGGGGATTGGGAAAGCCTGTCCCAAAGTGACTGGGTCAGATATTTGTGCGATCATATCAAAAATGTGCTGGAAGGATGTCTTGAGAAACTGCGCTTGGTGCAAAATTTGTGTGAGAGCCCGGATGGTCCCTACATGTACGGGGCACTTGTGGACGACGAGATAGAGCAGGTGGAAAGATTACTTGAGAGTGCACCCGGAAGGCAGAAGTGTAAAAATGTGAGTGAGGCTGACAAGCTGACGAAAAGCCTGTGCATTGAGCCGGATGCTCAGGGGAAGTGTGACAGGAACAGCGAACTGGAATGGTATGCTGCACGGATTCCGGCGGTGACTTTCGGCAGACTCCCCTCCAAAAAGGACGACAGTGTTTCGCCTGAGAAAAGAGAATTGGCCAAGGAACTGCGCAGTCAGGTGAAGGAGACCCTGCAAAAGCTTTCAGAGAGCTTTTTTGCTACGCCTCTGCCTCTTGCCCTGGAGCAGGGAAAGGCCTGTGCTGCACCGGTCAGCACCCTGATCGATCTGGTGCTGGAATTCGACCGCCGTATGAAGGAGAAAAAACAGGAGCGGAAGCTGATCGATTTTTCCGATATGGAGCATTATGCGCTGGAGATTTTACTGGATCGGGAGGGAGATACAGTCCGTCCCAGCCATGTGGCGCTGGAATACCGCCAATATTTCCACGAGATTTTGATAGATGAATACCAGGACAGCAACCTGGTGCAGGAATACCTGCTGCAGGCTATTTCCGGCGAGGACGAGGGCAGATTCAACCGCTTCATGGTGGGCGATGTGAAGCAGAGTATTTACAAATTCCGCCTTGCCAGACCGGAACTTTTCCTGGAAAAATATGATACTTATAAGAGTGCTGAAGAAGAGCAGTCTGATGCCGACAGCGCAAAATCTTCAGGTTGCCGCCGCATCGACCTGGCCAGGAATTTCCGAAGCCGCCGCCAAGTGGTGGACACGGTCAACGAAATCTTTTCCCGCATTATGAGAAAAGAGATTGGCGGTATTGAATATGATGAAAAGGCTGCTCTCTATCCCGGCGCGGTTTACCCGGAAAATGAGGACTGCACAAGTGAACTGCTGCTGGTGGAAAAGCCGGGCAAGGAAAAACTGGGCAAGGAAAAAGCGGCTGTGAACGGCAGCGGGTCAGCAGCGCTGTCCGAGGCCGAAGACGTGGCAATCCCTGACAGCAAACAGGCGGAAGCCCTGGCCATAGCAGAGAAAATATTAGATCTAAAGCAGCATTTCCGGGTGACGGACAAGGCCACGGGACAACTGCGTCCTGTGCGGTACGCCGACATGGTAATCCTGCTCCGCACAAGCAGCGGCTGGGATGAAGAGTTCAAAAAAATGCTGGAGGAAGAGGGGATTCCGGTATACATCACCACCAAGACCGGGTACTTCGCGGCCACGGAGGTGCAGGAGCTGCTGAATTTCCTGCGGATCTTGGACAATCCCTTCCAGGACATTCCTCTGTATGGGGTGCTGAAATCTCTCTTTGGAGGATTTGCGGAAGCGGAAATTGCTTCCATCCGGGCGGCGCACAAGGGCTGCAGTTTATATGAGGCCATGAGAACCTGGGCGGACCAAGGCGGCATTTCCACAGAGGGAGAGCGGGAAGCATCGGAGGGAATTCCCGGAATGAGCATACAAGGAGATCTGCAGAAGAAAATATGCACTTTCCTGGACAAATTGGAAAAATACCGCGACTGCACTGCTTACATGCCCATCCGGGATCTGCTGCAGAAGATTGTAACGGACTATGATTATTTGAATTATGTGACAGCCCTTCCTGCCGGAGGAAAGCGCCGTGCCAATGTGGAGATGCTGTTTACCAAAGCGTCTGATTTTGAGAAGACCAGCTACTTCGGCCTCTTTCACTTTGTGCGTTATATTGAACAGCTGGAAAAGTACGATGTGGACATGGGTGAGGCTGACCTGCTGGATGAAAATGCAGACGTGGTGCGCATCATGAGCATTCACAAGAGCAAGGGTCTGGAGTTTCCCGTGACCTTTGTGGCAGGACTGGCCAAGCGCTTTAACATGCAGGATGCCAACCAGTCTCTGATTGTGGATATGGACTTGGGTTTGGCGACAGACTATGTGAATCCCGAAAAGCGCATACGCAACAAGACGCTGCGCCGTATGACCCTGGCGCGCAAGATGCGGGAGGACAATCTGGCGGAAGAACTGAGGATCCTTTATGTGGCACTTACCCGTGCCAGAGAGAAACTGATCCTTACAGGTGTGCTGGAAAAGGCAGAGGAGCAGTGGGAGCAGATGCGTGTGATGGGGAAAGAGCGCCTGTCTTATCTGGATTTCGTGGAGGCCGGTTCCTATTTGGATTTCCTGATGCCTATTCTGGGGCAGACCGGGGTGCAGGTGACAGTCACAGATACTGCTGCATTGCTGGGCGGACAGTTTAAGGAGCAGCTGGAACTTGCCGAAAGACGAAAGGTTCTGGAGCGGGCAGAAGATTTTGCGGACAAGGAAGCCCTGGAGTTTCTTAAAAAGCAGTTCGCGTACCGCTATCCCCACCGGGGACTGGCAAATCTTTATACCAAGACCACCGTTTCGGAACTGAAAATTGCTGCCATGGCACAGAAGGATGAGGCGGCTTACCATGCCTTTGAAGAAAAAGAAGTGGTACCCTATATACCTGCCTTTAAGCGGGAGACGGAGAGTGTCAGCGGAACCGTGCGCGGTAATGCTTACCACAGGGTTATGGAGCTGTTGGATTTTGAGGAATTGCTGGGAGCTCTATTTGCGGAATTCCCGAAAGATTACGAAAGTTATCGGGAGGTACTTGCTGCAGAACAGGCGGCAGATACGGTGAAGGATGAAGTGCAGAGTTTGAAAGTACGCCTTCAGCACTTCCTGTTGCGGGAAAAAGAGTCCCTTCGCCTGAATGCAGAATATTTTGAGGCAGTCAATTTGCACAAGCTTCTGCATTTTCTGGAAAGCCGGCTTGCGTACCGCATGTGGGCCGCCCAGAGACGGGGAGATCTCTACAGGGAGCAGCCCTTTGTGCTGGGTATTGATGCCCGCAGACTGGGGCAGGATTTCCCGGAGGGTGAGAAGGTGCTAATCCAGGGTATCATCGACGTGTTCTTTGTGGAAGATGGGCAGCTTGTGCTGCTGGATTACAAGACCGACGTGATCAGTTCCATGGAGGAATTGTGGAACCGCTATGCCGTGCAGCTGGATTACTATGAGGAGGCACTGAGCCGTTTGATGGAGATGCCCGTGAAAGAAAAAATATTGTATTCCTTTTATCTGGAATGTTTTTAAAAGACGTGTAAAAAATTGCACAGTCCGTCCAAGCCCGATAGATAGTGGTTTGGACGGATTTTTTGTTTTTATGCGCTGGAAAATTTTGTGAAATTTTCCGGACTTGTTTTTTGTGTCTTAAGTGTTAGAATAATTGAAAGTGAATGCGCAGTCTTTGCGCTTCCCCTTTTTTCTCAGGAAATCTTTTATTTCACCGGGTTCCCGGAAGTGTTTTCCAATCAATTGTTTCTGTTGTAGAAAATTCTAAAATCATTTATAATGGAGGTAAAGTACATGGCAAAAAATTTGAGATGGCAGGGCGGGTATTTTCGATGGAAAATACTGCGTGTGAACCGGAAGTATAAAGACAGGTTGTTTTGTTTCCTGTTTCAGGACAAGAGGGATCTGCTGCAGCTGTACAATGCGATAAACGGTAGTGATTATACGGATCCGGAGGCGCTGGAAATTGTAACAATGGAAGATGTAATCTTCGTGAAGATGAAGAATGATCTGTCGTTCATGATTGCAGACCGGCTGAACTTGTATGAGCATCAAAGTACCTATTCGCCGAATATGCCTTTGAGAGGATTGCTCTATTTTTCCAGACAATACGAGGGCTTGCTTGCACAGGAGAAGGATGATATCTATGGTTCAAAATTAGTGAAATTGCCCACTCCCATGTTTGTAATTTTTTATAATGGAAAAAATAAGCAGCCTGACCGTGTGGAACAGTACCTTTCTGATGCTTTTGCAACAGGCAGAGGTACCGGTTGTTTGGAGTGCAAGGCAGTAATGCTGAATATCAATCGGGGACATAATCAGGAACTATTGGAAAAATGCCGGAGACTGTGGGAGTATTCGGAGTTTATTTCAGAAGTAAACGACAGCCTGGTAAAAGGTCATTCCCTGAAACGCGCCATCAATGATGCCATGAAAAACTGTATAGACAAGGGTGTCATGAGAGACATTCTGATTAAGAACAGGGCGGAGGTAATGCATATGTTGTTGACGGAATATGATGAGAAGAAGCACATGAGGACAATTCGCAGGGAAGGATTTGAAGATGGAATAGAGGAAGGCCGCTTCAGGGTTCTGAAGGAACAGATTGTTAAGAAAATGGAAAAGGGCAAGTCTATTGAAGTGATCGCAGAAGAATTGGAAATTGAAATAGAGAAGGTAAACGAGATAATTTTGAAAGAAGACTCAGGAATGACTGCAGATGGTTATTTTTTGATGTAATAATCGCGAAAGGCTGTCGCACGGTGTATGGTATACGCCGGACGACAGCCTTTATTAATTTGGACGATCAGTCTTTCTCGTTTGCGATAATTTTCAGTCTTCCCATCATCTTATGTACAGCGGGAACCGCCAGGATCACCAGCGTAATGGCCGCCTCTGCAAAAATGTAGATGCCATTGTAGACCAGGGAGTAGGGCAGTGCAGGCCATCCCTCCCAGGCGTAGGTGCCAAAGAAGATCCAGCCGGAAATGACAGCAAATACATAACGTCCCAGCACTCCTGTAAGATAGCCCTTAATCAGGCCGTTCCTAGCATTTGTGAACAGTCCGGAGAGGCCAAGGGCACCGAAAGCCAGCAGGTAGTCCACCACAAGCTGCAGGGGGTAGAGCACATAGGGGTCTACCAGGAGCTGCAGTACGCCGTAGGCCACACCGGTCATAATGCCGGCACCCGGGCCGAAAAAGTATCCGGGCAGGCAGATTACCAGCATGGACAGCAGTGTAACAGAGCCGCCCCAGGGAAAGGAAAAAAGCTTCAGGTTAGACAGCACAGTACCCAGCGCCAGTGTCATGGCGCAGAAAACCAGCTTTTTTACGGATAGGCGGCCGGATTTTCCTTCTGCATACTGCCTGCGGCTTTTGGCAGCAAACAGAACGGCTCCTGCCAGCAGGGAGGCGATGAGCAGTACCAGCAGTACATTGCCCAGAGTGGTGGGGACATAGGTGGTCTCGCCCCAATCGTTTACGACAACATTGTAGAACATAAAAAATCCTCCTTCGTTTGTGCGAGGAGGAACAACATCGGGTCCACAATTGCCGTAACTTTCAGGATATGTCTTGCATTTAGACAGGATATGAAAGTATAATACAATGTGAACGATTCAGCTTCCTTACGCCGGTATTATCCGGTTCAAGTAGTGAGGGTCAGAAGGTAGACAAGCTACATTCAATCTCAGCGATGTGCTCCCCTAGCGGTAGTATGTGGCAGCCCTTAGGGCTACTTTGTAAGCCTAAATATAATTCCTTTTTGAAGAAATGTCAAGGAAAAGATTAAAGCAGGAAGACAAAACACAGCGGCCGGTTTCAGCGCCGCAGAAAGAGGTAAAACATGATTAATCCCGCTTCATTAATGAAAATGATGAATGTAAAGAATACACTGAGCAAAAACCACCCCAGGTTCGAAGCTTTTATCAAGAATGTTGTGATGGGAAACGGCGGTATCCCTGCAGGCACTGTGATCGAGCTGACAGTGACCAAGCCCGGTGAGGAGCCTGTGACCACCAATATCAGGGTGCAGCAGTCCGATCTGGACGCCCTGGCAAGCCTGAAGGATCTGCAGCAGTAGACAGCTGACGGACGGTACAATACAAAGACGCAGCGGCGGCATGACGAAGCCACGGCATGACGAAGCGGCGGTGTAATTGAAAAACAGAAAGGAATGTAAGATGAATACTTTTAAATATATCGTGGACAGTATTGACGGAGATTACGCTTATCTGCGTAAGCTGGACGAGGAGACCGGCGAATATTCCGAGGAGCTGAAGCTGGTGGCAAGGGCTCTGCTTCCTCCTGAGATTATGGAGGGAACAATGCTTCTCTACGAGTGGATGCAGTATTCCATTATTTAAATTTAATCTGCCAAATGTGAGATGACGAAAATGAAAAGGGAGGTTTCATAATGGTAACAGAAAAAATCATCCTGCAAAATCCTGAACGGTTTGCGGGAGAGTACACGATTTCCAAAGAGAAACTGACAGGGGCTATTGAGAAAGCAGCGGACAAGCTGGAGTCCCAGATCCCCAGATTTAAAGAGGCCTTTGCAGCCACCTGCTCCGTCAATTACAAATATCCGAAGACGGTCAACAACAATTGGATCTGCGGCATGCACACAGGTACATTCCTGCTGGCTTACGAGCTCACCGGCAATAAAAAGTTCCGTGAAGTGGTGGAGAGTCATCTGCCCACCTACAAGCAGAGATTGGACAAAAAAATAGCTATGGAAGACCACGACGTGGGATTTGTGTTTTCCCCTTCCTGTGTGGCTGCGTACAAGGCACTTGGCGATGAAAATGCCCGTCAGGTCGCGCTGGATGCGGCAGAGCATCTGTACAATTTCAGCTATTCCAAGAAGGGCGGTTTCATCCTGCGCGTGGCGTCCCAGCAGCACAAGCCCGAATACTGCAGGACTATGATGGACACCCTGATGAACGCGCCCCTGCTTTTCTGGGCAGGACAGGAGGCCGGCAGACAGGAATATATTGATGCGGCCATGTCCCAGAATAAGATTACGGAGCAGTACCTGATCAGGGAGGATGCTTCTTCCAACCATCATTACCAGTTTGAATTGGAGACTCACAAGCCTCTGCATGGAGTGACCTGGCAGGGTTTTTCCGACGATTCCTGTTGGTCCAGGGGGCATGCGTGGGGCGTATATGGTTTCCCCATTGCGTACTCCTACTCAAAGGAGCCTTACCTGGTGGATGTACATAAGGATATCACTTATTATATGCTGAATCACTTGCCTGCGGATCTGATCCCTTATTGGGATTTGGTGTTTGTAGACGGTGACCAGCCCAGAGACAGCTCCGCAGGAGTAGTCTCTGTGTGCGGTATGGATGAGATGTGTAAATATCTGCCCGATGATGCACCTCAGAAGCAGATCTTCCAAAATGCCTCTGCACGGATGCTGGAGGCAGTGATCGATAACTGCACCGGCGATATCGGCAGGGAATATGACGGCCTGATCTGCCACGTGACAGCAGCCCTTCCGCAGAGACAGGGCATTGACGAGTGTGCAATTTACGGAGATTACTTCTATCTGGAAGCTCTTTGCCGTATGGTGAAACCGGATTGGAAACGTTATTGGTAATGGGCCGGAAAAGTCAAAAAACAGTACCGAAAAACAGAGAGAGACATAAAAATGGAAGATGTGACAATAAAAGATATGACAATGAAAGAATTATGGAGTAAGGTCAGAATCCGTGTGCAGAGTGAGCACAACCTGTGTGATGCCCTGCGCAATTCCTTAAAAGGTCAGGACGAAGTGTTGGCAGTAATTCTGGAGCAGGCCCGCAAGGCCTGCGAGGGTCAGTTAAAGCTCCCCGGAACAGGACAGAATACCATCTTCGTGGGAAAGCCCCCTAAGTGGAGCGAAAACCGTACTAACAATGATGAATATATTTGCTCCATCAACCGCATGGGACATTGGACGGACTGCGTCACTGCATATGCGCTGACAGGAGAAAAGACATATGTGGATCTGATCATTTCAGAGATGAAAGACTGGATCGCCACCTGCCCCAGCCCGAAGCTGGAAGGCACCTGGGAGGAGATCTGCGAGATGTTCAAGATTGCAATGCCCTGGCGAACATTGGAGATTGGTATCAGAATGTTCGAACATTGGCGCACGGCCTTTATCTTTTTGGTCCAGGAAGGCTTTATGGATCAGGAGTTATTTGAACTTTTTGTATCCAGCGTGAAGGAACATGCGTACCTTTTGAAGACCGTTCCGCCCCATCTGTGGCCCGATGCAGATCACAATCATTACCTGATGGAGAATCTGGGACTGCTCAGCGCGGGAGAGATGCTGCAGGAGCTTCCGGAGGCGGCAGAATGGATCGCACATGCCCAGCGGGAGCTGGAGCGCTGTGCCAAGGGCCAGCTTTCAGAGGATGGCGGGCAGGTGGAAGGCTGTCCTTCCTACCACAACGGCTGTATGAATCACTTCTGCATTTGGATCGGGCTGGCGAAGAAGTGTAATATTGAGATCCCGAAAGAGTTTCTGGATCTTGTGTATAGAGGTCTGGATTATTCTGTTCACAGTCTGCGCCCTACCGGCGTGGAGGTACCCTGGGGAGATTCCAGTCCCAATTACGGTGCCGTGTCCGTTGCAATTAGAGCTTACAAAGCCTTGGGAAGTATGCGCTGGTTAAATGGACTGGGCAAGATGATCCCCAGAGAAAAATTGGAGTCCCTGTGTGCGGCTCACAGTCACCTGCTGGAGGGCATGACGCCCGCTGAGTTGCTGGATAAGAGTACTCCTGAAACGGAAGAATTCCCGTTGGTATCCCGCCAGAGATTCCTGCAGCAGGCGCTGATGCGCAGCGATTGGAGCCGTCAGGCCTTGGGCGTGTTCTTTGCCTGCAGAGTGCCTTTCCAGAACGGACACACCCATTTGGATCCGGCAAGCTTTGAATTTACTGCCTATGGCAGGAACCTGCTGGTGGATCCCGGCATCTACACCTACAATGACGATGAGATGCGTATCCTGTTCAAGTCTGCCAAGATGCACAATACCCTCACTATCGGCGGCAGAGAGCCCGTACAGTATACCGGCACCTGGACCTTTGAGGGTGAACGGGACGGTTGTATGCTGGATTGGGCGGAGGCGGAACGCTTTTTGGCGGCCACCTCTCTGCACACCAGTTATTTTCCTGCAAATCATGAGCGCACAGTGGCAATTGTAGACAAGAAATTCCTGCTGGTGTGGGACCGCCTCACACATATGATGACGGAGGATGCGGTAGAGATATGGTACCATATGAATACTCTGAATGGAGAAATCTTGGAGGATGGAAAGGTCAGGATGACGGAGGATGTGAGCATGCTGATCGCCTCCACTGCCAATCTGACGCCTGAACTTTATCCGGGTCAGATTTCTGAAGTATTCTCGGTGTCAAGACCTTCCACCAGAGTCTGTCTGAGTGATGCGGCAGGCAGCGGCAGAACCCGCAACTACTGCAGCGTGATCTACCCTTATACGGAAAACGCGCCGAAGATTTCGGAGATTGTTTTGGAAGAGGGCGGAAACGCGGTGCGTTTTGCAATCGACGGTATGGAGTATCATTGTACCTGGAAAGATGATGTATTTTCCGTGAAATAAACAGCTGATATAAGAAAGCCAGCCCGGTGTCGGATTCTGAAGAAATACTGTAGAATCCGGAGCCGGGCTGGTTTTGTTAGAACACTTATTGTTGGATCAGCATGCTGCTCAGCAATGCCGCATGGCAGCGGATCATAAAGTCATTGGGGTGGTTGACATTGTTGCCGGTCATGTCTATAAAGCGTTTTTTCTCGAGCAGAGCCTTCTGCATGTGATAAAAACTTGCGATGGCAGTGCCGGTACATTCCATTGGCTTTAATACATCGTAATACGTATCCTGGTAGCCGTAAAAGCCCTGGAGGATCGTATTCGGCATTGTAGTTGCGCAGAGAATGAATTCTGTTTCGGGAGAGGCTTCCAGGATCAGTTCTTTGATCTTGGCGATATTGCTGCCGAACTGTTCGCTGTTTAATCCTCTGGCGCCGCCGTCGTTCATGCCAAAAGCAATAATGCACAGATCCGGTTTGTAATCGCCTGCGCGGACAATTGCATTCTCAATTCCCCAGCGGGTGGCCATGCCGCCCACAGCGGTATTGATCACTTCCACGGAAGTGTCATAATGCCTGCGCAGCTGCTCGCCCAGCAAAGCGCCGAAGGTGGGCAGGAAAGGTGTGGTCAGCATCACACCGCTTGCGTTTGCGCCTGCGGAGATACTGTCGCCGTACAACACGATTTTTACATTTTCTTTGTTCTTCAGTTTGCTGATGGTCCGGGGAAGAAGTGCACCGGCATATTCCGGTTTCCAGGAGAGTTCACCGCTCTTTTTCAGATAGGTCACAGCAATCTGTCTGTCATGGAAAAAGTGTCCTTCGGAAAAGAGGGAAAAGCGGCCGTCTTTGGTAGGGAAACATTTTCCGGGAACCGCTGTGTCAAAGATCATTTCCTCTTCTGTAAAGAAAAACATGCGGCTGTCATCGGTCAATGTGATCAGATTGCCGTCTACGGTGTAATCCCTGCCTTCCTCGTAAGTAACGGTTTTGTCTGCACTGGTGATACTGAGGATCTGAGCAGGCTCAAACATCAGTGGTGCCTGGGCTTTTGCCTCCTTCTTCACAAATGTCAGTGCTTCGTCATAAATAATCTCTGCGTCCCATACGGGCTGCAGAAGCTGTTCGAATGTTAACACAATGTCACCTCGTTCCAAAGAGTACTTTGCGGAATAAGTCGGCGGTCTTCTCGTCGCCGATTCCTTTTTTGAATACATCCGTGGAGGGACCGCCGTGAGTCAGCAGGCCTTCCACGTACACAGAAGCTTTTTCGCGTTTGGCGGCACCGTCGCAGGAAGCGGCAGTACCGGCAGCTGCCAGAAAGGCTTTTAAGTAATCCGAAGCAACTGCGTCAAAGGCGGCAGAGTGTTCTTTTTTGCCTTTCTTGGAAAAGCTCTGGGACAGCTTGATGGAATCATACCAGTGCTCGCCGGGATCGTGGGCAGGAAGTACCGCAGCTGCGGTCTTCACCTTATCCAGTCCGGTGAGAGCGGCTTCTCCCAAAAGCGTATCGTACAACTCAAAGATCAGCGTGTCATTGCCCATGGCAAGCACGCGGTCGTAGGAGAAGAGGGGCATGTCCTTTTCGGTGGGGGTGATGATCAGGGTGTCCATTTTCATCAGTCCAAAGAACCCCTTGGCGGTCATGGCGGACACGTGCCCCAGGCCTTTTGCATAAAAGACCTGGATCTGAAACTTCATGCCGCTGACCTTCATGGTCTGATAATTGCCGGCGTCTTTTGTTTCCAGAGGGAAAGCTGCACCGATGGTTTGAAGCATTTTAGAAATCATAATAATCTCCGTTTCAAAATACATGCGAAAGAAATTCGGGCTTCGCTTCCGCACAAATTTGTGTTATTTCAGTTGAAAATCTGCCAATCCTGCCTTGTGCAGCACAAATGCGCCTGCCAGCAGTGTGCCCTGTCCGATGCAGTTGATGATCTCGGCCATCCAGTTCATGTAAGCCTGGGCGAAATCCTGGCTGGAGAGATACCCCATGCAAAGGGAGCAGAGGAAAGCAATCACAAAATAAGCGATAGCGCCCCCCTTTTTCATCCTGACAGCGATAATGCTCAGTCCCACGCTCATGCAGCCCAGGCCTGCCACCATCAGTCCTACGAACACGAAGGTGCCGGTGAAGACGGGAGGGGCCACTGTCAGCACAGCAGCCTTTTCCTGACGGAAACCCAGCATGGCCACCACAGCGATGCCCACCAGCAAAAAGCCGATGGACTGCACCGGGAAGAACATGTCATCCAGGGCAGTAAAATCGCAGATGCCGGCGGCGTAGAGCAGCTTCCAGGTGGCTTTTAAAAATCCGGCAATAAACACGTTGATGGTACCTGCCGCAAACAGAGCAAAGCAACCCTTGCTCATTTTGTTGTATAAGTCTCGCTGAAGTAACACCGCGGCAGCACCGAAGAGAAATACCGGTATGTAATCTACAAGTGCCATTGCAATAGAAAAATCATTCATAAAAAAACCTCAATTAAAAAAACCTCAATTAAGAAAACCTCATTAAAAAACCTGTTTTTGTACCTTACGCTTGCTTGTTCAAATGGTAAATGGGCAGCAGAGGGATGATGATGGGAGTCTTGTCGGCGTAAGCCTTGTACTCTGCATTATTGCCGTAGCGCTTCATCTGGCGCTTCTCCAGACGCTGTGCACCGTTGAACATAATGAATACGATCAGGATGTAAGCGATGATAACGGTGATCCACTGGCCTGCGCCTTTCAGGATATCAAGGCTGGAAACGGTAACGCCTGTCCAGAACAGGATCTCGCCGAAGTAGTTGGGGCAGCGGACGATCTTGTACAGCTGCTCGGTAGCTACCATGTCGGGGCGTTTTGCCTTCTGGGCGCTCTTCTGCTGGTCTGCGATTGCTTCCAGGATGATACCGAATGCACTGATGGCGATGCCGATCCACTGGCAAATGGTGCCTTCCCCACCGTTGAACAGACGGAATGCCACACCGGAGGTCTGGGCGGTGTACAGAACGCCCATGGTCAGCCACATAACAACTTTTACAAAGAAGGGCATCTTGCTCTCGTCACCGGTAGCCTCAGCCAGAGTCTTGCGGTAAGCAGCGTTCTTGAGCTCGCGGATCAACAGGAAACCGGAAAGGCGGAAGCCGTAGATCAAGAACAGGGCAAACTGAAGGTAATGAGCCAGGCCCGCTTCGGGGTAAATACCCATCAGGCTCATAACAGCCATGGCAGCGCCGATGATGGCAACGGAGAAACCGTAACCGATGGACATAAAGTAAACGTACTTCTTAAAGCCGCACAGGCAGACAAGCAGGCTTAATACGAAGAAAATTCCAAGGTGTGTCCAGATCCACATAAAAATTTACTCCTTTCCGAAATAGCTCTTGATATATTCAGCAAAGCTCTTGTCTCCGGTGGTGGTGTCGCCTACCAGATCGTGGCTTAAGGTCCACTTGGAGAAGAGGATAATGTCGTGCTTTCCGGCTTTTTTGATCTTGGGCAGATTTGCCAGGATGCCGAAAAGCCAGATGGGAGCCCATTTGATCTTCATAGGCTTGCCTGCTGCGTCAAAGCACATTTTTGCCATTTCCAGATAGGTGTAGGTCTCTTTGCCGCCTACGTTGTAGGTAACGTTGGTGTCGTTCATGTGTTCCACGATGAAAGCAGCGAAGTCGGGGCAGTCCACTACGTTGGCTTTTACATTGCCGTAGCCCTTTAACAGCTGCATTTCGCCCTTGTCGATATAAGGCTTAAATACCTTTGCGATATCGTAGAAGTAACCGGTGGGACGGTAGATCACGTACTCCATAGGCTGCTTCTTGATCTCCTGCTCAACCATGTACTTGGCGTGGAGCATGGGCACTTCTTTGGCACCGGGCTCGTCGCAGGAGATAACGGAGATGTAGTTGAATTTCTTCACACCTGCGCGCTTGCACTCCTCGTATAAGTTCATATTGCCCTTATAGTCGATGTCATAGGAAGTAAAGCGGGTGGAAGCACCGGTAAGGCCCATGGTGGTGATAACCACTTCTGCACCGTCGCACAGACCCTTTAAGGTGTCGGGATTGGTGGCGTCGATGGCAGCAAAGGTATATTTACCCCGGATACCTTCGATGGGGATTTCTTTCAGGTCAGCGGCCACTACTTCATGACCTGCGTTGATGAGGCATTTCAGAATCTCTGCACCGAGATTACCGAATGCACCGGCAAGAACAACTTTCATTTTGATTTCCTCCTTTGAATGTGTTTTTATTTATTTCTTATTCTTTTCTTTGGAACGCTTGTCGTTGATGATCTTCATATGCTCTGCTGTGATCAGATCCACATTGTTTTCCCTTGCCCAATCCACACAGCCTTTTAATACTACGGACAGGAATACCCGGGGCACGTTCAGGATGGTCTCCAACGCCTCGTCGGTGAACTTGATCTTGTCGTCAGCACGGTCAGCTGCATAGCGGACGGACTCTAAGGACTGCTTGCGCATGGGCAGCAGCTCTGCACGCAGGCGGGTCTTTCTGTGGAACCAGAAGTTCTTGCTGTCACGGTAACCGTAGTCAACGGGCAGGGGAGGGAAGTCCTTTGCGGTAACGCCATTGATGATGGCATCGTGGTATTTCTTTTTCATCAGGATGCGGTCGATCTTTAAAATAAAGTGAGCGCCGAACTTGGAAGTAATACCGTTGAAATCGTGATAAGGACCTTCGTAGCCGTTCAGCTCGCCGGGCTGATCATTCTGGGCATTGTCCAATTCGCGGACCCAGGTACACTCGATCACTTCGATGGCATCGGTGAGGACCAGGGGACGCTTTTCGCCGGTCTCTTCCTGAATCAGGCCGGGCTCCAGCTTGAACTGACACTTGGGCATCTTGTCTTCGGGCTTGTCGCCGGGCCAGGAGAGCTTTACGCATTCCTTGAAGGTCTTGGGCTTGTCGTCCACAAAGTTGATGGCACATTTGCCTGTTCTTAAAATGTTCTGGGCAGTGTTGGAAGAGTTGCGGCAGGACAGCAGCATTGCATAAAAATCCTTGCCTGCAACATAGTAGGGCTGCACCAGAGAGTAGGGGCCTAGAGTGGTGGAACCGTCTTCGCACAGGGTGCTGATGACCACGGTGGGCATGGGGAAGAAAAGGGATGTCTGGTAGAAATTGTCTACCACACGAAGGTTTTCAAAACTTGACATTTTGCATTCTCCTTTATGATTTATTTGTAACTATTCAGAGCCATGCGAATGGGGTGCTGAATAGTTACAATATTTTCTTGATTATTATGTAGAGCTGCTCAAACTCTTTGCCGTTCATAGTCCATACCAGCATGGATTCCGCAATAAAGTCGGCGGTAAAATCGCTGTCGCAGAATTTCCGCAAAGGTCCGGCCAGCTGTCCCCGCAGCATTCCGTGGTATTTGCCAAAGGATCCGGCAAAGCCTGCAGCGGCTCCCTGGTCACGGATAATACTATGATGCTGCTTAGTGAATATGCACAACTGGTCGTAGATACAGCGAAGAACCGGCAGTGCATCGGCGGCTTTTTCGCCGGTCCCGGTAATGGTATCCAGGCACAGCCTCCAATCCGCCGCCATGAAGGAAGCTACCAGGTCATCCTTGGAGGGGAAGTAGTTGTACACGGTGCCCACACCCACACCGCAGCCCTTGGCAACGGAACGGATAGTCACGGCGCTGTAACCGGATTCTTCAATTTGTTTTCTTGCTTCTTCAATCAGACGCTGGTCGAGATTTTCTATGATTTTCGGCATGAATCCTCCTTAAATGAACGTGTTCATATAAAAATTATAGGGCATTATTAGTTGGTTGTCAACAATCCCCGGATTCTATATAAAAAATTTGTGTCGAAAGGAATTGGTTATTTCCTGTATCGACTAAAGCCCCCTTCTGTGCTATAATATTTGCATTATGTACAGGAGGAGGTCCTTTTTTATGGGCGGACAGCGTAAAAAAAAGAATATTTGTGTTGGTCTGTTGGCCCATGTGGACGCCGGTAAGACCACCCTCGCGGAAGGTCTTTTGTATACCTGCGGGGGACTTCGGAAAGTGGGAAGGGTGGACCACGGCAATGCTTTCCTGGACAATTTTGCCATGGAGCGGGAGCGGGGTATTACCATATTTGCCAAGCAGGCGAGACTTCAGTGGGAGGATATGAGCATAGCCCTTTTGGATACGCCGGGGCATGTGGATTTCAGTGCGGAGATGGAGCGGACCCTCCAGGTGCTGGATTACGCGGTGCTGGTGATCAGCGGCGCAGACGGCGTCCAGGGACATGTGACTACATTGTGGAGACTTTTGAAGCGGTATCAGATTCCGGTATTTTTGTTTGTGAACAAGATGGACCAGGAGGGGACGGACCGGGAGAAGCTGCTTGCAGAGCTGCAGAGCAGGCTGGATCAGCGGTGTGTGGACTTTACGGAAGCTGTGGAAGAGCTGCAGCAGGCCGCCGGAAAAGGCGTGAATGGGCAGGAGACCGGGGGAGTGGATCAATTCTGGGAAAATGCCGCCATGTGCAGCGAACCGCTTTTGGAGGAATATCTGGAGACCGGGCGTGTGGAGGATGAACATATCGCCCGGGCTATTTGGGACAGAGAGATTTTTCCCTGCTTTTTCGGGTCGGCCTTGAAGCTGCAGGGCGTGGACGGACTGTTGGCCGGCATCTATCAGTATGCGCTGGCCCCTGAGTATCCAGAGCAGTTCGGAGCCCGGGTGTACAAGATCGGCAGAGACTTGGCCGGCAACCGTTTGACTTATCTGAAGGTTACCGGTGGTGAATTGAAAGTAAAAATGCAGGTGGGCAATGCCGCCAGTGCCCGGGCGGAGGAGGCCTGGGAGGAAAAGGCGGATCAGATCCGTATTTATAACGGTGCCCAGTACACCATGGCAGAAAGGGTTCCGGCAGGCGATGTCTGCGCGGTGACGGGCCTTACCCGCACCTTTGTGGGACAGGGCCTTGGCTTTGAAGCAGAAAATGAACTGCCGATGCTGGAACCGGTGCTGACCTATCAGCTGATGCTGCCGGACGGTTGTGATGCTTTTCAGACGCTGAGCAAGCTCCGTCAGCTGGAAGAGGAGGAGCCGCTGCTGCATCTGGTGTGGAATGAGGCGACCAAAGAGATTCATGTGCAGGTCATGGGCGAGGTGCAGATCGAGGTGCTGAAGTCCCAGATCCAGGAGCGCTTTGGTCTGGAAGTGGAATTTGGAACGGGAAGTATTATTTATAAAGAAACCATCGCTGAGCCGGTGGAGGGCATCGGCCATTTCGAACCCCTGCGGCATTATGCGGAAGTACATTTGCTGATGGAGCCCGGCGAGCGGGGCAGCGGTCTGCAGTTTGCCAGTCTGTGCAGCAGCGATGATCTGGATACCAACTGGCAGCGTCTGGTGCTGACCCATCTGGAGGAGAAACGCCATGTGGGCGTGCTGACAGGCTCAGAGATCACGGACATGAAAATCTGTCTGATCGCAGGCAGAGCCCACACCAAGCACACGGAGGGCGGCGATTTCCGTCAGTCTACTTACCGGGCGGTGCGTCAGGGACTCCGTAAGAGTAAGAGCATTCTGTTGGAGCCCATATTTGCCTACACTTTGGAGGTGCCCACGGAGATGCTGGGCAGGGCCATGTCGGATATCCAGAGAATGCACGGTAGCTTTGAGCCTCCTGCGACAGAGGGGGAAATGAGCGTCCTTACCGGCACGGCGCCGGTATCCACCATGAGAGATTATCAGCGGGAAGTGAACGCCTACACCAGAGGTCACGGCAGATTTTCCTGTGTGTTAAAAGGGTACGAGCCCTGCCACAATGCAGAGGAGGTCATCGCCGCAAGGCAGTATGATCCGGAGGCCGATTTGGCCAATCCCACAGGCTCCGTATTTTGTGCTCACGGTGCGGGCTTCGTGGTAAACTGGGATGAAGTGGACGCTTACGCCCATGTGGACAGCGGTTTGGATATGGAAAGCTATGTTGCCCGATGGGAGGCTGAACGGAGTCGGATGACCGGGGATGGCAGCGGTGCGGAAAGCGGAACAGAAAATGCTGTCGGACCGGGAAACAGCTCAGCAGGTCTTTCCGCGGCGGATCTTAAGAATGTGCATGGCACACAAAACGGCAAGGAAACATCCGCCCGCAAGAGCAGCGCATCCGCAGGCTACATCACCCAGGAGGAAATAGAGGCTATCTTCCGCCAAACGTACGGAAAAAGTCAGGAGGATGCCGGCAGGTACCGCCGTTATCACAGAGGAAGCAGGCGCGAGGTGGATTATAGTGGAGGCGGTGACCGCAAATATACCCCCAAACCCGCCATCCCCAATTCCGACGAGCATTATTTTCTGGTGGATGGTTACAATATTATTTTTGCCTGGCCTGAGCTTCGTGAGCTGGCCGCTATCAATATTGACAGTGCACGGGACAAGCTGATGGATATTCTCTGCAATTTCCAGGGCTTTACCGGCTATACGCTGATCCTGGTATTTGATGCCTACAAGGTGAAGGGCAATCCCGGAAGCGTGGTGAAATACCACAATATTAACGTGGTCTACACCAGAGAGGCTGAGACTGCGGACCAATATATAGAGAAGACAGTACACAAGATCGCTCAAAAATACCGCACTACGGTGGCCACTTCCGATGCGCTGGAACAGATGATCATCTGGGGCAGCGGTGCGATGAGAATGTCCGCCCAGGGGCTGAAGGAGGCCGTGGAAGCGGCAGAGAAGGCCATCCGGGAGGAGTATCTGAAGTAGAACGTGCGCAAGAATGCACGGGCGGTTTTGGACGGGCTGCAGGACGGTTTTGCCCGGGATGTATAGGGAAGCAGGGTGGTTTTGCCCGGGATGTAGGTTTGTCAAACATTTGTTACAGTGACGATAAATAATCATTAAGCACTTGTCTTGGTGAATGCCACCCCAAAGGACGCATCGGAAAGTTGTTGTAATCTCTGCGATTATACAACTTCAGTT